>NZ_JBVIJO010000018.1:0-76149 GCF_055581365.1 Streptomyces sp. NPDC031445
TTCGCGATCTCCCACAGCCCGTCCGGAACAATCCAACTCCACGTACCCCGCCCCATACGCAGCCCAACGAGCGATCACCACATAGGACACCGTCTAAGTACCCGTCGGCGTATCTGTTCCGGTTCCTGGCCCACCACGGCATGCTCTCGGTCACCGGGTCACCGGTGTGGCGGACCGTCACAGGCGGCTCGAAAACGTACGTCGACCGGATCGTCGCCGGCCTGCACGAGGTACGCGTCGGCACCCCCGTACGGTCAGTGCTCCGGCACACGGACGGCGTGGACGTGACCACCTCCGACGGCACCACCGCCTCCTACGACCACATCGTCATCGCCACCCACCCCGACCAGGCGCTGCACCTGCTCGCCGACGCCGCCCCGGACGAGAAGGAGATCCTCGGCGCCTTCCGCTACTCCCGCAACGCCACCCTGCTGCACACCGACACGTCCCTGCTGCCGCGGGCGAGCGGGGCCCGCGCCTCCTGGAACTACCTGATGCCAGGCTGCCTGGCCGGTGCCGACCGGGTGCGGGTGAGCTACGACATGAACCGGCTGCAACGCCTGGATGCCGCCCAGACCTACCTCGTCACCCTCGGCGGCCAGGACCGCGTCGATCCGGACCTGGTGCTGGCCCGCATGACCTACGAACATCCCGTCTACACGCCCGAGCCGGTCGCCGCCCAGTGGCGCCTGCCCGAACTGAACACCGTCGTCACCGCCTTCGCGGGTGCCTATCACGGCTGGGGGTTCCACGAAGACGGCTGCCGCAGCGGCGTCCAGGCCGCCGCCGCCCTGGGAGTGAGCTGGTGACCGTTTCCCCCGGCAGGCGACCGGCACGGCCGGGACCACCGGCCCTGTACCCGTGCACGATCATGCACGTACGCCGGGCACCCCAGCGATACACGTTGCGGCACCGCACCTACCTGTGGCTTGTCGATATCGACGACCTGCCCGTGCTGCCGCGTCCGCTCGCCCGTATCAGCGCCCGCGACCACTTCACGGGCCGTGCCCCGTCGATCAGGGCCGCCCTCGACGGCTTCCTGGACGAGCATGGCATCGATCTGCGCGGCGGCCGGGTGCTGATGCTCGCCCACGCGCGGATCCTCGGACACATCTTCAACCCGCTGACCCTGTACTGGTGCTACCGCCCCGACGGCGGCCTGCGCTGTGTGGTGGCGGAGGTCCACAACACCTACGGCGAGCGTCACGCCTACCTGCTGCGCCCCGACACGGCCGGCACCGCAACCGCCGCCAAAGCCTTCTTCGTATCGCCGTTCAACCCGGTGGACGGCCACTACGAGATGCGGCTTCCGCCCCCCGGTGAGCACTTGCGCCTGTCCATACGGCTGCAGCGGCCCGGCAGCCCCCCTTCACGGCAGCTGTCCACGGCAGGCGCCGCGAGGCGACGGCCCCGGTCTTGCTGGGCCTGGCCCTGCGCCATCCCTGGTCGACCCTGAGGGTGTCGGCCGCCATCCGCTTCCACGGCATCCGCCTGTTTCTGCGGGGCCTGCCGGTGCAGCCGCGCCCGGGCCACCGCGCCCCGGAGAGTGCGTCATGACCCAAGTCGAACCCCGTCCCACCGCCCGCCACCGCCCCGGCAGCCAGCGGACCGCGCCCGTCGACGCCGACCGCTGGCCCGATGTGGCCGCCGTACCCCGGGCGTCCTGGCCGGTACGGGCCGTCACCGCGTCCGTACTGGAACGCGCCCTGCGGCGACTGCCCCTGCGCGTGCGGTTCGCCGAAGGAGCCACCCTCGGCCTGAGCGGCCCGCTGATAGAGGTGCACGATGCGAAGGCGTTCTTCTCCCGCATCGGGACCTGCGGGCTCATCGGGTTCGGTGAGTCGTACATGGCCGGCGAGTGGGATGCACCCGATCCGGTCGGTGCGCTCACTGTGCTCGCCGCCCATGTCGCCGACTTGATTCCGGCCCCGTTGCAGCGGCTGCGCGGCCTGTGGGCGCAGCGGCAGCCCCCCGCGCAGCGCAACACGCCGCACGGGTCGCGCAGCAACATCAGCCGTCACTACGACCTGTCAAATGACCTCTTCGCACTATTCCTGGACGAGACGCTCAGCTACTCCTCGGCCGTGTTCCGTGGCTTTCCCGCCGACTGGTCGCTGCTGGCCGCCGCCCAGCACCGCAAGATCGACCGGCTGCTCGACCTGGCCGGTGTCCGCGAGGGCAGCCGTGTGCTGGAGACCGGCACGGGCTGGGGTGAACTCGCCCTGCGGGCCGCCGCCCGTGGCGCGCACGTCACCTCGCTCACCTTGTCCACGGAACAACGCGCACTGGCCCTGAACCGCATGTGCGAGGCGGGACTCGCCGACCGGGTCTCGATCGAACTGTGCGACTACCGGGAGGCACGCGGCACGTACGACGCGATCGTCAGTGTGGAGATGATCGAGGCCGTCGGCGCCGAGTTCTGGCCCGTCTACTTCCGCATCCTCGACGAGCGCCTGGCACCGGGCGGCCGGGTGGCGCTTCAGGCCATCACCATGCCGCATGAACGGATGCTGGCCAGCCGTGACACCCACACGTGGATCCAGAAGTACATCTTCCCCGGCGGCCTGATCCCCTCCCCCCAGGCCATCGAACAAGCGGTTCGTGAGCACACACGGGCCTGGACGTGGCCGCCCGGGACGGCTTCGGCGCGCACTACGCCGAAACGCTGCGCCTGTGGCGAGAGCGGTTCACCGACCGCGCCGACGAGGTCGCCGCCCTCGGCTTCGACGAGACGTTCCGCCGGCTGTGGACCTTCTACCTGGCCTACTCCGAGGCCGGCTTCCGATCCGGCTACCTGGACGTCCAGCACTACCTGTTCACCAAGGAGAAGTCGGCGCGATGACGACCACCCGCACCCCCGCTCGTACCGGCGCTGCACACCGGCTGGCCGCCCTTGCCGAGGACGCGCTCGGCGGTCCACTGCCGGTGCGGCTGCGTACCTGGGACGGCAGCGAGACCGGACCCGCCGACGCTCCCGTGGTCGTCGTGCGCTCCCGGCGCGCGCTGCGCCGCCTGCTGTGGCAGCCCGGTGAACTCGGCCTCGCCCAGGCATACGTCACCGGCGAACTCGAGGTGGAGGGCGATCTGGCCCAGGGGCTGCACGCTATGTGGGCCGCCGTGCGGGAGCGGGGCCTGCACGCGCCCCGGCTTTCCCCGACCGACTGGACGCGCGCCGTTGCTGAGGCGGTGCGGCTCGGCGCCGTCGGCCCGCGCCCGCCCGCCCCCGCCACTCAGGCACGACTGCGCGGCGGCCTGCACAGCAAGGCCCGCGACCGAGCAGCGATCAGCCACCACTACGACCTGTCCAACGACTTCTACCGTCTGCTGCTCGACGAGACGATGGCCTACTCCTGCGGCTACTGGACGAACGAAAAGCCCGAGGCCGACCCGGCCAAGGCGCAGCGCGCGAAGCTGGGGCTGATCTGCCGCAAGCTCGGCCTCGTGCCCGGAGCCCGGCTGCTGGACATCGGCTGCGGCTGGGGGTCACTGACCCTGTACGCGGCCGAGCAGCACAAGACGCAGGTCACCGCCGTCACCCTGGCCCGGCAGCAGGCCGCGTACGTGCGCGAGCAGGTCCGTGTCCGGGGGCTGGAGCACCGGGTGGAGGTGGTGTGCCAGGACTACCGGGACATCACCGGCTCCACCTACGACGCCGTCGCCACCATCGAGATGGGCGAGCACGTCGGAGACGACGAATACCCCGCCTTCGCCGCCTCCCTGCACCGGCTGGTCCGCCCCCAGGGGCGCGTGCTGGTCCAGCAGATGTCCCGCGGCGCGAGCGCCCCAGGTGGGGGTGCGTTCATCGAGGCGTACATCGCCCCGGACATGCACATGCGGCCCATGGGCGAGACCGTCGGCTTGCTGGAGGCGGCGGGCCTCGAGGTCCGGTCGGTGGAGTCGCTGCGCGAGCACTACGTGCGCACCATCAACGCCTGGCACCGCACGCTGGAGGAACGGTGGGCGGACTTCGTGCGGCTGGTGGGTGAGGAGACGGCCCGGGTGTGGCGGCTGTACCTGGTCGGCGGGGCCCTGGCTTTCGAGGAGCGGCGCATGGGGGTGGACCAGTTCCTCGCCGTACGCCCTGGAGCCACGGGCGGCAGCGGTCTGACCGGGGCGGAAGCGGCCGCCTGGTACCAGCTTCGGGAGGAGCAGTGACTGCGTTCACCTGGGACGCGTTCACTGCCAACCTCGGATGGGCCGCGGCAACGTCCCTGGCGGTCATGCTCGGCACCTTCGCCATCGCCTGGAACCTGGGCGTGCACCGTGTCGTCGGCATCGCCTGGGGGGTGGCCTTCGCAGCCGTGGGCGTGGTGACCTTCGGCCTCTCCGGGGGCCAGGGTGATCCGGGCCGGCGCGTGCTGGTGACCGTCCTGACCGTCGTATGGGGGCTGAGGCTCGCGGCGCACATCGCGCGCCGGGGCAGCGGCCACGGCGAGGACCCGCGGTATGAGGCGATGCTGGCCCGCGCGCGAGGCAACCGGAATCTGTACGCCCTGCGGATAATCTACCTGTTGCAGGGGGCCCTGGTGTGGCTGGTGTCCCTGCCGGTGCAAGCGGCCCAGTATGCGCCCCGGCCGCTGTCCGCCCTGGCCTTCGCCGGCTCGGCCGTCTGGGTTGTCGGGCTGTTCTTCGAGACCGTGGGCGACGCCCAGCTGGCCCGTTTCAAGGCGAACCCGGCCAACCGTGGCCGGATCATGGACCAGGGTCTGTGGCGGTGGACCCGGCACCCGAACTACTTCGGGGACTTCTGCGTCTGGTGGGGCCTGTTCCTCGTGGGGTGCGACGGCGCATGGCAGGCCGCTGTCGTGTCCGTCGTCTCACCGCTGGTGATGAGTGGACTGCTGATCAGCGGAAGCGGGAAACGGCTGCTGTAGCGGCACATGGCCGGCCGTCCTGGGTGGGACGCGTAGGTGGCCCGCACCAGCGGCTTCTTCCCTCGGCCGCCGCGTCGAGGCTGAGAACCGCGTGGGAAGCCCGGGCCACAGGCGGGTGGGCTTCCCACGCGGACCCTCACGCCGGCACGCCGAGCAGGGCGACCGGCGTCGAGGTCGGCTGCTTCGATCCACCGGTCGGCTCCACCGTGATGCCGACTCCGGAGGCACCGTCGACCGCACCCTGCATCAGCACGGCCTGGCTACTGCGGTCGGGGTCCATCAGGCCGGCGGAGCGCATCTTCCCACCGTCGGCGAACCACAGCTGGTACACCTTGCCCCGCGGCGGCGCCGACATCCCCGAGGCGACGAACACGGCCCGGTCCCGGCCGGCGGAAACCACCAGGGTGCCCGCACCGCCCGCCACCCTCACCGAACGAGACTTGGCATCAGGCGCGGCCAGCACCTCCGCCAGGTCCGTGACGTGCCGCTGCGCCTGGGCGGCCGCGCGTGATGCGTCCTGGGCACGTTCGTACTGCCACACGGCGATTCCACCGAACGCGGCAGCGGCGGCCACACTCGCGGCCAGCGCCCACCGGGCCAGGCCACGCCCCCGGCGTGCGCCACGGCGCACCCGCTCCAGCGGGGCGGCCCCAGGCGGCACCTGCCGCACGGTCGTGATGTGCTGCAGTACCTGCTCTCGCATCACGGGGCGCGCGCGCACCGTGGAAGCCAGGGCCAGACGTCCGGCAGTGGCGGTGAATTCGGCGACCTCCTGCTGGCAGGCGTCACAGCCGGCCAGGTGACACTCGAAGGCGGCCCGTTCCTCACCGTCCAGCGCGTGCACGGCGTAGGCGCCGGTCAGCGCGTGCAGATCGGTCGTGGTCATGCGGTCACCCCCAGGCAGTCGCGGAGCCGGATGAGCCCGTCGCGCAGCCGGGTCTTCACGGTCCCGAGCGGCAGGGCGAGTGCTTCGGCGACCTCCCGGTAGGTCAGCCCCCGGTAGTAGGCGAGCGTGACCGACTGGCGCTGCAGCTCGGTCAGGGTGCGCATGCAGCGCCTCACCTGCTCCTGCTCCAGCCGCGTTTCCACCTGCTCGGTCACCTCGTCGTATGCCGGCTGATGCTCAAGCAACGCAGCCTTGGTGTCACGGGCCGCCGCGGCCTCCACCGAGCGGACCCGGTCCACCGCCCGCCGGTGGGCGAGGGTGAGGATCCAGTTCATGGCCGTGCCACGTTCGGGCCGGTAGCGGGGAGCGGTGCGCCACACCTCCACCAGCACCTCCTGCGCCACCTCCTCCGACTGCGCCTGATCACGCAGAACCGCACGGGCGACCCCGAGGACGGAGCCGGCCACGACGTCATAGACCGCGGCGAAAGCCTCCTGATCACCCAGCGCCACCTCCTGGACCAGCTGTTGCAGATCAGGTTTGGCGGTCGGATTACTGCCGATATAAACCGGTTCCTTCACAATGGCTCTCCCATCGGCACGGTGGGGCGGAACAGCCCTGGGTAATCCGAGGCCAGGCGAGCTGAGGATTGGTCGCATACGTGCGACGCCGGCGCGTCTCGCCGATATCACCACCCGGCCAAGAGTCGCCCACCGGCCGCTGGGCAGGTCGCCGTCTGGCCACCGCCCGGAAGAAGCCTCCCCACGCCCCTATCGCTGGCGCCACTGGGGCAGGACGCAGGAGAGGCGGCACGACGGTTCAATGCGTGCACCGGCCTGCGGGTCGTGCCGTGTCGTCACACGGGAGTGACGTTCTCGGCCTGGGGGCCTTCGGGTCCTTGTGAGATGTCGAAGCGGACCTTCTCGCCTTCCTGCAGCTCCCGGTAGCCGGTGGCGACGATGGCCGAACAGTGGACGAACACATCGGGGCCACCATCGTCCTGGGCAACGAAGGCGAAGCCCTTTTCCGCGTTGAACCACTTCACCGTGCCCGTGGCCACGCCTGACTCCTTGACCACGGCGCGCAGCGCGGACGGCTGCGCACTGCTGTGTGGAGCGATCATTACGCTCGAGTGCGGCCGGGCAGAGCGCGAAACGCTTCTTCACGGCACCGGGGGTCCGCCCGCTCACACGTCCCTCCCCTCGCCGATCCACTTGTAGCAGTAGGGGCGGAAGCGGACACGGCCAGTCTCCGCACCAGCAGGCCGGGGATGCTATCCACCGGCTTCTCCTTTTCGACCGTGAGCGACAGCTCCTGGTCGGCAGCACTCATCTTCCCCGGATTGCCGAACACACACAGACGCGCCGCACCTCACGACGAACGGTCCCCGCCGGTCAGCCTGTCCGGATCAAACGCCAACAGGCACGTGCGGGTCGTTTCCGCGTATCGGCTGACCCTTGACTTCCCCGAGCGGAAGACGTTGAGCCGCGTGCCCGCCACGCGTAGAGGCGGACCAGGCGGTGCGAGGGGTGAAGCCTGCTCTTGAGCTGCGATCCATGACGCCCCAGACCCAGCCTCTGACTCCCCGCGAAGCCTTCGAGCTGCTGGTTGCCGGCAATCAGCGCTTCACCGCGGGTACCCCTGAGCACCCGAACCAGGACGCCGCCCGCCGTGCGCTGCGCCCGTGGCAGCGACGGCCTGGGCCTTCATCTGCCTGCGGCCCGCATGCCAGTCGGAGGCCCCACGCGGTGCGGCTGTCGTCTTGCTCCGGTCGGCGACAGGATCCGTCCGGCGATTGCGGGATCAGCCGATATCGGGAATTCCGCGTACTCGACCCGCGTGACGTACCGCAGACGTACAGTGAGCGGCACGTCTGCAGGGACCTATTCCGCGAGGGGACGCGAGTGAGCGCGAAGGACGAGTATCCACAGCAGAGCAGCACCCGGACAGCGGCGATCCCACGCAGCATCGCCGCTATCACCGACGCGCTCCCCCCTGCCCGGCGCGATGAGTTTCACGCTGTCGTGCGCCATGCTCGACAGGGAGCCGAACTGGATGCTGCGCTGATGACGTGGTGGCTCGAAGCGATGTTTGAAACGGTGCCGGGCCGGGACCAGCGTCTGGATGACACAGTCGCGGGCGTAGGACTCGTCGAGCTCGAGCCGGAGACGGAAGAGCGATGAATCCGGGGTCAAAGGGGTGGACCGCAGTCGCGCAGATCACTGCGTCGAAAGTGCTCAGTCAGATGCGCGCCTCAGGCTTCGTGGATCTACACGACAATATCGTGCGGTTCTTGAATGCCCTGGCGCTGGAAGTCGGCAGTGCAGTCGAATCCGGCAATCCGCCACCAGGGCTGCCCATGACCATTCGCGGTGTCACTTGGTACAGCATGGCCGTGTTCAACGATCCCGTGTTTTTCAACTACAGCATTTATCCGGACGAACTCCAGATCAGGGTGTGCGATCTCATCTGGGTGATCACCACCGAGTAGCTGTCGGACGACGGGACACCTTCTCGCGCGCCTCAGGCCGGGGGCGGCGCTTCTTCGACTGAGGCGTACAGCGGCAGGACGGATGTCGGATGGGTGACGTCCGGGATGCGCCGGACCCTTGGTTGCAGGCCGGTCGGTCCGAAGCGGTGTCCGGAGTCCGAGCGGCGTCGGCGGAGGGGACGAAGGCGCCCAGTGCACTCGTCGCAGAAGTCGGCCTCGCTCAGCTCCAGGATCAACAGGGGCACCGCCTGCACTTCTTCGGCCGCGAAGTGCCCGAGCAGTTGGGCAGTGGTGTGGTGGTCGATGGGGCCACTCACCGGACGACTGTGTGACCTGCGCCGCGGCGTGAGACGAGAGTGAGCGTGGGGCCTGTGGGCGCCAGGCTGTCGGTGACCTCCAGGACGACGCGCTCACCGCTTCGTCGCAGTTCGACGCGTAAGGGAGTTCCTGTGCCGCACGGTGTTGGCCAACTCGTCGCCAGGAGCATGAGGTCGTTCGCCACATGCGGGTGACCCCATACCCGCATCGTTCGGGACACGGAATCACGGGCGTCGACACCGCCGCGGATACTGAAGGATATTCACGGGTCACCGTCACCGCTTGGTGCGAGGCATCCTCGAGCTGGTGCGGGCATAGCAGGGCGATGTCGTCGTCGTGCTGTCCGTCGGGCAGGGTGGCAAGCCGGGAATCGCAGTCGGCCTCGATCTCGCCGACCGGGCCGGCCAGCAGTTCGCCCAGCGGCCGCAGACCGTCGTATGTGGAGCGCCCCCGGCGTTCGACGAGACCGTCGGTGTACAGCAGCAGCCGCGCCCCGGGAAGGAGATCGACCTCTTGCTGCGGGTAGCGCCCGATAGTTCTTCGACCGCTTGGCCACAGCGTGGTCCCGGGTGGGGACCAGGGTGCCGTCCACGATGAGCACGGTGTCCTTGGCGAACCGTTTGCGGGGCTGGAGGGCGAACATGGGCCCGAGGTGGTCGGTGATCGGGTCTGCCGCCGACTTCGACACCCCGAACAGCGGGGCGAGCTGCCGCGTCGTGAGGTTCGTTCGCCAGTCCGCCGCAAGCGGCAGGGCTCGGCCCTCCAGCGGAAGACTCCACGGCCGGCCCCTGCGGACCGCGCCCGCACCCTCGCGTCGCAGCACCGTCACCGGCTTCCCGAACTGCCGCGAGCTGAGCCCGGTGAACGGAGCTAGCCAGGGAGCACCGACGCCGTGATCACACCAGCCACGCCAAGATCATCCCAGGCCGGTCAGGGTGCCTTCTCCGAGTCGACGAACTGAAGAGGGATGATGGAGCAAGACGAGGTCCTGTGAATCGCGGTGACGTTTCTCGCGCACAGCCAACGCGATGACGAGCCGCCTCTCGCCATCGACCCAGGCGGGCCCGTGGAAGCAACGGGCTCCTCATCGTGCCTTACGACTCTGTGCAGTACCTCACTTCGCGTGATGTGAGAGAGCAGCTGTTGGACTGCTGGCCCATCCTCGTCGACCTTGAACGCGGAGACGTGCGCTTCGGGACCCTGGACGAGCGACATCTGTGGAGGAGCCCGAGCGCCTTAGGGCTGTTCCGCAACCACAGTGACGGGACAGCCCTCAGCCGCCGTCCACCCAGGCCCCTTCATCCGCCGCCGGCTCGGGCGGTATGAGCAACGAGGCATCAAGATTGTCGGCGCTCCCTTCACACGAGAGCCTGGAGAGCGGCCCAGCAGCGAGATCCGGACCATGCGCGGACCAGAAGGCCGCTCGTGTCTCCTTCCAGAAAGTTGTCGCAGGTCAGGAGCGTTGATCAAGCCTGTACCACCAGCAGACGAAGAACCTCCTGGTGTCGTACTCGCCGAAGAAGCTGGGCTTCTTCTAGACACGGGGAACGGGGGCGCCTGCCCCGGGAAGACATCCGTCGGGCGCCCCTGCCGGGCGTGCCCTGGGCGCCGCCGTGCCGGAGCGGACGGCCGTGCTCCCGGCCGCGCCGCCGGCAGGGGGCCCGCATCGAGGAGGCGGACGGGACTCCGACCGCCTCAGCCCGCGGCCTTCTCCCACACGGACACGTGCTGCCGGCTCTCGCTGGTGAACGGCTCGCGCGTCCACCCGTCCCACCGCTCCCGCAGCCGCATCCCGGCCAGCCGGGCCATGAGGTCCAGCTCGGCGGGCCAGACGTAGCGGAACGGGACGGCCAGGTGGCTGCCGCGGCCGTCCTGGACGGAGACGTGGTGCGAGCTGACGGACTGGCTGGCCACGTCGTACAGGTCGAAGCCGAGCCGCCCTTCACCCACCCGGAACGGCACGGCGTTCTGCCCCGGCGGCAGCCGCCGCAGATCGGGCACGGCGACCTCGATGACGAAACAGCCGCCGGGCTCCAGGTGGGCGGCGGCGTTGCGGAAGCAGTCCACCTGGGCGTCCTGCGAGGTCAGATTCATGATCGTGTTGTAGACGAGGTAGGCGACCGAGAACGTCCCGCCGACCTCGGCGGTCGCGAAGTCCCCGATCGTGACACCGATCCCGTCCCCGCCGGGCTTGGCCCGCAGCCGCTCGACCATCGCCCGGGACATGTCGATGCCGTGCACCTGGACGCCACGCGCCGCGAGCGGCAGGGCGACCCGCCCGGTCCCGATCCCGAACTCCAGCGCCCGCCCTCCGTCCCCGGCCAGCTCCGCCAGCAGATCCACGGCGGGCCCCACGACCCGCTGGTCGAACATCTCCGCCGACGACTCGTCGTACGACGCGGCGACGGACTCCCCGAAGTAACCGTCTTCATCGAGCATGCCGCCACGGTACGGCGATCGTCCTACCGGAGCCCTGCATTTTCCGGGGGCCCGACACCGGTACCGGGCGAACGGACGCCCCCTGCCGGGCCGCGGCGGGGTGACACCCGCTGCGACCAGGTGAGGCGGCGTCCATGCCGGTGACGCATGGACGCGTCCGCGCGGGCATTTCGCGGGCCGCCGGGGCATCGTTAGCCTCGACGGTGTGAACCATCCCGAACACGCTGCGAGGACGAAGATGAGCACAGGGCTGTCCCGGCAGGAATGCGCGGTCACCGTGCTGGGCGGTCCGACTGCCGTCATCGACATCGGCGGCCTGCGGATCGTCAGCGATCCGACCTTCGACGACGCGGGTCCCCACGGGTACCTCACCAAGACCGCCGGGCCCGCCGCAGGCGAGGACGCGGTGGGACCGGTCGACGCCGTCCTGGTCAGCCACGAAGCCCACCCGGACAACCTCGACGGGCGGGGCCGCGCGTTCGCGCAGAGCGCCCCGCTGGTGCTCACCGGGCCGCTCGCGGCGGAGCGGCTCGGCTCACCCGCCGTCGGCCTCTCCCCGTGGACCGGCCACCGCCTGCCCCGGCCGGACGGCGGCGGCGATCTGACCGTACTGGCCGTCCCCGCCGTGCACGGACCCGAGGACGGCGAACGCGACGCGGACGGCAACGTCAACTGCGAGGTCATCGGGTTCGTGCTGTCCGGGCAGGGGCTCCCGACCGTGTACGTCAGCGGCGACAACGCCTCGATGCGCACGGTCGCGGAGATCTCCCGCCGGGTGCCCGGCATCGACGCGGCCGTCCTGCACGCGGGAGCGGCACGCGTGCCGGCGAAGTTCGACGGGCGTCCCCTGTCCCTGGACAGCCGCCGGGCCGCCGCCGCTGCCGCCGTCCTGGGGGTGCGGACGGTCGTACCGGCCCACTACGACGGCTGGGCCCACTTCTCCGAAGGGCTGTCCGAGATCGAACTGGCCTTCCACGAGGCCGGCCTCTCCTCCCTGCTGCGGGTCGCACCCCACGGCACGTGGGTGCCGCTGGCCCGCTGAGCCCCGCGACCACGTCGTCGCTCTCAGCGCCGGTGTGCGGGGCCTGCCGCGGGTAGTTCGGCGGTGACGAGGAGACCGCCGACGGCGCGCGGGGTGAGGGTGAGTGTCCCGTCGTGCGCGTGCGTGATGGTCCGGGCGATCGCCAGGCCGAGGCCGACGCCCGCGTGGTCGGTGCGGACGCGTTCGGTGCCCCGCTGGAACGGTTCGGTGAGCGTCGGGATCAGCTGCGGGTCGAGCTTCTCGCCCGTGTTCTCCACGGTGAGCACCACGGTCCGGGGGCCGACGCCGGTGCTGACCCGGACGGCGCCCTGGTCCGGCAGGTTGTGGACGATCGCGTTGTGCACCAGGTTCACGGTCAGCTGGAGCAGGAGCGCCCGCGACCCGCTCGTGGGGGTGATGTCGCCGCCGGTCTCGATGGTGACGCCGTGCTTCTCGGCGAGGGGGAGAAGTGTCTCGGTGGCTTCTTCCGCCACCAGGGACAGGTCGACGGGTTCCCGGGTGAAGGACCGCTGTTCGGCGCGGCTGAGCAGGAGCAGTGCCTCGGTGAGGTCGATCGCCCGGGTGTTGACGGCGTGGAGGCGGTCGACGAGTTCGCCGGTGTCTCGGCCCGGATCGGTGCGGGCCACGTCGAGAAGCGCCTTCGAGATGGCCAGCGGGGTGCGCAACTCGTGAGAGGCGTTGGCCACGAACCTCTGCTGTTCGGCGACGTGCGTCTCGATCCGGGCGAGCATCGTGTCGAAGGCGTCGGCGAGTTCGCGGAACTCGTCCTCGCGGCCCGGCAGCCGGATGCGGTGGGAGAGCGATCCGTGCGTGGCCCTGCGTGTGGCGTCGGTGATCCGGCTCAGGGGGGCGAGCATGCGCCCGGCGAGGATCCATCCCCCCACGAGTCCGAAGACCAGCAGGAAGACCAGTACCGCGGCGGCCGACGGCGCGAAGGCGCGCAGGAGGCCGGACCGGACGGGGAAGACACCGTGCGTGGGGGTGTCGCTGCTGACGAGGAGCGCGCGCTCGGGGACGTACCGCAGCAGGAACAGCCACACGGCGGCGAGCAGCAAGGCACCCGCGACCATGAGGAATCCGGCGTAGCTGAGGGCGAGTCTGAGGCGGACGCTCGTCCCGGGCGCTCTATCCACGGTCCGGCCCTTCGGACACGGCCCCCGGTGGCGTGTCGATGCGGTAGCCGGCGCCCGGCACGGTGGCGATGGCCCACGGTTCGCCGAGACGCTTGCGCAGGGCCGACACGGTGATGCGCACGGCGTTGGTGAAGGGGTCGGCGTTCTCGTCCCACGCGCGTTCCAGGAGTTCCTCGGCGCTGACGACACCGCCTTCGGCCGCGACGAGGACTTCGAGCACCGCGAACTGCTTCCGGGTCAGCGCGACGTAGCGGCCGTCCCGGTGCACCTCGCGGCGGAACGGGTCCAGCCGCAGCCCCGCGATCTCCCGCACGGGCGGCCTGTTGTGGGCGCGCCTGCGGTCGAGTGCCCTGAGCCTGAGCACGAGTTCGCGGAGGTCGAAGGGTTTGGTGAGGTAGTCGTCGGCGCCGAGTCCGAACCCCGAGGCCTTGTCGTCCAGGCGGTCGGCGGCGGTGAGCATGAGGATCGGCATGCCGCTGCCGGAGGCGACGACGCGCCGGGCGATCTCGTCACCGGAAGGCCCGGGGATGTCGCGGTCGAGTACGGCGATGTCGTAGGTGTGGGTGCCCAGCATGCCCAGCGCGGTGTCGCCGTCGCCCGCGAGGTCGGCCGCGATCGCCTCCAGACGCAGGCCGTCGCGGATGGCTTCCGCCATGTACGGTTCGTCCTCGACGATCAGCACGCGCATGCACGTGATGCTATGACCCGGCCCCTATCGTCGGCGTATGGAAAAACGCATACGAGCAGGCAACACCGCGTTCCCTTGACTGGTGGCATGCGCCGAACCGCACCATCAGCAGGAACGACGGAACACGAGGCCGGGCAGGGCGGCGCCGGCCGCCGGGATCCCGGCGCCGGGCCCCGGCGGGCACGCATCCGCCGGGCGGTGCGTGCCGCCTCCCGGCCGGGGCCCTGGAAGCGCGGGCCGGTGCTCGCGGGGGCGGCGGTGCTGCTCGGCCTGGTCCTGCTGCTGCACGCGCGGATCACGGACCGCGGCGGCCTCGGCAGCCTGGTGGAGACCTTCCTGCCGTGGTTCGGCCTGCCCGTCCCCGTCTTGCTCACCGGCGCGCTGTGGCGTCGGTCCCCCTCCGCGGTGGTCGCGCTGCTGCTTCCGGTCGTGGTGTGGCTGCACCTCTTCGGCGGGCTGCTCGGCGACAGGTCCCGCCCGGGCGGCGAGCTCACCGTGGCCGAGCACAACGTCGGCGACGCCAACCCCGACCCGGCCGGCACCGCCCGCCACCTGGCCGCCTCCGGTGCGGACGTGCTGGCCCTGGTGGAACTCACCGAGCGGGCCCGGGGCACCTACGAGAAGGAACTGGCGCGGGCGTACCCGTACCACACGGTGCGGGGCACGGTCGGGCTGTGGAGCAAGCTGCCGCTGTCGGACACCCGGCCGGTCGACGTCAAGATGGACTACGGGCCGCTGGGGGACACCAAACCGGCCGCCGTCAAGATGACCTACAACCGGGCGCTGCGCACCACGGTGGCCACGGACCGGGGTCCGCTGGCGGTGTACGTGGCCCATCTGGGCTCCGTACGCGTGCTGCCCAGGAGGGGCTTCTGGACGGACAGCCGGGACCGCGGCGCGAAGGCGCTCGCCGAGGCCCTCGCCGCCGAGCGGAACGAGCGGGTGGTGCTGCTCGGCGACCTGAACGGCACCGTGGACGACCGCGCGCTCGCCGGCGTCACCTCGCGGATGCGGTCGGCCCAGGCGGAGGCCGGGAACGGCTTCGGTTTCACCTGGCCGGCGAGGTTCCCCGTGGCGCGGATCGACCAGGTCCTGGTCCGCGGCGTGCGGCCGGACAGTGCCTGGGTGCTGCCGGCCACCGGCAGCGACCACCTGCCGGTGGCCGCCAGGATCAGCTGGTGAACACACGGCAGGACCGGTGAGCCGAGGCCCGGCGCCGCAGCGCCGATGCTGATGCTCCGGGTCACCCGGCCGGTGATCCTCGCACACCGGTGCCGGTGCGTCCGGCCGCTCTGCGCGACCGGCGCGCACAGGTGCGCCGGTCGCGCCATGCTGGGGAGCGGACAGGGTCCCCGAGGAGGCCGGGAGGCGTGGCCTTTGATCGCCGTCAACCCGATGGACAGCGCCTCGGTGCTGGCCGCCTTCGGCGCGCTGGGTGTCCTGGCCGTGGTCTTCGCCGAGTCGGGTCTGCTGGTCGTCGGCTTCTTCCTGCCCGGGGACACGCTGCTGTTCCCGGCCGGCGTGCTGTGCGCGGGCAGCGCGCAGCAGCCGCCGCGGCTGGCGCTGTGGCAGGTGCTGGCGTGCGCGGCGATCGGAGCGGTGGCGGGCGGCCAGGTCGGCTACCTGATCGGACGGCACGGCGGCCGGGCGCTGCTCGCGCGCACGAGCAACGGGCGGGTGAAGGGCGCGGCGGCGCGGGCGGAACGGCTGCTGGCGCGCTACGGCTACGGCAAGGCGCTGGTGATCGGCCGGTTTGTGCCGCTGCTGCGGACGGTCCTGCACCCGGTGGCCGGGGCCCTGGGCGTGCCGGCGCGGACCTTCGCCCTCTGGCAGACGCTGGGCGGTGTGCTGTGGTCGCAGGCGCTGGTGCTCGCCGGGTACACCCTGGGCGCGTCCGTCCCGCACATCGACGACTATCTGCTGCCGCTGGTCGCCGTGGTCGTCGTCCTGTCGCTGCTCCCGCTGCTGCCGGCGGCCCTCCGCGCCCGCCGGGACCGGCGCGACTCCGCACGCTGAACGCGCCGCGGCTCACCCGCCGTGCACCCGTCCCCGGACGCCGTCCCGGACGGCACGGGCGTGCCCTTCCGAGGGGCCCGCCGGGCACGCGGCGGGGTCACAGCCCGCCCAGGAGCCCCGGGTCAGCGGGGCCGAGCTGCCGGGCGAAGCCGGCTGACACGCCCACGACTTCGCGGAGCGCCACGGCCCGTCGGCTGGTGGCGGCGAGATCCTCGTGCGCCTCCTTGGACCACAGGGACGGGACGACACTGACGCCCTGGGACAGTTCCGGGCCGCCGGCTCCTCCCGCCGGGCCGGCCGGCGCGGCCCCGCGTAGAACCTCTCCGGCCCGCCGCCCAGCCGCCGGCCGAGCCACGCCGAGTGGCCCTGCCGAGCGCCTCCCACTCCAGGGTGCCGGGCGCGAAGCAGGTCATCCGCCCCGAAGCGCCGGGGCGGCCGCTGCCTTACAAGTGTCCATTGAGGCGGAAGACACCGCCGAGCACTTCATGGCCGACGACGAGCCCGGCCGCCGGGTGCCGGTGGGGGTCCGGCTCCCCGGGGAAGCCGTTGACCCGGCCGAGGCTCGGCAGCCCACCGCCGGCGCGGCCCGCGCCGTACACCCGCAGCCAGCCGTCGTCCAGGACGAGCCCGCCGCAGTGCAGGGTCAGCGCGCCGAGCACCGGCCTCGTCGTCCTCTGCGTCCGGAGGAGGCAGCGGCGGCCCTCGGCGGGATCGGCGGGCAGCACGCGGACGGGTACGGCACTGCCGGCGAACGCCTGCTCAAGCTTCGGCCACGTCGGACAGCTCGTCGATCTCTCGCATCCGCGGATGAGCGCAGCAGCGTCCGGCCGCCCTCGGCCCTCCCCGCGCGCCGTGTCGCTCCGCCGCCCTCACGCCCCTGCCGCTCGCCGCTTACCCCTTGCCGCTCTGACGCCCCTTGCCGTTCTCGCGGCGCTTCCGGTTCGGCCGGTGCGGTCGGTGCACCGTCTCCAGCTCCCCCACCGCCGCCCGTACATGCGCGGGATCGCCCGGCAGGCCGCCGCCCGCGCAGCTCCAGGCCGGGCGGCCGGACTCCTTCGCCAGGTGCATCCCGAGGCCGTGGAGCGTGCAGACCGGCCACACCTGCCACAGGCACCCCGTGATCGTGTCCTGGGCGGCCTCGGCGATGTCCCACAGCGCCCGGTCCGTGGAGCCGGCCGGCCGCAGGGAGTTGCCGTGCGCGTTGCCGTCGGCCAGTGCGACGTAGACCTGTTCGTCCTCGCCCGCGTCCGCCGCGTACGCGATGAGGCACAGCGGGCGCTGCCCGGGCAGGGTGGCCGCGAGGTCCCGGTTGACCGTCGCCAGTGTCTCGTCCCACAGCGGGTGTTCACCGGCGGGGACGAAGCGCGGCTCGGGCGGGCTCGGGAAGGAAGGGCGCATGCGCCCATGGTCCCGGTCGGCCCCTTGCGCGGACGCGGCGGGGCCAGGAGGCGTTCTGGACGGGTTCGTGGCCGTCCGTGAGACTGGAGCCGACGATCCGACGCCCCCGCTGTCCAGGACGGTGACATGGAAGAGGAGATCCCGCGCGTCGCGCTGACCCCGCAGGCCGCGGAGCTGGTGCGTCGTCTGCGCGCCGAGCACGGTCCGTTGATGTTCCACCAGTCCGGCGGCTGCTGTGACGGCAGCGCCCCCATGTGCTACCCGGACGGTGAGTTCCGTACCGGCGGCTCGGACGTGCTGCTGGCCGAGCTGGCGGTGGACGGCGTGCCGGAACCCGTCACGTTCTGGATGTCGCGCAGCCAGTACCAGGCGTGGAGCCACACCCGGCTGATCGTGGACGTCGTGCCGGGACGAGGCAGCGGCTTCTCCCTGGAAGCACCCGAGGGGGTGCGTTTTCTCACCCGTTCTCGCGTCGTCGACGCCTAGTCGGCCCGCCGGTCCGCCCGCGTCTGGTCCACTGCCCCTGCACTGAGGACAGTTGACGAGACATCAGGGGGCACGGTGACGGGACCTCGCAGGCGTTCGGCGGCGGGCAGAGCGGTTCTCACGGTTGTCACGGCGTTCGGTGTGCTCGCCGGCGCCGCCCTGGCGGGGGCGGCGCCGGCCGGTGCCGCGCCGGCGGGCAGGCGGCTCGCGCCGGGCGTCACCTACCGGCAGTTCGACATCGACGGGGCGGCGGGGAAGGCCCGCGCGCACCTGCTCACGGTGGACCTGGCCGATCCGCACGTCCACGTCGGCCTGCTGTACCCGGGCGCGGTGGCGGCGCGGGCCACCGTGTCCCGGATGGCGGACTCGGCGGGCGCGGTCGCCGGCGTGAACGGCGACTTCTTCGACATCACCGAGACGCAGCACCCGGGCGTGCCGGCCACGGGCGCGGCCGTCGGGCCGGCCGTGGCCGGCGGACAGGCGCTCAAGGCGGCGGTGCCCAAGGGCCAGCGGTTCGGACCCGCGCTGCCCCCGGGCACGACCACCCGGGACGTGTTCGGCGTGGGCACCGACCGGCGGGCCCGCCTGGACCGCCTCTCCCTTGCCGGTTCGGTCGGCACACCGGACGGGCAGGTGCCGCTGAAGGGCCTCAACCAGTACGCGCTGCCGGTGGATTCGGTCGGCGCCTTCACCGCGCGCTGGGGCAGCGCCTCCCGGCTGCGGGCCGTGTGCGGCACGGACACCCGGCGTGCGGCACCGTGCAGCGACGACACGTACGAGGTGAAGGTGCGCGGGGGCCGGGTGGTCTCCGCCACCGGCGCCCCGGGAAGCGGCGCGATCCCGGCGGACACCACGGTCCTGCTCGGGCGCGAGGAGGGCGCGCGGCGGCTGCGCAAGCTGTCGGTCGGTGACCCGGTGGACGTGACGCACACGCTGGTGGCGTCCTCGTCCGGGGTGCCGTACGCGTTCGCGATCGGCGGCTTCCCGGTCCTGCGCGACGGCGTCCCGCTGTCCGGCCTGGACGACGGCACCTCGGCGGTGCGGACGGCCGTCGGGTACAAGGGCGGCGGACGGCAGATGCTGCTGCTGGCGCTGGACGGCTCGGCGGGCTACCGCAGCGGGCTGACCGTCGCCGAGGAGGCGGAGACCATGCGTTCGCTCGGGGCCACCGCCGCGTTCAACCTCGACGGCGGCGGCTCGACGGAGCTGGTCGCCCGCGACACGGGCGGCACCGCCGTGACGGTGCGCAACCACCCGAGCGGCGGCGCCGAACGCCCGGTGCCCAACGGCATCGGCGTCTTCTCCGACTGAGCCCGGTGCACCACCGGCCGCGGCCGCCGCGGCTCAGGGCCGCAGGCTGCCCACCAGCTCGGCGGTCGCGGTGAGCCCGCTCTGGATGGTGGGCGCCATGCTGGTGCAGGCCAGGTAGAAGCCGAGCAGCAGGCAGACCAGGGCGTGGGAGATCTTCAGCGAGCAATTCCGGATGAAGATCACGGCCAGGAACAGAAGCAGCAGCACCACAGAGATGGAAATGACCACCGGGAACCCTCCTCCGCCACGCCCCATGTGCGGCGTTCGGCCGCAAGTGTGGCGTAGCGGAGGGTTCGTCCGGGCTGCTGACGTGTCCTCCGATCGTGTGGTCTTACGCGGAGGGGTGGGCGTCGAGGAAGGTCTCCAGGCCGGCGAGGTCGTCGGTGTTGAGGTAGTCGACCCCGGCCGCGAGCAGTTCCGTCCACAGCGCGTCCCGGGCGGGGCCCGCGGTGTCCGGGGTGGCCCAGAACCGGACCCGCTGCCCGCGCGCGTGGGCGGCGCCGGTGATGCTCCGCAGCTTGTGCCGCTCGGCGTCCGGGAACGTCCCGGCGCCCGTCCAGGTGAAGTTCTGCGTCCAGTTGTCGCTGACCAGGGAGACGAAGGAGGCCGGGGCGGGGCCGCCGAGGTCGGCGAGGCGGCCGTCGTAGAAGGCGCGGCGCTCGGTCTGCGCCTCCATCGGGGTACGGGCCGCCCGGTCGCCGGAGACGACCGCGGTGACCGGGCCGGGGTGGACGCGGCCGTGCGCGTAGCGGGTGAACAGGTGCGGGTAGCGGCGCAGGTGGCGGTCGAGTTCGAGGTAGGTGGCGGAGCCCTCGGTCTTGATGTCGACGAGGAGCTGGAGCGGCCGGCGCGCACCCCGGTAGACGTGGCCGTGGTTGGCCTCGACCCGGGCGGCGAGCGGTTCCAGGTAGAGGGATTCGAGGGTGCGGGACGGGTCGAGGTCGGATGCCTCGTGGCCGACGAGGAGCTGGTCGCCGACGAGGAAGATGTCGGCTTCGACGCTGCCGAAGCGGTGGTCGAGGGCGTCGGACAGGGGCCGGGGGTGCTCGTAGTCGTTGTGGGCGTGGGCGTGCCACAGCGGGCGCGGGTGGCGCCTGCGGTCACCGGCCAGCGCGTGGCCGGCGGGCAGGGCGAGGGTGCCCGCGAGGGCGGCGCCGAGGGTGGTGAGGGCTCTGCGACGGGTGGTGAGGGCCATGCACTGCCTCCCTGGGGGTGATGGGGACCGGGGAGAGTATGCGTGCGCCTGTCGCCGAAGGGGCCCCCTCGCACGGGGAGTTGGCGCTCTGTTCACTTCGCCGGTGGGCGTGCGCGGAAAAGCCCGCCCCGGGTGGGGCGGGCTTCACCAGGGGTGCGTCAGGGCGCCTGGAGGTCGACCAGCGCGGCCAGCGCCTCCCGGTGGGCGCCCGCCGTGCCGTAGGCGATCGAGTCCGCCTTGGCCCGCTTGAGATACAGGTGGACCGGGTGCTCCCAGGTCATCCCGATCCCGCCGTGGAGCTGCAACGCCTCCTCGGTGACGCGGACGGCGGCGGTCGCCGCGTACGCCTGCGCGACGGCGGCCCTGACCTCCACGTCCTCGCCGGTGGCGAGCGCGTCGGCGGCGGCGCGGGCGGCGGCCCGCAGGTGCACGACCTCGAGCCACAGCTGGGCGAGCCGGTGCTTGAGCGCCTGGAACCCGCCGACCGGCCGGTTGAACTGCTTGCGCTCCTTCAGGTACCGGACGGTCTGTGTCAACGCCCAGTCGGTGACTCCGAGTTGCTCGGAGGCGAGCAGTCCGGCGGCGGCCCGCAGGGCACGGCGTACGGCGGGCTCGGCGGCGCCGATCCGGCGGCCGGGAGCACCCTCCAGCCGTACGCTCGCGAGGGGGCGGGTCAGGTCCAGGGAGACCTGCGGGGTGATGGTGACGGCGTCGGCGGCGACCGCGTACAGGCCGCCGTCGTCGGCCGGGACGAGCAGGACGTCGGCGACGGCCGCGTCCGCGATCCCCGTCAGCTCGCCGTGCAGGATGCCGTCCTGCGCGCGTACGGCGGTGACGCCGGCGCCCGGGGCCGTGTGCAGGCCGACCGCGAGGGCGCCGATGGTGCGCCCCGAGGCCAGCTGTCCCAGCAGCTCGGCGTCGTCGCAGGCGAGCAGGGTCTCGGTGGCCACGACCGCGCTGGTGAGGTACGGCACGGGGGCCACCGCCCGCCCCAGCTCCTCCAGCACGACGGCGGCCTCGCGCGCGGAGGCGCCCTGGCCGCCCCGCTCCTCGGGCACCAGGAGGCCGGCCAGGCCCATGCCGTCGGCGAGCAGCTTCCACAGGGCGCGGTCGTGCGGGGCGTCCGACTCGGTGCGGCTGATCACGTCGGCCGGTGCGCAGTGGTCCGTGAGCAGGTCGCGGACGGCGGCCCGCAGCGCCTCTTCCTCCTCGGAGTACAGCAGGTCGGTCATCGGGCGAGGTCCTTCCAGGCGACGTCCTTGTCGGTGCGCGGCTCGGCGGGCAGGCCCAGGACGCGCTCGGCGACGATGTTCAGCAGGACCTCGCTGGTCCCGCCCTCGATGCTGTTGCCCTTGGAGCGCAGGTAGCGGTAGCCGGCGTCCCGGCCGGTGAAGTCGACCAGCTCGGGGCGGCGCATGGTCCAGTCGTCGTACAGCAGGCCCTCCTCGCCGCGCAGTTCGACCTCCAGGCCGCTGATCTCCTGGTTGAGGCGGGCGAAGGCGAGCTTCATGCCGGCGCCCTCGGGGCCGGGCTGGCCGGCGACGAGCTGCTGGCGCAGGCGTTCGCCGGTGAACCGGGCCACCTCGGCCTCGACCCACAGCCTCAGCAGGCGCTGGTGCAGGTCGTGGGTGCGCAGTTCGGGGCGTTCGCGCCAGGTCTTCGCGACCGGGCCGATCATGCCGCCCTCGCGGGGCAGCGCCATGCCGCCGATGGCGACGCGTTCGTTGTTCAGCGTGGTCTGGGCGACCCGCCAGCCGTCGCCGGCCTCGCCCAGGCGGCGGTCGTCGGGGATGCGGACGCCGGTGAGGAAGACCTCGTTGAACTCGGCCTCGCCGGTGATCTGGCGCAGCGGCCGGACCTCGACGCCCGGGTCGGTCATGTCGCAGACGAAGTAGGTGATGCCCTGGTGCTTGGGCACGTCCGGGTCGGTGCGGGCGATGAGGATGGCCCAGCGGGCGAGGTGCGCGCTGGACGTCCACACCTTCTGCCCGTTGACCACCCAGCCATCGTCCTCACGGACCGCCCGGGTGCCGAGCGCGGCGAGGTCCGAGCCGGCGCCGGGCTCGCTGAACAGCTGGCACCAGACCTCCTCGCCGGTCCACAGGGGGCGCAGGTAGCGCCGCTTCTGCTCCTCCGTGCCGTACTTCAGGATCGTCGGCGCGGCCATGCCGAGGCCGATGCCGATGCGCCGCGGGTCGTTGTCGGGGGCGCCGGCCGCCGCGAGTTCGGCGTCCACGACGCCCTGGAGGGTGCGCGGGGCGCCCAGTCCGCCGAGGCCCTGGGGGTAGTGCACCCAGGCGAGGCCGGCGTCGAAGCGGGCCCGGAGGAAGTCCAGGCGGCCGGTGGTCGCGGGCGGGTGCTGCGCGAGCAGTTCCCGGGTACGGCGGCGCAGTTCATCGGCGTCGGTCATGCGACGGCTCCGTTCTCCAGCACGACGGCGATCCGGCCCGTGGTCACCCCGTCGGCGACGCGCTGCACGGCACCGGCCGCCTCGGCGAGCGGCACGCGCTCGCTGACCAGCGGCTTGATCGCACCCCGGGCGGCCAGCTCGGTCAGTTCCTCGTGGCAGCGCCGGACCAGCTTCGGGTCCTTGGTGTTGTACAGGCCCCAGTGCAGGCCGACGATCGAGTAGTTCTTCACCAGGGCGTGGTTGAGGGCGGGGCTCGGGATGGTGCCGCTCGCGAAGCCGACGACGACGATCCGGCCCTCGAAGGCGACCAGCTTGGCGGACTGGGTGTAGGCCTCGCCGCCGACGGGGTCGTAGACCACGTCGGCGCCCCGGCCGCCGGTGGCCTCCTTCACGGCGGCGACGACGTCCTCGGAACGCCGGTCGACCACCACGTCGCAGCCGAGCCGCCGGGCGACGGCGGCCTTGTCCGCGCCGCCCACGACACCGATCACCGTGGCGCCGGCCGCCTTGCCCAGCTGGACGGCGGCGCTGCCCACGCCCCCGGCGGCGGCGTGCACCAGCAGGGTCTCCCCGGCTTCCAGGCGGGCGCGGCGGTGCAGGCCGAACCAGCCGGTCTGGTAGCCGATGTGCAGGGCGGCCGCCTCGGCGTCGTCGAGCGACCCGGGCGCGGGGAGCAGGGCGCGGGCGTCGGCGAGGGCGTACTCGGCGAAGCCGCCGTGGGGCAGCGCGGGGTTGGCGATCACCCGGCGGCCGTCCTCGGTCTCGCCGCAGATCTCCACACCGGGCGTGAAGGGCAGCGGCGGACGCACCTGGTACTGGCCGCGGCACAGCAGCGCGTCCGGGAAGTTGACGTTGGCGGCGCGCACCCGCAGCAGCACCTGGCCGTCGCCGGGCGTGGGCCGCTCGACGTCGTGGAGGTGCATCACCTCGCTCGGCTCGCCGTTCTCGTGCACTTGCCATGCCTGCATGCGGGGCCTCCACGGGACTGCTTCGTCTGACCGGGTCCGACGGCATACTAAGCGGTCGCTTGCCGATCAGGGAACAGTCGCGTGGGTCACGTGCGGGCGGGCCGCGCCCGTACGTGCATCCGCTCCCCCTGCGGCCCGAACAGACTCAGGAACTCCACGGGCCCCTCCCCCGTCGACCCGAACCAGTGCGGCACCCGTGTGTCGAACTCGGCCGCTTCGCCCGCGGACAGCACGACGTCGTGCTCGCCGAGGACCAGGCGGAGCCGGCCCGACAGGACGTAGAGCCACTCGTAGCCCTCGTGGGTCCGCGGGTCGGGCTCCTGGCGGCGGCGGGGTTCGAGGACCTTGAACGCCTGGAGGCCGCCGGGCTGGCGGGTCAGCGGCCAGTGCGTGCGCCCGCCCCGGACGATCGGCTTGGACCGCACCCGCGGGTCCCCCACCGGCGGCGCCCCGACCAGTTCGTCCAGCGGCACCTGGTGGGCCTGGGCGATCGGCAGCAGCAGTTCGAGGCTGGGCTTGCGCAGGCCCGACTCCAGCCGGGAGAGGGTGCTCACGCAGATGCCGGTGGCCTCGGACAGCGCGGCCAGGGTCACCTCGCGCTCCTTGCGGATGCGGCGCAGCCGGGGACCCACTCCCGCCAGTACGTCGTCTGTACTCATGACCCCTATTGCAGAAACGGCAAACCTGTTTGTCAATCCCGCGGCCGTCGGGCGACCGTCGCCCCATGACCGAGAACAACGCGTACGAAGTCGTCATCGTCGGCGGCGGGGCCGCCGGCCTGTCCGCCGCGCTGGTGCTGGGCCGGTCCCGGCGCCGCACGCTGGTCGTCGACGCGGGCGAGCCGCGCAACGCGCCGTCCGCGCACATGCAGGGGTATCTGTCCCGGGACGGCATGTCCCCGGCGGAGTTCCTGGCCGTCGGGCGCGAGGAGATCGCCCGGTACGGGGTGGAGCTGGTGCGGGACCGGGTGGTGGACGTGACCCGGGAGGGGGACTTCGCCGCCGTCCTCGCCGGCGGCCGGACCGTGCGGGCCCGGCACCTGGTGATCGCGACCGGCCTGACGGACGAGCTGCCGCCGGTCCCGGGGCTCGCCGAGCGGTTCGGCCGGGACGTGGTCCACTGCCCGTACTGCCACGGCTGGGAGGTGCGCGACCTGCCGACCGGCGTCCTCGCCACCTCACCGCTCAGCGTGCACCAGGCGCTCATGGTCACCCAGTGGTCCAAGGACGTACGGCTCTTCCTGCACGAGGTGGACGAGGCGGAGCTGACGGACCAGGACCTGCGCCGGCTGGCCACCGCCGGGGTCACGGTCGTACCCGGCGAGGTGGCCGAAGTGGTGGTCACCGGGGACCGCCTCACCGGCGTCCGCCTGGTGGACGGGACGGTCCACGACCGGGAGGTCCTGTACGCAGCCCCGCGCGCCGTGCCCCACAACGACCTGCTGATCAGGCTGGGCGCCGAGCTGCGCGAGACCCCGTTCGGCAGCTATCCGGTGACCGACGAGCGGGGCCTGACGACCGTGCCCGGCCTGTGGGCGGCGGGCAACGCGAGCGGCTTCGCGGAGCAGGTGATCAACGCGGCGAGCAGGGGTTACCGGGCGGGGGCGGCGATCAACGGGGAGCTCCTGACGGCCGGCCTGGACGCAGCCGTCTGAAGGGGCGCCGGGGCCGGGCGTGCGGCCACCGCCGTGCGGGGCCGGTCGGTCCCGCACGCGCCCGCACGGAACGCGACCGCGCACCCGGCGATGCGCTGAGGCACGATGACTGCATGCTGCTGACCCGGTTGGCCCAGGTGTCCCGGGAGGTCGCCGCGACAGCGGCGCGGTCCCGGAAGATCGCGCTGCTCGCGGAGCTGTTCCGGGACGCGGAGGCGGACGACGTGCCGGTCGTCATCCCGTACCTCGCGGGACGCCTGCCGCAGGGGCGCCTCGGGGTCGGCTGGAAGGTGCTGGGCCGCCCCGTCCCGCCCGCCGCCGAGCCCTCCCTCACCGTCCGGGAGGTCGACGCCCGGCTCACCGCACTGGGCAAGGTGTCCGGGCCCGGCTCCCAGGCCGAGCGGACGCGGATCGTCGGGGAGCTGATGGGGGCGGCCACCGAGGAGGAGCAGCGCTTCCTGCGCGGTCTGCTCACCGGCGAGGTGCGCCAGGGCGCGCTGGACGCGGTCGCGGTGGAGGGGCTGGCCCGGGCGACCGGCGCGGACCCGGCGGACGTGCGGCGGGCCGTGATGCTGGCGGGGTCGTTGCAGACGGTGGCGCAGGCCCTGCTCGGCGAGGGACCCGGATCGCTCGACCGCTTCCGGCTCACGGTCGGCCGGCCCGTGCTGCCGATGCTGGCGCACAGCGCGTCCTCGGTCGCGGAGGCGGTGGAGAAGCTGGGCGCGTGCGCGGTGGAGGAGAAACTGGACGGCATCCGGGTCCAGGTCCACCGGGAGGGCGACACGGTCCGGATCCACACCCGCACCCTGGACGACATCACCGGCCGGCTGCCCGAAGTGACGGCCGCCGCGATGGAGTTGCCGGGCGAGCGGTTCATCCTGGACGGCGAGGTGATCTCCTTCGACGCGGCGGGGCGGCCGCGGTCCTTCCAGGAGACGGCGGGCCGGGTCGGCTCGCGCACGGACGTGGCGACGGCGGCCGAGGAGACCCCGGTCTCCCCCGTCTTCTTCGACGCCCTCTCGGTCGACGGCCGGGACCTGCTCGACCTGCCCTTCACCGAGCGGCACGCGGAGCTGGCCCGGCTGGTGCCGGAGCCGATGCGGGTCCGGCGCACGGTGGCGTCGGGCCCCCGGGACATCCCGGAGGCGGAACGGTTCCTCGCCGACACCCTGGCCCGCGGCCACGAGGGCGTGGTGGTCAAGGCGCTCGACGCGCCCTACAGCGCGGGCCGGCGCGGCGCCGCCTGGCTGAAGGTCAAGCCCGTGCACACCCTCGACCTGGTGGTGCTGGCCGCCGAGTGGGGTCACGGCCGGCGCACCGGCAAGCTCTCCAACCTCCACCTCGGCGCCCGCACCCCGGACGGCGGCTTCGCCATGCTCGGCAAGACCTTCAAGGGCATGACCGACGCCATGCTCGCCTGGCAGACCGAGCGGCTGCGGGAACTGGCGGTCGAGGACGACGGCTGGGTGGTCCGGGTCCGCCCCGAACTCGTCGTGGAGATCGCCTACGACGGCCTCCAGCGCTCCACCCGCTACCCGGCCGGCGTCACCCTGCGCTTCGCCCGCGTGATCCGCTACCGCGAGGACAAGCGCCCCGAGGAGGCCGATACCGTGGAGGCCCTGCTGGCAGCCCACCCGGAGGTCTCGCCGTGACGGTACGGACGACGAAGCGCAGCGCGGGACTGCTGTTGTTCCGGCACACAGACCAGGGGCTGGAGGTATTGCTCGGCCATATGGGCGGACCGCTCTGGGCGAAGAAGGACGCGGGCGCCTGGACCGTGCCGAAGGGCGAGTACGACCCGGCGGAGCCGGCCTGGGAGGCGGCCCGGCGCGAGTTCCGGGAGGAGCTGGGGGTGGCGCCGCCCGACGGGGAGGCCGTACCGCTGGGCGAGGTGGTGCAGCGCAACGGCAAGATCGTCACGGCCTGGGCGGTGGCGGCGGACCTGGACCCGGAGACGGTCACCCCGGGGACCTTCACGATGGAGTGGCCGCCGCGGTCGGGGCGGAGGCAGGAGTTCCCGGAGCTGGACCGGGTGGCGTGGTTCCGTGTGGACCGGGCGCGTGAGGTGATCGTCACGGCGCAGGCCGCGTTTCTCGACCGGCTGGCGGAGCACTCGGGCTAGCGGGAACCCCTCGCGGCGACGGGGAAGAGCGCCCGGGGGGCCTGTCGCGTTGCGGCTTGCGGGGCCGCGCGCGAAGGTCGAGACAAGCCCGCTCCCAGGGAGGTCAGCCATGCCCATCGCGACGGTGAACCCGGCGAACGGCGAGACGCTCAAGACGTACGAGCCCATGGACGAGGACGAGCTGGAGCGCCGGCTCGAACTCGCCGAGGCCACCTTCCGCACGTACCGGACGACCTCCTTCGCCGATCGCGCCCGACTGCTGAACAAGGCCGCCGACCTGCTGGAGGAGGACCAGCGGGAGATCGGCCGGATCATGACCACCGAGATGGGCAAGCCGGTCAAGCAGGCCCGCGCGGAGGCCGCGAAGTGCGCCAAGGCGATGCGCTGGTACGCGGAGCGCGCCGAGGGGCTGCTGGCGGACGAGGAACCGGCCGAGTCGGACGTGACGGACTCCGGCGCCTCCCGGGTCCGGGTCCGCTACCGGCCGCTCGGCCCGGTCCTCGCGGTGATGCCCTGGAACTTCCCCCTGTGGCAGGTCGTCCGGTTCGCGGCGCCCGCCCTCATGGCGGGCAACGTGGGCCTGCTCAAGCACGCCTCCAACGTCCCGCAGACGGCGCTGTACCTGGAGGACCTGTTCCACCGGGCGGGCTTCCCCGCGGGCTGCTTCCAGACGCTGCTGATCGGCTCGGCGGCGGTGGACGACATCCTGCGCGACGAGCGCGTGAAGGCGGCCACCCTGACCGGCAGCGAACCCGCCGGCCGGGCGGTCGCCTCCACCGCCGGGGAGATGATCAAGAAGACGGTGCTGGAGCTCGGCGGCAGCGATCCCTACATCGTGATGCCCTCCGCCGACCTGGACCGCGCGGCCGCGGTCGCGGTGACCGCGCGCGTGCAGAACAACGGGCAGTCCTGCATCGCCGCCAAGCGGTTCATCGTGCACAGCGACGTCTACGACGCGTTCGCCGAGAAGTTCGTCGCGGGCATGGAGGCCCTCACGATCGGCGACCCGCTGGCGGAGGACACCGAGATCGGGCCGCTCGCCAGCGAGCAGGGCAGGAACGACCTGGAGGAGCTCGTCGACGACGCGAGGCGCAGCGGGGCCGAGGTGCTGTGCGGCGGGCAGCGGCCGGACGGGCCCGGCTGGTACTACCCGCCGACCGTCCTCACCGGCATCACCCGGGAGATGCGCATCCACCGCGAGGAGGCGTTCGGGCCGGTGGCCACGCTGTACCGGGCGGACGACCTGGACGAGGCGGTGCTGATCGCCAACGACTCGGCGTTCGGCCTGAGTTCGAACGTGTGGACGCGGGACGAGACGGAGGTGGAGCGGTTCGCGCGCGACCTGGAGGCCGGCTCCGTGTACGTCAACGGGATGACCGCCTCGCACCCGGCGTTCCCGTTCGGCGGAGTGAAGCGGTCGGGGTACGGGCGTGAGCTGTCCGGGCACGGAATCCGGGAGTTCTGCAACATCACCACGGTTTGGCAGGGTGCGTGAGCGCCGCGCGGCTACCATCCCGATTGTGAACCGCGAAGTGACCCTGCCTCTGATCGTCGACGACCGCGGGACCTTGCAGGTGGCCGCGGTGGACGTGAGTAAGTTGTTGCGGACCGTCGGCGCGCGGTGGCTGCATCTTGTCGAGGCCGGGGAGCAGGGGCTGGACGAGGACACGGTCGCCGCGCTGACCATCGAGCTGGCCAAGCTGGCGGACCGCATCGACGTGGCGTGCATCGCCCACAGCAGCGGGGCGCCCTGACAGCCGTACACACGCTCGTACGCACCCGCACGCGCCGTCGTCACCGCCGCGGCCGCACCGGTCGCCACAGCCACGCCGGTGACCTCGGCCGCGCCCGTCGTCCCGGCCGAGCGCACTCCCGCGGCCGTGCCCCGGGCACCGGGGCGCCGGCAGCCCCGGCGGCCGTCCGGAGCCGCCCTCCGGCCGTAACGGCCGTAACGGCGTTTTCCCTCGTCCGGCGGCATGAATGGCCCTGCGCGCCTGACCCCGGGTCCCCGATTCGGAGTAACCCAGCGCGAGATCGTCGTCCTCCCGGGTGACGGTGGGTGAAGCACCCACAGAGGTGAACCCACCTTCTGGCCGGTGGGCGAAGGCCCCCGGAGAGCGGAAAGCAGGGACGGTTCATGGCGACTTTGTGCAAGCCCTCGGTGTCGGTCCCGGAGCACGTGATCACGATGGAGGAGACGCTCGAGCTGGCGCGTTCGCGCCACGCGGACCACCCCCAACTGCCACTGGCCCTGAGGCTGATCGAGAACACCGGCGTCAAGACACGGCACATCGTGCAGCCCATCGAGGAGACCCTGAAGCACCCGGGCTTCGAGGAGCGCAACAAGCTCTACGAGGCCGAGGCCAAGGCCCGCGTCCCCGCCGTGATCCAGCAGGCGCTGGACGACGCGGAGGTGCTCACCAGCGACATCGACGTGATCATCTACGTGTCGTGCACGGGCTTCATGATGCCCTCGCTCACGGCCTGGCTGATCAACGAGATGGACTTCGACAGCACCACCCGTCAGCTCCCCATCGCCCAGCTGGGCTGCGCGGCCGGCGGAGCGGCCATCAACCGGGCGCACGACTTCTGCTCGGCCTATCCGAACGCCAACGCGCTCATCGTGGCCTGCGAGTTCTGCTCGCTGTGCTACCAGCCCACCGACCTCGGCGTCGGCTCGCTGCTCTCCAACGGGCTGTTCGGCGACGGCATCGCCGCCGCCGTGGTGCGTGGGCAGGGCGGCACGGGCGTCCGTCTGGAGCGCAACGGCTCCTACCTGATCCCGAAGACCGAGGACTGGATCGCCTACGACGTCCGGGCCACCGGCTTCCACTTCCTGCTGGACAAGCGGGTGCCGGCGACCATGGAGCCGCTCGCCCCGGCGCTCAAGGACCTGGCAGGCGACCACGGCTGGAACGCGTCCGACCTGGACTTCTACATCATCCACGCGGGCGGTCCCCGAATACTCGACGACCTGAGCAAGTTCCTGGAGGTCGAGCCGCACGCCTTCCGGTTCAGCCGGTCCACGCTCACCGAGTACGGCAACATCGCCAGCGCCGTCGTCCTGGACGCGCTGCGCAGGCTCTTCGACGAGGGCGGCGCCCAGGACCGGGCACGCGGCCTGCTCGCCGGCTTCGGTCCCGGTATCACCGCCGAGATGTCCGTGGGCCGCTGGGTCACCGGGGACGGCGACGCGTGATGATCGAGGAGGCGACGCGCACCGGCGTCGAGGCCATGCCCCCGGTCCGGCACTGGCCGGCGCTCGACCTCACGGGCACGGACTTCGACCCGGTGCTGGCCGAGCTGATGGCGGAGGGCCCGGTCACCCGCGTCCAGCTGCCCAACGGCGAGGGCTGGGCCTGGCTGGTCACCCGGTACGACGACGTACGGATGGTGGCCAACGACCCCCGCTTCAGCCGGGAGGCCGTCGTCGACAAGCCGGTCACCCGGCTCGCCCCGCACTTCATCCCCGAACCGGGCGCGGTCGGCTTCCTCGACCCGCCGGACCACACCCGGCTGCGCCGCTCGGTCGCCGCCGCCTTCACGGCCAGGGGCGTGGAGCGGGTCCGCGAGCGGGCGCGCGGCATGCTGGACGAGCTGGTCGACGACCTGCTCGCGGCCGGCCCGCCCGCGGACCTCACGGCGGCGGTCCTCGGCCCGTTCCCGATCGCGGTGATCTGCGAGCTGATGGGCGTGCCGGCCGGCGACCGGCACGACATGCACACCTGGACGCAGCTGATCCTGTCCGCCGCGCACGGCAAGGAGGTCAGCGAGCGGGCCAAGCGGGAGATGAGCGACTACTTCGCCGACCTGATCGGGCTGCGCGAGAACAGCGCGGGCGAGGACGTCGCCTCGCTGCTCGGTGCCGCCGTGGGCCGCCGCGAGATCACCCTGGACCAGGCCGTGGGCCTCGCCGTGCTCCTCCAGATCGGCGGCGAGGCGGTCACCGCCAACAGCGGGCAGATGTTCCACCTGCTGCTGACCCGCCCCGGTCTGGCGGCGCGACTGCGCGCGGACCCGGCGATCCGCCCCCGGGCGATCGACGAACTCCTGCGCTACATCCCGCACCGCAACGCGGTCGGCCTGTCCCGGATCGCCCTGGAGGACGTGGAGATCGCGGGCGTCCGCATCCGCGCGGGCGATCCGGTGTACGTCTCCTACCTGGCCGCCAACCGGGACCCGGACGTCTTTCCCGCGCCGGACACCGTCGACTTCTCCCGCCGTCCGAACCCGCATGTGGCGTTCGGTTTCGGCCCGCACTACTGCCCGGGCGGCATGCTCGCCCGGCTGGAGGAGGAACTGCTGATGAACGCCCTGCTGGACCGGGTACCGGGCCTCAGACTGGCCGTGGCGCCGAATCAGGTCCCCTTCCTGAAGGGGGCCCTGATCCGGGGGCCCGAGTGCCTGCCGGTGACCTGGTGAGGTCGCCATGACAGAGACCGAGGGACTGTACGTGCCACCGGGCCACGGCCGGGTCGTCGAGACACCGGCCCAGCGGGTGACCTTCAAGGTCACCGGCCTGCACTCGCGCATGGCCTCCACCTTCGAGGTGGAGGTCCCGCCCGGCTTCGACGTGGGCGCCCATGTGCACACGCGCAGCGAGGAGTTGTTCTACATCCTCGAAGGGGAACTGGACGTGCTCGCCTTCGAGCCGCGCGTGCGCACCCCCGACAACTGGCGGAAGTGGGAGTCGTCCTCGGGCAGCCGGGTGGTCCGGGCGACACCGGGCACGGTCATCGTCGTACCGCCCGGCTGCCCGCATGCGTTCGCGAATCCGACGGAGACGCCGGCGAAGATGTTCTTCCAGGCCGCTCCCCCGCCGGACCACGAGCGCTATTTCGAGGAGCTGCTGGACATCCTCGGCAACGGCGGTCCTCCGGACCAGGAGGCCATCGAGGCGTTGCGTGCCAAGTACGACATCGAGCAGCTCACACCACTCAGGCACCGGTGAGGCGCCGGTGAACGCTAGCGGATGGGCATCCCCGACAGGGTTCGCGCGATGACCAGCCGCTGGATCTCGCTCGTGCCCTCGAAGATGGTGTAGATGGCCGCGTCCCGGTGCATCCGCTCGACCGGGTACTCGCGGGTGTAGCCGTTGCCGCCGAGGATCTGGATCGCCTGGGCCGTCACCTTCTTGGCGGTCTCGCTGGCGAACAGTTTCGACATGGAGCCCTCGGCGGCGGTGAACGGCTTGCCGTTGACCGCCATCCAGGAGGCGCGCCACACCAGCAGGCGGGCGGCGTCGATCTGGGTGCGCATGTCCGCCAGCTGGAAGGCCACGCCCTGGTTGTCGATGATCGGGCGGCCGAACTGCTCACGGGTCGTGGCGTAGTCGAGGGCGACCTCGTAGGCGGCCCGGGCGGTGCCCACCGCCATGGCGCCGACCGCCGGGCGGGACGCCTCGAACGTGGCCATGGCGGCGTTTTTCAAGCGCTCGCCCCCCTTCTTCGCCTTCTCCCGGGCGCGGGCGAGGCGCTCGTCCAGCTTCTCCTTGCCGCCGAGCAGGCAGGACCCGGGCACCCGGACGTTGTCGAGGATGACCTCGGCGGTGTGGGAGGCGCGGATGCCGTGCTTCTTGAACTTCTGCCCCTGGGAGAGTCCGGGCGTGCCCGGCGGGACGATGAAGGAGGCGTGGCCCTTGGAGCCCAGCTCCGGGTCGACGACGGCGACGACGACGTGGACGTTGGCGATGCCGCCGTTGGTCGCCCAGGTCTTCGTGCCGTTGATCACCCACTCGTCCTTGGTCTCGTCGTACACGGCGCGCGTGCGCATGGAGGCGACGTCGGAGCCGGCGTCGGGCTCGGAGGAGCAGAACGCCGCGAGTTTGACGTCGTTCTGGTCGCCGTACATCTGGGGTATCCAGGTGCCGATCTGCTCCTCGGTCCCGTTGGCGAGTACGCCCACGGCGGCCAGGCCGGTGCCCACAATGGACAGGGCGATGCCCGCGTCGCCCCAGAACAGCTCCTCCATGGCCATCGGGATGCCGAGACCGGTGGAGTCGAAGTACTGCTGCGCGTAGAAGTCGAGGGAGTAGATGCCGACCTTCGCGGCCTCCTGGATGACCGGCCAGGGAGTCTCCTCGCGCTCGTCCCACTCCGCCGCCGCGGGACGGATCACGTCCGCGGCGAAGCCATGGAGCCAGTCGCGTACTTCCTTCTGCTCCTCGTTCAGCTCCATGGTGAACTCGGCCATGTCCCCTCCAGCGGCGGTGCGATGTTACTTACGGTAACACGAGTGTGTTACTGATCGGTAGGAAAAGTCAACCGCCGATGACGCCTCGGCTGCCCGTTCAATGCCGGGGACCCGGTCAGTGTTAGTTTGCGCAGGCGTCACCGAATTCAGCACGGGTGGGGAGAGCACATGGACACCACGCAGCGGACCGATCAGCAGCGGACCGCCGACCGCCGACGGCGCGAGCTGCTGGAGGCCGCCGACCGGGTGGTGCTGCGCGACGGCCCGCAGGCGTCGATGAACGCGATCGCGGCGGAAGCGGGTATCACGAAGCCGATCCTTTACCGGCACTTCGGCGACAAGGGCGGTCTTTACGCGGCCTTGGCCAAGCGGCACACCGACGCGTTGCTGGCATCGCTGCGGGCGGCGCTGGACGCGCCGGTCGACCGGCGCGAGCGGGTCGAGTCCACCCTGGACACCTATCTCGCCGCGATCGAGGCGCGGCCCCAGGTGTACCGGTTCCTCATGCACCCGGCGGAGGGCAGCACCGGCGGCGACCAGGGCTTCGACGTCGGCAAGCACTCGGCTCCGCTGCTGCGGCGGATGGGCGAGGAACTGGCCCAGGTCATCGAGGAGCGGGTGGACCTCGGACCGGAGAGCCAGCGGCTGGCGCGGGTGTGGGGGCACGGGATCGTCGGGATGATGCACGCCGCCGGCGACTGGTGGCTGGGGGAACGGCCCTGCTCCCGCGCCGAGTTGGTGCGGTCACTCGCCGACCTGCTGTGGGGACGCCTGGCGGCGGCCGGCGACAGGGTGGGGGGCCCGGGGTTCTGAACGGCCCCCGCACCCCTCAGGCCCGTGCGCCCGCCCGGTTCCAGGAGGCTCTGGAGACCTGCCTCAGCAGCCTCCGCTTGCGCCACCCCGTGACGTGGTCCGCGTACACACGGCCCTCCAGGTGGTCGCACTCGTGTTGCAAGCATCTGGCAAAGAAGCCGGTGCCGTGGACGGTGACCGGATCGCCGGTCAGCGTGAAGCCCTCGACCACCGCGTGGTCGTAGCGCTCGGTTCCCGCCTCCAGACCCGGCAGGGACAGGCAGCCCTCGGGACCCCGGACCACCACACCGTCGGCCTCCACCAGCCGGGGGTTCACCACGTGCCCCAGGTGACGCACGTCCTCGTCATCCGGACAGTCATAGACGAACACCCGCAAGCCGGCCCCGATCTGATTCGCGGCCAGGCCCACTCCCTGCGCCGCGTACATCGTGGCGAACAGGTCCTCCACGAGGGCGGCGAGGCCGGGACCGAAGTCGGTGACGTCCCGGCAGGGCTCGCGCAGGACGGCGTCGCCGAGCAGGGTGAGGGGCCGGACGCGCCCGTGGACGCCCGGAATGGAACCGTGTCGCATGGCGGCAAGGGTACGGTTCGTATCGCTCATGCCCGCCGCCCGAGGTCCGGGCCGGGATTCGGGTGTGGGAATGGATCTCGATAGGCTGAGGTTCACACCACGTTGCCGGATGGCCCCAGGCGCGGCGCGTACGCAAGGAGGATCGAGAACTGATGGCAGGCAACTCGGACCCGCTCACGCCGCGGGCCAAGCTGGCCGTGACCGCGGGCAAGGCGGTAGCTGCGGCGTCCCGCGCCGCGGGGCGCGGCAGCGGATCGGTGATCGGCGGCCGGGTCGCACTGAGGCTCGACCCCGACCTGCTCGCCCGGCTCGCCCAGAACCTGGACGTCGTCCTGGTGTCGGCGACCAACGGCAAGACCACGACCACCCGGCTCATCGCCGAGGCGCTGCGTGCCGCGGGTCCGGTCGTGTCGAACGCGCTGGGCGCCAACATGCCGGCCGGCATCACCTCCGCGCTGGCGGGCGGTTCGGACGCCAAGTTCGGTGTCATCGAGGTCGACGAGAAGTACCTGGCCGGTGTGGCCCGGGACACCAGCCCGAAGTGCATCGCCCTGCTCAACCTCTCCCGTGACCAGCTCGACCGCGCCGCCGAGACCCGGATGCTCGCCGAGAACTGGCGGGAGGGCCTGGCCGGCTCCAAGGCCGTCATCGTCGCCAACTGCGACGACCCGCTGGTGGTGTGGGCCGCGTCCTCGTCCCCGAACGTGATCTGGGTCGCGGCCGGCCAGATGTGGAAGGACGACGCCTGGTCCTGCCCGTCGTGCGGTGGCGTGATGCAGCGCCCGGGCGACGACTGGTTCTGCGGTGAGTGCGGGTTCCGGCGGCCTACGCCGACCTGGGCGCTGTCCGGGGACCACGTGCTGGACCCGCACGGGTCCGCCTGGCCGATCCACCTCCAGCTGCCGGGCCGTGCCAACAAGGCGAACGCGGCCTCCTCCGCGGCCGTCGCCGCCGTCTTCGGGGTGCCGCCGCAGGTCGCCCTGGAGCGGATGTACCAGGTGCAGGCGGTGGCCGGCCGGTACGACGTCGTCCAGTTCCAGAACCGCGACCTCAGGCTGCTGCTGGCCAAGAACCCGGCCGGCTGGCTGGAGACGTTCTCCCTGATCGACCCGCCGCCCGCCCCGGTGATCCTGTCCGTGAACGCGCGCGGTGCCGACGGCACCGACACCTCCTGGCTGTGGGACGTCGACTACACCCGGCTGACCGGACACCCGATCTTCGTGATCGGTGACCGGAAGCTGGACCTCGCCGTCCGCCTGGAGGTCGCCAACCAGCACTTCCAGGTCTGCGACAACCTCGACCAGGCCGTGCAGATGTGCCCGCCGGGCCGGATCGAGGTCATCGCGAACTACACCGCGTTCCAGGACCTGCGCCGCCGCGTCGGCAACTGATCTTCTGATCCTCGAAGGGCGATCACCTCATGAGCGACAACCAACTGCGGCTGGTGTGGATCTACCCGGACCTGCTGAGCACCTACGGCGACCAGGGCAACGCGCTCGTCGTGGAGCGCCGGGCCCGGCAGCGCGGCCTGGACGTGGCCCGCCTCGACGTGCGCAGCGACCAGCCGATCCCGACCTCCGGCGACATCTACCTCATCGGCGGCGGCGAGGACCGTCCGCAGCGGCTCGCGGCCGAGCGGCTGCGCCGGGACGGGCACCTGCACCGGGCGGTGGAGAACGGCGCGATCGTCTTCTCGGTCTGCGCGGGCTACCAGATCCTCGGCCACGAGTTCATCAACGATCTCGGTCAGCGCGAGCCGGGCCTCGGCCTGCTCGACGTGGTGTCCGTGCGCGGCGAGGGCGAGCGGTGCGTCGGTGACGTGCTGGCCGACATCGACCCGCAGCTGGGCCTGCCCCCGCTGACCGGCTTCGAGAACCACCAGGGCGTCACCCACCTGGGCGCCACGGCCCGCCCCTTCGCCCGGGTGCAGATCGGCAAGGGCAACGGCACCGGGGACGGCACGGAGGGCGCGTACAACGGGACCGTGTTCGGTACGTACATGCACGGGCCGGTCCTCGCCCGCAACCCGCAGATCGCCGACCTGCTGCTGAAGCTGGCGCTCGACGTCAACGCGCTGCCGCCGATCGACGACCGCTGGTACGAGGCGCTCCGCAACGAGCGCATCGCGGCTGCGCAGCAGCCTGCGTAGGCACAGTTGCGCAGGCAGCCTGCGTAGGCACAGTTGCGCAGCAGCCTGCGTAACCCGTTCTGCAGCCGGATGCCAGTGCGGTCCGGCAGGCTCGTGGCGGGCCCGCCTGACGGTCCGTCCGCTCACATGTGCGGGCGCGTCCAGCAGGCGGACGCCCGCTACGGAGCCACCCCCTCACGCCGGTAGGGTGACCGGGAATCCGCCGGACAACGTGGTCCGGTTACCCGGCCCACGTTGAGAAGGTATTTCGGGCTATGCGCATTGGTGTCCTCACGTCCGGCGGCGACTGCCCCGGCCTGAACGCCGTCATCCGGTCCGTCGTGCACCGCGCCGTCGCCGACCACGGCGACGAGGTCATCGGTTTCCGCGACGGCTGGAAGGGCCTCCTGGAGTGCGACTACCTGAAGCTCGACCTGGACGCCGTGGGCGGCATCCTCGCGCGCGGCGGCACCATCCTCGGCTCCTCCCGGGTCCGCCCGGAGCACCTGCGGGACGGCGTGGAGCGCGCCAAGGGCCATGTCGCGGAACTCGGCCTTGACGCGATCATCCCGATCGGCGGCGAGGGCACGCTGAAGGCGGCCCGGCTGCTGTCGGACGCCGGGCTGCCGATCGTGGGCGTGCCCAAGACCATCGACAACGACATCGCGGTCACCGACGTCACCTTCGGTTTCGACACGGCGGTGACCGTGGCGACCGAGGCCCTGGACCGGCTGAAGACCACCGCCGAGTCCCATCAGCGCGTGCTGATCGTGGAGGTCATGGGCCGGCACACCGGCTGGATCGCGCTGCACTCCGGCATGGCGGCCGGCGCCCACGCCGTGGTCGTGCCGGAGCGGCCCTTCGACATCGACGAGTTGACGCGGAAGGTCGGCGAGCGGTTCGAGGCGGGCAAGCGCTTCGCCATAGTGGTCGCCGCTGAGGGGGCCAAGCCGCGCCCCGGCTCCATGGAGTTCGACGAGGGCGGCAAGGACGTCTACGGCCACGAGCGCTTCGCGGGCATCGCGCGGCAGCTGTCGGTCGAGCTGGAGCAGCGGCTCGGCAAGGAGGCCCGGCCGGTGATCCTCGGGCACGTGCAGCGGGGCGGCACGCCGACGCCGTACGACCGGGTGCTGGCGACCCGCTTCGGCTGGCACGCGGTCGAGGCCGTGCACCGGGGTGAGTTCGGCAGGATGACGGCGCTGCGCGGGACCGACATCGTCATGGTGTCGCTGGCGGAGGCGGTGGAGACGCTGAAGACCGTGCCGGCGGAGCGGTACGACGAGGCGGAGTGCGTTCTCTGATCCAGTGGCCCGGGTGAGGACAAACCGGCCCCGGTCACAGCGGTGACCGGGGCCGGTCCTACTCTTGGTGCGGACACAGACAGCTGTGGACAGACACCGCTCAACCCCCACGAACCAGGAGCCGCCGGATGGATCACAGCGGACACGGCATGACCATGGATCTGCCGCCGTTCACGCTGGGGCGCGGGCTCGGATGGTCGGCGGACCCCTTCTTCCTCATCGCCTGCCTCGCCGGTCTGGCTCTCTACGGCTGGGGTGTCGTGCGGCTGCGGCGGCGCGGGGACGCCTGGCCGGTGAGCCGTACCGTCTCGTACGTCGTCGGCGTGCTCACCATCGCGCTGGTGATGTGCACCAGGCTGAACGACTACGGCATGGTCATGTTCAGCGTGCACATGGTGCAGCACATGGTGATCAGCATGCTGTCGCCGATCCTCATCCTGCTCGGCGCCCCGGTCACCCTGGCGCTGCGCGCGCTGCCGACCGCAGGCAGGGGCCGCAAGGGCCCTCGTGAGCTGCTGCTGATGCTGCTGCACAGCCGGTACATGCGGGTCATCACCCACCCGGCGTTCACCATCCCGCTGTTCATCGCGAGCCTGTACGCCCTCTACTTCAGCCCGCTGTTCGACTTCCTGATGGGCTCCAAGACCGGGCACGTCGCGATGATGGTGCACTTCCTCGCGGTCGGTGTCGTGTTCTTCTGGCCGATCATCGGTGTCGACCCGGGCCCGCACCGGCCGGGCCACCTGATGCGGATGCTGGAGCTGTTCGCGGGCATGCCGTTCCACGCGTTCTTCGGCATCGCGCTGATGATGGCGTCGACGCCGATGGTGGAGACCTTCCAGCACCCGCCCGCGTCGCTGGGCATCGACGCGCTGTCCGACCAGAGCGCGGCGGGCGGCATCGCCTGGGCGTTCAGCGAGATCCCGTCGGTGCTGGTGCTGATCGCGCTGCTGTTCCAGTGGTACCGCTCCGAGCAGCGGCAGGCCAAGCGCGAGGACCGGGCCGCCGACCGGGACGGCGACAAGGAGCTGGCGGCGTACAACGCCTATCTGGCCTCCCTGAACGCGCGCGAAAGCTAGCCACACCGCGCACGAGGGAGGGCCGCACCGCTCGCCGGAGCCGGCCGCACCTATCCCCTCCCGGCCCGAACCGGGGCACCATGGTCGTGGACGGACCATGAGGAGGGTGTCGCGATGCCCGGTTCCACGAACGGTTCCACCAGGACGATGGGGGCGCTCACGGTCGGCGGGCTGGTCGTCGTGACCGCCTACACGGTCGCGCTCGGCAGCAACGGCTGGCTGTGGTTCGGATGGGTGGTGCTGGGGCTGCTGACGCTCGCCCTGGTGGTCACCCAGCCGTGAGCCGCGCGGGGCGGGCGGGGCTGGCTACAGTGCCCGCATGAACAGCAGGACGCCCTCGTTCGACGAGCTGGACCGCCGGATCATCATCGCGCTCATGACGAACGCGCGCACCAGCTTCGCCGAGATCGGAGCCGCGATCGGGCTGTCCGCCACCGCGGTCAAGCGGCGGGTGGACCGGCTGCGGGAGACCGGGGTGATCACCGGCTTCACGGCGACGGTCAAGCCGTCCGCGCTGGGCTGGCGGACGGAGGCGTACGTCGAGGTGTACTGCGAGGGCGCGGCCCCGCCCCGGCGGCTGGCGGAGGTCGTCCGCAACCACCCGGAGATCGCGGCGGCCATGACGGTGACCGGTGGCGCCGACGCGCTGCTGCACGTGCGCGCCCGGGACGTGGAGCACTTCGAGGAGGTGCTGGAGCGGATCCGCGCCGAGCCGTTCATCCGGAAGACGATCAGCGTGATGGTGCTGTCCCACCTGCTCCCGGAAAGCCCGGAAGCGGGCGCCACCTACGCGGCGCCCGAGTGACCGGACCGGCGCGCATGAGTCGTGCGTGCGCCCCGGCAACAACGCAGCGATCCTGCCTGTCCGCGCAGCTTTTCGCGCTTGTCGTCCGTCTTCCTCTCTTCCTACCGTGGTGTCACCCCTCAGTGACACACAGGAAAGCGGAGGAAACCCTCTGTGACCGCAACTCGTGTGCCGCGTTCCCGGCGGTTCCTGGTCTGTGAACCCAGGCACTTCGCCGTCCAGTACGCGATCAACCCCTGGATGCATCCCGACAAGCCCGTCGACGTCGACCTGGCCCAGGAGCAGTGGCAGCACCTGATCCGCGCCTACCGCGACCACGGCCACACCGTGGACTCCGTCGAGCCGGTCCCCGGCCTGCCGGACATGGTGTTCGCCGCCAACGCGGCCTTCGTCGTCGGCGGCCGGGTCTTCGGCTCCCTGTTCCACGCCCCGGAGCGCCGCCCCGAGTCGGTGCACTACGACACCTGGTTCAAGGCGGCCGGCTACGACGTCCACCGGCCCGAGTCGGTGACCGAGGGCGAGGGCGACCTGGTGTGGACGGGCCGGTACGTGCTCGCCGGCACCGGGTTCCGCACGACGCGCGAGGCGCACCGGGAGGCGCAGGAGTTCCTCGGCCACCCGGTGATCGGCCTGACCCTGGTCGACCCGTACTTCTACCACCTGGACACGGCGCTGTTCGTCCTCGACGACGACAACGTCTGCTACTACCCGGAGGCCTTCTCGCCGGGCAGCCGGGAGGTCCTCAAGCGCCTGTACCCGAACGCGGTGCTCGCCACCCGCGAGGACGCGATGGCCTTCGGCCTGAATTCCGTCTCCGACGGCCGTAACGTCTTCATCGCACCCCGGGCCGAGGCGCTCGCCGAGCGTCTGGCCGGCCACGGCTACGTCCCCGTCCCCGTCGACCTGTCCGAGTTCCACAAGGCCGGCGGCGGCATCAAGTGCTGCACCCAGGAGATCCGCTGATGACCGCACCCGCGCGCACCCGCACGTCCGACGACCTGATCCGCGCGGAGGAGCCGGTTCTCGCGCACAACTACCATCCGCTGCCCGTGGTGGTGGCCCGTGCCGAGGGCACCTGGGTGGAGGACGTCGAGGGCAACCGCTACCTCGACATGCTGGCCGGCTACTCGGCCCTCAATTTCGGCCACCGCCACCCGGCCCTGATCGAGGCGGCGCACCGCCAGCTCGACCGGCTGACCCTCACCTCCCGCGCCTTCCACAACGACCGGCTGGCCTCCTTCGCCGAGCGGCTCGCGGGGCTGACCGGCCTGGACATGGTGCTGCCGATGAACACCGGCGCGGAGGCGGTGGAGAGCGGGATCAAGGTGGCCCGCAAGTGGGCGTACGACGTGAAGGGCGTCCCGGCCGGACAGGCGACGATCGTGGTCGCGGCGGAGAACTTCCACGGCCGTACGACGACCATCGTCAGCTTCTCCACGGACGAGACGGCCCGGGCCGGTTTCGGACCGTTCACGCCCGGTTTCCGGATCGTGCCGTACAACGACCTGGCCGCGCTGGAGGCGGCCGTCGACGACACGACGGCCGCGGTGCTGATCGAGCCGATCCAGGGCGAGGCCGGGGTGATCGTCCCGGACGACGGCTACCTCGCCGGGGTGCGGGAGCTGACCCGCCGCGCGGGCTGTCTGTTCATCGCGGACGAGATCCAGTCGGGCCTCGGCCGGACGGGCCGCACCCTCGCCGTCGAGCACGAGGACGTCGTGCCGGACGTGCTGCTGCTCGGCAAGGCGCTCGGCGGCGGCATCGTGCCGGTGTCGGCGGTGGTGGCCCGGCGCGAGGTGCTGGGGGTGCTGCACCCGGGCGAGCACGGTTCGACGTTCGGCGGCAATCCGCTCGCCGCGGCGGTCGGCACGGCCGTGGTCGAGCTGCTGGAGACCGGTGAGTTCCAGCGCCGGGCGGCCGAGCTGGGTGTGGTCCTGCGGGACGGGCTGACCGAGCTGACCGGCAAGGGCGTGACCGGTTTCCGCTCGCGCGGGCTGTGGGCCGGCGTGGACGTCGACCCCTCCCTCGGCACCGGCCGGGAGATCAGCGAGCGCCTGATGCGCGAGGGGGTCCTGGTCAAGGACACCCACGGGTCCACGATCCGGCTGGCGCCGCCGCTGACGATCACCGCGGAGGAGCTGCGGTCGGCGCTGGCGGCCCTGGAGAAGGTGCTGGCCTGAGCGGCGGGCGGGGACCGGTGCCGGAACCGCTCCCCGCCCGCCGTGCCGTCACTCCGTGCCGAGGAGCTGCCTCATCTCCTTGATCTCGGCGCTCTGCGCGGTGACGATGGCGTCCGCCATGGTCTTGGCGGGGCCGTACCGGCCCTTCTCCTTCTCGGCGGTGGCCATCTCGACGGCGCCCGTGTGGTGGTCGACCATCATCGACAGGAACTTGGTGTCGAAGTCCTTGCCGGTGGCCTTCTCCAGGGCCGTCATGTCGGCCTCGCTCATCATGCCGGACATGCCGGACATCCCGGAGTGGCCGGGGTGGTCCATGCCGGCCATGGGGACCTGCTCGCCCCAGGACGTCAGCCAGCCGGTCATGGTGCGGATCTCCGGGTCCTGCGCCTTCTCGATGCGCGAGGCCAGGTCCTTCACCCGCGCCGAGGAGGCCCGGCCGCCGGCGAGCTTCGCCATCTCCAGGGCCTGCCGGTGGTGCGGGATCATGCCCTGCGCGAAGGAGACGTCCTGGGCGTTGTGCGCGGTGGCCGACGCGCCGGGAGCGGCCGGCGCGCTCGCGGTGGCGGAGGGGCCGTGGCCGGTGTGGCCGCCACCCGCGCCGTCATTGTCGCCGCCGCAGGCGGCCAGGACGAGGACGCCGGTCACGGCGACCGCGGCCAGGGCGGCGCGGCGCGTCAGGGTAGGGATGGTCATGCGGGTAACTCCTGCTGTTTCTGAAGGGATGTCGGGCACGCGTGGACACGACCGCGGCGCCTGCGCCGGGGCAGGCGGCGGCCGGGGCGGCTCTAGATCCGCAGGAGTTGGAGTTCCGCCAGATCGGGCGGGGCACGGGCGCCGTCCGGCGCGGTGGCCGGACCGGGGCGCGGACAGGCGGCCGGTGCGACGACGGCCACCGGGCCGGCGGCCGGCACGGGCAGCCGGGGCCCGCCGTCGAGGGCGCCCGAGGCACAGCTCGGGTCGGCGTGGTGCAGCCGCTCGCCGCCGCAGTGCCCGGCGGCGTCCGGGCAGTCGTCCGGCGCGCTCACGGCGACCGCGCCGTACCCGGCCCGGGCGTGCCCGGGGTGTCCGGCGTGAGCCATGCCCCCGCCGGGCGCCAGCGCGTGCATCCCGAACAGCCCTGCCAGCAGGGCGAGCACGAGCAGCCCGCGGTGCCGCCGCTGGGGCGGTCGCGGGGCGTGTGCTCGGGTGCCGGTCATCGGGGACATCGTACGAGGGCCGGATGCGGCCGGCGTGCGGGGGCACGCCGGGTTCCCGTGGTGCGGGGCGGCTCGGGCGAGCGGTGCGGGCGGCCGCCCGAGAGGCAGCGGGCGCGCCGGGCCGTCAGGTCAGCCTTCGGAAGGGCCGCGTCGCGCGGGTGCGCCCGTGCCGTCAGCTCCTCCTCCCCGGCCAGCGTGAGCATCGGCTGACCCGGCGCGCACACGCACCTTTGCAGGGCCGCCCGGAACGGACGATCCGGCGTCGGCCGCCGCGGCCTCGGGACCACCCTGCCTCCCGTCGACGGCAGCCGCCGTCCGGGGCCGCCGGTCCATGGAGTCCCCGGTTCTGACCGGCCATCAGCCGATTCGGCAACGGGCCAGCATAAGACCCCCTGAACATGGCTACAGATGACGGCAGGCGCACGTCGGCCCATGCCCGCCGATCCCGGGTCGACCTGGGGAAACGCCGGTTCGAAGGGGAACCGGCAGAGTGAGGAGCGAGCCGTGTTCTACTACCTGCTCAAGTACGTGGTCCTCGGCCCGCTGCTCCGGGTGGTCTTCCGGCCCCGGATCGAGGGTCTGGAGCACGTGCCCGCCTCGGGTCCGGCGATCATCGCCGGGAACCACCTGTCGTTCTCCGACCACTTCCTGATGCCGGCGATACTGAAGCGCCGCATCACCTTCCTCGCCAAGGCGGAGTACTTCACGGGTCCCGGCGTGAAGGGCCGGCTCACCGCGTTCTTCTTCCGCAGCGCCGGGCAGATCCCGGTGGACCGCTCCGGCAAGGAGGCGGGGCAGGCCGCGATCCGTGAGGGGCTCGGGGTGCTGCGCAGGGGGGAACTGCTCGGCATCTACCCGGAGGGCACCCGGTCGCACGACGGCAGGCTCTACAAGGGCAAGGTCGGGGTCGCCGTGATGGCCCTCACGGCAGGCGTCCCGGTGGTGCCGTGCGCGATGATCGGCACGTTCGAGGCACAGCCGCCCGGGAAGGTCGTCCCCAGGCTCCACCCGGTGACCATCCGCTTCGGCGAGCCCCTGGACTTCTCGCGCTACGCCGGCATGGAGCACCAGAAGACCGTGCTGCGGGCGGTCACCGACGAGATCGTCTACGCCATCCTGGCGCTGTCCGGGCAGGAGTACGTCGACGAGTACGCGGCCGTCGTCAAGGAGCGGCAGGCGGCGGAGCAGAGCGCGCGGCGCAGGTTCCCGCGGGCGCCGCTCAGTTGACCTCTGCTGTCGGCAGAAGGACGGTGGCGGGCCGGGTCCGGATGCCTAGGCTCGGCGTATGAAGACAGCTGTAGTGATCGGGGCGAGCGGGCAGATCGGGCGTCCGGTGGTGGAGGCGCTGGCGCGGGACGGCTGGGCGGTGACGGCCGCCTCACGCGGCGGCGGCCGGGACGCGGCGTGGGACGAGGGGGTGCGGACGGTACGGCTGGACCGCGCCGACGGCACGGCCCTGGCCGCGGTGGTGGGCGACGGCTGCGACCTGCTGGTCGACGTGGTCGCCTACGGCGCCGGGCACGCACGGCAGGTGACGGGGCTCGCGGGCCGGATCGGATCGGCGGTGGTGATCTCCAGCGTGTCCGTGTACGAGGACGGCGCGGGACGGGGCTTCGACACGATGGGCGAGCCGGACGGCTTCCCCGGCTACCCGGTGCCGGTTCCCGAGACCCAGCCGACGGTCGCTCCGGGCGAGGCCACCTACAGCACCCGCAAGGCCGCGCTGGAACGGGAACTCCTCGCTCCCGGCGCCGGGCTGCCGGTCACCGTGCTGCGGGCGGGCGCGGTGCACGGGCCGTACAGCGCGCTGCCGCGCGAGTTGTACTTCGTGCGGCGGAACCTGGACGGGCGGCGCGAGCGGGTGCTGGCGTACCGGGGCGAGAGCCGGTTCCATCCGGCGAGTGTCCGGAACATCGCCGAACTGGTGCGGCTGGCGGCGGCCCGGCCGGGCTCCCGGGTGCTCAACGCCTGTGACGGCCAGGCGCCGACGGTCGCCGGGATCGGTGCCGCGATCGACGCCGTGATGGGGGTGGAGACCCGGACCACCTACCTCGACGGGCCGCCCGAGGGCTCGGTGGGCGCGACCCCGTGGTCGGTGCCGGGACCGCTGGTGTTCGACATGTCCGCCGCCGAGCGGGAGGTGGGCTACAAGCCGGTGGTGTCGTACGCCGAGAGCCTGCCGGAGACGGTGGAGTGGCTGACCGGGGCGCTGCGCGGCCGGGACTGGCGGGAGGCCTTCCCGGTGCTCGCCCAGGCGTACCCGGACCTGTTCGACTACGCGGCGGAGGACGCCTGGCGCACGGCTTAGCCACCGTACGGGAGGGCGGCCGGGCGGGAGGGCCGCGTGGGAGAGGGGCGGCCGGGAAGGTCCGGCCGCCCCTCGTCACCGTGCCGGTGCGGTCACGGCTTGGGCGTGGCGTGCGGCGCGCAGGTCACGTCCTTGCCGTCCAGCGTGCCGTCGAGCAGGTAGGCGTCGACGCGCTGGTTGATGCACGGGTTGACCAGGCTGGTCACGCCGTGGGAGCCCGCGTTCTTCTCGGTGATCAGGCGGGAGCCCTTGAAGCGCTTGTGCAGTTCGACGGCGCCCGCGTACGGAGTGGCGGCGTCCCGCGTGGACTGCACGATCAGGACCTTCGGCAGTCCCTGGTGCGTCCTGACCTCGACCGGGGTGTGCTGCTTGGCCGGCCATGTGGCACAGGGCAGGTTCATCCAGGCGTTGGCCCAGGTCAGGAACGGGTAGTCCTTGTTGAGCCGGGTGTTGTCCCGGTTCCACTTCTGCCAGCTGGTGGGCCACTTGGCGTCGGCGCACTCGACGGCGGTGTAGACGGCGTTGCCGTTCTCCGCGCTGATGTTGCCGGCCGTGTCCGACAGGTCGGGGGCGGCGGCGTCGACCAGCGCCTGGGTGTCACCGGCGAAGTACTTGCTGAACACGGTGGCGACCGGCACCCAGGAGGAGTCGTAGTACGGCGCGCCCTGGAAGAAGGAGATCAGCTCGGCCGGGCCGACGACCCCGCCGATCGGGCTCTTCTTGGCGGTGGCGCGCAGCTGGAGCCACTTGTCCTGGACGGCGGCGCGGGTGGTGCCGAGGTGGAAGGCGGCGTCGTTGGCGGCGACCCAGTCCTGCCAGTCCTTCCAGCGGCCCTCGAAGGCGACGTCCTGGTCGAGGTTGGCCTCGTACCAGATCTTCTCGCGGGAGGGGTTGACCACGCTGTCGACGATCATGCGGCGGACGTGGCCCGGGAAGAGCGTGCCGTAGACGGCGCCCAGGTAGGTGCCGTAGGAGACGCCGAGGTAGTTGAGCTTCTTCTCGCCCAGCGCGGCCCGGATGACGTCGAGGTCGCGGGCGGTGTTCGGCGTGGTCATGTGCGGCAGCATCGCGCCGCTGCGCTCTGCGCAGCCCTCCGCGTACTCGCGGGCCAGCTTGCGCTGCGCGGTCTTGTCGGCCTCGGTGTCGGGCACCGGGTCCATCTTGGGTGCCTTGACGGACTCCTGCGGGTCGATACAGGAGATGGGCGCGGAGTGGCCGACGCCGCGCGGGTCGAACCCGACGAAGTCGTAGGCCTTGGCCACGTTCGCCCACACCGGGGCCTTGGTGGTGACCCGGCGCGGGAAGCGCAGACCGGAGCCGCCGGGGCCGCCCGGGTTGTAGACCAGCGCGCCCTGGCGCTCCTTCTTGGTGCCGGTGTTGCCGATGCGGTCCACGGCGAGCTTGATCTGCTTGCCGTAGGGGTGGGCGTAGTCGAGCGGCACGCTGACCCAGCCGCACTGGATGGGCTTCTCCAGCCCCCAGTCGGCCGGACAGTCCTGCCAGTCGATGCCCGTCTTGGCGGCCCGGGCGGCGGCGATCTCGGCGCCCTTGGCCTCCCGGTCCTGCGCGGGCCTGCCGGTGGCGCCGGCCGTGGGAGCCGAGACCACGCCGGCGATCAGGGTGGCGGTGACGAGTGCTCCAGCGGAACCGAGTGCCAGCAGGCGGCTCTTCGGTCTGTTCTCCCTCAAGTGGGGCCCCTCCCCGTACCTCGCTGCGAGTTGTCAGGCGGGGATCCTCTCGGCTGTGAGTCGGCTGAGAACAGGGGTCGTCACCTATCTTTACCAATCCGATAACCGGACGATCATGTTCGGTCCCTCGGGCGGCCCGACGGCTTCACCGGACGGCCCGGATGCCTCAGCCGAGCTCGGCCAGTGCCTCGTCCAGGAGCCCGCGCAGTCGCAGCGCGTCCGGCGCGACGGCGGTGACAAGGGCGGCGGGCCCGGCCAGGGGTACCAGCGAGGCGTGCTCCCCCAGCATCCGCGCGGCCACCGGGGCTTCGGCGAACTCGGGTCGGACGACGACGAGCTGCCCCACGGCACGGCGCCCCGACAGCACGGCCGGCCCGTCCCAGCCGCCCGGTGCGCCGGGTCCGCAGGCCAGTTCCTGGTCCAGTACGGTCCGCTCCGCGACCCGTACGGTGAGCCGGCTGGTGAGGCGTCCGGGCGCCTCCCCGGCCCGCCCCAGCACCTGCTCCTCGCGCAGCACGAACCGGGCGCCGGCGGCGAGGTCGGCCCGGGTGGTGACGCGCAGGTCGCTGCCGCCCGCGGAGATCAACTGCTCGGGCAGCCAGTGCAGTTCGGCACCGGCGGCCACCTCCAGCCGGACGTCGTAGCGGGCCTCGTCCTTGGCCTGGCCCGGCAGGGCGAGGGTGGCGGCGGACGACCCGACGTACAGCCGGGCGCCCTCCTCCACCCGTGCGTCCAGGGTGAAGCGGTCACCGCCGAGCGGCCCGCTCATGGCGCCGACGACCATGACCCTCGCCTCGGCTCCGGCCGACCGGGTGCGGCGCGGCGCCAGGGGGCCCTCGCCGTCCAGGACGGGCAGGGCCGTCCCGCCGCGGCCGTCGGCACGGGCGACGATCCGGACGCGTCCCCGGACCCCGGTGACGGTCACGCCGCCCACGCGGCGAGCCGCTCACGGACCCAGGCGGCCACGTCGGCGACACCCGTCTCGCCGCGCAACGACTGGAAGACGACGGGGAGTTCGCCCCGCTGTGCCTTGGCGTCGGCGGCCATCCGGGCGAGGTCGGAGCCGACGTGCGGGGCGAGGTCGGTCTTGTTGACGACGAGGAGGTCGGCGGTGGTGACGCCGGGTCCGCCCTTGCGCGGGATGTCGTCGCCGCCGGCCACGTCGATCACGAAGACCTGGGCGTCCACGAGCCCCTTGGAGAACGTGGCGGTGAGGTTGTCGCCGCCGGACTCGACGAGGATCAGGTCCAGGGGGCCGACCGCGTCCTCCAGGTCCTCCACCGCTTCGAGGTTGGCGGAGATGTCGTCGCGGATCGCGGTGTGCGGGCAGGCGCCCGTCTCGACGGCGGTGATCCGCTCGGGCGGCAGCACGGCCTCCCGGAGCAGGAACTCGGCGTCCTCGCGGGTGTAGATGTCGTTGGTGACGACGGCGAGCGACAATTCGTCGCGCAGCGCCCGGCAGAGGGCGGCGACGGTGGCGGTCTTGCCCGAGCCGACCGGGCCGCCGAGGCCGATCCGCAGGGCGCGGCGGGTCCCGTCGGGGCGGCGCGCGTCCGCGCTGAGGGCGGCGGGGGCGGGGTGGGCGTGGTCGAGGTGCATGTACGGCTCCTGTGATCGGTGGGTTCTCGGCCGGGCGCGTCGCGCGTGCGGGTGGGCGGACTCATGACGCGAACAGCCGCACGGGCCAGCCCGCGTGCCACTGCGCGTCCACCTCCAGCAGGGGTGCGGAGGCCGCGGGCAGCGTGTCGGCCCCCTCGTCGGCCGCCCTCCGCGCCGCCTCCACGGCACAGTCCGCAACGCGGTCCAGCTCGGGGGCCAGCCGGGCGAGGACGCCGGTCGCGTCGAACGGGTCGAGGCTGAGCAGCCGCACGGTGGCCGTCGCCGGTCCGCTCACGCTCTCGTACACCGCGCAGTGGGCCGCGTCCCCGGGAGCGAGCCCGGCCGCCCGGGCGGCGAGGCCGAGTACGACGGGCTGGTGGGCGCCCTTGGGGAACCGGCGGGCCACGGCGTCCAGTTCGGCGGACGGCCAGGTCGCCCTGGCGGCCCGCAGCAGCTGCCGGCCGAGGCGTCGCGCGGCGGCCCGCAGGGCCGGGGACGGCGTACGCGCGTCGGCCGCCGCGTCCAGCTCGCCCGGGTCGGTGCCGAGGACGGCCGCCGCCGCCAGTGCCGCCGCGACCAGCCCGGCGGTGTGCAGCCGGCCCCGGCAGAACTCCTCCAGGCTCGGCGCGTCGGTGACGCGGCCCGCCCTGACGGCGGCCTCCGCCCCGCCGGAGTGCGCGTGCCCTCCGGCGGGGAAGCGGCCGTCGGCCAGGACGAGCAGTGCTGCCCTGGACATCAGAAGAGGAAGTAGCGCTGGGCCATGGGCAGTTCGGCGGCCGGGGCGGCCTCGACGAGTTCGCCGTCGATGTGCACGGCGAAGCTGTCGGGGTCGATCCGGACGTCCGGCCGGGCGTCGTTCTCCCGCATGTCGGCCTTGGTGACCGCGCGCGTGGACCGGATCGCCGCGAACCGCTTGCCGAGCCCCAGCCGTTCCGGCAGCCCGTCCTCGATCGCCAGGTCCGACACGAAGTTGACGGAGTTGGCGGCGGGCGCCCGGCCGATGGCGCCGTACATCGGGCGGGGCAGGATCGGCTGCGGGGTGGGGATGGAGGCGTTGGCGTCGCCCATCTGCGCGTACGCGATCTGCCCGCCCTTGATGACGAGGAGCGGCTTGACCCCGAAGAAGGCGGGTTCCCACAGCACCAGGTCGGCGAGTTTGCCGGTCTCGACGGAGCCGGTCTCGGCGGCGAGGCCCTGGGCGAGCGCGGGGTTGATCGTGTACTTGGCCACATAGCGCCGGACCCGGTGGTTGTCGGCGCGGCCGTCGCCCGGCAGGGCGCCGCGCCGGCGCTTCATGACGTGGGCCGTCTGCCAGGTGCGCAGGATCACCTCGCCCACGCGCCCCATCGCCTGGGAGTCGGAGGAGATGATCGAGATCGCGCCGAGGTCGTGGAGGATGTCCTCCGCGCCGATGGTGGAGGGCCGGATCCGGGACTCGGCGAACGCCAGGTCCTCGGGGACGGCCGGGTTCAGGTGGTGGCACACCATCAGCATGTCGAGGTGTTCCTCGGTCGTGTTGACGGTGAAGGGCCGGGTCGGGTTGGTGGAACTGGGCAGGACGTTCGGCTGCGAGACGACCGTCATGATGTCCGGGGCGTGGCCGCCGCCGGCGCCCTCGGTGTGGTACGAGTGGATGCCCCGGCCCCCGATGGCGGCGAGGGTGTCGCCGACGAACCCGGCCTCGTTCAGCGTGTCGGTGTGAATGGCGACCTGGATGCCGGTGCGGTCGGCCACCGTGAGCGCCGCGTCGATGACGGCGGGCGTGGAGCCCCAGTCCTCGTGCAGCTTGAGACCGACGGCGCCGCCGCGGATCTGGGAGAGCATCGCCTCGTGGCTGACGGTGTTGCCCTTGCCGAGGAAGCCGACGTTGACGGGGTAGGCCTCCATCGCCTCCAGCATCCGGGCCAGGTGCCAGGGGCCGGGGGTGACCGTGGTGGCCTTGGAGCCCTCGGCGGGTCCGGTGCCGCCGCCGACCAGGGTGGTGACGCCGGAGGCCAGCGCCTCGTCGGCCACCTGCGGGCAGATGAAGTGGACGTGCGCGTCGATGGCGCCGGCGGTCAGGATGCGCCCGTTGCCGGCGATGATCTCGGTCTCGGGGCCGATGACGAGGTCCGGGTGGACGCCGTCCATGGTGTCCGGGTTGCCGGCCTTGCCGAGGGCGGTGATCCGGCCGTCGCGGATGCCGACGTCGGCCTTGACGACGCCCCAGTGGTCGACGACGACGGCGCCGGTGATCACGGTGTCGGGGGTGCCCTCGGCGCGGGTGGCGCGGGACTGGCCCATGGACTCGCGGATGACCTTGCCGCCGCCGAAGACCGCCTCGTCCCCGGAGCCGCCGGGGCCGCCGCAGCGGTCCTCCTCGATCTCGATGAGCAGGTCGGTGTCGGCGAGCCGGATGCGGTCGCCGGTCGTGGGGCCGAACAGGTCGGCGTAGGCGGCGCGGGAGATCTCAGGCATCGAGGGCGCCTCCGGTCTCCCCGCGCAGCCCCGGCACGATCCGGGCGCCGGCCAGGGGCACGAGCTCGACCGCCACGGGGATGCCGGGCTCGAAGCGGACGGCGGTTCCGGCGGCGACGTTGAGCCGCTTGCCGCGGGCGGCGGCGCGGTCGAACTCCAGACCGGGGTTGGCCTCGGCGAAGTGGTAGTGGGAGCCGACCTGGACCGGCCGGTCGGCGGCGTTGAGGACGGTCAGCCGGGTGACCTCGCGGCCCGCGTTGCACACGACGGGGTCGTCCGCGAACAGGATCTCTCCGGGAATCATCGCGGCTCCTCAGACGATCGGCTCGTGGACGGTGACGAGCTTGGTGCCGTCCGGGAAGGTGGCCTCCACCTGGACGTCGTGGATCATCTCGGCGACCCCGTCCATCACGTCGTCCCTGGTCAGGATCTTGCGGCCGGAGGACATCAGCTCGGCGACGGTGCGGCCGTCCCGCGCGCCCTCCAGGACGTGCGACGTGATGAGGGCGACCGCTTCCGGGTGGTTGAGCCTGAGCCCCCGGGCCCGGCGCTTCTCGGCCACGTCGGCCGCCACATGGATCAGCAGCCTCTCTTGCTCGTGCGGGGTCAGTTGCACGTCCCACCTCACAGTCCTTGCTCCGGACCGTGCGGGGTCCGGTCGCCGCGGCCACCACGACGGGGACAGATGTAACACACAGACAAATTGCCGGAGTTTCGTCAATCCGGGGCAGAAAAACCCCTGGTGGCGTGGATGGGCAGGGTAGAACGCCGGAGTTTCAACGACGTTAACCAGACCTTGGCCGGCCCATGACCGGCCGATGGGCTCCCGCGGGGACGCGGGGCTCAGGGAGCGCCCGGCCGGCGGTGCTCCGCCGCGATCCCGAAGCGCCGCTGTTCGCGGGGGGCGGAACCGGCCTCGTGGACCCCGGAGACGGAGCTGATGATCTGCTCCTCGGCCGGCTCGTCCAGGGCGTCCAGCCGTTCCAGGTCGGCGGCCGAGACCAGCGCGACCAGCGGCTTGCCGTGCCGGGTCACGACGACGCGCTCACCGCCGTACACCACGCGGTTGATCAGGTCGGCGAGTTCAGCCCTGGCTTGCGTCACCGGAATCTCGTAGGCCATACCCCCATCATAACGTCACGTACGTCCTGTACATTTTTTACAGAAGTCGAGCCCATCGAGGCCTCGTCACGAGGAGGGGTACGTCCATGTCCCGACCGTCCGCCCGCCATGTCCTGCCCGAGTTCACCGAACGCACCGGGAGCGCCGTGCGCACCCTCGATCCGTACGCGAAGCTCTTCGAGGACCGGATCGTCTTCCTCGGCACGCAGGTCGACACCGCGGCGGCCAACGACGTGACCGCGCAGCTGATGTACCTGGAGCACGCGGCGCCGGACCGGGACATCACGCTGTACGTCAACTCCCCGGGCGGCTCGTTCGACGCCATGACGGCGATCTACGACGTGATGCGCTACGTCGGCTGCGACGTGGCGACCTACTGCCTGGGCCAGGCCTCCGCCTCGGCCGCGGTGCTGCTCGCGGCCGGCACCCCGGGCAAGAGGTTCACGCTGCCCGGCGCCCGCATGGTGCTGGAGCAGCCCGCGCTGCCCGAGCCGGTGCGCGGACAGCCCAGCGACCTGCTCATCCAGGCGGAGGAGCTGACCCGGATCCGGGCGACGCTCGCGGAGATGCTCGCGCGGCACACGGGGCGCACGGCCGGGCAGGTCCACGAGGACCTGGAGCGCGACCTGATCCTGGACGCCGCCGGGGCGGTCGCCTACGGCCTGGTGGACGGCATCGTGCCGAGCCGCCGGGACACGCCCGGCGCACCGGACGCGAGGTGAGCCGCCCATGCAGCCGGACCTGCCGCCCCTGCCCGCACTGACCCGCGCCGAGGGCGACTTGATCGACCGTTACCTGGAGGCGGTCGACCTGCTGGGCCGCATCAACCCGGCCCGGCCCGGGGACACCTACCGCGGGCTGCGTGCGGCCCAGGCGCTGGTGCGCAAGGCGGCAGAGCTGCGGGACGCGCTCGCGCTGATGCACCAGCGGGGCGAGACGGAGCTGCACGGGGACACGCTGGCACGGGCGTTGCGGGTGCTGGACGGTGAGCGCCGGGCCGCTCGCGTCGCGCTCCCGCCGGACGGCGTCGGCTGACGCGGACGCCCCGCCGGTCCGGCCGGCCCGGCGCGTCGACACGCGTCGTTCGGACGGGACTTGAAACGGCCCGAACGACGTACCGCCGACCGGTGTACTTCCAGATCCTTTTCCGGGCCTCCCGAGTTGCGCCAGGCGCCACCGCGGTGGCCGCCGGGAGCCGCTTCGCCCCAGGTCGGGGGCTACGTCCGGGTTCTGACGGACGCTCGAACAGAGCAGTGTCCACCCGAACGGGTGAGTGGTGAGTAACGCCACAAATCCCCGATTCCGTTGGGATTTTCGGACAGTCGTGAGCCAAGATCCGTGTCTGACGACAAGCCCCCGCCACCGCGGCGGGGCGATCCGGGCGGACGCCGAATCCTGCCGCCGCCCGGATGACCGGTCGACGGAGTGGATCGGCAGGAGTGGAGGACCCAAGCAAGACGGGTCGCCGGAACGGATGTTCGTCCGTACGCAACGGACGGTCGTCGGCTCCGGGTGACCCTTGGGGTGAAGCCGTGGCAACGCGGCCGGGCAACTTCGCCAGCCCGAATCCGACAGGTCATCCTTCACAGGCGGCTGACGAAGGGTTGCGCATGACTGCGCTCAATCGTGTCCCGTCGCTGATGGCCCGGGCCGGCACGGCCTCGGCTCTGACCCTCGCCGCCGTGGGCGGCTCGATCGCGTTGCCCGGTTTCGCCACCGACGCCTCCGCCGCGACGATGGCGACGAAAGCACTCAAGGTCGCGGCCTCCAAGAAGGGCGCGCCCTACGCATGGGGAGCCACCGGTCCGCGCCGGTTCGACTGCTCCGGGCTGACGCTCTACTCCTTCAAGAAGGCCGGCAAGAAGCTGCCGCGCACCGCCGCCCAGCAGTACAACAAGACGCACCACATCTCCTCCAGAAGCCGCAAGGCGGGCGACCTGGTCTTCTTCCACTCGGGTTCGTACGTCTACCACGTCGGCATCTACGCGGGTCACGGCAAGATCTGGCACGCCCCGAAGACCGGGGACGTGGTGAAGCTCGAGAAGATCTGGACGAAGAGCGTCTGGTACGGCCGGGTCAGCTGACCCGGCCGTCACACCAGGAGCGGCTCCAGCAGCAGGGCCGCCGTCGCCGCCGGGGCGCCTGGGGGCCGGCCGAAGCGAGCCATGGGTGAGCCCCCGGAACCGCGGCTCCGCCCGGCGCGCGGGTGGCTGCCGAAGCGTTCCGGGGGCTGTGACGTCGCTCCGGGGCGCGTAGGCACCGCCTCGCGCCCCGGCTCGACCCCGGCACGGGCCAGACCGGCAGCGAACGCCGGCTACCGCCAGAGCGGCCTGCGCCGGGGCTCCGCCCGCCCGCAGCCCCTGTCGACGCCTGAGTGGGCCCCCGAAGCGTCCCCGGCGGTCAGACGCCGAACTCGGGGCGCATAGGCACCGCCTCGCGCCCCAGCTCGGCCCCGGCACGGGCCAGACCGGCAGCGAACGCCGGCTACCGCCAGAGCGGCCTGCACCGAGGCTCCGCCCGCGACGCCGCCCCGCAGCCCACGTCGACGCCTGAGTGGGCCCCCGAAGCGCCCCCGGCGGTCAGACGCCGAGCGCGGGGCGCATAGGCACCGCCCCGCGCTCGAAGCGTCCCCGCCGCGGGGGCCAGGCCCGGCCCGGGCGCGACGTCGGCCCGCGGGCCGCGTCGGCGCGGGCGGGGGCTCGCGCCGACCGCGTGACGCCGGCGCCCGACATGGCGGCCAGTCCGGCGGCGTCCCGGCGTGGCGGAGGCCGGCACGATCACCAGGGCCGCCCGCCGGGACTCGGGCACGCGCCGCCCGCGCCCTCCCAGCAGTCCGCCCCGGCACGAGTCGGCATGGCTGACCCGGCTCACGGGCGGCGCGCTGCGGCTCGGTTCCTTCCCGGCCGCCGGAGGTGCCTACGTGCGCGTCCCGGTCGCGGACGTCGACCGGCCGGCGAGGGAGATCCGGTGCTCACCACGCCCATCACCCGGCCGAGGCACGCGCTCGCCGGGCCTGCTCGCGTCTGCCGCCGGTGGAGATGTACGGGCAGCCGCTGATCCGCAAGGTGCCGCGCCCTCCGGCGGCAGTTCGAGGTCTTGCCGGGCCGGGAACGCCCCCGCCCCGCCCGGAGGGTCACGGCTCCTGGGGGCCCGCCGGTACCGGGGTCGCCGGGACCGTCCAGGGCAGTTCGATCGAGACCGTCTTGCCGCCCTCGCGCGTGGGGCGGACGCGGAGTCTGCCACCGCACTCGGCGGTGAGGCAACGGATGATGACCATGCCGCGGCCGTTGTCCTGCTGGACCGCGGCGGGCAGTCTCTTCGGGAAGCGGGGATGGCTGTCCGTGACGCCGATGCGCAGGTGTTCGTCATGGTGCAGCGCGACGTCGACCGTGAAGGTGGGTGACTGGCCGAAGGTGTGCTGTACGGCGTTCGTAGCGAGTTCGGAGACGATGAGCCGGACGGTGTCGGCGACATCGGTGTCGGACGGCAGGCCCCACTCCGCCAGGGTGCCGACGACGTAGGAACGGGCGGCGGAGACCGAGGCCGGATCGCTCGGCAGAGTGACGGATGCTTCCAGGTGGTCTGCCATGGCGACGTCGTCCCTTTCCCACGGGGCCGTGGTCCGACATGTGGCGGAGGGTTCGAGTACGGTCCCGGACTGGTGCTTGTTCGCCAGACTGCCACCAACGCGCGGTCACGGGGAGCGATCCACCAAGATATGCATATATCTGTCGCTCGAAGCGGTGAACTCTGCGACGCGAGACCGTATGTGGGCGGCCCGGAAGGAGTAAGGAGGAGCCCATGCAGAACGGTCCGGCAGTGCGCCGCCGCAAACTGGGCGCCGAACTGCGCATGCTGCGCACCGGTGCGGGGCTCACGAGCGGTGAGGCCGCCCGTCTGGTCGGCTGGCACCAGTCGAAGGTGAGCCGCATCGAGACCGGCGCCAGCGGTGTGAAACCGGCCGATCTACGGTTACTGCTCGACGCCTATCAGGTGCGGGACGCGCATCTGCGCGAGTTGCTGCTGATGCTGGCGGGGTCGGAGGACGCGGGCGGCCGGCCGCGCTGGTGGCACGCCTACCGCGGGGTGCTGCCGCCCACCTACCGCGACTTCATCAGCCTGGAGTCGCAGGCGAGCGCGATGCGCACCCTGGAGACGACCGTGGTGCCGGGGCTGCTCCAGACACCGGAGTACGCCCGCGCGGTGACCCGTGCGGCCGTGAAGGACCTGGACGAGGACCGCCTGGACACGCTGGTGGAGGTGCGCCTGGCCCGGCAGGACGTGCTGCGTTCCGATCCGCCGCTGGTGCTGAGCGCCGTACTGGACGAGGCGGTGCTGCGCCGCGAGGTCGGGGGTCCGGAGGTGATGGCCCGGCAGTTGGAACGGCTGATGGAGGCGGCCCGGCTGCCCCAGGTACGGCTCCAGGTGCTGCCGTTCGCGGCGGGGGCACATGTCGGCCTCACTGGCCCTTTCGTTATCTTCTCATTTCCGAGCACTTCTGATCTGGACGTGGTAGTTCTCGACCAGTTGGCGAGTAGCCTCTACCTGGAGCGGAAAGAAGACCTCATGGCCTACTCCGAGGCCTTCAACACCCTTCAGTTCCACGCCCTTTCCCCCGAGGAATCGTTGGACTACATCGCCGGGATAGGTGACGGCGCGTAAGGAGGCACCATGTCAGCTCTGCCTCGGAACGTCCCTGCCAGTACCGACCTGCACGCCGTGCGCTGGCTGCGCAGCAGCTACAGCACGGGCGCGAACAACTGCGTGGAGACGGCCCGGCCGCGCTCCGGCCCAGGGGCCGGACTGCTCGCCGTGCGCGACTCGAAGAACCCCGCCGGACCCGCTCTGCTCTTCTCCGCCCGCAGCTGGTCGGAGTTCGTCCTCACGCTCTGACCGGAGGTGAGCCACTCCGATCGGAACCGATCACCCGTTCATCACCCTCGTGCGGCACACGGCCGTGTACGCCGACTCATGGTCGCGTTTCGCCGATGACTCGTACAGCGCGTTCGATCTCCGCCCCGGAGAGGTCCGCCCGGGCGGTCAGCCTCAGCCGTGAGACGCCGTCGGGCACGGAGGGAGGACGGAAACAGCCCACGGCCAGGCCCGCCGCACGGCAGTCGGCCGCCCAGCGCACCGCCCGCTCCGGGGACGGAGCCCGCACGGAGACCACCGCGGCGTCCGGACGCACCGCGTCCAGACCCGCGGCGGTCAGCCGTGCGTACAGCTCCGCGGCCACCTCCCGGGCCCGCGCCGCCCGTTCGGGCTCACGCTCCAGCAAGCGCAGCGCGGCCAGCGCGGCGCCGGCCGCGGCCGGCGCCAGGCCGGTGTCGAAGATGAACGTCCGGGCCGCGTTGACCAGGTGGTCGATCACCCGGGCCGGACCGAGCACCACCCCGCCCTGGCTGCCCAGCGACTTGGACAGGGTGGCCGTGACGACCACGTCCCGCGCGCCGGCGAGCCCCGCCGCGTACGGCGCGCCCCGGCCGCCGTCGCCCAGCACGCCGAGCCCGTGCGCGTCGTCCACGACCAGCCCCGCGCCGTGCTCCCGGCACGCCTCGGCGAGCGCGGTCAGCGGCGCCCGGTCCCCGTCGACGGAGAACACCGTGTCGGACACGACGATCGCGTCTCCCGCGTGTCCGGCCAGGGCCTTGCGCACGGCGTCCGGATCGGCGTGCCCGACGACCTGGGTCTCGCCCCGGGCCAGCCGGCAGCCGTCGATGAGGGAGGCGTGGTTGCCCGCGTCGGACACGATCAGCGAGCCGTGCGGGCCGAGCGCGGTGACGGCGGCCAGGTTGGCGGCGTACCCGGAGGAGAACACCAGGGCGGCCTCGAACCCGCAGAACGCGGCCAGCGCCCGCTCCAGTTCGGTGTGCAGGGCCGTGGTGCCGGTGACCAGCCGGGAACCGGTGGAGCCGCCGCCCCAGGTCCGGGCGGCCCCGGCCGCTCCCTCGACGACCTCCGGATGGCGGGTCAGGCCCAGGTAGTCGTTGCTCGCCAGGTCCAGCAGCGGTGTGTCGGCGGGGCGCGGACGCAGGGTGCGCACGAGCCCGGCGCGGCGGCGCGCCCCGGCCTGCTCGTCGATCCAGCCGAACGCCATGGGTCCTCCGGTGCTTTTGTAGGTAGCGGACAGACCCTAGCGGTACGACCAGCCGCCCAGTGTGTGGCAATACCCACACGGTGAACGTGCTCCGTTGTGCGAAGTCTCCTTGGCCCGGGGCGGTCCCGTAGGACAGGATCAGGGCTCATGGACCTGCTGAACACGCTGGTGGACAAGGGGCTTCGGCGCGAGCTGCCGACCCGCGAGGAAGCGCTCGCCGTGCTGGCCACCTCCGATGACGACCTGCTCGACGTGGTGGCCGCGGCCGGCAAGGTGCGCCGGCACTGGTTCGGGCGCCGGGTGAAACTCAACTATCTGGTGAACCTCAAGTCGGGCCTGTGCCCGGAGGACTGCTCGTACTGCTCCCAGCGGCTCGGTTCCAAGGCCGACATCCTGAAGTACACCTGGCTCAAGCCGGACGAGGCCTCCCAGGCCGCCGCCGCGGGCCTCGCGGGCGGCGCCAAGCGGGTCTGCCTGGTGGCCAGCGGACGCGGGCCGACGGACCGGGACGTGGACCGGGTCTCGCAGACCATCAAGGCCATCAAGGAGCAGAACGAGGGCGTCGAGGTGTGCGCCTGCCTCGGCCTTCTCTCCGACGGCCAGGCCGAACGGCTGCGCGAGGCCGGCGCGGACGCGTACAACCACAACCTCAACACCTCGGAGTCCACGTACGGGGACATCACCACCACCCACACGTACGCCGATCGGGTAGACACGGTGCAGAAGGCGCACGCGGCCGGTCTGTCCGCCTGCTCCGGGCTGATCGCGGGCATGGGCGAGAGCGACGAGGACCTGGTCGACGTGGTGTTCTCGCTGCGGGAGCTGGACCCGGACTCCGTTCCGGTGAACTTCCTGATCCCGTTCGAGGGCACCCCGCTGGCCAAGGAGTGGAACCTCACCCCGCAGCGCTGCCTGCGGATCCTCGCGATGGTCCGGTTCGTCTGCCCGGACGTCGAGGTCCGGATCGCGGGCGGCCGCGAGGTCCATCTGCGCACGATGCAGCCGCTGGCACTGCACCTGGCCAACTCCATCTTCCTCGGCGACTACCTGACCAGCGAGGGCCAGGCGGGCAAGGCCGACCTGGAGATGATCGCGGACGCCGGGTTCGAGGTGGAGGGCGCCGACCAGGTGACGCTGCCGCAGCACCGGGCGGAGGCCGCGGCCTGCGGGGACACCGGGGGCTGCCACGAGGGCGGCGGCGTCTGCGGGCCGGCGCCGGCGGTGGCGGGCGAGCCGCGGACCGACCTGGTCGCGGTCCGCCGCCGGGGCGCCGGGACGGACCTCGCGCCCAATGCCTGAACTCGGCGTGCCGGAGCTGCTGGAACTGGACCGGCGGCACGTGTGGCACCCGTACGGCCCGATGCCCGGCCGCGCGGAACCGCTCGTCGTGGAGGCGGCGAGCGGGGTCCGGCTGCGCCTGGCGGACGGGTCCGGCGAACTGGTCGACGGCATGTCGTCGTGGTGGTCGGCCATCCACGGCTACCGCCACCCGGTCCTCGACGAGGCCGTGCGCGAGCAGCTCGGGCGGATGAGCCATGTCATGTTCGGCGGGCTCACGCACGAGCCCGCCGTCCGGCTCGCGAAGCTCCTTGTCGACATGTCGCCTGACGGTCTGGAGCACGTCTTCCTGGCCGACTCGGGGTCCGTGTCGGTCGAGGTCGCCGTGAAGATGTGCCTCCAGTACTGGCGCTCGCTCGGCCGGCCGGGCAAGCAGCGGCTCCTGACCTGGCGCGGCGGCTACCACGGCGACACCTGGAACCCGATGTCCGTGTGCGATCCCGAGGGCGGAATGCACCAGTTGTGGACCGGTGTGCTGCCCCGCCAGGTGTTCGCGGACGCGCCGCCCGCCGGGTACGAGGAGGCGTACGCGGACCACCTGCGCGAGCTGATCGCGCGGCACGCCGACGAGCTGGCCGCGGTGATCGTGGAGCCGGTGGTGCAGGGCGCGGGCGGGATGCGGTTCCACTCCCCCGCCTACCTGCGGGTGCTGCGCGAGGCGTGCGACGCGCACGACGTGCTGCTGGTGTTCGACGAGATCGCCACCGGCTTCGGCCGCACCGGCGCGCTGTTCGCGGCGGACCACGCGTCCGTCAGCCCGGACGTGATGTGCGTGGGCAAGGCGCTGACCGGCGGCTACCTCACGATGGCGGCCACCTTGTGCACCGCGCGGGTCGCCGACGGCATCTCGCGGGGCGAGGTGCCGGTGCTCGCGCACGGGCCGACGTTCATGGGCAACCCGCTGGCCGCGGCCGTGGCCTGCGCCTCCGTCGAGCTGCTGCGGGGCCAGGACTGGCTCGCCGAGGTCAAGCGGATCGAGGCGGCCCTGCGGGAGGGCCTGGCGCCGGCGCTCGGCCTGCCCGGGGTGCGGGACGTCCGCGTCCTCGGCGCGATCGGGGTCGTCCAGCTCGACCACGCGGTGGACATGAGGGCCGCGACGGACGCCGCCGTGCGGGAGGGCGTGTGGCTGCGCCCGTTCCGCGACCTGATCTATACGATGCCGCCGTACGTCACCTCGGACGAGGACGTGGCGCGGATCGCGCGCGCGGTGTGCGCCGCGGCGCGGGAGGGATGACATGCCGGTACTGGTGATCACGGGGACGGGCACGGAGATCGGCAAGACCGTCACCACCGCCGCCGTCGCCGCCGCCGCGCTCGCGGCCGGGCGCTCGGTGGCCGTGCTGAAGGCCGCCCAGACGGGTCTGGGGCCGGACGAGCGCGGGGACGCCGACGAGGTCGCGCGCCTCGCCGGGCCGGTCACGGCCGGTGAAGTCGCGCGTTTCCCCGAGCCGTTGGCGCCGGGTACGGCGGCCCGGCGGGCCGGGATGGCGCCGGTGCGCCCGCACGAGGTGGCCGAGCGGGCCGCCAAGCTGGCCACCGAGCACGATCTGGTGCTGGTCGAAGGGGCGGGCGGGCTGCTCGTCCGCTTCGACGCGGCCGGCGGCACGCTGGCCGACGCGGCCAAGCTGCTGGGGGCGCCGGTGCTGGTCGTCGCCCAGGCCGGGCTCGGCACGCTCAACGTGACGGAACTGACGGCACGTGAACTACGGCGGCGGGAGCTGGAGCTGGCCGGTGTGGTGATCGGCAGCTGGCCTGCCACGCCCGATCTCGCCACCCGCTGCAACGTGGCCGACCTGCCGGAGGTCGCCGCCGCCCCCCTGCTCGGCGCGCTGCCCGCCGGCGCCGGCACCCTGCCCCCCGCGGAGTTCCGCACAGCCGCCCCGACCTGGCTGTCCCCCCGCCTGGACGGCACCTGGGACGCGGAGGCGTTCCAGGTAAGGCAGACCCCGTAACCGCACCGGATCGGGGCCCGGCGGGACGCCACGGTGGCGCCTGGCGACCCAGGCCGGCGGGGCAGCGCTGCCGCACCGGGCCCGGACGTCGGCGAGACACCGCCCCGGTGCCGGGCGGCCCAGACCAGTCGCCGTACCGGGTCCGGCGACGGGCGGGCATCCCAGCGGTGCCTGACGGACCGGCCCGGCGGGACACCGCCGCCGGACCGGTCTCGACGCCAGCGGCGCATCACAAATGTGCCGAGCAGCCCGGGACCGGACGTCGGCGCATCGCAACGGCCGGACGGCTCGGGCCAGCGGCGCACCACAGCGGTGCCCGGTAGCCGAGGCCGGCGAGGGGTATCGACGCCTAGCCCGGCCCCGACATCGACGGTGCACCCCAGCCGTACCGGGCAGCCGAGGACGGCGGGGTAGCCGTGCCGGGGCGGGCCTGGGCATCCTCGGCGCGCCGCAGCAGTGCCGGCACCGGCCTGCCCGGCGCGGCGCCGCCGAGCCTCCGCCCGGTGACGGGCGCCCGCGCCGGGCGTGCCGCGGGCTCATCGGTGGGGTGCGTCGGGGCGGGTCTGGGGACACTCCCCCCAGGGGCGTGCTGTCCAGGGAGGTTGCCATGCGGCTGCTGTCCACCCGTTCCGGCCAGGTGGCGCGGGGTCCCGTCCACCATCCGCTGTTCGCTCGCTCCTACGCCCGGATCAGCGTCGGCGCCGAGTCCCGGCTCGGGATGGCCGGGATGCGGGAGCGGCTGCTCGCCGGGCTGTCCGGGAGGGTGATCGAGATCGGCGCGGGCAACGGGCTGAACTTCCGGCACTATCCCGGCACCGTCGCGGAGGTCGTCGCGATCGAACCGGAGTCGCTGCTCAGGAAGTTGGCGCTGGAGTCCGCGCTGCGCGCCGAGGTGCCGGTCGACGTGGTGCCGGGCGCGGCGGAGGCCCTGCCGGTCAAGAGCGAGGCGTTCGACGCGGCCGTACTGTCGCTGGTCCTGTGCAGCGTGCGGGATGTCGCGCGGACGCTCGGCGAGGTACGGCGGGTGCTCCGGCCCGGCGGCGAGGTGCGGTTCTTCGAGCACGGGCGGGGCGGCAGCCGGATGATGACGATGACCCAGCAGGCGCTCGACCGCACCCTGTGGCCGGTGCTGAACGGCGGCTGTCACCTCTCCCGGGAGCCGGTCTCCGCTCTGCGCGCCGCGGGCTTCCGCCTCGGCCCGTACCGCCGGGTACTGCTGCCGGAGAGGGGCCCCACGCTGCCGGCCTCCTACTGCGCGCTCGGCGTCGTCTGGCGGCCGGAGGAGCCGGCGGCCCGCTGATCACAGGCTCCAGCCGCGCAGCTCCCGCGCGATGTCGTCGACGCTCGCGGAGCCGTCCTTGACCAGGCGCGCCAGGTCCCGGACCTGCTCGGGTGTGGTGGCGACCTTCTCGCCGCTGGCGACCAGATAGGCGTAGGCGACCGCGGAGGCGAACAGCGCGTTGGCGCGTTCCAGCGCCGGGACGTGGATCAGCAGCTGGAGCAGGGAGGCGGCGCGGGCGTGCGGGGTGTCGTACACGGGCACGCCGAATATCTCGGCCCGGTGCCGGGCGACGGCGGCGACCAGGGCGCCCCAGTCGGTGACCTGCGGGTCCCCCGGGGTCTTCTGCTCGGCGAGCATGAGCAGCCAGGCGAGGTCGATGCTGAGATCGTTCAAGGGATCAGCGGCGGTCTTCACCGGGGTCGGTGCCGCGGCTCTCGCCGAACTCCTCGGCGAACACGGCCTCGTACTGCTTCATGAAGTCGGCGGCGGCCTCGACGAAGGTGCGGCCCGCCTCGCCGGCGTCCTGTCTGACCAGCTCTTCGATGTAGCGGTTGACGCTCATGCCGCGGGCCAGGGCGCGCTCGCGGGCGGCACGGGCGGTGCCCTCGTCCACGCGCACGTTCAGCTGGGTCTTCGCCATGCCCTCGACGCTAGCGCCGAAACGCTAGCAGCGGCAAGGGCGCACGGAAGCAAGGCGGACCACCCTCCTGCCACGGCCGCGCGCCCCGTCCGCATGACGGAATCCGCGGCGATGCGCGGACGGCACCGATCACGATGAGCGCATGACTGATCTGCGTCTGCGCGCCGCCGTGTCCGACGATCTCGACGCCGTCCTCACGTTCTGGAGGACGGCCGCGGAGGGCACCAGCATCAGTGACGACCGCGCCGGGGTGGAGCGGCTGACCGACCGCGACCCCGGGGCCCTGATCCTCGCCGAACTGGGCGGCGAGCTGGTCGGCACGGTGATCGCCGGCTTCGACGGCTGGCGGTGCCATCTGTACCGGCTCGCGGTGCACCCGCAGCGGCGACGGCAGGGCATCGCCTCGGCGCTGCTGGAGGCCGCCGAGGAGCGGTTCGTACGGCTCGGCGGGCGGCGCGCGGACGCGATGGTGCTGGTGCGCAACGAGACCGCGCACCACGCCTGGGGAGCGGCCGGGTACGGGCCACAAGAGCAGTGGCGGCGCTGGGTGAAACCGCTCACGGACTGAGACCGGAACGCTTCTTTGCTCATCCTTTACCCTGGAGGGAGCACTCGGCCCTCTATGAAAGGTTGTGAGCGTCCGCCCATGGGCGAGCCTCCCAGTCCGCGATACCGCGCGTTCCTCCGAACCCTGTCCGATCCTGGGACGGGGGTGAACCGATGACCGAAGTGCTCCTCCTTCTGCTGGCGATCCTGCTGTCGCTGGCCTGTGGCGCCTTCGTGGCGGCGGAGTTCTCGCTGACCACGGTGGAACGCGGCGAGCTGGAGCGGGCCGCCGCGCGTGGCGAACGGGGCGCCGCCGGCGCCCTGAAGGCCGTACGGAACCTGACCTTCCAGCTGTCCGGCGCGCAGCTCGGCATCACCGTCACCAACCTGGTGGTCGGCATGCTCGCCGAGCCGTCGATCGCCAAGCTGCTCGCCGGGCCGTTCCAGGCGGCGGGTCTGTCCCCCACCACGGCGAGCTCGGCCGCGCTGGTCCTGGGCACGGCCCTGTCGACGGTGGTCCTGATGGTCGTCGGCGAGCTGGTGCCCAAGAACTGGGCGATCTCCTCGCCCCTGACCATGGCCCGGCGGGTCGGCAACGCCCAGCGCCTGTTCAGCGCCGCCTTCCGCCCCTTCATCACCCACCTGAACAACACCGCCAACCGCTTCGTGCGCCGGCTCGGCATCGAGCCCGCCGAGGAGCTGGCCTCCGCGCGCGGGCCGCAGGAGCTGGCCGCGCTCGCCCGGCACTCGGCCAAGGAGGGCGCCCTGGAGGCGGACACCGCCGAGCTGTTCGTCCGGACGCTGAACCTGGCCGACCTCACCGCGGAGAACGTGATGACACCGCGCGTCCAGGTCATCGCCCTGGACACCCAGGCCACCTGCGAGGACGTGGCCAACGCCACCCGGGCGACCGGCCTGAGCCGGTTCCCGGTCTACCGGGGCAGCCTGGACTCGGTCGTCGGCACGGCCCACATCAAGGACGTGCTGGCGGTTCCCGCCGACCAGCGGCGGCACCGCACGGTCGCGCAGGTGATGCGCGAGCCGCTGCTGGTGCCCGAGTCCCTGACCGTCGACCGGCTGCTGGACCGGCTCGGCGGCAGGCGCACCATGGCCGTCGTCATCGACGAGTACGGCGGTACGGCCGGGGTGGCCACCCTGGAGGACATCGTGGAGGAGGTCGTCGGCGAGGTGCGGGACGAGCACGACCCGCACGAGACGCCCGACCTCGCCCCCGCGGGCGCGGACGAGCGGGGCCGGGCCCTGTACGCGGCGGACGGCGCCGCCCGCACCGACCAGCTGGCCCGCGTGGGGCTGCGCGTGCCGGAGGGCCCGTACGAGACCCTGGCCGGCCTGGTCGCCACCGAGCTGGGCCGGATACCCGCCGCCGGTGACAGCGTCGAGGTGGCCGGCTGGCTGCTGGACGTCGTCGACGCCTCGGGCCGCAGGGCCGCCCGGGTGCTGATGCACGCGCCGCTGGACGACGAACGGCCCGATCGCGCTGGGGGGCCACGGGGAGCCGGAGGGGCCGATGAGCGCCGCCGGGGCGAAGGACGCCGTGGGACCGAGGGGCACCGCGGGACGCGGGAGGGGACGCGATGACCGCCGTACAGCTGCTGATCGGTCTGGCGACCCTCGTCGTCAACGCCTTCTTCGTCGGCGCCGAGTTCGCGCTGATCTCCGTGCGCCGCTCGCAGATCGACCCACTGGCCCAGGAGGGCGACCGGCGCGCGCGGAGCGTGCTGTGGGGTCTGGAGCACGTGTCCGCGCTGCTGGCCGCGGCCCAGCTCGGCATCACGCTGTGCACGCTGGTCCTGGGCGTGGTCGCCGAGCCGGCCATCGCGCATCTGCTGGAGCCGGTGTTCCACGCGGTGGGCGTGCCCGCGAGCGCGGGTCACGTCGTGTCCTTCGTGATCGCGCTGACCCTCGCGACCTATCTGCACATGCTGCTGGGCGAGATGGTGCCCAAGAACATCGCGCTCGCCGAACCGGTGCGCAGCGCGCTGCTGCTCGGCCCGCCGCTGGTCGCGCTGTCCCGGGCGCTGCGTCCGGTGATCTTCGCGATCAACGCCTTCGCCAACGGGCTGCTGAAGCTGCTGCGCGTGGAGGCGAAGGACGAGGTCGCGGCGACCTTCACGGACGCGGAGCTGGCCGAGATCGTCAAGGACGCCAGCGAGGCCGGCCTGATCGACGACCGTGCGCAGGAGCGGCTGCGCGACGCGCTGGAACTGGGCAGCCGGCCGGTGCGGGACGTCGTCGTGCCGCTGCAACGCGTCGTCTACGCGCGCGTGGGCGTCACCCCGGAACAGCTGGAGCGGCTGTCGGCCGAGTCCGGGTTCTCCCGCTTCCCGGTGGTCGACACCGGCCGCCGGATCGTGGGCTACCTGCACGTCAAGGACGCGCTGGACACCTCACCACGGGACATGGCGTTCCGCCTGGGCGACATGCGGCCCATCGCCCGCGTCCGCGAGAACACCCCGCTGGACGACGTCCTCACCGCGATGCGCGGCGGCCGCACCCACGTGGCGGCCGTGCTGGGCGACGACGGCCGGCTGGCGGGCCTGGTGACGATGGAGGACGTGCTGCGGGAACTGTTCGGCCAGCCGGTGCAGGGCTGAGGCGGCTGACGCGGGCCGGCAGCGGTGGCTCCCGGGGGCGCCGCTGCCGGCCCGCGGCTGTCCGACGCGGCTGGGCCGGACGGGTGGGGCGGGCCGACCGACCGGCAGGTATCGGCCCCGGGATACCATCTCTGTCGCCATGCAGACGAACCCCACACCTCCCCCGTACACCAGCCTCGTCGCGGTCGGCGACTCCTTCACCGAGGGCATGTCAGACCTGCTTCCCGACGGCTCCTACCGTGGCTGGGCCGATCTGCTCGCCGCGCGGATGGCCGCCCGCACGCCCGGTTTCCGGTACGCCAACCTGGCCGTGCGCGGGAAGCTGATCGGGCAGATCGTCGACGAGCAGGTGCCGGTGGCCGCGGCCATGGACGCCGATGTCGTCACCCTGGTCGGCGGGCTGAACGACACCCTGCGCCCCAAGTGCGACATGGGCCGGGTCCGGGGCCTGCTCACCGAGGCGGTAGAACGGCTCGCCCCGTCCTGCAAGCAGCTGGTGCTGATGCGCAGCCCCGGCCGTCAGGGGCCGGTGCTGGAGCGGTTCCGGCCGCGCATGGAGGAGCTGTTCGCCTGCGTGGACGAGCTGGCCGAGAAGCACGGCGCCCTGGTGGTCGACCTGTACGGGGCGCCCGCGCTGGCCGACCCGCGGCTGTGGGACGTGGACCGGCTGCACCTGACGGCGGAGGGACACCGCCGGGTCGCCGAGGCGGTGTGGCAGACGCTCGGCCACGACGCCGAGGACGCCGAGTGGCACGTGCCGATGGCGGCGACCACCCCGCCGGGCTGGGTCACACGCCGGGTCGCGGACGCCCGGTTCGCCCGGCAGCACCTGCTCCCGTGGATAGGCCGCCGCCTGACCGGCCGGTCCTCGGGCGACGGCCTCCCGCCGAAGCGACCGGATCTGCTGCCGTACGAGGGCCAGGCGTAGCCACTCCGGCACGACCGGGCGTGTCACCCGTGCCCCGGGCCCGGGGGCCGTGCGGCGGGGGCCCGCCGTGGCACGGGAGCGGCCGGCGCCGGTGACGTGACCGGGGTCTCGTAGCTTCCGCCGAACACACCCATGGCGCTGGCCTGCACGAATCGCCAGTAGACTCTGGACACGTGACTTCTGCGCCCGCCAAGCCCCGCATCCCGAACGTCCTCGCCGGACGCTACGCCTCCGCCGAGCTCGCCACGCTCTGGTCGCCCGAGCAGAAGGTGAAGCTGGAGCGCCGGCTCTGGCTCGCCGTGCTGCGGGCCCAGAAGGACCTCGGCATCGAGGTGCCGGACGAGGCCATCGCCGACTACGAGCGCGTCCTCGACACCGTCGACCTGGCCTCGATCGCCGAGCGCGAGAAGGTCACCCGGCACGACGTGAAGGCCCGGATCGAGGAGTTCAACGACCTCGCCGGGCACGAGCACGTGCACAAGGGCATGACCTCCCGCGACCTCACGGAGAACGTCGAGCAGCTGCAGATCCGGCTCTCGCTGGAGCTGATGCGCGACCGTACGGTGGCCGTGCTGGCGCGCCTCGGCAAGCTCGCGGGCGAGTACGCCGAGCTGGTCATGGCCGGCCGCTCGCACAACGTGGCCGCGCAGGCCACCACCCTCGGCAAGCGGTTCGCGACCGCGGCCGACGAGCTGCTCGTCGCCCACGGCCGGGTGGAGGAGCTGCTGGCCCGCTACCCGCTGCGCGGCATCAAGGGTCCGGTCGGCACCGCGCAGGACATGCTGGACCTGCTGGGCGGGGACGCGGCGAAGCTGGCCGAGCTGGAGAACCGGATCGCGCGGCACCTGGGCTTCTCGCAGGCGTTCACCTCCGTCGGCCAGGTCTACCCGCGCTCGCTGGACTACGAGGTCGTCACCGCGCTGGTGCAGCTGGCGGCGGCCCCCTCCTCGCTGGCCAAGACGATCCGGCTGATGGCCGGGCACGAGCTGGTCACCGAGGGGTTCAAGCCGGGTCAGGTCGGCTCCTCGGCGATGCCGCACAAGATGAACACCCGCTCCTGCGAGCGCGTCAACGGCCTCATGGTCGTCCTGCGCGGCTACGCCTCGATGACCGGCGAGCTGGCGGGCGACCAGTGGAACGAGGGCGACGTGTCCTGCTCGGTGGTGCGCCGCGTCGCGCTGCCGGACGCCTTCTTCGCCCTCGACGGCCTGCTGGAGACCTTCCTGACCGTCCTGGACGAGTTCGGCGCCTTCCCGGCCGTCATCGCCCGTGAACTGGACCGCTACCTGCCGTTCCTGGCCACCACCAAGGTGCTCATGGGGGCCGTGCGGGCCGGTGTCGGCCGCGAGGTCGCCCACGAGGCGATCAAGGAGAACGCCGTGGCCACCGCGCTCGCGATGCGTGAACAGGGCGCGGAGCGCAACGACCTGCTCGACAAGCTCGCCGCCGACGAGCGGCTGCCGCTCGACCGCGAGCAGCTGGCCGCGCTGATGGCCGACAAGCTCTCCTTCACCGGTGCCGCCGCCGACCAGGTCGGTGTGGTCCTCGGCCGCGTCGAGGAGATCGTCAAGCAGCACCCGGAGGCCGCCGGCTACACCCCGGGAGCGATCCTCTGACCGGCACACCCCGCTCGTCCCGCACACCGCGCTTCACCAAGGCGGAGCTGGAGGCCGCCCGCGACCGTCTCGTCCCGGACGTGGTCGCGGACGGCCTCCGCGTGCTCTTCTGCGGCATCAACCCCGGGCTGCTGACGGCCGCGACCGGCCACCACTTCGCCCGCCCCGGCAACCGGTTCTGGCCGGTGCTGCACCTGTCCGGCTTCACGCCCAGGCTGCTGAAGCCCGCCGAGCAGCGGGAGTTGCTGTCGTACGGCCTCGGCATCACCAACGTGGTGGCGCGGGCGACGGCGCGGGCCGACGAGCTGACCGCCGAGGAGTACGTCGAGGGCGGGCGGCTGCTGACCGAGAAGGTGACGCGGCTGCGGCCGAGGTGGCTGGCCGTGGTCGGCGTGACCGCCTACCGGGCCGCCTTCGGTGACCGCACGGCCCGGGTCGGTCCGCAGGAGCGGACGATCGGGGACACCCGGGTGTGGGTGCTGCCCAACCCCAGCGGGCTGAACGCGCACTGGACGGCGGCCACGATGGCGGAGGAGTTCGCCCGGCTGCGGGAGGCGGCGGGCGCGCCAGGTCACGGCGGGTCGGTCTCCGTCACTATCCCGAGCAGCTGAAACGGCAGCTCCCTGTCCCACTGGGACACACCGAGGGCGATCCAGCGGCCCGTCTCCGGCGCCCGCCACAGGTGGACGTCGGGGACGTGGCCGCTGAGCCCGGCCCACGGCTCCGCGACGTCCTCGCCCGCCACGGTCCGTTCGAGCACGCTGTACAGGCTGAACCGCTGCGGCCGGCCCCAGCGCTCCCCCAGCCGCTGCGCGAGGCCGTCCCGGTCTGCCTCGTACTGCGCCTCCGTCTCCTCCCGTGCGCTGCCGTCGCCCTCCCAGAACTCCTCGCTCGTCCGTAAAGCGGCTATGTGGTAGCCGGGCCCGCTCTCACCGTGCTCCGTCCTGCCGTGCGCGGACGGGAACTCCCGGGCGCACAGCAGGTCGATGAGGGTCAGGCACTTCGCGATGTCCATGGGATCCAGTAAAGCGGGGGGCACTGACAATTGGCGGTGCGTCAGTCAGGCGTCCCTGCGCCGCACGCACCACCCGCCCGCCACCAGGGCGGCCACCGCCCACAGCGCGCTCACCGCGAGCCCGCTCCAGGGGCCGAGGGCGCCGTCCCAGGTGCTGTGCAGGGCGACTTGGCCGGCCCGGTCGGGGAGGAAGTCCGCGGCGGAGCCGGACAGATCGCCGACGACGAAGGAGACGATCAGCAGGAACGGGATCAGCACGGAGAGGGTCGCGACGGCGCTGCGCAGCACGGCCGCGAGTCCGGCGGCGAACAGGGCCATCAGGGTCAGGTGCAGGCCGCAGCCGACGGCGCCGCGCACGCCCTCGCTCCAGCCGGGAGCGGACGCGCCGAGCACCGCCCGGCCCACCAGGAGCGTGACGAACCCGGTGAGCAGCCCGACGGCCAGCGCCGGGAGTGCGATCGCCACCGCCTTCGCGGCGAACCAGCGCCCCCGGTCGGGCACCGCCGACAGCGTCAGCCGCAGCGCGCCGCCCCGGAACTCCGACGCGACGGCCGTCGTACCGAAGGCGATGGCGGCGATCTGCCCGAAGTCGACGCCGAAGAACACCGAGAACAGCGGGTCGGCGTCGTCGGTGTCGGTGGCGGCCAGCGCCGAGAACGCGGTGGTGGCCACGAGGACCGCGGCGAGGGCCCCCAGCAGCGAGCGCAGGGTACGGATCTTGATCCACTCGGCGTGGAGCGCGGGTACGAAGGACATGGTCAGGTCTCCTGGCGCTGGGCGGTGAACTCGGTCTCGGCCGCCGTCAGGTCGAGGTAGGCCTCCTCCAAGGTGGCCTCGTGGGCGGACAGTTCCAGGACGGGGACGCCCGCCTCGGACATCAGCCGGCCCACGTCGTCCACGCGCGCGTGCCGTACCGTCCAGCTCCCGTCCTCGTGTCTGGAGGCGTCGTGGCCGTGCCGGGCGAGGAGGGCGCCGAGGGCGGCGGGGTCGGTGGTGCGGACGCGGACATGGGGCCGTACGCGCGCGTGGATGAACTCCCGCACCGGTGTGTCGGCGAGCAGGCGGCCCCGGCCGAGGATCAGCAGGTGGTCGGCGAAGGCGGCGGTCTCGCCCATGAGATGGCTGGAGACCAGGACCGTACGGCCCTCGGCGGCGAGCCGGCGCAGCAGCGTGCGGATCCAGACGATGCCCTCGGGGTCGAGTCCGTTGGCGGGTTCGTCGAGCAGGACGACCTCGGGGTCGCCGAGCAGGGCGGCGGCGATGCCGAGCCGCTGGCGCATGCCGAGGGAGTACGTCCGTACCCTGCGCCGCGCCACGGGGGCCAGGCCGGTCTCCTCCAGGACCGCGTCGACCCGGCGGGCCGGGAGGCGGTTGCTCGCGGCGAGGGCCAGCAGGTGGTCACGGGCGCTGCGGGAGCCGTGCGCGGCACCCGCGTCGAGCAGGGCGCCCACCCGGCGCAGGGGTTCACGCAGCCGGGGGTAGGGGTGGCCGCCGATCACGGCGGTGCCGGCGGTGGGCCGTTCGAGGCCCAGGACGAGGCGCAGGGTGGTGGACTTTCCGGCGCCGTTGGGGCCGAGGAAGCCGGTGACCCGGCCGGGACGCACACGGAAGGTGAGGCGGTCCACCGCCCGCCGGCCGCCGTGCTCCTTGGTGAGGTCCCGTACGTCGATGCTGGTCATGGCAACAGCCTGGCCGGGAGCGGCGATCGGCTCCTCCCCCGCCGGTGGAGACCGTCTCCCCCGTGCGGGGGAGGTCCGTTGTCGGTGCCGCCTGCCACGATGGGGCCATGGCCCGCCTTCTGCGCCCGCTGCTGCGCGGGACGACGTACACGCGCCTGCTGCACCTGTGGGTGCCGATGCTGGTGGTCAGCGTCTGGCTCTTCGTCGTCCCGTCGGCCCCCTGGGCGCCCGCGCTGTTCCTCGTCCCGCTCGGTCTGGTGCCGGCGGTGCGCCGGGGCGAGGGTGTGCAGGCGCGGCTGCTGCTCACGCCCGGCGAGGCGGAGCCGGGCATCTCCGAGGCGCCGGCCGCGACCTGGCGGGACCGGCTGCGCACGGTGCTCTGGCTGGAGCTGCGGATGCTCCTGGGCGCCCTGACCGTGTTCGCCTCGGTGTGGCTGCCCGTCCTCTGCTTCGAACTGGCGCGGTGTGCCTGGGGCGGGGCGCCGGCCGGTGTCCCGCTGCTGGACCGGTTGCCGGCGCACCGCGCCTGGGCGCTGCTGGCGCCGCTGCCGCTGCTCGCCCTGTACGGGCTGGTCGTCGGGTTCGGGGAGCTGGTCACCGCCGGTGCGCGCCGGCTGCTCGGACCGTCGTCGGCCGAGCGGCTGGCCGCGCTGGAGGAGCGCACCGAGCAGTTGCTGGAACGCGCCCGGATCGCGCGGGAGTTGCACGACTCGATCGGGCACGCCCTGACGGTGGCCGTGGTGCAGGCGGGCGCGGCGCGCGCGGCGGGCGATCCGGAGTTCACCGACCGGGCGCTGGGGGCCATCGAGGAGACCGGCCGGGCGGCGCTGGAGGATCTGGAGCGGGTGCTGGGCGTGCTGCGGGAGGCCGAGCGGCCGGTGAGCGCGCGGCCCACGCTGGCCGACGCGGGCCGGCTGCTGGAGTCGGCGCGGGCCTCGGGGGCGAAGGTCGACGCCGAGGTGACGGGTCCGGTGGAGGCCGTGCCGGGCCCGGTCTCCCGCGAGGGCTACCGCATCCTCCAGGAGGCGCTCACCAACGTGCTGCGGCACGCGGGGGCCGTGCCGGTGCGGGTCCGGGTCGCGGTCGGCGACGGGACGCTCGCCCTGGAGGTCCGCAACCCGCTGCCGGGAGCGGTACCCGGCCCCGGCCGGGGCAGCGGCCTGCGGGGCATACGGGAGCGGGCCGCGCTGCTCGGCGGCAGCGCCCGCACCGGCCCGGACGAGGGCGACTGGCAGGTCCGCGCGGAGCTGCCGGCCGGCTGATCTACGCTGGCCGGATGCCGGTCACCGTACTCCTCGTCGACGACGAACCCCTGGTCCGCGCGGGTCTGCGGGCCGTGCTGGAGGCGCAGCCCGACATCGAGGTGGTGGGCGAGGCGGCGGACGGCGCGGCCGTCATCCCGCTCGTGCGGCGACTGCGGCCGGACGTGGTCGCCATGGACGTGCGGATGCCCCTGATGGACGGCATCGAGGCCACGCGCGCGGTGCTGCGCACCGTTGCGGAGCCACCGAAGATCCTGGTGGTGACCACCTTCGAGGACGACGAGTACGTGTACGAGGCGCTGCGCGCGGGCGCCGACGGGTTCCTGCTGAAGCGGGCCCGCCCGGCCGAGATCGCGCACGCGGTGCGGCTGGTCGCGGAGGGCGAGTCGCTGCTGTTCCCGGCCTCCGTACGGCGCCTCGCCGCCCGGTACGGCGACGGCGCCCGGCCGGCGCGGACCGTGCTGGAGCGTGCCCGGCTCACCGAGCGGGAGGCGGAGGTGCTGCGGCTGATGGCCCGGGGGCTGTCGAACGCGGAGATCGCCGCCCGGCTCGTGGTGGGCGCGGAGACGGTGAAGTCTCATGTGAGCGCCGTGCTGGCCAAGCTCGGCGCGCGCGACCGCACCCAGGCGGTGATCGCGGCCTACGAGTCCGGGTTCGTGGAACCGGGGTGACCCAGGGCCTCCGTTTCGGATCATGCCGGGCTCGCGGGCGGGACCGGGCACTCGCCGGGGCGGACCGGGCCGAGTACGATCCGGCCAACACGCCCGCGAGCTGGGAGGACGGACGGTGGGGCAGCTGACCGGTGGCGATCCCTCGCTGCTGCGAAGGATCAATTCCGCGGTGGTGCTGCACGCGCTGCGTGCCACGGACTGCGCGACGCTCACCGAGATCACCCGCGTCACCGGACTGTCCCGGCCGACCGTGGAGGGCGTCGTGGAGGGCCTCATCGAGGGCGGCCTCGTCGTGGAGGCGGCGGCCGAGGACGGCGCGCGGCGGCAGGGGCGGCCCGCCCGGCGGTTCCGGTTCCGGGCCGAGGCGGGACACCTGCTGGGCCTGGAGATCGGTCCGCACCGGGTCGCCGCGCTCCTGTCCGACCTGGACGGGCGGGTGCTGGGCGCCCAGGCCAAGGAGGTCGACGAGACGGCCCCGGCGGACGAGCGGCTGGACCGGCTGCGCGGCGCGGTCGCGGAGCTGCTGCGCCGGGCCGGTGTCGCGCGCAGCTCGCTGCGTGCGGTGGGCGTGGGCACGCCGGGCATCGTGGAGGCGGGCGGCACGGTCCGGCTGAGCACGGCCCTGCCGCAGTGGACGGGCCTGAGGCTCGGCGAGCGGCTGAGCCGTTCCTTCCGGTGTCCGGTGCTGGTGGAGAACGACGCCAACGCGGCGGCGGTCGCCGAGCACTGGAAGGGCGCGGCGACCGAGACGGACGACGTGGTGTTCGTGCTGGCGGGGCTGAGCCCGGGGGCCGGTTCGCTGATCGGCGGGCGGCTGCACCGGGGCTACGGCGGGGCGGCCGGGGAGATCGGCGCGCTGCACCTGCTGGGCCGGGAGGCGAAGCCGGAGGCGCTGCTGTCCACCACCGACGAGCCGCTGCACCCGCTGGACGAGCAGGCGGTCGCCGAGGTGTTCGCGCTGGCGCGCAAGGGCGACCAGCGGGCACGGGCGGCCGTGGAGCGGTTCATCCAGCGGCTGGTGCACGACGTGGCCGCGCTGGTGCTGGCGCTCGATCCGGAGCTGGTCGTGATCGGGGGGTGGGCGGCCGGTCTTGACGGGGTCCTGGAGCCGCTGCGGTGCGAGCTGGCCCGCTACTGCCTGCGGCCGCCCCGGGTCGCGCTGTCCATGCTGGGCGAGGCGGCCGTGGCCACGGGGGCGCTGCGCCTGGCTCTTGACCATGTGGAGGAGCAGCTGTTCGCGGTCGACGGCACGGTGACCGCGCGCCGGTGAGCGGGGCGTCCGCTGGGGCGCGCTTGCCCGGTGCGGCGGGTGCCGCACGGCGGCCGCGCCGAGTGCGGCTGTCGTACCGGGTGCGGCCCTCGTGCCGAGTGCGGCGGTCGTGCCGGCGGCCGTTGTGCCGGGGCCGGCCCTCGTGCCAAGTGCGGCCTCATGCCAGCTACGGCGGTCGTGCCAGGTGCGGCCCTCGTGCCGAGTGCGGCGGTCGTGCCGGCGGCCGTTGTGCCGGGGCCGGCCGTTGTGCCGGAGCCGGCCCTCGTGCCAAATGCGGCCTCATGCCAGCTACGGCGGTCGTGCCAGGTGCGGCCCTCGTGCCGAGTGCGGCGGTCGTGCCGGCGGCCGTTGTGCCGGGGCCGGCCGTT
>NZ_JBVIJO010000018.1:76245-131673 GCF_055581365.1 Streptomyces sp. NPDC031445
CGTTGTGCCAAGTCGGCCCTCATGCCAGCTACGGCGGTCGTGCCGGGTGCGGCCCTCGTGCCGAGTACAGCGGGCCTACCGCGTGAGGCGGTCGTGCCGCGCACAGCGGTCGTGTGGCGGCCCTGCCGGATACAGCGGTCCTGCCGCTCCAGCGGTCGCGGTCGTGTCAGGTACGGCGCGGTCGTCGCCGACCGCCCCCGGCGCGGGGCCGCGTCTCACCGCGGCCCCCGCCCTCGGGCGGGTGCCCGCCCGGCGTCAGGACGCTCTCTTCTCCGGGTCGTGGTGTATTTCCACCCCGGCCGACTCACCGAAGGTCAGCCGGCAGGTGTCGGCGCGGTAGGTCGCGACCGAGAGCGCCGCGGTACGGCCCTGGACGAAGAAGCGGGTGGTGACGACGAGGACGGGCGAGCCGGGGAGCCGGTCGAGTTCCTTGGCGTCGTCCGCGCGCGCGGAGCCGAGCTCGACGGCGCGGTCCTCCCCCTCCAGCGGCAGGTGCTGGAGCTCGCGCAGCACCGCACGCGCGCGTGCCGCGCCGGACGGGGCGTCGATCGCGGTCAGGCCGGGCACGGAGGCCGCCGGGATGTAGAGCAGTTCGGTGGCGACCTGCTGGCCGTGGGACATGCGGGAGCGGCGCACGGTGTGAACGGGCTCGTCCGCGCCGGTCTCCAGGGCCGCGGCGACGGCGGCGGGCGGTGGCGCCGGGACGCTGTCGACGGGCTGCCAGGCGTCTCCGGCGGCGCCGGGCCAGGTGTGCTGCTCGGTGCCGACGGCCACGCCCACGCGCGGGGGCGCGACGGTCGTGCCGACCCCGCGGCGGCGCTGGAGCCGGCCCTCCAGCTCAAGCTGTTCGAGTGCCTGGCGGAGCGTGGCGCGGGCCACGCCGAAGCGGGCCGCGAGATCACGCTCGTTGGGCAGGATCTCGCCGACCGAGAACTCGGAGTCCAGTGCCTCGGTGAGCACGGTCTTCAGATGCCAGTACTTCGGTTCCGGTACCGATTCCAGCTGCGTGGTCCCCACCCTGTCCTCCGCAAGAGCCGTGGTCCGGCGGTTTTTAGCGCCCTTGTTTATTAAAGGTTGTTGCACTTCTCTGCGACGATAGGGCGGCCGTCACCCTTGGTCAAGACCAATCCTCGGTCCCCGCGTGAACAGTCGGGTGGCCCGCACGCGCAGCGTTCACGCGGCGTTCGCGTGCGGCGGCGCGTGTGACATCGCGGCAAAGCTTCCGTCGCACGACGGAGCCCCCGACGGACGGACGACGGGGGCTCGGGCGCGCGGCGGGCGGTGGCTCAGCCGGCGAGGTGCCGCAGCTTGTCGGGGTTGCGGACGACGTAGACCGCGGTGATGCGGCCTTCGGCGACGTCCACCTGGAGGAGGCTGTCGGGCTTGTCGCCGGACAGGAGGAGGAGGGCCGGACCGCCGTTGGCCTCCAGGAGGCGGTAGGAGATGTCCGCGGGGGCCGAGCGCGCGGCGCCGACGAGGAAGCGGCCGACCTTGTCGGCGGTGTGCAGGACGCGCACCGGCGCCTTGGCCTTGCCGCCGCTGTCGCCGACCAGCCGGACGTCCGGGGCGAGCAGGGACATCAGCCCCGCCAGGTCGCCCTCGGAGGCGGCGGCGAGGAAACGTTCGGTCAGGTCCCGGCGCCGGACGGGGTCGACCTCGTACCGGGGGCGCCGTTCCGCCACGTGCCGGCGGGCGCGCCCGGCGAGCTGCCGTACCGCCGGCTCGGCGCGGTCGAGCAGCTCGGCGATCTCGGCGTACGGGTAGCCGAACGCCTCCCGGAGCACGAACACGGCCCGTTCCAGCGGGGACAGCGACTCCAGGACGACCAGGACGGCCAGGGAGACCGTGTCGGCGAGCACCGCGCGGTCCGCGGTGTCCGGGGCCGTGCCGGCGAACTCGGTGAGGTACGGCTCCGGCAGCCACGGCCCGACGTACGCCTCGCCGCGCGACCGCACCTGGCGCAGCCGGTCGATGGCCAGCCGGGTGGTGACGCGCACCAGGTAGGCGCGCGGTTCGCGGACCGTCGCGCGGTCGGCCCGGTACCAGCGCAGCCACGCCTCCTGGACCACGTCCTCGGCGTCGGCGACCCGGCCGAGCATGCGGTACGCGACCCCCGTGAGCAGGGGCCGGTGCTTCTCGAACACATCGGTGGCGAGGTCGGCGGTCACGGGTTCATCCCAGCCGACACGTCGTGCCCTGTCCACCCGGAATGCCCGGCTCCAGGAGCGGTCCGGATCACAATGACCGCGGGCGCCGGCGGGCGGCGGCCGGTGACCGTGAGGTGGGCGATGCGGTACGGGGTGCTGGGCACGGGCGAGGTGGGCCGCACGCTGGCCGGCCGGCTGCTGGAGCTGGGGCACGAGGTGACCCTCGGGTCCCGCTCGCGGGACAACCCGGTGGCGGCGCAGTGGGCGACGGCCGAGGCCGGCCGGGCGCACGCGGGGACGTTCGCGGACGCCGCAGCGGCGGGCGAGGTGGTCGTCAACGCGGTGGGCGGCCGGGTGGCGCTGGCCGCGCTGCGGGCGGCGGGTGCGGAGCACCTGGACGGCAAGGTGCTGGTGGACGTCTCCAATCCGCTGGCGTTCGAGGACGGTCAGCCACGGCTGGACCCGGTGGAGTCGGACAGCGTGGCCGAGCGGATCCAGCGGGCGTTCCCGCACGCGCGCGTGGTCAAGACGCTGAACACGGTCAACTGCCAGGTGATGGTGGACCCGCGGCGGGTCCCGGGCGACCACCACGTGTTCGTGTGCGGGGCGGACTCCGACGCCAAACAGCAGGTGACGGCGCTGCTCGGGGAGTTCGGCTGGCCGGCCGGGCGGGTGCTGGACCTGGGCGGCATCCGCTCGGCACGCGCGGTGGAGATGTACCTGCCGCTGTGGCTCGCGCTCTTCGGCCGTTTCGGCAGCGCCGACTTCAACGTCGAGGTCCGCCAGACGCGTTGAGAACCGCACGACGGGGCCGTGCGACGCGTGCGAGCCTGGGGGCTACCGGCCGGTAGTAATTGCTGACAAGCTGTCTACGGCGTCTGTCAGCAGCCCAGCCGAGGAGCACCCCCATGTCCGCCACCGTCTCCTTCAAGGTCCCCACTCCGCACGGCCCGCGCGATGTGAGCGTCTCCTACGCGCGCGTGGGCCGCGGCGAACCCCTGGTCCTGCTGCACGGGATCGGCCATCACCGGCAGGCCTGGGACCCGGTCGTGGACATCCTGGCCACCGAGCGGGAGGTGGTCGCCGTCGACCTGCCGGGCTTCGGCGCGTCCCCGGGACTCCCGGACGGCCTGGCCTACGACCTGCCCACCACCAACTCCGTGCTCGGCGCCCTGTTCGAGGCGCTGGAGCTGGAGCGTCCGCACGCCGCCGGCAACTCGCTGGGCGGCCTGCTCGCCCTGGAACTCGGCCGGGAGAAGCTCGTACGGTCCGTCACCGCCTTCTCCCCCGCCGGGTTCTGGTCGGAGGCCGAGCGGCGGTACGCCTTCACGGTGCTGCTCGCGATGCGGGGCATCGCCCAGCGGCTCCCGCTCCCGCTGGTGGAGCAGCTGTCCCGCACGGCGGCCGGCCGTACCGCGCTGACCAGCACCATCTACGCCCGTCCCGCGCGCCGTTCGCCGGAGGCGGTGGTCGCCGAGACGCTCGCGCTCGTCGGCGCCACCGGCTTTGAGGAGACCCTGCGCGCCGGCGCCGCCGTCCGGTTCACCGACGACCTGTCGGGCCTGCCGGTCACCGTGGCCTGGGGCACCCGGGACCGGATCCTCGTGCGCCGCCAGGGCGTCCGCGCCAAGCAGCTCATCCCGCACGCCCGGCTGGTGCGGCTGCCCGGCTGCGGCCACTGCCCGATGAACGACGACCCGGCACTGGTCGCGCGGGTCATCCTGGACGGCAGCCGCTGAGCACGGCTGACCTCCCTCCGGCCGGCTGGAGTTCACTTCCGGTTCGCGTGCGCGCCGGGGCGCACCAGTAGGTGTGGCTCTGCACACTGGCCGGATCCCGTCCCTGGAGGCGCAGCCATGTCCCATCGTCCACTCCCCGGTCGCCGCAGCGTTCTGCGCGGCTCCCTCGCCGCGTCCGCGGCCCTGACCCTGCCCGTGGGCCTCGGCGCGGCCCCGGCCTTCGCCCGCTCCGGACGGCCCGCGGCGGGCTGGGGCGTGCAGACCGGTGACGTGACCGCCGACTCCGGTCTGGTGTGGGTGCGTTCGGACCGCCCCGCCCGGATGATCGTGGAGACCTCGGCCACCGAGTCGTTCCGCGATCCGCGCCGGTGGCACGGCCCGCTGCTGGGCGCCGGCACGGACTTCACCGGCACCACCCGGCTGCACGGCCTGCCCTCCGGGGAGCAGATCCACTACCGGGTGCTGCTCGCCGACCCGGACGACCCGCGCCGCACCGGCGAGCCCGTGACCGGCACCTTCCGCACGGTCTCCCGGCGCCGCCGGGACGGCGTGCGCTTCCTGTGGTCGGGCGACCTGGCCGGCCAGGGCTGGGGCATCAACCCCGACCTCGGCGGCTACCGCATCTACGACGCGATGGCGAAGCTGGACCCGGACTTCTTCCTGTGCAGCGGCGACAACATCTACGCCGACGGCCCCATCACCGCCACCCAGGCGCTGCCCGACGGCAGCACCTGGCGCAACATCACCACCGAGGAGAAGTCCAAGGTCGCCGAGACCCTCGCCGAGTACCGGGGCAACTTCCGCTACAACCTGCTCGACGCCAACCTGCGCCGCTTCAACGCCCAGGTGCCCTCGATCATCCAGTGGGACGACCACGAGGTGCGCAACAACTGGTACCCGGGCGAGGTCATCGCCTCCTCCGACACCCGCTACACCGAGAAGAGCATCGACGTCCTGGCCGCGCGCGCCCGGCGGGCGTTCAGCGAGTACTTCCCCCTGTCCACGCTGCGTCCCGGCGCGCGGGAGGGCCGTGTCTATCGCGTGCTGCGCCAGGGCCCGCTGCTGGACGTGTTCGTGCTCGACATGCGGACCTACCGCAACGCCAACTCCCCCGACGACCAGACCGTGGACCCGCAGGGCATCCTCGGCCGGGAGCAGCTGGAGTGGCTCAAGCGGGAGCTGGCCCGGTCGCGCGCGGTGTGGAAGGTGATCGCCGCCGACATGCCGCTCGGCCTCGTCGTCCCCGACCCAGTGGAGAACGAGCCGAACTTCGAGGCGGTGGCCCAGGGCGACCCGGGCGCCCCGCTCGGGCGTGAGCTGCAGATCGCCGAGCTGCTGCGGTTCATCAAGCACCGGCGGATCACCGGGACGCTGTGGTTGACGGCGGACGTGCACCACACCTCCGCCCAGCACTACCAGCCGTCCCGGGCCGCGTTCACCGACTTCGAGCCGTTCTGGGAGTTCGTCTCGGGGCCGCTGAACGCCGGGGCGTTCCCGGCCAGCGCGCTGGACGGCACGTTCGGCCCGGAGCGGGTGTTCGTGAAGGCGCCGACCGCGTCGAACGTCTCGCCCGCGGGCGGCTACCAGTTCTTCGGCGAGGTCGACATCGACGGGGACAGCGGCGAGCTGACGGTACGGCTGCGGGAGCAGGACGGCACCGTCCTGTTCACCCGGACGCTCCAGCCGGGCCGGGTCGGTCAGTAACCGGTGGCACCGGCGGGGCCGCCGTCGGTGGCTGAAATCCGGCAAAGAGGACGGAAGCATGCTTTACCCATAGGTCACAATCAGTTCGTGATCGCGCAACACCGTTCCTTCACAGTGGCTGCATGACTCCAGACATGCCTGATGTGACCCGGGCGAGGCACGGGCGGCCCGTGCACCACTGGCGGCGGGACGTCGTCGAACTCGCCGCGCTGTTCACCGCCGTGGCCGTCGCGGACGCGGTGGCCAACCTGATCGGGCACGGGCCCGACGGGCCGGCCCTGCTGATGATCTCGGCCATCGTGCTGGCCTCGACGGCGGGCTTCCACGTGTGGTGGTCACGCCGCCACGGACACGCCCCGCCGGTGAGCGATACCGGTGCCCGGCCGGCCGCTGGAACGCGGCCGGCCGGGCCTTCCGAGCAGCCCGCCGCCGACGAGGTCGCGGGCGTGCTGTGGCGGATGCGGACGACGGTGAAGGACGAGCCGGGCTCCCTGGCCGCCCTGTGCACGGCGCTCGCCGAGTGGCGGGTGGACATCCTGAGCCTGCAGACGCACCCCCTGGCCGACGGCACCGTGGACGAGTTCCTGCTGCGGGCGCCGGGCGCGCTCGCGGCGGCCGGGATCACCCGCGCGGTCGCCCTGGCCGGCGGCACGGCCACGTGGATCGAGCGGGCCGACGCCCATGATCTGGTCGACGCGCCCACCCGGGTACTCGGGCTGGCCGCCCGCACCGCCCTGGACTCCGCCGAACTGCCGCTCGCGCTGCGCCAGTTGCTGGGACGCTGCACGATCCGGACGCTGCCCGGCGCACCGGCCGGGGGCGGCCGGGGCCCCGAGCCGGTGCCGGCCGGAGGGGTCCTGGAGGACACCGTGATGCGGCTGCCGGCGCCCGAGGGCGGGGTGCTCACCGTGGAGCGGCCGCATCTGCCGTTCACCCCGACCGAGTTCGCGCGCGCCCGGGCGCTCGTGGAGCTGGACACCCGGCTCGGGCTCCGGATCCCGCGCGGTCACGATGTGCTGACCCTGCCCGAGGGCGACCACATCACCGTGCGCCGGGTCGACACCGGGGACCTGGCGGCGGCCCGGGCGATGCACGACCGGTGCTCGCCGCACACCCTCGGCCTGCGCTACCACGGCCCCGTCGGCGACGCGGACCGCTATCTGAACCACCTGCTCAGTCCCCGCTTCGGCCGGACGCTGGCCGCGCAGACCGCGTCCGGCCGGATCGTCGGCCTCGGGCATCTGCTGTGGGACGGCGACGAGACCGAGGTCGCGCTGCTGGTCGAGGACGCCTGGCAGCAGCGCGGCGTCGGCGGCGAGCTGCTCGGCCGGCTGGTGGCGATGGCGGCGGAGGCCGGCTGCGAGAGCGTGTACGCCGTCACGAAGGCGTCCAACACCGGCATGGTCGCCGCGATGCGCGGCCTGGGTCTGCCGCTGGACTACCAGGTCGAGGAGGGCACCCTGGTCATCACGGCCCGCCTGGACCCCACTCCCGTCGGCACCGCGCCCGGCCCGCAGCCGCCCCGCCTCGGCTGACGGCCCCCCGTCAGGGAGCCGGCTTCAGCGCACCGCCTCCCGCAACGGCGTCACCCGGTGTGCGGTGGGGGCGCCCAGGGCCCGGTCCAGGTCGGACCACAGGTCGTCGACGTCCTCCAGGCCCACCGACAACCGCAGGAGCCGGTCGCTGACCCCGGCCCCGCGGCGGTCGTCGGCGTCCACGATGCGGTGGCTGATGGAGGCGGGGTGCTGGATGAGCGTGTCGACGCTGCCCAGGCTGACCGCGGGGGTGACGAGCCGGACCCGGGAGATGACCTCGTGCGGGTCGCCGTGCACCTCGAAGGCGATCATCGCGCCGCCGAGCCGTGGATAGCGGACCCGGGCCACGCGCGGGTCGGCGGCGAGCCGGCGGGCCAGTTCGGCGGCGTTCGCGGAGGCGGCCCGCACCCGCACCGGGAGCGTGGACAGCCCCCGCAGCAGCAGGTAGCCCGCGAGCGGATGCAGGACTCCCCCGGTGGCGAACCGTATCTGCCGTAGCCGGCCCGCGAACTCCTCGTCGCAGGCGACCACCCCGGCCAGCACGTCGCCGTGGCCGCCCAGGTACTTGGTGGCGCTGTGCAGCACCAGCCGGGCTCCCTGCTCGGCCGGGCGTTGCAGCACGGGCGTGGCGAAGGTGTTGTCGGCGAGCAGCGGCACCGAACCGCACGCGTGCGCGATGGCCCGCAGGTCGAGTTCGGCAAGGGTCGGATTGGCCGGGGACTCGACCATGACCAGGCCGGTGTCCGGGCGCAGCGCGTCCTCGATGCCGGCCGGGTCGGTCCAGGTGACCTCCGTGCCGAGCAGCCCGGCGGTGAGCAGGTGGTCGCTGCAGCCGTACAGGGGCCGTACCGCGACGACGTGGCGCAGGCCCATGGCGGACCGGGCGAGCAGGACCGCGCTGAGCGCGGCCATGCCGCTGGCGAAGGCGACGGCGGACCCGGTGCCCTCCAGCCGGGCGAGGGCGGTCTCGAAGCGGGCGACGGTCGGGTTGCCGAGGCGGCCGTAGACGGGCGGTCCGACCGGGTCGGCGCCGTCGGCGGCGAAGGCGTCGATGCGCGCGGCCTCGGCACGGCTGTCGTAGGAGGGGTAGGTGGTGGACAGGTCGATCGGCGGGGCGTGCAGGCCCTGGCGGGCGAGGTCGTCGCGGCCGGCGTGCACGGCCTCGGTGGCCAGCGCTCTCGATGCGGTGCGTACGTCGTCGTAGGCACTCGTGCTCGATGTGTCCATGACCGGAAGGGTGAACAGGGAACGGTTCCTGTGAGCCGGAGGCCGTGCTACGTTCGGCCGGTGGCCGAATCTGTCGTACTGGATCCGGTCGATCTGCATCTGCTGCGGCTGTTGCAGAACGACGCCCGGACCACCTACCGGGACCTCGCCGCGCAGGTGGGCGTGGCGCCGTCGACCTGCCTGGACCGGGTGACCCGGCTGCGCCGCTCGGGTGTGATCCTCGGGCACCGGCTGCGGCTCGACCCGGCGAAGCTCGGGCGCGGCCTCCAGGCACTGCTGTCGGTGCAGGTGCGGCCGCACCGGCGGGAGCTGGTGGGACCGTTCGTGGAGCGGATCAGGGCGCTGCCGGAGGCACGGTCGGTGTTCCACCTGACGGGGCCCGACGACTACCTGGTGCACGTGGCCGTCGCCGACATGGCCGATCTCCAGCGGCTGGTGCTCGACGAGTTCACGGCGCGGCGCGAGGTGGCCCGGGTGGAGACGCGGCTGATCTTCCAGCAGTGGGAGTGCGGGCCGCTGCTGCCGCCCGGCCACGCCCAGAGCTGAATCCGGGCGAACCCGGATGACGCGGCGATCGCCCTCGTACGAGGATGGACCGCATGTCTGATACCCAGAGCCCGCTGCCCCGTCAGATCGCCGACGCCTATGTGGACGACCTCGTCTCCCTCGACCCGGTCACCGGTACGTACCTCGGTGTGAAGGAGAGTTCGAGCAGGCTGCCCGACTACTCGCCGGCCGGTCGGGAGGCCCTGGCCGAGCTGGCGCGGACCACCCTGGCGAAGCTGGACGAGGCCGAGCGGCGGCCCGGCGCGGACAGCGACGCCGAGCGGCGCTGCGCGCGGCTGCTGCGGGAGCGGCTGACCGCCGAGGTCGCCGTGCACGAGGCGGACGAGCACCTGCGGGCGATCGGCAACATGAGCACGCCGGGCCACTCGGTGCGGGACATCTTCACGGTCACCCCGGCGGACACGGAGGAGGACTGGGCGGCGATAGCGGAGCGTCTGCGCGCGGTGCCCGGCGCGCTCGCGGGCTACCGCGCATCGCTCGAACTGGGCCTGGAGCGCAAGCTGTTCGCCGCTCCCCGGCCGACCGCCACCTACATCGGCCAGCTCACCGAGTGGACGGACACGGACGGCACGGGCCGCGGCTGGTACGAGGACTTCGCCGCCGCGGGTCCGCAGGCGCTGCGCGCGGAGCTGGACGAGGCGGCGCGTGCGGCGACCGGCGCCCTGACGGAACTGCGGGACTGGCTGCGGGACGTGTACACGCCGGCGATCGAGGGCGCCCCGAACGTGGTCGGCCGGGAACGGTACGCGCGCATGGCCCGCTACTTCAACGGCACGGACCTGGACCTGGACGAGGCGTACGCGTACGGCTGGGCGGAGTTCCACCGCATCCTCGGCGAGATGAGGACGGAGGCGGAGAAGATCCTGCCCGGCGCGCGGACGCCCTGGGTGGCGCTCGCGCACCTGGACGAGCACGGCCGGCACATCGAGGGCGTGGACGAGGTCCGGGACTGGCTCCAGGGCCTGATGGACAGGGCGATCGAGGAGCTGGACGGCACGCACTTCGAACTGGCCGAACGGGTGCGGAAGGTGGAGTCGCGCATCGCCCCGCCCGGCGGTGCGGCGGCGCCGTACTACACGGCCCCGTCCGAGGACTTCTCCCGCCCCGGCCGCACCTGGCTGCCCACGATGGGCCAGACCCGCTTCCCGGTCTACGACCTGGTCTCGACCTGGTACCACGAGGGCGTGCCCGGCCACCACCTCCAGCTCGCGCAGTGGGCGCACGTGGCCGAGAACCTCTCCCGCTACCAGGCGACGGTCGGCGGGGTCAGCGCCAACGTGGAGGGCTGGGCGCTGTACGCGGAGCGGCTCATGGACGAGCTCGGGTACCTGACGGGCCCGGAGGAGCGGCTCGGCTACCTGGACGCGCAGATGATGCGGGCGGCCCGGGTGATCGTGGACATCGGCATGCACCTGGAGCTCCGGATCCCGGCGGACTCGCCGTTCCATCCCGGGGAGCGGTGGACGCCGGAGCTGGCCGAGGAGTTCTTCGGCGCGCACAGCAGCCGTCCGGCGGACTTCGTGGAGAGCGAGCTGACCCGGTACCTGACGATCCCGGGCCAGGCGATCGGCTACAAGCTCGGGGAGCGGGCGTGGCTGCTGGGCCGGGAGAAGGCGCGCGAGCGGCACGGCGACGCGTTCGACCTGAAGGCCTGGCACATGGCGGCACTGTCGCAGGGCTCCCTCGGCCTGGACGACCTGGTGGACGAACTGTCCCAGCTGTGACGGCCCGCGCCGTCCGGCCGTGACCGCCCGCGTCAGTGCCGGAAGCCGCCTTCCGAGGTGATGACCTGCCCCGTGATCCAGTCCGCCTCGTCCGTGGCCAGCCAGGCGATGAGGCGGGCCGGGTCGTCGGGTGCGCCCCAGCGTCCGGCGGGGAACCGCGCGGCCACGGCCGCGTGGACCTCGCCGGTGGCGTACCCGGTGTCGACGGGGCCGGGGTTCACGGCGTTCACCGTGATTCCCCGTGCCGCGAGCGTCGTGGACAGGGAGCGGGTGACGGAGGCGAGGGCGCCCTTCTGGAGGGCGTAGGCGATCTCGCCCGGCATGCCGCCGCCGAGGTCCTGTCCGGACGTCATCAGCACCACGCGTCCCCCGGGCGTGCCGGGCGGCAGGGCGGCGCGCGAGCGGGCGTACGCCTGGACGAGCAGCAGCACGGAGCGGGTGTCCACGGCCCAGTGGGCGTCGAGCATCGCGGCGTCGACGTCGTCCAGGGTGCCGTCGGAGCCGCTGAGGGCGTGGTTGGCGACGAGGATGTCGAGGCGGCCGAACTCCTCGATCACGGTGTCGACCAGCCGGGCCGGTTCCGTCCGGTCCGCCAGGTCGCCGGGACCCCGCACGACCCGCGCCCCGGGGTCGCCGAGCGCCTCGCGCACGGAGGCGGCGACGGCGTCGGGGTCGTCCGCGCCCCAGGGCGTCGCGGCGTCGTGCGGCACGTGGTGGTGCAGGTACACACTGGCGCCGTGGGCGGCCAGCCGCCGGGCCACCGCGTGTCCGATCCCGGCCCGCCGGCTCGCGCCGGTGACGAGTGCGGTACGGCCGCGCAGGGGCAGGGGGTCGCGGCGGAGTCCGTCGGGGGCCGGCTGCGGGTGCGTGGTCACGGACGCCGACCCTAGAGAGGGCGGCGCGCTCGGCGCGAGTGGTTTTCCGCTCGGCCGTACGGCCGCGTCCCGGGTGGCGCCGGCGGCGCCCGGACGGCTAGCTGGTGCCGGGGGCCGACGCGGAAGGCGGGCCGGGCATGCAGGAGATCGGGCCGGGGCAGCGGGCGCTGCGGACACCGCGCTCCGCGGGGCTGGCCGGGGTCGTTTTCGCGCTGCTCCTGGCGGCGGCGATCGTCCTGGTCAGGCTGGGGATCCCGGAAGGGGCCGACGCGGTGACCGCGCCCGGCTTCGCGGACTCCGCGCAGCGCCGGGCGTTGCGGACGGCCCTCGCGCTGGTGCCGTTCGCCGGCATCTTCTTCCTCTGGTTCATCGGCGTGATCCGCGCGCACGTCGGCGCGGGCGAGGACAAGTTCCTCGCGACGGTCTTCCTGGGCAGCGGACTGGTCTTCACCGCCACGCTGTTCGGGGCGGCAGCGGCGGCGAGTGCCGTGCTCGCGCTGGCCCGGCCGGCCGGCCTGTCACCGCTGCCGGCCGCCTGGGACTTCGGCCGCCACCTCGCGTACACGCTGATGACGGAGTACGCGATGCGGATGGCGGCCGTCTTCGTGTCCTCCATGTCGGTCATCGGCCACCGCCTGGGTGTGCTGCCGCGCTGGCTCACCGTCCTCGGCCTCCTCACCGTGGTCACGCTGCTGTTCGCGTCGTCCAACGTGCCGTGGGCGGAACTCGCCTTCCCGGCCTGGTCGCTGCTGCTCGGCGTGCACATCCTCATGGCCGGCCGCCGTGAGGGTCCCCGGCCCGCCGTCGCCGGATGACGCCGGTACCGCCGGCCGCTCACTCGATCGGCGTGCCCGGCGCGCGGCCACCCCGCCCGGGCTCGCATGCTGGCGGGCGGGGGACGACCGCCGTCCGGAGCCGCCCGCGCGCGCCGCGCGGTGCGTCCGGGCCTGGCCACGGGAAGGGCGGAGCGTCGATGAGGATCGTCGTCGATCTCAACAAGTGTCAGGGGTACGCCCAGTGCGCGTTCCTCGCGCCCGACGTCTTCGCCATGCACGGCGAGGAGGCGCTGATCTACGACCCGCGCGCGGACGAGGAGCAGCGCGAGCGGGTGGCGCGGGCCGTGGCCGCGTGCCCGGTGCAGGCGATCACGGCCGACGGACTGGAGCGCACGGGTGAGGCGCGGGGGGCGTCCGATGGCCGCTGACTACGTGGAGTGGCTCAGGCGTGAGGGCCGGATCGTGATCGTGGGTGCCTCGCTGGCCGGTCTGCGGGCCGCCGAGACGCTGCGCGCGGAGGGTTTCGCCGGTGAGCTGACCCTGATCGGTGACGAGCCCCACGAGCCGTACGACCGGCCGCCGCTGTCGAAGTCCGTGCTGCTGGGCAGGGCGTCCCCGCACCACACCGAGCTGCCGCACCGCCGGGAGATCGACGCCACGTGGCGCCTCGGCGTGGCGGCGACCGGCCTGGACCTGACGGCCAAGCGGGTCAGGCTCGCCGACGGTGACGAGGTGGGGTACGACCGGCTGCTCATCGCGACCGGCGTCCGCGCCCGGCCGTGGCCGAAGCAGGAGGAGGCCCGGCTCGACGGGGTCTGCGTGCTGCGCACCCGGGAGGACGCGGCGGACCTGTACCGGCGGCTGAGGGCGGGGCCGCGCCGGGTGTTCGTGATCGGCGCCGGGTTCGCCGGTTCGGAGGTCGCCTCGGCGTGCCGGGAGATGGATCTCCAGGTGACCGTGGCGGAGCGGGCGGGTGCGCCGCTGGTGGGCGCGCTCGGCGGGGTCGTCGGCGCGGTCGCGGCGGACCTGCAGACCGAGAACGGCGTGGACCTGCGCACCCATGTCACGGTGACCGCGCTGGAGGGCGACGCGGTCGGCAGGGTGCGGGCCGTCCATCTGTCCGACGAGAGCGTGGTCGAGGCGGACGTGGTCGTGGTGTCGCTGGGTTCGCTGCGCAACACCGAGTGGCTGACCGGGTCGGGGCTCGGTGCCGGGCCCCGGGGCATCGCCTGTGACGCGGGCTGCCGCGCCTTCGACTTCCGGGGGATCGTCACGGACGACGTCTTCGTGGCGGGCGACGTGGCGCGGTCCCCGCACGCGCTCTTCGGCTACCAGTTCCTGTCGCTGGAGCACTGGGGCAATGCCGTCGCCCAGGCGGAGACCGCCGCGCACAACATGATCTGCCACGGTGCCGACCGGCGGCCGCACCTGTGGATGCCCGCCTTCTGGTCGTCGATGTTCGGCGTGAACATCAAGTCGGTCGGGGTGCCGCCCATGGGCGACGAGCTCATGATCACGCAGGGCTCGCTGGCCGAGCGCCGCTTCGCCGGCGTCTACGGCCACCAGGGCCGGATCGTGGCCGCCGTGACCTTCGACAACACGCGGTGGCTCGAGTTCTACCAGAGGCAGATCGAGCGGGGGGCGCCGTTCCCGGTGGAGTACCCGACGGTGGACCGGCGTCCCGAGGGCCGGCAGCCGGTGCCGGCCGGGTTCCCGGACCCGTCCCTGCCGACGCACGGCGCGATGGTCACCCTCAGCGGCTACTCGCCTGCCGACCAGCAGCTGGTCTTCCACCCCGCCCGCCACTGACCCCGCCACGGCCCCGACGCCCCGAGGACCCGCCATGCCGCACGCATCGCTCGCACACCGGATCACCGACTACGCCAACCGCGCCGACCCCTACCCCCTCTACGAGGAGCTCCGCAGGACGCCGGTGCTCCACGAGGAGGAGGGCGGGCCGTACCTCATCAGTTCGTACTACGACATCAAAGCCCTCCTCCACGATCCCCGGATTAGCTCCGACGCGGCCAACCTGGCCGCCGCCGGGGGTGACGAGCTGGGCGAGACCGAGGAGACGGGAGGACTGCCGCCGTCGTTCCTGCGTCTGGACCCGCCCGAGCACGACCGGTTGCGGCGCATCGCGAACAGCGCCTTCGGACCGCCGCACCGGCCGCGGCGGATCGAGGACATGCGGGGCGGGATGCGGGAGATCGTCACCGGGCTGATCGACGGTTTCGGCGACGCGCGCCAGGTGGACCTGGTCGACCAGTTCGCCTACCCGTTCCCCGTGACGGTGATCTGCCGGCTGCTCGGGGTTCCCCGGGAGGACGAGCCCCGGTTCCGCGCCTGGGTCGATCCGCTGGTCGCGGGCCTCGATCCGGCGGCCGGCCCGGAGCAGGACGCCGACGCCCAGAGGACGGCGCGGGAGGCCCGGATGCAGCTCGGCATGTACCTGGCCGGACTGGTCGAGGAGCGCGCCAAGGAGCCGCGGGACGACCTGCTGTCCGACCTGGTGGCCGGCCGGGGCCCGGACGGCTCCCTGTCGATGATGGAGGTGCTCAGCACCTCGGTGCTGCTGCTGATCGCCGGTCACGAGACGACGGTCAACCTGATCACCAACGGCATGCTCACCCTGCTGCGCCACCCGGAGATCCTCCAGCGGCTGCGGGAGGACCCGGGACTGTCGGTCGACATCGTGGAGGAGCTGCTGCGGTACGAGCCGCCCGTGCAGCTGGTGCCGCAGCGCACCTGCATCGCCGACATCGAGGTGCGCGGGGTCACGATCCCCAAGGGCTCGCGCATCTGGCTGGTGCTCGCCGCGGGCAACCGGGACCCGGAGCGGTTCAAGGACCCGGAGCGGTTCGACCCCGACCGCGGTGACATCCAGCATCTCGGCTTCGGCAGTGGCATCCACAGCTGCTTCGGCGCCCCGCTGGCGCGGCTGGAGGCCCAGATCGCGCTGTCCGAGCTGGCCCGGCGGCTGGAGGGGCCCCGACTGGTCGAGGACCCGCCGCCGTACCGGCGCAACGCCGTGCTACGCGGCCCCCGGCACCTGGAGGTCGCCTTCGACGTGCTGCGCTGAACACGTCGCCGGCTCACCCCGCGACTTCCGGTGGACACCGGGCAGCGGCGGCCGGGTCGGCGCGCACTTGGTACCCCGGCACCTGAACGTCGCCTTCGACGCGCACTTGGTACCCCGGACCCGGATCGACCCCTCGGCGCGCAGCAGGGCGCAACGCCGTACCGCACGGCCCGGCACCTGGACGGCGCTGCGCCGAGCGCGTCGCCCGCTCACCTGACCCGGATCGACTCCTCGGCGCGCGCAGGGCGCAACGCCGTACCGCGCCGCCCCCGGCACTTCGACGTCGCCTTCGACGCGCTGCGCCGAGCACGTCCCCCGCTCACCCCGTGACTTCCGGTGGACACCGGGCAGCGGCAGCGGCGGCCGGGTCGGCGCGGACTGGGTGTCCCGGACCCGGATCGACCCTCGGGGCGCGGCAGAACGCAGCCGTGCCGCGCCGAGCACCTCCCCCGCTCACCCCGTGACTTCCGCCGGCAGCACCACGCAGACCTCGTAACCGCCGTCGCGCGTCGGGCCCGCGGTCATGGTGCCGCCGAGGAGTTCGGCGCGCTGGCGCAGTCCGATCAGGCCGTGGTGGGCACCGGGCAGCGGCAGCGGCGGCTGGGTCGGCGCGGTGTTGGTGACCCGGACCCGGATCGAGCCGTCGGCGTGCAGCAGGTCGATGCGCGCCTTGGCGCCGGGAGCGTGTTTGCGGGTGTTGGTCAGCGCTTCCTGGACCGTGCGGTAGACCGCGCGCTGGACGGTGGCCGGGAGTCCTTCGGGCAGGTCCGTCCGCAGCTCGGTCTCGATGCCGCAGCTGTCGGCCAGCCGCCGGAGGTCGGTGAGCGCCGGCTGCGGGGTCAGCTCCGTGGGGTGGCCGCCGGAGGCGCGCAGGACGCCGACCATGTGGCGCAGCTCGTCCAGTGTCTGCACGCTCAGTCGCCGGATCGTCGCCGCGGCCTCCTTGGTGTCCGCGTCCTCCGCGCCGACCTGGAGCGCTCCGGCGCGCACGGCGATCAGGCTGACCTGGTGCGACACGACGTCGTGCATCTCCCGCGCCAGCTGGGCGCGCTCCTTGGCCAGGACGGCCTGCGCCGTCAGCAGCTGCTGGTGGTCGCGCGCCTCGGAGATCTCGGCCAGTCTGAGCGACAGGTCGCGCCGGGTCCGCACGAGCTGCCCGAGGAACACGGCGGCGGCGGCGGTGGCGGCGCTGTAGCCGAACGGGATGAGCTTGCCGAGCTCGGTCAGGTTGAAGTTCGGTGACGGCAGGGCCGTCGTGTCGCAGAACGCGAAGGCCAGGACGCACAGGAGGAACAGCGTCCGGGGACGGCTGAGGGAGGCGAGGGTGTACAGCGCGGCCAGGCAGGCGACGACCGAGTCGGACAGCAGGACGGCCGGGAGGGTCAGCAGGAAGGTGAGCAGCGGCTGGCGCCGGCGCAGCAGCAGGACGACGGCGGCGGCCAGGGCGCACGCCATCCGCAGCGGCTCGCCGATGTCCCAGTGGGCCCACACGTCGAGGAGGGCCATGGCGATCGCCACGCCGTCCAGCAGCAGCGGGGACGGGCGCCGCAGCGGGGACGGACGGCGGATCATCCGGTGTCCTCCGTGAGGAGTCCGGCCCGCTGGGCGAAGAGGGCGGCCTGGACCCTGCCGCTGACCTCAAGCTTGGTGAGGATGGCGCTGACGTGGTCCTTGACCGTGCCGGTGCCCAGGTGCATGCGGGCCGCGATCTCGGCGTTCGACAGGCCCTCGGCGACGAGGAGCAGCACCTCGCGCTCCCGGCCGGTGAGCCGTCCGAGGGCCTTGGGCGGGCGCTCCGGCCCTCCGGCGCTCAGATAGCCGTCCACCACCGTGCGCGTGACCTTGGGCGACAGCACCGTGCCGCCGCGGGCCAGGGTCTGCACGGCCAGCGGCAGTGCCTCGGGGTCGGTGTCCTTGAGGAGGAATCCGGCGGCGCCCGAGCGCAGTGCCGTCTCCACGTACTCGTCCATGTCGAACGTGGTCAGCATGGCCACCACGGGGGGCTCCCGCAGCCGGCGGATCTCGCCCAGGACGGTGAGCCCGTCCACGTCCGGCATGCGGATGTCCAGCAGGACCACGTCGGGGCGCTGCTCGCGCACCGTCCGCAGCGCCTGGCCGCCGGACACCGCGCCGACGACCTCGATGCCGTCGGCGGCGGCCAGGATGCGCTGGAAGCCCGTGCGGATCAGGGCTTCGTCGTCGACCACCAGTACCCGGATCACGTGCGCTCCAGCCTGTATGGAACCACTGTCCGATTCGTACCACGCCCGGGGCGGCTTCGCCCCTGGGCGCCGTACGGACAGGCGTCGACGGCTCCGGTGCCGTGATCAGGTGGTGGCGCGTACCCCCTGCCGGGTCAGGGCCGGCCGGTGAGGCACATGCGCTGTCGCGTGGTGGGCGTGGTCGGCACCGCGACCGTGGGGACGCCGTCGGCCGCCTGCCGGCGCCGCGGGACGGCGATCCGGTCGAACCGGGTGCTCCAGCGGCCGTCGCTCAGCGTCAGCGTGACCGCGGACCCGGGCGGGACGCGGAGGTGAGGGAAGGAGCGGACGGGCACGGACAGGGCGTGCACCAGCGCGGCCCTGATGACGGACACCTCGGTGATGACGAGGACGCGTCCGGTGCCGGCGGGCAGGGCCCCCAGCCAGGCGGCCGTCCGGCGGCACAGCTCGCGGACGGTCTCGCCGCCGTGCGGTGCGGCGTCCGGATCCGTCAGCCAGACGGACAGCCCGTGCGGGTCGACGGCCGCGATGTCCTCGGGGGTACGGCCGTTCCAGGCGCCGTGGTCGAGGTCGCGCAGGCCGGGCTCGGGCACGGCCGCGACGGCGAGGGCCTCGGCGGTCTGCGCACAGCGGGCGGAGGGGCCGCGCAGGGCCACCGCGTACGGTGGAAGGGTCGCTGTCATGGCGGCCAGCTCGCGCCGGCGGCGTTCGCTCACGGCGCCGTCCCCGAAGACCCGGCCGAGGCCGTCTTCCGCGGTGGTCGCGCAGAGCATCGTCAGTCGCACCGTCACTGTCCGACCTCCTTCTCCGATCGGGAGGGCCGCGCGGCCGGCGGACCAGCCGGGGCAGAGCCGTTTCCCTTGGTCACAACGTTCCAGGGAAGGCGCTGCTCCAACCTCCGGCAGGTGGCCGGAGCGCCCCCGCCGGTCGGCGGGTCGCCCCGCTGCCTTCCCGGGCCTCTCGTCAAGATCGTGCCGGGCTCGCGCCTGATCCCGGCGAAAGACCCTCGGCCTGGAGCGTGACCAGGTCGCACTGGTACCAGGTGCCCGGCTTGCCGCCGAGGTCGGCGGGGTCGGCCGGCCCGATCGGGACGAAGCCGGATTTGGTCAGCACCCTGTGGGACGCGACGTTCTGGTGGGAGGTGGCCGCCCGCAGCGCGCGCAGTCCGTGCCGGCGGGCGGCCAGACGGCACAGCTCCCGGACCGTCTCGGTGGCCACGCCGCGGCCGGCGGCGTGCTCGGCGACCCGGTAGCCGAGTTCCGCGGTGCGGTTCTCGATGTTGACCAGGTTGAACCGGCCGAGGACCGACCCGTCCTCGGCGAGGAGCACGTAGAAGGCGCAGCCGCCCGCCTCCTGCTCGGCCAGCAGGGCGTTGTAGCGGTCGGTGAACTGCTCGAAGTAGTCGTCGCCGCGGTCGGAGACGGAGGCGGCGAAGTAGGCGCGGTTCGACAGCTCGAAGTCCAGGACCGCGGGGGCGTGGCTGGCGTGCAGCCGCTTCAGCTCGGGCACCGCCCCGACTGTACCCGCACGGGGCGCCGGGGCCGCCCCGCGCGGGGGCGCGCCGCGCCTCAGCAGCCGCACGCGCCCGCCACGGGTGCCGTCAGCGGATCGGCGTCCCGGCGTGCCGGGCCCTGCCGGGTCTCGTAGGGCAGGCCCTCGCGGGCCCAGTACTCGAAGCCGCCGAGCAGCTCCTTGACCCGGTAGCCGAGTTCGGCGAGGGCGAGTGCGGCGCGGGTGGCGCCGTTGCAGCCGGGGCCCCAGCAGTACGTCACCAGCGGCACGTCCGGGTCGAGGAGCTGTGCGGCCTGCCGCGGGACGAGCGCGGTCGGCAGGTGGACGGCGCCGGGGATGTGGCCCTGGTCCCAGGATTCGGTGGAGCGCGAGTCGACGACGACGAAGCCGGGGTCGCCGCCGGCCGCCAGCGCGGCGGCGACGTCGGAGACGTCGGCGTGGAAGGCGAGATTCGCCCGGAAGTAGGCGGCGGCGTGTGCGGGGGCGGCCGGGGCGACGCGCAGGACGGGATTTCCGGAAGCGGTGTCGATCATGCGGGAAATCTACGGTCCGGCCGCCGCCTCGCTGAAGGGACGATCCCCGGGGCCGCCCTTGCCGGGCCGGGGATTCCCCTGCTATCCATCCGGGATGACCGCGCATTCCCCGGACGCCACCGACTGGCGCATCCTCGACGTCCTCCAGCGCGACGGACGGGCCAGCTACGCCGAGCTGGCGCGGGCGGTTTCCATGTCACCGAGCGCCGTCACCGAGCGGGTACGGCGGCTGGAGGAGGCCGGCGTGATCCAGGGGTACGCGGCGGTGGTCGACCCCGAGCGGCTGGGCCTGCCGATCCTGGCGTTCGTACGCCTGCGCTATCCGAACGGCAACTACAAGCCGTTCCACGACCTGGTCGCGGTGACGCCGGAGATCCTGGAGGCGCACCACGTCACGGGCGACGACTGCTTCGTCATCAAGGTCGCCGCGCGGTCGATGTCCCATCTGGAGGAGATCTCGGGACGGATCGGCGCGCTGGGCTCCGTGACCACCAGCGTCGTGTACTCCTCCCCGCTGACCCGGCGCCCGCTGGGGAGTCGGGCCGCTCCCTGACGCCCTCCCGTTCACCGGTCGCGTCGTGCGGTTGCGCCGCACCGCCGAGCGAGGTACTTCCCTGCGTCCTACGGTGGAAGTGGGGCCGCTGCCGTGGCCGGCGGGGCCTCGCTCCCCCAGTCCGCGCGAACCGCGGGAGACCCGAATGACGTCGGACACCACACCGTTGGACCAGCTGGACCATCTCGTGGTCCTCATGCTGGAGAACCGCTCCTTGGACAACATGCTCGGGTTCCTCTACACCGGTCAGGACAACCGCTCGCCCGCCGGCGACGCCTTCGAGGGACTGACCGGCGCGGAGGCCAACCCCGACGGGAACGGCGGCAAAGTCACCGTCTTCCGGATCGACCCGGACAGACCCGGGGCGTACTTCATGCCGGGCTCCATCCCGGGGGAGGAGTTCGACCGGGTGAACGTCCAGTTGTTCGGCACGGAACATCCGCCCGCACCCGTCCCCGACGCGACCAACGACGGCTTCGTCATCGACTACGCGGAGATCTACCCGACGCGGAGCGGCAACTCCCCGGGCGTGACCGCGAGCGACATCATGGGCTGCTTCACCCCGGAAGGGGTGCCGGTACTGTCCGGACTGGCCCGGGGCTACGCGGTGTGCGACCACTGGTACTGCTCGGTTCCCACCCAGACCCTGCCCAACCGGGCCTTCGCGCTTGCCGGGACGAGCCTGGGCTACCTGCTGGACAAGACCAGCCTGAATCTCGCGGAACAGACGAAGCGCCCCATGTTCGACACGCCGAGCATTTTCGGCCGACTCGGTGACACCGTCGACTGGATGGTCTACGGGTACGACAAGTGGCCGAAGACCATGGCTGATTTCCCCGACACCCAGCAAGCCGACATGCGTCACTTCGGCCAGTTCATGGACTTCACGAAGGCGGCGGCCAACGGCCGGCTGCCCGCCTTCACCTTCCTGGAGCCCTCCTGGGGGACCACGGGCAACAGCCAGCACCCCAACGACGACGTGGCTTTGGGCGAGCGTCTCGTCTACGACACCTATCGGGCCCTGCGCCGCGGACCGGACTGGGCCGGCACCTTGCTGGTCGTCACCTACGACGAGCACGGCGGCTGTTACGACCACGTACCTCCGCCTGCCGGCGCGACGCCACCCGACGGCATCAAGGGAGTGGAGTTCGACTTCGACTTCACCCGGTTCGGGGTACGCGTGCCCACGGTGCTGGTGTCGCCCCTCATCAAGCCCGGGACCGTCTTCCGCGTCCCCGACGACAGCGTGCCGCTGGACCACACGTCGCTGCTCAAGACGATCGAACAGAGATGGGGCCTGGAGCCGCTGACGGGTCGCGATGCGGCCGCCCCCGGCATAGGGGACGTCCTGACCCTGGAACGACCACGCGATGACGACGTGCTGTCCGACGTCCTCGTCCCCGTCTCCAAGGGCAGCAACCCCGCCCGGACCGAGACGTCACACCTGGACGCCGCCTACCACGGCCTCGTCGCCGCGAACCTCATTCCGCGTATGTGAAGGACGGCAGGGACCCGGCAAGCGGAAACCCCGACGCGTCATCCGACGCCCCGCTGCCGCAGCGTCGAGCCCGAGCGGTCCTTGACGACCTCCAGCTGGGCGTGGACGCGACGGCGCAGGTCGGCGACGTGGCTGACGATGCCGACGCTGCGGTCGCGTTCGCGCAGGGAGTCCAGGACGTCCAGGACCTCGTCGAGGGTCTGGTCGTCGAGGCTGCCGAAGCCCTCGTCGATGAAGAGGGTGTCCAGGCGGACGCCGCCGGCCTCGTCGGTGACGACGTCGGCGAGGCCGAGCGCCAGTGCGAGCGAGGCGAAGAAGGTCTCGCCGCCGGACAGGGTGGCGGTGTCCCGTTCCCGTCCGGTCCAGGCGTCGACCACGTGCAGCCCCAGCCCGGAGCGCCCGCGTCCGGTGCGGTCGTCGGAGTGGACGAGGGTGTAGCGGCCCGACGACATGCGCTGGAGGCGGACGGTCGCGGCGGCGGCGACCTGTTCGAGACGGGCCGCCAGGACGTACGACTCCAGGCGCATCCGGCGTTCGTTGTCGGCGGAGGTGCCCGCGGTGAGGGCGGCGAGCCGGGCCACCCGGTCGTACTCCTCGCGCAGCGGGCCGAGCCGGCGCACGGCCTGGCCGGCGCGGGTGGACAGGCGGTCCAGCTGCGCGCAGCGGCGGGCGGCGGCGTCGCGCGCGGAGGCCGCCTCGCGCAGCCGCCGTTCCGCGGCGGCCGCGGTCCGCTCGGCCGTGGCCGGGTCGGCGGGCGGCTGCTGGGCGGCCGCCGCGGTGCCGGGCTCGGCGAGGACCGCGCGGACGGCCGCCTCCTCCTGCTGCCAGGCGTCCAGGCGGTGCTGGAGTTCACGGTGGGCGGCCGGGTCCAGGAGGGCCGCCGCGGCGGCCTGCGGCGTGTCGAAGCCGGCCCGGTAGGCGGCGTCGGCGAGGCGGGCGTCGGCGTCCTTCAGCCGCTGGGCGGCGTCCTCGGCGGCGCGCACGGCCTCGGCGGCCTCGGTGAGCAGGGCCGCCCGCCGCTCCAGCTGGGCGGCGCGCGCGGCCACGCTGCCGGCGCTGCCCCGGGCCTGCTCCAGCTCCGCCTGGAGCTGGGCCTGTTCCCGCTCCAGGGTGTCGCGGCGGGTGAGCCGGGAGGCGGCCCGTACGGCGGCCTGCTGGCGGTCCGCGAGCCGCTGCTCGCGCTCCCGTTCGGCGCGGCGCAGTTCCTCCTGGGCGGGGTGCAGGGCGGAGGCCGCGCGGCGGGCGCGGGCGTACTCCTGCTCCAGCCGGTCCGCCTCGGCGGCGAGCCGGTCGGCGGGCGTGTCCCCGGCCTCGGCGGTGGCGGCGGCCAGGGCCTCGCGGACCTCGCCGAGACGCCGCTCGTCCCCGGTGTGCTGCTCCTCGGCCCGCCGGCATGCGGCGAGGGCCTGGTCCTCGGCCTCGCGGTCGACGTGTCCGGCGACCTTGCGGGCGGGGGCGGGGTGTTCGGTGGCTCCGCAGACCGCGCACGGCTCGCCGTCGGTGAGATGGGCGGCCAGTTCGGCGGCGATGCCGTTCAGCCGCTGTTCCTTGAGGTCGAGCCAGTGGGCGCGGGCGTCGAGGGCGCGCTGCCGCGCGGTCTCCGCGCGCTGCCGGGCCTGTTCGAGGTCGGCGGCGAGCCGGTCGCGGGTGCGGGCCGCGTCGAGCCGGCGCCGCATGGGGTCGCGCTGGACGGCGAGCTGTTCGGCGCGGGTCGCGGCCTCCTGGGCGGAGTCGACGCGGGTCTGGAGGGCCGCGCGGACGCCGTCCCAGTCGGCGAGCCAGGCCTCGGCCTCGCCCAGGACGTCCTCGTCGGCGCGCTCCTGCCGGTCGAGTCCGGCCCGCTCCTCGGCGAGTTCGGCGAGCCTGCGTTCGGCGCGCCGGGCCGCGTCCAGGCCGCCCAGCTCCTCGGCGGCCCGGCGGGCGGCGGCGGCGAGTCCGCTCGCGCCGGCGTCGGCGAAGGAGTCGGGCAGCAGTCCGCGCGCGCGTGCCTCGGCCGCGGTGGCCCGGCGGTGTTCCGCCTCGGCGGCGTCCCGCAGCTCCAGGGCGGGGGCGACCGCCTCCGCCTTGCGGCCGCGCTCCATGCGCTGCTGGTTCTGCCGGTGGGCGCCGGACCGCTCCTGGAGGCGCTCGGCGCGCTGCCGGGCCTCGGCGAACCGGGCCTGGAGGCGGGCGAGTTCGCGTATCCCGTCCAGGGCGCGGCGGGCTTCGGCGTGGGCCGACTCGGCGGCGGAGAGCCGGCAGTGGGCCACGGTGAGGCGTTCCCGGGCGGTGCTGCGGGCCACGGCGGCGGCGCCGAGGACGGCCTCGGCCAGTCCCGGGTCGCCGGGGGCCAGGCCGGGCAGCTCCATGGCGTCGCCGGCCTCCTGCTGCATGCGGTGGGCGTCGGCGAGCAGTGCCGTGTCGCCCTCGCGCACGCGTGCCTCGGTGGCGCGGCGGCGTTCGGCGAGGCGCTTCTCGACGTCGGCGAAGCGCTGGGTGTCGAAGAGGCGGCCGAGGAGCCTGCCGCGGGCCTCGGCGTCGGCGCGCAGGAAGCGGGCGAAGTCGCCCTGGGGCAGCAGGACGACCTGGCAGAACTGCTCCCGGCTCATGCCGAGCAGCTGGGTGATCTCCTCGCCGATCTCCTGGTGGGAGCGGCTGCGGTCCTTCCAGGCGCCGGCCGTGCCGTCGTACTCGCGCAGCCAGGTCTGGGCCTTGTCGACGGTCGTGCCCGTGCCCCGCAGCTTGGGGCGCTCCCACGGGGGCTGCCGGGTGATCTCCAGCCGGCGTCCGGCGACGGTGAGTTCGAGACGGACCTCGGTGCGGGTGCCCGGCCGGGCGTGGTCGCTGCGCAGGGTCATGCCCTGGCCGTTCTGCCGGGCGCCGGGGACGGAGCCGTAGAGGGCGTAGCAGACGGCGTCCAGGACGGACGTCTTGCCGGCGCCGGTGGGGCCGTGCAGCAGGAACAGCCCGGCGGCGGAGAGGGCGTCGAAGTCGACGCTCTGGGCGCTCCCGAAGGGGCCGAAGGCGGTGAGGTCGAGCCGGTGCAGCCTCACCGGGCCACCTCCCGCACGGTGTCGTCGGCGCGCACGGCGTCGAACGCCTCGCGCAGCACGGCCGCCTCGCGGTCGTCGGGTCCGGCGCCGCGCACGTGGGCGACGAAGTCCTGGGCGATCTGCTGGTCGCTGCGCCCGGCGAGACGGCGGGCGTACGACACCTGGGGGTCGTCCGGGGTGCGCTCGGGGGCGAAGACCAGGCTGAGGGTGTGCGGGAACCGCTCGCTGAGCCGGGCCATGGGGTCGGCCGGGCGGACGGGGTCGGTGAGGGTGGCCTCGATCCAGGCGTCCTCGTGGCGGGTCAGCTCCGGGTCGGCGAGGAGGTCGTCCAGGGTGCCGCTGATGCGGGCGAGCGGGCGGGGCACCGGGCAGTCGACGCGTTCGGCGGTGAGGGAGCCGTCCGCGTCCAGGTCGATCAGCCACATGCTCTTGCGGTGGCCGGCCTCGGAGAAGGAGTAGGCGAGCGGCGATCCGGAGTAGCGCACGCGCTCGGTGATGGCCTGGCAGCCGTGCAGGTGTCCGAGCGCCACGTAGTCGACGCCGTCGAAGACACCGGCCGGCACGGCGGCCACTCCGCCGACGGTGATGTCCCGCTCGCTGTCGCTGGCCTCGCCGCCGGTGACGAAGGCGTGGGCGAGGACGACGGAACGCGTGCCCGGCGCGCGGGTGGCGAGGTCGGCGCGTACGCGGTCCATGGCGGCGCCCAGCACGGTCTCGTGGCCGGCCTTGTCGACGCCGAACTCGTCCTTCACCAGGGCCGGTTCCAGGTACGGCAGGCCGTAGAAGGCGACGTCGCCGTGGGCGTCCGGGAGCACGACGGGGGTGCCGGCGGCGGACGGCTCGGTGCGCAGGTGGATGCCCGCGCGGCCGATGAGTCCGGCGCCGACGCCGAGGCGGCGGGCCGAGTCGTGGTTGCCGGAGATCATCACCGTGGGCACGCCGAGGTCCGCCAGGCGGTGCAGGGCGGTGTCGAACAGCTCGATCGCGGCGAGCGGGGGTACCGCGCGGTCGTACACGTCGCCCGACACGACCACCGCGTCCACCTCGCGCTCACGCACGGTGGTGACGAGGTGACCGATGAACTCGGCCTGGGCCCCGAGCAGGTTCACCCGGTGGAAGGCCCGGCCGAGGTGCCAGTCGGACGTGTGCAGGATCCTCATGATCCCCGAGCGTAACGGCCGGGTCCGACAGCACGGGCGGTTACTCCCGTACCAGCCCGTCACGACCCGCACACCGCAAGCCTGTTATGCCCGATTCGTCCCCATCATCGGGCGTCTCCGTACGCTTCGCCGCCGAGTTCGAAGCCGGCCGTGCCCGCCGTCACATCGGCGAGCCAGCCGCGGAAGGCGTCCACGTCGGCGTCGGGCAGGCCGATCTCGATGGTGACGGCCTCGCCGTAGCGGACGTCCCGCACCTCGCGTCCGGTGGCGCGCAGGTCGTTCTGGACCTTGCCGGCGCGCTGGTGGTCGACGGTCACCGTGGCCAGCCGGAAGCGGCGCCGGGTGATCGTGCCGAGCGCGTCCAGGGCCTCGCCGACCGAGCCGCCGTAGGCGCGGATGAGTCCGCCGGCGCCGAGCTTCACGCCGCCGTAGTAGCGGGTGACGACGGCCACCACGTACCGCATGTCGCGGCGCAGCAGCATCTGCAGCATGGGCACGCCGGCGGTGCCCCCCGGTTCACCGTCGTCGCTGGCCTTCTGCACGGAGGCGTCGGCGCCGATGACGTACGCCCAGCAGTTGTGGGTGGCGTCGGCGTGCTCCTTGCGCACGGCGGCGATGAAGTCCTGGGCCTCCTGCTCGGTGGCGGCCGGGGCGAGGGCGCACAGGAAGCGGGAGCGGTTGATCTCGGTCTCGTGCACGCCCGCGCGGGCGACTGTGCGGTACTCGTCCTGCATCCGCCCAGCCTATGCGAGCGCCGGACGCCCCCGGTCAGCCCTTCTTCTTCCCGCGCGGGACCGTGAACGAGGTGAGCAGGGCCGTGCCCGGAGCCAGCGCCGGCCAGCCGGTGCCGTGCCAGGCGAGCACGGCGATGGCGCTGGTCGGGAACTTCGCCCGCACCCGGTCCAGGTTGTCGTCGAGGCCGTCCGCGGCCAGCGTCAGCACCAGGTCCTCCAGGCCGGGGTTGTGCCCGATCAGCAGCAGCGTCCGGACCTCCGGCGGCGCCTCGCGCACGACCTCCAGCAGTTCGGGCACGCCGGCCGCGTACAGCCGCCGGTCGTAGCGCACCGGCGGTGGCGTGGCCCACTCGGCGGAGGCCAGCTCCCAGGTGCGGCGGGCGCGTACGGCGGTGGAGCACAGGGCGAGGTCGGGCAGCGTCGCGGCGGCGAGGGCGCGCCCGGCGGCCGGCGCGTCGCGCAGCCCGCGCGCGGCGAGCGGCCTGCGGTGGTCCCCGACGCCCTCGGGCCACGCCGACTTCGCATGCCGCAACACCACGAGCCGCCGCAGCGGCCCGGCCCCTGCGGGGGCGCTCACGCGGGGCTCCCTACGCCACTGGGCGCCGGCAACTCGCGGTCGCCCCCGCAGCACCCGGACACGGCCCACCGGAACACCACCGAGCGCCGCATCCGACGCACAACCGCCGGGGCGCTCACGCGAGGCTCCCGACACCACATGGCGCCGGCAGCCCGCCGCGGCCCCCGGAACACCCGCACCCCGACTCGGCCCACCGCAACACCACCGGCCCCCGCATCCGGCCCACAGCCGGGGCGCTCACGCGAGGCTCCCAAAGCCGCAGGCCCCGCGCGGCCCACCGCAACACCACCGGCCCCCGCAACCCACCGGAAACCGCCGACGCGTTCACGCGGGCCTCCCCGACCTCGCTCGGCGCCGGCGACCCGCCGTGGCCCCCGGCACCCCGCGCCACCCCCTGACCCGGCCCACCGCACCACCACCGGCCCCCACAGCCGACCCGCAACCACCGCGGCGTTCACGCGAGGCTTCCGAGGTCGCGGGCGAGGTCCAGGGCGAGCAGGCGGTCGGCGTAGGCGTACGTCTCGAAGCGGGCTCCGTCGGTGAGGTCCGGGGCGGTCGCCACGTCCCGCAGCACGTCCAGCACCCCCGGCAGGTCGAGATCGTTCTCCCAGGCGGCCCGCAACCGTCCGCGCACCGGTTCCGGCACCGGTCGTGAGGGTTGCCGCGCCCAGCCGGCCATGGCCCGCCGCCAGTCCGCGAGCTGCTCTGCGGCCCGGTCCAGGGCGCCGCCGTCCAGCCGCGCGGGCTGGTGCCGGGGGACGGAGAGCAGGGCGAGCCGGAGCGCCGCGGGGTCGGCGAGCAGGACCGGGAGCGACGGCTGCGGCCCGGCCCACTCCACCGGGGCGACGGCGGCCAGCGGGCCTCCAGCAGTCGATTCCGGCACCGGGTCCCCCATCGGACCTCCGGCCGACCGGGCCTCCTCGGCCCGTACACCCCGTGACCCCGCCGCTGACGGGCCTTCGCCCCGCTCCTCCGGTGACGGGTCAGGCGCCGCTCCCTCAGCCCGCTCCCCCGGCCCCGCGTCCCGTCCGCCCGTCGTGGGCCGCCGGGCCACGTGGATCATCTGGGCCTCGCCCAAGCCGGACGCGAGGTCGCGGTCGTCCTCGAAGGGGCGGATGGCGAGGTGGGTGGCGGCTGTGCGCAGTTCCGGCTGGTCGCGGGGGGCGGTGAGGATCGTCCAGACCGGGGTGCCGCCCAGTTCCAGCGCCCGTACCAGCAGATCCGCGGTGAGCATCACCCGAAGGGCCGTCGGGTCGAGGCCGGAGGCGTGGGCCGCGATGCGGGTCAGGCCGCGCCGGGCGGGCGCGGCGGGGACGGGCTCACCGGTTCGGGCGTCGAGAATGCGCAGCACGGGGCGAGCGTAGGCGGGTGGACGGCCGTATGCAGCGGCTTGCGCCGATTCCGGACAGCGTGGCGGGGTAGGGCGGGAATCCACACCCGCCGTGGCGATGTTGCACGGGCGCACAGTTCCCCGCAGCCCGAGGAGGCGGCCGATGTACGGCGACGACGCGACGATCCGCAGGATCCTGACCGAGCTGGGCGACACCTGGGCGGTGGTGGGCCTGTCCTCCAACCAGAACCGGCCCGCCTACGGGGTGGCGCGGGTGCTCCAGCGGTTCGGCAAGCGGATCGTGCCGGTGCACCCCAAGGCCGAGACGGTGCACGGGGAACAGGGCTACGCCTCCCTCGCGGACATCCCCTTCGACGTGGACGTGGTCGACGTCTTCGTCAACAGCGACCTGGCCGGCGCGGTGGCGGACGAGGCCGTGGCGAAGGGCGCGCGGGCGGTGTGGTTCCAGCTCGGTGTCGTCGACGAGGCCGCCTACGAGCGGACGCGAGCGGCGGGCACGGAGATGGTGATGGACCGGTGCCCGGCAATCGAAATTCCCCGCCTGAACTAGCCTGTCTCACCTTCTTCTCACAATTCGACGCTGAATATTGACATTCCCAGACCGCGCTGACCTGGGTGAAGCCTTCACCAAGACACCGGAGATCCCGGGTCAAGACTTGGTTATCGGTCTTCTGCCGGCGCGGAGAGCGTCCTTAATCTGTGGCCCCTCGCTCGTCGATCCCGCGTAAAATATTCGAGAGGCCACGCGACATGCCGAAAGTCGACCATCCTGTCCCGGTAGCCACGACGGACTCCGGCGGGCTGCGCCGGGACGTCGGGCTCATCGGTCTGATGTGGGCCTCGGTGGGCTCCATCATCGGATCCGGCTGGCTCTTCGGCGCCGAGAAGGCGGTCGTCGCGGCGGGCCCGGCCGCGATCATCTCGTGGCTGATCGGCACGGTGGCGATCGTGCTGCTCGCGCTGGTGCACGCCGAACTCGGCGGCATGTTCCCGGTGGCGGGCGGCACGGCCCGCTACCCGCACTACGCGTTCGGCGGTCTGGCCGGCATGTCCTTCGGCTGGTTCTCCTGGCTCCAGGCGGCGACGGTGGCCCCGATCGAGGTCGAGGCCATGATCGGCTACGCCAAGCACTGGCAGTGGGCCGACGGCCTGCAGTACCACGACCAGACGCTGACCCCGAGCGGCTTGGCCGTGGCCGTGGTCCTCATGGCGGTGTTCGTCGGCGTCAACTTCTTCGGCGTCCGCGCCCTCGCGCACACCAACAGCGCCGCCACCTGGTGGAAGATCGCCGTCCCGCTCGCGGCGATCTTCATCATCGCGATCGGCAACTTCCACCCCGGCAACTTCACCTCCGAGGGCTTCGCTCCGTTCGGCGCCAAGGGCGTGCTCAGCGCCATCAGCGACAGCGGCATCATCTTCGCCCTGCTCGGCTTCGAGCAGGCGATCCAGCTGGCCGGCGAGAGCCGCAACCCCCAGCGGGACCTGCCGCGCGCGACCCTCGGCTCGGTCGCGATCGGCGCCGTCATCTACATCCTGCTCCAGATCGTCTTCATCGCCGCGCTGCCGCACACCTCCTTCGCGCACGGCTGGGCCCACCTGGACTTCCCGGGCATCAGCGGCCCCTGGGCCGGTCTGGCCACCCTGGTCGGCCTGGGCTGGCTGAGCGTGGTGCTGTACATCGACGCGGTGATCTCGCCCGGCGGCACGGGCCTGATCTACACGACGGCCACCTCCCGGGTGTCGTACGGCCTCGCGATGAACGGCTACGCGCCGAAGCTGTTCACGAAGACCGACAAGCGCGGCGTGCCGTGGTTCGGCCTGATCGTCTCGTTCGTCACCGGCGTGGTCTGCTTCCTGCCGTTCCCGAGCTGGCAGACGCTGGTCGAGTTCATCACCTCGGCGAGCGTGCTGATGTACGCGGGCGCGCCGCTGGCCTACGGGGTGTTCGCCGACCGGCTGCCGCACCGTGAGCGCCCGTACCGGCTGCCCGGCGGCAAGATCATCTCGCCGCTGTCGTTCGTGGTCGCCGACCTCATCATCTACTGGGCCGGCTGGGGCACCCTGTGGCGCCTGGGCTTCGCGATCCTGCTCGGGTACGTGCTGCTCGGCTCGTACGCCTGGTACGCGATCCGAAAGGGGCTGCCGGACGCGCCGCGCCTGGACTTCAGGGCCGCGCAGTGGCTGCCCGGCTACCTGGTGGGCATGGGCGTGATCTCCTGGCTGGGCGGCTTCGGCGGCGGCCGGGGCACCATCGGCCTGTGGTGGGACCTGCTGATCGTGGCGGCCTTCTCCCTGGTCGTCTACTACTGGGCCAAGGCCACCGCGTCGCGGCCCGAGGCGATCGAGCGGAGCATCGACGAGGTCGTGGTGACGGACGCGCCCGCGCACTGACCGCCTCCGTGCGCCGGCCACGACCGCGCACGGACCGCGCCCACCGCCCGCACGCGGTGTCCCGTCGGCCGGCCGGCTGACGGGACACCGTCATAATGCCCCGCGTGACGCCTCCTTCCCCCCATCCCGAGTCCCCATCCGCCGCGCACCGCCCGGTCGTCGTCCTCGGCGCCGGACCGGCCGGCCTCACGGTCGGCAACATCCTGCGCGCCGCCGGGGTCGACTGCCTGGTCCTCGAGACCGAGAGCAGAGCCTTCATCGAGCAGCGACCGCGCGCCGGCGTGATCGAGGAATGGGCCGTACGCGGCCTGGAACAGCGCGGCCTGGCCGGCGACCTGCCGAAGCGCGCCGAGCGGCACACCGAGTGCGAGTTCCGCTTCGACGGCCGCGGGCACCGCTTCGCCTACACGGAGCTGACGGGGTACCACCACTGGGTCCACCCGCAGCCGCTGCTCGTGACGGACCTCGTGCGCGAGTACGCCGACGTGCGCGACGGGGACATCCGCTTCGGCGTGCGGGACGTACGCCTGCACGACCTGGACTCGGACCGGCCCGCCGTCTCCTACACCGACCCGGACAGCGGTGAACGGCACCTGGTGACCTGCGCGTTCGTGGCCGGCTGCGACGGGGCGCGCGGGGCGAGCCGGGCCGCGCTGCCCTCGCGGGCGCGGATCTCGCGGCACGACTACGGCATAGGCTGGCTGGCGCTGCTGGCCGAGGCGCCGCCGTCCTCGGACCGCGTGCTGTTCGGCATGCACGCGGACGGGTTCGCCGGGCACATGCCCCGCGGCCCCGAGCTGACCCGCTACTACCTCCAGTGCCCGCCCGGCGACGACCCGGACTCCTGGTCCCACGAGCGCGTCTGGGCCGAGCTTCAGCGGCGGCTGCGCGCGGCGGACCGGCCGCCGCTGACGGAGGGGCGGCTGCTGGAGAAGCGGGTGCTGGACATGCACAACTACGTGGTCGAGCCGATGGTGTTCGGCCGGCTGTTCCTGGCCGGAGACGCCGCGCACCTCGTCGCGCCGATCGCCGCGAAGGGCATGAACCTGGCCCTGCACGACGCGTTCCTGCTCGGTGACGGCCTCGTCGCCCAGCTGACCGAGGGCGACGCCACGGGGCTCGACGACTACTCGGACGCGTGCCTGCGGCGGGTGTGGGACTACCAGGAGTTCTCGGAGTGGCTGTCCGGGATCTTCCACGGCACCTCCTCCGGCGACCCCTACGTCGCCGGCACCGCGCTGGCCCGGCTGCGCCGGATATGCGCCTCACCGGTCGCGGCGGCGGCCTTCGCCGAGCAGTACCTGGGGACGGCCGGCGCGTTCTGAGCCGGTCAGCGCGGCCCGGCGTCCTGTTCGGCGAGGCGGTGGTCGGCCGTCCTGAGGGCCTCCTCCACCAGGCGCCGCACGTGTCCGTGGCGCAGTGAGTAGACCACCCGGCGGCCCTCCTTGCGGGTGTCCACCACGCCGGCCAGCCGCAGCCGGGCCAGGTGCTGGCTGACGGCCGGCCGGGCGGCGCCGCACGCCTCGGTGAGCGTGCCGACGTCGGCCTCGCCGGCCGCCAGGGTGTGCAGCAGGGCGAGCCGGGTGCGGTCGCCGAGCAGGGCGAGGAGTTCGGCGGCGAGCGCGAACTGCTCCTCGCCCGGGGTGCGCTCGTGCGCATGGTGCGCAGATGACAGGTGCATGCGTGCGCTCATACGCACATAATGGCTCCGTGGGCGCCGTGGCGTCCACTCCCGCCCACCGGAAGGGGATCGACGTGAGCGACCGGCACCCTCCTGAGCACGGCCCCCACGAGCACGGCCCGCACCAGCACGGCGGCCCGCACGAGCACGGCGATCCGCACGGGCACGCGCACGGCTCCCCCCGCCCGCGCCATCGCCTGGCCCATCTCCTCACCCCGCACTCCCACGAGACCGCCGGGAAAGTGGACGCCGCCTTGGAGTCCTCGGTGCGCGGCACGCGCGCGCTGTGGGTGTCGCTGGCCGTGCTGGGGGCGACCGCGCTGGCCCAGGCGGCCGTGGTGGCCGTGTCCGGGTCGGTGGCGCTGCTCGGGGACACGGTGCACAACGCGGCCGACGCGCTGACCGCCGTACCCCTCGGCATCGCCTTCGTGCTGGGCCGCCGGGCGGCGAACCGCCGGTTCACCTACGGGTACGGCCGCGCCGAGGACCTCGCGGGGCTGGTGATCGTGCTGACCATCGCCGCGTCGGCGGCGTTCGCCGCGTGGGCGGCCGTCGGCAGGCTGCTGGATCCGCGCCCGGTCGCGCAGGTGCCGGCGGTCGCGCTGGCCGCGCTGCTCGGCTTCGCGGGCAACGAGTGGGTGGCCCGGTACCGGATCCGGGTGGGCCGGGACATCGGCTCGGCCGCGCTCGTCGCCGACGGGCTGCACGCGCGTACCGACGGCTTCACCTCGCTGGCCGTGCTGCTGGGCGCCGGCGGGTCGGCGCTGGGATGGGACCTGGCCGACCCGCTCGTGGGGCTGGCGATCACGGCCGCGATCGTGCTGGTGCTGCGGGACGCGGCGCGGGAGGTGTTCCGGCGGGTGCTGGACGCCGTCGACCCGGCCCTGGTGGACCGGGCCGAACACGCGGCCCGCGCGGTTCCGGGCGTGCGTGGGGTGGGCGAGCTGCGCCTGCGCTGGATCGGGCACCGCCTGCGAGCCGAACTCACGGTGGTGGTGGACGGCGAGGCGACACTGCGCCAGGCCCACGCCATCGCCGTCGAGACCGAACACGCCCTGCTCCACGCGGTGCCCCGGCTGACGGCCGCCCTGGTCCACGCCGACCCGGCCCCTGTCCCCGGGGAGGCGGACCCCCACCTGACACTGGCCCACCACACGACGGCGTGAGCCGCGCCGGCGTGGGACAGGGCGGCGGGACGGCCGGGGTTCAGGCGATGCCCAGGCCGTCCAGCACCACCGCGCCGGGCAGCTCGGCCAGGGCCTTGCCGGGGACGAGGAGCTTGCCGCGGCGGCGGCCGCTGCCCACCAGGACGTAGGGCAGGTCGACGACGGCCGAGTCCAGCAGGACCGGCCAGCCCGTGGGCAGGCCGAGGGGGGTGATGCCGCCGTACTCCATGCCGGTTTCGCCGGTCGCCGTCTCCATCGAGGCGAACGACGCCTTGCGGGCGCCCAGTTGGCGCCGGACGATCCCGTTGACGTCGGCCCGCGTGGTGGAGAGGACGACACAGGCGGCGAGCGTCGTCTCGCCGGCCCGCTTGCCCGCGACGACGACACAGTTCGCCGACCGCTCCAGCAGGTCCCGGCCGTAGTGCTCCACGAACACGGCCGTGTCGGCCCACTGCGGCTCGGTGTCGACGTACAGGATCCGGTCGGCCGGGACCGCGCCCTGCCAGCCGCGTACGGCGTCGGCGACCGGGGCGGTCAGTTCGTCCAGGCAGTCCGGGGCGGGGGTCGCGGTGTCGAAGTCACCGATGGGTGCGCGCATGGCCGCACGCTAGCAAGGACCGCCCGCCCGCCGTAGAGGCGTCTCAGGGCACGGGCGGCACGGAGACGGCCATCACCATCTCCATCGGCTCCTCGCCCCGATTGCCGTACCGGTGCGGGACGTTGGCCTCGAAGGAGACACTCGCCCCGGCCGGGACGCGGTACTCCTCGCCCTCGACGGTGAGCGTCAGTTCACCCGCGGTGACGTGGACCAGTTCGATGGTGCCGCCGGGGTGCGGCTCGGAGGGGCTGCTCTCCCCGGGCATCAGGCGCCAGTCCCACATCTCCAGCGGTCCGGGCGCCTCGGTGCCGGCCAGGAGCCGGTTGTAGCTGCCGGCCTCGGTGTGCCACAGCCGTACGGCGCGCTCGGCGGGGACCACCCGGACCCTGGGGCCCTGCTCGTAGTCGAGGAGGGTCGTGATGCTGACGCCCAGGGCGTCGCCGATCTTGACGACCGTGCCGATGCTGGGGTTGGTGCGCGCCTGCTCGATCTGGATGAGCATGCCGCGGCTGACACCCGCCCGGGCGGCGAGCACGTCGAGCGTGAAGCCGCGCACCGAGCGCCAGTGCCTGACGTTGCGCGCCAGGGACTGGGTCAGGAGTTCGAGGTCCGACACGTTGCGTCCAATATCCGGGAAGTCCAGTATTTTCGATGGCCTGGTTCAATGAGTTGAACTACGGTGGGGTGCACCTGATCGTTCACCGAACTGTACTGCGAGGCCGGTCGTGACAGCATTCTTCGCCCTGACCACCAGCCTGCTGTGGGGGCTGGCCGACTTCGGCGGCGGACTGCTGACCCGGCGCACCCCGGCGCTCACGGTCGTGGTGGTCTCGCAGGCCGTCGCGGCGGCCGTCCTGGGCGTGATCGTGCTCGCCACGGGCGGATGGGCCGAGGCCGGACCCCGGCTGTGGTTCGCGTTCGCGGCGGGCCTGGCGGGGCCGGTGGCCCTGCTCTCCTTCTACCAGGCCCTCGCCCTCGGCCCCATGGGCGTGGTCTCGCCCCTCGCCACCCTCAGCGTCGCGGTCCCTCTCGGCGTCGGCCTCGCCCTGGGCGAGCGGCCGGGGCTGCTCCAGGTCGCGGGGATCGCCGTCGCCGTCACCGGGGTCGTCCTCGCCGGCGGCCCGCAGCTGGGCGGCGCGGCCGTGCAGCGGCGCGCGGTCCTGCTCACGCTGGTCGCGGCGCTGGGCTTCGGCACGGTGTTCGCGCTGATCACGGAAGCCTCACAGAACGTCACGGGCCTGTTCCTCGCCCTGTTCGTGCAACGGCTGACGAACGTCGCGGTGGGCGGGGCCGCGCTCGCCGTCTCGGTCCGGCGCGGCGGCACCGCCCTGCCGGAGGGCGGCTTCCCCTGGGCCTCGCTGCCCGCGCTGGCCTTCGTCGGACTCGCCGACGTCGCGGCCAACGGCACGTACGCCGTCGCCGCGCGGAGCGGCCCGGTCACCGTCGCGGCCGTGCTCGCCTCGCTCTATCCGGTGGTGACCGCGCTGGCCGCGCGCGGCTTCCTCAGCGAGCGGCTGCGCGCCGTCCAGGCGGCGGGCGCGGGCCTGGCCCTGCTGGGCACGCTGCTGCTGGCCACGGGCTGAGCCGGCGCTCGTCAGCCCTCCGGCTCCAGCGCGGCCAGCCGGGCCACCGCGTCCTCGTCCAGATCCGCGAGCGCCCGCAGCTGCCCCGGCGTCATGCCGTCCGGGATCGGCACCGGGGCGGGGGTCCGCAGCGGCGGCTGCCAGCCCTCGTCGGGCGTCCAGCGCCGTACGACCCTGGCGGGCGCGCCCGCCACCACCGCGTGGTCGGGCACGGTGCCCCGCACCACCGCGCCGGCCGCCACGACCACGTTCCGGCCGATCCGCGCGCCCGGCAGGATCACCGCGCCGGTGCCGATCCAGCAGCCCGGCCCGATCTCGACGGGCTCCATCCGCGGCCACTGCCTGCCGATGGGCTCGTGCGGGTCGTCGTAGGAGTGGTTGGTGGAGGTGACGTAGACGTACGGGCCGAAGTAGCAGTCGCTGCCGATGGTGACGGTGGTGTCCGCGATGACATGGCTGCCGCGGCCGAGGACCACGCCGTCGCCGATGCGCAGGATCGGCTCCGGGCCGAGGTCCAGGTCGGGCATCAGACCGGCGGTGAGGGTGACCTGCTCGGCGATGATGCAGTGGGAGCCGAGCCGGATCCAGGGTTCGCCGAAGACCGTGCCGAGCGGGAAGGCCAGCCGGGTGGCCTCGCCGAGGGAGGCGAAGCGGAAGCCCGCGGGCCGCTCGGCCGTGACGGACCCGTTGCGCTGCATCCAGGACCAGGCCGCGTGTACGGCTCGCTGGGCGAGGCCCTGTCGCCAGGACGAGAACGTGTTCTTGCGCTTCGGCACGGGGTCACGTTACTCACCGGTTGCTCGCGGCGGAGAGTACGGGCCGCTGTGATCTTTGCCCCACCAGGTGTCGTACGGTGCCGTGTACCGCTGACACGAGGAGACGGTGATGACGCACAAGGCGCTGATCGTGGGTATCGGGGGCAAGGAGCCGCGGGTCGACCCGGAGGCGTTCGTGGCGCCCACGGCGTCCGTGATCGGGGACGTCACCCTGCACGCGGGGGCCAGTGTCTGGTATGGGGCCGTGGTGCGCGGCGACGTCGAGAAGATCACCGTGGGGGCGCGGGCCAACGTGCAGGACAACGTCACCCTGCACGCCGACCCCGGGTTCCCCGTCACCGTCGGGGAGCGGGTGTCCATCGGGCACAACGCGGTGGTGCACGGGGCGACCGTCGAGGACGACTGCCTCATCGGGATGGGGGCGACCGTGCTCAACGGGGCGGTGATCGGCGCGGGCTCGCTGGTCGCGGCTCAGGCGCTGGTGCCGCAGGGGATGGTGGTGCCCGCGGGCTCGCTGGTGGCGGGGGTGCCGGCGAAGGTGAAGCGGCCCCTGTCCGAGGAGGAGCGGGAGGGGGTCACCCTCAACGGCACCCTGTACGCCGAGCTGGGCAAGGCCCACAAGGACGTGCACCAGTAGCGGCGTTCGCGGAGGCGGGGCGCCTCCCCGCCGGGCGCCTCAGTCGCCGGCGCCCACCGGTTCCGCTTCCCGCTGGTCCGGCTGCGCCTTCTTCGCCTTGCGCCTGATGATCAGCATGGAGGCCAGGCCGATCAGCACCGCCACTCCCAGGCCCACGTACGAGAAGCGCTTCAGCCAGTCCTCGGCGACGATGCCCACGTAGTAGATGACGGCCGTCGTGCCACCGGCCCAGCAGATGCCGCCGAGGACGTTGGCGATCAGGAACTTCCAGTACGGCATGTGCAGGACGCCCGCGAGGGGACCCGCGAAGATGCGCAGCAGGGCGACGAAGCGGCCGAAGAACACCGCCCACATGCCCCACTTCTCGAAGGAGCGCTCGGCGGTGGCCACATGGCCCGCGCTGAAGTGACGTGGGAACTTCCGGGCGAGCCAGGCCAGCAACGGGCGTCCGCCCTTGCGGCCGATGGCGTAGCCGACGGAGTCGCCGACCACCGCGCCCGCGGTCGCGCAGGCGCCGAGCACCACCGGGTTGACACCCGAGTGCTGGGAGGACAACAGCGCCGCGGAGACCAGGATGATCTCCCCCGGCAGCGGGATGCCCAGGCTCTCCAGACCGATCACCAGGGCCACCGCGGCGTAGACGGCGATCGCCGGCACCGAGTCGAGCCATTCCTGGACGTGCACCGCCGGTCCTCCCCTGTCGCTGTCCTTGCCCGCCGGGCCGCCGCATGTAAAGCGCGTCCCAAGGGAAGGCTACCTGGTCGGCGGTGAACGGCCGCTCGCCCGCACCCGGCCGGCGGCACCGTCCCTTACGCTTCCGGCCATCCCGGTGTCACGCGGGAGGGGAAGGCTCTCCGCGGTTCCGCCCGGCCCGCCTCCCCCAGGCCCCCGCCGAGGGGCCCACCGCGGAAGGACGACGTCCCGTGTCCTCACTGCCGCCCTCCCGCTCGCTGCCCCCGGCCGCGGCTCCCCCTCCCGGTCCCGCCGCGCCGGCCCCGCCGGTCACCGGCGCGCCTCCCGGAACCACGACCGCGGCCACGGTCCGGCCGGTGTCCCGGAAGTCCGCCCGGCCGGTCCGGCTGGCCCTGTGCCTGGCACCCCTGCTGCTCGCCGCGGGCTGGGCCGTGGCCAACCGGCCCGTGGTGTACGAGGGGGTACGGCGGCTGGTCGCGGCCGACCCGGGGTGGCTGCTGGCCGGAGCCGGGCTCACCTGTCTGACCTGGGTGGCCGCCTCCTGCGCCCGGCAGGGAGCGCTGCCCGACCGGTTGCCGCCCGGGCTGCTGCTGGCCTCGCAGTTCGCCGCCGGCGCCGCCAACCACGCGCTCCCCGCCGGGCTCGGCGCACATGCGGTCACCCTGCGCTTCCTGCGCGGGCGGGGCGTACCGCTGGAGCGGGCGACGGCGTCGATCGGGTTGTACTCGCTGGCCCGGTCCACGGCGAAGACGCTGGTCCTGCTGGTGTTCCTGGCGGTCTCCCCGGCCTGGCGGCGCCTCGGGGACCTGGTCCCCGACGGACGGCTGCTGGTGCCGCTCGCCGCCGTCGCGGGCGGCGCGGCCGCCGTGGCCGGGGTGCTGCTGACGGTCGTACGGCCGTTACGGCGGCCGGTGACCGGGCTGCTGCGCTCCGCCCTGGCCGATGCGCGCGCGGTGCACTCCCGGCCCTGCCGGGTGCTCGCCCTGTGGGGCGGGGCGGTCGCGATGCCGCTGGTGCAGGCGGGCACGCTGGCCTGCGTCGGGGCCTCGCTCGGGCTGGGGCTGCCGTGGGAACAGGTGGTGCTGGCCCACCTGGCGGCGGGCACGGCCGCCGGGGCGGTGCCGGCGCCGGGCGGGCTGGCGGTCGACGCGGCGCTGGTGTGGACGCTGGTCACGTTCGGGGCGGGGCCCGCGGTGGCGACGGCCACGGTGATCGGGTACCGGGTGCTGTCGGACTGGGTGCCGTTGCTGCCGGGGGCGCTGGTGCTGTCGGTGCTGATCCGGGCGGAGGTGCTGTGAGCGGGTGCGTCTCGACGCGCGGGTCGCCACCGGCTCGCGGGCGAGGAGCGCCTCCTGTACGACGGCACCGCCGCGTGCGTCGGGATGCTGGGCATCGAGGGCGACGAGTTCCGCCTGGACTGAGCACGCACCCTCAAGGGCGCGGCCCCAGCGACGCCCTGGACCGGCCCGGGAGTCGCTGGGGTGCGGGGCTCACTTCTGCTGGTCGGCCGGGCGCAGGGTCCACACGACGGTCATCTCGCCGGTCACGGCGCCGTCCGCGCGCCGGATCTCGACGGACACGGGGAACTCGGGGCGCTGTCCGGCGTCCAGTTCGGCGACGACCTCGGCGGCCGGGCGGCCCAGCGTGGCGGTCGCGGTGACGACACCCATGGCCAGCTTCTTGTAGGCGATCTCGGCGCGCACGGCGAGCGGCACCGCCCGCGTCAACTGGTCCCCGAAGGCGGCCAGCACGATCGCGCCGCTGGCCGACTCCCCGAGGGTGAACATCGCGCCGGCGTGCGGGCCGCCCACGTGGTTGTGGTACGCGCTCTGGTCCGGCAGGGAGACCACGGCCCTGTCGGGCGCGGTGTCGAGGAACTCCAGGCCGAGGGTGCGGGCCATGGGCACGGTGGCGGCGAGCATGTCGCCGATGGACATCTGGTCTGCGCTCATGACCCCCATGTTACTCACGAGTAGCAGAGCCTGACCAGGGATGCCACTAGGGTTACGGGCCATGTGGCCAGATCAGCAGCCGCCAGGGGGCGCGCCCAACCCGCAGCAGAACCAGCAGAACCAGCAGCCGAACCAGCAGAACAACCCGTATCAGCAGCCTGGTTACCAGCAGCCGAACCCGTACCAGCAGCCCGGCTACCAGCAGTACCCGCAGGCGGGCCCGTACGGACAGCAGCCGCAGACCGGCCCGTACGGACAGCAGCCGCATTGGGGGCAGCCGGGGCAGGGCCCCGGCGCGCCCGTGCCCCAGCCCCCGCGGGGCGGTGACGGCCGCACGAAGCTCGTGGCCATCGTGGCGGCCACGGCGGTCGTCGTCACCGCCGCCGTGACCGGCTATCTGGTGCTGGGCGGTTCGAAGGACGACGAGGCGGACAACGGCAAGGGCGGACGGCGCACGAGCGCGTCGCCGACGGCCACCGGGCCCGCCTCGCCCGCGTCGTCCGCGGCCGGTGACCCGCGCGGCAACGAGACCGCGAAGCCGACCGTGGCCGGCTGGAAGGTCGTGGTCAATCCCAAGTACGGCACGGCCTTCGACGTACCCGCCGACTGGGAGGTGCAGCGGCCCGGCGTCTTCTCCTTCTTCGAGGACGAGAAGAAAGGCGACGGCTCCGCGTACATCGGCTTCTCCGGCACCACGTTCCTGAAGCCGGACTACTGCACCTCCGAGGACAAGGGCACCAAGGAGTCGCACGCGCTCGCGGCCGGCGGCACCAAGGGCGAGAACGGCGCCAAGGACACCGCGAGCATCGCTCGCGGCGACTCGGCCACCTTCGTCTTCGGCGGCTACACCGACCAGTCGGAGGCCGCCAAGAAGTACCTGCGGATCGGCAAGGCGAAGTCCTTCACCACGGCGTCGGGCGTGCACGGCAGCGTCGCGACGTCGTACGTGATCGGCGCGCCGAAGAAGAACAAGTGCGACACCGACGGCAAGGCCACCACGTTCGCCTTCAAGAACTCCACGGGCAGCTTCGTCTCCTGGACGTTCTACGGCGCGAAGGGCGTCAAGGACGAAGTGCCCGACGCGACCATGGACAAGATCCTCAGCACCGTGCGGCTGCACGGCGACCCGATCGCGGACTGACCCCGGCGGGGACCGCATCCCGCCCGCGGCGCCCGCGAAACCGACTTGGCACAGCGGGAGCCGGGCGGGGATAGTCGGCCGGTGACCCAGACCCCCGGCTCCCCCGCCCGCACCCGTGGCCCCGCCTGGGCGGGGCGCAACTACTCCCTGCTCACCGCGGCCGCCATCGTGACGAGCCTCGGCGCGAACGGCTCGCTCATCGCCGCCGCGTTCGCCGTGCTGGAGTCGGGCGGCGACGGCGGGGACGTCGGCCTGGTCGCCGCGTCCCGCACGCTGCCGCTGGTGGTCTTCCTGCTCATCGGCGGCGCGGTCGCGGACCGGCTGCCCCGGCACCGGGTGATGGTCGCAGCCAACACGCTCAACTGCCTGTCCCAGGCGGCGTTCGCGGCCCTCGTCCTCGCCGGTGATCCCAGGCTCTGGCAGATGATGCTGCTCACCGCGCTCGGCGGCACCGGTCAGGCGTTCTTCGGCCCCGCCGCGGAGGGCATGCTGATGTCCTGTGTGGAGGGCGCACAGGCGGGCCGCGCGTTCGCCGTCTTCCGCATGGCCACCCAGGGCGCGGCGCTCGGCGGCGCGGCACTGGGCGGCGCCCTGGTCGCGGCCGTCGGCCCCGGCTGGGTGCTCGCGCTCGACGCGGCGGCCTTCGCCGTCGCCGCCGCACTGCGCTCCTTCCTCGACGTCGGCCACATCCCGCCGCGCGCGCCGGGCGGGGGCCTGCTGGCCGATCTCCGCGAGGGCTGGCGGGAGTTCACCGGCCGGCCCTGGCTGTGGGGCGTCGTCGTGCAGTTCTCGATCGCCAACGCGGTGGTCGGCGCGGCCGACGCGGTCTACGGTCCCCTCGTCGCCCGGGACAGCCTGGGCGGCGCGGGGCCCTGGGGCCTGGCGCTGGCCGCGTTCGGCGCGGGCACGGTGGCCGGCGCGCTGCTGATGATCCGCTGGAAGCCCCGCCGGCTGCTGTTCGCCGGCACGCTGTGTGTCTTCCCGCTGGCCCTGCCGGGGGCCGCGCTGGCCGTGCCGGTGCCGGTGGGCGTGCTGTACGGGGTGATGTTCGTCGCGGGTACGACGGTGGAGGTGTTCGGCGTCTCCTGGATGACGGCGCTGCACCAGGAGATCCCCGAGGACAAGCTCTCCCGGGTCTCGGCCTACGACTGGTTCGGCTCGGTCTCGCTCATGCCGCTCGCCACGGCCCTGGCCGGCCCGGCCGAGGCCGCCGTCGGCCGCACGGCCGCCCTGTGGGGCTGTGCCGGCCTGGTGGTCCTGGTCACCGCCCTGGTGCTGCTGGTCCCGGACGTCCGCCGTCTCACCCGCCGCACGCACCCGGTCACCGGCTCCCCGACACCCTCAGCCGATGCCGAACGAGCCGTCAGGGGCTTCGACTGACGGCGCACCCCGTTCCACCCCCGCCGGACCGGCATCGCCGGGGCCGCGACCGGCGCGAGGCCACCACCACCGCGTTCCCGAACCACCGCCCGCACGGCACGCCCGGCCCCGACGCCCTCAGCCGATGCCGAACGAGCCGTCGGGGGGCTCGGGTGACGGTACGGCGTCCGCGTCCTCCACCGGCCGCGCCGCACCGATGAACTCCCGCACCGCCGCTCCGTGTTCCACCCGCGCCGGAAAGACGTCCGCCGCGGCTCGCCGGGCCGGCGTCGCGGTGTCCAGCGGCCGGTGCGAGGCGACGACCACCGCGTTCCCGAACCGCCGCCCGCGCAGCACGGCCGGCTCCGCGATCAGCGCCAGCTCCTCGAACACGGACGCCAGCGCGGCCAGTTGGGACCGCAGGAACGCGAACGGCGCCGCGTCCGCGAGGTTGGCCAGGTACACCCCGTCGGCCCGCAGCACCCGCTCGGCCTCACGGACGTAGGCGAGCGTGGTCAGGTGCGCCGGCACCCGCGATCCGCCGAAGACGTCGGCGATCAGCACGTCGGCGTGGTCGTCCGGCGCGCCTTCCAGCCACGCCCGGGCATCGGCCGCGTGCAGCGTGATGCCCGAGCCCGCCGGCAGCGGCAGCCGCTCGGTGACCAGTTCCAGCAGGCCCCGGTCGGCCTCGACGACGTCCTGCCGGGAGCCGGGGCGGGTGGCGGCCAGGTAGCGGGGAAGCGTGAGCGCGCCGCCGCCCAGGTGCACCGCGTCCACCGCCCGCCCGGTCGCGGCCACGGCGTCCAGGACGTACCCCAGCCGCCGTGCGTACTCGAACTCCAGGTACTCCGGATCGTCGAGGTCGACGTACGACTGCGGTGCCCCGTCGACCGTGAGCAGCCAGGCCCGCTCACGGTCGACGTCGGGCATCAGCTTGGCGGTGCCGTGATCGGTGGTGCGGGTGACGGGTATCGATGCGTTCACCTCTCCATTGTCGGTGTCCGCGGCCCCGGCCCTTCACCCCACGGCGACGACCGTCCCCGCTCCCACGGTCCGCCCGCCCTCACGGATCGCGAAGCCGAGCCCCGGCTCCAACGGCACCTCCCGTCCCAGCTCGACGCTCATCTCGACCGTGTCCCCCGGCCGGGCCACGGCCACCTCGCCGAGGTCCACGGAGCCCACGACGTCCGCCGTCCTGATGTAGAACTGCGGCCGGTACCCGCTGACGACCGGCGTCGTACGGCCCCCCTCCCGCGCGGACAGCACGTACACCCGCGCGGTGAAGCGCCGGCCCGGCACCACGCTGCCCGGCGCCGCGACCACGTGCCCGCGCCGGACGGCGTCCCGGGGCACCCCGCGCAGCAGCAGCGCCACGTTGTCGCCGGCCTGCGCCTCCTCCATGGGCTTGCCGAAGGTCTCGATGCCGGTGACCACGGTCTCGGTGTCCGCGCCCAGCACCGTCACCCGGTCGCCCAGCCGGAGGGTCCCGCGCTCCACGGCCCCGGTCACGACCGTGCCGCGCCCGGTGATGGTCAGCACGTTCTCGACCGGCAGCAGGAACGGCGCGTCCAGGTACCGCTCCGGCACCGGCACGTAGGTGTCCACGGCGTCGAGCAGCGCCTCGACGGACGCCGTCCAGCGCGGGTCGCCCTCCAGGGCCCGCAGCCCGGAGACGCGGACGACGGGTACGGCGTCGCCCGGGTACCCCTGGGCGGTGAGCAGGTCGCGGACCTCCAGTTCGACCAGGTCGGTCAGTTCCTCGTCACCCGCGTCGGCCTTGTTCAGCGCGACCACGATGTGGTCGACGCCTACCTGCCGGGCGAGCAGGACGTGTTCGGCGGTCTGCGGCATGATCCCGTCGAGCGCGGAGACGACCAGGACGGCGCCGTCGAGCTGGGCGGCGCCGGTGACCATGTTCTTCACGTAGTCGGCGTGGCCCGGCATGTCGACGTGGGCGTAGTGCCGGGTGTCGGTCTCGTACTCGACGTGGGCGATGTTGATCGTGATGCCGCGGGCGGCTTCCTCCGGGGCGCGGTCGATGCGGTCGAACGGGACGAAGGTGCCGGTGCCGCGCTCCGCGAGGACCTTGGTGATGGCGGCGGTCAGGGTGGTCTTGCCGTGGTCGACGTGACCCATGGTGCCGATGTTCAGGTGCGGCTTGGTGCGCACGTAGGCCGTTTTGGACATGGCTGTACCTCGAAGCCTCTCAGCCGTGACAGAAGACGCGGGACCCCGGGGACCGGCCGACCCTCCCCCTGCGGGGTCCGCCGGACGGTCCGGGGAGGGTCAGCTTCGGGCGCCGTCGACGGCGGCCGCGAGGTGCGGGACGGCAGCCTTCGGAGCATCCGCGACGGCGGATGCTGCGACGTGGAAGGCGTACCGGAACATGCCGTCGATCATCGCCGACGGCACGTCCGGCGTCGAATGGTTTTCCGGCTCCGTTCGCTGCCGCGATGTCGATGCCGGATACACCGACCCTTCCCGACGTGGCTTGCGACGCCTTGCGGACGGGCGTTCCCTGGAAGAGGGGGTGACGCTCGACGCGGAGGTGACAGACGTGAAAGCCGTCGTCTACGAAGAGCCTTTCAGCGTGGTGGTGAAGGAGGTCCAGGACCCTCGCATCCAGCACCCCAACGACGTCCTCGTACGGGTCACGTCGACCGCCATATGCGGGTCGGACCTGCACATGTACGAGGGCCGCACGGCGGCCGAGGCGGGCATCGTCTTCGGGCACGAGAACCTGGGCATCGTCGAGGAGGTCGGCGACGGGGTGACCTCCCTGTCCGAGGGTGACCGCGTCGTGATGCCCTTCAACGTCGCCTGTGGATTCTGCAAGAACTGTCTCGTCGGGAAGACCGGGTTCTGCCTGACGGTCAACCCCGGATTCGCCGGCGGGGCCTACGGTTACGTGGCGATGGGGCCGTTCATCGGCGGGCAGGCCGAGCGGCTGCGGGTGCCGTACGCCGACTTCAACTGCCTGAAGCTGCCCCCGGGCGACGAGTTCGAGACGGACTTCGTGCTGCTCGCGGACATCTTCCCGACCGGCTATCACGGTTGCGAACTCGCCCAGGTGTCCCCTGGTGAGTCCGTGGCCGTCTACGGCGCCGGACCGGTGGGCCTGATGGCCGCCTACTCGGCGCTGCTGCGCGGTGCGGCGAAGGTCTTCTCCGTCGACCGGGTGCCCGAGCGGCTGGCCAAGGCGGAGGAGATGGGGGCCATCCCCATCGACTTCACCCAGGGCGACCCGGCGGAGCAGATCAAGGAGCAGACCGGAGGTGAGGGCACCGACAAGGGCGTCGACGCCGTCGGCTACCAGGCCCAGAGCCACGACGCCAGCCACGAGGAACCCGCCATCGTCCTCAACGAGTTGGTCGAGACGGTACGCCCGACCGGCATGCTCGGCGTACCGGGTCTGTACGTGCCCTCGGACCCCGGCGGCCCCGACGAGCACGCCAAGAAGGGCCAGCTGCTGGTCTCCATCGGCCGGATGTTCGAGAAGGGCCAGCAGATGGGCACCGGCCAGTGCAACGTGAAGCGGTACAACCGCCAGCTGCGCGACATGATCATCGCCGGGCGGGCCAAGCCCAGTTTCGTGGTCTCCCACGAGCTGCCGCTGGACCAGGCACCGCAGGCGTACGAGAAGTTCGACAAGCGGATCGAGGGCTACACCAAGGTGGTCCTGCACCCCGGTCACGCCCTGGCCGCGTGAGACACGGGTCCAGGCGCCCTGAACGCCTGGACCCCTTCTCGTCCGCCCCCCTCCACCGGCGCCCCCGGGTGGCGCCGGTGCCGTCCCGTGACGGTCCCGGGACACAGCTGACGGCGATCACACACGTTCGTCGGCTAATGTCATCGGATGCTCGATGCCAACCGCTCTGGCACCGCCACGGCCTCTCCCCAGGCCGCCGCCCAGGAGCTCGTCGTCCCCGTTCTCCCGCTGCGCCCCGCCGGGTTGGCGGCCCGCTGCACGCGTGCGCTGCTGTCCCCGTACGCGCGTCTGTCGCTGCTGGTCGCCCTGCTCGTGGGCGCCGCCGCGTGCGTGCTGCTGTTCGAGCCGCAGCGGCTGCTGACGCACGGCTGGCCGCCACAGCTCGGCGGGGCCGCGGCGGCCGTCGTGTTCGCGGCGGCGTACGGACTGTGCACCGTGGCGTTCGTGCCGCGCCCCTTGCTGAACCTGGCCGCGGGCGCGCTGTTCGGCTCGCAGCTGGGACTGGCCACCGCGCTGACGGGCACGGTGCTCGGGTCCGGGGTGGCCTTCGGGCTGGGCCGGCTGCTCGGGCAGGACGCGCTGCGCCCGCTGCTGCGGGGGCGCTGGCTGCGCGCGGCCGACGGGCAGCTCAGCCGGCACGGGTTCCGGTCCATGCTGGCCCTGCGGCTCTTCCCCGGGGTGCCGTTCTGGGCGGCGAACTACTGCGCGGCCGTCTCCCGCATGGGCTGGCTGCCCTTCCTGCTGGCCACCGGTCTGGGCTCGATCCCCAACACGGCCGCCTACGCCGTCGCCGGCGCCCGCGCCTCGGCACCGACCTCCCCGGCCTTCCTGATCGCGATGGCCTGCATCGCCGTACCGGCGCTGGCGGGCACGGTGGTGGCCTGGCGCAAGCGCCACCAGTTGCGCGGCCGGTGAGCGGCGGCGCCCGTCCGCCGGGGAGGGCCTTCCATGTGGTCCAGCGTCATCGCCGTGGCCGGCACGCTGCTCGGCGGCGCGTTCACCGCGCTGCTCCAGTCCCGGCGTGAGCGGGCCGCCCGCGCCGAGCGGAGGGCCGAGGCGCTGCGCGTGGCGCTGGGCGAACTGGTGGCGGCCCTGGGTGACCACCGGCGGGCCCTGTGGCACCGCGAGGACCTGCGCCTGAACGGCGCGGGCCAGGACGTCACCGAGGCGGCACGGGCGGCGTCCCACGCCACCCGCTCCGCCGTCACCGCCCCCTTGGTCGCGGTGTCCGTTCTCGAACCGTCCCTGGCGCCGGCGGCCCGCCAGGCGGCCCTGGCCGCGTTCGGCCTGCGCGACGCCGCCGACCACACCGTGCTGGCCGCGCGCCGGGAGGCGGCCATCGCCGCGACCGACGAGCTGGTGGCCGCCGCCGGGCGGGCCATGGCCTGGTGACCGGCGGTCCGGCGCTGTCCTGACCGCTCGGCTCCCTTGCCGGGGCTCCGGGCTCAGACGCCTTCCAGGATCATCGCGTTGGCGAGCCCGCCCGCCTCGCACATGGTCTGCAGGGCGTAGCGGGCGCCGCGTTCGCGCATCGCGTGGACCAGGGTCGTGGTCAGGCGGGTGCCGCTGGCGCCGAGGGGGTGGCCGAGGGCGATGGCGCCGCCGTGCACGTTGACCTTGGCCAGGTCGGCGCCGGTCTCCTGCTGCCAGGCGAGCACCACGCTGGAGAAGGCCTCGTTGACCTCGAACAGGTCGATGTCGTCCAGCTTCAGTCCGGCCCGGCGCAGCACCTTCTCGGTGGCCGGGACGACCCCGGTGAGCATGAGCAGCGGGTCGGATCCCGTCACGGCGAAGCTGTGGAGGCGGGCCAGCGGGCGCAGGCCGAGCCGGGCCGCGGTGTCGCCGGAGGTGATCAGGACGGCCGAGGCGCCGTCGTTGACGGGGCTCGCGTTGCCCGCGGTGACGTTCCACTCGATCTGCGGGAAGCGCTCGGCGAAGCCGGGGTCGTAGTAGGCGGGCCTGAGTCCGGCGAGGATCTCGGGGGTGCTGTCCGGGCGGACGCACTCGTCGCGGGCGACGCCGTCGAGGGGGGCGACCTCGGCGTCGAAGAGTCCCGCCCGCCACGCGGCGGCGGCCTTGTGGTGCGAGGAGACGGCGAACTCGTCCATCCGCGCGCGCGAGAGGGACCACTTGGCGGCGATGAGTTCGGCGCTGATCCCCTGCGGGACCAGGCCGTCCGGGTAGCGCTCGGCGACGCCGGGCCCGAACGGGTCCTTGCCGGCGGGCACGTTGGACCACATCGGCACCCGGCTCATCGACTCCACACCGCAGGCGACCACGAGGTCGTACGCGCCGGAGATCACGCCCTGTGCGGCGAAGTGGACGGCCTGCTGGGAGGAGCCGCACTGGCGGTCGACGGTGGTCGCCGGGACGGACTCGGGGAGGCCCGCGGCGAGCACGGCGTACCGGGTGGTGTTCATGGCCTGCTCGCCGACCTGGTCGACGGTGCCGCCGATCACGTCGTCGATCAGCGCCGGGTCGACGCCGGAGCGCTCGACCAGGGTGCGCAGGGTGTGCGCGAGGAGTCGCACGGGGTGGACGTGGGCGAGGGAGCCGTTCGGCTTGCCCTTGCCGACGGGGGTGCGTACGGCTTCGACGATGACCGCGTCTCGCATGGCGCCGGCCTCCAGCTTCATCGGACGAGCTACCGGTGAGTAGGAAATACGAACTCACCATAGCCCCTCGGGTTGGAAATTCAAACCCTCCTCTAGACTGACCGCATGGCCGCCACGAAGGATTCGCGTCCCTGCTCCATCGCCGATGCCCTCGCGGTCGTCGGCGAGAAGTACTCCCTGCTCGTCCTGCGGGAGGTGTGCCTGGGCAACGGCCGCTTCGACCAGCTCGTGCGCAACATCGGCGCCCCGCGCGACATCCTGTCCACCCGGCTGCGCCGCCTGGTGGAGGCCGGCATCCTCACCAAGCGCCTCTACAGCGAGCGCCCCCAGCGCTTCGAGTACCGGCCCACGCAGGCCGGGCTGGAGCTGGAGCCCGTCCTGATGACCCTCAAGGAGTGGGGCGACCGGCACCTGCGCAAGGGCGTCGACCTGCCCATGGTCGTCGAGCACAGCTGCGGCGAGGAACTGGTGCCGGTGGTCACCTGCCGGGCCTGCGGCGACCCTGTGCGCCACGAGGACCTGACGGCCCGTCCGCAGACCCCCGGGTGGACCGTCACCGGGCCGTCGGCCGCCTAGCGCGCCCGGCGGCCTCCAGCAGGGACCTCGCCGTCGCGCTGCCGGCGGGGCCCGCTACGCTTCCTCCGTCACATGATCACCTCTTCACCCCTCAGCGCTTGGACGCCATACCTTCATGTCTTGGTTTGAATCCCTCGTCCTCGGACTCGTCCAGGGGCTGACCGAGTTCCTGCCCGTCTCCTCCAGCGCGCACCTGCGGCTGACCGCGGCGTTCTCGGGCTGGAAGGACCCGGGGGCGGCCTTCACGGCCATCACGCAGATCGGCACGGAGGCCGCGGTCCTCATCTACTTCCGCAAGGACATCGGCCGGATCATCTCGTCCTGGTTCCGTTCGCTGTTCGACAAGGCGATGCGGCGCGACCACGACGCGCAGATGGGCTGGCTGGTGATCGTCGGCTCCATCCCGATCGGGCTGCTGGGCGTGACGCTGAAGGACCAGATCGAGGGGCCGTTCCGCGATCTGCGGATCACCGCCACCATGCTCATCGTCGTCGGCGTGGTCATCGGCATCGCCGACCGGCTGGCGGCCCGCGACGAGACCGGCGGCCGGCACCGGGCGCCCAAGCAGCGCAAGACGCTGGAGAACCTCGGCGTCAAGGACGGCCTGATCTTCGGCCTCTGCCAGGCCTGCGCCCTCATCCCCGGCGTCTCCCGCTCCGGCGCGACCATCAGCGGCGGCCTGTTCATGGGCTACCGGCGCGAGGCCGCGGCCCGCTACTCCTTCCTGCTCGCCATCCCGGCCGTCCTCGCCTCCGGCGCCTTCGAGGTGAAGGACTCGCTGGGCGAGGGCCATGTGGACTGGCCGCCCACCCTGTTCGCGACGGTGATCGCGTTCGCCTCGGGCTACGCCGTCATCGCGTGGTTCATGAAGTGGATCTCCAACAAGAGCTTCATGCCGTTCGTCTGGTACCGCATCGCCCTCGGCCTCGTGATCATCGCCCTGGTCGGCGTCGGCGCGCTGAGCCCGCACGCGGCGGAGTCGGCCGGCTGACCCGACCGCCCCACCCTCTCTGTTTCGGACATCTTCGCGCCCGCGGCGGCCCGCCCACGACCTGGGCAACGCCCCGCGGGCGCCGCCCTGTTCGCCGCCACGAACGGATGACGGGCCGCGACCGGTGACCAACCCCATACCTTCTGCGTAGCCACCCGGTAGCGCACGGTCAGCCCTTGCCCCTAGGCTGGTCGCCATGTCCCCCGAATCCCCGTCCCCTGGTTCCGTGCGCTCCGCTGCCGAGGTGAACGAGCAGATCCGGGCGCTGTGGCTGCGTGCGGCCGGCACCCTGTCGGCCCAGGAGCGCGCGGAGTACGAGCTGCTGGTGATCGAGTGGGCCGAGGCGATCCGCGCCGAGGTCTTCGAGGCGGCCTGACCCGGTCCGGCGCGCCCTGGCCGGCACCCGCGTCCCCGCGGGCCTCCCGCCGCCCCCTACGCCCGCAGACGGGCCAGTACCTCGTCGGCCACCGGATACGGCCGCTCCTGCGGCAGCAGCCCCTTCGCCCGCTCCAGCTCCCCCGCCCGCACCAGCCCGTGGATCTCCGTGGCCAGCGGCGTGACGTCCTCGATGCCGACGATCCACTCGTCGGCGTACCGGGCCGCCGCCTCTCCTGCGAGGCCGAGCTGCAACGACCGGTGCGGCAGCGGGTTCAGGTGCAGATCCCGCTCCGGGTCCCACTGCACCCGGGCGGGGCAGCGCGCCAACTCCGCCTTCCAGGCGGCCTGGCCGGCGTGTAGCGCGGGCACGTAGTGGGACAGGCAGGCGTGGCGCAGGGCCCACTCGAGGCCGTCCCGGCGGATCTCGACGGCCAGGACGGTCTCCTGGTTCTCCTTGGTGCCCCAGCCGCAGCGGTACATCATCCACAGGAACGACGGCTTGATCCAGGTCATCCGGTCCCGCTTCCAGGCGGACGGGAAGCGTCCGGCGCGGGCGGCGGCCCGGCCGATCTCCGGGCGGTACGCCTGGTAGACGGTGACCGTGGTCTCGGTGTGCCGGGCGCGGACGCGGAACCGGGGCTCCGTGCCGACGAGTTGGTCGTTCTGTTCGTTCACCGGGACAGGTTCGGCCGTGCGACCCGCCCGGCGCCACCGAATATTCACCCCGCACACCTCTTGGCTGCGCGCCCGCCGTGCCCAACACTGTGCCGATGACCCAGCGTGCGGAGTTCGCGACCGTGAGGGACCGCCTGGCCGTGGACGACCTGGTCACCGCGTACGCGGTGGCGGTGGACGACGGCGACTGGACGGCGTACCGAGGACTGTTCACGGCGGACGGACGCGCCGACTACCGCTCGGCGGGCGGTGTGGAGGGCGACGCCGGCCGGGTCGCCGCGTGGCTCGCCGAGAACCTGGCCCCGCTCGCCGTGCGCCAGCACCTGATCGTCAACCGCCGGGTCCGCTTCGGCGTCCTGGACCAGGACACCGGCGACACCGCCCGCGTGCGCGCCGACTACCTCAATCCCATGGGCTTCACCGACCCCGGCGGTTCCGCCGCCCCGGACCTCGTGTGCGGCGGCCGCTACGACTTCGGGCTCCTGCGCACCGCTGAAGGCTGGCGCCTGAGCGAGGTCGTCGCACACGAGAAGTGGCGCCGCGGTCCGGGCGCCCCGTAACGGCGCGAGCCCGCGAGGGGCGCGGGGCGGCAGCGCGCCGAACGGCCGCCGGCCCCCGGCCGGAAGGCGCACGGCCTCCCCCTCACCGCGCACACTGGACCCATCGCTGGGTAGGGAGGCTCCCTATGAGAACGATCAATCGCTGGCTGACCTCCCCCTGGCGCCGCTCGGCCGCCGCCGCCCTCGCCGGCGCCCTGCCGGTGCTGTCGTTCCCGGCCCCCTCGCTGTGGTGGTTCGCGTACATCGCGCTGGTGCCGTGGATCCTGCTCGCCCGCTCCGCGCCGACCGGGCGACGGGCCGCGTACGACGGCTGGTGGGGCGGCGTCGGCTTCCTGACGGCCGTCCACCACTGGCTGCTGCCGAGCCTGCACGTGTTCATCTTCCTGATCGCCGCCCTGCTGGGCCTGCTCTGGGCGCCCTGGGGCCTGCTGGTGCGCCGGTTCCTGGGCGGGGCGCCGTCGGCGGGCCGGTGCGCCGCCGCGCTGGTGGTGCTCCCCTCGGCCTGGCTGGCGGTGGAACTGGTCCGGTCCTGGCAGGGGCTCGGCGGGCCGTGGGGCATGCTCGGCGCCAGCCAGTGGCAGGTGGGGCCGGCGCTGCGGCTGGCCTCGGTCGGCGGTGTCTGGCTGCTCAGCTTCCTGGTGGTGGCCGTCAACGTGGCCGTGGCCGTGCTGGTCGCCGTCCGCGCGTCGCGGGTGCCGGCGGTGGCCTCGCTGGTCGCCACGGCCGCCGCGACCACGGCCGCGTGGGCCTGGGCGCCGCGCCCGGACGTCGACGGGCGGGTGCGGATCGCCGTCGTCCAGCCGGGGATGGTGGCCGGACAGGACAGCGGTGACAAGCGGTTCGACCAGGAGGAGCGGCTGACCCGGCGGCTCGCCGGGCAGGGGGCCGACCTGGTGGTGTGGGGCGAGTCCAGCGTCGGCTTCGACCTGGACGACCGCCCCGACCTGGCCCGGCGGCTCGCCGCGCTGTCCCGCGAGACCGGCGCCGACGTACTGGTCAACGTGGACGCCCGCCGCTCGGACCGGCCCGGCATCTACAAGAGTTCGGTGCTGGTCGGCCCGGACGGCCCGACCGGCGACCGGTACGACAAGATGCGGCTGGTCCCGTTCGGCGAGTACATACCGGCCCGTTCGCTGCTCGGCTGGGCCACCTCGGTGGGCCGGGCCGCCGGCGAGGACCGGCACCGCGGCTCGGGACAGACCGTGATGAACGTCGGGCACGGGCTGCGGATCGGCCCGCTGATCTGCTTCGAGACCGCGTTCCCCGACATGAGCCGGCACCTCGCCGAGGACGGTGCGGACGTCCTCCTCGGCCAGTCGTCCACCTCGTCCTTCCAGCACAGCTGGGCGCCGGAGCAGCACGCCTCGCTGGCCGCGCTGCGCGCCGCGGAGACCGGCCGCCCGATGGTGCACGCCACCCTCACGGGCGTCTCGGCGGTGTACGGCCCGGACGGGCAGCGCCTCGGCCCCTGGCTCGGCACCGGCGCGAGCACCGCGCGCGTGTACGAGGTCCCGCTCGCGCACGGCGTCACACCGTACGTCCGCTACGGCGACTGGCCGGTGGACGCGGCGCTGCTGGTGCTGGCCACGCTGTGCGTGACCGAGGGGGCGCGGGCGCTCAGGCTGCGCCGCAGCGGTCCTGAACCGCTCGGACCACCCGCTCGCACAGTTCATGGGTCGCCAGCGCGTCCCTGGCGCTGAGCGGCTTCCCGGCCCGCACGGCGTCGAGGAACGTGAGGGCCGCCTGCTCGATGCCGCGCTGGCGGGCCACCGGAACCCAGTCGCCACGCCGGCGCACGGTCGGCTGCCCCTTGTGGTCGATCACCTCGGCGAGGTTGACCACCTGGCGCTTGGTGTCCTGTCCGGACACCTCCAGGATCTCCTCGGTGGAGCCGCTGAGCCGGTTCATCACGCCGAGCGCGGTGAAGCCGTCGCCGCCGAGCTGGAGCACGACGTGGTGCAGCAGCCCGCCCTCGGCGCGGGCGCGCACGGTGACGTCGTCGACCGGGCCCGGCACCAGGAAGCGCAGGGTGTCGACGACGTGGATGAAGTCGTCCAGGATCATCGAGCGCGGTTCCTCGGGCAGGCCGACCCGGTTCTTCTGCATGAGGATCAGCTCGCGCGGGTGGTCCAGGCACTGGGCGTAGCCGGGGGCGTACCGACGGTTGAAGCCGACGGACAGCGACACGCCCCGCCGCTCGGCGAGTCCCACGAGCCGTTCGGAGTCGGCGAGTTCGTAGGCGAGGGGCTTGTCCACGTACGTCGGCACACCGGCCTCCAGCAGCCGGGTGACGATCTCGGGGTGGACGGCGGTGGGGGCGTGCACGAAGGCCGCGTCCAGACCGGCGGCGAGCAGCGAGTCCAGGGTGGTGTGCCGCTGCTCCCGGGGCAGGTGCAGGCTGTCGCCGACCCGCTCCAGGGTGGCGGGCGTGCGGGTCTGCAGGTGCAGGTCGACCCCCGGCTGCGCGCCGAGCACCGGCAGATACGCCTTCTGCGCGATGTCCCCGAGTCCGATGCAGCCGACCTTCACGTGCTCTCTCCTACGGCTTGCCCGCGTGTTTCCTGCCGGAAGCATACGGGGGCCGTCGTCCGGCGATGCCGCCGAAGCCGGTGGGGGGAGGGGGGTCCTCCAGTCCCGCACGGGCCGTCGGCGGCGGATGGACGTCAGCTTCGGTACGGCGCGTCCCCCGGCGGAGGGTACACGGCCACCCGTACGGGGATCGGATCCGGTGTCCCCGGTGCCAACGCGGCCGCCGGCCCAGCAGAGTTGCGCGGGTGCATCGAACGACGACCACCGCAGCGCTTCTGGTCACCGTGGCCGTCTCGGCCCTCTCCGGCTGTGTGACGGTGCGGCACGCGGGGCCGGCGGCACCGCCGCCGGACAGCGCGCCCTCGCAGCCGGCGGCGCCCCGGCCGGACGGCAGCGCGGAGCCCCGGGTGGTGCAGGCACCGGTCCGCGAGGCGCTGGAGAGGACCGGCCCGTCCCGGGGTCCGGAGCGCACCGGGCCGCCCGGCCGGCACCGGGCCCCGGCCGCGCCCGAGGTCACCCGCCGCCCGCCGGCCCCGCCCGGGCCCGCGCTCCCGGCCCCCTCCCGCCGGCCGCACACCCCCGTGCCCCTCCCACGCCCGGCGGTGACCGGTCCTGCTGATGTCTGCGCCCTGGGCACGACGTACGGCGGCTGGCAGCGGGACAGTCCGCAAGCGCGGATCTGCGCACAGGCCTACGGCCGCCGGCCGGCGACCCGGACGCGGTGAACCCCCAGGGTCTTTCCTTTGGATCAGGCCGGCATGATCCGAACGAGAGGCCCTAGTAGTGCTTCGTTACGTCGTGTGATCTTTCCTGGTGGTGGGCATCTTCTCCGATATGAGGCTGGGGGAGGTGGAACGGCTCCGGGGTGAG
>NZ_JBVIJO010000019.1:0-116081 GCF_055581365.1 Streptomyces sp. NPDC031445
CGCCTACGAGCACTTCGACGCCCGTGACGAGGGCTGGACCAAGGTCGTCCTGCACCCCGACGGACACGGCAACGGCCACAAGAAGTAGGGAGTCCAGGGCCGCCGCCCGCCTCCTCTCCCAGGACCGGGCCGGCCGGCGAACGGTGTCCGGCCCCGGCTCCGGCCGGGGCCGGACGGACAACTGCCGCCCGCGCTCCCGTCTCCGCCGTTGTCCACTCCGCACCTTCCGCCTCGCCCGAGTGGCCCGCCTTCCGTTCACCTCACCGCACGTGGGGAGCACTCATGAAGACAGACACCCGTTCCACCTCCCGCCTCCAGCACGATCCGCTCGTCCGCGGCCTCGGCTGGGCCAGCGCGCTCATGGGCGTGCCCCAGGTCGTCGCCCCGGCGGGCTTCTCCCGGGCCCTGGGCGTCGGCGACGCCTTCCGGCACCGCTCGGCGACGACCGCGGTCGGTGTGCGCGAGCTGGCGGCGGCGTCCGGGCTGCTGGGGCGACCGCATCCCGCCTGGCTCTGGGGCCGCGTCGGCGGCGACCTCATGGACCTGACGATGCTGACCCGGGCCCTGAGGAACCACAACGGTCGCGGTCTGGGCCGCACCGTCGCCGCGACCGCCGCGGTCACCGCCCTCACGGTCACGGACGTCTACGCGGCCGTGACCCGCACCCGTAGGAGCACTCCCATGGAACTGACCGCGACCACCACCGTCGGCCGGCCCCCGGACGAGGTCTACGCCCTCTGGAGGGACCTGGAGCGGCTGCCGGACTTCATGGCGCACCTGGAGGAGGTGCGCGTCACCGGCCCGCGCACCAGTCACTGGCGGGCCGGCGCGCCGTTCGGCAAGACGGTCGAATGGGACGCCGAGACCACGCAGGAAGTCGCCGGGCGGCTGATCGCCTGGCGGTCGGTGGACGGCGCCGACATCGACAACTCCGGCGAGGTCCGCTTCGAGCCCGCCCCCGGCGGCCGGGGCACGGAGATCCGGGTGACCCTGCGCTACGACCTGCCCGGCGGGGCGCTGGGCGAGGCCGCGGCGCGCTACTTCGGCGAGGAACCGCACCAGCAGCTGGACGACGACCTGCGCCGCTTCAAGCAGATCGCGGAGACCGGCGAGGTCGTCCGCTCCGAGGGCGCACCCGGCGGCAAGCGGGCCCGCCGGGAGTTCCCGCAGCACCCGGCCCGGCCGCTGACCGAGGACGAACTGAAGGAGGCCCTGGCATGAAGGCGAACTGCTGGACGGGACGCAACTCGGTCGAGGTGCAGGACGTCCCCGAACCCTCGATCCTGAACAGCCGCGACGCCATCGTGAAGGTCACCTCGACGGCGATCTGCGGCTCCGACCTCCATCTGCTCGACGGCTACGTCCCCACCATGCAAAAGGGCGACATCATGGGCCACGAGTTCATGGGGGAGGTCGTCGAGGTCGGCTCCGGCATCAGCGAGGGCACCCTGCGCGTCGGGGACCGGGTCGTCGTGCCGTTCCCCATCGCCTGCGGCGCCTGCGCGTCCTGTCGCGCGGAGCTGTACTCGTGCTGCGAGAACACCAACCCCAACGCGGGCATCTCGGAGAAGCTGTTCGGCCACCCCACCGCCGGTATCTACGGCTACTCCCACCTCACCGGCGGCTTCGCCGGCGGCCAGGCCGAGTACGCCCGCGTGGTGCTCGCCGACGCCAACGCCCTCAAGATCGAGTCGGACCTCACGGACGAGCAGGTGCTGTTCCTGTCCGACATCCTGCCGACCGGGTACATGGGCGCCGACATGTGCGACATCCAGGAAGGCGACGTCGTCGCCGTCTGGGGCGCCGGGCCGGTCGGCCAGTTCGCCATGGACAGCGCCCGGGTGCTGGGCGCGGAGAAGGTCATCGCGATCGACAAGGAGACCTACCGGCTCGACATGGCCGCCGCCCAGGGCTACACCACCATCAACTTCGAGGACACCGACGTACGGTCCGCCCTGCTCGAACTCACCGGCGGCCGGGGCCCCGACAAGTGCATCGACGCGGTCGGCCTGGAGGCCACCCACGGCGCCTCCCACGTCCACCTCTACGACCGCGTCAAGCAGGCGGTCCGCTCCGAGACCGACCGGCCGCACGCCCTGCGCCAGGCCATCCTGTCCTGCCGCAGCGGCGGCGTGGTGTCGGTCATCGGCGTCTACGGCGGGCTGATCGACAAGTTCCCGGCGGGCGCCTGGATGAACAGGTCCCTGACCCTGCGCACCGGGCAGTGCCACGTGCACAAGTACATGAAACCGCTGCTGGGCATGATCGAGCGGGGCAGGATCGACCCCACCCGGATCATCACCCACCGACTGCCCCTGACCGAGGCGCCGACCGGCTACGACCTGTTCAAGAACAAGAAGGACCACTGCGAGAAGGTCGTCCTCACGCCGTGAGGGGCCCGCGCCGATGACGGGCGCCATCCCGCTGACGACGTGGTGGCGACGGACGCGGGATGCGCGGGGAAGGGTGTGGCCGGCACGCCAGTAGGCTTACGCCGTACCGGCGCGAGCCCGGAACAAGCGACGCTCTCAGGATCGCGGGCGAGTGGGACTTCAGTGGTCCCCGTGTGGACCACAGCCCCCGCACGGCGCCCGCGCCCGGTACGCTGTACCCGCTCCGCCCCAGGTGGGCAGGGGTGAAGGTGGGTTGCCCGAGCGGCCTAAGGGAACGGTCTTGAAAACCGTCGTGGCGCGAGTCACCGTGGGTTCAAATCCCACACCCACCGCACGGGACAACGGCCCCTGACCAGCACCGCGGTCGGGGGCCGTCGTCATGCGCGACACCCCTCGGCGCCCGCTGGTTCCCGTCACCCCGTGGCGACCCCGCCCGGTCGTCGGTGTCCGGCCCTCACGGCCGGTGTCCCGTCAGCCGGGCCGCCGACGCGATCGTGGCGCGGGCCTCGCGTTCGGTCAGGCCGGTGTCGCGGGCGGCGGCCACGAGGGCGTCCGTCAGGGCGGGCCCGAGACCGTTCTCGTAGGCGCGGCAGGCCGCCCAGAACAGGCGGGTGTTGCGCTGCCCCTCGTGCGCGGCGAGCACGAACTGGACCAGCCCCTGGCCGTGGCCGCCCATGGCCGGACGGGTGGGGTGCGGCGCGCGGGGCGGGGGGAGTAGGAGCCGCAGGAGGGACGGCGGGCAGGAGGCCGGGGCGAGGTCGGCCGTGCCGGGCACGGCCGTGTAGACGCCGTGGTCGGTGCGGGAGCCGGGGCCGACGAGGTAGCCGCCGGCACCCCGGATGTCGATGCCGGGGGCGAGCCGCCCGGCCGAGTTCGGAACGACGGTGTCGGGCGGGCCGGTCAGCCACAGGTGGCGGCCGCCGCTGGGGGTGCGGACGACGACCGTCTCCGGGATCGTGAACAGGTGGCGCAGGGCCAGTTCCCGCAGGGCGGCCGAGGAGTCCGTGCCGGACTTGGTGTCGAGGTCGACGCCGATCAGGTGGTACGGGGGCAGCCCGCAGGCGATGCCGTAGCCGGTGGCCCAGGGTGCGGCGGCGAAGAGCTCGCGGATGCGGCCGGGGTCGGTGGAGGCGTCGTACACGCCGTGGCCGGAGCGGCCGCACTCGCCGTGGCAGGGGCGCCCCGCCGGGGCCGGGCCGTCGCGGTGCGGGGAGCGCAGGGCCGGGAGCTTCGTCCGGGACAGGGGGATCACGGCCAGTCCGCGTTCGGCGGCTGACAGGGCGTGCGCGAGGGCCAGCGTCGTGGCCTGCCGGTCGATGGTGGCCATGCTTCTATGTTCGTACACGCGTTCGAAAATGGGAAGGGCGGGACGGGGTGGCGCGCCGGGTGGCGGGCGGATCGGCCGGAAGGCGCCGGAACGATTCATCCCCTGTGTCGCTTGAGTTCGGCTTCTGGCGTCAAGCGTGGTCTGGAGGTGGATGCGGGGAAAAGCGGCGATGAGGGTTTATCGACTTGTCATCACGCTTGCGTGCGAATCGCGGCTTCCGGCGCGGTTCGCCGGTGATCCGGTGGGCAACTCTGGAGGCGCGACGTCGTCCACGACAGCCGGGGCGGTCGGCCAACCGTCCCGGCGACAGCCGATGGTTCACGCGCCTGCGGCCCCCGGGCCGCAGAGCGCTTGATTCTGGAGGAACACATGGCAAGCATCCGTACCGCCCGCGTACTCGCCGCCGTCTCCGCTCTCCCGCTCGCGGCCGCCCTCTTCGCCGGCGTCGCGACGGCGGACAACGGCGCCCTCGCGGACGACGGATCGAACTCGGGCGTGGCGGCGGTTCTCGGCAGCGGGGTCGGTGACGACAACAGCGGCAACTCGTCCACCACGAACCAGAACGCGGTCGGCTCCGGTGCCTCGAACCAGAGCAACACCGCCCAGGTCAACGGGTCCGCGTTCACGGCCATCCGGCAGGGCAACGAGAACATCCACGTCACCTTCACCCGCCTCTGGTGAGCCGGGGGCGAGGGCCCTCGTGAGGAGGGCCCTCGCGGGGTGTGCTCCGGGGTCGCGACACGTCGGCGCGGCGGTGCTTCGGTGCCGCCGCGCCGGCGTGTCCCCGGCCCGGACGACCGCCGCCGGCCTTGACAACCCACGCCGTCCGTCGGACGGTCGGAACCGTCCGACGGGATCAAGGGTGCCGGTGAGCGACGAGCGGGTGGAGGACGAGCCGGACGCGCGGCTCAGCGACCCCCACCCTGGTGACGGCCGGTACCGGGGTGCCGCATCCGGGCTGGTCCTGACGGCGGACGGCCGGCCTCCTCAGGGTCGTACCCGCAGACGGGCGCACCCGCACTCCACCTTCAGGAGGTGGAGGCAGCCCCACCCCTACAACCTGAGGGGGACTCGCCTTCGGGACCTGCGGCCGATCCGCGCCGCGGGCCGCGCTCCTAGCGTGGAGCCATGACCACACCCGTCTGCACCAGCGCCTCGGCCGCCGCACCCGGGCGGCGGACGCCCGCCTACCCGTCGTTCGCGTCGTACGTGCGGGCCCGTCAGCCGGTCCTGCTGCGCACCGCGCGCTCGCTGACCGCGAACCCGAGCGACGCCGAGGACCTGCTGCAGACCGCGCTCGCCAAGACCTACGTCGCCTGGGAGCGGATCGAGGACCAGCGGGCGCTCGACGGCTATGTGCGCCGGGCGCTGGTGAACACCCGGACCTCGCAGTGGCGCAAGCGCAGGGTGGACGAGTTCTCCTGCGACGAGCTGCCCGAGCCGGAGCCCGTGCCCGGCGGCGACGACCCGGCCGAGCGGCAGGCTCTGCGCGACGCCATGTGGCGGGCGGTCCTGCGGCTGCCGGCCCGTCAGCGGGCGATGGTGGTCCTGCGGTACTACGAGGACCTCAGCGAGGCCCAGACCGCGGAGGTGCTCGGCGTGTCGGTGGGCACGGTGAAGTCGGCGGTGTCCCGCGCGCTGGGCAAGCTGCGCGAGGACCCCGAACTGGAACTGGCCCGCTAGCGCCCGGGTGGGCGGCCCCCGGCCGGGATTTTCCTCGGCTCGGTGACCCGCCCCCTAGTGACATACCGCGCGGTATGTGCGCAGAATCAGCGCACCCCCCTACTACCGCGTAGGCAATGTCGCCCGGGAGGAACGCCGTGCTGGCCACCATGCAGGACGTACCGCTGCTGATCTCCAGGATCCTGACCCACGGGTCGACGGTCCACGGCTCGTCGCGGGTGACCACCTGGACCGGGGAACCCGAGCCGCACCGGCGCACCTTCGCCGAGATCGGGTCCCGCGCCGCCCAGCTGGCGCACGCCCTGCGGGACGAGCTGGGCGTGACCGGCGACGACCGGGTCGCCACGCTCATGTGGAACAACGCCGAGCACGTCGAGGCGTACTTCGCGATCCCGTCCATGGGCGCGGTGCTGCACACCCTCAACCTGCGGCTGCCCGCCGACCAGTTGGTGTGGATCGTCAACCACGCGGCCGACAAGGTCGTCCTCGTCAACGGGTCCCTGATCCCGCTGCTCGCGCCGCTGCTGCCCAAGCTGCCCACCGTCGAGCACATCGTCGTGTCCGGGCCCGGCGACCGCGCCCCGCTCCGGGACGCCACCGCCCGGGTGCACGAGTACGAGGACCTGCTCGCCGGCCGGCCGGCCGGCTACGACTGGCCCGAGCTGGACGAACGCCGGGCCGCCGCCATGTGCTACACCTCCGGCACGACCGGCGACCCCAAGGGCGTGGTCTACAGCCACCGTTCCATCTACCTGCACTCCATGCAGGTCAACATGACGCAGTCGATGGGCCTGACCGACCAGGACACCTCCCTCGTGGTCGTCCCGCAGTTCCACGTCAACGCCTGGGGCCTGCCGCACGCCACCTTCATGACCGGCGTCAACATGCTGATGCCGGACCGCTTCCTGCAGCCCGCCCCGCTCGCCGAGATGATCGAACGCGAACGGCCCACCCACGCGGCGGCCGTCCCGACCATCTGGCAGGGCCTCCTCGGCGAGCTGCACGCCGCACCGCGTGACGTCTCCTCCCTCACCCAGGTCACCATCGGCGGCTCGGCCTGCCCGCCCTCCCTGATGGCGGCCTTCGACGAGCTGGGCATGCGGGTCTGCCACGCCTGGGGCATGACGGAGACCTCCCCGCTCGGCACGGTCGCCCGCCCGCCGGCCCACGCGGCGGGCACCGACGAGGAGTTCGCCTACCGCCTCACCCAGGGCCGCTTCCCGGCCGGCGTCGAGGCCCGCCTCACCGGCCCCGGCGGCGAACGCCTGCCCTGGGACGGCGCGTCGGCGGGCGAGCTCGAGGTGCGCGGCCCCTGGATCGCGGGCGCCTACTACAACGGCCCCGGCGCCGAACCGCTGCGCCCCGCCGACAAGTTCAGCGAGGACGGCTGGCTGAAGACGGGAGACGTCGGCACCATCTCCCCCGACGGCTTCCTCACCCTCACCGACCGCGCCAAGGACGTCATCAAGTCCGGCGGCGAATGGATCTCCTCCGTCGAGCTGGAGAACGCGCTGATGTCCCACCCGGACGTCGCCGAGGCCGCCGTGGTCGCCGTACCGGACGACAAGTGGGGCGAGCGCCCGCTGGCCACGGTCGTCCTGCGGCCGGGCGCCACCGCCGACTTCGCGACCCTGCGCGCCTTCCTCCTGGAGGAGGCGCACATCGCCAAGTGGCAGCTGCCCGAGCGCTGGACGGTCGTGGAGTCGGTGCCGAAGACGAGCGTCGGCAAGTTCGACAAGAAGGTGCTGCGCCGCCGGTACGCGGACGGGCGGCTGGACGTCACCCGGCTCTGAAGCCCCCGCGGGCCGCCTCCCCGGAAGGAGACGGCCCGCGGACCCTCGCCGGGGACGGGGGCGCTAGTTCGTGCCGATCCGGGCCAGCAGGTCCACGATCCGCGACTGCACCTCACCGCTGGTCGACCGCTCGGCGAGGAACAGCACGGTCTCGCCGGAGGCCAGCCGGGGCAGGTCCGCCGGGTCGACGGCGGCGGTGTAGACGACCAGCGGGGTGCGGTTGAGCTGCCCGTTCGCGCGCAGCCAGTCCACGATCCCGGCCCGCCGGCGGTGCACCTGCATCAGGTCCATCACCACCAGGTTCGGCCGGAACTGCCCCGCCAGCGTCACCGCGTCGTTGTCGTTCGCGGCCCGCGCCACCTGCATCCCGCGCCGCTCCAGCGTCGCGGTCAGCGCGAGCGCGATCTCCGCGTGCTCCTCGATGAGCAGCACCCGCGGCGGATGCTGCTCGCTGTCCCGGGGAGCCAGCGCCTTCAGCAGTACGGCGGGGTCGGCGCCGTACGCCGCCTCACGCGTCGCCTGCCCGAGCCCGGCCGTGACCAGCACCGGGACCTCGGCGGCCACGGCGGCCTGCCGCAGCGACTGCAACGCCGTCCGCGTGATCGGCCCGGTCAGCGGGTCCACGAACAGCGCGGCGGGGAAGGCCGCGATCTGGGCGTCGACCTCCTCGCGGGAGTGCACGATCACCGGCCGGTAGCCGCGGTCGCTCAGCGCCTGCTGGGTCGTCACGTCCGGCGCGGGCCACACCAGCAGCCGGCGCGGGTTGTCCAGCGGCTCCGGGGGCAGCTCGTCGTCCAGCGGCTGCGGACGCGGGGTGTCCGCCACCTCCACGGCCCCGCCCGGACCGTCCAGCGGCTCCGGCCCCTCGGCGGCGTCGGGCCCCGGGGCGCCTATGGCGTACGACCGCCCGCCCCCCTCGGTGCCCTGCGCCGGCCGCGCCTGCCCGCCGAGCGAGGACTGCGGCGCGGGCGCCGGGGCGGTGGGCGAGGGGTGCGCCGGGGTCGGCTGCCCGGCGAGCGGGTTCTGGCCGCCGAGTGACGGCTGCCCGGCCGGCGCGGGGTGCGCGGGCGCGGGTTCGGCGGCCGGGTGCGGCCGGGCCGTCTGGTCCTGCTGCTCCTGGCCGGCGGGGGCCGGGTCGGGGCGCGTGCCCAGCTTGCGCCGACGGCCCGAACCGCCCGGCGCGTGCGGCGGCGGCGTCGCCGTCGGCTGCTGCACCTGAGCGGCCTGCCGCGCGAACGGCACGCCCTGCCCGAGCGTACGGACGCTGATCGCCCGCCCCTGCGTCGAGTCCGGGTCGACGGGGGCGCCACCGGCGGCTTCGGCGGGCAGCGGCATCGCGACCCGCTGCGGCCGGCCACCGGCCGGAGAACCGGGGGCGGGGACCCCGCTGCCGGAGGTGTCCCCGGAGCCGGGCCACTGCTGCGGGACGCCGGCGGCGGGGGTGCCCGGAGCCGGACTGGGGATCCCCGCGCCGGAGGTGTCCGCGGAGCCCGGCCACTGCTGCGGGACGCCGGGCGGCACCGGGGCGGCCTGGGCTCCCTGCGCCCCCGCGGGCGCCTGACCGGTGCCGGCCTCGGCGGGCAGCGGCAGCGCACCCGGGGACGCCACGGGCGCACCGGCGGCCGGGGCGCCCGGCTGGGCGGGAGTGAGGTGGGGCGCGGTGCCCTGGCCCTGCGGGGTCTGCCCGGGCACGCCCTGGACCGGCGTGCCGTGGGCGGGCGCGGGGTGTCCCGGCGCTCCCGGGGCCGGTGCGGCGGCACCCGGGTCCGCGGGCACGGCACCCTGCGCCGGGGCGGCGGGACCGGCCTGGGCGGGGTTGCCCTGCGCCGGAACGCTGTGCGCCGGGGTCCCCTGACCGGGGGCCGGCGGTACGGCCGTGCCCTGCGGGACCTGGCCGGAAGCAGCCGGTGCCGGAAGGGGCTGCGGCGGGATCTGCCCGGGGGCGGGAGCCACCGCCCGGGCGGCCTCGGCGGGCTGGGCCACGGCCCGGCGGCGCCGGCCGGTCGGTGCGCTGGTGGGATGCGGCTGCGGCGGGGTGTGGTCCTCGGCCTGGTCGAGCGGTACGGCGTCGTGCCGGCCGTCGTCACCCGCGACGCCCTGCGCGGACCCCGGCATCTGGGCGGCAACCCGCACCGGACCGGGCAACGGCCCGGCACCGGCCACCGGACCGGCGACGGCGGGCCCACCGGCGGCGGGACCGGCACCGGGGGCGGCCGGGGCGACGGCGCCCGGAGCCAGGGGTGCACCGGCGTCGGCACCGGGGCCTGCGGGCGCTGCGGCACCCGGAGGGACGGGGGCCGGGCCGGCGGGGGCCACAGGGCCACCGGCGGGAACGGGAGCACCGGGAGCCACCGGGGCACCGGCGGAAACACCGGGCTGCGGGCCGGCAGGCGCGACGGCACCCGGGGCGACGGGAACTCCGGTACCCGGAGCCACCTGACCCCCGGCGTGCGGAGGCACCGGGACACCGGTGCCGGGAGGCACGGGAACTCCGGTGGCGGGAGCGGCCTGGCCCCCGGCCGCGGGAGATCCAGGAGTCCCGGCAGCCCCAGGGGCCCCGACAGCCGGACCCGTACCGGTCCCCGCACCCGCACCCATGGCGTCGGCCGCGTGACCCTCCGGGCCCGGAACGTCCGGGGACCGGTCCGCCTCGGCCGGCGGCAGCGCGAAGACCGTGCGGGCGCCGCCCGCCTCCTGCGCCGCGGCCCGCTCCGCCGCGGCGGCCAGCGCCCGTCGGCGCCGTCCCGTCGGCTGCGCACCCTCGTCCGGGACCGCTTCGCCGCCCTGTGCCGGCACCGCGGAGGCACCCTCGGCCGGCAGCGCCCGCGCACCCGGCTCGCCGCCCGGCGCCGGAAGCGCCGGAGGCAGCGCGGCCTGCGGGGCGCCGGAGTCGCGGCGGGCACGGCGGCCCGCGGGCACGGGCACGCCCTGCGGCGGCACGGTGCCACCGAGTCCCGTACCCGAGGCGGCGGCCCCCGCGCCCTGCTCGGCCGAGGTCACCACGGACCCCTCGGACACGCCCTCGGCGTCGCCCGCGCCGGTGTTGTCCGCGGGCCGCCCGCGGCGGCGTCCGGTCCCGCCGGGCGCGTTCTCCGCGCCCTCGGCCGGGACCGCGGCACCCTCATCGAAGGGCGCGGCGGCACGCCGCCGGCGCCGTCCGGTCGGCGCGGGCCCCTCCGGATCACCGGCGTCACCCGCGCCGGCCAGGTCACTGTCCAGGAAGGAGTCCGTGGAGGACCGCCGGGCCCGCCGCCGTCCGCCGGCCGGACCCTGCCCGGCCGCACCGGCGTCGTCCGTGCCGCCCTCACCGCCGTCCGGCACCGGCACGGCGACCGCCGCCCCGGCCGTCGCCGCCCCTGCCGCGACCGCGCCCGCCCCGCCGCCGAGCGGTACTTCGAGCACGTACGCGCTGCCGCTCATGCCCGGCACCTCGTGCGTCTGGAGCACGCCGCCGTGGGCGCGCACGATCCCGCGCACGATCGGTTCGTGCACCGGGTCCCCGCCGGCGTACGGGCCGCGCACCTCGATCCGCGCGACCTCGCCGCGCTGGGCGGCGGCCACGACGACGGTGCTGTCCAGGTAACCGCCCGCCGAGACGGGCGTGTTGCCGGTGGCGTCGACCCCGGCGACGTCCGCCACCAGGTGCGCCAGCGCGGTGGCGAGCCGCCGGGGGTCGACCTCGGCCTCGATGGGCGGCGCGTGGACGGCGAACTGCACGCGCCCCGGCCCGATCAGCTCGACGGCTCCGTCCACACCGGCGGCGACGACGGCGTCCAGCATCACCTTCGTACGGGTGATGTCCTCGCTGCCGGCGTCCAGCCGCTGATAGCCGAGGACGTTGTCGATGAGGGTCGTGATCCGCGAGTAACCCGCGGAGAGGTGGTGCAGCACCTGGTTGGCCTCGGGCCACAGCTGCCCGGCGTCGTCGGCGGCCAGCGCGGACAGCTCGCGGCGCAGCTCGTCAAGCGGCCCGCGCAGCGACTGCCCGAGCAGCGTGAGCAGCTGTTCGTGCCGCCCGGCGAGGGCCTCGTACCGGTCCTTCTCCCGCTCGGCGAGCGCCGCGTACCGCTCCTCGCCCGCCGCCAGCTCCTCCGTGTGCTTCTCGCGCAGCTCCTCGACCTCGGTGACGTGCTGCTGGCGCAGCGCGGTCAGGTCGGAGGCGTGTTCCTCGGAGAGCCGTTCCAGCTCCTCGGCGTGCGCCTTCTCCAGCGCGGCCTTCTCCTCCACCAGGGCGTCGTACGGCCGCCGGTCGGTGAAGGTCATCACGGCGCCGACGAGCTGGTCGCCGTCGCGCACCGGCGCGGTCGTCAGGTCGACCGGCACCTTCCGGTCGCCCTTGGACCACAGCACCTGCCCCCGCACCCGGTGCTTGCGCCCGGAGCGCAGGGTGTCGGCGAGCGGCGACTCGTCGTACGGGAAGGGCGAGCCGTCGGCGCGGGAGTGCAGCACCAGCGTGTGCAGCTCCTTACCGCCCAGCTCACCGGCCCGGTACCCCAGTATCTGGGCGGCGGCCGGGTTGACGAGCACGATCCGTCCGTCGGTGTCGGTGCCCACGACACCTTCCGCCGCCGCCCGCAGGATCATCTCGGTCTGCCGCTGCGACCGGGCCAGCTCGGCCTCGGTGTCCACGGTCCCGGACAGGTCCCGGACCACGAGCATCAGCAGCTCGTCGCCGGTGTAGCCGTAACCGTCGTACGCCTGCTGCCCGTTCTCCAGGTTCGCGCTGGTGACCTCGACCGGGAACTCGGTCCCGTCGGTCCGCCGCGCGACCATCCGGGTCGGTTTGGTCCGTCCCGTGGGATCCATGTGATCGGGCCGCCGCATGGAGCCGGGGATGAGCCGGGAGTCGAACGCGGGCAGCAGATCGAGCAGCCCGCGCCCCACGAGAGCCGTACCGGGCGTCTCGAAGGCCTCCAGCGCGATGGTGTTGGCGTTGACGACGGTTCCGTTGGCGTTGACCAGGACCAACGCGTCCGGCAGCGCGTCGAGTATGGCTGCGAGGCGAGCAGCGCCTCGGGATGGCCTGCTGCTCACGAGACGCCTTCCTCCCTGTTACCGCACCTTGCCGACCGCTCGGGCCATCTTGCCAACCGGCCCGCGACGTGTCACGCGAGGGAGTCTAAGGGCACGGGTCCCGCCCGCGGCGCCGGATGAGAGGGAGGTCCCACGAGGAAGTGACGGCGAACGCGTGACCGTATACGCCGGCTCCCCCCTTCCTGCCCGGGACCTTTACGGAACCAATGCGTCCGTCCACCCCCCGCTACGCGGGCCCGCCCATGCGCGGCAGCAGGGGGACCATCCGGTCCCACCGCCCGATCTCGCACCCGTCGCCGCGGTCGTACGAGGCGTCCACCGGGCGTCCGGCCCAGGTCCCGGTGACACGGGCGGTGGCCGGGCCGCCGTAGAGCAGGGTGCAGGCGGTGCCGTCGGGGACCGGTGCGAAGGGGTCCCGCCCCCACCGCGTGTGCTCGTCGAGCACCCGGCAGGCCCCGGCGACGTCCGGATGCCGGCCCGCCCCGGGATGGCAGCGCAGCTCGTACGTCCCGTCCCGCCCCGCACCGGCGTGCCGGACGACGACGGTGAGGTGATCACCCTGGTCCTCCGGCCGGAGGGGCGGCGGCACGGCGCCTGCCGCGGCGGCGGGCACGGCGGCCAGGGGAACGAGGGAAGCGGCGACGGAGAGCGACGCGAGCAGAAGGCGCCGCCCGGCGCCCGGCAGCACAGAGTCCATGCCCCTTCCAACGCGCCCCCGCCCCGGACGTTGCGCCCGTCCCTCTCCCGGCCTCTCCTGCCGTCCGCCCCGCCGGAGGGGGAAGCCCTTTGCCCTGCGGCCCAGGTGCCTAGTACCGTGGGGGGCGATTGGTGACACGGCGCTCGACTGTGTCATCATCTGCACGCACCACTCGCGCGCTCGCGTGAGCGGTTGTGCTGGAGGCGTCGCCTAGTCCGGTCTATGGCGCCGCACTGCTAATGCGGTTTGGGCCTTAAAGCCCATCGAGGGTTCAAATCCCTCCGCCTCCGCCCCGATCCCGAAGCCCCGGTCCCCAGGACCGGGGCTTCGGCGTTCACCGGCCTCCGCCGCCTTCCCGCCCCCCTGCCGACGTTTTCGCAGGTCACAACGGGTGCGCGGATCGGATTTCACATGACGGCGGCAGTCATGTAATGTTCTTCCTGTCGCCGGGAGCGGGCCGAAAGGACCGGGAGCGGGGACAAAACAAAAGAACAAGCACTCGTAGCTTAACGGATAGAGCATCTGACTACGGATCAGAAGGTTGCAGGTTCGAATCCTGCCGAGTGCACACAGGTTAGAGGCCCCGGATCACTCCGGGGCCTCTTGCGTTTCAGGGGCGTACAGCAGCGAGGTACAGCAACGGGGTCTGGATCAGCCGGTCTCGGTCCCGGTACCGCCCATGGCGGCGGACAGCTTGCCGAGCGCGGCCCGTGCCTCTTCCTCGCTGGCTTCGGCGTAGACCTCCATCGTCATGGCGATCTGCGAGTGCCGCAGGATTCGCTGGGCGACTTTCTGGTGGACTTTCAGGGCGACGAGGAGCGAGCTGCACGTGTGGCGCGTGTTCCGTAGCGGGATCACCCGGAGGCCGGCGCGCCGGGCCCGCAGGGCGAACATGCGGGTGAGGTTCCCCGGCTCGATCGGCGTCCCGTACTTCGTGGTGAAGATCAGCCCGCGAGTGTCCTGCCACAGCTCACCGGCCGCCTTCCGGTCCCCGGTCTGCTGGGCACGCCGCATCCGGAGCGCCCGGAGGCAGAACTCGGGGAGCGGAAGGAAGTCGTCGGACTCCTCCGTCTTGGTCTCCCGGTGGAGGATCTGACGGCCCGCACGCTGGATCTGGTGATCCACGTACAGCTCACCGGCCTCGAAGTCGATCGGCTTCCAGGTCAGGGGGCAGAGGGCCAGGACCCAGGCCGCGAAGAGCGGATCTTCGCGAGCGAGGGAATCGGCGAGGATGCGCCCGGCCTCCACCACGGGCCAGGGCTTGATCCGGCGCCGCCGAGGTTTTGGAACCTTGACCAGGGAGGCCACGTTCTTGCTGATCTCCTCCTCGGTCACAGCGTGAGTGAGCGCGCCCGCAGGGCGTCTCGGGCGCCTGGACGACCCGCCGGGACGGGCAGGTCTCACAGCACTCCCCGACGGCACAGCACCGCTGCCGTGCCTTGGCCCGCTTGGCGTCCTTGCCCTGGGCGCAGCACTGGCAGATGCCGGCCAGCTTGGTCGACCACTCCCGGACGTCCCGGACGGTCAGCTTGTCGAGCCGCTTCCCGCCAAGGTGCGGGTTGATGCAGAGCCGCACGGAACCTTCGTACGACACGTACGAGAGCGGGGCCAGGTTGGGCTTCACGATCGACTCAAGGCGGCTCGCTCCGCTCACCGCGCGCGGCCCGACCCCCGGCCGGGCCTGTGCTCCTGTCTCCGCCCCGCTCCAGCCCGGCCGGCGCCCGTGCCGCGCACACAGCAATCAGCCGCCTGACGCCAGAGAAGGGGTACGTCGTGGCTGGGGCGGTCGGCTCCACGGCTTTAGGCAGCCACTTTGGCGCGAGCCTCGAAGATCATGGCCCCAACGTCGTGCTTTACCGGACAGGTCCACAGACTGCCCGACACGCCGCAAGCTTACGGAGCCATGATCACTCGCGCCAAAGCAGCTCCAGCCCAAAGCCGCTCCACCGACCTTTGGGTACCGCACCGGCGGAACAAAGCGCTTGACGCCGCTCGGTACCCGGCTGGACGGCCTCTCCCCGCTCACTCGTTCAGGTACTACTCGATCTGGCTTCCTGAAGTCGCTATCTGGCTGTTTCAGCAGATGAACTGGGGTGACAGTCGCGTCGGTCACCTCGTGGCACGGAAATCCCTGCGCGGGATGAGTGCCACATCCGCCCTGCTTCGCCGCACCCTGGGTCCTGTTCCAGGGTGTCTCGTACACAGGAGTGCCAGGAACCGGTCAAGGGATCGTCCCGATCGATCAGACACGACGCCGCGGAGGGCATGACATGACCAGCATCGGACACCTGCTCGCCTTCAAAACCGTCACTTGGGAAGACAAGACATCGGACTGCGACAAGGAGATCATCTTGGAGCAGGAAGTGCCTTTTGCCGACAAAATCGCCGAGGACGACAACGGCGAGCCGATCGTCGAAACATCGATCAAGTCCTTCGACCTGCGCTTCCTGAAGGAAAAGACTTACGACTGGGAATACGCGCTCGGGCGGGAGTGCGTGAAGACCGAGATCGTCAAGGCGAAGGGCAGAAACGCGAAGGTCAGGGCAACCATTCATCTGCGGCCCATGAACCCGACCGGCGCACAGTGGCTTGACTTCGGCTACTCGCTTCAAGTGCTCGTGACCGCCGCCTTGCGTCCCAGCACTTCCTGACCATCCGTCGCCGCGTCCAGCCAACACCAGCCGCCGGCAGATCACCGCCCCTCCCACCTACGGGCTGTCCTCCAGAGTCATGGAGACCGCGCCCAGGGTGGGAGGTGCTGACGCCTTAAGAAGCCGTAGTGCCCCTCCCGGACGACGTGGGAACCGCCGCAGCGGAGCTCAGCCAGAGCGGCCACGGACGCCTCGCCGCCGCCAACCAGCAGCCGTTCGAGTAGTTTCCGCTTCACGCCGCCTCCCACACCAGGCTCCTGCTGGACAGCAGCTGGATACAGCAACCACTGCGACCGGCTCCACCCAGAAGGTTGCAGGTTCGAATCCTGACGAGCGTACGGCTCACCGGTCTCGGAACCGATCGGCTTCCGGTCCGGGAGGAACTCCGGGGTGTCCGGCACCTCTTCGAACGCCTCCTCCACCCGGTGGCCGAGGCTGCCGAGGACAGACCGGGCCGCGCGTAGGAAGATGGAGAGCGGGCCGTGCGTGCCGAGCACCGGGTCGCCACCGTCCCGGGTCCGCCGCTTCCAGGCGGCCGTGAAGCCGCGGCGCGGCCCTTCGTACCGCCCCCCTCGCGCCGGGCAGGCGGCCGGGGCACTCGTCTCTCCCCCCCGCCGGACCACTGCCCAACGGGATCGCCACCCTGACCTCGGCCGGAGGCAGCCATGGGCGCAGTTCTCGGTGACGTGCTGGGTTTCGCGGCCGGTGTCGCGGTCAGTCCGCTTGTGGTCATCGCCGTCATCCTCATCCTGGCCACGCCCCGAGGACGTTTCAACGGCATCCTCTTCACCGTCGGCTGGATCGTCGGACTCTCGGCACTGGGCGCCGTGATGCTGGCGATCGCCTCCCCGGCGGCTGCCTCCGCGCACAAGCACCCGGCCACCTGGGTGGGAGCCCTCGAACTCGCTCTCGGCCTGCTCCTCCTGCTCTTCGGTACCCGGCAGTGGCGGCGGCGCCCGAAGGACCCCGCGCAGGCGAGGCTGCCGAAGTGGATGGGCGCGATCGACCGCCTCACGCCGGTCAAGGTCTTCGGACTCGGGACGGGCCTGGCCGCCCTCAACGCGAAGAACGCCCCGCTGACCATCGCCGCGGGGGCCTCCATCGGCTCGGCCGGTCTTCCGGTCGGGCAGCAGATCGCGTCCCTGGCGGTCTTCGTCGTGATCGCCACGCTCGGCCTGCTGGTCCCGCTCGGCGTTTTCCTCCTCGGAGGGGAACGGGCCAGGACCACGCTCGGGAACTGGAAGGACTGGGCCGCTCAGCACAATGCCGCCGTGATGGCCGTCCTGTTCTTCGTCCTCGGGCTGAAACTGCTGGGAGACGGCATCTCCGTCATCACCTCCTGACGGGCCGTGTCCGCAGCCGGCGGCGACACTGATCAGAAGGGTGACCCCGGCTGTGCCGGGGTCAGCACTCCTCGGCCGGGTCGTCGCGGTTCAGCTTCTCCAGGTACTCGTGGGCCAGGGCCGTGGCGCGGGTGAACCAGTCGGTGATGATCGCCAGTTCCTCCGGGGAGTAGTCGGAGAAGAGGGCCGTCAGGCGCTTGTAGTGGCCCGCGTACACCGCCTCGACGCGGGTGACTGCGTCCGGTACGGCGGCCACCCGGACCCGGCGGCGGTCGGTGGGGTCGGGGCGGCGGGTGACGTAGCCGGCGCGTACCAGGCGGTTGAGGATGCCGGTCACCGCACCCGTGGTGACGTGGGCGCGGGCCGCGAGGTCGCCCGCCGTCAGCAGGTCGTCGCCGGCCTCCAGGACGAAACCGAAGCAGGTCAGGTCGGTGACGTTCAGCCCCAGCCGCCGGGCCAGCTCCTGCTGTCCGATGAGGTGGGCGGCGATGAGGTGGTCCATCGCCGACAGCGCCTGGGCCTGAGTGGCGGGCGGGCGCGGCGTGCCGTGCATCTTTCGGGTTCCCTTAGTTCGTGAGATATTTGGAGTGTAAATTCCTTAGCCCGTGAGGGAACTGGGTTCGTCCCCTGGAGGCGGTTCCATGAGTCTGTACGACGAGGGTCACACGATCGCCGGCTGGACCGGCGTCGCCATCGCGACCGCGGGAGGCGCCGTGGCGGGGCTGGGCGTGTGTGCGGCCTCCCTCCCCGTGGCCGGCGCCGGGCTGGTCGTCGTGGCGCTGAGCGTCCTGGTGACCTGGGCCCTGCACCTGTCCGGCTGGGGCAAGCCGCCCGGGGTGCGGCCGCGCGAGCAATGGGGGATGCGGGTCCGGGACACGCGGGCGCGGGACGGGCACCCGGGGTGCGTCGGGTGCCGGCTGGCGGGACGGGGGCGGAAGAGGGCGGCCGGGGCGCCGGGCGCGGTGCCGGGCTCGGCGCCCGGTGCGATTCCTGCCGAATCGATCCCTCTGTCCCCCATCGAGTGAACGGGCTTTCTTCGAACGACAGTTGCCGACCGCCGACCCTAGCTTCCGGGGTGGAGGTGATGCTCGATGAACGAGCAGGACGACACCCCGTCGGAGCGGCCGGCGGGAGCGAAGCGGGACGCGATCGACATCAACGACTTCGTGTTCGCGGCCACGGGGGCGCGGGTGCGGAGGCTGACGCTGCCCAACGGGGAGCACTGGTTCCCGGCAGTGGACGTGGCGGCACGGCTGGGGTACTCCAACACGCGCGACGCACTCAAGTCGCACGTCGACCCCGGTTTGCAAATGAGCCTGACCGAGATTGCACAAGGCGTCGGTACAGCCGACACCTTGCGCAAACTAGCAGGTCACAGGCTTCAACGCTCGATGAAGATGGTGAACCTCAAGGGGCTCGTCCAGCTCGTCAACGCCTGCACCAAGCCCGAGTGCGGCCCCTTCAAGGCATGGGTGTGCGAGGTCATCGAGACGGTCCAGCGCGACGGTTCCTACTCGCTCGACCCCGCCCCCGTACAACCCGCCCCGGACGGCGCTACCGCGTACCTCGTGCCCCGGCAGGTCGCCGACGCGATCGTCCGGCTGGAGGAGCGGAACATCCGGGCGGACGAGGAGCTGGCGGTCGCGCGGATCGAGCGGATCGAGCAGATGCGCCGGACCAACGAGCACCTGGGCCGGCTCACCGGTCAACTGGACCGGACCAACGACCAGCTCGGCCGCGTCAACGACCACCTCGGGGCTCTCGTCGACCGGGTCGGTGGTGTGCACGACGTCCTCGGGCGGATCGCCGACACGCTGGACCTCGTCGCGGACCGGCTGCGGCCGTCCGGTCCCGTCCGTCCGGCGCCGACCCCTCAGCAGCTCCTCGCGACCTGGCGGGCGAAGAACCTCGTCGTCACCGAGGACGTGCACGCCGTGGCCGCCTACCTGGCCCCGGCGCTGGTGCGCGGGCCGGTGCACTGCCGGCTGGAGGAGGTCGCGGACCGGACGGGGCTCACGCTCGACCGGGTCCACGACTGCGTGCGCATGCTGATCAAGCGGGGTTGCATGCGGCAGACGGGAGTGGGGGCCGGAGGGATGCCGGTGTACGTGCTGCCGTAGCCGAGCACCGGAAGAAGAAGGCCCGAAGCCGCAAAACAGAGTTGCGGCTTCGGGCCTTCGCCCACCGTACCCCCACTCGTCGCCCTCGGGTGGTTGTCAGACCCACGTCCTACCCTCACGAGTGATGGCACAGGTCTGGAAGTGCGCGGGACTGCGGTGGGCGGCAGGTGGTCCGGTGCTGGAGTGGGACGGTGGGCGGCGCACTGCGCTGCCCCGGGGGAAGCGGGTCGCGTTCGCGGTGCCGGAAGGGGGCGTGCGCGGGTGCGTGGGGGCGCGGGGACATGCCTGTCCGGTGCGGGCCGTCGTGCCGGGGCGGAGTACGGGGGCCCGGTGCGAGGAGTGCGCGCGGCTGGACCGGGCGCACTCCGTGGCCGCCGACACGATCGCCGACGATCCACGGCCGTACCGCGTGTACCTGGCGTGGTTCGGACCGGGGATGGTGAAGGTCGGCATCACCGCCGTCGAGCGGGGTCCGGCGCGGCTGCTGGAGCAGGGCGCGGTCTGTTTCAGCTGGCTCGGCACCGGCCCGCTGATGGCCGCCCGGCGCACCGAGGAGCTGTTGCGGTCCGTGTTGCGGGTGCCGGACCGGATTCCGTACGCCGAGAAGCGGGCGGTGCGGTCGGCGCTGCCGGGGACGGAGGCGGAGCGGGCCGCCGAGGTGCGGGAACTGCACGCGCGGGCCGTCGCCCTCGCCGGGTGGCCGGAGTCCCTGCGGCCCGAGCCCTGCGAAGTGGTCGACCACGTCGGGGTCTTCGGGCTCGGTGCGGGGCCGGAGGCGTGCGGGGAGGTGGTCGCACTCGTGCCCGGCGCGGGTGTGAGCGGTGAGCTGGTCGCGGTCGCCGGACCCGACCTGCATCTGGCGGTCGGGGGCCACGGGGCCGTCGTGCTGGACACGCGGCTGATGACCGGCTGGGAGCTGCTGCCGGAGGACTCGGCGGCGGGCGGATGCGCCTTCCCCGTACGGGAGTTCAGGAGGGAGCCCGACGGGTTGTTCTGAACCCGTGGGTTCCCTGAGAGGCGCCTGTGCGTTTCTCAGGGAAATCACAGACTCGTGAAAGCGTGTTCTCAGAGGGCACCGACAAGGTGTCCAGCATGACCACGACCTCGCCCCAGGGGCGCACCGAACTGCTGAGGCCGGACGGGAGCCCCGTCCGCGTGCTGGTGGTGGACGACGAGATGTCGATCACCGAACTGCTGAGCATGGCCCTTCGCTACGAGGGCTGGCAGATCAGGAGCGCGGGGGACGGACAGGGGGCCATCCAGACGGCCCGTGAGTTCCGGCCCGACGCCGTCGTGCTCGACATGATGCTGCCGGACATGGACGGGCTGACCGTGCTCGGCCGGCTGCGGCGTGAGCTGCCCGATGTGCCGGTCCTCTTCCTCACCGCCAAGGACGCGGTGGAGGACCGTATCGCCGGGCTCACCGCCGGCGGGGACGACTACGTCACCAAGCCGTTCAGCCTCGAGGAGGTCGTCGCGCGGCTGCGCGGGCTGATCCGCCGGTCCGGGGCCGCCGACCGGCGCTCCGACTCCGTGCTCGTCGTGGGTGATCTGACCCTGGACGAGGACAGCCACGAGGTGTCGCGGGGCGGCGACAACATCCATCTGACCGCCACCGAGTTCGAGCTGCTGCGCTTCCTCATGCGCAACCCGCGGCGGGTGCTGAGCAAGGCGCAGATCCTGGACCGCGTGTGGTCGTACGACTTCGGCGGACAGGCCAACGTGGTCGAGCTGTACATCTCCTACCTGCGGCGGAAGATCGACGCCGGGCGGGAGCCGATGATCCACACCCGGCGGGGGGCCGGTTACCTGATCAAGCCCGCCACGTCATGAGCGGGCGGCGACGGCCGGGTACGCAGCGGCGGCGGAAGCGACGGGCCGGACAGCCGCGCACGCTGCGGACGCGGCTCGTCGTCGCGTCCGTGACGCTGATCGCCGTGGTGTGCGCTGTGATCGGCACGGTCACCACGCTGGCGCTGCGCTCCCACCTGTACGAACAGCTGGACGGGCAGGTCGCGGAGGCCGGCAAGCGCCTGTCCGGGCCCATGAAGCCCGGCGGCATGAACGACTCCGGGCTGACGGACCGGCTCACCGGCTTCATCAAGGGGCCGACGCAGCCGAAGACCATCGCAGCCGAGGTCGGGCCCGACGGCACGGTCACCCGTGCGGTCATCGCCAGGCACCCCGACACCGACAACGGCCCGTTCCAGCGCAACGACGCCGTCGCCCTCAACGACGAGCAGAAGGCGGCCCTGGACAAGGCGCCCACCACGGGCACGCACACCGTCGTCATCCCGGGCCTCGGCGAGTACCTGGCGCGGTACGTCACCGGAGCCGAGGGCACCTACTACGTCGCCCTGCCCACCGAGACGGTCGGCAACACGATCAGCACCCTGATCCTCGTCGAGGTCAGCGTCACCGCCGCCGGTCTCGTCGCCGCCGGCATCGCGGGCTACGTGCTCGTCGGCGTCGCCACCCGCCCCCTGCGCAAGGTCGCCGCCACCGCCACCCGGGTGTCCGAACTGACGCTGCACACCGGCGAGGTGAACCTCAGCGAGCGGGTCCCGGAGTCGGAGTGCGATCCGCACACCGAGGTCGGGCAGGTCGGCGCCGCGCTCAACCGCATGCTGGACCACGTCCACGGCGCCCTGCACGCCCGGCAGCAGAGCGAGACGCGGGTACGGCGGTTCGTCGCCGACGCCAGCCACGAACTGCGGACGCCGCTCGCCTCCATCCGGGGGTACGCCGAGCTGACCCGGCGCGGGCGGGAGCAGGTCGGCCCCGACACCCGGCACGCGCTGACGCGGATCGAGTCGGAGGCGGGGCGGATGACCCTGCTGGTGGAGGACCTGCTGCTGCTCGCCCGGCTGGATGCCGGGCGGCCGTTGCGGTTCGAGCAGACCGATCTCGTCCCGCTCGTCGTGGACACCGTCAGCGACGCCCGCGCGGCCGGCATGGACCACCTCTGGCGGCTCGACCTGCCCGACGAGCCGGCGCCGGTGTCGGCGGACGCGGCCCGGTTGCAGCAGGTGCTGGTCAACCTGCTGGGCAACGCCCGCAGCCACACCCCGCCCGGTACGACGGTCACCGCGCGGGTGCGGCGGCGGGGGCCGTGGATGTGCGTGGACGTCGAGGACGACGGGCCGGGTATCCCGGCGGAGCTGCTCCCGCACGTCTTCGAGCGGTTCGCCCGCGGGGACTCCGCGCGCTCGCGCGCCACCGGGTCCACGGGGCTCGGGCTCGCGATCGTGCAGGCCGTGGCCGCCGCGCACGGCGGTGCCGTGACCGTGGACAGCGTCCCCGGCCGCACGGTGTTCACCGTGCACCTGCCCGCCCTCGGCCCGGCCGTGCCCCGGCAGTGTCCCGAGGCGGGCCGGCGGCCGGACTCACAGGCACAGCACAGTGCCACCACACGGGTGCGACAGGGCAGTTGAGAAAAGTCGGTCCCATGCGAACCGACTCTTCTCCCGGCGCCCTGCCGGCGCGGGAGCACCTCCCGGCCGGAGACGCCGGTACGCCTGTCCTGGACGTAGTGGTCCCCGTCCACAACGAGGAGAAGGACCTCCAGCCGTGCGTCCGCAGACTGCACGAGCACCTCACGCGCACCTTCCCGTACGCGTTCCGCATCACGATCGCGGACAACGCGTCCACGGACACCACCCCGCTGGTGGCGGCGCGGCTGGAGGCGGAGATCCCGGAGGTCGCCGGCTTCCGCCTGGAGCAGAAGGGGCGGGGGCGGGCCCTGCGGACCGTGTGGTCCGCGTCCGAGGCGCCCGTCCTCGCCTATATGGACGTCGACCTGTCCACCGACCTCAACGCCCTGCTGCCGCTGGTGGCGCCGCTGATCTCCGGTCACTCCGACCTGGCGATCGGCTCCCGGCTCGCCCGCACCTCCCGGGTCGTGCGCGGCCCCAAGCGGGAGTTCGTCAGCCGGGCCTACAACCTGATCCTGCGCGGCTCGCTCCAGGCTCGTTTCTCGGACGCCCAGTGCGGGTTCAAGGCGATCCGGCGCGATGTGGCGCAGGTGCTGCTGCCGCTGGTGGAGGACACCGGGTGGTTCTTCGACACGGAGATGCTGGTGCTCGCCGAGCGGGCCGGGCTCAGGATCCACGAGGTGCCGGTCGACTGGGTCGACGACCCCGACTCCACCGTGCACATCGTGAGGACCGCGACCGACGACCTGAAGGGCGTGTGGCGGGTCGGCAAGGCGCTGACCACCGGTTCGCTGCCGCTGGACCGGCTGACCCGGCCCTTCGGTGACGACCCGCGCGACCGGGAACTGACCGACGTGCCACGGGGACTCGCCCGCCAGCTGGTCGGCTTCTGCGTGGTGGGCGTCCTGTCGACCCTGTTCTACCTGCTGCTGTACAGCGCCTTCCGGCAGTTCTGCGGCCCGCAGCCCGCCAACGCGCTCGCGCTGCTGGTCTCGGCCGTGGCCAACACGGCCGCCAACCGCCGGCTCACCTTCGGGGTGCGCGGCCGGGGCGGCGCGGTACGGCACCAGGCGCAGGGCCTGGTCGTGTTCGGCATCGGTCTCGCGCTGACCAGCGGTTCGCTCGCCGCCCTGAACGCGGCCACGGACAGCCCGGCGCACTCCACGGAACTCGCGGTGCTCATCGCGGCCAACCTGGCGGCCACCGTGCTGCGGTTCCTGCTCTTCCGCGCCTGGGTCTTCCCGGAGCGGAGGGAGTCCGTCACGTGCCCGCCGGCCGCCCCGGCCGACCGCACGACGGCTCCGTGCGCCCCCGCCCACCGCACGACCGCCCCGTACGCACCGCTCTCGCAGCGGCCGATGGTGCCGCCGCAGCCGTACCGGACCACCCAGGTCCGCGCCGGTGCGGCCGCGGACGGCAACGGGAGCGGCGGCACCGACGCGACCACGCGGTCGTGGCCGGTGCGCCCTCACGACACCGACCCGGGGGATGCCCGATGACCACGCACTACGACCCGCCGACGACCGGGCACGGCGCCGCGGCCGACTGGGGTCCGCCCCCGACCGCGCCCCCGCCGGGCCCCCGGGCCGGTGAGCCGGGGCAGCCGTTCGCACGGAGACTGTGGCGCGGCCGGCCCGAGGACCCCCGCTGGGTCCGCCCGGCCCTCCTCGGCCTGCTCGCCACCACCCTGCTGCTGTACCTGTACGACCTCAGCGCCTCCGGTTACGCCAACTCCTTCTACTCGGCGGCCGTCCAGGCGGGCAGCAGGTCCTGGAAGGCGTTCTTCTTCGGCTCGCTGGACGCGGGCAACGCGATCACGGTGGACAAGCCGCCGGCCTCGCTGTGGCCGATGGAGCTGTCGGTCAGGGTCTTCGGCCTGAACTCGTGGGCGATCCTGGCGCCCGAGGTGCTGATGGGCGTGGCGGCGGTCGCGGTCGTGTACGCGGCCGTGCGCCTCCGGTTCGGCGCCGTGGCCGGTCTGGTCGCGGGTGCGGTGCTGGCGCTCACGCCGGTCGCGGCGCTGATGTTCCGGTTCAACAACCCGGACGCGATGCTGGCCCTGCTGATGTCGGTGGCCTGCTATCTCGTGCTGCGGGCCCTGGCGGACGGCCGGACGAAGTGGCTGGTGTGGGCCGGGGCCGCGATCGGCCTCGCGTTCCTCGCCAAGACGCTCCAGGCGTTCCTGATCCTGCCGGCGCTGGCGGTCGTGTACGCGGTGTGCGCGCCGGTGTCGCTGCGCAAGCGGTTCGGGCAGCTGGCGGCGGCGACGCTCGCGCTGGTCGTCTCGGGCGGCTGGTGGGTCGCGGTCGTCGAGCTGTGGCCGGCGTCGTCCCGCCCGTACATCGGCGGCTCGCAGAACAACAGCTTCCTGGAGCTGACCTTCGGCTACAACGGGCTCGGCCGCCTCAACGGCGAGGAGACCGGCAGCGTGGGCGGTGGCGGTGGCGCGGGCGGTTCCGGCATGTGGGGCGAGACCGGCTGGGACCGGATGTTCGACTCCGAGATCGGCGGCCAGATCTCCTGGCTGCTGCCCGGCGCGCTGATCCTGCTCGTCGCCGGCCTGGTGGCCACGCGCAAGGCCCGCAGGACGTCGGTCACCCGGGCCTCGTTCCTGGTCTGGGGCAGCTCGCTGCTGATGACCACGGTGGTCTTCAGCTACATGGCGGGCATCTTCCACCAGTACTACACCGTGGCCCTCGCCCCCTACCTCGCGGCCGTCGTCGGCATGGGCGCCGGGCTGCTGTGGGAGCGGCGGCGGGAGCCGTGGGCGGCGATCGCGCTCGCCGCGTCCGTGGTCGCGTCGGCGGCCTGGGGGTACGTGCTGCTCAACCGCACCCCCGACTATCTGCCCTGGCTGAAGTGGCTGGTCCTGATCGGCGGTCTGACCGCGGCGCTCGGCCTGGTCTTCGCCGGCCGGGTCTCCCGGCAACTGGCCCTCGGCGCGGCGGCCGTGGGGCTCGTGGCCGCGCTGGCGGGACCCACGGCGTACACCCTGAGCACGCTCCAGGAGGGCCACACCGGTTCGATCGTCACGGCGGGCCCGGCGGGCGCGAGCGTGATGGGCGGCCGGGGCGGAGGTCCCGGTGGCGGTGTGCGGGGCGGCTTCGGCGGCGGGATGCCGGGCGGTCAGGGACAGCGGAACCAGCAAGGCCGGCAGGGCAATGGCTTTCCCGGTGGCGGTGGCGGTGGCTTCGGCGGGGGCACCCCGACGCAGCCGGGTCAGCAGGGGCGGCAAGGAGAGCAGGGGCAGCAAGGGCAGCGGAACGGCAACGGCTTCGGCTTCCCCGGCGGCGGCCGGACGGGTGAGGGCGGCAGGGGCGGCGCCGGTGGCATCGGCGGCCTGCTGAACGGCGCGAGCGTGTCGTCCGAGGCCAAGAAGCTGCTGGAGCGGGACGCCTCGCACTACACCTGGGTCGCCGCGTCCGTGGGCTCCCAGAACGCGGCCGGCTACCAGCTCGCCACCGGCGACCCGGTGATGGCGATCGGCGGCTTCAACGGCACCGACCCGTCCCCGACGCTCGCCCAGTTCAAGAAGTACGTCGAGGAGGGCAGGATCCACTACTTCATCGCCGGCGGCGGCATGGGCGGCGGCAACAGCGGCACGGCCTCGCAGATCAGCTCGTGGATCCAGAGCACCTTCAGGAAGGTGACGGTGGGATCGGCGACCTTCTACGACCTCACACGGAAGGCGAGCGGCTGAGGGCGGTCGGCTGAGGGCGGTCGGCCGAGGGCGGGCCGGCCGGGTGCGGCTGGTTGGCCGGGAAATGTGTTGTACACCGTATAGCGAGCGCTATACGGTGTACGGCATGTCCGCCCCCCAAGGCCATCCCCAACGCTGGCTGATCCTCGGCGTCATCTGTCTCGCGCAGCTCACCGTGCTGCTCGACAACACGGTCCTGAACGTGGCCATCCCCTCCCTGACCCGGGAACTCCACGCGCAGACCTCCGACATCCAGTGGATGATCAACGCGTACTCCCTGGTGCAGTCCGGTCTGCTGCTCACCGCGGGAAGCGCCGCCGACCGTTACGGCCGCAAGAAGATGCTGATCGCCGGGCTCGCCCTGTTCGGCGTCGGTTCGCTCGTGGCCGGACTCGCCGGCAGCACCGGTCAGCTGATCGCCGCGCGGGCCGGCATGGGCGTCGGCGGCGCGCTGCTGGTGACCACCACGCTGGCCGTGGCGATGCAGATCTTCTCCCCCGAGGAGCAGCCGAAGGCGATCGGCATCTGGAGCGCGGTCAACGCGCTGGGCTTCGCCGGCGGCCCGCTGATCGGCGGCTTCGTGCTGGACCACTTCTGGTGGGGCGCGATCTTCCTGATCAACATCCCGGTCGCGGCGCTCGGCCTGGTCGCGGTGGTGGTGCTCGTACCGGAGTCGAAGAACCCGCGCGGTGACCGCCCGGACCTGCCGGGAGCGGTGCTGTCCACCATCGGCATGGCCTCGCTGGTGTACGCCATCATCTCCGGGCCGGCGCACGGCTGGACGTCCGCGCGCGTGGTCGGCACGGCGGCCGTGGCGGTGCTGGTGCTGAGCGCTTTCGCCTGGTGGGAGAGCAGGGCCGACGAGCCGATGCTCGACCTCCACTTCTTCCGGGACCCGCGGTTCACGGGGGCGGTCGCCGGGGCCGTGCTCATCGTGTTCGGCATGGGCGGCGCGTTGTTCCTGCTGACACAGCACCTCCAGTTCGTGCTCGGGTACGGGCCGCTGGAGGCCGGCCTGCGGACCGCTCCGCTGGCGCTGACCGTGGTGGCGCTCAACTTCACCGGTCTGTCGGCGAAGTGGTCGGCGCGGCTGGGCACGCCGGTGTCGATCGCGCTGGGGATGGTGTGCATGGCCGGGGGCCTTGTGTCGATCGCGGAGGTGGACTCCGGGGGGTACGCGGGGACGCTGCTCGGGCTGCTGCTGATCGGCGCGGGGTGCGCGGTGGCGAATCCGGCGATGGCGCACGCCATCATGAGGGCGATTCCTCCGGAGAAGGCGGGGGTGGGGGCCGGGATCAACGGCACGCTGGCGGAGTTCGGGAACGGACTCGGCGTCGCTGTGCTGGGCGCCGTGCTCAGCTCCTCGGTGGCGTCGGGGGATTCGTTGTCGGCCGCGCTGGGCGCGGGTCAGCTGGTGGGCGCCGTCGCGGTGCTCGTCGGGGGGTTCCTTGCCGCCGGATTGCTCCGGCGGGCGGAGAGGGTGTCCGCCTAGCAGCTCGGGGGATGGGGTAGTCGGGCGACTGTGGGTGCGTTGTGGCTGGTCGCGCAGTTCCTCGCGCCCCTAGGTTGGGACAGTGAGCGCAAACGAGGAAGGGCCGCCGGTGGCGAAGGCAGCAGGTCGGTCGGCGCGGGACAGTGTGTGGCTGGAGGGCAAGGCCCGGCGCGGTGGGCGCAGCGGGCAGCCGTCCGGACTGGACCGGGAGCGGATCACCGCGGCGTCCGTGCGGCTGCTGGACGCCGAGGGCCTCACCAGGTTCTCCATGCGGCGGCTGGCGGCCGAGCTGAACGTCACGGCGATGTCCTTGTACTGGTACGTCGACACCAAGGACGACCTGCTCGAACTCGCCCTGGACGCCACCTACGCCGAGCTGCGGCTGCCCGACCCGGAGAACGCGGACGAGGACTGGCGGGAGCAGCTGCGCGCGCTGGCCACCGCGTACCGGGGGCTGCTGGTCCGCCACCCCTGGCTGTCCCCGCTGGCCGGGCGCTTCCTCAACATCGGCCCGAACTCCCTGGCGTTCTCCCGGGTGGTCCAGCGGGTCGTCCGCCGGGCCGGGCTGCCCCCGCACGGGGTGACCGGGGCCATCTCGGCCGTCTTCCAGTTCGTGTACGGCTTCGGCACGATCGAGGGTCACTTCCGCACCCGGATAGCCGACACCGGGCTGAGCGCCGACGAGTACTTCGAGCAGGCCATGTCCCTGGTGGACGAGGTCCCCGGCACCGCCGACATGATGCGGGAGTCCAAGGACCTCATGGCGGCGCGCGGCGGCGACACGGTGGCCGAGATGCTGGACCGCGACTTCGCCTTCGCCCTGGACCTGCTGGTCGCGGGAATCGAAGCGATGGTCACCCGAGGCTGACCGCCCCGCCAGCGAGGAGCCATGAGGCCGAGGCCGGGACGGGCAGCACCCGGGCGCCGGCCGCCCCGCGAACCCGCTGGCCGCCCCGCGAACCGGCCGGCCGCACGACCCCACCGGGGCCGCCCGTCCAGGCCCAGGCCATGACGTGGGTTACTCGGACACCAACCGTGCCGGGAAGCCGCCCGTGGCTACCGGGCCCCAGTGGTCCGGGGTGATCCGGATGATGGACTTGCCCTGCTTGACCATCGCCTCGCGGTACTCGTCCCAGTCGGGGTGTTCGCCGGCGATGTTGCGGTAGTACTCGACCAGCGGTTCCACCGAGTCGGGCGTGTCGATGACCTCGGCCGTGCCGTCGATCTGGACCCAGGGGCCGTTCCAGTCGTCACTGAGGACGACCAGGGCGACCCGGGGGTCCCGCTTGGCGTTGCGGGTCTTGGCCCGCTCGGGGTAGGTGGAGACGACGATCCGGCCGGAGTCGTCGACGCCGCAGGTCAGCGGGGACGCCTGGGGGGAGCCGTCGGCCCGGCGCGTGATCAGCAGGGCGCGGTGCCGGGGACGTACGAAGTCCAGCAGCTCGTCCAGCGACACACGGGTGTTGGTAGCGATGTTCGGTGCCATGGAGGGCAGCCTAGGGGCAGCGGGTGCCCCGGTGGCTGACCCTGCTGTGCCTATGTCTACGCCTGGGGCAGGGAGTCGCCCTGCACCGCCTGGATGTCCAGCTCCACCTTCAGCGTGGTGCCGATGGCGGCGATGCCCGCCTGGAGGACCTGGTTGTAGTTCATCGCGAAGTCCTCGCGGTGCAGTTCGGTGCTGGCCCGGAACGCGGCGCGGGTGCCGCCCCACGGGTCGGCGCCGGTGCCGAGGTAGGCCAGGTCCAGGTCGACGGGTCGTACGACCCCGTGCAGGGACAGCTCGCCGTGCACGGTCCAGCGGTCGGGGCCGGCCTGGGTCAGTCCCGTGGAACGGTAGGTGATCTCGGGGTGGTTCTCGACGTCGAGGAAGTCCGCGGAGCGCAGGTGCGTGTCCCGCATGCCGTTGCCGGTGTCGATGGACGCGGCCCTGATCACCGTCTCCACCCGGGACTTGGTGACCTCGTCGGGCGCGATCTCGATCGTGCCGCCGAACTCCGTGAACCGGCCCCGCACGCTGGAGATGCCCAGGTGCTGGGCGACCGCGGCGACGGAGGAGTGCGCCGGGTCGATGGTCCAGGGGCCGGGCGGCGGCAGCTCGGTGCCGCCCTGCCGGGCCAGCGTGACCGTGCCGACCTCGGCCCGGCCGCTGGCGGTGACGATCGCGCTGGACGCGGCGGGCGCGTAGCCGACGGCGGTCACGATCACCGTGTACGCCCCCGGCGCCAGCTCGGTGGTGTCCCGTACGGCCCCCTCGGCGTCCGCCTCGGCCCGCAGCACCTGCGTACCGGTCATGTCGGTCACCGTGACGACCGCGTGCGACACGGCCCACCCGTCCCGCGTACGGATCTTCGCGGTCAGTCCCATCCCGTTTCTCCCTGAAAAAGGCTCAAAAAATGGTCGTATGAGACCGGCCCGTGGCGGGCGCGCCCTCCGCTCAAGGCGCGCGCCGCCACGGGCCGGGGGTCGAACTACTCGCCGGGGTGGGCGAGTTCGATGTCGTGGCCGTCGACTCCGGGGCCGGAGACGGTCAGGGCCGTGGCCACGGGCGGGTAACCCGTCGCGATGACGGTGTACTCGCCGCTGTCCAGGTCGGTGAAGGCGTACGCCCCGTCCGTGCCGGTGGTGGCGGTGCCGACCACGTTGCCGGCCTGGTCGACCAGGGTCACCCGGGCGTCGGCCAGCGGACCGTGCGGGGCCCGGACGACGCCCTGGAGCCGGGCGCCGGCGTCCAGGTCGACCTCGATCCGGGTGACGCCGGTGGCGCCGACCTCGACCGGCAGGGCGCGCGGCCGGAACCCGCTCGCGTTGACCGCGACGGTCACGGTGCCGGGCACCAGCTCGGTGAGGGCGAAGTCGCCCCCCTCGCCGGTCGCGGCGGTGGCCAGCAGGTCACCGCGCACATCGGTGACGATCACCATGGCGTCCTTGACCGGCAGCGCGCTCCCGGCGGCCCGGACCACACCGGTCAGCCCGCTGGTACCGCTGAGCAGGATGTCGTACGACAGCGGTTCCTCGCCCACCACGACGGTGGAGGCCTGCGGCTGGTAACCGTCGGCGGAGGCGATCAGGACGTAGCTGCCGGTGCCCGGGGCGTCGAGCGCGTAGGAACCGTCGCCCTGGGCGACCGCGCGGCCCAGCTGGCGGCCGGACAGCGAGATCAGGGTGACCGCGGCCTGCGGGACCGGGGCGCTCTCGGCGCCGCGGACGAAGCCGTGCACCGGGGTGCCGCCGGAGCCGACGGGCTCGGCGACCGTGGCGACGGCCGCCATCGGCCGGGTGGCGGTGGCCGTGCCGTCGGAGGCGGCCTCGGTGGAGGCGGCGACCGCGGCCGGGACCGGTGCGGTGACCGGGGCCTGGGCCTCGGCGACGGCGGGCGCGGCGGCCGGGTCGGTCACCGGGGCCTCGCCCTCGGCGGCCTGCGCGAGCGCGCCCTTGGTCCGCAGCGGGACCTCCTTGATGAACAGCGTGATCAGGAAGGCGACGGCGGCGAGGCAGCCGGCGATCAGGAAGACGTCGGCGATGCCGTGGCCGTAGGCGCTCTCCAGCAGCGTCCGGATGGGCTTCGGGAGCGCGTTCATGTCCGGGATGCTGTCGGTCGAACCGGAGCCGCCGGCCAGGGCCTTCTGGTACTTCGGGCTCAGGTCGGCGACGCCGTCCTGGACGTAGTGGGTGATGCGGCGGGACATCACGGCACCCAGCGCGGAGACGCCGACCGCACCGCCGAGGGAGCGGAAGAAGGTGACCGTGGAGCTGGCCGAGCCGAGGTCGGCGGGGGAGACCTGGTTCTGCGTGGCGAGGACCAGGTTCTGCATCATCATGCCGATGCCGAGACCCAGCAGCGCCATGAAGACGGCCATCTTCCAGTAGGCGGTGTCGTACCGGATGCCGCCGAGCAGCAGCAGGCCGGCCGTGACCAGCACGCCACCGCTGACCAGCCACGCCTTCCAGCGGCCGGTGCGGGTGATGAACTGACCCGAGACGGTCGAGGAGACGAACAGGCCGCCGATCATCGGGATGGTCAGGACACCCGACATGGTCGGGGACTTGTCGCGGGCCAGCTGGAAGTACTGGCTGAAGAAGACGGTGCCGGAGAACATCGCGATACCGACGAACAGCGAGGCGAGCGACGCCAGCGTGATCGTGCGGTTCCTGAACAGGCGCAGCGGGATGATCGGCTCGCTCGCCTTGGACTCGACGAGCACGAACAGCGCGCCGAGGACGATCGAGCCGCCGACCATCGCGTAGGTCTGCCAGGACACCCAGTCGTACTTGTCACCGGCGAAGGTGACCCAGACCAGCAGCAGGGAGACGGCGGCGGAGATGAGGGTCGCGCCGCCCCAGTCGACCTTGACCTCCCGCTTGACCACGGGCAGGTGCAGGGTCTTCTGCAGCACGATCAGCGCGAGGACGGCGAAGGGGACGCCGACGTAGAAGCACCAGCGCCAGCCCAGCCAGGAGGTGTCGGTGATGACACCGCCGAGCAGCGGGCCGCCGACGGTGGCGACGGCGAAGGTGGCGCCCAGGTAGCCGGAGTAGCGGCCGCGCTCACGCGGGGAGATCATCGCGGCCATGACGATCTGCGCCAGGGCGGACAGACCGCCGACGCCGATACCCTGGAACACCCGGAAGGTGATGAGCATGCCGGGGTTCTGCGACAGGCCGGCCGCCATCGAGGCGACCACGTAGATGATCAGGGCTATCTGGACGAGAGCCTTCTTGCTGTACAGGTCGGCGAGCTTGCCCCACAGGGGAGTGGCCGCGGTCATCGACAGCAGGGCGGCGGTGACCACCCAGGTGTAGGCGGACTGGCCGCCGCCGAGGTCCCCGATGATGTGCGGCAGGGCGTTGGAGACGATCGTGGACGACAGGATCGCCACGAACATGCCGAGCAGCAGCCCGGACAGTGCCTCCATGATCTGCCGGTGGGTCATCGGGGCGTCGCCGTGGGAGCCTCCCCCGTGCTTGGCGTGAGCCCGCACACCGGCTGGTGTGGTCGTTGCCATGGGCTTCCTTTTCTTACGTGCTTGCGGGTGTACGGGTGGTCTGTTCGTCTACGGGAGCGGGGAGCCGCAGCGGGGCGGACCGGCAGTCTCCGAATGACGCGCGTAGACGCGTCATCAGCCGGATCAGCTCGTCGACGTCCTCGTCGGTCCAGTCCGCGAGCCGCTCGGCCAGCAGGTGCGTGGTCCGCCGGGACAGGTCGTCCAGCTGGTGCAGGCCCGTGGGCGTCAGGCGCAGGATGCGCGAGCGCTTGTCCGCCGGGTCGGGGTGCCGCTCGATCCAGCCGCGCGCGGCGACGTGCGCGACGTGCCGGCTGGTGACCGACATGTCCACGGCGAGCAGCTCCGCGAGCTTGCTCATGCGCATGTCCCCGTGGCGGCCGAGCAGGGTCAGCACGGCGGCCGAACCGGCCGGGCAGTCCGGCGGCAGGATCCGCCCCATGTCCCGTTTCACGGCTCCGACGGCACTGAGCTGACGCGCCAGCTCTTCGAACTGCGCCTGCTCGGCCATCACACCTCCCGTATTCGTTGCTTGGGGCAACCATAGGACTGCTTGGTTGCTGAAGGCAAACAAGCGAGGGGTCGACGGCGCAAAAACTTGGCAAAGGCAAGTATTGCGACCGTAAATATGCAGGTGACTGAGGGGGGCGTGCCCCCGTCTGTCCCGGTGGCCCCGCACTTGGGTCGGTCACCGGGATTCGCTAGGGTCTCGGGCCATGGCTAACACCCAGGGCCCCCAGGGCAATTACGACCCCGCAGGCAGCACCCAGATGTTCCGCGCGTTCGTCGACGAAGCTCCTCAGCAGCCCCAGCAGCAGGCGGCCTCCTCCGGCCCCCGGGTCGGTCTGATCATCGGCGTGATCGTGGCGCTCCTGGTGGTCGCCGGCGTCGCCTATCTGGCGGTCAAGTAGGACTCACCGAGGCCGGCGGGGGCGCCGGGGGCCGAGGGATGCCGAGCGGTTCGTGCCGGTCGGCTCGGGCAGTGGCGCGGCGCACCGCGGGTCACCCGGACGGGGACCGGTTCCTCCGCGCGGGCGGTGGAGCTGGTTCCGCGGAGGACGTCTCCACGGCCGCCGGACCGTTCGCCCCCGTCGAGCGGCACGCGGACTGCCGGCCCGGTCGGCGTCACGGCCGTCGGGCCGCCCTGCCCCGCGCCGGCCGCCGTACAGACGCCGCCCGCACCACCGACCGCGCACGCGGCGAGCGCCTCGCCCGGACGCACGACGGCCGCCGACGCTGCCGTAACGGCGCCTCGGCGGCCACGCGTCCATGTCGTCGTACGGACCATCCCGGCACGGAGCATCCGGGCATGGTGACCGACGCCCCGTCACGCGGGAGGCGGGCGGTCGGCGTCAGTCCGAGATCAGGCCCTCCCGCAACTGCGCCAGCGTCCGGGTCAGCAGGCGGGAGACGTGCATCTGGGAGATGCCGACCTCCTCGCCGATCTGCGACTGGGTCATGTTGGCGAAGAAGCGCAGCATGATGATCCGGCGCTCGCGGGGCGGGAGCTTGGCCAGCAGCGGCTTGAGGGACTCCCGGTACTCCACGCCCTCCAGGGCCGTGTCCTCGTAGCCGAGCCGGTCGGCGAGCGAGCCCTCGCCGCCGTCGTCCTCGGGGGCCGGGGAGTCGAGGGAGGAGGCGGTGTAGGCGTTGCCGACCGCGAGGCCGTCGACCACGTCCTCCTCGGAGACACCGAGCACGGCGGCCAGCTCGGTCACCGTGGGCGAGCGGTCCAGCTTCTGGGACAGCTCGTCGCTGGCCTTGGTGAGGGCCAGGCGCAGCTCCTGGAGCCGGCGCGGGACGCGCACCGACCAGGAGGTGTCACGGAAGAACCGCTTGATCTCGCCCACGACGGTCGGCATCGCGAACGTCGGGAACTCCACGCCCCGTTCGCAGTCGAACCGGTCGATGGCCTTGATCAGTCCGATGGTGCCGACCTGGACGATGTCCTCCATCGGCTCGTTGCGCGAGCGGAACCGCGCCGCCGCGTAGCGCACCAGCGGCAGGTTCAGCTCGATCAGGGTGTCCCGGACGTACGCCCGCTCGGGGCTGTCCTCGCCCAGCGCCGCCAGGCGCAGGAACAGCGAGCGGGACAGGGTGCGGGTGTCGATGGTGGCCGTGACCTGCGCGGCCGGGACAGCTTCGGCGGCCGGTTCGGCGGCCGGGGACGGCACGGCTTCGAGGGCCGTGACGCCCTCGAAGCCGTCGAGGACGTCGAGAGCGTAGAGCTCCTTGGGCGCTGCCTCGCTCATCGCGGGCGTCAGCACCTTCGAGCTGCCCTGGTCTGCGGACATGCCACCCCCTTTGGGTCGCGGGACGGTCGCGGCGGCGCCGTCTCTTGCGAGCAACGCAGCCTTCACCTGAATACCGGCGCCGGAGCTCCGGCAAACGCGCTTCCCGCAGAATGTCACATGTCGGCAACGCGCTGTACCGACATGTCGACATGACAGATCCGAATCGGCCCTGCAAACAAGGGGTCTGACGGCCTTTCGGGCCCGAACTGTCGGCAACAGTGCTGGTGAGCGATTCGCCCGCGCCGGTTAACGCTCGATCGAGTTTGCGATGCAGTGGCGTTCGGGGCGTGCTTCCGTGCGCCCGCCGTGCACCAGCCGCCCCGGAGTCTGCTGCGGCTACGCGTCGATCCGGTTCGCGGAACGCAGCCGCTGGAAGCTACGGGCGAGGAGGCGCGACACGTGCATCTGGGAGACGCCGAGTTCCGCGCTGATCTGTGACTGGGTGAGGTTGCTGTAGTAGCGCAGGAGGAGGATGCGCTGTTCCCTCTCGGGGAGCTGGACGAGGAGGTGGCGGACCAGGTCGCGGTGTTCCACGCCGTCCAGGGCCGGGTCCTCGTAGCCGATCCGGTCGAGCAGTCCGGGCAGGCCGTCGCCCTCCTGGGCGGCCTCCAGCGAGGTGGCGTGGTACGAGCGTCCCGCCTCGATGCAGCTGAGCACCTCGTCCTCGCCGATCCGGAGCCGCTCGGCGATCTCGGCGGTGGACGGCGAGCGGCCGTAGAGCGTGGTCAGGTCCTCGGTGGCGCTGTTGACCTGCACCCACAGCTCGTGCAGCCGGCGCGGGACGTGGACCGTGCGGACGTTGTCCCGGAAGTACCGCTTGATCTCGCCGACCACGGTGGGCATCGCGAAGGTCGGGAACTGCACGCCCCGGTCGGGGTCGAAGCGGTCGATGGCGTTGATCAGTCCGATGGTGCCGACCTGGACGACGTCCTCCATGGGCTCGTTGCGGGAGCGGAAGCGGGCGGCGGCGTAGCGTACGAGCGGGAGGTTCGCCTCGATCAGCGCTCCGCGCACCCGGTTGTGCTCCGGCGTGCCGGGGGTGAGCTCCTTCAGTTCGGCGAACAGCACCTGGGTCAGGGCCCGGGTGTCCGCGCCGCGGCGCTTCTCGGGGGCCGGCGGGGTCGGAGTGGGCGCCTCTTCCTGGGGCGGCGCAGTACTGGCCGACACGGTCAACGCCACCTCTTCGTCGGTCAATCATCCGTCAAAAGCGGTCATAGCATCACAAGACATGTGCACTGTGTGCAAGCACCCGATAACCCCGTGTTGTGGTTCAAACTCCGACGATGTGGGTACGCATCGCACGAAAAACCCCTCGCCGGAACGGCGAGGGGTTCGCGTCGGTGGAGGGCTCAGAACTCGTAGTCGGCGATCACCCAGGTGGCGAACTCGCGCCACAGCGCGACGCCCGCCTGGTGAGCCGGGTGCTCCAGATAGCGCTTGAGGGCGTCGGTGTCCTCGACGGCCGAGTTGATCGCGAAGTCGTAGGCGATCGGCCGGTCGCTGATGTTCCAGGCGCACTCCCAGAAGCGCAGCTCCTCGATCTGCCCGCCCAGGGCCCGGAAGGCCTCCACGCCCGCCACGACCCGCGGATCGTCGCGCCCGACGCCCTCGTCGAGCCTGAAGAGGACCAGGTGGCGGATCATGGGGTGTACCTCAGTTCTTTCCTCCGTGGGCGACCCAGGTCATGAAGTCGCCGATGGCCTTCGCGGCGTCCGATATGCCCTCGAAGCCTATCTGGACGTAGTCGGCCGCCTTGGCCGGATCCGTGATGATCACGTACAGCGCGAAGACCACGAGCACGTACACGGCGATCTTCTTGGCGTTCACCGCCACCGCGGCCTCCCCTGTGCCAGTGCCTCTAGGGCCCCTGCTGCCTGCCGGCCGCGAGTGTAACGTTCACGCCTTCGCGTACGGCCAACAGCGCGCCGCCGAGGCCGGGTTGTGTCCGGACGCACGAAGGGCCCCGTCAGTCGACGGGGCCCTTCCACGAGCGGTAGCGGAGGGATTTGAACCCTCGGTGACTTGCGCCACACTCGCTTTCGAGGCGAGCTCCTTCGGCCGCTCGGACACGCTACCGAGGGAGACCTTACAGCACGGGGGGCTGTGGTCCGAAATCGGTATCCGGCGGCGGCTCAGCGGTCCCGGAAGAACGCGGTGAGCAGCCGGGCGCACTCCGCCGCGAGCACGCCCTCGATGACTTCCGGCCGGTGGTTGAGCCGGCGGTCGCGCACCACGTCCCACAGGGAACCGGCGGCTCCCGCCTTCTCGTCGCGGGCGCCGTAGACCACCCGGTCCACCCGGGACTGCACGAGCGCGCCCGCGCACATCGTGCACGGCTCCAGCGTGACGACGAGCGTGCAGCCGGTCAGCCGCCACTCCCCGAGCCGGGCCGCCGCCCGCCGGATCGCGAGGACCTCGGCGTGGGCCGTGGGATCACCGGTGGCCTCACGCTCGTTGTGCCCGGCACCCAGCACCGTCGTACCGTCCGGGGACAGCACGACGGCGCCGACCGGGACGTCACCGTTCCGGACGGCCAGCCCGGCCTCCTCCAGGGCAAGCCGCATCGCGGCGCGCCAGGGGTCCCGCACCGGGTCCGGCCTGCCCTGCGTGCGCTGCGACGTGGTCAGCGGACGGTCTCCAGCACCTCCGAGGCGCCCAGGGCCTCGGCGATGGTGTTCAGCGCGTCGTCGGCGTCCAGGGCGCGCAGTTCCTTCTCGCTGATGCCCAGGTCGTCCAGGATCTCGCTGTCGCCCACCGGGCTGTGCGGCACCGCGTCGGTGGCGGCGCCCTCCTCCTCGTCCTCCTCGTCCTCGGACTCGCCGTCCTCGGTGCCGTCGAGGTCCAGGGAGTCCAGGTCCGGGCCGTCGTCCACGCCGGGCTCCCGGCCGAGCAGTTCGTCGGTGAGCAGCAGCTCCCCGTACGCGCTGCGCTGAGCGGCGGCGGCGTCCGAGACGTAGATGCGAGGGTCGTCCTCGCCGTCCACGCGGACGACACCGAACCAGGCGTCCTCCTGCTCGATCAGGACGAGCACCGTGTCCTCGTCGGGAGAGGCTTCCCGGGCCAGGTCGGCCAGATCCGACAGGGTCTCCACATCGTCGAGCTCTGTGTCGCTCGCTTCCCACCCGTCTTCGGTGCGCGCGAGCAGTGCGGCGAAGTACACCGTGACTCTCCCACTGGTCATAGGCGTGCCGGTTGGGGGTCCCCCCGGCGGAGGTACGTGGGCGGAGAGAGCTGGGCTCCGAGCCCCACCCACTCGGAATCGTGGCAGAAAGAAGGCCTCCAGGGGACGTCTTCGGCTCCCTGTGTCTGGCTGTTTCGATCGTGGATCCGTGATCGGCTCACCAGCGCGCTCATTGCCGCCACCTGCGGATCGTACGCGGCTTTTCCCCGCGCTCACGCACGGCCGCCCCCGACACCGGCGCGAGCGTGGCCCCGCGTCCCGCGAACGGGCCCCGGAACTACCAGCGGAACGTCCGCATGCGCATCGCGTGGCGCAGCCGTGCGGCCTTGGCGCGCCGAGGCTGGACCCGGGCGCGCAGCGCGCGCGCCTCGGCGAGTTCGCGCAGGAACTGCGCTCGGCGGCGCCGGCGCTCGCTCTCGCTCTCGGGCTTGTCGGAATCGGTCCGCGCGGACCGCGCAGCGGGGCCGGCCGTGTCGCCGGTGGGCCCGGAGGCGTCCGCGGGCAGGTCAGGCAGGTCAGACACGTCACACCACCCCAGTCCGTCCCTCCCACCTTCCCCCGGTTGGCCGGTTTGACGCCAGCGCGAGGGCGGCCCGGGGCGCAGGTACCGTTAGGGACATGCGTCTCCACGTCGTCGACCACCCCCTGGTCGCCCACAAGCTCACCACGCTGCGCGACCAGCGCACCGACTCCGCGACCTTCCGGCGGCTCGCCGACGAACTGGTCACCCTGCTCGCCTACGAGGCCACGCGGGACGTGCGCACCGAGGCCGTCGACATCCGGACGCCGGTCGCGGTGACCACCGGCGTGAAGCTGGCCCGTCCCCGCCCGCTGGTGGTGCCGATCCTGCGCGCCGGCCTCGGCATGCTGGACGGCATGGTCCGGCTGCTGCCGACGGCCGAGGTGGGCTTCCTGGGCATGATCCGCAACGAGGAGACGCTCCAGGCGTCCACGTACGCCTCGCGCATGCCGGAGGACCTCTCGGGCCGCCAGGTGTACGTCCTCGACCCGATGCTGGCCACGGGCGGCACGCTGGTCGCGGCGATACAGGAACTGATCAAGCGCGGCGCCGACGACGTCACGGCGGTGGTCCTGCTGGCCGCGCCCGAGGGCGTCGAGGTCATGGAGCGGGAGCTGGCGGGGACGCCGGTCACCGTGGTCACGGCGGCTGTCGACGACCACCTGAACGAGCTCGGGTACATCGTGCCGGGGCTGGGGGACGCGGGGGACCGGCTCTACGGGGCGGCGGAGTAGGTCCTCGCCCACCGCGGAGCCCGGCCGCCGTTCCGGGGTGCGGGGGCGCGAGCGGTTCTCGCGCGGTGCTCCGCGCCCCTTTCCGGGGCGCCGCTCAGCAGCCCTTCTTCGGGGAAGCCGCCGGCTTCGGCGCGGTCAGGGCCGTCAGCGCCTGCTTCGCGGCCGCCGGCTGCGCCAGCCCCTTGAAGGCGTCGCCGATGACGAGGTCGACGTCGCTCCCCTTGCGGATGTCGGCGCGCGCCTCCGCGCCGGCGAGCTGGGTGCCGAGGACGCGCAGCGAGGTGTCCTGCGCGGCGGCGGAGCCGAGGAGTATGCCGGCGCCCTTGACCTTCTTGTCGTACTGCTTCGACGCGTTGCCCACGTCGCCGATCTTGAAGCCGCGTTTCTTCAGCTCGTCCGCGGTGCTCTTGGCGAGCCCCGGGCGCTTGGTCGCGTTGTAGACGTTCACGGTGATCCGGCCGGGCTCGGGCAGGGCGTGCGCCTGGGCCGCCGGGGCCGCTTCGGTCCTGGTCCGGCAGCCCGTCGTGGACGCGCTCGTCGTGTACTTGTCGCCGCCACCGCTGAAGACGTCGACGAGCTGGAGCGTGCCCCAGCCGATCAGGCCGAGCGCGGCGGCGGACGCCACCACGACGGCCACGAGCCTGCCGCGTCGCCGGGTCGGACGCATCCGAGGGTATTTGTCCCCCGTGATGCGGTACTGGCCGCCCATGCCGGGGGGAGTCAGCATGCTCATGGGCGCAGCGTAGTGCGCGCGAGCGGCGATGCCTATCAGATGATCAGTCGATGCCGCCCGGTGCCGCCCAGGGGAACCCGAAAGGGCCAACGGCCCTGTCGTGCCGGGTCAGTCGAGTTCGAGCACGCGGGCGTGCAGCACCTGGCGCTGCTGGAGGGCGGCGCGGACGGCGCGGTGCAGGCCGTCCTCCAGGTACAGGTCGCCCTGCCACTTCACGACGTGTGCGAACAGGTCGCCGTAGAACGTCGAGTCCTCCGCCAGCAGGGTCTCCAGATCGAGCTGCTGCTTGGTGGTGACGAGCTGATCGAGGCGGACCGGGCGCGGCGCGACGTCCGCCCACTGCCGGGTGCTCTCCCGGCCGTGGTCGGGGTACGGCCGGCCGTTTCCGATGCGCTTGAAGATCACACGGAAAGCCTACCGGCCAAGACGTTCCGGGCGCAGCCATGGCGACGGAGTGCGAGGCTTGAAAAGACGGATCAAAACGGGCATACGGGTAACTACGGGGACAGGGGTCGGAGATGAGTGACAACGAGACCGTGCCGCCCGCCGGCCCGCGGGGGGCGCCCGCACTGCCCGAGGCGGCCCGGAAGATCGCCTCCGGTTACGCCTTCACCGGCCCCGCGCTCGATCTCGGCGCCCTCCTGTGGGACGGGGCGTGTCGCGCCGACGCACCGGTCCGCATCCCGCTGGCCGTGCTCAACCGGCACGGACTGGTGGCGGGCGCCACCGGCACCGGCAAGACCAAGACGCTCCAGCTGATCGCCGAACAGCTGTCGGCGCAGGGCGTGCCGGTGTTCCTCGCGGACGTCAAGGGCGACCTGTCCGGCATCGCCCGGCCGGGGCAGCCGAACGAGCGGGTGCGCAGGCGGTCCGCCGACGTGGGCCAGGCGTGGGCCCCGGCCGGCTTCCCGGCGGAGTTCTTCGCGCTCGGCGGCCTCGGCCACGGCATCCCCGTGCGGGCCACCGTCACCAGCTTCGGCCCCGTGCTGCTGGCGAAGGTGCTCCGGCTGAACCAGACCCAGGAGCAGTCGCTCGGCCTGATCTTCCACTACGCCGACACCAAGGGCCTGGAGCTGATCGACCTCAAGGACCTGCGCGCGGTCGTCGCCTTCCTCACCTCCGACGAGGGCAGGGCCGAACTCAAGGACATCGGCGGCCTGTCCGGTGCCACGGCCGGGGTGATCCTGCGCTCCCTGACGGCCTTCGAGGCGCAGGGCATGACGGACTTCTTCGGCGAGCCGGAGTTCCGCACGGCGGACTTCCTGCGCACGGCGGAGGACGGGCGGGGCATCGTCTCGGTCCTGGAACTCGCGGCGGTCCAGGACAAACCGCTGCTCTTCTCGACGTTCCTGATGTGGCTGCTCGCCGACCTCTTCCACGACCTGCCCGAGATCGGCGACGCCGACAAGCCCGAGCTGGTGTTCTTCTTCGACGAGGCGCACCTGCTGTTCGACGACGCGTCCCGGGCGTTCCTGGAGTCGATCACCCAGACCGTCCGCCTGATCCGCTCCAAGGGCGTCGGCGTCTTCTTCGTCACCCAGACGCCCAAGGACGTGCCCGGCGACGTCCTCGGCCAGCTCGGCAACCGCGTCCAGCACGCCCTGCGCGCCTTCACCCCCGACGACCACAAGGCCCTGCGGGCGACCGTGCAGACCTTCCCGAGGTCGGCGTACGACCTGGAGGAACTGCTCACCGGGCTGGGCACCGGCGAGGCCGTGGTGACCGTGCTCAGCGAGACCGGCGCGCCCACCCCGGTCGCCGCGACCCGGCTGCGCGCCCCGCGGTCCCTGATGGGCCCGGTGGACCCGGGGGAACTGGACCGGGCGGTCCGCGACTCCTCGCTCCACGACCGTTATGCACAGGCTGTGGACCGCGAGTCGGCGTTCGAGAGGCTGAGCGCCGCCCGGCCGGCGGAACCGCCGCCGGAGCCGGCTCCCGCGCGTGCCCGCCAGGAGGAGCCCTCGCTGGTCGACCAGGTCGTCGGCAGCGGGATGTTCAAGTCGCTGGCCCGTTCGGTCGGCACCCAGCTCGGCCGCGAGATCACCCGTTCCCTCTTCGGCACCGCCCGGCGGAGACGGTAGCCCGCCCCCGCCGGTGCCGGTCAACGGTCCCGTTCCTCGGGCGGCCGCTGGGGTTCCGGTGTCCGCTGGTCGGGCCGGGGCGCCGTACCGCGCCGGGCCTCCGCGCGCAGCAGGGCGCGCAGGACCGCGTAGGGATCCTTGGGCATGGCTGTGCTGCTCCTTGCGTCGAGCCGAACTGACCTCGCGGGGAACGCGGGTCTGTCAGCAGCGCAGGACCACGGTGCGCAGCAGGGGCGCGGTGTACGGCGCCCGGGGCGCGGCGGGGCGCGGGCGGGCCGCCGGGACAGCGGGCGCCGGGGAGGGCAGGGGCGCGAGTCGCTCGGGCGCGTCGGCCCGGTGGAGCGCGCGGACGGGTGGCCGCAGGGCCGTGTCGAGGACGTCGTGCTCGGCGGTCTCGGCGGCCGCGGCGAGATCCGGCACCGCCGGGACCGGCACATGCGCGCCGGGCACCCACAGGGCGAGGAGCAGCACGAGGACGCGTAGCCAGGTACGGCCCCGGGGCGTGCTCCTGTTCCCGCTCACACCGGCTTTCTTCCCGCGGCGCGCGGACAGCGCAGCACGCCGGGGGCGAGATCCACCCGTCCGGGTGACGGGGGAGGCGACCGGCGCCGCACGCTGCGGCCGGCCCGCGAGCAGGCGCGGGCGCCGGTGGTCACACCGCCTGCGGTACGTGGCGCGCCCGGCTGCGGATGCCGAACGCGGTCACGATCTCCACGATGCCCACCGCGACCAGCCAGATGCCGCTGACGAGGGCCAGCACGGCGACGGAGTCGAGCGGCGAGTCGATGAGCACGATCCCGGCGATGAAGGTCAGGATCCCGAGGAAGATCTGCCAGCCCCGGGCGGGCATCCGGGAGTCGTGCACGGCGGCCAGGGTCTGGGTGATGCCGCGGAACAGCCAGCCGATGCCGATCCACAGGGCGAGCAGCAGGATCGACTGCATCGGCCCGCGGAAACAGAACAGGCCCAGCAGGATGGACAGCGCGCCGCTGATGAAGGCGAGGACGCGCAGCGAGGTCGCCCGGTGCGTGCCGAACGCGGACACCAGCTGGAGGACCCCGCTGTACAGCAGGTAGAGGCCGAACAGCACACCGGCGGCCACCAGGGAGGGGCCCGGCCAGACCAGCACCAGGACACCGAGCACCAGGGAACCGACGCCGGTGAGCAGGACGACCTGCCAGGCGGCCCGGGACAGGGCGTGCAGCGGGCCCTCGAACGGCGGCTCCGGTTCGTGGTGGGTGCCGGGTACCGCGGCGGCGGGATGGCCGCCGGGTGAAGCGCCCGCGTGGACATGCCGGTCGTCGTACGCCCGGTCCCGCTCGGGACCGGTGCTCGGTACCTCGCTCATGCCCCATGCTGAGACCGGCCGCGCGGCGGGGGCCAGCGGGGTGGGCCGAACGGGTGACGGGGGGACGGGGCGGCGCGGTGCCGGCCGGCCCCCAGGGGCCCGTCGAGCCGCCGTCTCCGTCGATGTGGTGCGGCACCACCGGCAGGGATGCGTGCGCGTGCCGCCGCGGGTGTCGGACAGGGTGACGCGGCCCCTGAGTGCGCGGTCCCGGGCGGCGGACGGGGGACGTTGCTTACCCCTTCGCCGCCTTGGCCGCCTTCGCCGCCGCCTTCATCTCCTGTTTGTGGGCCCGGACCTTGGCCAGGGACTCGGGGCCGGTGATGTCGGCGACGGAGCGGAAGGACTTCGGTTCGCCGTAGGCTCCGGCGGCCTCCCGCCAGCCCTCGGGCGCGACGCCGAGCCGCTTGCCGAGCAGGGCCAGGAAGATCTGTGCCTTCTGCTTGCCGAAGCCCGGCAGGTCCTCCAGCCGCCGCAGCAGCGCGGCTCCGCTGTCCACGCCCCGCCAGACCGCTTCCGCGTCCCCGTCGTAGTGCTCGACGAGGTACTGGCACAGCTGCTGGATCCGCTTCGCCATCGAGCCGGGGTAGCGGTGCACCGCGGGCTTCTCGGCGAGCAGCGCGGCGAAGGCCTCGGGGTCCGCCGCCGCGATCTCGTGCGCGTCGAGGTCGTCCGTGCCGAGCCGGTCGGCGATGGTGCGGGGTCCCTTGAACGCCCACTCCATGGGGATCTGCTGGTCCAGCAGCATCCCGGTCAGCGCGGCGAGCCCGGAGCGACCGAGCAGCGCGTCGGCCGCGGGGTCCTGGGCGAGGTGCAGGGTGACGTCCATGCGTCGATGGTCCCGCGCGCGGGGCGGTGCCGCCCGCCGGGCGGCCACTGGCCCCCGGTGGCCCCCGGCCGCCTGTCGCCGCGGACGCCGACGTCCGCCCCGAGGACGTGGCCGACGCCTGCGTCTTCCTCGCCTCCCCGCTCGCGAGCTGGATCACCGGGCACGACCTGGTGGTGGACGGCGGGGTGACGGCCCGTCCGGCCTGGTGAGCACGCGGCCGGTTCCCCCCGTACCTAGGGGGAGGCACGGGTGCACGGGCGGGAACGGAGGCTGACGGTGCTGCGCGACGCGGACGACGAAGGAGCCCACGGCGAAGGCCGTGTGCGGGCCCGGGACGGCGACCGGCGACGGCGAGGAGGGCGCGGCCCGTCGCGGCGCCCGGCAGGGACGTTCCTGCTCGTGCTCCTCCTGCCCGCTCTCCTCCCCGCCCTCCTCCTCGGCACGGCGACGCCCGCCTCCGCGCACGCCGTCCTGCGCGCCACGGACCCCGCCGACGGAACCCTCCTGCGCACCGCACCCCGTCACGTCACCCTCACCTTCACCGAGTCGGTCGGCCTGCTGACCGACTCCTTCCGGGTGTACGACCCCGGGAACCGGCGCCTGCGCACCGGCCCCGCCGGCCACGCCGCCGGCCGCTCCGACACCGCGCGCGTCACCCTCCCCGCCCGGCTCGCCACCGGGACATACACGGTCGCCTGGCGGGTGGTGTCGGCCGACAGCCACCCGGTGTCCGGCGCGCTCACCTTCTCGGTGGGCAAGCGCACGGCGGCACCGGCGGCCCTGCCCCAAGAGCGCGCGGAGAACGGGGCCACCACGGCCCTGCACACCATCGCCCGCTACCTCGCCTACCTCTCCCTGGCACTCCTCCTGGGCACGGCCGCGTTCGTGGCCTACTGCCGCCCGCCGACGACGGCCCACCTGCGCGCCCCCGCCCTGGCCGCCGCGGTGACGCTCGTCGCCTCCACCCTCGCCGTGTACCTCCTGCGCGCCCCCTACGAGGAGGCCGCCTCCCCGGCGACCGCCTTCTCCTTCTCCGCCCTCACCCACACGGCGGCGACCCGCCCCGGCCGGCTCCTGCTGCTCCGCCTCGCGCTGCTGCTCCTGGCCGCGGCCGCCGCGACACTCCTCAGGACCCGCCGCGTCAGGCTCCCGCGCCGCGCCACCCTCGCCGCGGCCACCGCCCTCGCCGTCGCGCTGACCCTGACCTGGTCGGCGTCCGACCACGCCTCGGCGGGCATCCAGGTCCCGGCGGCGATCGTCTCCACCACCCTGCACCTGCTGGCGACGGCGGCCTGGCTGGGCGGCCTGGCCGCGCTCCTTTGGACGCTGCGGCGCGCCCCGCGAACGGCCACCGCCCTGCCGGCCTCGGTCCCGGCCCGCTTCTCCCGGCTGGCGTTCACGTCGGTGGCGGTCCTGGTCTTCACCGGCGTCTACCAGTCCTGGCGCGGCCTCGGCTCCTGGCAGGCGCTGACCGGCACGACGTACGGCCGCACGCTCCTGGCGAAGCTGGCGGCGGTCACCGCGCTGCTCCTCGCGGCGGCCTGCTCCCGCGCCTGGACGGCCCGCCTGACCCGTCCGGCGCAGGCCGCCGTCCGCGCCCGCGTCCCCGAACCGGCCACGGGCCCCGCGCTCCCCGAACCCCCGCCCGGACCACGCCCGGCCCCGCCCCTGCACCTCCTGCGCCGCTCGGTCCTTCTGGAGGCGGTGGCGGCCGCGCTGGTCCTGGCCCTGACCACGCTCCTGACCAGCACGGTCCCGGGCCGAGCGGCGACGGAGTCCGCCCCGTCCGCGCCCTCCGCCGCGACGGGCGTCCAGACGGCCTCGGTCCTCACGATCCCCTTCGACACGGGTGCCCCCGGCGGCCACGGCAAGGTCCAGATCACCCTGGACCCCGGCCGCGTCGGCACCAACTCCCTCCAGGCGGTGATCTACGGCCCCGACGGCGGCCTCGCCACGGTCCCCGAGCTGCGCGTCACCCTCACGCTCCCGGCACGGCGCCTGGGCCCCCTGGACACCCGGCTCACCGACCGCGGCGGCTACTGGTCCACCCCCGCCTTCACCGTGCCCCTCCCCGGCACCTGGACGGTGAAGGCGACGGTCCGCGTGTCGGACCTGGACCAGGTGACGGTGTCGGCACCGGTGCGGGTGACGCGCTAGGGGCGAGGGGCCGGCGGGGTCAGGCGGTGTGCAGGAAGAGCTGCGGGGACCAGCCGGTGCAGCTGCCGGGCCCCGCCTCGTCGACGGCGCCGGCGCACGCCCTGACCTTGAAGTTCCAGTCACCGCGCGCGGGCGCGTCGACCGTGGCGACCCGGTACTCGCCCATGCGCAGCTGCCAGCTGTACCAGCCGAGCCGTGACGGATACGTGTACCGGACCTCGTAGTAGGAGTAGCGCGGGCCGGAATAGCCGCCGTAGTACACCCGCAGCGTGTTGGCGCACCCGTCGAAGCGGGCGCCGGCGTACGGGGTGCCCGCGAACGTGAACCGGTTGGGCGCCCCGCCCAGGTTGGTGCCGCCGCCCGGCGGATACGCGTCCTGGGACGCGCACGGGCTCGCCGCGGCGGAGGCCGGCACCCGCGCCGACACCGCGGACGCCGTACCGCCCACGAAGACCACGGGCACCACCAGGGCCACGGCAGCGGCCACCACAGGCACCAAAGGCCCCAAGGCCCTCACCTCCAGCGAAAGAACCTCGGTGACCACAGTGCACTTTCGCCCCACAGGTCGCATCCGCTGACCGGAGGCGGATAGGGATACAGACCCGGATACGCCAGAGGGCCGGACCGCTGACGCGGTCCGGCCCTCTGGGCTGGCGGAGGATACGAGATTCGAACTCGTGAGGGGTTGCCCCCAACACGCTTTCCAAGCGTGCGCCCTAGGCCTCTAGGCGAATCCTCCGCCGGAAACATTACATGACCGAGGGGAGTGCTCGCGAACTCGTTCCCGCAGGCCGTCCCCGGGTGGGGTCGCGGGGCCGGCCGGGTTCGGACCGGTGCCCGCCATCGGGTACTGTGGGGCACAGCCCCTCACGCGGCGCTATCTGACTGAACTCCCCCAGGGCCGGAAGGCAGCAAGGGTAGGTCGGCTCTGGCGGGTGCGTGGGGGGCCCTTGCGTTCCGGGCCCGCGGCCGTGGATCCCGGGGCGGGGCCGGTTGTCAGTGGGCGCCATTAACCTCGTATGCGTGTCGTCTCTCGCGCTGTACCGCCGCTATCGCCCGGAGACCTTTGCCGAGGTCATCGGGCAGGAGCATGTCACCGACCCGCTGCAGCAGGCGCTGCGGAACAACCGGGTCAATCACGCGTACCTGTTCAGCGGTCCGCGCGGATGCGGCAAGACGACCAGCGCGCGCATCCTGGCCCGCTGCCTGAACTGTGAGCAAGGTCCCACCCCGACACCCTGCGGCGAGTGCCAGTCCTGCCGCGACCTCGCGCGCAACGGACCCGGATCGATCGACGTCATCGAGATCGACGCGGCCTCTCACGGTGGTGTGGACGACGCCCGTGAGCTGCGCGAGAAGGCCTTCTTCGGCCCCGCGAGCAGCCGGTACAAGATCTACATCATCGACGAGGCCCACATGGTCACGTCGGCCGGTTTCAACGCGCTGCTGAAGGTCGTCGAGGAGCCGCCCGAGCACCTGAAGTTCATCTTCGCGACCACCGAGCCCGAGAAGGTCATCGGGACCATCCGCTCGCGGACCCATCACTACCCGTTCCGGCTGGTGCCGCCCGGAACCCTGCGGGACTACCTCGGCGAGGTGTGCCAGAAGGAGGACATCCCGGTCGAGGACGGCGTACTGCCGCTCGTCGTGCGCGCGGGCGCCGGCTCCGTGCGTGACTCCATGTCCGTCATGGACCAGCTCCTCGCCGGCGCCGGAGCGGACGGTGTGACGTACGCCATGGCCACCTCCCTCCTCGGCTACACCGACGGCTCCCTGCTCGACTCCGTCGTCGAGGCCTTCGCCACCGGTGACGGAGCCGCCGCCTTCGAGGTGGTCGACCGGGTCATCGAGGGTGGCAACGACCCGCGCCGCTTCGTCGCCGACCTGCTGGAGCGGCTGCGGGACCTGGTGATCCTCGCCGCCGTGCCCGACGCCGCGGAGAAGGGGCTGTTCGACGCCCCGGCCGACGTCCTGGAGCGGATGCAGGCCCAGGCCGAGACGTTCGGCGCCGCCGAGCTGAGCCGCGCCGCCGACCTGGTCAACGAGGGCCTGACCGAGATGCGCGGCGCCACCTCGCCCCGCCTCCAGCTGGAACTGATCTGCGCCCGCGTCCTGCTGCCCGCCGCCTACGGCGACCAGCGGTCCGTGATGGCGCGGCTCGACCGCCTGGAGCGCGGCATCGGCTTCTCCGCCGGCGCGGGTGCGCCGGCCATGGGGTACGTCCCCGGCCCCGAGGCCCACGCCGGCGCCCTCGCACCGGGTGCCGGTGGCTCGCCCGTGCCGCCCGGCGGAGGGCCGGCGGCGGCTCGCGCGGCGGTCCGGGCCCCGGGACCGGCCGGACCGGGTGAGCAGGTTCCGGTCGCTCCGGCGGCCACGGCGCCCGCGCCCCCCGCTCCCGCTCCCGCCCCTGCGCCCGCTCCCGCCGCCCAGGCTCCCGCCGCCCCGGCTCCGGCCGCGCCCGCCGCCCCCGCTCCCGGTGCCTGGCCCACCGCAGCCCCCGCCGGCGGTGGCCGGCGCCCCGGTGGCTGGCCCACGGCCACCGCTCCGGGCGCCGGACAGGGGCCGGGCCAGGGCGCCGGGCAGGGACAGGGCCCCGGCCGCGCGGCCCCGGCCCAGCCCCAGCCGGCCCCGGCCGCGCCCCCGGCCGCCCCGGCCCCGGCGCCCCAGGCTTCCGCCCCGGCCGCCCCCACAGGCGGCCTCGACCCGCGCGCGCTCTGGCCGAACATCCTGGAGGCCGTCAAGAACCGCCGCCGCTTCACCTGGATCCTGCTCAGCCAGAACGCCCAGGTGACCGGCTTCGACGGCACGACCCTCCAGCTCGGGTTCCTGAACGCGGGCGCGCGTGACAACTTCTCCGGCAGCGGCAGCGAGGACGTGCTGCGGCAGGCGCTGGCCGAGCAGTTCAACGTGCAGTGGAAGATCGAGGCGGTCGTCGAGCCGTCGGGCGGCGGCTCCGCCCCACCGGTCGCGGGCGGCTACGGCGGAGGCGGCGGCTACGGCGGCCCTCCCGCCGGAGGCCCCGGCGGCTCCCCCGGCGGCGGTGGCTACGGCGCCCCGGCCGCACCCCGCCCCGGAGCCTCCCAGCCGTCCCCGCAGCCATCCGCCGCCCCGCACAGCACCCCCGCCGCGCCCGCCCCTGCGCCCCGGCCCGCCACCGCGCCCGAGCCGCCGCCCGTCTCCCCCGAGGACGACATCCCGGAGGACGACGACCCGGACCTCGACGAGTCGGCGCTCTCGGGCCACGAGCTGATCGTGCGGGAGCTGGGGGCCACGGTGGTCGAGGAGTTCTCCAACGAGTGAGGGCCGCGCGCACGGGAAACGGCCGGGGACCGGTCCGCTTTGGAGGAAAGTCCAACAAACCCGGCGCCCGGTCTTCGGCGACCTTGCCATTAGGCTGACCCCGTGAAGGTCCTCGTCATCGGCAGCGGCGCCCGCGAACACGCCCTGTGCCGCTCCCTGTCCCTCGACCCCGACGTCACCGCGCTGCACTGCGCCCCCGGCAACGCCGGCATCGCCGAGGTCGCCGAGCTGCACCAGGTCGACGCGCTCGACGGTGCCGCGGTGACCGCGCTGGCCACCGGCCTCGGTGCCGACCTGGTCGTCGTCGGCCCGGAGGCCCCGCTGGTCGCCGGTGTCGCCGACGCCGTCCGCGCCGCGGGCATCCCGGTGTTCGGCCCCTCCGGGGAGGCCGCGCGGCTGGAGGGGTCCAAGGCCTTCGCCAAGGACGTCATGGCGGCCGCCGGCGTGCCGACCGCCCGGTCCTACGTCTGCACCACCGCAGAGGAGGCCGCCGTGGCCCTCGACGCCTTCGGCGCCCCCTACGTCGTCAAGGACGACGGTCTCGCCGCCGGCAAGGGCGTCGTCGTCACCTCCGACGTCGAGGCGGCCAGGGCGCACGCGGCCGCGTGCGAGCGTGTGGTCGTCGAGGAGTTCCTCGACGGTCCCGAGGTGTCCCTGTTCGCCGTCACCGACGGCGTGACGGTCGTGCCGCTCCAGCCCGCCCAGGACTTCAAGCGTGCCCTGGACGGCGACGAGGGCCCGAACACGGGCGGCATGGGCGCGTACTCGCCGCTGCCGTGGGCCGACCCGAAGCTGGTCGACGAGGTGCTGGAGACGGTGCTCCAGCCGACCGTGGACGAGATGCGCCGCCGGGGCACGCCGTTCTCCGGGCTGCTCTACGCCGGTCTCGCGATCACCTCGCGCGGGGTCCGGGTCATCGAGTTCAACGCCCGCTTCGGAGACCCGGAGACCCAGGTCGTGCTGGCCCGGCTGCGGACCCCGCTGGCCGGTGTCCTGATGGCCGCCGCGACCGGCAACCTCGCCGACCTGGCGCCGCTGCGCTGGAGCGAGGACGCGGCCGTCACCGTCGTCGTCGCCTCGCACAACTACCCGGGCACCCCGCGCACCGGCGACCCGATCACCGGCCTGGACGCGGTGGCCGCCGAGGACGCCCCGCACGCGTACGTGCTGCACGCCGGCACGAAGCGGGACGGCGACGCGGTCGTCAGCGCGGGCGGACGCGTGCTGTCCGTCACGGCGACCGGCCGGGACCTGTCCGAGGCGCGCGAGCGGGCGTACCGGGCGGTGGGCCGGATCCGGCTCGACGGCTCGCAGCACCGCACCGACATCGCGGCGAAGGCCGCGCAGGAGGCGCGGACGCGGGCGTGACCACGCCGGTACGGCTCCCTCGTACCGCCCCTCGCACCCCCTCAGGCCCCGGAGGCGATCCGGGGCCTGATCTTTGCTTTCTGTCACCCAGCTCTGACCAAAGCCATTCCATCGAGTGAGCAATCGCCCATATGGCTGACGGGGGCCGGGGCCCCAACTAGGGTGCCGCGCAAGCGTTCCGGCACTTGGCCCACCGGCATTGCGATGTCAGTGGCGGGTGCCACAGTGGGGGAGTGAGCAAGACCAGGGCAGCACGCGATCGCCAGGGAGGGGGCGAGATCGGCACGTGACCGGAATCGGTGTGGAGGCGGGCGCGCAGGCCGCGCGCTCCCGGGCCCTCGCCGTGCTGCGGGTCCGGGGCCGGGCGCTGGCCGTGGCGCTGCTGCCCGCGGGCGCCGAGGTGATCCTGCTGACCGGCGCCTCCACCGGCCGTCTCGTCGGCCCGGGCTGGGACGCCGCCCGCTGGGCCGTCGGCGTGCTCGCGGTGCTGGTCCTGCTGGCCGCGACCGGTGTCGCGGTGGTCGTGGCCCGGGCCCGCCCCGCGATGAGCCCCACGGTGCCGATCCCGGAGGGGTCCGCCCCCGACCTGTACCGGATGGTGCGCGACCTCGCCGACCGGCTGGACGTGCCGGTGCCCTCGGCCATAGCGCTCACCCCGGACTGCGACAGCTGGCTGGAGGACCGGGCCCATTCGGCCCACGGACCGCCCCCGCGTCCGGCGCCCGACGAGATAGCGGGCCCCGGCCGCCGCCGGACCCCGGTCGCACCGGTCCTCGTCATCGGCTCGCCGTTCCTGTGGTGGATGCGCGTGGGCGAGCTGCGCGCGGTCCTCGCCCCGGTCATCGCCGGTACGGGACCCTCGGCGCACCCGGACATAGCCGCCGCCCGCCGCTTCGTGCGCGGGCTGGACGCGGCCGTGGCCGTCGCCTCGGACAGGGGCCGCGGCCCGCTGACCCGCGGGGTGCGCGCCGCCCTCGGCTGGGTGGCCCGGCTGCTGCTGCGCGGCTGCCGGGAGCACGCGACCCAGATGGAGCGCGGGGTGGCGGCGGCGGCCGCCGAGCGCGCCCAGACGGTGGACTACGGCGTGCGGATCGTCGCCCAGGAGCAGGTCGGTCTCGCGTACGCCGGCTGGGACCGGCTGCTGACCAGGGTGGCGTTGCCGGCCTGGCGCATGGGGCGCTGGCCGTCCCGGCTCGACGCGGGGGTGGTGGCGGCGCTCACCGAGCTGTCCCGCCGGGACCGGCTGGCCGAGGGCTTCGCCTCCCGGCTCGGCGAGCGGCCCGCGTGCGATCTCCTGGAGGAGCCCGGCACGGTCGACGAGGCCGCCTCCCTCCTCGCCGCCCGGCTCTTCCACGGCGGTCCCGCCGAGCCGGGGCCCGAGTGGGCGCCGGTGGACTGGCAGGCGTATCCGGAGGAGGTCGTGGACCGCACCTGGCGCGCCGAAGCGGCCCGTCTGCACCGCGTCCTGGACACGCTGGGCGTCCGCCCCTCCCTGGACCCCCGTGCCCCCGACCCCGGCGGCCCCACCCTGGCCCGGGTCCTGGACCACCTGACGGCCCCCGCCGACGGCGAGGCCTGGGCCACGGCGGACGCCGACCCGGATGCGGGCGCGCTGTACAGCGGGACCGGCGGCGCTTCCACGGCGCCCGATGCGGTGGCTGCTGGTGCTGAGGGGCCGGCCGCGGTGGCGCCCGGGGCTCCTGGTGCCGGTGCGACCGGTGCCGGGGCAGGCGTGGGTGCCGGGCCTGCCGGGGCCGCTGGTTCCGGGACCGGTACCGCCGGCACGAGGACTGCGGACGCCCCGGCCGCTGCGGCTGGTGCCCCCGGCGGTCCCGCCTCCGGAGCTGATGGCGCTGCTGCGGAGGCGACGGCCGTTGCTCCGGAAGCCGACGGCGCCGCTCCCGGTGCCCCAGGGACCTCGCTCCCCGGCCCTTCCGGCGCCGAGGCCACCGCCCCCGTCGCCCCGGAGCCCGGGCCCCCGCTCCCCTTCGGGGAGGAAGAAGACCCCGCCACCGAGCGCAGTGCCGCTCTCGCCGCCGGGCTGAGCGCCGAACTGGCCCGGGAGGAGGCCGCCGTGGTGGTCGGAAGCGCCGGGGGGCAGCGGACGCCCGAGAGCACCCAGTGGGACGACTTCGCCTGCGGGCCGCCCCCCTTCCCGCTGCAACCCCGGCGCACCGCCCGGGAACTGCTCGCCGAGCACGTCACGGCGATGGTGTGCTGCGCGGCCGTGGACACCGCCGGTGCCGTCCCCGCCCTGGACTGGCTGGACGGCCCCTCCCTGCTGCTGGGCGGTGAGCGGGCCGCCGACCTGGCGCCCAAGGTCCTCACCCTCATCGAGGAGGGAGACCCGGGCCCGCTGCGCGACTGGCTGGCCGCGTCCGGCATACGTCCCGAGAAGCCCGTACGTCTCGTCTGACCGGACGACGGGCCGGCCCGCCCGGGCCGCACCCCGTACCGGAAAAGCGACTTCCAGTTCAGGTCAATTCACAACGACTAGTGACCGTCCCCGTGCGTTATGTGATGTGCTGGGACCGACCACGCCTTTGGCAAAGGCACGCGACATACGACAGTACGGCTGAGCACAGCGAGCACAGTGAGCACCGCCGAGACAGGCACGGGGGCCTGATGCGGGAGGGGAGCGACCATGGCCTCGGACCACATCCGCCGCTGGGAGTCCGGAGCACTCGCGCACGCCGTCACGGACCCCTTCGGTCAGGGCCCGGTGCCCTGGCTGCGCGGGAGTGAGACGTACTTCGACGACACCGGCCACGTCGTGCCGTGGTACGTCGACCCCAGCCCGCAGCAGCTCACCGGCGGTGACCGCGCACGCGTCCCGGCGCCGCGCGCGTCCGGGTCCGGCCCCCGCTCCGCGGACGACGTGCACCGCCAGATCAAGGGCTTCACCTCGAACGGCGCGGTCGCGCCCGGCGAGGCGATCGACTTCCACGTCACGGTCGACCCGCCGCAGCAGTTCAGCGTGGACATCTACCGCATCGGCCACTACGGCGGCGACGGAGCATCGAAGATCACCACGAGCCCCCGCCTCTCCGGCATCGTGCAGCCCCCGCCGCTGACCGCCGACCGCACGGTCTCCTGCCACCACTGGTGGCTGTCCTGGCGCCTCCAGGTGCCCTCGTACTGGAGCATCGGCGCCTACGTGGCCGTCCTGACCACCGCCGACGGCTACCGCTCCCACGTGCCGTTCACGGTCCGCGACGACCACCCCGCCGACCTCCTGCTGCTGCTGCCGGACATCACCTGGCAGGCGTACAACCTCTACCCGGAGGACGGTCACACCGGCGCCAGCCTCTACCACGCCTGGGACGAGGAGGGCGGGCTGCTGGGGGAGGCCGACGCCGCGACCACCGTCTCCTTCGACCGGCCGTACGCCGGCGCCGGCCTGCCCCTGCACGTCGGCCACGCCTACGACTTCATCCGCTGGGCCGAGCGCTACGGCTACGACCTCGCCTACGCCGAGGCCCGTGACCTGCACGCCGGCCGGATCGACCCCACCCGGTACCGGGGCCTGGTCTTTCCGGGCCACGACGAGTACTGGTCGGTGCCGATGCGCCGGGCCGTCGAGGACGCCCGCGACCGTGGCACCTCACTGGTCTTCCTCTCCGCCAACACCATGTACTGGCAGGTGGAGCTGGGCCCGTCCCCGTCCGGTGTCCCGGACCGGCTGCTGACCTGCCGCAAACGCAAAGGCCCCGGACGGCCCGTGCTGTGGCGCGAGATCGACCGGCCCGAGCAACAACTGGTCGGCATCCAGTACGCGGGCCGGGTCCCCGAGCCGAACCCGCTGATCGTCCGCAACGCCGGCCACTGGCTGTGGGAGGCGACCGGCGCCCATGAGGGCGACGAGATCGCGGGTCTGGTCGCCGGTGAGGCGGACCGTTACTTCCCGCGCACCCCACTGCCCGAGCACGACGAGCGCATCCTCCTCGCCCACTCCCCCTACACCGACGGCGACGGCGTCCCGCGCCACCAGGAGACGTCCCTCTACCGCGCCCCGTCCGGCGCCTGGGTGTTCGCCTCCGGCACCTTCGCCTGGTCCCCGGCCCTGGACCGCCCCGGCCACGTGGACGCCCGGGTCCAGCGCGCCACGGCGAACCTGCTCGACCGCATCTGCAAACGCGACTGACACCGCGCTCCCCGCCCCGGCGCCCGGACCCACACCCCCGGGCGCGCCCTATCAGCCCCATACGGGAGAATCGAGGCATTGGACAGAACCACGGGGAGGAACCGTGTCCGGATTCGTAGAAAAGCCCGAGCCGATCGAGGTTCCGGGCCTGGTGCACCTGCACACCGGAAAGGTGCGGGACCTGTACCAGAACGAGGCGGGCGACCTCGTGATGGTCGCCAGCGACCGCATGTCCGCCTACGACTGGGTGCTGCCCACGGAGATCCCCGACAAGGGCCGCGTCCTCACCCAGCTCTCCCTGTGGTGGTTCGACCAGCTCCGCGACCTCGCCAGCAACCACGTCATCAGCACCGAGGTGCCCGAGGGCGCCCCGGCCGACTGGGCGGGGCGCACGCTGGTCTGCAAGTCGCTGAAGATGGTCCCGGTGGAGTGCGTGGCCCGCGGCTACCTCACCGGCTCCGGCCTCGCCGAGTACCAGGAGTCCCGTACGGTCTGCGGCCTCGCCCTCCCCGAAGGCCTCGTCGACGGCTCGGAACTCCCCGCCCCGATCTTCACCCCGGCCACCAAGGCCGAGGTCGGCGAGCACGACGAGAACGTCTCCTACGAGGAGGTGGCCCGCCAGGTCGGCGCCGAGACCGCCGCCCAGCTGCGCCAGGCCACGCTCGCGGTGTACTCGCGCGCCCGGGACATCGCCCGGGACCGGGGGATCATCCTGGCCGACACGAAGTTCGAGTTCGGCTTCGAGGGCGACACCCTCGTCCTCGCCGACGAGGTCCTCACCCCGGACTCCTCCCGCTTCTGGCCGGCCGACCAGTGGCAGCCGGGCCGGGCGCAGCCGTCGTACGACAAGCAGTTCGTGCGGGACTGGCTGACCTCGCCGGAGTCCGGCTGGGACCGCAGGAGCGAGCAGCCCCCGCCGGCCCTGCCGGAGGAGGTCGTGGCGTCGACCCGGCGGAAGTACGTGGAGGCGTACGAGCGGCTGACCGGCACCAGCTGGTCGTAGGGCGGGAAGAGCAGGGCATGAAAAAGACCCCGGTCCAGTGGACCGGGGTCTCATCCCGAGCGGACGACGAGGCTCGAACTCGCGACCTCAACCTTGGCAAGGTTGCGCTCTACCAACTGAGCTACGTCCGCGTTGCGCCGTGGCGCGAGAGCAACTATACCCAACCTCGGGCGTGCGTGAGACGCACTGCCCGACGCCGGTTCCCGGCGCCGGCCTTCGTGGCCGCCGCGCAGGGCGGGCGGCCCGCCCGGCGATCTGCGCGTCCGGCGCTCCGCCGGCGGCCAACTCGGGCTCCGCGCAGCGGTTTCCCGGTGTGCGGGGTAGCCGAGCCGCCGGGCTCGGGCCGTCCTCGTGGCGACCGGACCGTCGTCAGGGAAACAACAGCCGTACCGCAGTGCTCAGGAGGTGACTCCTCTCACACCATCAGAGTCCCTGCCCGGACGACGAAAAGACCCCGGTCCAGTGGACCGGGGTCTCATCCCGAGCGGACGACGAGGCTCGAACTCGCGACCTCAACCTTGGCAAGGTTGCGCTCTACCAACTGAGCTACGTCCGCACTGCTCCCGATCGGCTCCCACCGATCGGTGCGAGCACCAGCCTACCTGATCCACACATGTGGTCGTGTCGGCGGTGCAGAGCGGGTGACAGGAATCGCACACTGCGCCTTCCCCCTGGAAGGGGGATGTTCTACTACTGAACTACACCCGCACGGTCCTCGGGATCCGGCCTGTCGGCCTCGCCCCTCGGCGTGTCCCAGACATTAGCTGATCAACGGGGGGGTAGCGCAAGTCGGGTCGCTCCGAGGCCCCGTATGCCCCAAGTGCACGGTCCCCAGGGCCGTCTGACGGACCCTGGGGACTCGCCCCTTCGCGGGCTCACTGCGCGGCGCTGAACGCCTCGTAGACCTTCTTCGGGATGCGTCCGCGGGCGGGGACGTCCATCTTGTTGGCCTGGGCCCAGGCGCGGACGGCCGCCGGGTCGGGGGCGACCTCCGTCTGCTTGTACGCCTTGCCGGACCGCGACCGCTTGCGGCCGGCCTCGACGTAGGGCGCGAGCGCCTCGCGGAGTTTCTCGGCGTTGCTTTCGTTCAGGTCGATCTCGTACGACTTGCCGTCGAGTCCGAAGGCGATCGTCTCCGCCGCTTCCGAGCCGTCGATGTCGTCAAAGAGAGTGACCACGACCTTTTGCGCCACGAATAATCGGTCCCTTCGTGCAGCACGTCGTTACAGCTCAACGCCGACGACGTGCCGAGTATCGGCTATTGCCAATTCATTTGTACAGTGCCCGGCAATGCAAAGTGAAGCCCGACTAAATCCGTCCGCGCGTCCGGGTGCAATAGGTGCCGCGGACGGACTGTGGAACTTTCCCAGAACTTTTCACGGGCGTGTGGCTTCGACACCCGATCGTGATGCGCCTCACGTACTTTCCTCCAACTCTACCCGCGTAGAAATTTCGTGCGGGTAGTCTGAAGGAACCTGCTCAGCACCACACACCGGGAGTGCCAGTGGCACGCGTCGTAGTCGACGTCATGCTCAAGCCGGAGATCCTCGACCCCCAGGGCCAGGCGGTCCAGCGTGCGCTGCCGCGCCTGGGTTTCGAAGGGATCTCGGACGTACGTCAGGGAAAGCGTTTCGAACTGGAAGTTGACGGGCCGGTCGACGAGGCCGCGCTCGCCCGCATCCGCGATCTTGCGGAATCCTTCCTCGCCAACACCGTGATCGAGGACTTCACCGTCCGGGTCGATGAAGTCGCGGAGGCGGCCAAGTGACCGCTCGTATTGGCGTCGTCACTTTCCCGGGAAGCCTGGACGACCGGGACACCCGGCGCGCGATCCGTATCGCCGGGGCGGAACCGGTCGCCCTCTGGCACAAGGACAAGGACCTCAAGCAGGTCGACGCCGTCGTGCTGTGCGGCGGTTTCTCCTACGGCGACTACCTGCGGGCCGGCGCCATCGCCCGTTTCTCGCCGGTGATGGAGCCGCTCGTCGAGCAGGCGAGGGCCGGACTGCCGGTCCTCGGCATCTGCAACGGCTTCCAGATCCTCACCGAGGCCCACCTCCTCCCGGGCGCGATGCTCGGCAACGACCACCTCCACTTCATCTGCCGCGACCAGAAGCTGCGGGTGGAGAACGCGGAGACCTCCTGGACCGCCGACTACCGCGCCGGCCAGGAGATCCACATCCCGCTGAAGAACATGGACGGCCGGTACGTCGCCGACGCGTACACGCTCGACAAGCTGGAGGCGGAGGGCCGCGTCGCCTTCCGCTACCTGGACTTCAACCCGAACGGCTCGCTCAACGACATCGCCGGCATCACCAACGAGGCCGGGAACGTCGTCGGCCTCATGCCGCACCCCGAGCACGCCGTCGAGCCGCTGATCGGTAGCGGCCGTACCGACGGGCTCCCGTTCTTCACCTCGATCCTCAAGAAGCTGGTCAACGCATGAGCCGGACGCCTCTGGACACGGTCGAGCACGCGGCCGCGACCCCCGACGTCGAGCTGCCCTGGGCCGAACTGGGCCTGAAGAAGGACGAGTACGAGCGGGTGGTGGAGATCCTCGGCCGCCGCCCCACCGGCGCCGAGCTCGCCATGTACTCGGTCATGTGGTCCGAGCACTGCTCGTACAAGTCCTCCAAGGTCCACCTGCGCCAGTTCGGCGAGAAGGCGCCGCAGAGCGACGCGCTGCTCGTCGGCATCGGCGAGAACGCCGGTGTGGTGGACGTCGGCCAGGGCTACGCCGTGACCTTCAAGGTCGAGTCGCACAACCACCCGTCGTACGTCGAGCCCTACCAGGGCGCGGCCACGGGTGTCGGCGGCATCGTCCGCGACATCATCGCGATGGGCGCCCGCCCGGTCGCGGTCGTCGACCCGCTCCGCTTCGGCGCGGCGGACCACCCCGACACCAAGCGCGTCCTGCCCGGCGTGGTCGCGGGCATCGGCGGCTACGGCAACTGCCTGGGCCTGCCCAACATCGGCGGCGAGGTCGTCTTCGACGCCTGCTACCAGGGCAACCCGCTGGTCAACGCCGGTGCCATCGGTGTGATGCGGCACGAGGACATCCACCTCGCGAAGGCCTCCGGCGCGGGCAACAAGGTCATCCTCTACGGCGCCCGGACCGGCGGCGACGGCATCGGCGGCGCGTCCATCCTGGCCTCCGAGACCTTCGACGACGCCAAGCCCTCGAAGCGGCCCGCCGTGCAGGTCGGCGACCCCTTCCAGGAGAAGCTGCTGATCGAGTGCACCCTGGAGGCGTTCCGGGAGAAGCTGGTCGTCGGCATCCAGGACCTCGGCGCGGCCGGCCTGTCCTGCGCCACCTCCGAGCTGGCCTCCAACGGCTCCGGCGGCATGCGCGTCACCCTGGACGACGTCCCGCTGCGCGACTCCACGCTCTCGCCCGAGGAGATCCTCATGAGCGAGTCCCAGGAGCGCATGTGCGCCGTCGTGGAGCCGGACAAGGTCGACCGCTTCCTGGAGATCTGCGAGAAGTGGGACGTCATCGCCACCGTCATCGGTGAGGTCACCGACGGCGACCGGCTGGAGATCTTCTGGCACGGCGAGAAGATCGTCGACGTCAACCCGCGCACGGTCGCGCACGAGGGCCCGGTCTACGAGCGCCCCTACGCGCGCCCCGAGTGGCAGGACGCCCTCCAGGCCGACGACGCGAACAAGCTGCCCCGCCCGGAGACGGGTGAGGAGCTGAAGGCGCAGGTCATCAAGCTGGTCGGTTCGCCGAACCAGGCCTCCAAGAAGTGGATCACCTCCCAGTACGACCACTTCGTGCAGGGCAACACCGTCCTCGCCCAGCCGGAGGACTCCGGCATGATCCGCGTGGACGAGGAGACCGGTCTCGGCGTGGCCATCGCGACGGACGGCAACGGCCGCTACGCCAAGCTGGACCCGTACACGGGCGCCCAGCTGGCCCTGGCCGAGGCCTACCGCAACGTGGCCACCACCGGCGCCAAGCCGCTCGCGGTCTCGGACTGCCTGAACTTCGGCTCGCCCGAGGACCCGGCGGTCATGTGGCAGTTCGCGGAGGCCGTGCGCGGTCTCGCCGACGGCTGCCTGCAGCTGGGCACCCCGGTGACCGGCGGCAACGTCTCGCTGTACAACCAGACCGGCGAGGCCGCCATCCATCCGACCCCGGTGGTCGCCGTGCTCGGCGTGATCGACGACGTCGCCCGCCGCACCCCGGTCGCCTTCCAGGAGGAGGGCCAGCTGATCTACCTCCTCGGCGACACCCGGGAGGAGTTCGGCGGCTCGGCCTGGTCCCAGGTGGTCCACGACCATCTGGGCGGTCTGCCCCCGCAGGTGGACCTGGAGCGCGAGCGCCTGCTGGCCGAGATCCTGATCTCCGCGTCCCGCGACGGCATGATCGACTCCGCGCACGACCTGTCCGACGGCGGTCTGGTGCAGGCCGTGGTGGAGTCCGCGCTGCTCGGCGGCAAGGGCGCGCGTCTGGTCGTACCCGACGGCCTGGACGCGTTCACCTTCCTGTTCTCCGAGTCGGCCGGCCGCGCGATCGTCGCCGTGCCGCGCTCGGAGGAGGTCCGCTTCAACGACATGTGCGGTGCGCGCGGCCTGCCGGCCACCCGCATCGGTGTCGTCGACGGCGACGCGGTCGAGGTGCAGGGCGAGTTCACCCTCCCCCTCGCCGAACTGCGCGAGGCCCACGAGGGCACGATCCCGGCGCTGCTGGCGTAGCGCGTCCAGGGGCCACGGCCCCCAGGGGCACGCCGGAGCCCCCGCCCGGAGACACGTCCCGGGCGGGGGCTTCCCGCTGCACCGGACGCGGGTCCCGGCCCCCTGCCCGGCAAAGGCGCCGCCGGGGCCCGGCAGGCCGACGGGTGAAGGTTCGGGAAGCCTCGTCGGCCGCAGGCGTGACCGCGTGCGGCGCGGGGAAGGAGTGGCTTGCCAACCCGCCTGTGCCCGTGGGGGAGTCGGGCAGTAGGCGACATCCGTGAGTGAGCCCGGGGGAGCGGCCGGATGGAGATCAGGTTCGAGGCGGCCGGAGCCGCCCGCGAGGAAGAACTGCTGTCCCTGTACGACTGGCTGGCGGCGGACCGCGCGCTGCGCGGCCGGGTCCGGGTGACCCGGGTCGCCGAATCCGGCGCGGGCACCGGGCGGATGGGCCCGGGTGTCGACCTGGTTCTCGCGGTGCTGTCCGCCGTCAGCGGCCTGGGTCAGCTCCAGCTGTCGTACCTGGCCTGGCGGCGGAGCGTCCGGCCACGGGCCCGTGTCACCATCGACATCACCGGAGCCGACCCCGGCCAGGTGGCCGAACTGCTGCGCGGCTTCGGACAGGACGGCGACGAGGCGGACGGGGAGCCGCGGTGACCGACGGCAGGGACGCCGGGACGGTCGAGAGCTTCGGCCGGATCGACCCCGAGCGCTCCGCCTGTGTCCTGATCGGCGTGGACGACTACGCGCACCTGGACCCGCTGCGCAGCGTCAGGCTCAACCTCACGGAGCTCCGGTCCGCGCTCACCGACCCGGACATCTGGGGCATCCCGGACGACGGTCGGCGGATCCGTGCGGTGTCCAACCCCGCCTCACCGGCCGAGCTGGTCCGCCCGATCCGGGAGGCCGCCGCGCTGGCCGAGGACACCCTGATCGTCTACTACGCGGGTCACGGCCTCAAGGACCGCCACGAACAGCAGCTGCTGCTGACCCTGCCCGACTCGGTCGAGGACCAGCCGGACACCTGTGTCCGGTCCGGAGACGTCCGCCGCGCCATCCGCGACACCGGCGCCGCGCTGCGCCGGGTCCTGATCCTGGACTGCTGCTACAGCGGGCAGGTGCTGACCGAGATGACGGACGGCCACCGGCACGTCGTCGAGATGGCCGTGTCGACGCTGGAGGACGTCGAGGGCTCCTACGTCATGACGTCCGGGCCGCGCGACCGGCCCTCGCACGCCCCCGACCCCAAGCGCTGCACCCTGTTCACCGGCGCCCTGGTCGACGTCATGCGCGAGGGGTTGCCTGACGGCCCGGAGATGCTGGGGCTGCACGACCTCTTCCTGGAGGTCACGAAGCGCATCCGCACCCACCGGCCCGAGGTGCCGCAGAAACCACAGGACCAGGACAGCAACGGCGTCGGCGCCCTCGGCTTCGTCCACAACGCCGCCGTACGGGCCCGCCGGCCCGGGTACGCCAAGCCGCCCGAGCCCACCCGCTGGCAGCGCGTCCGCACCCCGGTCCTGTCGCTGACGGCCGGCGTCCTGGGTCTCGCCCTCGGCCTGGGCGTCCCGCCCCTCGCCGACTGGTGGCACGACAACCACCCGGCGCCCGCCGCGGGCCCCTGCGCGGTCCCCTCGCCGTCCGACCCGGCGGCACCCCGCGCGGAGCTCCTCGACCACTCCGACGCCCTGGACAAGAAGAGCGTCTACTACGAGAAGATCGCCGGCCTGTCGGCCCTGGCCCTGGTCGCGCAGGGCGAGGAGGTCAGGGCGCTGGCCCTCGCCGACAACTCCCCGGGCCGGGTCTGGCCGCTCGCCCTCGGTTCCCCCTTCGAGCTGGACCCGGTCCCCGCCACGTCGGTGCCGCTCCGCCGCGCCGACGGCACGAGGTTCCCGATCGACGGCGACTGGTACGACGGCGAGGGCATGGTCGTCGAGAAGGGCGGCAAGACCATGCTGATCGCCTCCGAGACCGGCCCGGCCATCCGCCGCTTCGAGATCGCCAGCGGCCGGCAGATCGGCAAGGACTTCCCCGTCCCGAAGGAACTGCGCTTCTCTCCCGAGGGCGCCGCGCAGACCGGCCGCAGCATCGAGTCACTGGCCGTCTCCCCGGACGGCCGCCATCTCTACGCCGGCTGGGAGGCACCCCTGGCCAAGGACGGCGACCAGCGCGGCCGGGGCATCATCCGCATCCAGCGCTACACCGGGTCGGCCGGCGGCGCCTACACCCCGGACGGGCAGTACGCGTTCATGGCCGATGACGGCATGTACCTGTCCGAGCTGAACGCCATCGACGACGACGGCAACCTGCTGGCGCTGGAGCGCCAGTACACCGCGGGACTGGGCCCGGCCATCCGGATCGTCCAGCTCTCCCTCGCCCACGCCGAGAACGTCACCGGACTGACCTCCCTGTGGCACCAGCCGCCGAAGATCTTCGCCACCGACGAACTGGTCGTCGACCTGGCCACCTGCCCCGCGGGCGGACGCGGCCAGGTCACCGCCCCGGCCTCGTCCGCCCGGTACCCGCTCCTCGACAACGTCGAGGGCATGGCCCTCGGCGCCCCCTGGACATCCGGCCGCTACAAAGGCTGGCACCCGCTGTACCTGGTCTCCGACGACAACGACAGCGACGACCAGATCACCCGTCTCTACTCGCTCGCGGTGAGGCTGCGCCCGTGAATCGCGGTGGAGCCGCGCCCCTGACTAGGGTCACCGCCATGCCCACGGCCAAGAAACGCACCCGGACCTACGACCCCGCCAAGACCCGTACGGCGGTCCTCGCCCAGCTCACCCACGTGCGGGACGCCGTCCGCACCCTCGGCCCCGACCAGCTCGGCCTCCCCACCCGGCTCGACGCCTGGACCGTACGGGACCTGATCGCGCACATCGGCATGGCCGGCACCGCCGTCCAGCGGGCCCTGGAGCGGCCCGCCCCGCCCCGGCAGACCGTGACCGTGGTCGAGTGGGCGTTCTCCACCGGGTCGCGCGCCGGTGCCATCGCCGACCACACCCGGGGTCTGACCGCCGCCCACCCCGACCCCGGCGCCCACCTCGCCGACGTCGACCGGAGCCTGCGCTCCCTGCTGGACGAGCACCCCGGCAGCCGGCTGCTGGACACCAGCGCGGGCGCCCTGCCGCTGGACGACTACCTCGTCACCCGCGCCGTCGAACTCGTCGTCCACACCGACGACCTGAACGATGCCGTCCCCGGTCTTCAGGTGCCGTACGACCGGCAGGCCCTGGCCGCCGCCACCCGGCTGCTCGCCGACGCCCTCGCGCTGAAGGCGCCCGGCGGTTCCACCGAGGTGCGGGTGCCGCCGTTCGCGGTCGTGCAGTGCGTCGAGGGCCCCCGGCACACCCGGGGCACCCCGCCCAACGTCGTGGAGACCGACCCGCTGACCTGGATCAGGCTCGCCACCGGCCGTACGGCCTGGGCCGACGCGCTGGCGGCCGCCAAGGTCAGCGCGAGCGGGGAGCGGGCGGACATCGGGGGACTGCTGCCGGTCATGGCGTGACCGGAACCGGGGCCCGCCCGCGTGCGTCGAACCAGCATGAACCGGTACAAGCAGCGCGTGACCCTGGCGGTGGCCGCCGTGCTTCTCCCGTTCACGGTGGCCTGTGGCGGCGAGAAGGCGGAGAGTGGAGCGGTGAGCGTCCAGCAGCCGGTGACCGGGATCGACTGGCGGGTCGACGGCATCACCGTCGGCGCCGCCACCCGGCACGCGCCCGCCTCCGCCCGTCTGCGCATCGACGAGGACGGCAAGGCGGGCGGCAACCTGGGCTGCAACCACTTCAGCGCCCGCGCCACCGTACGCGGGGACCGCATCACCCTCGGCGACCTGCGCACGACCAGGATGGCCTGCGGCGAGGAGCGCATGGAGTTCGAACGCGCCCTCGCGCGCATCCTCACCACCGGCACGCTCACCGCCCAGGCGGACGACGGCAAGGCGACGCTCACCGACGGCGACGGCGACCGCGTCCACCTCAGCCGCGGCGCCGCCGGATGATGTGCGACACCTCACTCGGGAAGACGGCGAAGACGCCCGTGACCGGCCCGTACGGCCCGGCCGGAGCCCTCGGCCACCGGTGAAGAACGGGACTGACCAGGGAAAACGCGGAATCCCCCAAGATGATCCCGACCGGCCGGACCGTTATGGGCGCGCATCCCCAATTCGGACCAGTGGTCGACCTCGCCTACACTCGGTTGCGTGCCACGTGGTGACGGTCGACTCAATCACGATCTGCTTCCCGGCGAGAAGGGCCCCCAGGACGCTTGCGGCGTCTTCGGCGTCTGGGCTCCGGGTGAAGAGGTCGCAAAGCTCACGTACTTCGGGCTCTACGCCCTCCAGCACCGGGGTCAGGAATCCGCGGGAATCGCGGTCAGCAACGGCTCCCAGATCCTCGTCTTCAAGGACATGGGCCTGGTCTCCCAGGTCTTCGACGAGACCTCGCTCGGTTCGCTCCAGGGTCACATCGCGGTCGGACACGCCCGCTACTCGACCACCGGCGCCTCCGTGTGGGAGAACGCCCAGCCGACGTTCCGTGCCACCGCGCACGGTTCGATCGCGCTCGGACACAACGGCAACCTGGTCAACACGGCGCAGCTCGCCGAGATGGTCGCCGACCTGCCCAACGACAACAACAGCCGCTCCACCCGGGTCGCGGCCACCAACGACACCGACCTGCTGACGGCCCTGCTGGCCGCCCAGGTCGACGAGAACGGCAAGCCGCTGACCATCGAGGAGGCCGCCCACGCGGTGCTCCCCAAGGTCAAGGGCGCCTTCTCCCTCGTCTTCATGGACGAGCACACCCTCTACGCTGCCCGTGACCCGCAGGGCGTCCGCCCGCTGGTCCTCGGCCGGCTGGAGCGCGGCTGGGTGGTCGCCTCCGAGACCGCCGCGCTGGACATCACCGGCGCCAGCTTCGTCCGCGAGATCGAGCCGGGCGAGTTCGTCGCCGTCGACGAGAACGGCCTGCGCAGCTCCCGATTCGCGGAAGCGAAGCCCAAGGGCTGTGTCTTCGAGTACGTGTACCTGGCCCGCCCGGACACCGACATCGCCGGCCGGAACGTCTACCTCTCCCGCGTGGAGATGGGCCGCCGGCTGGCCAAGGAAGCCCCCGTAGAGGCCGATCTGGTCATAGCGACCCCGGAGTCCGGCACCCCGGCCGCCATCGGCTACGCGGAGGCCTCCGGCATCCCCTTCGGCGCGGGTCTCGTGAAGAACGCCTACGTCGGGCGCACGTTCATCCAGCCCTCGCAGACCATCCGCCAGCTGGGCATCCGGCTGAAGCTGAACCCGCTGAAGGAAGTCATCAAGGGCAAGCGCCTGGTCGTCGTCGACGACTCGATCGTGCGCGGCAACACCCAGCGGGCCCTGGTCCGCATGCTCCGCGAGGCCGGCGCCGCCGAGGTCCACATCCGGATCTCCTCCCCGCCCGTCAAGTGGCCCTGCTTCTTCGGCATCGACTTCGCCACCCGCGCGGAACTGATCGCCAACGGCATGACCATCGAGGAGATCGGCACCAGCCTCGGCGCCGACTCCCTGGCCTACATCTCCATCGACGGCATGATCGAGGCGACCACGATCGCCAAGCCGAACCTGTGCCGCGCCTGCTTCGACGGCGAGTACCCGATGGAGCTGCCGGACCCGGAGCTGCTCGGCAAGCAGCTGCTGGAGACCGAGCTGGCGGCCGGTCCGGCCGCCACCGCGGCGACCGACGCGATCCGCCGCCCGTAAGTTCTGCCGTACGACACGAAGGTTCTCACCCCATGTCTGAGACGACTGGTGCCAGCTACGCAGCCGCGGGCGTCGACATCGAAGCGGGAGACCGCGCCGTAGAGCTCATGAAGGAGTGGGTGAAGAAGACCCGGCGCCCCGAGGTGCTGGGCGGCCTCGGCGGCTTCGCCGGGCTCTTCGACGCCTCCGCCCTCAAGCGCTACGAGCGCCCGCTCCTCGCCTCCGCCACGGACGGCGTCGGCACGAAGGTCGACATCGCGCGCCGGATGGGCGTCTACGACACCATCGGCCACGACCTGGTCGCCATGGTCATGGACGACATCGTGGTGTGCGGCGCCGAGCCGCTGTTCATGACCGACTACATCTGCGTCGGCAAGGTGCACCCCGAGCGTGTCGCGGCCATCGTCAAGGGCATCGCGGAGGGCTGTGTGCTGGCCGGGTGCGCCCTGGTGGGCGGTGAGACGGCCGAACACCCGGGCCTGCTGGGCGAGGACGACTTCGACGTCGCCGGCGCCGGTACGGGCGTCGTGGAGGCCGACCGGCTGCTCGGCGCGGACCGCATCCGCACGGGTGACGCCGTGATCGCCATGGCGTCCTCCGGGCTCCACTCGAACGGGTACTCCCTGGTCCGCCACGTGCTGCTGAACACGGCGGGCCTGGCCCTGGAGTCGGAGGTGGCCGAGCTGGGCCGCACCCTCGGCGAGGAGCTGCTGGAGCCCACGAAGATCTACTCGCTGGACTGCCTGGCACTGACCCGCACGGCCGAGGTGCACGCCTTCAGCCACATCACCGGTGGCGGGCTCGCCGCGAACCTGGCCCGCGTCATCCCGGACGGGCTGCACGCCGTCGTCGACCGCTCCACCTGGGCCCCGGGCGCGATCTTCGACCTGGTCGGGACGACCGGGAACGTGGAACGCCTGGAGCTGGAGAAGACCCTCAACATGGGCGTCGGCATGATCGCGATCGTCCCGGAGGAGTCCGCGGAGGTCGCCCTCGCGACGCTGGCCGACCGGGGCGTCGACGCCTGGGTCGCCGGTGAGATCACCGAGCGGGGCGAGAAGACGACCGGCGCGGAGCTGGTGGGGGACTACGCCGTCTGACCCGGCGGACAGCACAAGAGCCGGTCGGTGGCTGTGCCACCGACCGGACTGGTGCTCAGTGCAAGGTCAAGCGCCTCGACGGTGCTGTGCGGGACCTTCGTCCTCGTCCTCGTCGTCCTCATAGAGGTCGGCGTAGCGAGAGTACAGGTCGTCGTCGTCTTGCTCATCGTCCGTGAAACGGTCGCCGTTCGGCGACTGGTTCGACGTCGATGCGCCCAGCTCCTCGGCCAGGCGTGACAGGTCCGTCCCGCCGCTGTTGTACTTCAGCTGGCGGGCGACCTTCGTCTGCTTGGCCTTGGCCCGGCCGCGCCCCATGGCTCGACCCCCTCAACGACGGGGCTCGACGGCCCCAGAGTCTGACACGCGTTCATGATCTGGAACGGACTCTCAGGGAGAGGCCGGTCCGTAGGGCTTCCACGGTACCTGAGCCCGCGCCCATACGGTACGTCGCCCGCAGCACGCGCGTCTGCCCAGGACCTTCGAGGCGCCCTGTCCTCGCTGGTCAGTGGCGATTTTAACCACTTATCGGGGAACGACCCGCCGGTGGGAGTGAGAGTTCTCTCGAAGTTCCCGCCGACGGGTACCGCTCATGTGTGCGATCGGCTCAGAGCGCGGCGCGGGCCGCGCGGGCGTCGGCCATCCGCTGCTCGGCGATCCGGTCGGCCGCGGCGGCCGGCGGAATGCCGTCTTCCTTCGCACGTGCGAATATGGCCAGCGTGGTGTCGAAGATCTTCGCCGCCTTCGCCTTGCACCGGTCGAAGTCGAACCCGTGCAGCTCGTCGGCCACCTGGATCACCCCGCCGGCGTTCACCACGTAGTCCGGCGCGTAGAGGATCCCGCGGTCGGCGAGGTCCTTCTCCACGCCCGGGTGGGCCAGCTGGTTGTTGGCCGCACCGCAGACCACCCTGGCGGTGAGCACCGGGACGCTGTCGTCGTTCAGGGCGCCGCCGAGGGCGCAGGGGGCGTAGATGTCGAGCCCCTCGACCCGGATCAGGTCCTCGGTGGTGGCGACGGCCGTCACCCCGGCGGGGTACTGCTCCAGGAGACGCTGGACGGCGTCCACGCGCACGTCCGTGATCACGACCTCGGCGCCCTCGTCCCGCAGGTGCTTCACCAGGTGGTGGCCGACCTTGCCGACGCCGGCGATGCCGACCTTGCGGCCGCGCAGCGAGGGGTCCCCCCACAGGTGCTGGGCGGAGGCGCGCATGCCCTGGTAGACCCCGAAGGCGGTGAGCACCGAGGAGTCGCCGGCGCCGCCGTTCTCGGGGGAGCGGCCGGTGGTCCACCGGCACTCGCGGGCCACCACGTCCATGTCGGCGACGTACGTGCCGACGTCGCACGCGGTGACGTAGCGGCCGCCGAGCGAGGCGACCATGCGGCCGTAGGCGAGGAGCAGCTCCTCGGTCTTGTCGCGCTCCGGATGGCCGATGATCACGGCCTTGCCGCCGCCGTGGCCGAGACCGGCCATGGCGTTCTTGTACGACATGCCGCGCGCGAGGTTGAGGGCGTCCGCGACGGCCTCGGCCTCGGTCGCGTACGGGTAGAAGCGCGTGCCGCCGAGGGCGGGGCCCAGGGCGGTGGAGTGGATGGCGATCACGGCCTTAAGGCCGCTGGCGCGGTCCTGGCAGAGCACGACCTGCTCATGGCCGCCCTGGTCCGAGTGGAACAGGGTGTGCAGGACATCAGCAGGCGCGCCGGTTACGTCGGTCACTGTGGTGACTCCTGTGTACTAGCGGCGAGTGGGGTTCGGTCCCCGTACGGGTGGCGGGAAACCGTGGCATGAGCGTAGAGCCTCGGCTTCCTCACCGTCCGCGCAGTGTTCAGGATCACTCTCCGGGGCCCGCTGTGCACGTATGGGCGTGGCACGATTTGCAGTGGTTTCGAGCCGGGTCCGCTGGGGAGGGAGCAGGCGTGCCGAAGGTGTCCTCCGTGGTCGTCCCCTATGCCGCGTACCTGCGCGTGTACGAGCCGCTCGGCGCCTTCCCGGAGCCGGAGCGCGCTCACTGGGAGCGCTACGCCCGCCGCTCCGACCGCCCCTCCTACCAGGACGAGCTGCGCCGCTCCCTGGCCGGCCTGCTGCCGGTCCCGCCGATCGCGGTGCCGGTGCACGAGAGCGGCGACGCCTTCGTGCTGGAGGTCGACGGGGTGGTCTGCGTGTGCCCCTGGCGGACCCGGCTGCGGGGCTGGCAGGCCCTGGAGGAGCTGGCCGGGGAGCTGCCCCCGCCGGTGCTGGACGCGGTGCTGCCGCCGGTGGTGCGCCGGCAGGCCGCCCAGGACTACGAGCGCTGGCTCGCCCGCAACCCGGACGCCCGCCCGTGGATCCGCACGGCGACCTGGCAGGTGCCGCTGAACTGGTTCGTGCTGGTCTCGGACGAGGAGCGGCGGTACGACAAGGGGACGGCCGACGTGCCCCCGGTGCTGCGCTACCGCACGCCGATGGTGCAGGCCCGGCGCCGGGTGGCGCGGGCGCTGCGCACGCTGAAGGACGCCGTCGAGGAGGGCCCGCTGATCGACGGCCTGGTGGACGTCGGCCGCTGGCTGGAGGAGTTCCACCCGCGCTCGCTGGTGGAGCTGGACTACGGCGGCCTGGTGCACGTGCTGCCGGCCGGCGAGCTGGAGGGCGACCACTCGGCGGCGGACGTGGCGGCCGGGATCGAGGCGCTGCGCCGGGGTGACGGGGCGGCGGCCGGCGAGGCGTACGGGCGCCTCGTGGAGCGGTGGCGGGCGGTACGGGACCGGCGCTCCGCGAACTGAGTGACGTACGTCACGGTCAAATGGGTGACCGAGGACGTACGTTCTACTCTCCTGGACATCTGACGGGGCGTCGGCCCCGATCTGGACGTATGTCTCAAGGGTGATGGACGGCACTTAACCGGCCCTTGCGCCTCTTGGCACCCCTCGTGCCAAAATAGGACAAGGAGTCCGGGGAGGACTCCTTCCGCCCAACTGTGCTCCATGATGGGCGGATTCTCAGCATTGCACGCTTTGGGGGGTCTGGTGACCTCTGATCGTCCTGTGACTGATCGTCACAGTGGCGTGACTGTCCGCTATGGCATGGTCCATCGGCTTCCGTCGCTGATGAACACCTGGGAGGGCAATTCCATCGGTTTGGCCGACGCGGCTGGACAGATGGTGTAGTTGTAGTGCCGAGGACAAGCCGTTCGTCCTATAACCGACTCGACTCGCGTCCGCCATTTCGGGCAACGCGGGTCAAGGTGCAGAATTTAGAGGAAAGAACCGAGAAGGTTCGGTTCTCCCGAGGAGGCCGCTCATGACCGCTCGCACCCCTGATGCCGAGCCGCTGCTGACCCCGGCTGAGGTCGCCACCATGTTCCGCGTCGACCCCAAGACGGTCACGCGGTGGGCGAAGGCCGGCAAGCTCACGTCCATCCGTACGCTCGGCGGGCACCGCCGTTACCGCGAGGCCGAGGTCCGCGCGCTGCTCGCGGGCATCCCGCAGCAGCGCAGCGAGGCCTGAACAACTCCATAACCGGGCAAGACGGTCGGTTCCCCCAACTGGCCGAGGCGCCCGAACCCTGGCTCCAAGCGACGCGGGACCTGCCCCAACAGGACCCTCGCCCAGGCCGAAGAGAACGTCATAGGCAAGCGACACAGGGTGCGTCGTCGATCGCGCTGGACTCCGCCGAGTCCAGCGCGATCTTTTTTGTGCGCAGGTCGGGGGTATGGGCGGCGCTTGTGAGCGTCCTTGTCGGAGTCTGGGGAGGGGTGTCGGAACGACTGTGTGGGACCTCTGAGGGTGGTGCAATTGCACATATTAAATTGACCCGTTGTATGAGAGGGGTAAGTACCGCTGTTTCAAAAACTCATGCGGTGACTCCCGTCACACGCCCGGACGCTTGTTGCCCGCGGCCCGCATGCGTTAGAGGAGCGTCCGTGCGGGGGTGCGCGCCCCAGACTCCCACGCCCGTAAGGAGGTTGGGGCCGGCCGGGGGTCAGACGCGAGGGGTGGCCTCGCCGTCCTCGGCGGCCTCCTGCCCGGCCTCCCGGGCCTGCGGGGCGGCGTCCATCGCCAGCCGCAGCAGGCGGTGGCAGATCGGACAGTGGCGGGTGAGGTGCCCGTAGGACGAGGCGGCCGACAGATGCGCCCTCAGGAGCGCCCGCGTCTCGTGCCTGACCGACGCCGCCATACGCCACCTCCGGGGCCGTGCAGAGGGAACGAGCCCTGCTCCCTGAGTACCGGCGGAATGTGACGCCGTCAAGACGACGGGGGCTCCGCCGGTTCGGCCGGGCTGCGGAGCGCCGGTGCCGGGAAGGCGCCCCTCGGGCCGCCCCCAGCCCCCAACGGCCCTGCCGGGCCTCGTCCTCAGACGCCGGACGGACTGGTTCCCCCGGCCGGCGACACGGCCGAGGCCCGCTCTCCCTCGCGGGATGCGCGCCTCTGGCTCGGGTACGACTGAGGCCCGCTCTCCCTTGCGGGAGGCGGGCCTCAGAAGTTGTGCGGTCCTGACGGGATTTGAACCCGCGGCCTCCACCTTGACAGGGTGGCGAGCACTCCAAACTGCTCCACAGGACCTTGCTCGCGGCGCTTTTTCCTGCGTTGCGCTGCGAGAAGAGACTGTACAGGAGGGTGAGCCCCCTGGTCGAACTCACCCTCCGTGCGACAGCGGTTACGGGACGGCGGCGTCGATCGCCTTGACGATCCGCTTGTCGGAGACGGGGTACGCCGTGCCGAGCGCGTGGGCGAAATAGCTGACCCGCAGCTCCTCCAGCATCCAGCGGATGTCCAGGACGTCGGCCGGCACCGGCCGGCCCTTCGGGAGCTGCTCCAGGAGCCAGGCGTACTCGTCCTGCATCTCGTGGACCTTCTCCATGCGCGTGGTGTCCCGCTGGGCGTTCGTCGGCATCTGCTGCAGGCGCCGGTCGGCGGCCACCAGGTAGCGCATCAGGTCCGGCAGGCGTCGTATGCCCGCCCAGGTGACGAAACCGGGCTTCACGAGGGCGTCCAGCTGCTTGCGGACGTCCGTCAGGTTCGCGAGCAGCGACGGGCTCCGCACGGTCTTCAGGCGGCGCTCACAGGCCTGCCAGGCGGCGAGGACCTGCTGCACCTGGGTGACCGTGCGGACGGTGGTGTCCACGATCTCCGCGCGCACCTTGTCGTACAGCTTGCGGTACGACTCCTCGTCCCACGCCGGCCCCCCGAAGTCCGCGATCAGCTTGTCCGCCGCGGCCATCGCGCAGTCGTCGAACAGGGCCTGGATCGAGCCGTGGGGGTTGGCCGAGAGGGCGAGCTTCTGGGCGTTCGTCAGCTTCTCGGACGCGAACTTCGCGGGATTCACCGGGATGTTGCGCAGGATGAGCCGGCGGGTGCCCTTCCACATGGCCTCCGCCTGCTCCGCCTCCGTGTCGAAGAGGCGGACGGAGACCGTGTCGCCGTCGTCCACCAGCGCCGGGTACGCCTTGACCGGCTGGCCCGCCCGGCGTGTCTCGAAGACGCGGGTGAGGGTGCCGATGGTCCAGTCCGTCAGGCCCTTGCGCTCCAGGGACTCCCCGCCCTCGCGGGACGCGGTCGCCGCCGCGGCCTGCGACAGGGCCTGACGGGCCTTCGGCTTCAGCCGGAGCTTCAGCGCCTCCAGGTCCTTGTCCTCGGCCAGCTTCCGGCGCCGCTCGTCAACGATCCGGAACGTGATCTTCAGGTGGTCGGGGACCTTGGCCCAGTCGAAGTCCTCCGCCTCGAACGGAACGCCGACCATCCGCTTCAGCTCGCGCGCCATCGTGACGGTCAGCGGCTCCTGGAGGGGCACCGCCTTCTCCAGGAACGCCCTCGCGTAGTTCGGCGCCGGCACGTAGTTGCGGCGGATCGGCTTCGGCAGGGAGCGGATCAGCTCCGTCACCACCTCCTCGCGCAGGCCCGGGATCTGCCAGTCGAAGCCCTCGTCCGTGACCTGGTTGAGGACCTGGAGCGGGATGTGGACCGTCACACCGTCGGCGTCCGCACCCGGCTCGAACTGGTAGGTCACCCGGAACTTGAGCTGCCCCTGCCGCCAGGTGTCGGGATAGTCGGCCTTGGTGACCGCCTCCGCCGACTCCCGGATGAGCATCTCCCGCTCGAAGTCCAGGAAGTCCGGCTGCTCGTGCCGCTTCCGCTTCCACCAGGAGTCGAAGTGGGCGCCCGAGACGACGTGTTCGGGCACCCGCTGGTCGTAGAAGTCGAAGAGCGTGTCGTCGTCGACCACGATGTCCCGGCGCCGGGCGCGGTGCTCCAGCTCCTCGACCTCGCTGAGCAGCTTGCGGTTGTCGGCGAAGAACTTGTGGTGCGTGCGCCAGTCGCCCTCCACGAGCGCGTTGCGGATGAACAGCTCGCGGGAGACCTCGGGGTCGATCCGGCCGTAGTTCACCTTGCGCTGGGCGACGATCGGCACGCCGTACAGCGTGACCTTCTCGTACGCCATCACGGCCGCCTGGTCCTTCTCCCAGTGCGGTTCGCTGTACGTCCGCTTGAGCAGGTGCCCGGCCAGCGGCTCGACCCACTCCGGTTCGATCCTGGCGTTGACCCGCGCCCACAGGCGGCTCGTCTCCACCAGCTCGGCCGACATCACGAACTTCGGCTGCTTCTTGAACAGCGCCGAGCCCGGGAAGATGGCGAACTTGGCGTTGCGGGCGCCCAGGTACTCGTTCTTGTTGCCGTCCTTCACGTCCTTCATCCCGACGTGGGAGAGGAGGCCGGCGAGGAGGGAGACGTGGACGCGGTCGGCGGGGGCCTCGTCGTCGTTGAGGTGGATGCCCATCTGCTTGGCGACCGTGCGCAGCTGGGTGTAGATGTCCTGCCATTCGCGAATGCGCAGGAAGTTCAGGTACTCCTGCTTGCACATCCGGCGGAAGGACGACGAGCCGCGCTCGCGCTGCTGCTCGCGGATGTACCGCCACAGGTTGAGGTAGGCGAGGAAGTCGCTGGTCTCGTCCTTGAAGCGGGCGTGCTGCTGGTCGGCCTGGGTCTGCTTCTCGGCCGGGCGTTCGCGCGGGTCCTGGATGGACAGCGCGGCGGCGATGACCATGACCTCGCGGACGCAGCCGTTCTTGTCGGCCTCCAGGACCATCCGGGCCAGACGGGGGTCGACGGGCAGCTGGGCCAGCTTGCGGCCGGTCTCGGTGAGCCGCCTGCGGGGGTCCTTCTGCGCCGGGTCCAGCGCGCCCAGCTCCTGGAGGAGCTGCACGCCGTCGCGGATGTTGCGGTGGTCCGGCGGGTCGATGAAGGGGAACTTCTCGATGTCGCCGAGGCCGGCCGCGGTCATCTGGAGGATGACGGAGGCCAGGTTCGTCCGCAGGATCTCCGCGTCCGTGAACTCCGGGCGTCCGAGGAAGTCGTCCTCGGAGTACAGGCGGATGCAGATGCCGTCGGACGTACGGCCGCAGCGGCCCTTGCGCTGGTTGGCGCTGGCCTGGCTGACCGGTTCGATGGGCAGCCGCTGGACCTTGGTGCGGTGGCTGTAGCGGCTGATCCGGGCGAAGCCGGGGTCGATGACGTACTTGATGCCCGGCACGGTCAGGGAGGTCTCGGCGACGTTGGTCGCCAGAACGATCCTGCGTCCGGTGTGCGGCTGGAAGACCCGGTGCTGCTCGGCGTGCGAGAGCCGGGCGTACAGGGGCAGCACCTCGGTGAAGCGGTACTTCCTCTTCTCCAGCGCGTCCGCGGTGTCCCGGATCTCCCGTTCGCCGGAGAGGAAGACGAGGATGTCGCCCGGGCCTTCGGCCTGGAGTTCCTCGACGGCGTCGCAGATGGCGGTGATCTGGTCCCGGTCGGCGTCGTCCGAGTCCTCCTCCAGGAGCGGCCGGTAGCGCACCTCCACGGGATACGTCCGCCCGCTGACCTCGATGATCGGGGCGTCGCCGAAGTGCCGGGAGAAGCGCTCCGGGTCGATGGTCGCCGAGGTGATGACGACCTTCAGGTCGGGCCGCTTCGGCAGCAGCTGGGCGAGGTAGCCCAGCAGGAAGTCGATGTTGAGGGACCGCTCGTGGGCCTCGTCGATGATGATCGTGTCGTAGGCGCGCAGCTCGCGGTCGGTCTGGATCTCGGCGAGCAGGATGCCGTCCGTCATCAGCTTGACGAAGGTGGCGTCCGGGCTCACCTGGTCGGTGAACCGCACCTTCCAGCCGACGGACTCGCCGAGGGGCGTCCTCAGCTCCTCCGCGACCCGCTCGGCGACGGTCCGGGCGGCGATCCGGCGGGGCTGGGTGTGCCCGATCATGCCGCGCACGCCCCGGCCCAGCTCCAGGCAGATCTTCGGGATCTGGGTGGTCTTCCCGGAACCGGTCTCACCGGCCACGATGACGACCTGGTGATCACGGATGGCGGCCGCGATCTCGTCCTTCTTCTGGCTGACCGGCAGCTGCTCGGGGTAGGTGACGGCCGGCACGCGTGAGCGCCGCTCGGCCATCCGGGCCTCGGCCTTGCCGATCTCGCCGTCGATCTCGGCGAGGACGGCGGCCTGGGCCTCCGGCTTACGGATCTTGCGTGCGCCCTCCAGCCGCCGCCCGAGCCGGTGCGCGTCGCGCAGCGACAGCTCGGTCAGACGGGGTGCGAGGGTGCCGAGGGCGGGGGCGGGATGCGTAGACATACGCGATCCAGGATCTCACCTGGGGCGAAAAACAAGCGAACGATTTGACCGGGGCGGTATGTCACGGCATGACCTAGCGTGGTCGATATGCCTGATTCCACCCATGGAGACCACGGCCGCCCCCCGACCCGCGCGGAGCGCTGGGCGGCGTTCAAGGCATCCCCCTTCCTCCCCGCCACCGTCCTGCTCCTGATCATCTCCGCCGCGGCCGGCTTCTTCGCCGGGTCCTACACGTACGCCATGGCGAACCCGACCCCGCACAGCATCCCCGCGGCGGTGACGGGCGCCTACGACCGGCCCGCGGCCCGCCGGTTCGTCGGCGGCATGGAGAAGGCGCTCGGCGCCTCCCTGAAGCTGCGGCCGTACGACAGCCGGGAGGACGCGGTACGGGCGGTGGACCAGCAGGAGGTCTTCGCGGTGGTCGACGCGCCCGCCGACGGCCGGACGATCACCCTCGACGTGTCGGGGGCCTCCGGCGCGACGGTGGCGCAGGTGCTGGGGGAGACGGCGTTGAAGATCGGCAAGGCCACCGGCATCACCGTGGTGCTCCACGACCTGAAACCGTTGCAGAGGGGCGACCCGAGAGGACTGGCCATCTTCTACATCTCCCTGGCCGCCGTGATCATCGGATTCGTCGGCGCCATCCAGCTCAGCGTGCACGCGTCGGCGCTGAACCCGCTGGAGCGGATCTGCTTCACCGTCGCCTACGCCCTGCTCGGCGGGTTCACGATCGCCGCGGTGGTGGACTGGCTGCTGGAGGCGGTGCGGCTGCCGTTCGTGGAGTCCTGGGCGATCCTCACCTTCACGATGTTCACCTCGGGCATGGTCTTCACGATGTTCAACACCCTGTTCGGGCGCTGGGCCATGCTGCCGACGTGGGGGCTGATGGTGCTGCTGGGCAACCCCTCGTCCGGCGGTGCCGTCTCCTGGCCCCTGCTGCCGTCGGTACTGGGGACCATCGGCCGCTGGCTGCCGCCCGGCGCCTCGGTGAACGCCCAGCACACGGCGGTGTACTTCCGCGGACACCAGCACGCGTTCCCGTTCCTGGTGCTGGCGGGCTGGGCGGTCGTCTCCTGCACGGTCTTCCTGATCTGGCGGCACCGCCACCCGGGCGGCAGACCGAGACAGCCCGCGCACGCGGCCTAGGGGGTGCGCTGGGCGGGCGGGGCCGGCGGGGCGGCCTCGGTGTACCGGCGGGCCGGGCCGTCCCCGAGGGCGATCGACCTCGCGGTGTTGGAGACGGCCTTGATGCCCAGGTAGGCGGTGGTCGTGCTGCTGACGGCGGTGAACGCGGCGGTGAGGATGCCGACGATCACCGCCTTGTCCCCGTCGAGCTGCCACACACCGAACACGGCCACCGCGGCGATCGCCAGATTGCTGACGACGACCGCGAGCAGCCCGTACCGGGCCCGGTCCTTCTCCAGCTCGGTGTCCTGCGTGGCTCTGTCCTGGTCCCGGCCCATGTCTCCCCCGCTGAACTTGGTCCCCGACTGAACGTGGCCCCGATACAGAGAGCCCCTCTCCGGTGATCCTGGAGAGGGGCTCAGGCCCTGGTGAGGGCGGTTGTGGCTGGGGCCGGGGTCGAACCGGCGACCTTCCGCTTTTCAGGCGGACGCTCGTACCAACTGAGCTACCCAGCCACGGTGTTTCACGTGAAACACCAGCGGTCCTGACGGGATTTGAACCCGCGGCCTCCACCTTGACAGGGTGGCGAGCACTCCAAACTGCTCCACAGGACCAAGCTTGCGTGCAACAGTGTCGCACACGGTATTGCGTGCCCCCAACGGGATTCGAACCCGTGCTACCGCCTTGAAAGGGCGGCGTCCTAGGCCGCTAGACGATGAGGGCTATCGGCCCGCCTGGGCGCTTCTCAGCGCGTCGGGGACGTGAGAAGCATATGGGATGGCGAGGGGTATCGCCAAAACGGTTCACGGCGAGGTGCCGGGAGGGGTCGGGGAAGGGGACCGTGAGCTGCCGGTGGCGTCCGGCTGGTTGTCGTCCGCCAGATGGCGGCTGACCTCGGCCGTCGTGAGCCCCAGGCCGCCCAGCTTGATCGCGTCCCACGCCTGCAGCCTGCGGCTGTCCCGGTCGAAGTAGAGGATCGAGGCCTCGATCGGGGCCGGGTACTGCCGCTCCACCGCCCGCAGCCCGCTGCCGCCGGTCGAACCCTCCATGCGCAGCCGGGTGCCGTACCGCAGCAGCTCCGTCCCCTCGTGGTGCAGATGCCCGCACAGCACCAGCGGCACCGTGCCGTCCGTCTCCCGGGCGGCGGACGGCTCGTGCGCGATCGCCACGTCCACGGGCGTGCCGGCCGTCCGCTGATCGCGCAGGGCGCTGGCCAGCCGGTCGCCCGCCAGCTGCTCGGACGCGGCACTGCCGGGCGCGGTCGAGCGGTCGGGGGTGAACTGCGGATCACCGATGCCCGCGAAGCGCAGGCCCGCCACCGTCTCCGCCCGCCCGTCGTCCAGGACGCGCACGTTCTTCATGCGCTCCAGGTAGCGCTGGGTCGTCCGGGAGTCATGGTTGCCGCGCACCCAGACGTACGGCACGCCCAGGTCCCGGATCGGGTCGAGGAAGCCGTTCTCCGCCGCCGTACCGTGATCCATCGTGTCGCCGGAGTCGACGATCACGTCCACCTTGTACTGCTCCACCAGCGAGCCGATGATCTTCCAGCTCGCCGGGTTCAGGTGGATGTCCGACACGTGCAGGACGCGGATCGTGGAGGGGTCCGGCCGGTAGGCGGGGAGGGTGGAGGTGACGTCGTAGAGCTTCGTCACGTTCGTCACCAGGCGTGCCAGCTCCTTCTGGTAGACGTCGAACTCCGTGACGATGCTGCGGGCGTTGCCGACCACCGACGGCGCCGAGCTGAGCAGCCCGGAGAAGCGCGGCTCCAGGACCGACTTCGGATTCCAGGTGGCGTACGCCGACGCGGCGGAGGCGGCCAGCAGGGCCAGGGCCAGCCCGCCGGCGGCCACGGCCCGGCGCGGGCGGCGGTACACGGCGAGGCCGAGGGCCGTGGCCCCGGAGACCACGGCGACGCAGGAGCGCACGGCCAGGTCCAGCGTGCCGTGCTCGACGTCCCGGGTGACCTCGTCCTGGAGACCGGAGAGCCGCTCGGGGTGGTCGACCAGCGCCTGCGAGCGGAGTGGGTCCAGCTGGTCGACGTTCACGTCCAGGCGGACCGGCGCCACGTGGCTGTCCAGGCTGAGCGAGCCCAGCGGGGACACGTTGATCTTCGTGCCGCCGCTGAGGGAGGGGCGCAGCGCCATCGTCGTGTCCATCGGGCCGACCGGGGCCCGGACGTTGCCGACGATCAGCAGGCCCAGCCAGGCGCCGACGAGGACGACCGTGGTGAGACCCAGGGCCCGCAGCCAGGGGCTGGGGCGGGCGGCGAGTTCCAGGACGGGCAGGGGGCGGCGGGCGGGGCGTGGGCGGTTCGGGGTCCGGTTCGGCATGGTGCTCAGGGCTGCGACGGGGACGCGGGACGTGCCATTGGTGCCGTATGCCCAGGTCTCCTGGTGGATATGCGGCGGTGTTACCGGACAATGACCCTGTGCTGGAGATGACGCGCGAGGAGTTCGAGGAACTGGTCGCCGAGGCGCTCGACCGGATTCCGCCGGAGCTGACGCGGCTCATGGACAACGTGGCCGTGTTCGTGGAGGACGAGCCGCCCGCCGACGACCCCGAGCTGCTCGGGCTCTACGAGGGCACCCCGCTCACCGAGCGGGGCGAGTGGTACGCCGGTGTCCTGCCGGACCGGATCACCGTCTACCGCGGGCCCACACTCAGGATGTGCGACAGCCGCGAGGACGTCGTCGCGGAGACCGAGGTGACCGTGGTGCACGAGATCGCCCACCACTTCGGAATCGACGACGCCCGCCTCCACGCCCTCGGCTACGGCTGAGCACACCGTCGCGCGCGGGTGACGAAGCGTGCGTGATGCCCTGGCCGCGGGGCCAGGCGCCCGGTTCCCGTGGGCGCACGGGTGATTGCGGGGGCGGTCGGGGGCACGTCTGCCGGGTGGAGCGGCGCGCGTGTCCTCCTGTGGGTGGCTGGAGTTGGGGAGGTTGACTCCTTTCCTTGCCCCCGGAGGTGGCCACCGTGCGCCCCTTGTACGTACCCGTCCGTCTCGCCGCCGCGGCACTGGCCGTCACCGCCGCCGCCGGCTGTGTGAGCGTGGGCGACGACGCGGGCCGGGCCCGGCCCTCCCACTCGGCGGGGCAGCGCGGCGGCGAGGTGCCCGACGGCGGCCCGGTGGCCGGCGCGGGCGGCTTCGCCGGGGAAGGCGGCGGGGCCGGTGACGGCAAGCACGGGCACGGCGGCAGGGCGAAGCGGGGGAAGAAGGGCGCCGCGTCGGCCACCCCGTCCGCCGCGCGCAGCGCCTCCCGCGCACCGGCCGAGCCGGGCGAGACCGTCGAGCCCGGCGAGCCGGTGCCGACGAACGCGCCGCCGACGCCCCCGGTGACCTCCGCCCCGCCCGAGCCGCCGGCCTCCACCCCGCCGCCGCCCGTCACCGAGCCTCCGTCGGCCGAGCCCTCCTCGTCGGCGCACGAGGAGACGGGCCCGCAGCTGGTCCGGCGCGAGCCGGCGCCGGCGGCGGGCGTACCGGCGTAGACGCGTGCGTGCGGCCGGACGGCGAGTGTGAGCTGTGCCTCTGCGGCTCCATTTGCCTTCGGGGGTGGTAGGTGCGTATGGTGGTAGATCGTTTGATCCCATTTGCCCGGCGCCACCACAGAGCGCGCCGTGTGGCGCGTACTCTCCTTTGCCGTGGCGGACCGCATCGAGGCGGTCGTGAGCGATTCACGGAGTTGACGGGCGCGTGCCGAAGAGACTCCGGAAGGTTTCGCATTCGCATGTCCGTGTCCAGCACTGACCAGTTCGTCGTGTCCGAGAACGAGATCGAGATCGAGAACACCATCGAGATCGAGACCGCACTCGTCGACGAGACGACCGAGGTCACCGAGGCCCCCGAGGCCGCTGACACCCCCCAGACCACCTTCGCCGACCTCGGCCTCCCCGAGGGCATCGTGCGCAAGCTCGCGCAGAACGGCGTGACGACCCCCTTCCCGATCCAGGCCGCGACCATCCCGGACGCCCTGGACGGCAAGGACATCCTCGGCCGTGGCCGCACCGGCTCCGGCAAGACCCTCTCCTTCGGCCTGCCGACCCTGGCCCGGCTGGCCGGCGGCCGTACCCAGAAGCACAAGCCGCGCGCGGTCATCCTCACCCCGACCCGCGAGCTGGCCATGCAGGTCGCCGACGCCCTCCAGCCGTACGGCGACGTCCTCGGCCTGAAGATGAAGGTCGTCTGCGGCGGCACCTCCATGGGCAACCAGATCTACGCCCTGGAGCGCGGTGTCGACATCCTCGTCGCCACCCCGGGCCGGCTGCGCGACATCATCAACCGCGGCGCCTGCTCCCTGGAGGACGTGCGGATCGCCGTCCTTGACGAGGCCGACCAGATGTCCGACCTGGGCTTCCTGCCCGAGGTCACCGAGCTGCTCGACCAGGTCCCGGCCGACGGCCAGCGGATGCTCTTCTCCGCCACGATGGAGAACGAGATCCAGACCCTGGTCGACCGCTACCTGAACAACCCCGTCTCCCACGAGGTGGACGCGGCTCAGGGCGCGGTGACGACCATGTCGCACCACATCCTCATCGTGAAGCCCAAGGACAAGGCGCCGGTCACCGCCGCGATCGCCTCCCGCAAGGGCCGCACGATCATCTTCGTCCGCACCCAGCTGGGCGCCGACCGCGTCGCCGAGCAACTGCGCGAGGCCGGTGTGAAGGCCGACGCGCTGCACGGCGGCATGACCCAGGGCGCCCGTACCCGCACCCTGGCCGACTTCAAGGACGGCTACGTCAACGTCCTGGTCGCCACCGACGTCGCCGCGCGCGGCATCCACGTCGACGGCATCGACCTGGTGCTCAACGTGGACCCGGCCGGCGACCACAAGGACTACCTGCACCGCGCGGGCCGTACCGCCCGTGCGGGCCGCACCGGCACGGTCGTGTCGCTGTCCCTGCCGCACCAGCGGCGCCAGATCTTCCGCCTCATGGAGGACGCCGGCGTCGACGCGGCCCGCCACATCATCCAGGGCGGCGCCGCCTTCGACCCGGAGGTCGCCGAGATCACCGGCGCCCGCTCCATGACCGAGGTCCAGGCCGAGTCCGCCGCCAACGCCGCCCAGCAGGCCGAGCGCGAGCTCGCCCAGCTCACCAAGCAGCTGGAGCGCGCCCAGCGTCGCGCGACCGAGCTGCGCGAGGAGGCCGACCGGCTGGTCGCCCGGGTGGCCCGCGAGCGCGGCGACGACCCCGAGGCGGCGGTGGCCGAGGCGCAGGCGACGGCGGCGGAGCAGCTCGCCGTGGCCGAGGAGCCCGTGCAGCGCGAGACCGAGCGCGAGGAGCGTCCGGCGGCTTCGGCGCCGTACGAGCGCCGGGAGCGGCGGAGCTTCGACCGCGACCGTGGCTCCGAGCGCCGTGACGACCGCCGGGATGACCGCCGGGATGACCGCCGTGACGACCGTGGCGGCCGTTCCTTCGAGCGTCGCGAGGACCGCGGCGACCGTCGTCCGTTCGACCGGGACCGGGACCGTGGCTTCGAGCGTCGTGACGACCGCCGCGACGACCGTGGTGGCCGTTCCTTCGAGCGTCGCGAGGACCGCGGCGACCGTCGTCCGTTCGACCGGGACCGGGACCGTGGCTTCGAGCGTCGTGACGACCGCCGCGACGACCGTGGTGGCCGTGGTTTCGAGCGTCGTGACGACCGCCGTGACGACCGGGGCGGCCGTTCCTTCGAGCGCCGCGACGACCGGGGCGAGCGCCGTCCGTTCGACCGTGACCGTGGTGGCCGTTCCTTCGAGCGCCGTGACGACCGGGGCGGCTTCCGCCGTGACGAGCGCGGTGGCCACCGGGGCAGCGACCGTCCGTTCAACCGCGACCGCCGCGACGACCGCCCGGGCTTCCGGTCCGCCGGCCACGACCGCCCCTACGGCCGTCGTGACGACCACCGCGGCGGCACCGGCTCCTTCGGCCGCCGCGAGGACAAGCCGCGCTGGAAGCGCAACGGCTGACACGGCAACGGCTGATCCGGCGTCGGCTGACGCCGGGTGAGACAGGGCGAGGGCCCGTACGACACCGTTCGTACGGGCCCTCGCGCGTACCCGGGCCATCGATGTCCGGTCAGCTAGTGACGCATGTCACGCACCCGGTGAGGGAATTGCTGGGGGCATGACAGATGACGAGAACGCCGGTGGCCTGTCGGACGAGGAACGGCTGGCCCAGCTCGGCTACACCCAGGTCCTCGCCCGCCGGATGTCGGCGTTCTCGAACTACGCCGTCTCCTTCACGATCATCTCGGTGCTGTCCGGCTGCCTGACCCTGTACCTCTTCGGCATGACCACCGGCGGCCCCGCGGTGATCACCTGGGGCTGGGTGGCGGTGGGCCTGATGACACTGTTCGTGGGCCTGTCGATGGCCGAGATCTGCTCGGCCTACCCGACCTCGGCGGGCCTGTACTTCTGGGCCCACCGCCTGGCGCCCCCGCGTTCGGCGGCGGCCTGGGCGTGGTTCACGGGCTGGTTCAACGTGCTGGGGCAGGTGGCGGTGACCGCCGGCATCGACTTCGGCGCGGCCTCCTTCCTCGGCGCCTGGCTGAACCTCCAGTTCGGCTTCCGGGTGACCCCCGGCCGCACGGTGCTGCTGTTCGCGGCGATCCTCCTCCTGCACGGCCTGCTGAACACCTTCGGCGTCCGGATCGTCGCGTTCCTGAACAGCGTGAGCGTGTGGTGGCACGTCCTCGGTGTCGCGGTGATCGTCGGCGCGCTGGCGCTCGTCCCCGACCACCACCAGTCGGCGTCCTTCGTGTTCACGCACTTCGTCAACGAGACGGGCTGGGGCAGTACCCCGTACGTGGTGCTCCTGGGTCTGCTGATGGCCCAGTACACCTTCACCGGCTACGACGCCTCCGCCCACATGACCGAGGAGACCCACGACGCGGCCACCGCGGGCCCGAAGGGCATCGTCCGCTCCATCTGGACGTCGTGGATCGCGGGCTTCGTCCTCCTGCTGGGCTTCACGTTCGCGATCCAGTCGTACGGCGGTGCCCTCACCTCCCCCACCGGCGCACCGCCCGCCCAGATCCTCCTGGACGCCCTCGGCGCCACGGCCGGCAAGCTCCTGCTGCTGGTGGTGATCGGGGCTCAGCTCTTCTGCGGCATGGCCTCCGTCACGGCCAACAGCCGCATGATCTACGCCTTTTCGCGGGACGGCGCGCTGCCCTTCTCCCACGTCTGGCACACGGTCAGCCCGCGCACCCGGACCCCGGTGGCGGCGGTGTGGCTGGCCGCGCTCGGCGCCCTGGCCCTGGGCCTGCCGTACCTGATCAACACGACGGCCTACGCGGCGGTGACGTCCATCGCGGTGATCGGCCTGTACATCGCGTACGTCATCCCGACCTTCCTGCGCGTCCGCAAGGGCACCGCGTTCACCCCCGGTCCCTGGCACCTGGGCCGCTGGTCCCGCCCCATCGGGGTGGTCTCGGTGGCCTGGGTACTGGCGATCACCGTCCTGTTCATGCTGCCGCAGGTCTCCCCGGTCACCCGGGAGACGTTCAATTACGCCCCGGTCGCCGTCCTGGTCGTCCTCGGCTTCGCGGCGACCTGGTGGCTGGCCTCCGCCCGCCACTGGTTCCTCACCCGGCGCCCCGCCCCGGCTCCCATCCCGGCCGAAAAGTAACCATCCCCCCGCACCGGCGCCACCCGACGCGGCCGTGTCCCCGATACCCGATCGGCGACACGGCCTCGTCCGGCTATGCTCGGACAGGCAACATCGCACGGGCCGTTAGCTCAATTGGCAGAGCAGGGGACTTTTAATCCCTTGGTTGTGGGTTCGAGTCCCACACGGCCTACCGTCCGCGGGCCCGGGGATCACCCCTTGCGTCCCGCGGCACAGCGCCCGGGACGGCTTCGGCCGGCTCGGGCGCCGTCGCGTTCCCGGGGCGCCCGTGCCGCCGGTACGCCCGTGCCGGCCCCCGCGCCGTCAGTACCTCTGCGCCTTGGCCAGTCGGGCGGTCAGGTGGGGCTCGGGAGGCTTGTGGCTGATGGCGTAGCGCTCCGCCTTCTGCCCCGGCTTGACGTTCTGCGCCCCCACGACGACGGTCTCCACGACCTTGCCGTGGGAATCGCTGAAGTCCACCTGGACCGCGAAGGACGCGGGCTTGTCGGTGCGGTTGGTCATCGTGACGAGGAGGGCGCGCACGTTGTGGGTCTGCGACAGGGGGACGCCCGTCATGGAGACGTCGTTCGTCGCGTTGCCCCGCCCCTTCACCTTGGCGAGCTGCTTCTGGGCCTCCGCGCGGGCGCGTTCGGTCTCCGCGGACACGGATGCCTCGAACTCGGACGCGCGGGCGGAGGCGGACGCGGACGCGGCGGAGGCGGAGGCGCTGGCCTCCGCCTTCTTCGACTCCGACCAGGACGACATGCCGGACGGCGCGGTGCCGGAGAAGTTCGACGTGGCGGGTGCGGTCGGGGTGCGGGTGGCGGCGGCACCGCCGTTGCCGTTGCCGTTGCCGCAGGAGGCGACGGCCAGCACACCGGTGAGCGCCGCGCCCATGCCGTACACGAGGGGTCTCGGGCGCGGGCGTCTGGCGCGGGACGGCTCGGTGTCCTGGCCGGTCACGTTGGATTCCGACACGGCGACCTCCACGGTGATGCGGGCAGCGGACAGCGGGCAGCGGACACGGTGCCCGGTCGGTCCTGGTACAGACCACAAACATGGTCATACAAGGTGAGGTCCCGCGCGATCCGGCGCAGCGGGAAGAGCCGGCACAGACGGTGCGGAACGGTGCGGTTCGGGCCCGGCCCGGCCGGCACGGCTCCCGTTACTTCGCCCCGTACGCCCTGAGGAACGCGCTCACCCCGGCCCTGAGCAGACGGTCCGTCTCCGCTTCCGGCAGGGGCAGGACGCCGTAATGGGTCGTCTGGATGATGCGGTGCGAGATCAGGGCCGTGAAGTGGCCGGCGGCCACGCCCGCGTCGCCGTGCAGGTCCAGCAGGCCGGCGTCTTCGAGGTGGGCCATCGCCTCGGTGAGGGCCCGGCCGACCGGTTCCGGGCCGGCCTCGTGCCACGCCTTGAGGACCTCGGGCGGGACGTGGTCGGCCTCCGCGTGGATGTGCCGGACCAGGGCGAAGTGGTTCGCGTAGTCGCTCATGAGCCCGTGGAAGGCGCGGGCCAGCGCGACCAGGTCGCGTTCCAGGTCGCCGGGGCGGGGTGGGCGCCGCGGGTCCAGCACGGCGTGCAGGCGCGCCAGTTGGGCGTCCCGGACCTCGCTCGACGTCCAGGTCACGACCGTCTGGAAGAGCTGGGCCTTGCCGCCGGGGAAGTGGTTGTAGAGCGTGCGGGTGGAGACGTCGGCCGCGGCGGCGAGCGCGTCGACCGAGGCGCGGGCGTAGCCCTCGCGGCCGAAGACCGTGCAGGCCGCGCTCGCGATGGCCATCTGCTTCTGCCGTTTGCGGGGTGACACCTCGTCCCGTGCCCGTGCCGGCCGGGACTCGTTCGCCTCGTCCACGCCTGCCGCCCTTTCCGTCGTGACCGGGCCACTCTAGCCGAAGTACAACGACCGTTGTAATTCTTACAACGCTCGTTGTACTTTCATGGCGAGGCGGTCACCCGTACCGGTCACCGCCGGACCGAGATTCGCCACAAGGGGGACAGCTGTGTCCGTTTCCGATGCGCTTCGCGTCACCGTCATCGTCGGCAGCGTGCGTGAGGGCCGGCTGGGGAGGGCCGTCGCCGACTGGTTCCTCACCACGGCCGCCGCCGACCCGGGCCTCGACCTCGACGTCATCGACCTCGCCGGGGTGGAGCTGCCGCTGGTGCTGCCCGGCTGGGGCGGCACCCCGGGCCCGGAGGCCGTCGCCGCGCTGCGGGACGTGTCACCGCGGCTCGCCGCCGCCGACGCGTTCGTGATCGTCACCCCCGAGTACAACCACAGCTTCCCGGCGGCCCTGAAGAACCTCATCGACTGGCACCACCGCGAGTGGCAGGCCAAGCCGGTCGGCTTCGTGTCGTACGGCGGTCTCGGCGGCGGGCTGCGCGCGGTGGAGCAGCTCCGGCTGGTCTTCGCCGAACTGCACGCCGTGACCGTGCGCGACTCGGTCAGCCTGCACGGGCCCTGGTCCGGCCTGGACGAGGACGGCACCCCGCGCGACGCCGACGTGTGCGCGGGCGCGGCCAAGGGCATGCTCGGCCAGCTCGCCTGGTGGGGCCGGGCCCTGCGGACCGCGCGCGCCGAGCGCCCCTACGCCGGCTGAGGGGCGGCTGCGATGAGCAGGCTCCGGTCCGCCGGTTCCGCCCGGCCCGTTCCCCCCGCCGGCGTGGCGGGCCCTGCCGCGGCCTCCCCGGCCGTCCTCCGCCGGGTCGTCACCGTCGTCGTCCTCGGCACGACCATGTCCGTGCTGGACATGACGATCGTCAACGTCGCGCTGCGCCGCCTCTCGGTGTCCTTCGGCGCCCCGCTGGAGACCATCCAGTGGGCCGCGACCGCGTACACCCTGGCGCTCGCCGCGGTCATCCCGGCCGCCGCGTGGGCGATGGGCCGCGCCGGCGCCAAGCGGACCTACATGACCGCGCTCGCCCTGTTCACGCTGGGCTCGCTGCTCGCCGCCTGCGCCTGGGACGCGGGGAGCCTGATCGCGTTCCGCGTGGTGCAGGGGCTGGGCGGCGGCCTGCTGCAGCCCGTCGGCATGGCGATGGGCATGCGGGCCGCGGACCGGGCCCGGCTCGGCCGGGCGATGGGCCTGCTGGGGCTGCCCATCCTGATCGGCCCGGTCGCCGGTCCGGTGCTCGGCGGCCGGCTGGTGGACGCCGCGTCCTGGCACTGGATATTCCTGATCAACCTGCCCGTCGGCGCCCTGGCCCTGGTGCTGGCGGCCCGGCTGCTGCCCCGGGACGCCCCGGAGGCCCGTGGCCGCGACCTGCCCCGGCTGGACGTTCCCGGCCTGCTGATGCTCTCGCCCGGTCTGGCCCTGCTGCTGTACGGCCTGGCGCGGGGCGGTGAGCGCGGGGACTTCACGGCGCCCGGCGCGCTGCTGCCGACACTCGCCGGCGCCGTCCTCGCGGCGGCCTTCGTACGGCGGGCGCTCACCGTCCGCGCACCGCTGCTGGACCTGCGGCTGCTGCGGGAGCGCACCTTCGCCGCAGGTATCGCCACGCTCGCCCCGTTCACCTGCGGCTACTTCGGATCGATGCTGCTCGGGCCGCTGTACTGGCAGCAGGAGCGGGGCCTGAGCGCGACGGCGGCCGGGCTGCTCGGGGCGCCGACCGGGCTGGTGGTCGGGGTGACGATGCAGATCGCGGCCCGGCGGATCGACACGGCGGTGCCGCGCCGGCTGATCACGGCCGGCTGCGCGGTGGCCGCCCTCGGAATGGGGCTGATGGCCTGGCAGACCGGGACGGCGGGGGTCGCGCCCTGGCGGGTCGTCGTCGCGGGCATGGTGATGGGCGTCGGCGCCGGGATGACGCTGATGCCGGCGATGACCACCGCGACCCGTGGCCTGCCCCCGGACCGGCTGCCCGGAGCGAGCACCGCGCTGAGCATCAACGCCCAGCTCGCCGCGTCGGTCGGCACGGCCCTGCTGTCGGTGGTGCTGGCCGCGGCGGGCCCGTCACCGGCCGGCTTCCGGCTCACGTACGCCGTGACGGCCGCCCTGCTCGCCGCCGCCGTCCTCTGGGCCCTCCGGCTCCCCGGCCGCCCCGCCGCCGGCTAGCCCGCAGTCAGCTCGGTCAGCTCGGTCAGTTCCGCCAGCGGCAGGGTGTGCTGGGTCTGGAGCACCTTCGCGCGCAGGTAGCGGACGTTGTGGGCGGTGGTGAAGACACCGGTCGGCACCCGGTCCCGTACCGCGATCCCCAGCGAGCGCAGCTGTTCGGCCTTGTCGGGGTTGTTGGAGAGCAGGTCGAGCTCGGTGATGCCGAGGGCGCCGAGCATCTGGGCGGCTGCCGTGTAGTCGCGGGCGTCCTCCGGCAGGCCGAGGGCGGCGTTCGCCGCGTAGGTGTCGAGCCCCTCGTCCTGGAGGGCGTACGCGTCGAGCTTGTTGTAGAGGCCGATGCCCCGGCCCTCCTGGCGCAGGTAGAGCAGGACGCCGCCGCGGCCGGCGATGCGCTCGACCGCCTCGCGCAGCTGCGGTCCGCAGTCGCAGCGGGCCGAGCAGAAGACGTCCCCGGTCAGGCACTCGGAGTGCAGGCGCACCAGCGGGACGGGACCGGGCTCGCCGAGGACGACGGCGAGGTGTTCCCGGCCGTCGGTGAGGCCGTGGAAGGTGACGAGTTCGGCGTCGGTGCCGTAGCCGTCGGCGAAGCGCAGCGGTACCCGGACGCGGGCGCGCGGGGTGGCGGCGGGGATGTCGGGCATGCGGGTCCTCCGGGACAGTTGCTTCAGATTTGAAGCAGCGGTTCGCAGGGACCCTACCTCTGCTTAAAAGTTAAAGCAATCGCGCACCCGGCGGCCCGGCCCGCTCGGCAGGACGCCCGAGGTGCCGCTCGGCAGGACGCGGGGTTCCGCTCAGGAGGACGCCGAGGGTGACGAGCACGACGAACGGCGCCGCCAGGGAACGTCCTCGGCGCCGCACCGGTCGTCCTCGCCCTGCAGCCCGCGCGCGATCCCCGTGCAGATCTCCTCCAGCTGCCCCACCTGCTCCGGGGTCAGCCGGTCGAACAGGGTGCTGCGGACCGTCTCGACGTGCCCGGGCGCCGTACGCTCCAGGACGGCCACCCCCTCGTCCGTCAGCACGGCGAGCGAGCTGCGCTTGTCCCAGCGGCAGTTCTCCCGGCGCACCAGGCCGTCCCGCTCCAGCCGGGTCACCACGTACGTGAGCCGGCTGCGGGTGATCTTCAGCGTCTCGGCGAGATCGGTCATGCGCAGCCGCCGGTCGGGGGCCTCGGAGAGGTTGGCCAGCACCGAGTAGAACAGGTGCGGCATGCCGCCCTCCTGCTGGAGCTGCCGGTCGACGGCGTCCTCCAGGAGACGGGAGGCGGCCATGTAGGCGCGCCAGGCGCGCTGCTCGTCGGGCGTGAGCCAGCGGGTCGTCATGTTCCCAGTGTAAGTTTGTTTAAAACTTGAACCAGCTCGTCCGCCGGACGGGTGAGCTCCGCCTCCGGAAGAGAGGGCGCCGATGCCCCTGCCGTACGTGCTGCTGTCCGCCGCCGTCTCCCTCGACGGCTACCTGGACGACACCGGCCCCGACCGCCTGATGCTGTCCAGCCCGGCCGACTTCGACCGGGTCGACGCCGTACGGGCCTCGGTCGACGCGATCCTCGTCGGCGCCGGGACGATCCGCGCCGACAACCCCCGCCTGCTGGTCAACTCCGCCGAGCGGCGCGCGGAGCGGGTGGCGCGGGGTGAGCCGGAGTACCCGCTGAAGGTCACGGTCACGGCCACCGGCGACCTCGATCCGGACGCCAGGTTCTGGCACACCGGCGGCGACAAGATCGTCTACACCACCGACCGGGGCGCCGAGCGGGTCGCCCGCCGCCTCGGGGGCAGCGCCGACGTCGTCCCGCTCGGTCCCGACCTGGACTGGCGGGCCCTGCTGGAGCACCTCCACGACGTGCGCGGCGTCGGCCGCCTGATGGTGGAGGGCGGCGGCACGGTCCACACCCAGCTGCTGCACCAGGGACTCGCCGACGAGCTCCAGCTGGTCCTCGCCCCGCTGTTCGTCGGCGATCCCGCGGCGCCCCGCCTGTTCGGGCCGGGGGCCTACCAGCCCGGACGGCTGCGCCTGCTCGACACCCGCCGGATGGAGGACGTCGTGCTCGTGCGGTACGTGCCGACGGCCCCCGGCACCGGGCCGGTCGCCACCGCCGCCGACCGTCACTGGCTGCGGACCGCCTGTGAACTGGCGGCGCTGTGTCCGCCGTCGGAGACGGCGTTCAGCGTCGGTGCGGTGGTCGTGGCCGCCGACGGCACGGAGCTGGCCCGCGGCCATTCGCGGGAGGGCGCCGATCCCGTCGTGCACGCGGAGGAGGCGGCGCTCGCGAAGATCGCCGCGGACGACCCGCGGCTGGCCGGTGCCACCGTGTACAGCAGCCTGGAGCCCTGTGCCCGGCGTGCGTCCCGGCCGGCGCCCTGTGCCGAGCTGATCCTCCGGGCGGGGGTGCGCAGGGTGGTCACCGCCTGGCGTGAGCCGGACACGTTCGTGGCGGCGGCCGACGGAAGCGGGGTCCTGGCCTCGCGGGGCGTGCGGGTCGTCGTGCTGCCTGAGCTGGAGGAGCCGGCCAAGGCGCCGAACGCCCACCTGCTGTGAGTGCCCGCCCGCCCGCCGGGGTGCCCGGCGGGCGGGCGCGGGTGCGTCGCGGCCTCTTACGCGGCTCCCCGCCCCGCTGCGGGGCGCCGCCGCGGGCCGGGAACGACTCAGGGCCCGGAATCCTGGGGATTCCGGGCCCTGCGCCTTCAGTAGCGGGGACAGGATTTGAACCTGCGACCTCTGGGTTATGAGCCCAGCGAGCTACCGAGCTGCTCCACCCCGCGTCGTTGTGACTCCAGTGTACGCCATGCGCGGGACCGCTCGCACACCCCTTTCGGCCCACACCGGTCGCCGCCCGCCCCGGGCCCCGGAAACCTGGAGGTACGTCGGACAAGCGGGAGACACGCGGTGCGCCCTGGAAAGGTGGAGGAGAGCCCGTACGCCAGGGCGGGCGGCCGGCTCCCCGGCGACCCCGTGCCCGACCCGGGGCTCGGTGACGAACCGGTGCCGGTGCGCGCCCGCCGCCGCCCGGGCCCCCGTGCCCTGGCCCGCGCCCTGCCCGCCCTGCTCGTCGTCTGCGGTGTCCTGTACGGCCTGCTCGCCCCGGACGACTTCACCGCCGTCCCGTTCTTCACCGCGGCCCCGCTGGTCGCCGCGCCCCTGTCCTCGCTGCGCACCACCGTCCTGACCGGTCTTCTCTCCCTCGCCGCCGCCTACGCCGTGCACACCGACGCCGGGGCCCATCCCGCCGTGGGCACCCTCACCGACGTGGTCACCGTCGCGACGGTCGCGCTGCTGGCCGTCGCCATCAACCGGGTGGTCCGGCGGGGCGACCGGCGGCTCGCCTCCGCCCGCGAGATCGCCGAGGCCGCCCAGCGGGCCGTCCTGCCGGAACCGGACGAGCGGATCGGCGGCTACGAGATCGCCGCCTGCTACGAGGCGGCACGGCAGGACGCGTTCATCGGCGGCGACCTGTACGCCGTGCAGGACAGCCCCCACGGCGTCCGGCTGGTCGTCGGGGACGTGCGCGGCAAGGGCATGGGCGCGGTCGCCGCGGTGGCCGTGGTGATCGGCGCGTTCCGGGAGGCGGCCGAGCAGGAGGCCACGCTGGAGGCGGTCGCCGAGCGGCTGGAGCGGGCGCTGGCCCGCGAGGGCACCCGGCGCGACGGGATCGACGCCTTCGAGGGGTTCACCACCGCGGTCCTCGCCGAACTCCCGCACGGCGACGGCCCGGTACGGATCGTCAACCGCGGCCATCCGCCGCCGCTGCTGCTGCACGCCGACGGCACCCTGCGCACCCTGGCGCCCGCCGAGCCCGCGCTGCCGCTCGGCATCGGCGACCTCGGCATGTGGCCGGACCGGGCCACCGAGACAGCCTTCCCGAGCGGCGCGACCCTGCTGTTCCACACCGACGGCCTGTCCGAGGCCCGGGACGCCCACGGCCGGTTCTACGACCCCGAACGGCGGCTCGCCGGGCGCGCCTTCGCCGGCCCGGCCGCGCTGGTCGGCCGGCTCGCCGAGGAGGCGCGCCGGCACTCCGGGGGCGGCATGGCCGACGACATGGCGCTGCTCGCCGTGCGGCGCCCCTGACCCTCACCGAAGGTGACCGGGCGACCGCCGTGCGCATAACATCTGAGTCACCATCAAAACCGAAAGTGACTGCTGAACGGGCCGGATGCTCGGTCAACTCGCCCGTTTTGGCGGGGTAGTGGCCGATAGCTCCGCCGGTAAAGACGTGAATGATCAAGCCGAACGGCTTGGAAAGTGACTGTCGGGTCTATTAACGTTCGATAACGCAGCGCGGTCGTCACAGCCGTCACAAGAGGCGGCTCCGTGCGCACGCGCCGAATCCCGCAAGGGAGCCGGGGAACCACCACCCTGGGGTGAATCACGCGAATGCCGTCCGTGAACTCGTCGAGTCCACGACCGGTATACGCGCGTAGGAGACCTTCCTGCTCCGAACCCGTCAGCTAACCCGGTAGGCGAAAGGAAGGAAAGGAGTACGCCCGCGTGGCGTCCAACCGGCCTGCCCCAGAAGCCCCGTACATACCGGCACAGCGCGAGCCCGAGACCTTCGGGTACGGCGCCTACCGCGCCGAGGAGGGCCCCTGGGAGGAGTGGAACCCCACCGAGGAGTCCGTCGCCCCGGTGCGCGGCCGGCATCGCGTCGCAAAGCAGCGCGGCGGCTTCGCGCGCAGCTCCACCGTCCTGGGCGTCGGCGTCATGGCCGCGGTCGGCGCGGGCGGCATGGCCAGCGCCAACACCGGCAAGCCGCCGGTCTCCATCTCCCTGCCGGACCTGCCCTCGGTCGGCTCCCTCTTCCACGACCACTCGGCCGACTCCCACCCGGCCGAGGCCGCCACGGCCACGCTGAGCACCGTCGGCGTGACCACGGCCGCCGGCGAGGACAGCGCCGACGCGGGCGAGGCACTGCGCAACCGGATCATGGCCCAGGCCGAGCAGCAGCAGGGCCAGGCCGAGAGCAGGGCCACCGCCGCCGCGGTCGCCGCCGCCGAGAAGCAGAGCGCCGACGCCGCCGCCCAGGCCGAGAAGGAGGCCGCCGCCCAGGCCGCCGCGGCCAAGGAGAAGGCGGAGGCCGCCGCCGCGAAGAAGGCGGAGGAGGAGCGGCTGGCGAAGCTGGCCGAGCAGTACACGCTGCCCACCTCCTCGTACACGATCACCTCGACCTTCGGCCAGGCCGGCGGGATGTGGTCCTCCGGCTACCACACCGGTCTCGACTTCGCCGCCCCCACCGGCACCCTGATCAAGGCCGTGCACAGCGGCACGATCACCGAGGCGGGCTGGGCCGGCTCCTACGGCTACCGCACCATCCTCACCCTGGACGACGGCACCGAGCTGTGGTTCTGCCACCAGTCCTCGATCAGCGTCTCCGTCGGCCAGAAGGTCACCACCGGCGAGGTCATCGGCCGCGTCGGCGCCACCGGCAACGTCACCGGGCCGCACGTCCACATGGAGGTCCACCCCGACGGCCAGGCCACCGGCATCGACCCCATGGCGTGGCTGCGCGGCAAGGGCCTCAACCCCTGACGGTCCCGTCCCGCGCAGGGACCTTTGCGAGATCTTGACGGGGACTCCGCCCCGGCGGTGGGATGCGATCACCCACCGCCGGTGTTGCCATGACGTATGACGTCACTTCGTAACCTAGGCCCGTCCGATCTCGAGGTCTTCCCGCTCGCCCTCGGTGGCAACGTCTTCGGCTGGACCGCCGACGAGCAGACCTCCTTCGCCGTCCTCGACGCCTACACCGCCGCGGGCGGCAACTTCATCGACACCGCCGACTCCTACTCCGCCTGGATCGAGGGCAACCGGGGCGGCGAGTCGGAGACGATCATCGGCAAGTGGGTCAAGGCCCGCGGCAACCGCTCCGAGGTCGTCATCGCCACCAAGGTCAGCCAGCACCCGGAGTACCAGGGCCTGTCCGCGGCCAACATCAAGGCCGCCGCCGACGCCTCCCTGCGCCGCCTGGGCACCGACCACATCGACCTCTACTACACCCACTTCGACAAGCCCGAGGTGCCGGTCGAGGAGATCATCGGCGCGCTGGACGAGCTGGTGAGGGCCGGGAAGGTCCGGCACATCGCCGCGTCCAACATCAGCCCCGAGCGGCTGCGGGCCTCCCTGGACTTCTCCGACCGCGAGAGCCTCGCCCGCTACGTCGCCGTCCAGCCGCACTACAACCTGGTCTCCCGGGACACCTACGAGGGCCCGCTGCAGGACCTCGTCGCCCGCGAGGGCCTGTCCGCCGTCCCGTACTTCTCCCTCGCCTCGGGCTTCCTCACCGGCAAGTACCGGCCCGGTACGACCGTCGACAGCGCCCGCGCCGAAGGAGCCCAGAAGCACGCGGAGTCCGAGCGCGGCCAGAAGGTCCTCGCGGCCCTGGACGAGATCGCCGCGGCCCACGGGGCCCCGGTCGCCACGGTGGCCCTGGCCTGGCTCGCCGCCCAGCCCACGGTCACGGCCCCGATCGCCTCGGCGAGGACGGTGGAACAGCTCCCGGCGCTGCTGGGGGTCGCGGAGCTGGAGCTGACGGAGGCCGAGGTGACCCGGCTGACGGAGGCGTCCGCCTAGCCGCTCTCCCGTCAGCCCCCGGGACTACGTCCGGTACGGGTTGTACGCGGGGTACGGCACCGCCGGATACCCGTACGGCGCCGGCCCCCAGAACACCGGCGCGGGAACCGACGCCCTGCTCGCGTACTCCAGCGCGGGCCGGGCCACGTCCCTGCGCTTCCACAGCTCGTCCAGCAGCTCACGCTCCCGGACGACGAAGTCGGGGCCGGCCTTGCCCTCGCGCCCCCGGTGCCGCAGGAACGCCAGCGAGGTCGCGTACGCCTCGTACCGGGCCACCTCCCGCGCCGCCTGGCGTCCGTGGTGGTGCCGGGCGTAGTCCCGGGCCATCCGGCGCGCCCGCATCGACCCCAGCGCGAACGGCTCGGCCGGGCCCAGCCACCCGGCCAGCACATACGTGGGCAGCTCCGCCCGCACGGTCCGCAGCTCCCGCTGCCGGGTCCAGACCGCCAGCCAGGTCACCACCGCGAACACGGGCACCATGAAGGCTCCGTAGACGGCGAAGAAGCCGTACTCGCCGAAGGTGGAGGAGCCGTTCCAGAAGGCGTGCATGCTCATCGCGAGCAGCAGCCCCACGACCGGCAGCAGCACCCGCCGCACGTGCTGCCGCTCGGCGGACAGCGCGGCGATGCCGAAGCCGATGCCGGTGAGGACGGTGAACAGGGGGTGCGCGAACGGGGACATCACGATGCGCACGAAGAAGGTGGCGGCGGTGACGGAGGCGATGCCGCGGTCGCCGGTGAGCTGGTCGGTCCCGAAGGCCGTACCGAGGTAGAGGATGTTCTCGGTGAACGCGAACCCGGTGGCGGTGACGCCCGCTATCACCACCCCGTCCACGATCCCGGTGAAGTCACGCCGGCGGAAGAGGAACACCAGCAGGACGGCGGCGGCTTTCGCGGACTCCTCCACGATCGGCGCTATCACGGTGGCGCCCAGCGTGTCGGCACTGGCCGGGTCCGCGGTCGAGGTGGCGATCCACTTGGTCGCGAAGCTGTTGGCCACGATGGCTATCAGCGCCGCCGCGCAGGCCCCCCAGGCGAAGGAGAAGACCAGATTCCGCCAGGGGCCCGGCTCCACCCGGTCCAGCCACCGGAAGGCGGCCATCAGCCAGGGCACGGGCAGGACGGCCAGTCCGAGGCCGACGAGGAAGCCCTCCGTGCCCGTCTGCCGCCGCACGAGCGCGAGGATGACCAGACCGGACAGGGCCAGCAGGGAACTCAGTGCTCCGTACCGCACCCACCGGCGCTGCCACCAGTGCGGGTGGCGCAGCACACCGTCGCCGGGGCTCGGGGGGTACGTCGGAAACGGAGGACTGGTGGCCACGGCATCGACCCTAACGGTGGCGGGGCGAGGGGCTGGAGCGGATTATCGGCCCAGCTCAGCGGTGCTGTGCGGTACGCGCCGGAACAGCAGGTCGTTCACCACATGTCCCTTGTCCAGTCCCTGTCCCTCGAAACGGGTCAGCGGCCGGAACTCCGGGCGCGGTGCGAAACCGCCGTCCGGCCGGGTGTTCTCGAAGCCGGGGTGGGCGGTGAGCACGTCCAGCATCTGCTCGGCGTACGGCTCCCAGTCGGTCGCGCAGTGCAGGAGCGCGCCCGGCCTCATCCGGGACGCGGCGAGCGTCAGGAACTCGGGCTGGATGAGCCGCCGCTTGTGGTGCCGCTTCTTGGGCCAGGGGTCGGGGAAGTAGACCCGCAGCCCGTCCAGCGCGTCCGGGCGGAGCATCTCCCGGAGCAGGATGATCGCGTCGCCGTTGCCCACCCGGACGTTGGACAGGCCGTTGCGGTCGGCGAGACCCAGCAGGTTGCCCTGGCCGGGGGTGTGCACGTCGACGGCCAGGATGTTGGTGTCCGGGTCGCCCGCGGCCATCCGCGCGGTGGCCTCGCCCATCCCGAACCCGATCTCCAGGACCACGGGACGGTCGTTGCCGAACAGCTCGGCGAGGTCGATCACCCGCTGCCCGTCGATGTCCAGCCCCCACTTGGGCCACAGCCGCTGCAACGCGTCGGCCTGCCCGGCCGTCACCCGGCTCCGCCGCGGCTGGAAGCTGCGGATCCGCCGCTCGAAGTGCGACCCGGCCGGGTCGGCCTTGGGCCCGTCGGGAAAGCGCGGCTCGCCCTTGGCCCGGGTGTGCCGGTCGGGGACACCGGGGTCGTGGGGGGCCGGGGGCGGGGCGGGGGGGTTCAGGGAGTCAGACACAGTACGACCGATTTTACGGGTGCCGACCGGCCGCTACAGCGAGCCGAGCATCGCCAGCGCCCGGCGCCCGATCTCCCGCCCGATCGGCAGCGAGGCCGTGGCCGCGGGCGAGGGCGCGTTCAGCACGTGCACCGCCCGCGGCCCCTCCCGGATCAGGAAGTCGTCCACCAGCGTCCCGTCCCGCAGCACCGCCTGCGCCCGCACCCCGGCCGGGGCCCGCACCAGATCCCCGGCCTCGGCCCCGGGCAGCAGTCTTCGCACGGCCTCCAGGAACGCCCCCTTGGACACCGACCGGCGCAGCTCGCCGGCGCCGTAGCGCCAGTGCCGCCGGGCGATGGCCCAGGACCCCGGCCACGCGACCGTCCCGGCCAGCTCCCGGGGCCGTACGACCCCCCAGCCGTACCCCTCCCGGGCGAGCGCCGGCACCGCGTTGGGCCCGATGTGCACGCCGCCGTCGATCCCGCGCGTCAGATGCACCCCGAGGAACGGGAACGCCGGGTCCGGCACCGGGTACACCAGCCCCCGCACCAGTTCCGGCCGCGCCAGCTCGTAGTACTCCCCGCGGAACGGCACGATCCGCACCCCGGGGTCGTCGCCGGTCAGCCGGGCCACCTCGTCGCAGTACAGCCCGGCGCAGTTCACGAGCACGCGCGCGCGTACGACGTCCCCGGTCGCGGTGAGCACGGCCACGCCCCGCTCCGGCCGCCGGTCCACGCGCACCGCCCGGGCGCCGTACCGGATCTCCGCGCCGGAGGCCCGCGCCAGCTCGCCCGCGACGCCCGCGAAGTCGCACACCCCGGTCGTACCGACGTGTATGGCGGCGAGGCCGCGCACCTCGGGTTCGTACTCGGTGATCTGCGCGGGGCCCAGCTCCCGCACCGGGATGCCGTTCTCCCGGCCGCGCTGCACCAGCGCGTGCAGCCGCGGCAGCTCGTCCCGCTCGGTGGCGACGATCAGCTTGCCGGTGACGGCGTGCGCGATGCCGTACTCGGCGCAGAACTTCACCATCTCGGCGGCGCCCCGCACCGCGTACCGCGCCTTGAGCGAGTCCGGACGGTAGTAGATCCCGCTGTGGATCACCCCGCTGTTGCGCCCCGTCTGGTGCCGCGCCGGCCCCGGCTCCTTCTCCAGCACGACCACGCGCGTACCGGGCGCGGCCCGGGTGATGGCATACGCGGTCGACAGCCCGACGATCCCCCCACCGATGACGAGCACATCACAGTCGTACGCCCCGGCCCGCACCTGCACCACCTCCGCCTCCGATAGTGCATTGCGCCACTGACAACGGCTTCAAACGCCGGGCCGTACCCCGAAGGGGCTCGGCCCTACGCCGGAGCCATCAGCGGCCCTACGCCGGAGCCATCAGCAGGGGGCGGGCCCGCTCCCGCAGCTCCACCACGCGCGGCTCGTCCCCGTACGGCTCCAGCCGGTGCAGGAGGTCCTTCACGTACTCCGTCGTGCGCGCCGACGAGATGCGCCCGGCCACCTCCACGGCCCGCACCCCCTGCTCGCACGCCGCGTCGAGGTTGCCGGACTCCAGCTCGGCGACCGCGGAGACGACCAGCCGCAGTCCGTGCGACCGCACGAACTCCTCCGTCGGCTTCGACAGCGCCTGCTCGGTGAACCTGCGCACCTGGCGCGGTGCCTTCAGGTCCCGGTAGCACTCGGCGGCGTCCGCGGCGAACCGGTCGTACCCGTAGAAGCCGAGCCAGGACGGGTCGTTGTCGCCGGGACGGGACCGTTCCAGCCACCCCTCCGCCGCCTTCAGCGCCCCGCCGGCCGCCTGCGCGTCTCCCGCGCGCGCGTGGGCCCGCGCCTCGACCAGCCGGAAGAAGCTCATCGTCCGCGCGGTCGCCAGCCCCCGGTTCCGCTCCAGCGCGGCCTGCGCCAGGTCGACCCCCTCGTCGCCGAAGCCCCGGTAGGTCGCCTGCAACGACATGGAGGCGAGGACGTAACCCCCCAGCGGGACGTCGGCCGCCGCGCGCGCGAGCCGCAGCGCCTGGATGTAGTACCGCTGCGCGGCCTCCTGCTGCCCGGTGTCGAAGGCCATCCACCCGGCGAGCCGGGTGAGTTCGGCCGAGGCGCCGAACAGGGCGCGGCCGACCTCGTCGGAGTAGGAGCCGAGCAGCAGCGGGGCCGCCTCCACCCGCAGGCACTCCGGCACCATCGACGAACGCCAGTCCCCGCCGCCGTACTTGGAGTCCCACCGCCTGGCGTCCTCGGCGGCCTCCCGGAGCTTCTGCACATCGCTGTGGCCGACTTTGATCGGTGCGCCGGACCCCTCGGCGGAGCCCGCCTCCCGCGCGACCGAGCTGTCGGCGGGGGTTATCAGCCAGCGCGAGGCGGGCGTGGCGTACGCGCTGACCGCGAACGACCCGGCGAGCGACTGCCAGATGCCGCCGGAGCCGGCGCGGCGGCCGGCGAGGTCGAGGCGGTACAGCTCCGTCGCGGACCTCACCGCCTGGCCCACGTCCCTCGGGAAGGCGAGGCCCACTTCGGGCGCGGGATCGGCGTCCGCCAGGCCGATCTCGTGCAGCGGCACCGGCCGGCCGAGCTTCTGGCCGATGGCGGCGGCGATGAGGTGCGGCGCCGCACCCTGCGGCACCATGCCCTTCGACACCCAGCGCGCGACGGACGTCTTGTCGTAGCGAAGCGTCAACCCGCGCTGCGCGCCGAGGTCGTTGACGCGGCGGGCGAGTCCCGCGTTGCTGATTCCCGCGAGGGCGAGAACGGCGCCGAGTTTTTCGTTCGGCCCGCGTTGCTCCCTGGACATGCGCCACCCCTCGACACAGACGGCTGCCGCTCTGGCATAACCACGCGGCATTCGTAAACCCAGCGTAGTTCGCCGCATCCCAAGCGTTAAGGGGCATTGTTCCGGTTGGCGGGATTGTGGTCCGTACGAAGGTCCGTTCCCTGTACGCACCGTGCACGGTGCGTCGCCGCGTGCCCCCGCACGTGTGGCCGTGCGCCCGTCCGTGCGCTCTTCTCCGGCCACCCGGGGAGCGGTTCCATGGCTCTTGCGTGGGTCGGCCCGCTGTACTGGATCCAGTGGGCTGGGGGACACCGCCGCCTTCATCCCCGCGGGTGGCGGACCGGTCCGGGAGGCGATGCCCGCCTCCCGGACCGTGCGCGCGTGTGGACCGCCGCGCGCTCCGCAGGCCCCTACGGAGCGTGCTCATCTCCGGTGCCCCTCCATTTAATTGGCCGAAAACCGCCCCATGCCATCTGCGCCCAATTGCCGTTCCGACCATGCAACTTGAGGGCGCGAAGGGCGGTTTGGGGGAGCGCGCAGGGGGCGCATTCGCGCCGGGGTCGTGCGGTACCGCCCGGCCCCCACCCACTCCGCCGACGCCGGCCGGCCGCCGACTCCGAGGCCCGTGCCGCGTGTTCCCCTTGGGTTTCCCCCGATCGAAGGCGGTGCCGCCGCCCCTCTCCCGCGCGCCCTTCATGGCAGCATGGGGTCCGGTTCGTACGGTGCACTGTTCGTCCACAGCCTGTGGAGGCGTCGATGCGGTGGTTGGTGGGTTGGAGCAGCACCGCCGCGGGCGCCGCCGGGATCGGATCCGCCGGTGCCGTCGGATACGACGGCGAGACCCTCCACCCGGTCGGCTCCCAGCTCCTGTGGGGCGACCCCGATCCGCTGTGGGCCGTCGGCGACTGGCGCCCGGACGAGGTGCGCGTGGTGCACGCCGACGCACAGCACCGGATCGCCGTCCTCGGCATCTGCGGCGCCACCGACGAGGAGCTGCGGCGCGGCCTGTTCACCGCGCGCGGGGGCGCCCTGCGCCACCTGACCACCTGGCCCGGCAGCTACACGGCCGTCGTCCAGGCCGGCCGCCGCATCACCGTCTGCGGCGACCTCGCGGGCGCCCGGCCGGTGTTCTACACCCCCTGGGCCGGCGGCACCGCCTACGCCACCGCCGCGCTGCCCCTCGCCGACCTCGTCGAGGCCAACCTCGACTTCACCCACCTCGCCGCCCTGCTCGCCGCCCCGGACGTCCCGGCCGCGCTGCGCGACAGCACCCCCTACGAGGGCGTACGGCGCATTCCGCCGGGGCACGCGCTGGTGCTGCGCGCCGGGGCGCGGGAGGTCGCCGGGTACGAGCCGGTCGCCTCCCTCGCCGTGGCCGCGCCCCCGGCCGACCCCGGCCGCGCCGTGGACGCCGTCCGGGACGCGCTGGTGGAGGCCGTCCGCACCCGGCTGTCGGCACCCCGGCACGTGCCCGACCTGGACCCCGGGCCGGTTCCCGGCATGGGCCCGGCCGAGCGGCGGGCCGCGCGCGGCATGCCGGCCCCCGGCATCGGCGCCGACCTGTCCGGCGGCCCCGCCTCCGGCACGCTCGCCCTGCTGGCCGCCGGACTGCCCGGCAGACCGGGCACGCTCCTCGGCCACGGCACGGGCGCGGGCGAACGGCTCCTCGCCGTCACGTTCAACGACCTGGCCGTGCCCGGCCGCGAGGCCGAACTCGAACGCGCCGGCGCCCTGGCCGCCGATCCCCGGCTGCACCACGTCGTGGTCACCGGCGACGAGGAGACCCTGCCGTACGCCGACCTCGAAGGCCCGCTGACCGACGAGCCCGGCCCCTCCCTGGTCCTGGCGGCCCGGCACCGCGCGCGGCTCGCCGCCGGCAGCGCCGACCACTTCACCGGCCACGGCGCCCGCCAGGTCCTGGACGCCCACCCCGCCCGCCTCGCCGACCTGCTCGTGGACCGCAAACGGCGCCACCTGGTCCGGCCGGTCGCCGCGCTCGCCCGCGCGGACGGCTCCGTGATGGTCCCCGCGCGCGTGTACGGCGCGGCCCGGCGCCTCGCCCGCACCCCCTACCGGGCGGGCCTCGAGGTGCTGGCCGAACGGCTGATGCGGCGCCGCTTCGACGAGCCCAAGGGGGCGGTCGGCGCCTCCCTCGCCGCGCTGTCCTGGGCGAGACCCGGCCCGGCCGCCCGGTGGCTGACGGGGGAGGCGCTGGCTGAAGTATCGGTTCTGCTCCAGGCGGAGGCGGACCGCTCCGCGACCGGCGCACAGCGCCCCGGTGACTACCGCGCGCGTGCGGCACTCGCCCGGCACGCCGCCGACCTCCGCGTCCTGGAACAGGCCGCGGAGATCCGCTCCCAGCGGCTGCACGCGCCGTTCCTCGACAACCAGGTCGTGCGCGCCTGCCGCGCCCTCCCCGAGGCCCTGCGCGTCCAGCCCGGCGCCCGCGCCGCCATCCTCCGCACGGTCCTGGAGGGCGCCGGCGTCACCGACCTCCCGTCCGGCTGGGGCGCGCCCTCCCACGCGTCCTCGGCGGCGGCCGCCCGCGCGGGGCTGCGAGCGGCCGCCGACCCCCTCATGGACCTCTTCGCCACACCGCTGCTGGCCGACGCGGGCCTGGTGGAGGCGCGTGTCGTCCGCAAGGCGCTGCGCGCGGCCGCGGCGGGCGAGACCCTCCCCCTGGACGGACTGGCCGACCTCGTCTCCCTCGAACTGTGGCTGCGCCGCCTCCTCTCCCGCCGAGGCACCTGCTGGACGGGCACCCCGACCCGCTCCCGCGCGGTCCCCTCGGGGATCCAGCCGAGGCGGAGCGCGCTGACGCCGGGGGCGTGAGCGGTGGGGGCGGCTCAGCCGGGGGGTGCGGGTGGTGGCACCGGGCGCCCCGCCGCCCCGGGAACCGAAATTCTGTGCCCCATCCCGCACCCCCCGCCACAATGACCAGGTGCGGTACAGAATCCTGGGCGTGACCCAAGCGGCGGACGACCAGGGCACCCCCGTACCCATCGGCGGCCGGCGCCTGCGGACACTCCTCGCCGCCCTCGCCCTCCGCCCCGGCCGCACCACCGCCCCCGACACCCTCGTCGGGGAGATCTGGGCGGACGACCCGCCCCAGGACGCCCCCGCCGCCCTCCAGGCCCTCGTCGGCCGACTGCGCCGCACCCTCGGCCGGCACAGCGTCGCCTCCACCCCGGGCGGCTACCGCCTCGAAGCGACCGACGACGACGTGGACCTCCACGTCTTCGCACGCCTCGCCCACAGCGGCACCCGGGCCCTCGCCGCCGGCGACCCGGCCACCGCCCACCGCACCCTCACCCAGGCCCTCGCCCTCTGGAACGGCCCGGCCCTCGCCGACCTCCCCGACCGCACCGCCGCCGCCCGCCCCGAGGCCCTGCGCCTGGAGGCGACCCGCGCCCGCGCCGCCGCGGCCCTGGACCTCGGCCGCGCCCAGGAGGCCGTACCGGAACTGCGGGAGCTGACCTCCGCCCATCCGTACGACGAGCCCCTGCACGCCCTCCTCATCCGCGCCCTGCGGGACACGGGCCGCCCGGCCGACGCCCTCGCCGCCTACGAGGCCGCCCGCCGCACCCTCGCCGACTCCCTCGGCACCGACCCGGGCCCGGAACTGCGCTCCCTGCACGCCTCGTTGCTGAAACAGCAACCCCTGGAGACCCCCGCGCGCCCGGAGGTCACCGCGCATCCGGAGACCCCCGCGTACCCGGAGACCCCCGCCCACCCGGCGATCCCCCAGTCCGCGCACCCCCGCAAGCCCCCGGCGCGTTCGTCGCTCCCCGCGCCCCCGCGACGCCCCGAGCGCACCGGCAATCTCCGTCCCCGCCTGACCTCCTTCGTCGGGCGGGAACCGGAGCTGAACGCCATTCGTTCCGACCTGCACAGGGCCCGCCTGGTGACGCTCACCGGACCGGGCGGCTCGGGAAAGACCCGTCTCGCCGAGGAGGCCGCCGCACCGCTCCCCTCGGCCTGGCTGGTCGAACTCGCCCCGCTCGACCACCCGGAGGCGGTGCCAGGCGCGGTGGTCAGCGCGCTCGGTCTGCGCGAGACCGTGCTGCTGACCAACGAGCTGGCGACCCCGCAGGCCGACCCCACGGCCCTGCTGATCGAGTACTGCGCCCCGCGCAGCCACCTGCTGATCCTCGACAACTGCGAGCACGTCATCGGCGCGGCGGCCGCCCTCGCCGAGACCCTCCTCACCCACTGCCCGGGGCTCACGATCCTCGCGACCAGCCGTGAACCCCTCGGCGTCCCCGGTGAGTCGGTGCGCCCGGTCGAGCCCCTCGTCCCAAAGCAGGCGCACCGCCTCTTCGCCGAGCGCGCGAAGGCCGTCCGTCCCGACGCCGACGCGGTGCTCGGCGACAGCGTGGCCGTCGCGGAGATCTGCCGCCGGCTGGACGGGCTGCCGCTCGCCATCGAGCTGGCCGCGGCCCGGCTCAGACTGCTGACCCCGCGCCAGATCGCCGACCGCCTGGACGACCGCTTCCGCCTGCTCACCTCCGGAAGCCGCACGGTCCTGCCCCGCCAGCAGACCCTGCGCGCGGTCGTGGACTGGTCCTGGGAGCTGCTGGACGAGCGGGAGCGGACGGTCCTGCGCGAGGTGTCCGTCTTCGCCGGCGGCTGGGACCTCGCGGCGGCCGAGGCCGTGTGCACCGGCCCGGCGGCGGACCTGATCGGCGCGCTGGTCGACAAGTCCCTGGTGGTCGCCGCCCCGCACGACCCGGACGGCACCGGCGCCGGCATGCGGTACCGCATGCTGGAGACCATCCACGAGTACGCCGCCGAGCGTGCGGCCGAGGTCCCCGGGCTGCGCGCGGCGGCCGAGCGACGCCACCGCGCGTGGGTGCGGGTGCTGGTGGAGGAGGCGGAGCCGCGGCTGCGTTCGGCGGACCAGCTGCCCTGGATCGCCCGCCTGGAGAGCGAGCTGGACAACATCCGCGCGGCCCTGGACCGCGCGGTCCGGGCGGGGGACGAGGCGCAGGCGGGCGCCATCGTCCTGGCCACCGGCTGGTTCTGGTGGCTGCGCAACCACCGTCAGGAGGCGGTGGCCTGGGTGCGGCTGGTGCTCCGCCTGGGCGTCGCCCTGGACACGCTGCCCCCGGGCGCGCCGGCCGACGAGGTGAGGGCGCGGACGGAGACCGCCGACCCGGTGGGCGCCTTCCTCGCCGCCCCCGGCGGGGAGGAAGGGCACCCGCTGCGCGAACTGCGGATGGACCTGCGCATGCTGGACCTGTTCCTCACCTCCGAGACGGACACGGAGAACCTGGCGGCCGACGAGCGGGCCCGCGAGTACCTCGCGCGCGTGCGGGCGGCCTACGAGGGCGGCGGACCGCGGGCCGCCCGGCTCCCGGGCATCATCTGGCCGCTGACCTCCTACTACCTGGGCGGGCCGACGGACATCCGCCTGCTGATGACCGAGTGCGTCGACAACTGCCGCCGCCACGGCGGCGACTGGGAGCTCGGGGTCGCCCTGATGTACCGCGCCCACGTGACCGTCGACTCCCCGGGCAACCTGCGGGGCGTCGACGAGGACCTGGCCGAGCTGCGGACGCTCACCCGGCGCGTCGGCGACCGCTGGATGCGGGCGCAGGTGTGCGGCGCGTCCGGCGAGGCGGCCATGACCCGGGGCCGGTACGACGAGGCGCGCGGCGAGTACGAGGAAGCACTGCGGCTCGCCTACGAGGTGGGCGCCCACGCCGAGTCACCGTTCCTCATGGCCCGGCTCGCCGAGATCTCCTACCGCTCCGGAGACCGGGAGGCCGCGCTGGCCGCGCTGGACGAGGCGGGAAGGGCCGCCGACCGGTTCGCGGTACCGGAGTCCCGGGCCTTCGTCCTGCTCCTGCGCGCCCACATCGCCCTGCACGACAACCAGCACGCGCAAGCCCGCGAGCTGTACGAGGCGACGCGCGCGGTGATCCGGGACGGCACCCCGCCCCCGCAGTTCGTCGCGGCCCAGCGGATGGTCGAGGCACTCCTCGCGGCCGACGAGTCGGGGCCCGCGCACGGACTGGCGATCCTGGCGGAGGCCCTGCGGGAGGCCGTGGACCACCAGTGCGCCGAGTCGATCACGGCCGGTCTGGTGGACGTGGCCGCCGGTCTGCTGGCCCGGCTCGGCGATCTGCCGGGCGCGCTGCGGCTGTTCGCCGCCGCGGACCGCTGGCGCGACGGCCTGGAACGGCCCGAGCCGGAGCGCGGCGAGGCCGCCCGGGTGCGTGCCGGGGCCCGCGCGGCCCTCCCGGCCGGCCGCTACGCCGCCGAGTGCGCCCGGGGCGCCTCCTTCGGCGTGGCGGACGTCCTGCGCGAGCTGGGTGCCGCGGCGGCGGCCGGCGCGGCATCCCGGGGCGGCGGCCCGGCTACCGGCAGGTGAACCGGGACTGCGCCCAGTCCGCGAGCGCCGCCCGGTCGAAGGCGTTGCCGTGCGGTTCCACCACGAGCCGTACGGTCGCGCGCCCGGTGAGGTCGACGTGGACGGGGACGGCCGGGTCGCGGCCCCTGACCATGCCGGACCGCCACAGCCGTACCCCGTCGGCGTAGACGGAGAAGGAGACCTTGCCGAGGCCGCGCGTGAGGTCGTCCACGCCGGCCAGCGCGTCGTAGGCGGCGCACCGCCGGTTGAGGACGACGGTGACGGAGGAGTCGCCGCGGACGGTGACCCCGCGCGCGTACCGCTCGCCGCCGACGGACAGGCCGTACCGCTGCCACACCCAGCTGCTCTCGCCGAGCGCGATCTCGGGCCGGGTGCCGTCACCGGCGACGTCGAAGCGCAGCTCGCTCAACTCGTAGACGGTGGGCGCCGGCGGCGCAGTGGGCGTCGGGGTCGGCCTGGGCGTGGGTGCCGGTTTCGTGGTGGGGGCGGGGGTGGGGGTCGTCGCCGGGGCGGGGACGGGGGCCGGTTTCGGTTTCGCCGGGGGCGGCGGCACGGCGGGCGTGCGGGAGGGCGTGCCGGCGGGCGTCGGCGCCGGTTCGGGAACGAGGGCTACGGGCTTCGGCGGGGACGTGCGGGGAGGCGGTGCGGGCGCGGGCGTCCCGGGCCGTACCACCGGTGCGGACACGGACGGGGAGGGGTCCGGTGCCGGCTGGGCGGCCTCCTTCGCCGGGTGGCCGTCGTTCACCAGGGCCAGCGCGACCGCGGCGGCGGCCACCACCACCACACCGGCGGCGATGCCGGCCTTCACCGGCGCCCCGAGTCCCTCGGAGGCCGCGGCCCCGCCCCCACCGCCCGCCCCGCCGGACGAGCCACCGGCCGCGGCGGCGGCGCCGGCCGCTCCGGCCCCCGCGCCCCCGGCCACGATCCCGAGGGCCTTGGCGTACCCGGCGGCCCCGAACCAGCCGATGACCGCGACCGGGACGACCGCGGGGATACCGCTCGCCACCTCTTCGATCTCCGCCGCCGCCAGCCGGCACCTGGCGCACTCCGCCAGGTGCTTGCGCAGCCCCCGCTCGGCGCGGACGCGCAGCTTGCGGCGGGCGTAGCCGCCGAGCTGGTCGGCGTAGCGGGCGCACTCCTCGTCGTGGGACAGGGCAGCGCTGACGTGCGCCTGGAGGTACGCCTGCTTCAGCCCCTCGCGCGCGCGGCTGGCGAGCACCCGGGTGCCGTTGGCGTCCAGCCCGAACAGCACGGCCACCTCGCTCGGGGACTCGTCCTCCACCTCGGTGTGCCACAGCACGGCCTGCCAGCGTTCGGGCAGCGAGCGGAAGGCCCGCATGGCCATGGACTGCTCGGCCTCGCGCAGGGCGCGGACGTCGGCGGCCAGACCGAGGCCAGCTGCGGAGGTGCCGATGAACGCGGTGTCGTCGGCGGCCTCCGGGACCCGGGCGGCCTGCTGGGCGAAGAGGGCGAAGTCGTCGACGAGTTGCTCCCGCCGGGCGGACTTCGCCCAGTGGGCGGCGACCCGCCGGACGGAGGTCAGCAGATAGGCCCGTACGGCGTGCTCCGGACCGGAGCCGCCCCGCACCGCTTGCAGCGTCCGCGCGAACACCTCGGCGGTGAGGTCGTCGGCGGTGTGCCCGTCCCGGCAGCAGGTGCGGGCGTAGCGCCGTACCGCGTCGGCGTGCCGCCGGTACAGCTCCGCGTAGGCGGAGTCGTCACCGCCGCGCATCCGCTGGATCAGCTCGGCGTCGGCGGGCGGCGTCTCCCGGCGCGGGGGCGGCACGCTCCCCTCACGCTGGGCCGGCACGTTCCCGTCTCGGGCCCCGCCGGACGGCGCCGGCCGCCCGCCTTGGTGCGGCACCTGGGGTGAGGTCAGCTCCCGGGTCTCCGCGTCCCCGTCGTCACCGCGCGACCCGTCCCACCCGTCAACGCCCATCGCGGACAGCCCCCGACCCCGGCCCAGCCCAACCCGTCAGGCGTCAGCCTGCCACAGCGAGCTTCCCCGGAAGCCCCCGCGCGCACCTCATCCACTCGTCCGAGCGCACGTGCCCCCGCACCGCCCCGAACACCCGTCGGGGCGCACGCCCCCAGGCGCCAACGGCACCACCCGACATCGCCTGGCGCACGGGTGGTGCCGCTGGGGATGGAGCGCCCCCGGAGACGAAGCCGAGGTGCGGGCCGGTCACGTACGGGACCGCAGCCCCTCCAGCAGGATGTCCAGCAGCCGCGCCGACGCCGCCGCCTGCTGCGCCGCGTCCGGCAGCGACGGAGCCGCCGTGGCGATCACCAGCAGCACGTCCCCCACGGACACGTCCGTCCGCAGCTCACCCGCCGCCCGGGCCCGGTCCACCAACTGCCCGACCACATCGAGCAGCGCCCCGGCTCCGGCGTCGTCGGCCACCGCGGCCTCCTGCGCCACGAGCCGCAGCTCACCGTTCCCCGGCTGCACCCGCTGCTGAGGCACCCGGGCCTCTCCGACGAGGCCGACCGCATCACCGGCCGTACCGGACTCATCCGGAGCGGCGGAGCCGACCCGCAGCACCTGCGGCGGCAGCAACCGCCCCGCCCCCGACGCCACGGAGGTCCGCAGGAACCGCGACAGCGCCGACCACGGCTCGTCCTCCTGCCCGAGCGCCGCCCGGGCCTGCTCGGTCAGCCGGGCCGTCTCCTCCTCGGCAATCCGCCGGACCAGCACGTCCTTGCTGGGAAAGCGCCGGTACACCGTGCCGACCCCGACCCGGGCCCGCCGCGCCACGTCTTCCATCGGCGCGCCGTACCCCAGCTCGCCGAACACCTCACGCGCCGCACGCAGCACGTGCTCCAGATTGCGCTGTGCGTCCACCCGCAGCGGGGTCGTCCGCGCGGCGTCCGCGCGTCCGCCGCCCACCGCCGCGCTCATCGCCTTGCCGCCGGGCGCGACGGCGGCCGCCGATGCCCAATGCGTGTCCTGAACATGCATGTGTTTCCCCCGGTAATGACGTCTCCCCCCGGAGACTCCCCGCCACTGAACGCGAGGTGCGCGGAAGCGGCATCGGTCCCGACCGGATCCGTCCGTCGCGGACCCGTTCGACCACATTCCCTACACCCCGTCGACACACGAACATAGTTGAGAGGCAGTCAATTCAGAAGGGGCAGGTTCCGTACAGTGCGCCCCCCGATCGGAGTACGGGGTGTATACATCCCGATTCCCGCCCTTCGCACCCTGTCGGCCGCCCTCGCTGACCTGCCCCCTTTCGTCCCGCGCGGACGCCACGGCCGGCCGTGCGCACGCCCGGCCGCCGGTCACACAAATTGTCGGGGCTGTGGACAAACACCAGCGCCGGGTGCGTCATGGGATGGTGAAGGAACGTGCGCGCATTCTGGTTGTCGGCGGCGGCTACGTCGGGATGTACACGGCCCTGCGCCTCCAGCGGAAGCTGAGGGCCGAGCTGCGGAGGGGCGAGGTCGAGATCACCGTCGTCACCCCCGATCCCTACATGACGTACCAGCCGTTCCTCCCCGAGGCCGCCGCGGGCTCGATCTCCCCGCGCCACGTCGTCGTACCGCTGCGCCGCGTCCTGGACCACTGCCACGTCGTCGTCGGCGAGGTCACCTCCGTCGACCACGCCGTACGCACCGCCGCCGTCACCACCCTCGCCACCGCCGAGGAGGGCCGGACCGCCGAACTCCTCGGCTACGACGAACTCGTCCTCGCCCCCGGCTCGGTCTCCCGCGCCCTGCCCATCCCCGGCCTCGCCGAGTACGGCATCGGCTTCAAGACCGTCGAAGAGGCCATCGGCCTGCGCAACCACGTCATCGAGCAGATGGACATCGCCTCCTCCACCCGCGACCCGGCCGTCCGCGACGCCGCTCTCACCTTCGTCTTCGTCGGCGGCGGTTACGCGGGCGTCGAGGCCCTCGGCGAACTGGAGGACATGGCCCGCTACACCGCGCGCTACTACCACAACCTCCGCCCCGAGGACATGAAGTGGATCCTCGTGGAGGCCACCGACCGCATCCTCCCGGAGGTCGGCCCCGAGATGGGCCGCTACACCGTCACCCAGCTGCGCCGCCGCAACATCCAGGTGCTGCTGGACACCCGCCTGGAGTCCTGCGCCGACCGCGTCGCCGTGCTCAGCGACGGCCAGCGCTTCCCGACCCGTACGCTCGTGTGGACGGCCGGCGTCAAACCGCACCCGCTGCTCGCCGCCACCGACCTGCCGCGCACCGACCGCGGCCGGCTGCGCTGCACCGCCCAGCTCACCGTCGAGGGCGCCGAGCACGCCTGGGCCGCCGGTGACGCCGCCGCCGTCCCCGACGTCACGGCCGCCGAACCCGGTACCGAGACCGCCCCCAACGCCCAGCACGCCGTCCGCCAGGCCAAGGTGCTCGGCGACAACATCGTCCACTCCCTGCGCGGCGAGCCCCTGGAGACGTACGCGCACAAGTACGTCGGCTCGGTCGCCTCCCTCGGCCTGCACAAGGGCGTCGCACAGGTCTACGGGCGCAAACTGAAGGGCTACCCTGCGTGGTTCATGCACCGCCTGTACCACCTCAGCAGGGTGCCCACCGTCAACCGCAAGGCCCGGGTGCTCGCCGAATGGACCCTCGCCGGGCTCTTCAAACGGGAGATCGTCTCGCTCGGTTCGCTCGAACACCCCCGGGCGGAGTTCGAACTCGCGGCCGGGGGAAAGCCTCCTCACAGCCCCTCCGACGACCCGAAGGGGTCGTCCTGACCGGACTCAGGAACTCCACGGCCCGCCCCGGCGTCTGACGGTTGTCGCCCGCCGCGGCCCGCTCCCTGCCAGACTGCCCTACGACGTCGGACGGGCGCCCGCCCGCCCTAGCACCCACGAGGCTTCCCCCAAGTGAACTTCACGCGCTGGAGCGCCCGGCTCCCCGGAACGCAGCGCCGCGCCGCCGCGCGGACCGAGACGGCGGTCTCCCCGGACCGGCGGGGGGAAGGCTCCGTGCCCGCGGCCCGTGCCGAACGGCCCGCCGACGGCACGGCCCCGGTACCCGCCGTCGACGAACTGCCCGCGCGTGACGTCCTGGACCGCGTCCCGGCCCTCGTCGCCCTCGTCCACGGCCCCGACCACCGCATCGCGTACGTCAACGACGCCTACACCACGGCCTTCGGCGCCCGCGCCACCGGCGTGGCCGCCCGCGAGTCCCTGCCCGAACTCGCCGAACTGGGCCTGCTCCCGCTGCTCGACCAGGTGCTGCGCAGCGGCAAGCCCCGCACCCTGAAGTCCCGCAAGGCCGTCGACGGCCGCTCGTACACCTTCACCTGCACCCCCGTCACCGAGGACGGCGACCGCGACGCCGGCGTCCTCGTCTTCGCCACGGACGTCACCGACCACGCCGAGGCCGCCGAACGCCTGCGCGCCAGCGAGCGCCGCCAGCGCGAGACCGCCGTCACCCTCCAGCGCTCCCTGCTCCCGCAGGAACTGGAACAGCCCGACGACCTGCGCATCGCCGCCACCTACCAGCCCGGCGGCACCGAGGCCGCGGTCGGCGGCGACTGGTACGACGTGATCACCCTCGGCGGCGGCCGGACCGCCCTCGTCATCGGCGACGTCATGGGCCGCGGGGTGCGGGCCGCCGCCGTCATGGGCCAGCTCCGCACGGCCGTCCGCGCCTACGCCCGTCTCGACCTGCCCCCGCACGAGGTCCTGCAACTCCTCGACGGCCTCGCCGCCGAGATCGACGCCAACCAGATCGCCACCTGCGTCTACGCCGTCCACGACCCGAACGAGGGACGCCTGGTCTACGCGTCCGCCGGTCACCTGCCGATCCTGGTCCGCGACGAGAACGGCACGGTCTCCCGCGCCGACGAACCCACCGGTCCGCCCCTCGGCACCGGCGGCTGGATCCACTCGTCCGGCTCCATCGCCCTCGGCGCCGGCTCCACGGCCGTCCTCTACACCGACGGCCTGGTCGAGCGCCGCGACGCCGACCTGGACGAGGGCATCGCCGCGCTCGAAGGCGCCCTCGCCGGCGCGACCGGAAGCCCCCAGGTCGTCTGCGACCGTCTGGTCCGCTCGGCCGGCGTCACCGCCGACCACGACGACGACGTCGCCGTCCTGGTCCTCCAGCACCCCGCGCGGACGGGCCCCGACGGCGACCTCTTCCGCAACGCGGCCCTCGAACTCCTCGGCGGCGTGGAAGCGGCCCCCCGCGCGCGTGCCTTCGCCTCGGGCGTCCTGACCAGCTGGCGCTTCCCCGCCGAACTGCACGACCTCGGCGTCCTCGCCACCAGCGAACTGGTCGCCAACAGCCTCCAGCACGGCATCCCGCCCATGCGGCTGCGCCTGCGCCGCACCGACCGCCGCCTCATCGTGGAGGTCACCGACGGCGACGACCACCTGCCGAGGCGCCGCCGCGCCGAGCCCGGCGACGAGTCGGGCCGGGGCATCGCCATCGTGGCGACGATCGCCTCCAGCTGGGGCTGCCGCCGCACCCCCGGCGGCGGAAAGGCGGTGTGGTGCGAGTTCGTCCTGCCGAAGGCGAAGCACTGACCGGGCGACACGCCCGGCACATGACGACGGCCGCCACCCGGAGGTGACGGCCGTGACGCACCGCGGACTCACGCGTCCGCGGGCACCGGTCCCGTGGACGCCCCGCCCCGGGCGACCACCCGGGTCCCGCGCGCCAGCCAGGGCCGGTCCTGTACGGCGGTGAGCCGCCGCCCCAGCCGCAGCGCGAGAACGGTGATCCCCAGCGAGAACAGCAGGAAGGTCAGGATGTACGGCCCGTGCAGCGAGGCCGCGAGCGGACCCCCCACCGCCGGACCGACGGCCAGCGCCAACTGCTTGACCAGCGCGAACGCCGAGTTGTACTGCCCGGCCATGCCCTCCGGCGCCAGATCGGCGACCAGCGGCGCGACCGTCGGCGACAGCATCGCCTCGCCCAGACCGAACAGCGCGTACGTCGACACGAACGCGGCCGTGGCCATCTCCTGGCTGCCGTGCCCCAGCCCCGCGTACCCGGCGGCCAGCCAGGCCACGGCCCAGATCAGACCCACCGCGGCGATGACCCGGGACCGCCGGCGCCGCTCCACGAACCGCAGCACGGCGAACTGGGCGACCACGATCATCAGCGTGTTCGCGGCCAGCGCCGTCCCCAGGGCGGACGTGGATATCCCGGCCGCCTCCACGCCGTACGCGCTCAGCCCCGACTCGAACTGCCCGTAGCAGGCGAAGAAGATCACGAAGCCCAGCACGGACAGCTGCACCATCGCCCGGTTCCCGAGCAGCCGCTTCCAGCTGCCCTTCGCCGAGCCCGCCGGGGCGTCCGCCAGGCGCGGCGAGCGCGGCATCCGCACGGTCGCCAGCACGCCGACCAGCAGCAGGAACATCGCCGCCTCGATCGCGAACAGCAGCGTGAACGACGACACGCGCGTGGTGTCGACGAGGTGGCCGCCGATGAGACCGCCGACGCCCAGCCCCAGGTTCTGCAGGAAGAACTGCATCGCGAACGCACGCGAGCGGGTGTCCGCCGAGGAGCAGTCCACGATCATCGTCGCCAGTGCCGGCTGCATCACGGCCTGTCCGGCCCCGAGAGCCGCGGCGGACAGCAGCACACTCGCGGCGGCGCCCGCCAGACCGAGGCTCAGCGCGCCCACGGCGGCGGTCACCAGGGCGGCGAGCAGGACCGGCAGCGGGCCGCGCCGCACGATCGCCCGGCCGGCGAACGGCAGCACGATCAGCGCGGCCACGGCGAAGACGGCGAGCACGAGACCCGCCGTCATGGCTCCCAGACCCCGTACCTGCGCCACATAGACGTACAGGTAGGGGACGGTGAAGCCCAGTCCGAACGCGCTGAGTGCGTTGCCCACGTGGATCCGGCGCATCGCTGCGCCCATCGCCCTGGTCACGTTCACCTCTCTCACTAGTTAGACCTGAAGACTTCGAAGCTAAACTTCAAGGCTAAAGAGTACATGGTCAAGGACTTCAAAGCAAAGGACTCCCGTGGGATACTGCGTCCATGGCCGACACCCCCGGCGGCGTCACGGAGCCGACGCTCGAAGAACAGATCGCCGCCTACCAGCGCGAGTTCCAGGACCTGGACCCCCAGGTCGAGAAGATCGTGTCGGCGCTGTCCCGGCTGAACCGCCGGATGAACGTCGCCTACGGCCGCCAGACCTCCGCCCTCGGCATCAGCAACGCCGAGTGGGAGGTCCTCAAGGCGCTGGTCCTCTCCGGCGCCCCCTACCGCATGGGCCCCAGCGAGCTGGCCAAGCGGCTCGGCCTGACCCCGGCCGCCATGACCCACCGGATCGACCGCATGGTCACCGAGGGACTGGTCACCCGGGAGCGCGACGAGTCCAACCGCGTCCGCGTCATCGTGGAGCTGACGCCCGAGGGCCGCGAGAAGTGGCTGGAGGCGATGCGCTTGGCGACGGTCTTCGAGGAGGACCTGCTCCAGGACCTCACTCCCGCGGAGCGCGGGGTGCTCGGCGAGGTCCTGACCAGGCTGCTGCGCAGGGTGGAGCACGCCCAGCCGGACGCCGGCGGCCGGCTCAGCGACCTGGACTGACGCCCCCGGAAAAGATCTTGACAGGGGGGTGTTGACACGCCCCGGCTCGATCCGTAAAGTTCTTCGGGTTGCCGCGGAGCCGTAACGGTTCTCCGGTAGCACCTCAGCCGCCTTGAGCGGCACCTCTCACACCTCCAGCACGATCCTTCCTACGGGTTAATTTCGGCGCGCCCGAATTTATTTCGAATAGGGACTCGGCGGCCCGATTGGGAATCGCCGGGCGGATCCGCTAAGGTTTGAGACGTCGGAACGGCCCAACAGCCGCGAGGACGAACCCCGCTGACCGGGGATCAGACGCCGAAAGGATCTGATAGAGTCGGAACCGCCGGAAAGGGAAACGCGAGAGCGGGAACCTGGAAAGCACCGAGGAAATCGGATCGAGAAAAGATCTGATAGAGTCGGAAACGCAAGACCGAAGGGAAGCGCCCGGAGGAAAGCCCGAGAGGGTGAGTACAAAGGAAGCG
>NZ_JBVIJO010000020.1:0-112811 GCF_055581365.1 Streptomyces sp. NPDC031445
GTGAGTTCCAGGCCTCGACGCGGTGTCGCCTCCCAGTGACCTGCTGTGTTCATCCCGGCATCGTACGTGTGTCAGCGGCATGCGGGATGATCGGGCGAAAGGCCCTCGGGCCGGTCATTCAGTCGGCTCCTAACCGGAGGCTGCCACAGTGGAACGCGTGCTCGGAGGCGGGCAGGTCACCTGCCCTGGATGGGCCGGTGAGGTTCACGGTCCGGAAGGCGTCGCCGTTTCCGGACGTGGCGCACGCCGCCGTCTCGCAGGCCGAGGAGCCTGCGAGACGGGGCGTTCGGATCAGTTCTGGGAGCGGATGAACGCCGTGAGATGACCCACCGTGTTCAAGTGCTCCGGCTCCAGGGACTCCGGGTCGAAGGCGACCCCGAGGCTCTCCTCGATGGCCATCAGCACTTCGAGGGCGGCCGTCGAGTCGAGACTGAGGTCCTCGAACAGCCTGGTCTGATTGCCGGCGTCGGGCAGGTCCTTGCCGAGGACCTGCTCCAGTACCTTGATGATGTCCTTTTCCTCAACCATCACAACTCCTAATCGATGTCCATGGCTATTTGCTTGTCCAACAGGTCCTCGACCGTGTCCCGCCGCCGCACCAGATGGGCGGACCCGTCCAGCACCATGACTTCGGCGGGGTATCCGTGACTCAGGAAGAGCCCGGGGGACGCGGACGGGCCGTAGGCGCCGGACCTGGTGATACCGATGAGGTCGCCCGGTTCCAGCGGGGGCAGCTCTGCCTTCTTGACCAGCAGGTCATTGGGCGTGCACAGCGGTCCGGAGACGTTCCACTTGCGTTCGTCGACGTCCGCGGTGCGGTTGAGCAGTGCGACGGGGAAGTTGCGCCGGACGAAGGAGCCCGTACCGACGGCCGCCATGTGGTGGTTGGTCCCGCCGTCCGCCACGGCGAAGGGTTCCCCGAAGGACTCCTTGACGTACCTGACCTTGACGATGTACGTGCCGGCTGTCGCCGTCAGGTAACGGCCCAGTTCCATGAACACCCGGGTGTCGGGGTGACGACCGCGGAAGGCCTGTACGACGGCGTTGATCTCCTCGGCCAGTACCTTCGTCTCCAGGTCTCGCTCGCCCTCGAAATAGGCGACGCCGAGGCCTCCGCCGACGTCGACGATCTCCATCGGGCAGCCGAGTCGCCTCGTCACCCGCTCGGCGAGTTCAAGGATGCGCTCGGTGTTCGTGCTGATCACCGACTCGTCCAGGATGCGGGTGCCCATGTACGCCTGAATACCGACGATCCTGAGGTGAGGCCACCGGCCGTCCACCGGACCACAGGCCATCAGTTCCGCCTCGTCGATGCCGAACTGACGGGGTTTGCCGCCCATCGTCAGGCCGGCTCCCTTGATGGAGAACTCGGGGTTCACCCGCAGCAGCACCTGTGCGGGGCCCGTGCCCTCCGCCGCGACCAGGGCGTCGTACCGGTCGAGTTCGACCAGGGACTCCGCGATCAGCAGTCCCACTTCTCCTCGGGCGCAAGCGGCGAGTTCCTCCGCGCTCTTGGCGGGGCCGAGGAAGATGATGCGGTCGGCGGGGACCCCGGCGAGCCTGGCGGTGGTCAGCTCCGCGAGCGACGACACCTCCGCGCCGGCCCCGAGCCGGTGCAGGACCTGGCAGACGCCGATGTTCGGATTGGCTTTCATCGAGAAGAAGATCTCGACCGATTCGTCCAGCACCGACCGCAGGCCCTGGAATTGGGCCGCCAGCGTGTCGGCGTCGTAGACGTACAACGGAGTGCCGAACCGATCGGCCAGTTCCTCCGCGGTGATTCCTTGGAACTTTCCGACGTCGGGTGGACTGCCGTTCACGCTGATTCGCCCTCCTGCCACTGGGTCAAAGCCTCAGTCACCTGGTTGTCCAACGTATTCACCTGATCCAGATCCGTGCCGAGCATGATTCCGTACAGCCGCCCGGAGCCCCCGGCGCTGAGCCCTGAGCCGACCGTCGCGAAGTTGTTCACGATCAGGCCCGCACCGCCGCTGTCGGGACCGAGCAGCAAGTCGCCGAGGACGGTCCGCAGTTCGGCGAAGGGCAGGGGCCGGCGCAGGACGACGTCGTAGTGCCGGGCCAGCGCGGTTCCGCCTGCCGGGGCCAGCTTCTCCAGGAGGGACTCCTGGTAGGTCGACATGTTGTTGCGCGCGTTGATCTCGGTGAGCGGGTACAGGCCGCCCTCGGGGTCCACCATCGCGTCGATCCCGACCACACCGAAGTACCCGTCGGCGGCAAGTGCCTCCCCGACGCCCTGGGCGACCGAATCGATCTCCTTGTGGTCCGCCTCGCAGATGCGCGCGGGAACGAGATGTCCCTTGTGCACTCCCTTCTCGGTGAGCGCCTCCTTCACGAAGTCGAGCCGTGTGGAGCCGTCGCGGCCGACGGTGAACTGGTAGTTGAGGTCGGCCTTCTTGGGCACCCATTCCTCGACGACCACGCTGAGCCTGTCGTCCGAACGCCGCTCGCTCCGGCTGGCGAACATTCTGGTGAGCTGGTCGAGCCTGGCTTCCTCGGTGATCTGGAGGATGCCCTTGCCCGAGACGCCGTAGGCGTCCTTGACGGCGACCTTGCCGCCGCCCCGCAGGACGGCCCGCGCCCATTCCGCCGCTTCCCGCCACCGGTCCAGGCTGTCGCACCACTGGCCCGCGGGCTGGCGCAGCTGGAGGCGGTCAGCCAGCCTTCTGCTGTAGATCTTGCTGTTGACGGCCTTGCACACCGCCGCGGACGGGGCTCCCAGCCGGAGTCCGGTCCGCTCGGCCAGTAGCTCCTCACGGGCGGACACCCCATGGGCGATGATCACGGCGCCCTGGCTCCGCAGGCCGGCCAACTCCTCCAGCAGCCCGCTGTCGGCGAGAGCGTCCGCCGTGACGTCCTGCCGTGGATCGCTGTCTGCCGGGGTCAGGATCCGGGGGGAGCGCCAGCCGAGCGACTCGAGGTAGCTGACGTAGTCCGGATCCGGCCGCTGCTTGAGGATGACGACGTCGTCAGGCCCGGCCAGAGTCAGCGCGAACTCGTCCATCCGGTTGACCAGCACGTCGGAGGACTGGGAGTTGAAAGTGGGAAGACCAAGTTCATTTTCTCCCCACTGGCGTTCGACCTCGAAATTCCCGAGGAATACCAGCGGTGCGGCGGGCGCCACTTCGAATGCTTTGCGCAGACGGGCGAGAAATGCTGGCTCTGTATCACGCATAATCAGGACCCTAGGTCTCTCGTTTCCAGTATGGCAATCGGCCGGTTCGGGCATGGAGTTTTGTCTACTCCGCGCATGTCCGTGCCTGCTCGCGTGGTTGTGCTGTGTCCTACCGCCGCAGCGCGCCGTTGACGACGTTCATGCGCTGGATGTTTCCGGTGCCCTCCATGAACTCGATGGCGCGGGCGTCCCGGACGAGCTTCTCCAGGTAAGGATGTTCCAGCAGGCCCCCTGGGCCGAAGCAGTCGGCGGCGTACCGCGTCGCGCGTTCGGCCAGTCCCGCTGCCCGGGCCTTCGCCGCGGAGGCCGGCTCGCCGCGGAGCGGATCCCGGTCGACTGCCTCGGCGGCGCGCAACGTCAGCCTCCGTACCGACTCGATCTCCCGCCGCATGCGCTCCAGTGCGTCGCTGCGTACCGGACCCAGTCCCTTCCGGTGTTCGACGACGTAGTCGTACGCGGCCTGGGCCATGGCCACGCCGTAGCCGGCCACCAGGGGACGGAACAGGTTGAAGGAGCGGAGCCACCCCCACATGCCGCCCCGCGTTCCCGACAGGTGGGCGCCGAGCAGCCGTTCAGGCGGGACGTGCAGGCCGTCGAAGGTGAGCTGGCTCAGTTCGGCAGCACGCAGCCCCAGGGTGGGAACGGGGACGGCGTCGAACCCGGGCTCCGAGGTGTCGATCAGGACCGGCGTCGCCGCGAGAGGGCCACGGCCGCGCTTGGCGAAGGCCACGCCGAGCTGGGCCCGTGCACCATTGCCGATGTACCGCTTCACCCCGTCGAGCACATATCCGCCCCGCTCCTCGTCGGGGGTGAGGTGTGTCGCCATGCCACGGGTGTCGGAGCCACCACGCGGTTCGGTGAGCGCGAAGAACGTCCAGGTCGGCTCGGCGGCCAGCCGGCCGAAGAACCATTCCTGCTGACGGTCGTCGCCCAGCGCGGCGACGATGGGACCGGAGAGCGAGGCTCCGGGGGCACCCAGCAGGAGACCCAGGTCGCCCCGTGCCGCCTCCATCAGGAAGACGACCTTCTCCAGGGTCGTCTCGAGGTAGAAGCGGTGCTTTCCTGACACGAGCGGGCCGGGCCGGTAGGCCGGCGGAGTGTGCAGGAAGGTCATCTTCCACGTGAAGTCCGAGTCGACGCACTTGTGGATCAGCGAGGGATCCCGGTCGAGGTCCAGGGCGGACGAGCGGATCGTGTCGGCGAACTCGCGGCCCAGTCCGCGCAGCGCTTCCAGACGGCCGTCGAGCTCGCTCATGAGTCAGCCCTTCCCACATACGTGTCGGCGATAAGTTCCGACAGGTGTGCCGTACGCCCCGGGCTTGCCACGGTGAAGCCATGGGCGCCGAGCAGTCTCAGGAGAATGCGGTCGGTCTCGGTGATCCGGTCGTGCAGCAGTTCCAGGTCACGGGAGTCGGCCGGGGTTTCGGCGAGGGCCGCTTCCGTCTCCCATTGACCGATGGCGGCATCGGCCAGCGCTCCCCTCACCAACTGCTGGTCCACGAGCCGCCCACTGCCGTTGCTCCGTCCGGCCAGACGCGAGGCGGCCGACGTGAAGAGCCGGCGCGACCACGCGTGTCGCAGCCTGGCCAGCTCCAGCACACTGCCGGGCGCGGTCCCGGCATCCGCTGGCGGTGCCTCGCGCAGGCAGATCACGGCCACGTCCTCCAGTACGGGCAGGACGCCGACTGTCCGGATCTGGTTCATCGGTACCACATGTTCGGTACCGCTCCGCAGGTGTTCGATCGACTCGAGCGAGCGGGCCGGTACCAGGGCTTGTCCGCCCGGTCCGCAGAGCGCGGCACCCGGCCCGGCCGCGCGGACGTGGAAGGTGGCGAGGTCCCGGATCGGTCCGCTGTCGGGCCCCGGGTGCTCGAAGTCGTCCTCCGCCCAGTCACCGTAGCCGAACGAGTCCACGTCTGCGCCGGTGTCCGCGGCGACTCGGACATGGTTCGTCACTACGCCCCCCCGGCGGTCAGGACACAGGTGCTCACATATCCGAGGCGCTCGTCGTAGTCGGCCAGCAGGATGCTCCCGCCGTGCGGCGGTCGCTGCTCGTGGACGTCGGCGAGCGCGGCCCACAGCCCGGTGCACGGCTGCCCCTCGGGGGCGAGGACGACCTCCGCCTCCACCCCTGTCTTGGCCCAGTACGGCGCTGCCTCCGCTCGGCACACAACGGTGAGGGGCTCACCTTCGGCGCCGCCGGCGGCCTCACGCAGGGAGCTGACGACCTCGCTCGCGGACGCGCAGACCCGCTGCCGTACCTCCGGGACGCCGAGCCCGCCGTCCCGCTCCAGGAGCAAGGTCACGGCTGTGTCCTTCGTGGGCCGCAGGTCCTGCGGGACCGGCGGCCCGGACAGCACGGCCGTCTGGTCCATGATGAGGACCAGGCTCCGCCCGTTGTCCCCCGCAGGCAGGGTGGAGCCGGCCAGTCGAAGGCCGGTGAACGGCGTGGCACCGCCCTGGTCGGAAACCGCGAAGACCGTACCGATGCCACCCACCTTGTGCTCGAAGTAGGGAAGCGCGAAGGTCGTCTGGGAGTCGGGGACCGAATTGGCGAGCACCGCCACGTCGAGGCCTTCGGCCAGCGGCCCCAGACGCTCGGCCACGGCGTTCATCATGTCCAGGAACGACACGCGGCCCCCGTCGAAGTACGCGTCGTCCCAGGGGAAACCGTACAGCTCCCACAGATCCTTGAAGTAATGACGGTCGACTTCGTCGAAGGAGCCTCGCTCGTCGAACGTCAGGTGGTCCACACGGGCCAGACGCAGTCCGGTCCGCTCATCGTCCGGCTTCGGTCCGATGTACACGTGTGCGTTCCTTTCGGTCAGTGCTCGAAGACCATGGCGGAGAAGGTGGCACCCAGTCCCACTGCGGTCATCAGGTAGCGGTGGCCCGGGCGCAGCCGGCCGCCCGCCCGAAGCGTTTGGTAGTTGATGAAGGGATCGGCGCCGAAGCAGTGCCCCACCTTGGAGAGGTTCTCCGTGAAGAGCCGCTCGCGGTCCTTCATCCCGAGGGCGCTCAGGACCTTCAGCCAGGAGAGCCGGTTCACGTGGTGCGGCAGGATGAAGTCGATGTCGTTGACGTCCAGCCCGGCCCGGTCCAGCGCGGTTTCGATCACCTCGGTCAGCGCCGACGTGTAGTGGGTCCCCCACTCCTCGTGGTCCTCCGGGGTCATCCGCGCGCCGCGGAAGTACTGGCCGTAGGTGCGACAGGCGAAGCCCAGCATCCTGTCCCGGCCCTCTCCGGCGCGCACGAGGATCGCCGCCACCCCTTCCCCCATCACCGCGGTGACGCCGAGGACCTGAGCGTCGTCGGTGAACGTCTTCTCGCCCACGAAGACCAGTGCCAGGGCATCCGGGTCGCCGTCCTCGGCGAGCAGTCGGCCGGCGACCTCCACGCACATCAGCACGGAGGCGCATGCCTGCTGGTTGAGTGTCAGGGCCTGTGCGTTCGACAGCCCCAGGGCGTCCCGCGCCTCGTGCAGCGGATTGATCGGATAGGGCGCGGCCACGGGAACGGTCCGCGCTTGCACGATGTAACGGACCAGGTGCTCCTTGCCCCGCAACTCCGGCAACGACCGTCCCGCCTCGATCAGTTGACCGGCCATGCCGAGATCGGGGTCCGAACGGACCTCGCCGAAGCCGTAGTACTGCTTGTAGATCCTGATCTCACGGTCGCTGAGGCCGAAGCCCTTGAGGTACTCCACCACGGGTTCGATGTGGGAAGGCAAGTAGGCCGATACCGCCGCCAGGGACGTCACTGGTGCCTCCGGTCGTCATAGGTATGTGTCCGCTACAGGATCCGAGAGGCGTCCGGAGTGCGATAGCGGCCGACGGGCGGTCCAAATACCTGCACGTTCGGCTAGTGCCGTGTGTCCCGCGTCCGCCTGGCGCCTTGCCCAGGTCCGCGCGCACCACCGCCGATGTGCCCATTCCGGCATGTCATTTCCGCACGTCCTTCGAGCGGTCCACGGGGAGTGGAACCACAGCGGCCCACCCGCGAAGATCCCTTGAACAGCGGTCCGGCCCACGTCCGCACCCATGACCCGGGAGGATCACGTGCGCAGCACTGCTCAACTGGAGAAGGTCCAGGCACGCCGGAGCGTCGTCACCATGGCGCTCCCCCTCTTCGCCGCCCAGGCCACGAACTTCCTGGCACAGGTCGGCGTTGTGGTGATCCTGGGCCGCATGGGCGGACACGCCGTGTATGTGAGGTCCCTGTACCAGCCCGTCAGCTATCTGCTGCTGGCTCTCACGGTGGCCTTCAGCGTCACCAACCAGGTCGCCGCCGCGACCAGCAAAGGCAGGTGCCGCCCGACGGAAACCATGGCACATGCACTGGCCCTGGCCCGTGTGTGGTGCGTGTGCGGAGCGGCGTTGTGCGTCGTGCTCTCCGTCGGCGCCCCGCTCCTGGCCGACGCGCTCGATGTCGAGGCGGGGGTGCAGTCCTCGTTCGTCTCCTTCCTGCGCTGGACGAGCGCCGTGGGAATCCTGGCGATGGGACCGGAGCTGTGCGCCTCCAGCCTGCGGGGCCACAGTTACGTACGGAAGGCCACTGTGCTGAGCGTCTTCACCGCGACCTTGCAGGTCGTGTGTGTGGCCGTGCTCGGACTCGGCGCGAGGATCGGTGTCGCGGCCGTGCCCATCGGCCAGGGCGTGGCAGCGGTCGTGGGGCTGTGCGTGGGGCTCGGCATGGTCCGGCGCAGCGAGTTGTGGCACCCGTCGGCCGCGGCACAGGCCAGACTCAGCGAAGCGTTGGCGGGATTGCGGCGCATAGGCCTGCCGGTGGCCGCGTCCCTGCTGGTGATATCCGGATACAACTTCGCGGTGCTCGGTGTGCTCACACGCTACGGCGCCAACGCGGTGGCCGGCTTCTCCGTGGCCACGACATTGCAGAACTTCGTGCTGCTGCCGGGCGCGGTCATCGGAACGACGACCGCGATCATCATCAACCAGCAGCGAGGGGCCGGTGAGGCAGCAAGTGCGCGGGCCTCCATGCGCGGCGGACTGGAAGTCTCGGCCGTGGTCTACGCGCTCATCGCCGTGGGCCTGTGGCTGGTGGCCCACCCGGTGGCGGGGCTGCTGAGCGGCGATCCGGACGTATCCGCCTCAGCGGGCTCCTACCTGAGCACCGTCGCGCTCACCTACGCGTTCCAGGGGCCGGTGATGATGGCGCTGACGGTGTTGGAGGAGATCGGGGCAGGCGTGCGGGCCCTCGTGCTCAACGTCGTCTACTTCGGTGCCATCGTCCTGGCGAGTGCGTTGCTTTCGGGGTCGCTGGGCGGAGCCACAGGCTTCTTCGAGGTAGTGGCCTACTCCAACTTCGCCGGCCTCGTGGTGCCCTTCTACGCCCTGCGGTACATGCGCCGGATCACCGCTTCCGCCGGTTGAGGGAGCGGGCGGTACGACGGAGCGTTCACCCGCCTGCCGGCGGGTGCGTCATGTCGACTCGCCCGTGGCCGGGGAAGCGGGCGAGAACTGCCGTACCCGGACCTCGAACCTCTCGTGCCCGGTGAGCGCGACGGCAGCGCCGTACCCCTCGGCGACGGCGACGTCTCGCACGTACCACTGCTCCGTGTCCGGTCCGGCCACCACCAGGGGAGCCTCACCGGCCGTGCCCAGCCGGATGCCGTGCGGCAGCAAGGTCGTGCCGGCGGCCTTCACACACGCCTCTTTGCGGGTGAACAACCGCACGAACAGGGCGGCGCGTTCCGCCGGTGACGCGGCCGCGACGGCCGCTGCCTCCGGTGCGGGGAAGAGCCGGACGGGAGGGACCGTGCCCCATCTGGTGGCGATCCGCTCGACGTCCACCCCCACCTCGCGACCGGCGATCGCCAGCAGCGCCAGCTCGTGTGAATGACTCAGGCTGGTGTGTACGACGCCGCCGCATCCGACGAGGCGGGGTTTCCCATGAGGGCCTCTGTGCCATTCCAGCTCGTGCGGCGGCACACCCAGCAGGTCCGCCACGATCAGTCTCTTGGCTCCGTGCGCGACCGCGTAGCGCTCCCGGATCTGCTGATCGGCGATGCGGTCCCAGCGCCCCCGTTCGTCGTCGCTCAGCAGCCTCGCGAATCGCTGCGCGTCTACGCCCGGGGGGCGCAGGTCGATGCGCCAGATCTCCACCTGATCACAGCGTGCTTCCACCTGGCCAACGTAGGTCGGCTCGGCAGAAGCTGACAACGAACCGCTTCGGGCCTGGCAATCTGTCCAGGTTCTTCGGGTGCACTCCCGGTGCTGGTACGCGTCGTGCGGCTGCGTCATGTTGGTGGACGACAACCACTCACCGCCGGATGGCCCGGGGTCGCCCCGTGCACCACGACGGCACTCGGCTCCCACGTGCCCCGGGGCACGCGCCCGCCCATCACCGGCCGCAAGGAAGAGACATGACCTTCCCACCGAAGCGCACAGCGGTGCTCGCCGGCATCGGCGCCTACGTGCCGCCGCACCGAGTCAGCAACGCGGATCTCATCGCCGGTGGACTTGACACCAGTGACGAATGGATACGCCGACGTACGGGTATCGCCACCCGGCACATCGTGTCGCAGGGCATGGCGACGTCGGACCTTGCCGTCCAGGCGGGCCAGCAGGCGCTGAAATCCGCCGGGACGAGTGAGGTCGACGCCCTGGTACTGGCCACCACCACACCGGACAGGCCCTGCCCGGCGACCGCGCCCGACGTGGCCGCCCGGCTCGGGCTGCACGAGGTGCCGGCCTTCGACATCGCCGCCGTGTGCTCCGGTTTCCTCTACGGACTGGCCACGGCGTCGGGGCTGATCGCCTCGGGCATCGCTGATCGGGTCCTCCTGGTGACGGCCGATGCCTTCTCCACCCTGATCGATCCCTCGGACCGCTCCACGGCCGTCATCTTCGGTGACGGCGCGGGGGCGGCGGTGCTGCGCGCCGGCCGCGCCGACGAGCTGGGCGCCCTCGGGCCGATCGTGCTGCGCAGCGACGGCGAGAACAGCGGCCTGATCGAAGTGCCTGCGGGCGGTTCCCGGCAACGAGCGTCCGGCAGGGAGCCGTCTGCGCGCGAGTTGTTCTTCCGCATGGACGGCAGCGTCACCTACCGGCACGCCGTCGCTCGCATGACCGAGGCATCGACCCAGGCCTTGCGACTGACCGGATGGCGTTCCGCGGACGTCGACCGGTTCGCCGGGCACCAGGCCAACCTCCGCATCCTCGACGCGGTGGCCACCCGGCTGGGCGTCCCGCCCGAACGGCGGCTGTCCAACATCGAGCAGGTGGGAAACACGGGAGCCGCGTCGCTCGCCCTCCTGCTGGCCCAGTCGGCTCAGGCCGGTCGGCTGAGCGCCGGCCAGCAGGTCCTCCTCACCGCCTTCGGCGGCGGTCTGACCTGGGGGGCGGCCACGCTGGCCTGGCCGGATCTCCCCTCCGTCTGACCACATGCCGAACCCGTACAACCAAGGACAAGGACTCGTGATGTTCGAAGAACTCAAAAACCTGCTCGTCACACGGCTCGGGGTCGATCCTGAGGTGATCAAGCCTTCGGCAACCCTCGAGGACACCGAGCTGGACTCGCTGGCCATCGTGGAGGTGTGCATGTTCCTGGAGAACGACCTGCACATCTCCATCAGCGACAGCGAATTGTTCGGCATGAACAACATGGGAGATCTCGCCCGTCTGATGGAACAGCGGAGTGCGAACGTCTGATGACGACCAACAATGTCGCGGTGACCGGTCTGGGCCTGGTCACACCTGGTGGTATAGGCGTCGAGGCCAGCTGGGACGCCGTCACGAACGGAAAGTCCACCGCCGCGGTCGACCCGGAGCTCGACGGGTGCCCCGTACGCCTCTACAGTCGCGTACCCGGTTTCGACGCCACCGAGCTGCTGGGGGTCCGCAAGGCGCGCCGCATGGACCCGGTCACCCAATTCGCCGTGGTCGCGGCCCAGGAGGCTGTCCAGGACGCCGGGCTCGACCCCCGCACCTGGGACGGTGCCCGGGTGGCGGTGATCCTCGGCTGTGGCGCCGGAGGACTGACGACCTACCACGAACAGTACGACGTGTTCCACCGCAAGGGCCCCGAACAGGTCTCTCCGCTCCTGCTGCCCAAGCACCTGCACAACATGGTCGCCGGCATCGTGTCCCTGGAATTCAACACCACAGGCCCGAGCATGGTGACGGCGACGGCCTGCGCCTCCGGGACCACAGCCATCGGCGTGGCCCGCGACCTGCTCAACCTCGACCGCTGTGACATCGCCATCACCGGCGCCAGCGAGGCATGGATCGCCCCGCTGTACATGTCGGGCTTCGCCAAGATGAAGGCCCTCTCCCAGCGTCATGACGACCCGGCCACAGCCTCCCGGCCCTTCGACGCGGACCGGGACGGCTTCGTCGCGGGGGAAGGGGCCGGGATCCTCGTTCTGGAACGGCTCGCCGACGCTCGCGCCCGGAACGCTCGCGTGCGGGCGCTGGTCACGGGCTACGGCGCCTCATCCGACGCCCATCACATCACCTCCCCGCATCCCGAGGGTCTCGGTGCGCAAGCCGCGGTCCACGCCGCGTTGCGGGAGGCCGGCGCGACGCCGGGCGATGTCGCCCACATCAATGCCCACGGCACCTCGACCCGCCACAACGACCTGGCCGAGGCGACCATGCTGGACCGCAACTTCCCCCATCACCCGCACGTCACCTCGACCAAGGGTGTCACCGGGCACATGCTCGGCGCCGCGGGAGCCGTGGAGGCGGCCTTCACCGTCCTGACGGTCGAGCGCGGGCTCATCCCGCCGACGGCCAACCTTCAGGTGATGGACCCCGATATCCACATCAACGTGCCGACCGCGAGTACCCCCGCCCGCGTGCCCCTGGCGCTGAGCAACTCCTTCGGCTTCGGCGGGAACAACGCCGTGGTCGCCATCAGCCCGCCCTGACGTTTCGGGGCTCGTCCGAGCGCCGCGTCCGCGGCGCCGGCGCACCGCTGCCGGACGGGCCGCCGGCGGGTGGCCGCCGGCCCGTCAACACCAAGGTCCACTCCTACACCGACAAGAGGCAGGATGAGCAACTGCGTGACGACGTCCGACGGATGCCGGTTGTGGACGGCGACCCGCGGCACGGGAGAGCCGATCGTGTTCGTTCACGGCGGACCGGGGCTGTGGGACATGTTCGGTGACCTGGCGGACGCGCTGTCCCCCGGCTTCACCACCCATCGCTGGGACCAGCGCGGTTGTGGCCGCTCCCCATGGCCGGGCCCGTACAGCCTGGAGCGCACCCTGGACGACCTCGATGAACTGCGCCGGCACTTCGGCCACGAGCGGATCACTCTGATCGGCCACTCCTGGGGCGCCAACCTTGCGTTGCGCTACGCGCTCCTCCGGCCTGAACGCGTGGCCCGCCTGGTCTACATGTCCGGCACCGGCCTCGGGCGGCCCAGGGATACCGACTGGCGCAGGATACGCACGCTCATGGGTCCTCATCTGGACCGCATCGATCGCGTGCTGCGCTCTCCCGCGTCGCCTGAGCGCGACCGGCAACTGCTGGTCTGGCGGCTGTCGTTCGGGTTCGCCGACCGCGAGACCGGCCCGGCCCTCGCCGCCCGGCTGACCGATCCGTGCTTCCTGCTCAACACCGAGTGCGAGAAGGTGCTGTCCGACGCGATGGCCGGCCTCACCGAGGAGCAGCTGACGGCGGCATGCTCCGCGCTCGGGGTGCCGACGCTGGTCCTGCACGGCAGTCACGACAACCAGCCCCCGGCGGTGACCGACAGCCTGGTGGAGGCCCTGCCGCTGGTGCGGCGGGTGCTGATCGACGACGCCGGGCACTATCCGTGGCTGGAGCGGCCGTCCGCGACCGAGAGGGCCCTGTGGACCTTCCTGACCGAGGACGCCACGGCCGCCTCCCCCACGCCGTCGGGACGGATGTGACCCGGCCCCGACGGCCTGCTCTTCTTCCCCGCCCACCCTTCGGGAGCGATATCCAGTGTCCATGCAGTCCACTCATTCCAAGCCACGGGTAGCCGTCCTCTACGACGGTGGGTCGGCGAGCCCGTTCGAAGTCGTCAGGGCGAGCCGGAGGCTGTGCGAACCCATCTTCGTGGTGGACCGGGACCCGGCGGACCGTGACCCTGCCACGGTGCCCGACGGCCACGTCGACCTGGCCGGCGTCGACCATGTGAGCGCCGCCAAGGTGCTGCGCGAGCTGGGCATCGAGCACATCATCACCTTCAACGACCGCCAGCTGGTGCGCACCGCGGAGATCGCCGAGGCAGCGGGATACCGGTTCCTGTCGGTCGCCACGGCCGCCGCGTGCCGTGACAAGCTGGCGTTGCGGCGGACCCTCGCCGCGGCCGGCGTCGACGTGGTGCGCTCGGCGGCCCTGGACGATCTGGCCGAACTGCCCACCGTGGTCCAGGAGATCGGGCTGCCCGTGGTGGTCAAGCCCCGTCAGGGAGCGGGCAGTGTGGACACCGTACGTCTCGACACCGTGGGCCAGGCCGAGCAGTGGAGCGCCGAGCAGGCCGAACGCGTCAGGACGGTGCCCGGGACCTTCCGTGAGTTCGTCGTGGAGGAGCTGCTGGAAGGCGACAGCAGCTGCGCGGGCCCCGACTTCGGCGACTTCCTGTCGGTGGAGTCGGTGGTGGAGGGCACGAACATCCGCCACCTGTGCGTGACGGGGAAGTTCCCGCTCATCTCGCCGTTCCGCGAGCGCGGTCTGTTCGTGCCCAGCACCGTGGCCACCGAAGTGGAGGCACGGTGCAGGGACCTGGCCGAGGCGGCCATCCGGGCGCTCGGCATCGACCTCGGGGTCGTGCACACCGAGATGAAGCTGACTCCCACCGGTCCCAGGATCATCGAGGTCAACGGCCGGCCTCCCGGCTACATGACGGAGCTGCTGCGCCGCGCGACGGGAGGGCGCTACGACATGACGGCCGCTGCCCTGCGCATGGCGCTGGGGCTGCCGGCCGGCGATCTGCCCGCGCTCCTCGACCAGGTCACGTACGTCTACTTCGTCCAGCCGCCACAGGAAGCCACACGGCTCGTCTCGATCGCCGGGCCGGACGCGGTCGCCCCGATCCCGCGGGTGCGGTACCAGCCCTTCGTGGAGGCCGGAGCCCCGATCGACTGGCGCTGGGGCACCAGTGGGCACATCGGACTGATTCTCGGTGAGGCGGCCGACCACCGGACCGCGCTCGAGGACATCGACTCGGCACTGATGGCGCTGGGGATCACGTACGCGTAGATCTCGGTCCGGACGACCGCCGCTCCCCTCCGGCACGCGCGCGCCGGATGGCGCCCGGCCCTGTCCACGGGTGCGGCGCGCGCCCGCGTTCGTATCCACGACCCGGTCCGCCGGCGCCGCCCCAGGGGCACCATGGCCCCTACCGTGACGGGTATGCCGTGTTGTGGAGATCCCGCGGGATGCGTACGACGGCTAGATTGATTCCGAGGAATAAGAGCGCATATTGCTGCCCGGCCCGCGTTAGCCGAAAACTCACTGTTCCCCTGCATATTCAACCCATGACTCGGCTGGAAGAAGGCTACGTTCGCATGCATGACCATTCACTGTCCGCCACGGAAGGTCCGACCCACCCCGCGCCGGAGTACGGAAAGTACGAGGAAATTCTGCGTCGGCACCTGCCCTACGTCGAGGACCGTCCACTGACCGGCGACAGCGCTCTGGCGGATCTCGGACTGGATTCCCTGGGCACCGTTCGCCTTCTGGCCGAACTGGAAGAGGCGTTCGGCAGGGAATTGCCCGACGAGGCGCTGGATCAGGCCACTTTCGCGACCGTCGACTCACTGTGGCAGGCGTTCCGCGACGCCGCGCTTCCCGCCACCTGAGAGATCGCTGCTCCGGCCGGCGGGAATTCTCGCCGGCCGGTCACGTCCGTGGCCCAGGAGGTAGGTCAGAAATGCCCATTCTATCCGCAGCACACGAACTCATCGACTCCGACGTGTACGTCGACCTCTATTCCGTGCTGCGGCGCAGACTGTACATGAAATGTGAAGGCTTCAACTTCGGCGGTTCCCTCAAACTCCGTGCCGCTGTGTCCATGGTGTCGGCGGCCGAGCGCGATGGTCTCGTCAAAGACGACTCGATCCTCGTGGAGTCGAGTTCCGGGAACCTGGGCGTCGCGCTGAGCGTAGTGGCGGCCGGCAAGGGATTGCGCTTCATCTGTGTAACGGACCCGCGCTGCAACCAAGCGACCGTGAAGATGATGCGCGCGCTCGGCACGGAAGTCGTGGTCGTCGAAGAGCAACACCCCACAGGCGGGTTCCTGCGGGCCCGGAAGGATTATGTGGGGCGCCTTTGCAACGAGGATCCCCGCTGCGTGTGGCTCAACCAGTACACCAACGATGCCCACTGGCAGGCCCATTACGAGACGACAGCCCCAGGCATCGCCAAGCAACTGCCCGATCTTGACGTCCTGTTCGTCGGGGTCGGCACGGGCGGTACCGCCATGGGCTGCGCGCGCTACTTCCGGGACAACGGCGCTTCCGTGCGGGTCGTCGGCGTGGACGCCGTGGGTTCGGTCACGTTCGGGACACCGTCGGCGGCTCGCTACATCCCCGGACTCGGATCCAGTGAGCGCCCCCCGCTCGTCGACCCTTCCTTGATCGACGACGTCGTGCACGTCACGGAGGCCGACACGGTCCGCATGTGCCGCATGCTGTCCCGGCACGGCTACCTGCTCGGCGGGTCCAGCGGGACGGTGTTGAGCGGTGCCAAGGACTGGCTCGAGCGCAATGATCCGGACGGACGGCTCACGACCGTGATGATCTCGCCCGACATGGGCGAGCGCTATATCGACACGATCTACAACGACGCGTGGGTGCGCGATCACATCGGCGAGGACTCGCCGCACCCCGAGGGCCAGAGAAAGGACAACGGCCTGTGAACGCTTTCGAATCACCGTCCTTCGCGGTCATCCCAGGCGCTTCGGTGCAGCGGACGCTGGCCGGGCGCGAACGGGAGGTCATCGACCTGGTCGAAAGGGCCTACAGACAGCATGCGGCGGGCACCACGGTCAATCCGCCCTCCTACTTCCTGCGCTTTCCCGATCGGCCGGACTGCCGGATCATCGCGCTGCCCGCGAGTGTGGGAGGCGACGTCAACACCGCCGGGCTGAAGTGGATCTCCAGCTTCCCGGAGAACGTCCAGGCGGGACTGCCCCGTGCCTCGGCCGTGCTGATCCTCAACGACCTCACCACCGGCTATCCGTACGCCTGTCTGGAGAGTTCCGTCATCAGCGCGAGCCGCACCGCCGCGTCGGCCGCGCTGGCCGCCGTCACCCTGGGACGCGGCCGACACTCGCTCGGCCGGGTGGGCTTCATCGGCACCGGACTGATAGCCCGCTACATCCACACCTACCTGGCCGCCGCCGACTGGCCGTTCGAGCGGATCCAGGTGTACGACACGTCCGCGCAGCGCGCCGGCGTCTTCGCGGATCGCCTGCGTGACACCACGGACGCTGTCACTGAGGTGTGCGCCAGCACGGAGGAACTGATCCGGTCCAGCGACGTCGTCGTGTTCGCCACGACAGCCGGAACACCGCACGTCACCGACCCCGCCTGGTTCGACCACGCACCGCTGGTCCTGCACATCTCGTTGCGGGACGTGTCACCGGAGGTGGTGCTCGCCTCGACGAACATCGTCGACGACGTCGAGCACTGTCTCAAGGCGAACACTTCGGTCCACCTCACCGAACAGCGCACGGGCAAGCGGGACTTCGTGCACGGAACCCTGCACGACGTACTCACCGGGGCCGTTGAACCGCCCGCCGACCGGACCGTGCTGTTCTCACCGTTCGGTCTCGGCGTGCTGGATCTCGCACTGGGCTCGTACGTCTACCGGGAGTGCCTGCGCAGTGGCGACGCCTCACTCGTCGACGGTTTCTTCAGCGAACTGGACACGCTGACCCACACCACTCGTCTCGCAGCGGAAGGCGCCACGCCATCGTGACCAGGACCACACAGGAGCCGGGCGGAACCGGCGTGCGCGATCTCGTTCCCTCGCTCGGCACCCTGCGGATCTCCCCGGCCGAAGCCCGGCTCGCCGTACAGCTCGGCTTGCGTCGCGGCACCCCGGACGAGCTCCCGGCCGAGGTGGGTGACACGGTCGCGGGGCACGTGTCGAAGTGGGCCGATGCTACTCCCGACGCCCCGGCGGTGACCGGGGCCACCGGGGACCTCACCTACCGGGAGCTGGCGCTCAGGGTGGCGGCGGTCTCTGCCTGGCTGACGGAGCGCGGTCTGCGTCCGGACACCGTGGTCGCGGCCACCGGGCCCCGCAGCGCGGACTCGGTGATCGTGTTCCTGGCACTGGAGAGCCTGGGCATCGCGTACGTGCCGCTGGACGCGAGCTGGCCGGCCGACAGGGCGACTGATGTCATCCGGCGCAGCGGCGCGTGCCGACTGCTCTCCTACCACCGGTCTCCCGCGGCGAAGGACCTCGCCGAGGCCGCGGCGCACGCGGCCGAGGCCACCGGTGTACCGCTGGTGGAGCTGCCGGAGCCCGGGAGCCTCGTCGACGCCGTGCGGCCCGCGACTCTGCGGGCGCGGTGCGAGGATCCCGGCGAGCCCCGCTACGCCTACTTCACCTCCGGGACCACGGGAGTCCCCAAGGGCGCCCTGATGGAACACCGGGGTATGGTGAACCATCTGCTGGCGAAGATCGTGGACCTGGAACTGAACCAGGCGGATGTGGTGGCCCTGACCGCGCCGCTCACCTTCGACATCGCCCTCTGGCAGATGACGGCCGCCCTGTTGACCGGCGGATGTGTCGCGGTGTTCGACGACCGGGACATGGCCTTCCCCCGATCCCTCGTCAGGCGGCTCGGGGAACGGAGGGTCACCGTCGTGGAGCTGGTGCCGACCGTCCTGGAGTGGCTGGCGGAGGCCGGAGCCCGGCAGGACACAGGGCTCCACCGCCTGCGCTGTCTGGTCTCCACCGGGGAGGAACTGACTCCGCAGCTGGCGGGGCGGCTGCTGTCCGCGCTGCCGACGGCGAAGCTGATCAACGCCTACGGGTTCACGGAGACCTCAGACGACGTGACCCACCACGCGGTGCGGCCGGCCGACCTCGCCGCACCGCGGCTGCCGGTGGGCTGCCCTGTGCTCAACACCGTGCTGTACGTGCTGGTCGCCAACGGCGAGGCGGAGCACGAGTGGCGGGCCGCGCGTCCCGGTGAGAGCGGCGAGCTGTTCGTCGGCGGACTGCCGCCGGGGATCGGCTACCTCGGTGACGTCCGGGCCACCCGGGGTGCCTTCTTCCCCGACGTACTGGATCCCCACTCCCCGACCGGCCGCCTGTACCGCAGCGGGGACAGCGTGCTGGTCGAGGACGGGCTCGTGCGTTACCTCGGCCGGCTGGACCGCCAGGTCAAGGTGGCCGGGGTGCGTATGGAACTCGGCGAGATCGAGGCCACGTTGCGCCAGCACGAGGCGGTGGCGGACTGCGCCGTCGTGACGGTCGACGGCACGGTGGACGGCACCGGCCGGGAACTGGTGGGGCACCTGGTCCTGCGGGAGAACAGCCCGGCGGTGGAGGAGCTGCACGCCTTTCTGAGCGCGCGCCTTCCCTCCGCCATGGTTCCGCGTCGCTGGCGCACGCACGCCGATCTTCCCGTCACCGCCAACGGGAAGACCGACGTCCGGGCCCTTGCGGAACTCGCCATGAATGACGAGTGAGCGTGAAGCGTCGCTGACGAGGGGTACGCCGGCGCCGCACCGGTTGCCGGCAACTGGAACGCGAACGACCCCGGTGGCCCTCGGGCCGCCGGGGTCGGCCCGGCTCCCGGCGGTCACACGGCCCTGCCGTCCCGAGGCCGGCGGCTCACACCAGTCCTTCGTTCATCGCGATGATCACGGCGGTCGTCCGGTTCGGTGCACCCAGCTTCAGCATCACTGCCCCCACCAGCCGCTTCACGCCATGGGCGGAGATCGCGAGAGCTTTCGCTATCTGCTTGTTGCTGTAACCATGGGCGAGCAGATCCAGAGTCTCCTTCTCCCGGGCAGTGAGCACGACCGAGGAGCCCGCGACCGCGCTCTGTCTGCGGCCACCGCCCGCCAGTAACTGCCGTGCCAGTTTCGCGGGCATGGGCAGCTCTCCCGCTACGACACGTTCCAGGACCGTCCTGACGGACGAGACGGTCGCGTCGGCCATCGATATGACGCCGTCGCACGGCACGTCTCCGTGGAGGCCGACGTCCCTGCTGGAGTCGTCGTCATCGACGAGCACGACGAAGGGACGCCTCTCTTGCGGGAAGGACGCGGTCGCCAGCCTCCGGCACTCCGGTGGCGTGGCGAGGAGGACACGTGCCTGCCCCGGCCGGTCGTCCGCCGCTTCCAGCACCTCGGCTTCGCTCACCAGCGCGACCTCGGGGATGTGTGAAAGCAGCGCCTTGAATCCCCAGCGCATCACTTCGCTTCCCACCGAGACCGCAACCTGATACGTCTCGATTCCGGTGTGTGTTCCTGACGATGGCATGTGCCCTCCTTCTCCGCTGTCCAGCTCGCGGGTTCGTCACGCGTTGGAGCCTGGTTCGCCACAGATGGCGGGTGGCCGGGGAGCAGGCACGCACCCGGAGCGGCCGATCGTGCCGGACGAGGGCCGCGAGAGTGCTGCCGACTGCTTTGGCCATGGTGACGTGTCCGCGCCGCGCCGCACTCCGCCGCCGCGGGTGCTCTCGTACGACCGCGCCGGCCTCACGCCCCGGCGGGCGACCAGGTAAGTGGGTGGTCCGTGAAGTCACGGACGAGCGCGTAGCGCACGCGCTCTTCCGGATGGTGCGACGGCCCCTGCGGTCACTCGTCGGCTGCAGCCGGGAGCGACGGTCCGGCCGTCGAAGAGCGTGTCCGCCCCGTCCACGCCCGGACGCGCGGTCCCGAGCACCCGCTGGGACCGCGCGTGACCCGGCCGCATCGGACACGATCTCGGCTGCGGGGCGGGAGGCCCGGTCACAGTAGCGGGTACCTGAGCGGAACGCGTCTTGGACGCACCGCGATCCAGGGCCATGAGCGGGGCCGCCGCGTCCGGGATGGGAACCGGGCCCCGCTCGGGGAGCGTTTGACTCAGCACGGTGACCACCGTAGGTGCCGTGCGGAACCCTCCGGGAATCGGCAGTTCCGGATCGTGACGTCCACAATTCCCGTGCCGTTACCGGGGTTCCCCGTGGTCCCACACCATGGTCGACTCGCGTTGCCAGGCGGTTACCCCGAGACGCCGCCACGCTTCCCGGACGCGTACCGTGCGGCCTCGGACGCTGCCCGGACAGCGACGGTCGGCGCCGCCTCGATCCCGGTTGCGGAAAACAGAAAACCCCGGAAGGTCGACACGTGGGCTGTTTGGCGCGTCAAGTAACCTCACGGTCACCAACCTCGGCCTGCCGCCCAGGTCTTTACGTACCGCGCCGATCCGCCGGTGCAGAGTGCGGAGAGGATCCACCATGCCGTCATGAGACACCGCGCCCCCAGGCCCGCATGCCGCACAGTGCGACGCGGGCTCAGCGTCCGGATGAGCGGTCCCAGGCATCACCGGCTGTCGGCCGACAGCCTCGGTCGTGGTGCCGCGCACCGCTCCGGGATCGCAACCACCGGCCCGTTCGGTGGCTCGGATGGGAGACACATGGCGGGCAAGACGGACAGTGAGGTGTCGTGAACTTCGAACTGCTCGGCCCACTCCAGGTATCCGTGGGCGGCGCTCCCGTCCCGCTGGGTGGAGTGATCAAGCGAAGAGTGGTCGCATACTTGCTGCTCCACGCCAATCGTGTCGTGTCCACCCGGAGACTGCTCGTCGCGCTGTGGCCAGAGGACACGCCTCCCACCGCACGGAAGATGGTGCAGAACGCCGTGGGTGCCCTGCGCCGTACGCTGGCGTCCGCCGACCCGGACGGCAGGGTGAAGCTGCTGACCCGCACGCCCGGGTACGAGCTGCGCGTCGCCCCGGAGACCGTCGACCTGTTCCGCTTCCAGAACGCCGTGGAACAGGGCCGGACCCACCTGACCGCCGGCTCTCACGAGTCGGCGGCACGGGTGCTGCGGGAGGCACTCGGACTGTGGCGCGGCCCCGCGCTCGTCGATCTCGCGGAGGACGGCCTGCGCTGGACCGAGCTGGATCATCTGGAGAGCGAGCGTCTCAGCGCATTGGAGGATCTTTTCGAGGCCGAACTCGGACGTGGCAGACACACGGACGTGCTGGGCGAACTCCAGTCGGCCGTTGCCGCACAGCCCACACGGGAGCGGCTGTGCGGCCAGCTCATGCTGGCGCTGTACCGCAGTGGCAGGCAGACCGATGCGCTCGCCGTCTACCAGCGGATACGGGGTGACCTGGTCGAGCAGTACGGCCTGGAGCCCTCACGGGCGCTGCAGAGACTCGAGCGGGCGATACTCGACCAGGCGCCCGAACTGGAGCCACCGTCGCGGCCGGTCGTGGACACAGCCCTCGTCGAGGGACCTCGGACCGGCGCGGCACGCCCGAGAGAGACGGCGCGCCACAGACGGGCAGCCTTACCCCGTGCCGGTGCGGTTCACGCGTCCCATACGACCGAGTCGCAGCAAAGTGGTGGGCACAGCGAGTCGGGGCTCACCCCTGTGGCCGCGGTCGTCCCCCTTCCGCACACGGCGAGGCGATCGGTGCCGGAACGCACACGCCTCAGCATGGTGCTGGTGTGGGCCGGCGGTGACGTACCCGATCAGGACCCACCCGCGATCGAGGACGTGATGCGGACCGTCGAGGCGGTGGTGCACCAGGAGTGCGAGCGGTACGGAGGGCGAATCGGCAGAGCGATGGAGCCGGTCTTCTCAGCGCTGTTCGGCGCTGCCGGCCCGTACGAAGACCATGCCACCCGAGCGGTGAAGGCGGCCTTAGCCATGCGAGACCGGCTTCACCACCCCACCGGACGCGAAACGTGGACCGCCGGAACCCGCACGCGCCTCCGCGTCGCCGTGGCGACGGGCGAGGCGTGCCTGCTCTTCCGCCCCGGACAGCCGGACCGTCCCGTCGTGGTCGGCGAGGTGTCGGACCGGTGTCTCCAGCTCCTGGCGCTGACTCCGGGGGATCAGGTACGCGTATGTGAAAGCACCCGCCGGGCCAGCGAGCCGTACATCGCCTACCACATCGGTCCCGAGCCCCCCGAGGGGTGGAAGGCGGTCGCCCTTCGCACGCCGGACAGACTGGCATCCCTCTACGAGTCCTGAAGCCGCACGGATTGCACACTTTCGTGAAGGATGTCAGCACGACAAGAGCGGCCTGCTCTGCACAGGGGCGGCAACCACAGCGTGCAGTCGCATACCATCTTGCGAGATACCTCACCGCTCCAGAGCAGGGCGACACCGGCCAAGGGGGGATCGTGACTCACATCAATGTGTCCGTGCTGGGGCCGTTACACGTATACCGGGGCGATACGGAAGTCAACTTGGGCGGGCCACAGCTCCAGGCCATGTTCTGCGCACTGCTGTTCCGTGCCGGCCGATCCGCGACCGCCGTGGACCTGGTGGAAGCACTGTGGGGCACGGACGAACCGGCCTCGGCCGTCACCACGTTGCGTACGTATGCCTGGCGGCTGCGCAAGGTACTGGAGGCGAACGGCACCTTTCCACGCATCCTGGTATCGGTCGGGGACGGTTACCAGCTCCAGGTGCCCGACACACATATCGACTACTGCCAGGCGGAGGGCTACTCCCGCACGGCGGAGCGGGCCCGGCGCGCGGATGACGCCGGCCGTGCCTACGAAGCGGTCGAGAGCGCACTCGCACTGTGGCGGGGGGAGCCTCTCGCGGCAATCCCCGGTCCGTTCGCAGCCGGCCAGCGACACCGGCTCAACGAACTGCGTCTGTCGCTGGTGGAAGAACGCATCGACTTGGGGCTCGGCCTCGGGCTCGACAGGGGATACGTCTCCGAGCTGCACTCGTTGATCGACCAGCACCCCCTCAGGGAACGGCTCTACTGTCTGCTGATGCGTGCCCAGCAGTTGGCCGGACGGCGGGCGGAAGCGCTGACGACGTACCGCGATGCGCGCAAGGTGCTCATCGACGAGTTGGGGGTCGAGCCCGGCTCCGAGCTGGCGGAGCTGCACCAGCGCATATTGAACGGCGACCCCGGACTCGCCCCGGCTCTCCAAACCGTCAACGGTGCGCGGTATCCGCGGGGTGCCGTGCTCCCGGCGGCTTCCGCCGGCTTGGCCCTCCCGCAGCAGAAGACGGTTGACACCCCCGCCGCGCGACGGGAGCCCAGGCAACTGCCTCCCCAGCCGAGCGACTTCGTCGGCCGGTCTCATCTGTCGACGACGCTCGCTTCCGCGCTGACCGTCGCGAAGCGCTCCGCCCTGCCCGTCGTCGTCCTCGTAGGCATGGGAGGTGTCGGGAAGTCCGCTCTCGCCCTTCACGTGGCGCACAAGGTGCGTGACACATATCCGGACGGCCAACTGTACGCGGAACTGCAGTCCGGCGACGGTTCCGCGGTCAGACCCGACACCGTCCTGGCCGGCTTCCTCACGTCGCTCGGTGTGCGGCAGGAGCACATGCCGGGAACGCTGACGGAGCGGACAGCACTCTTCCGGACCATGATCGATCACCGGCGCGTCCTGATCGTCCTGGACGGCGTCCAGGCAGCGAGCCAGGTCCGGCCGCTGCTACCGGGCGAAGCGAACTGCGGAGTCCTCATCACCAGCCGTGCCCGCCTGGGCGGCTTGCCCGCGGCCCTCCAGGCGGAGCTGGGAGTGTTCCACCCGGCCGAGGCACTCGACTTCATGGCGCGCGCCATCGGCGCCGAACGCGTCGCGGCCGAGAGGGACGCCACGCTGCAACTCATGGAGTCGTGTGGGTTCCTGCCGCTCGCCGTCAGGATCGTGGCCGCCCGGCTGGCCGCACGCCCCTCCTGGTCCATCGCGTCACTCGCCGCCCGTGTCAGTGACGAGCAGAGACGGATCAACGAACTCAGAATCGGTGACGAGGCCGTCGCCACCGCGTTCGACGTCACCTTCAGGCAGCTCACCGAGCAGCAGACCCGGGGCCTGTGCCTGCTGTCGTCCATATCGAGCCCGGAGCTCTCGCTCTCCTGCGCGGCCGCGGTGCTGGACTGTGAAGAGGTGGCTGCCGAGGAGCTGCTGGAATCCCTCGTGGACGCGGCGATGCTGGAATCCCCCTGTGCCGGCAGGTACCGCTTCCACAGCTTGCTGCGTTCGTTCGCCCGGCACAAAAGACCCGCGGGCACCGAGCAGACAGCGGTACGCAGGCTCCTTGACCACCTCGTAGCCACAGCGGTGAACGCGTTCGGCTTGGCCACTGTCGACCCCGTACGGGAAGCACTGACGCGAAGCCCGGTCTCCGGCCGGCGATTCGCCACGGTGGGGGGAGCTCGCGTCTGGGCGGGGGAAGAAGGAGAGACCATACTTTCGCTGGCCGCGCAGGTCGCTCGGGGAGTGCTGACAGACTCCCTGAGGAGCGACCAGGGTGAGGCCCCTGGCGCCCTGCTCGCGTCAGCCGTCGACATGCTCATCGCCTTGAGCGCTTTTCAGTCCGACGTCGGCGTCGGCGCCTGGGCAGAAGTCACGGAACTGCTGTCCGTCACGGCGATGCGATGCGGGGACAAGAAGGCGGAAGGACGTGCCCGATTCCTGGAAGGCACGATCGCCCTCGCCACGAGCAGGTTCGCACGGGCACGTGAGCAGGCGGCCCTCGCCGTCCAGCTCTGCCGTGAGTCGGGTGACATGGCGATCCTCCGCCAGGCGCTCAACGACCGGGCTCTTGAGCTGCAGATGCGCGGGAGCTTCGCGCAAGCTGTTCACCACTATGACGAGGCGATCGCCATCGCCCGGCGCCTGGGGCATCGCAACGGTGAGATCACCACCACGCTGAACAGTGCGCTCCTGCACGTCAACATGGGCGAGATCGATACGGCGATAGGCATCTGCCAGGACATCCTGTCCGGATCGACGGCACTGCGGGATTCCGCGACCGCCTACGCCTACTACATCCTCGGACTCGCCCACCACACGATCGGCGACCTGACGCGGGCCGTCGAGTGGCAGGAAAAGGCGCTGGCGGTGTCCCTCGCGGCGCGTCTGCGAAGACGAGAGGCGCAGGCGCGCTTCCGTCTCGCCGACTCCCTACGGGCGTTGGGGGATCTGGAACGCGCACTGGACGAGGCCACGCTCGGCGTCCGTCTCTGCGAGCGAGCCGGTAACCTGCGCAACCACAATCAGGCCCTGATGGTGCTCGGTCACATCCAGTTGTCCCTCGGCCGAACCGAGGAGGCTCGTGCCAATCTCACCCAGGCGCACAAGTCCTTGAGCGCGTTGGACGTGCCCGAGGCCGAGCGGACGGCTCGCTTGCTGGAACAGATCGCCGCCCCCCTCGCCTTCCGTGAGTCGCCATGACACCGTTCGGCTTCACTCACGAGACGCCACGACGAAGAGGTTGGCACCCCGCGCTCCCGCGTCGGGGTCGATCAGCAGTTCGGTCTCCATGGCGAGAACTTGCTGGAAGAAAGCCTCGTCCCGCAGGAACTCCTCGACGGATCCGGACGATTCCGTGGAGGCGCCCGGCGGGGTGGGATAAATGAGGCAAGGGAAACCGATCAGCACATCGACGGTGAGTTGTGATGCCGTGTGCAGCATGCGTATCTCACCTGGCGTGAAGAGGTGCCCGTAGGGCGCGTCACTGGCTTCCCAGGAGAACCCGCACAGGCTCCTGCGGGCCCGTTCCGCGTTTCCGACGGCCAGGTCTCCGCAGGCGGCGTGCCAGCGGCTGGGCAGCACGGATACCATCAAGCCTCGGTCCGACAGCAACGGGACGAGGGACCCGAGAACGAGTTCCGGCGAGTGAAAGAATCCCAGGAGATGATGGTTATTGATGATCAGGTCGAACGTCATCCCGGCGACCAGTTCTCCCGCCGCGTCGACATCACCGCGAACGTGTCGGACGCGGTCGGTGTATCCGCGCTCGCGTGCCCGTTCCTCGGCACGGTCCACCATCCCCGGGCTCACGTCGAGCAGGACGCCTGAGCAGTCCGGACGTGCGGTGACGAGCAGCTCCGTCCAGCGCCCCGTCCCCCCTCCGACGTCGAGGAAGGTAAACCCGTCGGGAAGCCGCGAGATGACGGACAGATGCAAGGACTCGGCGAGCAGGGCGTCCGTCAACTTGCCGTAGGGTCCGCGCGCGTCCGCGTCGTAGCCAGCCGCTTTCGCCTCGAAATAACGTCTGGCATGCGCTAACTGATTGAAGATCATCCTATCCGTCACTGCCCCCTCCCGAGCGCCGGGACGAATCCTTGGGCATGCCCGCTGCGCAATCAAACCTATCTCGCCTCGACTGAGCGCGCAATCCTCCTTCTTAAATTGGCAATTGCGCAGCTCAGGGTGGCAGGGCATCCATCGCGTTGGTACGGTTCAACGTATTCCACATCGCCTATGGGTGGTCAGCCCGGCCATCTCGGCCCCGACGACACGGTACGGATGGCCGACCAGGGGCGCTTGGGCGCGTGCCGTCCTGTCGGCACAAGTGAAAACCGCGTTTCGCCTTTCGACAGCATGAAGGGAATCGTATTCACCGTGGAACGTGTCGTCGTGGTGTCGGATTGCACGGATGTCGCCTTTTTGGAGTTACGATCCGTGATTCTGGGAGCTGCGCGAGCCGAGGTCCCGCCGGCCGACGTACAGATTGATCCACTAGTGGCAGCCGAACCGTTCTCCGTCGTGAACGCGGCGTTCCTGACCCGCCTGGTCGCGGAGTTCGCCTGGCCGGGCACCGTGATCATGTGTGTCGTCAACAGTATCCGTGTGCGTACGGAGCGGCTGGTCGTGCGAACCGCCCGGCAGGAGCTTTTGCTTGTCGGGGCGAACACAGGGGCCCTAGGGTGGCTGGCGTCCGACTTCGGGGTGGCCGAATGCGTCGAGATACCGGATCCGGGCTATGTGCCATTCGGGGGGAAGTACGTGCATGCCCCTGCCGTGGGCGCGCTGGTACGCGGTGTTCCACTGGCCGATCTGGGCAAACCGTTCTCCCCCGAGCGAATCCGTCCCACTCCCCTGTCGGAGGGGCTGATCGTCCACGTGGACAATTTCGGCAACGCCAAGTTCCTGTGCTCCATGGACGACCTGTGTCCCGGCGAACGGCTCCGGGTCGAGGCGGGTGGACGGTACATCGAGGCAACCTACGGGGAGCGGATGATGGACTTCGATGACGGCTCCTGGGTGGTCTATCCGGGCAGCTCTCTCGGCCTGCATGAGATCGGCCGGGTGAGATGGCAGGGCGTCCCGGCTGTTGGCTGGGAGGTCGGCACATCCTTGCGGTTGCGGCGACTCTGACCGACACGCGACGGCTCCGACGCGGATACCCGGTTACGGCTCCCCGGACCTGCGCCATGTGGTCGCGGACGGCACCTCCGAAGGTCCCCTCACCGACCGGGGACGGCGAGGGGTCCCGTACCGGTCACCGCACCCTCGGTGCGACGCGGCTCTGACGTGCCGTGTCCCGCCCTCCCGGCCGACGCCGTACCGCCCGCGCTGCCAGCCGCCGATCGTGCGCCGAGAGTTCACACAGCCGGATGAGACGTCCGGCCACCGCATCCAGCAGCATCTCCCCGTGCTGCACCGTCCAGCCCTCCGGCAACAGGGCCATGGGTACGCCCAACTCCCGGCACAGGGCCGCGGAATGCGACAGCACGTTGCCACGGCGCACGAGGATCCCGCCCACGTCCCGCAGGCCCCTCAGTTCCGCGGCGGTCGGCATCGCATCGAGAACGACCAGCTTCCCCGGGCCTGTGGCACCCTCCCCGACCGTACTCAGGACCCCGATCGCATACCCCCGTGACAACGGCGTGACCCGCACCCCACCGGCGCACGACGCGGGCCGCAGCCGGGCCGGCGGAAGCGGGAAAGCCGACGCGACGATGTCTCGGGACTGGAACACCCACAGAGCGTTCTCCTCCAATCCCCACTCGACATCCTGCGGTCTGCCGAACATGTCCTCCAGAACGACGGCCAGCCGGGTCAGCAGGGCAGGCAGACCGCTGCCGTGCGCGATGGTCCATGACTGTGATCCGCGCGGCACCACAGGCCGGCCTGGGGTGGGAAGCACCCATGCGTGTTCGGCGCCGAGCCCCGCGACAACAGGCGTACCCAGCCCGCGGGACGCCTCCACACGCACGGCGGGCCCGTCCGAGAAGGGGTCCTGGGTGTACAGGACCCCTGACATGGAACACTCCGCCATGCGCTGCACCACCACGTGCATCACGGGCTGCCGGGTGTCTCCCAGCAGCTGCCGGTACGCTTCGGCGTCGGCCGCGTGCAGCGCCGCACGCACCCGGCCCACAGCCTCCACGATCTCATGGGGTGTCCGACGGTTCAGATAAGAGTCGTACACGCCGGGCGCGGCAGCCAGGGGGCTGTCCTCGCCCGCGGCGGAACTGCGTACGACCACGGCCGCTCCCTCGCGGAAGGCGACGGAGAGGAGTTCTCGCGCGTCGGCCAGGAGTTCTTCCGTACTCGACGTTTCGAGTACGGCGTGCGTCAGCACGTACGCCTCGGGCACCGGCAGGCCTGCTCGCAGCAGCGCCCGCAGCCGTTCGGCCTTGCCGCCCAGGAAACCCTCGCAATGCTCCAGCGGCCGGAAGTACCGTAACCCGGCGCCGTGACCGTCCACGCTTCTGTCCCTTCCATGACAAGCGATCCCGACCACCCCTATGATGCACCGGCCCCTGCCGGCTCATCGTGGCGATGCCATCCTCACGCCGGCACCGGCTGGTTGTTGGTCTGGGTGGTGGAACTCGCGGGGACTCGCGACGTGCCGCGGGGGCGGGTACGCATCCGCTGGGTGAGACTGGAAGCGTGAGCACCAGTAGCGAGCGGCCGGTGAGTGCTGAGCAGATCCACGCGGCGCTGGTCGCTCTGGCGGCTGAGCCGGAGCCGGAGCCGAAGAAGCGACCCGAGGGGCCGCGGGAAGAGGAGCGCCTGCGGTTGCTGGGGAGTCTGCTGGCGAAGACGGAGCTGGAGATCACCGTCGCGACCCGGCTGACCGAGGAAGGGGAGATCGAGGACGTCCTTGAGACGTTGCTCGGTTGGGGGGAGCGGTTGGGAAGGAACCCCGACCTCGCGGTCAACGTCCTGACGAACCGCCTGCAGCGCACCGCGGTGCAGGTCTCCGAACCCGAGGGGGAGGACCTGCCACCCGGTCGGGAATCCGCCTTCGCCGCGGTCATGACAGCGGTGTACGCGCTCGGCGCCCAGCTGCACGCGGACCGTGACGACGAGGAGGGAACCCGACGTGCCTTGAGCGGGGCGGAAGAAGCCCTGATCGACATCCTGCAAGGGATGCATGAGCTGCGGGTGGCCATCGGTGACGCGGCCGGGCCGGCGGACGAGGGCGACAGCTGACCCGCTGGGAGCGCGCGGGCACCCACTTCCCCGTCGTGTTCGCCGGCGTCGGCAGGTGAACGCGGACCCGGCGGATACCTGGCGACCTTCCGAACGGGTGTGCCGCACCACCGACCGTCAAGGACCCAGGAGAGAGGCGACACGGCGCCCCACTATGCCCAAGGCCTCAGGACGTGTCATGTCGTCATGTGAGCCGGGCACCGGGTGGTCGACCACGGTCCCCGAGACATGATCCTGCCATGCGCCGGCGATCGGTGCGCTCTCGGGACGTTCCTCGCTCGCGGTGAAGAACACGAGGTCCCCCACGAACCGCGCGGGCACGAATTGCGCCAGGAGCCGTAGGTTGCGGCCATACGTCCTCACGGCGGCCTGGATCTCGTCGTTCGCCAGACCACTGAGGTCCGAGGTGATGCGGTCGGTGTAGTCCCTGACCGACTCCGGGCCCTGCGGCAACGGGCCGAGCGCGGAAGGGGGATAGGCGTCCATCAGGGCCAGTAGCCCCACCTCTTCGCCACTCACCTGCAGGGCGGTGGCCATGGCGTGGGCGACGATCCCGCCGAACGACCATCCCAGCAGGTAGTAGGGTCCGCTCGGCTGCACCGAGCGAACCTGGGTCAGGTAGTCGTCCGCCATCTCCTCCACGCTCTCGGGCAGCCCCGTGGAACAGCGCAGGCTACGGGCCTGCAGACCGTACAGCGGCCGGTCAGCGGTCAGATGCGCCGCGAGTCCGGCGTACGACCAGCTGATGCCGGACCCGGGGTGTACGCAGAACAGCGGGGGCCGCGTACCGCCCGGGCTCAGGGGCAGCAGCACACTGAGCGGATCCGACCCACCGCCCAGAGCGGACCGTTGCGCGAGCCCCGCCGCGGTGGGCGCCTCGAACACGTCCCGGATGGTCAGTGCGGTGGGGGCCACCGCCCGCAAGCGATTGAGCAGGACAGCCGCCGTCAGCGAGTCGCCGCCGAGGTCGAAGAAGGAATCGTCGACCCCGGCCCCAGGGAGACCGAGTACTTCTGCCATCAACTGAACCAGCAGACCCTCGCCCGGCGTACGCGGTGGGCTATGCGACGCCCGTGCGGAGAGATCCGGGACGGGGAGCCTGCCGACATCCAGTTTGCCGTGGGGTGTGAGCGGCAGCTCGTCCAGTACGGCGAACGCGGTGGGCACGGCGGCGGCGGGCAGCACGGAGCCCAGGGCGGAGCGCAGTCGGGCCGTGTCGATCGTTCCGCCCGGTACGGGAACGGCGTACCCCACCAGGCGTCCGATCCCGGCGGCATCCTCGCGCACCGTCACCGCGGCGTGCGCGACGCCGGGTTGAGCGGCCAGAGCCGCCTGCACCTCACCGATTTCGACCCGGTGGCCGCGGATCTTCACCTGCTGGTCCGAGCGGCGGACGAATTCCAGTTCGCCGTCTTCGTTCCACCGGACGACGTCTCCGGTGCGGTACATACGTGTCCCGCCGTCCTCGAAGGGATTGGCCACGAAGCGTTCGGCTGTGCCGACCGCCTGCTCGTGGTACCCGCGGGCGAGACCGGCTCCGGCGATGTGGAGTTCGCCGGCCGTTCCCACCGGAACCGGCCGCAGGTGGCCGTCGAGCACGTAGACGCGTGTGTTGGCGAGGGGCCGGCCGATGGGGGGAACGGAGCCGTCACGCCGAGCTTCGAGGCGGGCTGCCGTCGACCACACGGTCGTCTCGGTGGGGCCGTACAGGTTCAGGACGGGGCCGAGGGCCCGCAGCCGCGCCGCGGTGGTGGCCTGCAGCGGCTCTCCACCGACCAGGACACGCAGCCCTCGTGGAACGACCGTGTCCTCGGACACGACCGCCATGAGCGACTGCCACAGCGAGGGCGTGGCCTGCATGACGGTGGCACCGGTGGTGTTCAGAATGCCGATCAGGGCGTGGGGATCGCGGACCACGTCCCTGCCGGCGAGAACTACCCGGGCGCCGTGCAGCAGGGGCAGATGGATCTCGAGAACGGCGATGTCGAACGCCACCGTGGTGATGGCGACGAGCACGTCATCGGGGGTGAGCGAGACCCGCGTCTCCAGGTCGGCCAGGAGGTTGGTCAGACCGGCGTGCGGGATGACGACGCCCTTCGGGCGCCCTGTGGATCCGGACGTGTAGATGACGTACGCCGGGTGTGCGGGCAACAGGGCCCCCCGCCGGTCGGCGTCCGTGAGGTCGCTGCCGCTGTGGCACCCCAGTTCTCGTCGCGTTCCCGCGTGGTCGAGGGACACGATCCGCCACGTGCCGGCGCCCGTGGGAACCACCTGGCGAACCGCGTCGTTGGTGATCAGCAGGGCGGGAGCCGCATCAAGGAGTATTCCGGTGATGCGCTCAGCCGGGTGGTCGGAGTCGATCGGCAGATAGGCGGCGCCTGCCTTGAGGACGGCGAGCATGGACACCACGACGTCCACACCGCGCGGCAACACGATGGCGACCACGGTTTCCGCGGCAGCGCCGTGCGCGATCAGCAGCCTAGCCAATCGGTTCGCACGGGCGTTCAGATCGCCGTACGACACGTTCTCGCCCTCGTATGTGAGAGCCGTGGCGTGCGGGGTCTTCGCGACCTGGTTCTGGAACAGCTCCGGCAGCAGGACCGACGGCACTCGCCGTTCCGTGTGGTTCCGCAGCTTCAGCTGCTGTTGTTCCGGGACGGACAGCAGCGTGGCGGCGCCGTGCCGGCTGTCCGGCTGGTAGGCCATCTCCGCCAGGGCCGCGAGGTAGTAGCCGTGGATGAGTTCGATCCGCTCGCGGGAGAATTCGCGTGCGTCATAGCGCAGTTCGAGGCTCAGCCCGCCGTCGTCGGGGGCCGCCCGGAATTCCGCACGGAACGGCAGCCGGGTCTCCACGGCGCGCCGTGCGTCCACCGCCTCGACGCCGTCCGCGCTGGTGCTGCCACGTTCGTCGCGGGACCGGCTGTAGGTGAAGGTCGTTTCGAACAGCTTCGGCTGCCCCGCCACACGGAGCACTTCCTCCATGGGCAAGCTGCGGCGGGCGTGGATCTCGCCGTCGAGGGCCGCCGTCCCGCGTACCAGGTCTGCCCAGCTGCCGTCCCGCCGAGGCATGCGCATGGGCAGTGTGCGGGGGAGGTCATGGACCACGTGGTCGCCCCGCGGCCCTGGCACCGGGCCGTCGACAACGACTCCTGTCCACACGTCGTCGGTGCCGGCCACCAGGGCCATCACGCGCAGGTGCGAGGTGAGCAGGAAAGCGCGTACCGGTATGTCCCATCTCCCGGCGAGCAGGCGCAGGCGCTCCTGTACCGCTTCGGGGACCGGGCCTCCGACGCATCCGTCACCGGTGTGACCAGGGAGCTGCCGCCGCTGACGGGGCAGGGCGGTGAATTGTGCCTCGCGCAGCCGGTGTGCCCAGAAGTCGTGGTCGGTGGGGTGGGCGCAGGACCCGAGAGAGGGCGTAGCGCCGATGCTCTGGTCCGTGGTCTTCCGGCAGGGGCCGTCGTCACCCAGGATGCCGATCCGTCCCAGGGCCAGGTCGGGAGCGGTCACGAAGGCGTCGAGACAGCGTTCCAGCTCCGTGGCCCAATGCCGGACGTGCGTGGGCGCGAAGACATCGGGGCGGTAGTTCAGCCACAGCCGGAGCCGGTCTCCGGGATAAGCCACCAGGCTGAGCGGGTAGTGCATGCTGCCTGACGTGTTCGTCTCCGCGCGGACACGGAACTCCACGCCGGTGTCGCTGACCCAGGCGTCACCGCTTGCGGGCAGGTTCTCGAAGACCGCTGTGGTGTCGAAGAGCTTGCCGAGTCCCGCGAGACGCTGGACTTCCGCCAGTCCCAGGAACTGGTGGGGCAGCAGGTCGGCCGCCGCGCTCTGCATGCGCCGGAGGGTGTCCGTCGCCGATGCCGCCGGGTCCAGGGTGACCCGCACGGGGAGGGTGTTCATCAGCAGCCCCACCATGCCGGCCACGCCGTCGATCTCCGGAGGGCGCCCGGACACCGTCGTTCCGAAGACGACGTCCCGGTGCCCCGTCATCCGGCTGAGCACCACCGCCCAGGCGCCCTGGACCAATGTGTTGACCGTCACATCCAGTCTGCGGGCCGTGGCCGTCAGCGCCTCGGTGAATTCCCGCGAGAGTTCGATCACTTCCCGCTCCGGAACCGCGGGTATCCGGTCGATGTCCCGCGCGGCCACCAGAGTCGGCTCTTCCAGGCCACGCAGGTACCCTCGCCATGCCGCTGCTGCCGCGGCGCGGTCCCGCTCGGCCAGCCACTCGATGTACCTCTGGAACGAGGGGGGCTGGGGCGGTGCCACGGTCTCACCGGGTCCGCCCTGCCCATAGAGTTCCACGAGGTCCCCAAGCACGATGGGAAGGGACCAGCCGTCCAGCAGGACGTGGTGCACGGTGAACGTGAGCGTGTGCGTCACATCGTCGAGCCGGGCCAGAGTGAAGCGCACCAGCGGAGGCGCCGCCATGTCGAACCTGCGCTCACGGTCCTCCGTCTCGATGCGCGTGAGGCACTCCGACTGGTCTTCCGCACCCAGATGCCGCAGATCCACCTCCGCCCAGGGGAGTTCGACGTCCTTCGGAACGACCTGGACCGTCTGGCCCGACGCGCGCTGCAGGAAGCCGGCGCGCAGAGCCGGATGGCGGCGCAGAAGCGCTGCGGCGGCCGTTTTCATCCGATCGACCTGGAGATCGCCCCGGATGGTGATCGTCGTCTGGACGACGTAGACGTCCACGGACGACTCGGCGACGAGAGCGTGGTAAAGCATTCCCTCTTGGAGGGGGCAGAGCGGAAGTACTGATTCGATTTCGAGCTGCATTCTTTCACCGGCCGTCCGGGATACGTTGCGGGGCGGGCTCCGCCGCCGACGCGAGTACGGCGGAGCGGGAAGCTGTCGCGCGCTGGGACGCGAGCAGTGCCTCAGCCGCCCATTTCGATCTCCGCGAGCAGATCGTCGACGCCCTGGTCCTCCTCCGGGTGCTCCCTCAGCCTGGCGATCTTCTCCACCAACTCGTGCAGAGAGGCGTCTTGGACCAGGAACTCGATGGGGACGTCGACCCCGATCGACTCCTGGATCCTGCTCGCCAGGTGCACCGCGCTCAAGGAGTCACCTCCCAGGTCGAGGAAAGACGACCCGAACCTGTCCTGATCGGCGCCCAGGGCCTCCTGCAGGAGTTCGCCGATACGGATCCGGAGCGATTCACCGGAATCACCCCGCTGCCCCGCTCGGCTCGGGCCCGGCACACCAGAGGGGCTCAGCGGGCCACCGTCCGGTGCGGCCGCGTCCGTCGTGGGCCGGGGCCCCGGTCTCAGGGCACCCTGATGAGTTCCGTCGAAGACGTACCCGGGCAGATGAGCCCTCTTCGCATCCGTCGCGGTCAGGGCCGGCCAGTCGATCCGCCCTCCGCTCAGCCAGACCTCACCCAAGGCCGACAAGGTGATCGCCGCCTCGTCGGCCGCACCGAGAGCGGCGTGCACGGGCAGACCGGCGTCGCCGGCCACCGGTTCGTCGGTCACGGGCACGTCAGGCCCCATGCGCACCACCGGACCGTCGAAGGTCCGGACCGCCTGCCTCAACGCCTCGTCCGACCGGACGGTGGTCCGCAGCTGCTCACGCCAGTGGCGGGCGGTGGCCAGGCGCTGCGCATCGACCAGCCCTCCGGAGACCGCGGAGACGTAAGGCAGCGAGGGCCGACGGGGGCCTGTGGCCGCCACGACCGCCTCGAAGTCGTCGAGGATCCTGTCCATCGTCGAGGAGTGCGGTGCGTAGCGTGTGTCGACGAGTCCGCAGGCCACGCCGGCTTTCGCCAGTCGGTCGGCGACCTGATCCACCGCGGCTGCCGGGCCGGAGAGCACACACCCGTGCCGGCCGTGGGAGACTGCCAGTGAGACACCGTCGGACAGCAGCCCGGTCACCTCGGATTCGGGCATCGCGACGGTGAGCATCCGCCCCGCTTCGGTACGGCCGACCAGTCCGGCTTGCGCGACCACCAGGTCCAGGGCCTGCTCGCGGGTGAAAACCCCGGCCAGCACCGCAGCCGCGTACTCCCCCAGCCCTTGGCCCACCACCGCCGCGGGGATGCCGACCCAGCTCGTCCACAGAGTGGATACCGCGTACTGGGTGCTGAACACGGACGCGTGCCGCAGGCTCATCGTCCTCGCGGGATCATCGCGTGTTCCCGCGTCGTGCCGCCACGCCCGCGCTTCCAGCCCATGGCGCCGCGCGAGGTACTCGGCGCACTCCTCCAGGGCGTCACGGAAGACGGGGAACCTCCGGTGCATCTCCTCGCCCATGCTCCGGTACCACGCCTGCCCATCGGGGAAGAGGAAGATCGGCGCATCCAGGGCATCGACGGTCCGGAGGTGATCCGACCCGGCGAGCTTTCCGAACCCCTCGGCGGCTCGCAGCGGATCGTCAGCGACGACGAACCCCCGGACGCCCAGTTCGGATCGGCCCGTTTGCAATGTCCGGGCGGCGTCCGCGAGCAGGGCCCGGTCCGGGCCGCGGAAGTACCTGCTCAGCGCCTCGGCACCCGCTCGGAAGCTGCGTTCGGTCCGGGCCGACAGCGGGAGGAGCTGTGCCTCGGTGCGGGCGTCGGCGGCTTCCGCCCGGTCCGGCGCCTCCTCCAGAACCACGTGTACGTTCGTTCCGCCCATTCCCACCGACGTCACACCGGCCATGCGCCGGGACCGCTCGGGGCGTGGCCAAGGGGCCGCTTCTTCCACCACATGGAACGGAGTCTTCTCCAGCTCCAGTTCCGGATTGGGCCGGGAGAAGTTGGCGGTGGGCACGTATTGCCCGTGCTTCATCATGAGAACGGTCTTCAGCAGACCCGAGATCCCCGCCGCGGCGTCCAGGTGACCGATGTTCGACTTCACCGAGCCGATCGCGCAGCGTGCCGTCTCGTCCGACGCGGTGGCGAACGCGGCGGTCGCGGCCTTGATCTCGATCTGGTCGCCCAGTGCGGTGCCGGTGCCGTGCATCTCGATGTACTGGATGTCCTGCGGTTTTACCCGCGCTGCGGCCAGGGCCTCGACCATCGCATGCGTCTGTCCCTCGATTCCGGGCGCCGTCATGCTGATCTTGGCGACCCCGTCGTTGGTCACCGCGGAGCCTCGGATCAGCGCGTGGACGGTGTCCTCGTCGCGGAGCGCGTCCTCATACCTGCGCAGGACGACAAGGCCGACCCCGTTGCCGGGCAGGGTGCCACCGGAGTGTTCGTCGAAGGGCCGGCAGCGGCCGTCCGGGGAGAAGATCCCGCCCGCCCGGTAGAGGTATCCGCGCTTGGCGGTCGTGTCCACGGTGACCCCGCCCGCCAGAGCCAGGGAGCACTCCCCCAGGAGCAGGCTCTGAACCGCCAGGTGGACCGCCGTCAGGGAGGTGGAGCAGGCGGTCTGCACCGCCATGCTCGGCCCGCGCAGGCCCAACCGGTAGGAGATCCAGGAGGCCAGGAAGTCCTTGTCGGTGAGCAGTCTGACCTGCGTCCTTCCCAGCGTCTCCACCAGGTGCGCGTCCGCTTGGGCGGCGATCGCGTGCTCGCTCAGACCGCCGCCGACGTACACACCGGTTGTCTCCGGCACCTGCAACGGGTTGTAGCCCGCGTCTTCCAGGGCCGACCAGGCCGTTTCCAGCAACAACCGGTGCTGGGGATCGAGCACGGCGGCGTCCCGGGGGCTGAAGCCGAACAGTTCCGCCTCGAAGCGGTCCGCATCGGTGAGCACACCCTTCGACGGCACGTAGTCGTCCTTGGCGAGGCCGGCGCGGTCGGCACCGTCTTCGACGAGTTCCTGTCGTGTGAAGTCGGTGATGGAACACACGCCGTCGCGCAGGTTCTCCCAGAACTGCCCGAGGTTCTCGGCGCCCGGGAAACGCCCGCTCATTCCGACGATCGCTATGGTCGACGAGAGGTCGCTGTCGGTCATCGGGACTCCTTTCCATCCGTGTCCTTGGACCGCCGGTCCCGCAGCCGCCTCAGACGCCTGTGCCGGTCCTCGCCGCGTGTGGCGGGATCACCACTGTCCGGAGGAACGGCGGGGCCGGGGCCGCCTTGGAGGCGGGACGCCAGCGCGGCGACCGTCGGGAAACCGAACATGTCGGTGAGTGTCAGACCTGTGCCCAGCCCTTTTTCACTGAGCCTCGCGTGGACGGCGATCATCCGGACGGAGTTGCCGCCCAGGTCGTAGAACGTGTCGTGGACGCCCACCGTGTCGATGTGCAGAACCTCGGCCCAGACCTCGGCCAGCAGCCGTTCGGTCTCGGTGCGGGGCGCCACGTAGACCTGCCCGGTGCTGGGTCTGTCCCGGTGCGGCGCGGGGAGCGCGGCCCGGTCCACCTTGCCCGCCGCCGTGGTGGGGATCGATTCCACCGCCACGAACACCTCGGGCACCATGTAGGAAGGCAGGTGCTCGCGCAGCCAGGTCCGCAGTACGCCGTCAGCGGGTGGCGCCGCCGGAGTCCCGTCCACAGGACCGGCTCCTCTGACATGGGCCACCAACCGCGCGTCCCCCTGTCCCTCCTGGGGGCGGGCGGAGACCACTGCCCGGCTGATCCCCGGATGGGCGCACAGCATCTGCTCGATCTCACCCGTCTCGATCCGGAAGCCGCGTATCTTCACCTGGCCGTCGCTACGGCCGACGAACTCCAGAGCGCCCTCCGCGTTCCGGCGCACCAGGTCACCCGTGCGGTACATACGTTCACCGAGTGGGCCGAAACGATCCGCGACGAATCGCTCCGCCGTGAGCCCTGGGCGTCCGGCATAACCGCGGGCCACCCCGGTGCCGGCGATGAACAGTTCGCCCACCACGCCGGCCGGTACCGGTTCCAAGCGGCTGTCCAGCACGTACGTCCGGGTGTTGGGGAACGGGAAACCGAGCAAGGGCGCCGATCCAGGGCGGTACTCCGCGAGTGTGGAGAGCACGGTGCATTCCGTCGGCCCGTAAACGGCCACCACGCGGCGGTCCGCGGCCCAGGGTCGCACCAGGTCCGCGCCGAAGTGTTCGCCCCCCACATGGACGGTCCGCAGTTCAGGCAGGGCCCCCGGGAACCATGGGAGCGAAGCGAGGGCGGCGGGAGGGAGCATCACGGATGTGATCCGGGATGCTCGGAGACGGTCGAAGAGTTCCCGGCCCATGCGCTCCTCGCCGGTGGCGATCTGGAGGTAGCCGCCCGCCATCCAGGTGAAGAACATGTCGCCGATCGACATGTCGAAACTGAAGGAGGAGAACTGCAACAGCCGGTCGGCCGGCGTCATGCCGAAGCGACGGCCCTGGACCACGGCGAGGTTGAGCAGCGACCGGTGTTCCACCGCCACACCCTTGGGCCGGCCCGTGGAGCCCGATGTGAAGATCACGTAGGCCAGATCGGACCCGCACACCCGTGGCAGGGCTGCCTCCCGGGCCCCGCGGATCGCGGGTGCGTCAGCCCCGTCCAGGACGGCGAGCCGCGCTGGACGGAACACCCCCTCGGGCAGTCCGGCGAGCGTGGCGATGTCGGACACCACGACGCTCGCGCCGCTGTCGGCGATCATCGCCCCCATCCGGCGCGCTGGAAGCCTCGGGTCCAGCGGGAGGTAGGCGGCACCCGACTTGAGCACTGCCCACACCGCGACGGCGGCCTCGACCGTACGGCCGAGGCACACTCCCACGACATCACCACGGGTCACTCCGGCGTCGTGCAGGAACCAGGCGAGCCGGTCGGAGCGTTCGCGCAGGTCTCCGTACGAGAGGACCACGTCTCCACAGCCGACGGCGGGCCGGTCCGGTTCGACTCCCGTACCCAGCAGCTCATGCACCGCGGCAGGAGGCAGGGGCTCCTCGCCCGCACTGCCGCGGGCCAGAGCCAGGGCGCGTTCCCCGGCGTCCAGGAGCCCGACCTCTCCCACGACGGTTCCGTGCGCCGACAGCCCCTCCAGCGCGCCGCGCAGCCATTCGAGGGCGCGGTTCAGGATCGCGTCGGGGAACAGGTCGGCGTGTCCCTGCAGCCGGGCCTCGATGCCCCGTTCGGTGTCGTAGAGGTCCAGTACCAGAGGGACGGCGTGCTGCTGGATCAGCTGGTAGCGGCGCGGCACCGGGCCGTGGCCCTGCCGGTCGACTTGTTCGTGCACCGGATAGGGCAGCCATTGGACCACGGTGGAGAAGGGCCCGCCCACCAGGCTCTGGTCGAGATCGGCCAGCAACGAGTCGGTGGACACGGCCAGGTAGGGTCTCCGGCTCCGCTCGTTACGGCGGATGGACCGCAGCCACTCGTCGACCGGCGTCGCGTAGGGAACCGTGATCCGAAGGGGGACTATCTTGACAGCCGGGCCGGCCATCTCGCCCTCTCGGTCGCGATCGCGGGTGCTCAGGGGGCAGCCGAGCACCACGTCGCCCTCCATCCCGCAGCGGTTGAGCACCAGCGCCCACGCCGCGTAGAACAACGTGGTCGTCGTCACGCCGCAGTCGGCGGCGCGGGCGGCCAGCCGGCCGGACAACTCGGCGGGCACCTGCCACCAGGCCGTGCTGCTCCCCCGGTTCCGTCTGCTCGCCGCGCCCGTGTGGCCCCGCGCGAAGGGCACGGGTTCGACTCTTGAGATGCCTGACATGTACTCGTTCCAGAACGCCACCGCGGCCGGACCGGGCGGATTCCCCGCCAGAGCGTTGGCGTGGTGGCCGAAGCTCAGCGCGGGGCGGTCCTCAGCCGGTTCTCCGCGTCCGCTGAGCACCTCGTCGTACCGGCGGAAGACATCAGCGAGCACCACGATCGACGACACCGCGTCCACCAGGAGGTGGTGTACCGTCCAGACCATGCTTCCGTGACCGTCGGCCTCTTCGAGCCAGGTCACCCGCCATGCCGGTTCGTGCAGCAGATCGAAGGCCCGTTGACGGTCCCGGGTCAGCAGCGCTTCGAGCCGAGCGTCGGCGTCCGCCTCGACGTTGTCGTCCAGCGGTACACGTTTCATCGAGAAGCGTGTCTCCGCGGCGATGTGATGAACCCACCGGCCGTCCTGGAACCCACACGTGCTGCGCAGGATGGGGTGTCTGGCGGCGGCATGTCGCCAGCCTTCCGCCAGCGCCTCCACCTGCACGGGAGTGTCGAAACGGTACACGTGCTGGACGTATTCGACGCCGGCCCCATGGGTCGAGTCGACCACCATCAGGGACACTTGGAACGGCGTCAGGGGATACGTCTCGACGATGCCCAGCTCCTCCGTGTCGATCACGGTCTGGTCCTTTCCCTCTCGGTATTCGTGCGAAGGATCCGGGTGTGCATCAGTCGGCGGGACCGGTGCCCCTGCCTCGCAACCGGGACGCGAGATCGTCGAGTTCCTTCGGGTCCCAATCGGGCAGCAGGGCCGCGGGCGAAACGTCGGGCCGCATGGGTTCCCCCTCCACCTCACCCGCGACGGACGCCAGCCGGCCGGCGTTCTTCAGCGCGAACACGTCGCGGGGCGTGATGTGCAGACCGGCCCTTCGGGCGCGTGAGACCAGTTCGATGGACATGATCGAGTCGCCGCCCAGCGCGAAGAAGCTGTCATCCACCCCGACCGCGTCCCTGCCGAGTACCTCCGCGAACAGCTCCGTCAGCAGCTTCTCCCGGGGGGTGCGAGGAGCCCGGCTCGAGGTGGCGGGGGTGACGTCGGGGACGGGCAGCGCTTTGTGGTCGATCTTCCCGTTGGGGGTGAGGGGGAAGGCATCCAACAGGACGAGTGCCGCGGGGACCATGTGTTCGGGGAGGCTCGCTGCCAGATGACGCGACAGCTCCCGTGTGTCGCCCCCCGTGTCCGGCACACCGGACGTCGCGTAGGCCACGAGGCGGCGTTTTCCCCTGCCGTCGGCACGGACCACGACCAGGCACTGGGACACGGAGGGGTGACTGGCCAGGACGGCCTCGATCTCACCGAGTTCCACCCGGAATCCGCGGATCTTCACCTGGTCGTCGGCACGGCCGACGAACTCGATGTCTCCCGATGCGTTACGCCGCACCAGGTCACCGGTGCGGTACATGCCCGTTCCGGGGGCGCCGAAAGGGTCGGCGACGAATCGCTCCGCGGTCTGCGCCGGCCGGTGCAGATAGCCGCGGCCGAGCCCCCGTCCAGCGAGGTACGCCTCACCCACCACACCTGTGGGTACCGGGTTCAGCGCACTGTCGAGGACATAGAGACGGGAGTGGGGAATGGGACGGCCCGCATCGGGGGCCGTGTCCCCGCGCAACGGGCCGCTCATGGTGGTGAGAACGGTGGACTCCGTGGCCCCGTAGACGTTGACGACGCGGACACCGGCGCGCGCCCACCGGGCAGCCAGTCCGGCGGGGAACGACTCACCGCCCATCAGTACTCCTCGCAGGCTGGGCGTGGTGTCCGGGTCCAGGGTGCTGAGCAGGGATGGTGTGGTCGTCAGGTGCGTGATCCGGTGACGACGGATCAGTCCGGCCAGCTCTTCGCCGCCGCAGGGGCCTCCGGCCGGGCCGAGCACCAGGGTGGCCCCGGTGAGCAGCGTCATCACGCAATCGCCGACGGCGGCGTCGAAGTTGGGCGACATCAGTTGCAGCAGTCGGCTGTCGGCGTCCAGAGCGAACTTCTCCGCATGTCCGGCCGCCAGGCCGGCGAGGCCGGAGTGCGGCAGCATGACCCCCTTCGGACGGCCTGTGGATCCTGAGGTATAGATCGCGTACGCCAACTGTGCGGGGCTGGACGGCCCGCGCCGGTCCTGGTCCGTGGGGTCCGTGGCGGGCGCCATGAGCAGGGCGTGTGCAGCCTCCGGTGCGTCGATGACCACGCGCGGCACGGCGGTGCGCGGAAGCCGTCCGGCCAGTGCGCCGGTGGTGACCAGCAGACCGGGCCTGGCGTCGGCCAGCAGGAACTCCAGCCGGTCGTACGGGAGGTTCGGGTCCACGGGGAGGTAGGCGGCGCCGGCCTTGAGGAGACCCAGCTGAACCGCCACCAGGTCCGCGGTTCTCGGCAGGGCGACCGCGACGAGCTGTTCGGCCTGTACGCCCAGGGCGATGAGCCGGTGCGCGAAACGGTTGGCCCTCTCGTTGAGCCGCGCGTAGCTCAGTACCGTGTCCCCGTCCACCAGGGCCGGGTGGTCGGGGGTACGAGCCACCTGGGCCTCGAACAGCTCGGCCCAGGTGCCGTCCGGCAGGTCGTGCGTGGTGTCGTTCCACTCCTCGGTCAGCCGGTACCGCTCGCGCGGGTCCAGTACGTCGATCTGGTCCACCGGCCGCTCGGGATCGTCCAGCACTGCGGCGAGCAGCCGCTGGAAGCGCGTGACGATGGACTCCGCCGTCGCCGCGTCGAAGAGATCGGTGCTGTACTGCAAGGAGGCGGCGTGACCCGCCGGTTCACCACGGTCGTCGGTGCGCCACTCGAAGTCGAACAACAGGTCGAAAGCGGCCGATGCGTTATCCGTCGGCTGCGCTGCCACGGTGAGCCCGGGGAACGTGCCCGGCCCACGGTCCCAGGCGCGCTCGGCACCGGCGACCGACAGCACCACCTGGAAGAGCGGGTGGCGTGCGAGTGACCGCTGCGGCTTGACCGCGTCCACTAGGCGTTCGAAGGGGATGTCCTGGTGGGCGTAGGCGGCCAGGTCCGTCTCGCGGGCCCTGGACACCAGTTCGGCGAAGGTCGGCCGCCCCGAGAGATCGACGCGCAGCACCAGCATGTTGACGAAGAAGCCGACCAGATCGTCCAAGACGTCATCCGTCCGGCCGGCGATCGGTGTGCCGAGGGGGATGTCGGTGCCCGCCCCGAGGCGGAAGAGCAGGGCTGTGACGGCGGCGTGCAGGACCATGAACGGGCTGGCGCGGTGCCGGCGCGCGAATGCCGTCAGCCGCTCCGCGGTCTCCTGGGGCACGGTGAACTCGACGGTCCCGCCCCGGTAACCGGGCTCCACCGGACGCGGGCGGTCGGTGGGCAGCTGCAGCTCCTCCGGCAGCTCTGCCAACTGTGCTGTCCAGTACGCCAGTTGACGTGAGACGGTGCTGGCGGGGTCGCTCTCGGACCCAAGGAACTCCTGCTGCCACAGGGTGTAGTCCGCGTACTGCACGGGCAGCGGCGCCCAGTCGGGCGCGGTCCCCTCGCACCGGGCCGCATACGCACGGCTCAGATCACGTGTGAACACCGGCGTGGACCAGCCGTCGGCTGCGATGTGGTACACCACCAGCGACAGGACGTGTTCCTGGGCGCCCGTCTCGAACAAGGTGGCTCGCAGCGGCAGTTCGGTCGACAGGTCGAAAGCCTGCCAGGCCACTTCCCCCAGCCGCCTCGCCAACTGTTCCCCGAAGACCGGCTCCACCGCCAGCTCCACACCGGTCGCGTCACGCACGACCTGGTACGGGACGCCTTGCTCCTCGGCGAACACCGTGCGCAGGACCTCGTGACGCTCCACCACGTCGCCGAGTGCCTCACGCAGTGCCCCGATGTCCAAGGGGCCTGAAAGACGCAGCGCGAAGTGCTGGTTGTACGCCTGGCCCGCGCCCTCGACGCGGTTGGAGAACCAGAGCCGGCGCTGCCCGTACGAGAGGGGCAGCCTCTCCGGCCGGGGCACCGCGCACGTCACCGGCGGGCGTCCGTCGCCGGCGTCGTCGAGGGCGGCCACGAGCGCCGAGACGGTCGGTGCGTCGAAGAACGCCCGTACCGGCAGCTCACAGCCGAAGACGGAGCGCACCCGGCTCACCAGACGGGTGGCGAGCAGGGAGTGTCCGCCCAGGTGGAAGAAGTCGTCGTCGACACCCACCCGCTCGACCCCGAGCACCTCGCAGAAGAGGTCGCAGAGGATGTGCTCCCTGGAGTCACGGGGCGCACGCGACATCGCCCCCGTCTCCGTGCTCGGGGCGGGCAGCGCACCGCGGTCCAGCTTCCCGTTCAGCGTCAAGGGCAGCACGTCGAGGGTGACGAACGCCGACGGCACCATGTAGTGCGGCAGTGCCTTGGCCGTGTGCGCTCTCAACTGCGCCGCGTCCACCGTGCCGCGCGCAGGCACCACGTAGGCCGCCAGGCGGGGTTCGCCCGGCTGGTCCTCACGTACGACCACCGCGCACTGGGCGACCGAGGCGTGCGCCGTCAGCACCGACTCGACCTCACCCGGCTCGATGCGGAAACCCCGCAGTTTCACCTGGTCATCGGAGCGCCCCACGAACTCCAGGACGCCGTCGGAACGCCAACGGACCAAGTCCCCGGTCCGGTACAGACGCCCTCCCGGCGGCCCGTACCGGTCGGCGATGAACCGTGCGGACGTCAGACCCGGCTCCCCCAGGTACCCCCTGGCCACGCCGATACCGCCCAGATACAGCTCTCCCACCACGCCGACGGGCACCAGATCCAGCCGACTGTCCAGCACATGGCCGTGCACGTGCGGCAGCGGGCGGCCGATCGCCTGCCGTCGGGTGGCGTCGTCGGGAAGCAGGGTGTGGCAGGTCGCTGTCACCGTGGTCTCGGTCGGCCCGTAGGCGTTGAGGAGGCCCGACCGTGTGCCTGTCTCGAACCAGGCGGCGAGCGCGCCCGGGTCGAACGCCTCGGCCCCTATCACCACCAGCCGCACACCGGCGGGAAGGTCGTCACCCGCGGCCATCGCCGACACCACCTGGTGCCAGTAGGCGGTCGGCAGGTTCAGCACCGTGATGCCGCGCTCGTCCACCGTGCGGAACACGTCGGGCAGCGGAACACCGACCGTCGTCGCACCGATGTCGAGTCGGGCTCCCGCGACGAGGGTGGAGAAGACTTCCTCGATGCTCGTGTCGAACCCGAACGAGGCGAACTGGAGCACTCGGTCCTCGGCCACGAGGCCGAACCGCCGCGCCTGAACGGCTGCCAGGCCGGCCAGCGAGCGGTGTTCGACAGCCACCGCCTTCGGCCGGCCCGTGGAACCCGAGGTGTAGATCACGTAGGCGAGGTCTCTTCCACCGAGCGAGGGCAGTGGCAGCTCAGGCGCGGCGGCGATCAGCTCCCTGTGGGCGCCGTCCAGTACCACCAGGTCCACCCCGAAGGCCCGCAGTTCCCGCAGGGCGGGAAGGTGTCCCTCCTCGGTCAGCACGACCTTCACCCGGCTCTGGCGCACCATGAACCGGACGCGGTCCGCGGGGAGCTGGGGGTCCAGCGGTACATAGGCGGCACCGGCCCTCATGACCCCGAGCAAGGCGGTCACCGCGCCGATGGACCGGCCGGCGAAGACACCCACCCTGTCGCCGCGGCGCACGCCGGCGCCTCGCAGGTACCAGGCCAGCCGGTCCGCTCGAGACGTCAACTCTCCGTAGGTGACGACCTCGTCCCCGCAGCTGATCGCCTGCCGGTCCGGTGGCGTGTTCGCGCCCACCGCCACATGGGCCAGGACGGGCGCCGGGAGCACGTCGGCACTGACGCCCCACGCGGCGATCGCCTGGCGGTCCTCGGCCGGCAACAGGGCGCTGTCCGCGATGCTCCGGCCTCCCGCGAGCAGGTCGTCCAGCAAAGTGATGAAGCATGAACTCCAGTGGCGGACGGTCTCCGGAGCGAAGAGGTCGGTCCGGTACTCGAAGAAGGCGGCGATGTCGTCTCCGGCGTTCTGGAGGATCAGAGCGCCGTCCTGCTCCTCCTCCCCCGACAGCAGCCGTGAGAAGCGCGCGCCCCCCGGCAGGGCGGAGTTTCCGCTCTGCTCCGGCAGGTGCATGAACACCCATTGGTACAGCGGCGTACGGTTGTGCGGCCGTTCGGGATTGAGATCCGCGATGATCCGGCCGTTCGGCACGTCCGCGTTGGCCCTCACCCACTGGAACGACTCCTTGAAGTCTTCCACGACCGTGTCGAAGCCGACGTGCGGATCGATTTTCCAGCGAGTGGGAATGACGTTCATGACGTATCCCATGACCCGGTCCAGGCCACGGGCCGAGCGCTGCGCGTTCGGCGTGCCGATGACGAGGTCCCGCTCGCCGCTGAGCCGGTGCAGGAAGACGGCGAAGGCCGAGATCATGACCGTGAAGACGGTGGCACGGTGGCTTCTGGCGTACTCGCGCACTTTGTGCGAGAGCTCGCGGGGAAGCATGAACGAGTGCTGTCCGCCGTTGAGAGTGATGGGTGCGCGCGGGTTCAGCGGGGCGGCGAGGGGGGAAGGGGCAGGAAGATCGGCGAGGTAGGACCGCCAGAACTCCAGCTGCTGCTCGTAGACTCCCGCCTCTTCGAGTTCCCTCTGCCACGAGGCGAAGTCGGCGTACTGCCTGGGGGGGCGTGTCGGGCCTTCCGCCGGCGGTTCGGCCTGCGTCAGTGCGGCGTACGCCTGGTGGAACTCACGGTGGAGGATACCGACCGACCACCAGTCGGAGACCATGTGGTGCTGCGCCAGCAGAAGCAGTGACCGGGTGGTGTCGACGCGGACGAAGCATCCCCGGACCAGGGGTTCCTCGTCCAGTGTGAACGGGCGGCGGCGGAATGCGTCGATCACGTCTTGAACGGCGCGTTCCCGCTCCGGCTCGGGGACCTCGCGCAGATCCACTCGTTCCATCCGCCACTGGTGGAGAGGCCGCGGAAGCATGCGCAGGCCGTCCGGGGTCGCCACCACAGTGGAACGGAGGGCGTCGTGGTTGGCCATGACCAGGTTCAGGGCACGTTCCAGATCGTCCGCGCTGACGAGCGTGTCGAAGTCGTATGCGCTGCACAGGTTGATCACCGCGCTGTCCGGATACAGCGACTGGAAGGTCCACAGGTCCTCCTGCGCGGGGCTCAGCGGCGCGGGGCCGTCGGGGTCGTCCCGCAGCGGGAGCACGGCCGGCATGGATCCCACGTGGCGACCTTGCTCGACCAGGCGACGCATGAAGCGCACACGCTGTTCACTGGTGAGAGCGGCTATGCGTTCGGCGAGGGAGGGTTCGGCTGGCATGCTCGGCTCCGTTGTGCGTCAGCGGTGGGAAGTGGTCAGTCCTTGCGTCACGGACGCCGCGCCAGGGTTGCGCGCAGTTCGGCGAGCCGGTGCATCGACGCCAGCACCTCGTCCTCGGGCAGCCCGAAGTCCACGAAGCAGGCGATTTCGTCGACACCCGCGTCGCGCAGCTCGGTCATCGTTTTCAGACAGGTCGCGGGAGAGCCGAGGAGCGATCCGCCGGCGAGGTAGCGCTCGAAGGCGAAATCGAGCAGTCGGCCCTGATCGGCCTGATTGAGACCGGCGATCCCGGTAGCCCGGTCGGCACCCCGGTGACTGGCGACCTGTTGCAGAAAACTCGACAGATATCCCGCCAGGGGCTGGCGTACCATCGCCCGCACGGCGGAGTCACTCTGCCCCACGTAGGCGTGCATCATGAGTGACACGACATTCTGGGAACGTTTCCCTGGACCTGGCCGGGTGGATGCCTCGACGAATGCCTGACGGTATATCCCGATTTTTTCGGCGAGCTCCTTCCGCGTCTGGCCGATACTGGCTCCCAGGATTCCCATTCCCATGGAGGCCGCGGTTCTCCACGTCTCCGTGGTACCCGATGTAGTGAGCCACAGCGGCAAGTCGGGGGTCGTCGGCACCGGTCGGGAACGCACCTCGACCGACTCGCCGGTTCCGTCCGTGAACGAGACGGGCTCACCCGACCAGAGCCTCCTCAGCAGCGCAACATCCCGCAACGTCGTCTTCCGTCGGTCGGCATAGCGGTCGGGGGCGAGGACGAAGTCCTTCGAGTGCCAGCCGGTCGCAACGGAGATACCCACCCGGCCCCGCGAGAGATTGTCCACCACGGCCCATTCTTCGGCCACACTCGCAGGGTGGTGCAGCGGCAGGACGACACTGCCGGCCCGGATCTCGATCCGCTGGGTGGAGACGGCCAGGGCCGCACCGAGCACGGAAGGACTCGGGAAGATGTGGCCGAAATTCTGGAAATGGCGCTCCGGAGTCCACAGGGCCTTGAAGCCGAGTTCATCCGCAGCCCGAGCGATCGTGAGCACGTCGTCGTAGTGATCCGCAGGCGAGACAGAAGTTTCCGTCCCGAAAAACATGATACTGAGGTCCATTGATTCACCCGGGCACGGATCGTCGATTGCTTCGGATACAGTGTCGCAGTACAAGCATTCAGACCAGGAGCAGCCCCGGACATCGGTAAAAACCGCAGTTACGGGTGCCTGCCGGGCGGAATACTCCGTAACGACGGTTTTCACGGGTGCCTCACCCCTTGGGGCCTGCTTCGATGAGGGAATCGTCATAATAGACCCGAAAAGGGAGGCATGGTCATTACATGCGACGGTCAGAGCTGGACGTCTCCTGTTTCGACCGGGAGTACTTCCTCAAGAACGAGCCGGTCAAGATCGCGGACATGGCTACCGAGTGGCCGGCCGTAGAGAAATGGTCACCCGCGTACTTCGCATCAATGCTCAAGCGTCAGACGACCTTCGTCAATTTCAACGAAAAAGGCATATTCGACGTCAACCAGAGCTCCACCACCGGTCCCGTGCTCAGGATGCGGAGCCGTTCGCGCAGGCCGTGAACAAAATAACGTCCACGAGGGGAGGCAGCTACTACATCCAGCAGTCGAACCTCTCGGCCTATGGGCCACTGGCTGACATACGGTCGCCATACCTGCTCGACGAGTCCAAGACGGTGGTGGCCACGAACCTCTGGTTCGGCGGTCGGGGAGCGAGATCTCCCCTGCATTTCGACCTCGGCGACAATTTCCTGGTCCAGATATTCGGCAAGAAGAGAGTCACTCTCATCCCGCCCGCGCAGTCGTCGCACGTCTACCCGGCGACCGGCCAGAAACTTCCGCACTGCAGTCTGGTGAACATCTTCGATCCGGACCTCTCCGTCTATCCCGACTTCAGCGAGGCTCGACGGCAATCCAACGTCGTGGAATTGGGGCCGGGTGAGGCCCTCTTCATCCCCAGCACATGGTGGCACGCCACGGAATCGACCGAGGTCTCGGCTTCAGTCAATTTCTGGTGGGCGTCCACGGACACGCACGAGTAACACGATGTCGCGGCGGCGGTACCGCACGGCACCGCCGCCGCGAACTGGCCGCATACGGTCAGCAAGAGCTGCCCAGGCCCACCAGGTGACCGTCCCGCTTCGCGTAGGAGCTTCGCCTTTCGGCGGGTTCGGCGGTGGACGTCGTATCCATGCCCCGTTGCGCGGCCCACGCGGCGATGTGGGCGCGGGACCGCAGCCCGAGAGCGGTGCGGATGTTGCGGATGTGCGTCTCCACCGTGCGCACCGAGACATGTATCCGGTCCGCGATCTGCCGGTTGGTCAGGCCCTTCACCACGAGGGTGACCACATCACGCTCCCGCGTGCTCAGCGGCAGCTCCGCCGCCGGCGCCGCGCTCGCACCGGATCCGGGCGATCCCACGACGGCCTCCAGGGCCTGGCTCCTGCACATCGTCCTGCCCTCGTCGAAGGCGGCTGTCGCCCGGCCGGCGGGGAGGGCCTTCGTCGCGGCGGCGTGAGCTTCCCGGACGCGGTCGCGCCACCACGCTCCTCCCCAGGCAAGGCCGCGCCCGAGACCGGTGGCCGCGCCGATGAGCCGCAGGCCCGTCTCGAACCGGTTGGCGCGCACGGCGGCCACGGCCAGTCCCTCCAGCGCTCCGGCGGTCTCCCAGGTCTGCTGCTCGGTGCACCCGCGCAGGGCTTCGGTGAAGTACGACTCGGCCGCGGGCAGATCGTCCTTCTCCAGCGCGAGCACCCCGGCCGTGACCAACGTCGAGCCGAGCTGCGGGGGCAGCATGGCGCGCAGGACCGGAACCGCCTCCTCGATCGCCCGTTCCGCCTCCTTCACCGCGCCTTCCCGCAGCCTGTGCAGGGCCAGGCCGCCCAGACACAGTCCCGTCAGCGTGCCGTCCGCCAGGGTGCCGGCAATCTCGAGGCACTCCCGCAGGTCCGCCACGGCGCCCTCGTGATCACCGCCCATCTCGTGGAGCGAGCTGCGTAGCAGGAGCATCCGGCACAGCACCGCATCGCGGTCGAGACCACGTTCCAGTCCGATCGCCTGTGTGGCGTGCCGTACGGCCGTCTCCACGTCCATACGGTCCGCCGCGCACATCGCCGCCCCCTCGAACGCGAGGCTGCGGTACGGCGACGACCCGGGCGTACGCTCCAGGGCTCTCGTCAGCAGCTCCTCCGCGCCGTCGGCGCGGCGGCCGTTCTCCGTCATGGCGAAGGCGCTGGCGAGCAGGAGTCGGCGCTCGTCGTCGTCATCCATCCGTCGCACGACGTGCGCGATGTTGCCGCGTTCCTCATCCAGCTGGGACAGCGTCGTCGGACGGATGCAGGCCTGTGTCCGCAACGGGGCGGACAGCGCTGCCAGGAAGTCGATCACACGTTCGTACACCGATGCGGCTTCGCCCTCCTCGACGAGCCGCTCATATCCGTGACGGCGCAATGGCTCCAGCATCCGGAACCGGACGGGCCCGTCCTGCTCGGTGTGCGAGATGATGATCGACTTCGCCTCAAGGCCGATCAGCAGCTCCGCCGTCCCGCCCACGGGGGCACCGCTCGCGCCCGACACGGCCGCCACCGCGTCGGCCCCGAATCCGCCTGCCAGCACGGACAGTCTCCGGTACAGCGACTGTTCCGCCGGGGTCAACAGGTCGTAACCCCACTGCAGCGATGCCCGCAGGCTCCGGTGGCGGTGGTCGGCCAGCCGCCAGCCGCTCGTCAGCAGCGCCAAGGGATCGTCCAGCCGGTGAGCGATGTCGGCGGGCGGGAAGACGCGGATCAGCCGTGCGGCCATCTCGATGGCGAGGGGCAGGCCTTCCAGCCGGCGGCAGATCTCACCGATGAACGGAGCGTTCTCCTCAGTGAGCTGGAAATCAGGTGCCACCGCCCAGGCCCGCTCCAGGAAGAGGAGGACCGCGTGCGACCGAAGACACTCGGTGAGGGCGGATCCTCGCTCCGGCCGGGGGCAGGCCAGCCCCGCCACGGAGAACACGGCCTCGCCCGGTAGCCGCAGCGGCTCCCGGCTGGTCACCAGCACGCGCAGGTTCGGGCGGCCCGGCAGCAGCCGGCCGAGCTGGGTGCCGCACTCGTCCAGCACATGCTCGCACCCGTCCAGGATCAGCAGGCGCTCCACCCCGCCCACGGCTTCGGAGACCGTCCGGCTTCCGGGCACAGGCGTCTCACCGGCCGCCTCGGCGAGCCGCTCCCGCAGTCCTGCGGCGTCGGTGATCTGTTCCAGCTTCACCATGCTCGCCTCGCGGCGTCTGCCGCGCTGGGCCTGCGCGGCCAATTCCAGCGCCAGCCGGGTCTTCCCCACCCCCGCCGGTCCGGTGAGCGTCAGGATGCGTCCGTTCTGGAGTAACCGGCCCGCCTCGATCATCTCGTCCGTGCGCCCGATGAAGCTGCTCAGGTGGGTCAGGGGCGCGCCGACGGGGACCGGACTCACACACGCGAGTTGTTTCCGAAGACGGTGCGACCGCTGACGGCAGGCATTCGAACAGTAACGAGAACGAGCGGGCGTTCCGTCGGACGCTCTCCTTCGTGGAATCGGCACGGCACACATCTCGCATGCGTTTTCTTCCTGAGAAGACACTTCCACCCCTTGCCTCCCGCGATCGCCGGTCTCCCGCTCCGCGCTCTTCCCTTTGTCAACGCCGATGCGACGTCGTTTGGTTCAGGCTCCGGTCGTCACGGATGCCGTCCCCCGTTCGGCCGACCCCCGCGGCCGCTGTGCCGGTGGTCGCCGACGACGAGGAGACGGCCGCCGTGAGACCCGCGGTCTCAGTTCGTCTCGGGCGCCGCCGAGCGCGGCCGCAGGACCGGCCGGGCCCGGCGCGCGGTGGCCAGCCTGTCGGCGAGGGCGGCGACGGTGGGACTGTCGAAGACGGCCCGCAGGGGGCATTCGGCACCGAGTTCGGACCTGATCCGGCTCACCAGCCGGGTCGCGATCAGCGAGTGCCCGCCGAGCGCGAAGAAGTCGTCGTCTATGCCGACCTGCGGCACCCCCAGTGCGTCGGCGAACAGGTCGCACAACGCCTTCTCCTGGGGAGTGCGCGGCTCGCGGCCGCCCCCGACCGCCGGGCCGGCGGGAGCGGGAAGCGCCGACCGGTCGAGCTTGCCGTGCGGGGTCAGCGGCAGGCGGTCGAGGAAGACGACCGCGGCCGGCAGCATGTAGTCGGGCAGAACCTCGGCGAGCCCAGCGCGCAACGCCTCTGGCGACGGAACCTCGGCACGCCCGTCCGGAACGACGTACGCCACCAGGCCGGCGGTGCCGCCGCTCTCCCGCAGGACCGCGGTGGCCTGTCCGATGCCCGGTTGTTCCAGCAGGGCCGCCGTGACCTCGGCGGGCTCGACCCTGAAGCCGCGGACCTTCACCTGGTCGTCGACGCGCCCGACGAACTCGAGGTTGCCGTCGGAGCGCCAGCGCCCCAGGTCCCCGGTGCGGTACATGCGCGTACCGCACCGGCCCGCGACGAACCGTTCGGCGGTCAGTCCGGCCCGGCCCAGGTAACCACGGGCAAGACCGGCGCCGGCCACGTACACCTCTCCGGGCACACCTACCGGCACGGGCCGCAACGCGCGGTCCAGGACGTGCACCTGGGTGTTGTCCATGGGGACCCCGACCGGCACGAAGGCCGGGACCGTGTCTTCCGACCTGATCGGGTACCAGGTGGAGATGACGGTGGTCTCGGTCGCGCCGTAAGCATTGGCCACGACCATGTCGGGACGTGCGTCGAGAAGTTTCCGCACCCCCGCCGGGGAGATCACGTCCCCGCCCGACCAGGCGAGCCCGAGCCGGCCCATCGACTCGGTGGCCTCCTCGGCGAGCACGTTGAAGAGGGCCGCCGCGAAGACCGCTGAGGTGGCACGGCCGGCGACGGCGGTGATCGCCTCCACGTCCAGCATCCCGGGCGGGGTCATCTCGACACGCCCACCGGACAGCAGGGGGAGCCACAGCTCGTACGTCGACGGGTCGAAGGCGTGCGGCGAGTGCATGAGCGTCGCCGTCCGGTCCTCGGGCCGCCACTGCCGGTCGGCGGCGAACGCGGCCACGCTGCGATGACTGACACCCACGCCCTTGGGCGTGCCGGTCGAGCCCGAGGTGTACATCACGTACATCAACTGCTCCGGGTGCACCGGGACGTGCGGGCGTGAGTCCGGGTGGGACGCGTACGCCTGCTCGTCGTCGGCGACCACCAGGGGCACGCCGGCACCGGACACCAGGGGATGGTCCAGCGAGGCGCGGTCGGTCAGCAGCACAGGCGTTCCCGTGTCGGCCACGACCCACCGCATACGGGCGACGGGAAATGCCGCCGGCAGCGGAACGTAGTAGCCGCCGGCCTTGAGCACGGCGAGGATCGCCACGATCACCGCGGCGGAGCGCTCCTGGAGCATGACGACCGGTCGCTCGGGACCCACGCCCGCCTCGATCAGCCGGTGCGCCAGCCGGTTGGCCCGGGCCTCCAGCTCCGCGTACGTGAGCGTGCCCTCGGGGGACACCACCGCGACGGAATCGGGGGTACGGTCCACCTGATCCTCGAAGAGCCGGCACACGGACTTGGCGGGAAGCTGTGCCGCGGGCCCGTGGGAGAAGCGCCGCAGCCGCGCCCGGTCGGTCTCCGTGAGGACGTCCACCTGACCGATCCGCACCCGAGGGTCGTCCGCGACGGCGGCCAGCAGCTTCAGCAGCCGGGCGCCCAGGGCTTCGGCGGTGGCGTGGTCGAACAGATCGGTCGCGTACAGGACACGTCCGTCCAGTCCGGCCGGCCTGCCGTCAGGACCGGCTCGCTCGACGAACTCGAAGTTCAGGTCGAACTGCGTCCCGAGCACCCGGACCGGGTACTCGTGGACTTCCAGACCGGTGAGCGCCGCCTGTGCGTCGCCGGTGTTCTGCACCGTCAGCACGACCTGGCACAGCGGGTGCCGAGCCATCGACCGGACCGGGGACAGGGCCTCGACCACCCGCTCGAACGGCGCGTCCTGGTGCTCGAAGGCCGCCAGATCGGCCTGCCTGACCCTGCCCAGCAACTCGGTGAACTCCGGGTCTCCCGACACATCCGTGCGCAGGACCAGGGTGTTGACGAAGAAGCCGACCAGGTCGTCGAGGGCCTCGTCGGTGCGTCCGGCGATGGGACTGCCGATCGCTATGTCCTCCCCCGCGCCGAGCCGGGACAGCAACGCCGCCAACCCGGCCTGCATCAGCATGAACAGCGTCACGCCCTGGTCGGCTGCCAACCGCGCCAACCGCGCGTACAGCTCGGGCGGCACCGGCACACCGGCCTCTCCGCCACGATGACTGGCCACGGCCGGTCGCGGACGGTCCAGTGGCAGGGCGATCTCTTCCGGGAGCGCCGCCAACCGCTGCTTCCAGAAGTCCAGTTGGCGGCCGACGACGCTGTCGGGGTCGTCGGCGTCACCCAGCAGGTCCCGCTGCCACAGCACGTAGTCCGAGTACCGCACCGGCAGCGGCGTCCACTGCGGCGCCCGGCCGGCCCGCCGGTCCTCATAGGCCCGCGAGAGATCCCGCCACAGCGGCTCCATCGACCAGCCGTCCGAGGCGATGTGGTGCATCACCACCAGAAGGACGTGTTCTTCCGGTGCCACGGCGAACAACGTGGCGCGCAGGGGCAGGTCCACCGACAGGTCGAAGACCTGCGACGCGGCCTCGGCCACCGCCTCGTCCAGCCGGTCCGCGGCGACCTCGGTCACCGGCAGCTCCAGCGCCACGGCCTCCGGGGCGAGGATCAGCTGGCGCGGCCGCCCGTCCTCGGCGGGGTACAGCGTGCGCAGGCTCTCCTGCCGCACCACCACGTCCCGTAGCGCCTGCGACAGTGCCGGGATGTCGAGTTCGCCGCTCAGCCGCAGCGCCACCGGCACGTTGTACGTCGTACTGGGCCCTTCCAGCACGTTCAAGAACCAGAGTCGTTGCTGGGCGAACGACAGCGGCATGTCGTCCGGCCTGGGCCTCGCCACCACCTCCGGACGTGCTGCGCCGACGCGGTCCAGCAGGGTGGCGATGCCCGCGACCGTCGGAGTCTCGAACACCGCGCGCATGGGAATCTCGACCCCGAGCAGCGAGCGGATACGGCTGATCAGACGGGTGGCCAGCAGGGAGTTCCCGCCCAGATCGAAGAAGGCGTCCTCCACACCCACGGTGGACAGTCCCAGGACGTCGGCGAACGCGGCGCAGAGGATCTCCTCCTGCGGTGTCCTGGGAGGGTGGCCCTTGCCTGCCGTCCCGGCGTAGTCGGGGGCGGGCAGCGCGGCCCGGTCGAGCTTGCCGTTGGGCGTCAGTGGCAGGCGATCGAGCGGCACGAAGGCCGAGGGGACCATGTGTTCCGGCAACCGCTCCCTCATGAACTTCCGCAGGGAGCGGGGTAGCGCTCCCGCGACCGCCGCGGCGCCCGGATTGCTCGTCCAGACCGACAGGGGCGTGGTGGTGGTCCCCGTGGCGGCGGGCACGTAGGTCCCGACGGGCGCCGCGCCGGCCGCCCGGTCGGCGCGGACGAAGGTGACGTCGACTGTTTCGAGCGCGCCGGCGGACCAGGCGATACCCACCCAGTAACCGAGTCGATCCCCCAGCTCGTGGAACGCTTCCACGTCCGGTGACCCGCTCGGGTCCGGCAGTGGCACGTCCTGCCAGTGCCGGTTCCTCTGCACCGCCTCAGCGAGTGCCACCTCGCCCGCCACACGGTTGTTGGGAACACCGGTGACACGGAGCCGAAGCGGGTGTCCGGTCGCCAGCCGGTCCTCCAGTGCGGCCAGGTCCCCGACCTCACCCGGCCAGGTCAGCCGGGGGACGTCGCCGAGCGGGAGCAGCGGCGCCCCCTGTTTACGCAGGGCCACGTCGTACCGGTACCGGGTCAGCTCGTTGTGGTGCCGGCCGCGTTTGATACGGAGATCCACGCCGGCCAGGGCGGGCTCGCGTTCCTGGAGCGCGGTGAAGAAGTCCGGATCGACCAGCAGCTCGGTCTCCACGACCAGATCACGCTCGACCGCCCGGCGGACCGAGTCCGTGTCGTCCTCGGCGTCGGCGCGTCCGGTGTGCACGGCCGTGGTCAAGGCCCGCAGCAGCCGCGGATTGCGCACGTCGCCGATGAACACGGCACCGCCCGGGACGACGATGTCCAGCGCCCAGCGCAGGAGTTCGTGCAGGTACTCGGCACTGGGGAAGTACTGCACGACCGAGTTGAGGATCACCGTGTCGAAGTGCCCGGCGGGCAGGCCCCGGCCGTCGTGTGCGGGCTGGGTGCGCAGTTCGACCCGATCGGCCAGGCCGGGGTCGCGGGCCACCTGGCGGCGCAGTTGCTCAATGGCGGTCGCGGAGATGTCAGTGCCCCAGTAGGACTCGCACTCGGGTGCGATCCTGGACAGCAGGAGTCCGGTGCCCACCCCGATCTCGAGGACGTGCCGGGGGCGGAGTTCGAGGATGCGCGCGACGGTGGCGTCGCGCCACTCACGCATCTGCGGCAGGGGGATCGGCCGGCCGTCGTAACTGCTGTTCCAGCCGGCGAAGTCCTCGCCGACGGGGGCTGGCGAGGAGTCGGCGTACAGCGTGTCGTACACCTCTTCCCAGCCTGCCACCCGGCGCAGTTCGTCGTTCTCCTCGGAGAGGGGGGCCGTGTTGTCGGGAACCACGTAGGCGACGAGCCGCTGGTCGCCCGGGCGGTCTTCGCGGGCGACGACGGCGGCCTGGGCTACACCCGAGTGACCGGTGAGGACGGTTTCGATCTCGCCCGGTTCGATCCGGAAGCCACGCAGCTTGATCTGGTGGTCGGTCCGCCCGACGATTTCCAGTTCGCCGTCGGTTCGCCAGCGGGCCATGTCCCCCGTGCGGTAGATCCGTTCACCGGGGCGACCGCCCGGGGCGGCGACGAACCGCTCGGCGGTGAGGGCGGGCCGGGCGAGGTACCCGCGGGCGAGGCCGGCACCCGCGATGTACAACTCGCCGACCACACCCGGCGGTACGGGCAGCAGGGAGTCGTCCAGCACCTGCACCCGCGTGTTGGCGAGAGGACTGCCGACGGGCGGCGTCGCTCGCGGGGCGGAGAGGTCGGCGCTCGTCGACCAGACGGTGGTTTCCGTCGGACCGTACAGATTGGTGACCGCGCTGCCCAGGCCCCGCATGGCGTCGGCGAGTGCCGAGGGCAGTGCTTCCGCTCCGACCAGCATCCGCAGCCCACGGACCGCTTCGGGATCGTGCGCGACCAAGGTCTGCCACAGGGAGGGGGTGGCCTGGACGACTGTCACCGCGGACCGTGTGATGAGGTTCAGCAGCGCGGAGGGCTGTCGCACGGTTTCCTTGGCGGCGATGACGACTGAGGCGCCGGCCACCAGGGGCAGATACAGTTCGGGCACAGCCATGTCGAACGCTGCCGTCGTCACCGCCAGGAGTCGGTCCGCCGGTCCCAGCGTGACCTTCTGCCGCATGGCGGTGAGCAGGTTCACGAGCGCGATGTGCGGCACCACGACGCCCTTGGGCCTGCCGGTGGAACCCGAGGTGTAGATGACGTAGGCGGGGTGCAGCGGAAGCAGCGGTGTGACGCGGTCGGCGTCGGTGGGATCGTGCTCGGGCTGCCGACGCAGTGTCGCCAGGGTCTCGGGGCTGTCCAGTCGCAGCGCCTCGGCACCGCTGTCGGCGGGCAGTGCGCTTTCGGTCTCCGCCGTCACCAGCAGCACGGAGGGGCGCGCCTCCGCCATGGCGTGGCGGACGCGGGCAGCCGGATGGTCCGCGTCCAGGGGGAGGTAGGCGGCCCCGCTCTTGAGAACCGCGAGCACGGCGACGTACAGGTCGAAGGAGCGGGGCAGGGCCAGCGCGACGATGCTTTCGGCACCCACGCCCCGCTCCATCAGGGCATGGGCCAGTCTGTTGGCACGGCGGTTCAGCTCGCCGTAGGTGAGCGTACCGGCCTCGTGGAACAGGGCCGTGCGATCGGGCGCGGCGGCGGCCTGTTGCTCGAAGAGTGCCGGCAGGCACGCTTCGGGAAGCGGGTGTGCCGTGTCGTTCCACACGTTGTCCAGCGTGTGGCGTTCGTCCCGGGTGAGGATGTCGATGCCCGTGATCGGTTGCCCGGGTGCGGCGGCGACGGCCTCCAGCAGGAGGACCCAGCGCTCGGCCAACCTCTCGACGCTGCTCGCGTCGTACAGGTCGGTGGCGTACTCGACGACGCCGGTGATCCCCGCGGGACTCCCCGTCCCGTCCCGCTCGACGACCAGGTCGAAGTGCAGGTCGAACCAGGTCGCGCCGCAGCGGGTGGGCGCCATGTCGACGTGCAGGCCGGGCAGGTGGTACTGCGGCTCGGTCGCGTCGGCGAGCGTCATCATGACCTGGAAGAGCGGATGGTGGGCTGCCCGCCCGACAGCGAGGCCCTTCACCAGGTCGTCGAAGGACACGTCCTGGTGGGCGAGGGCACCCGCACTCGTCTCGCATACGCGGTCGAGAAGTTCCACGAAGGAGGGGCTGCCCGAGGTGTCCGCCCGCAGGACCACGGTGTTGCCGGTGGCCGGGCCCAGCTGACCGATGGGGATGTCGTCGCCCGCACCGAGTCGGGTCAGCAGTGCCGAAAGGCCTGCCTGCAGCACTGCGAGGAGGTCGGCTCCGTCGGCCAGTCGCAGCAGTCTCGTGTGCAACTCGGTACCGATGCGTACCGCGACGTGGTCGGCTCTGTGCGAGGCGACGGTCGGGCGGGGTCGGTCGGTGGGGAGATCCAGCCGCGCGGGGAGACCGGCCAGCTGTCCCTTCCAGTAGGCCGCCTGCGTCCCCGACGCCTCGTCCGTGTGCGGAGCCGGAAGTGCCGCCGTCGGATCCTGACCGGTGCACCGGGCCGTGTACGCCAGAGCCACGGACCGCCAGAATTCCTGCCGTGACCACGCTTCGCAGGCCTGGGGCGGCACCACGGCCAGCAGGTGTTTGTCGGGTCCCTCCCTGAACAGGTGTGCTTCCAGTGCCGCGCCGGCTGTGACGTCAAGAGCCCCTGAGGCAGCCATGGGCGGGTCGAGTTCTCCAGTGCCGTGCAGGCGCAGGACCCTGCTCGTCTGCGTCGGAGCGACGGGCGTGTCCGGGTGAGCCGTCCGCGGGAGCACATGGCGCTCGACGGCATCGGAGAGCGCCGCGTCGAGCGCCTCGAAGTCCAGGTGCCCGGTGAGCCGGAGCACCAGCGGCGGGTTCTGGACGGGGCCCGCCGCGGCGGACCCATCCGCGCCCACCGCCTCGTGGCACGCCCGTGCGTTCTGCGTCGCGTCAGACATCGTTACCTCTCTTGACACCGTGCCCGGTGCGGGTCACCGCGTCATACCTGCGGACAAGTCGAAGCTGCCGACCGGGGAGACGGTCTACCGGGCTGCCACCGGGTGCCGGACCACGAAGGTGGTTCCGGCCCGCGGCGGCCCGCGGGGTGTTCGAATGCCGTGACATCGCCGCGTCCGCTTTCCCGCTTCCGCCCGCTCGGCTGCGGGCCGCGTCGTGCGCCGGTGGGACGCGGGTCACGCCGTTGTCACGGGGGTATGCGATCGGGGTCCTGCGTACGGTCGGGGAGGATGCCGCGGGCCGGGGAGGCTGGTCTTTCTCGATGCGGTGCGTTGCCGGAGGGCTGGACGGTGCAGCACGGCGGAGATGCTGCTGGATGCGGTGGCCGGACGTCTCATCCGGCTGTGTGAACTCCCGGCGCACGATCGGCGGCCGGCAGCGCCGGCGGTACGGCGTCGGCCGGGACGGCGGGACGCGGCACGTCAGAGCCGCGTCGCACCGAGGGTGCGGTGACCGGTACGGGACCCCTCGCTGTCCCAGTCGGTGAGGGGAGCACCGGAGGTGCCGTCCGCGACCGCGCCCGACGTGACGCCGGCGCCCGAGGCGATGTGACCGGTACGGGAACCCTCGCTGTCCCAGTCGGTGGCAGTGCCCGCTGAGCCGGCGCCGGCGGCCGTGGCCGTCGTGACGCCGGACGCGGCGGGTACCGACGCCGGGCAGCGCGTCTGGAAGCCGGCGGCCGGTGCACAGCCTGCGGCGCCCTGCGCGGTGAACCCGACGATGGACAGCACGCCCGTGGCGAGGAGGGGGGCAACTCCCAGAGCCGCTGAACGAAGGACCTTCGACGAGTGCGTCATGACGGGTTCCTTTCTTCGGTGAACCGGGGTGACGCAACAACCGTCGCAAGCCGCAATGGACGCCCGAGCAGTGCTGGATGAGTGAGGATGTACGCCTGATGTCAGGAACCCGGCGCACCGCTCTCGGAGAAGGGTCCCGGACGCGAGTCGCGGCACACGGAGGGGTCACGACCGGCATCCGGATGGATCGCGATGATAGGCGAGGGCGTCGTCGTACTCCGGGGAGCGCCACAGGCTGCCGTCCCCGTCGGTGAACCCGGCCGCCCACTCCAGCGCCTCGGCTGTCGTGCGGTCCATGAACTGCGGGCACCACAGATCGTCCGCACGCACCACGAGCACGGGCGACGTTCGGCCGAGGGTCTCGATCATCGGGCTGTACCGGGTCGCGGAATCGAGCAGCAGGACAATGGGCTTGCGCCGTGCCGAGGCCCAGCCCACCTCCAGCACCACGCCGTGCGAGGCCGGCGTCCCCAGGTAGGCCACGACCAGGTCCGCAGTCTGCAGAGCACGGAAGTCGTACGGCACGCACTGTTCGTGGGGAAGTCCCCTGGAGCCCCAGCCCTCGTTGTGATGCGCGTTGAACACCGCATGGCCGTGACGCAGCAACCGGTCCCGCAGACCAGAGATGCGCTCGCGCCACACCTTGCTGACCACGCCGTTGGCCGGGTCGATCAACTGGATGAACGGAGCGGCGAGGAATACGCGGAGCGCGGGGCGCGCCGCCGTGGTCGTGCCCCTCCGGGCAGCCGGTCGTACGTGAGCGACGTGCCGTAAGCCTGCTCCACTGGGATAGCACTCCTCGAAAGCCTCTGGAGCACCGGTGCAGTCGGCGAGGTCACTCATGGTCGTCTCCTTGGGGTCCCGAGCCGGTCGGAAGCGGCAGGCCCCGTGGGGCGGTGCACATCGGCGGGCTCCCCGGCGATCGACAGGCGGTTGCAGAGCATGTACGCGGTGAGGCCGGCCTTCTACCGGCCAAGAGAGCGCTGGGCGTGCGATGCCCAGGGCGGTGGGAGGAGCGGCCGGCCGGCCCGTGCGGTCCCGTGACGGCGCCGGAGACGAAACCGCGGAGGGGCGCTCCCGCGGGAAACGCCCCACGGGGCGGTGGTCACCGGCGCGACCTCGTGGGTTCGGCACCGGTCGCACGGACCGTCGGCGCGCGCCCGGCGTCCGCGATGGGACCGAAGTACATGCCGAGGGTGACACCGAGTTGGAAGCGGTTGCCCACCCCCAGGCGGTCCATCAGCGCACGCAGGATGTTGGTCACCGTCCGCGCACTGACCCCCAGATGGCGGGCGGCGCTCGCGTCGGTGTGCCCCGCCCACAGCAACGAGATGAGCATGTGCTGCCTGTCGTCGAGCAGCAAAGCGTCACCCCGGCCCCCCAGGGAGGCCCTCACGGTGCGCGCGCCCGCCGGCCCGCCTGGTACGGCGCCGCCGGATCCTGCCCGTGCCGGTTTCGTGGTTACTTCCGCTCGAAGTGGTGTGTGAAGCGCCATATGCGGCCCTTGTGTGCTCGGCGAACTGCTGACCCGTCAACTGTCGCGTCCGCCGATCACCGGAGGATCAGTGCCGGATCTCATGCGCCTCGTCCGCCTGGCGCCCCGCCCCGTGCGGTAAGGCTGCCGTCCATGAGGGCCGCGCAGGCGCGGGTGTGTGACTCCTTCCGGGTACTAGTCGGCCCGTGATTGTTGTGAGGTGATCAGTTCGGTGCCGGCCGAGCGTACCCGGGCCGCACGGTCGATCCCGTTCCGGGCTCCTGGGCGTCCCAGCACCACCAGCGAGACGACGGCCCCGGCGATCATGAAGCCGATGACCTGCCGATAGCTCAGCAGCCCTACGAGCGCCGAGCCGACGCCGAGGGACAGCGCCTGGGGCAACGTCAGGCCGAGGTTCACAACCGCCTGCGTACGTCCCATGAGGGGGCCCGGTGTCGCGGCCTGGGCTGCCGTGGCAAGCCCGATGACGGCCAACGGGATGCCGGCACCGGCGACGAACAGGCCGGTCAGTACCGTCGGCAGCGCCGGTACCAGCAACTGGGCGGACCCCATGCCGAACAGTGCCGCCCCCGTCATCACCATGCGGCGGGGGCCGAGCCGTGCGATGAGGGGTCCGCCGGCCACCGACCCGGCCAGACTGCCGACGGCCAGCACGGTCTCCAGGACCCCCATGAAGCGGGGGGCACGGTGCAGCCCGTCGTCGATGAGCGCGTAGAGCACCGGCTGGAGGAACCCGACGGCAGCCGCGACGGCTGTCAGTGCCATCAGGAGGCGGCTGACGTCCTTGCTGGCACGCAGATGCCGAAATCCCGCCATGACATCGACCGGAGACCGCGCGTCCGTGCGCGACGCGGACTCGTCCAGCGGCAGCAGGAGCAGCGAGACCACCGCGCCCAGCAGCAGCATGATGTTGACCAGTGTGAAGACCCGCCCGCCGGCCCAGCCGAGCAGACTGGCACCGAGCAGCGGTGCCAGCAGCGTCGTACCGGAGCGCACGCTCTGGCTCAGGCCGGCCGCCGCGCCGAACTCGGATTCGTCGGTGAGCATCCCGCGCAGGACGGCGCTCTGCGCGGGTCCGAGCACCACGGACGCCAGTCCGAACAGGGCGGCCACTGAATAGATCACCCATGTGCCCGAGGGGCTGTCGACGAGGAGGAGCGGCAAGGAACCCAGGACGAGCGACAGATTCGTCACCACGAGGAGGGGTCTGCGGCGGTACCGGTCGGCGGCGAAGCCGCCGACCGGCAGGAGCAGCATGGGCGCCGTGTACGCGAGCAGGACGAGGCCGGCTGCGGAGCTGCTGCCGGTCAGCTGCTTGACCCAGACGCCCAGCGCCACGAAGACGGCACTGTCCCCGAGCGTGGACAGAGCCTGTCCCACGATGAACGTCCGGTAGTCACGGCGCGCGAGCAGTCCACGCATGCCGGGCCCGCTCATACCTGGGAGAGCGCGACGAGCACCGCGTCGTTCGCCGCCTTGTCCCCCACCGTCAGCCGGATGCCTCTGCCGGGGTAGAGGCGTACGGCGATCCCTGCCTCCGCCAGGACGGCGACGGCCGCTTCCGCCCGGTCGGCGCCCTCGAGCCAGAGGAAGTTGGCGTGGCTGTCGGGCACGGACCAGCCGAGGCGCAGCAGTTCGGTCCGCGTTCGCTCACGCTCCGCCACGATCTCCGCGATGCGCCCTGCGATCTCGTGCTCGGCGGCGAGTGCCGCCCGGACACCCTCCAGTTGGAACTGGCTGATCGCATAGGGCACTTGATGACGTCTGACCCGCTCGATCAGGTCGGGGGACGCGAGGGCGTACCCGACCCGCAGGGCGGCGAGGCCGTGGGACTTGGAGAACGTCCGCAGGACCATCAGGTTGGGCCATGCGTCGAGCCGCGCACGCGGGCCTGGACCGTCGAAGTGCGGAGCGAAGTCCACATAGGCTTCGTCGAGCAGGATCGTGACGTCCGACGGGACACGGGCGAAGAACGCGTTCAGCTCGGCCCAGCCATGCAGGGTTCCGGTCGGGTTGTGCGGATTGCACAGGACGACCACGCGGGTGCGGCTGTCGACGAGGTCGGCCATGGCGGACAGATCGTTGTGGCCGTTGCGGTCCATCGGCACCGCCGCGAACTCGGCTTCGGTCATCTCGCACAGCATCGGGTAGACATCGAATCCCGGCTCGGTGCACACCACGTTGTCGCCGGGCCGCAACACCGCACGGAACAAGTCGTGTGCGATGCCCGCGGCACCGTGGCCCACGGCGACGGACGCGGAGGGCAGTCCCTGCCAAGCGGCGATGAGCGCGGTCAGCCCCTCGGGGCGGAACTCCGGGTAGCGATTGACGTCCGCGATGGTGTCCTGGAGGGCCGTGGCGACCTCGCTCGACGGAGCGAAGGGGTTCTCATTGCGTGTCAGCTGGTGCCCAGCCTGCCGGCCGGCCATCAGTCGGCCGTCAGGACGTAGAGCCACGTGTGCGGCGTGGCCATCGGTTCGGTACGCGCTATACGCAGGCCCGCGGACCGGAAGAGTTCGTCGTACGTCTCCTTCGTGTGCAGGGGGATTCCCATCATCGCGTGGGCCAGTTCGAAGCCGGCGGAGAAGATCGGCAGCTTGTCGTCGACTCCCGCGGCCGGCCGGAGCATGGTGTCGGCGAACACGAAGGTCCGCGACCGGGGAAAGGCCTCGCGCACCCGGGGCAGGATGTCCGAGCGGGTCCTGGGGTCGGCGAAGAGGTCGTGCAGCAGCAGGAAGCTCATGACGGTGTCCGCGTCACCGGCTGCCCCGAGGTCCTTGCGCGAGTTGATCAGGTCGAGCACGTCGGCCCGTACCGCCTGTACGCGGTCTTCGAGGCCGGCGCGGGCGATGTCCTGCTGTGCGATCCGGGTCGCGGACTCGCTGATGTCGATGCCGAATCCCCGGGTTCCGGGGCGCTCGGAGACGACCCGCTGGACGCGTGCCGAGGTGCCGCTGCCGAGGTCGGCGACGGCTTCGAACTCCAGGTCCGCCAGGACCCGCTGCACCTGCTCGGCGAACAGCGCCGCGTCCGCCTGTCCGGACCCGAGCGCCACCATGGCCTCGTCGCGCCGGACGTCCTCGTTGTAGCGGGCCGTGCCCGCGCTCAGCGCTCCGGCGTGCGAGAACACCTCGTTGTAGCCGCCGATGGCCCAGGTGAAGTAGCCACGTGACCGGGCGGCTTCACGCCCGGTCTCCGTCGGCAGGAACACTCCTTCCTCGGCCTTGAGGTAGCCGCAGCCCGCGGCCGCCCGCAGCACCGCCTCGCAGCGGTCCCGGTCGGTTGCGGAGGACGTGCCGAGGTCGTCCCGGTACAGCGCCTCTCCGCGCTCCACGCGGTCGAGCAGACCGAGGCGGTCCAGCGCGAAGAGGACGTTGGCGGCGATGTAGCCGTTGTAGGCGTCGGCGGGCGAGATGGGCGTCGGGGACTGTCCGTGCCACTGGTCGGGGATGGATGCGATGGTCATGGTGAGTGTCCCAACTTTTGAGGGGAGGGTAGGGCTTTCTGGTCGGCCCGTAGGGCGAGGGAAGGCCGGCTCAGCGGGTCAGAATGTGTCCGTCGCCGGGCCGGTGGTCGCGCGAGGAGCGCAGGTCGGCCTGGACGAACACACGCTGGAGCCAACGGTCCCGGCCGTCGTAGCGGGGGCGGAAGGCCGTCCGGCCGTGCAGGCAGACGCGGTTGTCGACGATGGCCAGGTCGCCGGCGAGCAGCCGGACGCTGCGGGAAACCGAGGCGAGCGTGGAGGACAGCTCGGTGAGCGCGGCTCGGGCCTGGGGCGTCCGGCCGGTGGTGGCGGCGAAATCGACGCGAATGTCAGGGTCCGCCGCATCGCCGCAGAGCACGGGGTGGTCGGGGGCGGCCTCCCCGGTGCTCCCGAAGGAGGGCGGCGCCTGGGTGGTGTACACCGGCTCTGCGAGGTGGGCGCGGGTGCGCTCGGGCAGCAGGTCCAGCGCCTCGCGGATCGATGCGGTGTTCAGCCCGGCGATGCGCTCGTGGTCCGCGCGCAGGCACAGCAGGAGCACGTAGTCCGGGCGGTGGGGATGGAATGCATTCTCATTATGCATCATCAACTCCGCCGATCCACTGTTTCCTTGGAATTCCTCCTGGCCCGGCACGGGGACCACGTCCTGGACGAGGGCACCGCTCTTCTCGGCACGGAAGGCGATGGGGTCGCCGAGTCCGCAGGCGATGGTCATGAGTTGCGCGGCGGGGACACTGGAGGTCCTCTGCACCGAGCCGCCGACCATCGGGGTGGGCGGCAGTTGCGCCTCGTCGACGGGTAGTCCGCGCAGGACGAGAACGCCGGCCGGGCCGGACGCGCGCCGGAACTCGCGGATCGGCAGACGTACGGACTTGGGCCACTCTTCCCAGGCGGCTCGGGCCGCGGCCACCGCGGAGGGTGCGTCTATCTCCGGCGAGATCCACCTCAGATTTTCGCTGGCCCGTCGGATCTGCGCCGACTGGGACGTCGACAGGGTGAGGAAACCCTCTTCGAGTGCTGTCTGTACTGCGTTGGTCACGGGGGGCTCCCGATAACGAGGTTCGGAGTGCGGGGGGTGGCTGCCTGTGCGGGCTACCGCAGCCGCTCGTCGAGCACGGCGGCAATCTGCGCCGCGTGCCGGGCATGCAGCATGTCGCCGTGTGCGCAGGGCACTTGGTGGCTTTCGAGACGGCCGGTGAAATGTGCGTGCCACGCGTCGACGGCGGCGGGCTGAGAGGTGCGGGTGGCCGTGAAGAACACGGCGTCCCCGCGGAAGGTGCCAGGTGTGTGCCCGACGCCGAGCCGTACGTGGTCGACGAAGGTCTGGCCGAGTTTGCGGACGGTGTCCTCCGGCAGCCCGGCAAGGGGGCTGTCCGCCGTCGCGGCCAGGCGTATGAAGTCACTCATCGTCAAGGGCGCGGTGGGGTCGACGTCCACAGTCTGGCCCAGGGACAGGAGGAGTTGGGCGAGGATGTCGGCGGATGCGGGGCCGGCGTCCGCGCTCGCCGCGGCCGGATACCCGTCGAGGAGGGCGAGCAGTGCGATGTCTTCGCCGCTGTCCTGGAGGCGGACAGCCATGGCATGGGCGACGAGGGCGCCGAAGGACCAGCCGAGGAGGTGGTACGGCCCGCTGGGCTGTACAGCACGGATCTGGTTGACGTAGTCCTCGGCCATCTCCTCGACGCTGTGCGGGGCTCGCCCGCCCTCGGTCAGGCTCCGCGCCTGGAGTGCGTAGACGGGCCGTCCGGGCTCGATGCCGTCCAACAGGGTGGAGTACACCGCACCGATGCCCGCTCCGGGATGCACGCAGAACAGCGGGGCGCGTGTACCCGTGGCACGCAGCGGCACCAGGGCAGTGAGTCCGTCGTCCCCGGCCGGACCCGTGCGTATGTCGTCCCCGGCCGGGCCGGTGAGACGGGCGGCAAGGGCGGTCACGGTGGGGGCGCTGAAGAGGTCCTGGATGCCGACGTGCAGCCCGAGGTCGCCGGCCACGCGGGCGACGAGCCGGGCCGCGAGCAGGGAGTGCCCGCCGAGGTCGAAGAAGCTGTCGTCGACACCGACCTCGTCCACGTTCAGTACGTCCGCGAATACCGCGCAGAGCTTCTCTTCGCGGGGCGTGGCCGGTTTCCGCCGGGTTCCAGTGGCAGCGTAGTCGGGCGCCGGGAGGGCCCTGCGGTCGAGTTTGCCGTTGACCGTCAACGGCAGCGACTCCAGGACTACCACCGCCGACGGCACCATGTACTCCGGCAGACGCGAGGCAACGAACTCCCGCACAGACCCTGCCACATCAGTGCCGGCCTGCGGACTGGCAGCCTTGTCCGCGACGACGTAAGCGACCAGCCGCTTGTCACCCGGGACGTCCTCGCGGACCAGAACCGCAGCCTGAGCGACCCCCTGGCAGGCGGCGACCGCGGCCTCGACCTCACCCGGCTCGATCCGATAACCACGGATCTTCACCTGATCATCGACGCGCCCCACGAACTCCAGCAGGCCAGCGTCGGTCCAGCGCACCACGTCACCCGTGCGATACATCCGCTCACCCGGCCCCCCGAACGGGCACGCCACGAAGCGTTCCGCCGACAGTCCCGCGCGCCCCCGATAGCCGCGGGCCAGGCCGGCGCCCGCGAGATACAACTCACCCGGCACCCCGGGCGCCACCGGCTGAAGCCCCCCGTCCAGCACGAACGCACGGGTGTTGTCCATCGGACGCCCGATCGGCATCACCTCACCCACCGCCTGCGGATCACGCACCGCGACCTGCGTCGCGCACAACGTCATCTCCGTCGGCCCGTACGTATTACGCACCACCACACCAGGCACCGCACCCAACACCCCACGCACCGCACCCGCCGGCACCACATCCCCACCCGTGCTCACCTCACACAACCCCGCGAACGCCCCCGGATCCTCCTCCGCGATCACCCGGAACAACCCCGCCGTCACATGCACATGCGTCAGGCCATACCGCTCAACCAGCCCACGCAACACCCCACCGTCGAAACCGCCCTCCGGCGCCAGCACCACCGACCCACCCGACAACAACGGCACCCACACCTCATACGTCGACGCATCGAACGAATGCGGCGCCCGCATCAACCCCCGCACCACCCCGTCAAACGCCCAGCACCCATCCCGCACCAGACCAGCCACATCCCCGTGCGACACCCCCACCCCCTTCGGCACCCCCGTCGACCCCGACGTGAACATCACATACACCAACTGCCCCGGCACACACCCCACCGACAACAAACCGGCATCAACCATCCCCTCAACGCCAGCCTCGACATCAGCCCGCACCACCACACCCCCGGCGGCGGCAAACTCCTCGACGAAGGCCAGGTCCTGCGTCCGTTCATCCACCAGCAGCACGCTCACCCGCGCCTGCTCGAACACCACCCGCATCCGCTCCACCGGCGCTCCCGCATCCACCGGCACATACGCACCCCCCGCCTTCACCACAGCCAGCAAAGCCACCACCAACTCCACCGACCGATCCATCACCACACCCACCAACGACTCCGGCCCCACCCCCTCACTCACCAGCACCCGCGCCAACCGGTCCGACCGCTCGTCCAACTCCGCATACGAGACCTCAACGTCCCCGGACACCACCGCGACCGCGTCCGGCGTCCGCGCCACCTGCCGCGCGAACAACCCCGGCAACGTCGCCGGCGGAACGTCCCGAACCGTGTCGTTCCACTCCACCAACACCCGATCCCGCTCCGCCTCGCCCAGAACGGGGACAGTGCGCACCGGCACGGCGGGGTCGGCGGCGACCGCCTCCAGCACCCGCCCCAGACGCTCCACCAAAGCCTCCGCGGTGCCCTGATCGAACAAGTCCGTGGCGAAGACCAGACCGCCGCAGATGCCCGCCGGCTCGCCCGCAGAACCGAAACGTTCAGCGAAGTCGAAGTCCAGGTCGAATTTGGCCGTCGGCAGACCCACGCCAAAGGGCTCGGCCTTGGTTCCGGCGAGTGCGGTCGTCACCATGCCGTCATCGGCGTTCCGCAGACTCATCATGATTTGGAAGAGGGGATGGCGGCTCATCGAGCGTTCCGGCGCGAGCTCCTCCACCAGGCGCTCGAACGGCACATCCTGGTGCGCGAACGCCTCCAGGCCGCGTTCACGCACCCGGTCCAGCACGTCGGCGAACGAGGGGTCACCTGACAGGTCCGTGCGCAGTACCAGTGTGTTGACGAAGAAGCCGACGAGGTCGTCCAGGGCCTCGTCCGTGCGACCCGCCACCGGAGTACCCAGCGGGATGTCGTCACCGGCGCCGAGCCGCGACAGCAGTACCGCGACGGCCGCCTGCAGGACCATGAACATCGTCACGCCCTGCTCACGCGCCAACCGCACCAACCCCGCATGCACGCCTTCGGGAACATCAATCCCCGCCACCGCACCCGTATGCGTGGCCACCGCCGGACGAGACCGGTCAAACGGCAGAACCAGCTCCTGCGGCGCCCCCTGCAGCACCTCACGCCAATAGGACACCTGGCGGGACAGCACACTGTCCGGGTCCGCCAGCTCACCCAGCAGCCCACGCTGCCACAACGCATAGTCCACGTACTGCACCGGCAACGGCTCCCAAGCCGGTTCCCGGCCCGCGCACCGCGCCTCATACGCCACCGCGAGATCCCGCCACAACGGACCCGTCGACCAGCCGTCCGACGCGATGTGATGCATCACCACAACCAGCACGTGCTCCGACTGATCCGGCCCGCTCAGCAACAACGCCCGCACCGGGACCTCGGCCGACAGGTCGAAGGTGTAGGACGCCGCGCGCTCGACCAACTCACCCCACTCCTCCACGCCGGCATGGACGGCCTGGAGGTCGAAGCCGGTCTCCCCGGCCGACAGCACCCGCTGCCACGGCTGACCATCGACCACCGGATACACCGTCCGCAGCACCTCATGCCGCGCCAGCACATCCCCCAACGCCACCCTCAACGCCGCAACATCCACCCTGCCCTTCAGCCGCAACGCCACCGGAACGTTGTAGGTCGCGCTCGGCCCCTCCAGCTGGGCCAGGAACCACAACCGCTGCTGAGCGAACGACAACGGCACCAACTCCGGACGCTCGGCCACCACCACAGCCGGACGCGCCATACCAGCCGCCTCCAGCCGGGCCGCCACACCCGCGACCGTCCGCGCCTCGAACACCACACGCAACGGCACCTCCACACCGAACACCGTGCGAAGACGGCTCACCAACCGCGTCGCCAACAACGAATGCCCACCCAGATCGAAGAAGTCATCGGCGACGCCGACCTGCGGCAACTGCAGGAATTCGGCGAACAGTTCGCACAAAACCTGCTCGATCGCCGTCCGTGGCGCACCGCCCGTCGTGGCGTGACGTTCGGGTTCGGGAAGTGCCGTGCGGTCCAGCTTGCCGTTCTTGGTGAGGGGCAGCTGGTCCAGGACGACGTAGGCCGAGGGCAGCATGTAGTTCGGCAGGAAGTGGGAGAGCCGTGCCCGCAAGACGGTCAGGTCGACTCCGTCCTCACTCGGCACGACGTACCCGGTGAGCCGGTCGCCGGAGTGGACGGTGGCGGCTGCGGCGGCGATTCCGGGCTGCGCTGCCAACACAGCTTCGATCTCACCGAGTTCGACGCGGAACCCGCGGACCTTCACCTGGTTGTCGGCGCGGCCGACGAAGTCGAGCATGCCGTCGGGGCGGCGCCGGACGAGGTCTCCGCTGCGGTACATCCGCTCGCCGGGTGCTCCGAAGGGGTTGGCGACGAAAGAGGACGCGGTGACGGCGCTCCGGCCGAGGTAGCCCCGGGCGAGCAGGTCACCGCCGATGTACAGCTCGCCGGTGACGCCCACGGGCACGGGGTTGAGATGGCCGTCCAGGACATACCACTGGGTGTTCCAGATGGGGCGGCCGATGGTGACACCGCCCTCCGTGACGGAGTCGCCCGGCTCGATGCGGAACTCGGCACAGCCGACCGTGGTCTCGGTGGGGCCGTACTCGTTGACGACCGTGACACCCGGGTTCCGCCGTCGCCACTCCTCCAGGGCGGCGCCGAGGAGCAGTTCCCCTCCCAGAACGAGCTGCTCCCTCGGCGCGCACTCGTCGGGGAGGGCCGCGAAGAGCGCCAGGTGGGTGGGGGTGGCCTTCACGAAAGTGGGTTTCCGCACGCCGGTGGGGGCGTCGAGGTCGACGAGGTGGACCTCTCCGCCGGCGGTGAGCGGGCCCCACAGGCCGGTCACCGTGAGGTCGAAGGCGATCGGCGAGTGCACCAGGGCGCTGCCCGCGATGGCCGGGTAGGCGTGCCGGGCCCAGGCCAGGTAGGCGTTCAGGGACCGGTGTTCGATCACCACACCCTTGGGCCGGCCGGTGGATCCGGAGGTGTAGATGACGTAGGCCGGGTCCGAGGGGCTGGTCGGAGCCGTGCGCTCGGCCGGGGTCAGGGCGTCGTCGCTCAACCGGCCGAGGTGACTGTCCAGATCGTCGAGGAGCAGCCAGTTCGCGTCCGGTAGCAGGTCGGCGAGTTCGGCGGTGGTCAGGGACACCTTGGGAGCGGCGTCGCGCATCATTTGGGCGAGGCGCTCCCGAGGCTGGGCGGGGTCGAGGGGGAGGTAGGCGGCACCGGCCTTCATGACGGCCAACAGGGCGACGACTACGTCCGGGGTGCGGGGCAGGGCCACGGCGACGAAGCATTCCGGGCCGATGCCGTGCGAGACGAGGTGCCGGGCGAGACGGTTGGCCCGGGAGTCGAGGTCGCGGTAGGTCAGCCGGGCGGGTCCGTCCACCACCGCGACGGCGTCGGGGGTGCGCCGGGCCCAGGCTTCGACCAGCGCGGGCACGTTGTCCGCCGGGGTCTCCACCGCGGTGTCGTTCCAACCGACCAGCAACTGGTGACGTTCCGGTCCACCGAGGATGTCCACGGTGCCGACCCGCTGCTGGGGATCGGTCACCATGGCCTCGAGAACACGCAGGAGGCGTCCCCCGATGCTCTCCGCGGTGCCTCGGTCGAACAAGTCGGCGGAATATTCGAGCACACCTTCCATTCCGGCCGGACAGCCGCTCCCGTCGGTCCGTTCGAAGATCGCGAACGAAAGGTCGAACTTGGCGATGTCCATCTCCAGCGGTTCCTCCCGGCTGGTCAGCCCGGGAAGGAGCAGTTCGCCCTCGGCGTTGTTGTGGAAGGTCAGCATCACCTGGAACAAGGGGTGCCTGGCCATCGAACGGGGCGGGTTGAGGGCCTCCACCAGCCGTTCGAAGGGGATGTCCTGGTTCTCGTACGCGGCCAGGTCCATCAGGCGGACGCGTTCCAGCAGTTCCTGGAAGGTGGGAGAGCCCGACAGGTCGGTCCGCAGGACGAGGGTGTTGACGAAGAACCCGATCAGTCCCTCCAGCGCCTCGTCGGTCCGTCCGGCGATCGCCGTGCCGATGGGGATGTCGGTGCCCGCACCGAGACGGCTGAGCAGGGCGGCGATCGCCGTCTGGATCACCATGAACACACTGGCGCGGGACTCACGGGCCAAGCGGACGACACCGGCGTGCAGTTCGGCCGGCACGCGCAGCGGGACGGTGCTGCCGCGGTAGCCGGCCACAGCCGGGCGCGGGCGGTCGTACGGCAGGTCTAGCTGCTCGGGGAGGCCCGCCAGTGCCTCTCTCCAGAAGTCGAGTTGCCGTTCGGCCAGACTGCCCGGGGTGGCCTCGTTGCCGAGCAGGTCGCGCTGCCACAGCGCGTAGTCTGCGTACTGGACGGGAAGCGGAGCCCAGTCCGGCTCCTCACCCGAACGGCGGGCCCGGTAGGCGGTGCCGAGGTCGCCCAGGAGCGGGGCGAGGGACCAGCCGTCAGCCGCGATGTGGTGCAACGTCAGCACCAGCATGTGGTCGTCGGCGGCGACCGTGAACAGCCAGGCCTTCAGCGGGGGTTCGACGGCGATGTCGAACCGCCAGTGCGCGGCGCGGTCCACGGCCTGGCGCAGGGCGTCAGGGGTCGCGGTGGTGCCCGTCTCCAGGACGGTGGGGACGTCGGCGGGGTCCAGGACGCGCTGGCAGAGTGTGCCCTCGTCCCAGGTGAAAACGGTGCGCAGCGACTCGTGCCGCGCCACGACGTCCGCGAGGGCGGCCGCGAGGGCGGCTTGGTCCACCGGGCCGGTCAGGCGGAACGCCAGCGGCGTGTTGTACGTGGCGCTCGGCCCCTCCATGTCGGCCAGGAACCACAACCGCTGCTGCGCGAACGACAGGGGGACCTGCTCCGGTCGTTCGACCGTGTGCAGAGCGGGGCGCATGTGCTGTGTTCCGGCGTCCGTCAGATGACCGTCGAGCGCGGCGACACTGGAGTACTGGAAGAGGGTGCGGACGGACACCTCCAGGCCCAGCGCGGATCTGATCCTGCTGACCAGTCGCGTGGCCAGCAGCGAGTGCCCGCCGAGAGCGAAGAAGTCGTCGTCGATCGAGACCCGCCGGCGCTCCAGCGTCTCGGCGAACAGGCCGCAGAGGATCTCCTCCCTGGGCGTGCGCGGAGCCCGCCCACCGCTGTCGGAGGCGAAGTCGGGAGCGGGCAGTGCGGTGCGGTCGACCTTACCGTTGGCGGTGACGGGGAGCCGTTCCAGGCGGACCACGGCAGCGGGGACCATGTAGTCGGGCAGCCGTCGTGCGGTGTGGGCCCGCAACTCGTCGGCGGTCACGGACTCTTCGGTCGCCACATGGGCGACCAATCGCTTGTCGCCGGAGCCGTCCCGAAGGACGGAGACGGCGACTTGGCGCACGTCCGGGTGGTCCGCCAACGCGGCCTCAACTTCGCCGAGTTCGACGCGGAAACCGCGGATCTTGACCTGTCCGTCGGCACGGCCCACGAATTCCAGCAGCCCGCCCGCCGTCCAGCGCACCAGGTCGCCGGTCCGGTACATGCGTTTGCCGTGCGTGTCGAACGGGCAGGCCACGAACCGCTCCGCCGTCAGTCCCGGCCGGCCCAGGTAGCCGCGGGCGAGGCCGGGCCCGCCGATGTACAGCTCGCCCGCCACCCCGGCGGGAACGGGCTGGAGGAACTCGTCGAGCACCAGCAGCCGGGCGTTGTCCAGGGCCTGGCCGAGGGGTACGGTCGCGGGCACCTCGGCCGCGTCGGACATCACGTGCCACGTCTTGATGGCGCTCGTCTCGGTCGGGCCGTAGACGGCGACGACCTCGGTGCCCGGGCACGCCGTCAGCAGGGCGCGGACCGCCGCGGGCGACACGATGTCTCCGCCGGCCCACACCTCGCGGACCCCCTGGAAGACTTCGGGCGCCTCGGACGCCAGGATCTGGAACAGGCCCGACGGGGCCTGCACGACGCTGGGCCGCGACTCGGTCACCGTCGCGACGAGCGTCGCGATGTCGAGCGGTCCGGGTGGCGCCAGGACGATGCAGCCGCCGGTGGCCAGGGGCGCCCACAGCTCCGTCGTGGAGGCGTCGAACGCGCTCGGCGCGTGCATCAGGACGCGCTCGTGACTGCCCTTCCAGAAACGCCCGTTGGCCAGCAGATCGACGACGTTGCGGTGGCTGGTGCCGACGCCCTTCGGCTTTCCGGTGGATCCTGAGGTGAACATCACATAGATCAGCTGGTCGGGCTGGACGGTGATCCCCGGGTCGCCGTCGTCTGCGTGATCGCCGGCCGGCTCGTCCGCGATGTCAGCCGTCTCGCAAGGGCTGTTCTCGGTCACCGGGTGGTGTCGGTGGGCCGTGTCGACGAGAAGAAGCGAGGATGCCGTGTCCCTCAGGATGGCCTCGAGACGGGCGAGCGGGTAGCGGTCGTCCAGGGGGACATAGGTGCCTCCGGCCTTCACCACGGCCACTGTGGCGACGATCTGCTCGACGCCGCGGTCCATCAGGATGGCGACCGGGTCTTCCGGCGCTATTCCTCGGGCGATCAGCCGACGGGCCAGCCGGTTGGCGCGAGCGTTCAGTTCGGCGTACGTCAGGTTCACACCGCCGCCCGTCACGGCGATGGCGTCGGGGGCCGACGTGGCCTGTGCCTCGAAGAGCTGGTGGACACACTGCTCGGGCAGGTGGGCCGTGCGAGCCGTGGTCCGGGAGGCGAGCAGGTGGTCGCGCTCGTCCGGTGCCAGGATGTCGATCGCGCCGAGCCGCACGTCGGGCCGGCTCGCGACGGTCCGGAGGATCCGGGCCAGCCGGTCCGCGAGGACACGTACCGTGTCCTCGTCGAAGAGGTCGGTGGCATAGACGACCGCCGAGGAGATGCCCGCGGGGGCACCGGTCGGCGCATGGGTCTCCTCGAACGTGAAGTTGAGGTCGTACTGGGCGCGGAACTCCTCAGGTGTCTCCAGCTCGCCGTCCAGGCCGGGCACGTACGCGTCGGTCTGCCGGTTGCTGAAGGTGATCATGGTCTGCACGAAGGGGTGACGGGCAGCCACTCGGGGCGGGTTGAGGTGCTCCACCAGGCTCTCGAAGGGCGCCTCCTGGTGCGAGAACGCCTCCAGGTCCACCTCCCGCACCCGGCCGAGCAGTTCGGCGAAGGACGGGTCACCGGTGGTATCGGTCCGCAGCACCAGTGTGTTCACGAAGAACCCGACCAGATCCTCGAGCGCCTCGTCGCCGCGCCCGGCGGTCGGGGACCCTAGCGGGATGTCTCGTCCCGCGCCGAGCCGGGTGTACAGCGTCGCCACCGCTGCCTGCACCACCATGAACACGCTCACCCCGTGGTCAGCGGCCAGCCGCAGCAGCTTCTCATGGGTCGTGGCGTCCACGTCGAAGGCGATCCGGCCACCCCGGTACGACGGCACCACGCGCCGTGGCCGGTCGTACGGCAGTGCCAGTTCCTCCGGGACGCCGGCCAGCGCGTCGCGCCAGTACGCGAGATGGCCGCCGAGCGGGCTCTCCTCGTCACGTGCCGAGCCCAGCAGCTCCCGCTGCCACAGGGTGTAGTCGGCGTACTGCACCGGCAGCGGCGCCGCGTCAGGGGCGGCACCCGCGGCCCGCGCCGCGTACGCCGACCCGAGGTCCCGGAGCAGGGGGCCGAGGGAGGCCCCGTCGCTCGCGATGTGGTGCAGCAGCAGTACCAGCACGCGGGTGCCACCCGGCTCGGACAGCAGCCACGCGCGCACCGGGATGTCGGCCGAAAGGTCGAACACCCACCCCTCAGCGGCGCGCACGGCGGCCTTCAGGCCGGGCTCGTCGGCACACTCCCGCACGTCGAGGACCGGGCGGGCGTCCGCCACGTCCAGTACACGCTGATGGGGCTGTCCCTCCACCACGGGAAGGACGGTCCGCAGGCTCTCGTGCCGCGCGACCAGGTCGTGCAACGCGCGTTCCAGCGCGTCCGTGTCGACAGGACCGCGCAACCGCACCGCCACGGGGGTGTTGTACAGAGCACTCGCGCCTTCGAACTGCTCGACGAACCACAGTCGTTGCTGCGCGTAGGAGAGCGGTACCGCGTCCGGCCGCGGACGCGCGACCAGAGCGGGCCGGGACTCCTCCAGCTGCCCCAGGCGCCTGGCGAGCCCGGCGACCGTCGGTGACTCGAATACCGCCCGGATCGGCAGCTCGACCCCGAGCACGGACCGGATGCGGCTCACCAGGCGGGTCGCGAGGAGCGAGTGCCCGCCCAGGGAGAAGAAGTCCTCGTCCACTCCGACAGCGGGTACGTCGAGCGCCTCGGCGAACACCCTGCACAGGGCTTCCTCCCGGGGCGTCCGCGGTCCGCGACCGGAGCCGGCGGCCGTCGCGTACTGCGGGCGCGGCAGCGCCTTGGTGTCGAGCTTGCCGTTCACCGTCAGGGGCAGGGCGTCCAGTGTCACCACGGCCGCCGGCACCAGGTAGTCCGGCAGCCGAGAGGCCACGAAGTCCCGAGCCTCGGCGGTCGTCAGGGCGTCCTCGCCCACGGGGACAACGTAGGCGACGAGGCGCTTGTCACCGGGGGTGTCCTCCCGGACGACGACCGTGGCCTGGGCAACCTGGTCGTGCGAGGACAGCACCGCTTCCACCTCGCCGGGTTCGATGCGGAAACCGCGGATCTTCACCTGCTGATCCGCACGCCCCACGAACTCCAGCTCACCGTCCGCCGTCCACCGGACGACATCACCCGTCCGGTACAGCCGCCCGCCCGCGCCGCCGAAGGGATCCGCCACGAACCGCTCAGCGGTCTTTCCCGGACGCCCCGCATACCCCCGCGCCAGCTGCCCGCCCGACACGTACAGCTCACCGGCCACACCAGCCGGCACCGGCCGCAGCACATCGTCCAGCACATAGAGGCCCAGACCCGGAAGACCACGTCCGATCGGGCTCGTACCCCGGCTCCGGCCCGTCGTTCCGGCGTCCAGCACCAGCCGCGTGCCATGGACAGTGATCTCCGTGATGCCGTACATGTTCACCAGCGCGGGTCCGCCGTCACCCCGGCGAGCCCACCACTCCCCCAGCCGTCCCACATCCAGACCCTCACCGCCGAACACGACCCAGCGCAGGGCGAGTTCGGCGCCCGGGTGCTCCGCGTCGGCCCTCATCAACTGGTAGAAGGCGGACGGCGTCTGGTTCAGCACCGTCACCCGTTCCCGCGCCAGCAGGTCCAGGAACTCACGCGGTGACCGCGACACCTCGAACGGCACCACCACCAACCGGCCGCCGTACAGCAAGGCGCCCCACATCTCCCACACCGAGAAGTCGAACGCGTACGAGTGGAACCACGTCCACACGTCGGAGGCGTCGAACCCGAACCACTCACGGTTCGCCTCGAACAAGCGCGCCACATTCACATGCGGCACCACCACCCCCTTCGGCTCCCCCGTCGACCCCGACGTGTAGATCACGTACGCCGCGTGGTCACCCCGCAGCACACCCCTGCGTTCACCGTCGGCGATCGGCGCCGCGTCGAGGCCGCCGGCCCGAGGATCGGCGACCGACACCCACACCGGCCCGCCGTCCGCCACCGGCTCCAGCCGCCCCACCGCGTCCGCGTCGCCCAGCACCACCAGCGGCCGGGCGTCCCGCAACGTCCGCCGGATCCTCTCCACCGGATAGCCCGGGTCCACCGCCACATACGCGCCACCGGCCTTCAGCACCGCCAGCAAGGCCACCACCAGATCGGCGGACCGGCCCATCACCACACCCACCAACGACTCCGGCCCCACACCGCACTCGATCAGCAGTCGAGCCAGCCGATTGGACCGGGCGTCCAGCTCTCCGTAGGTCAGCACCTCCTCCCCGTCCACCACCGCCACCGCACCCGGCGTCCGCTCGGCCTGTACCGCGAACAACGCGGGCAGCGTCGCCGAGACGGCCGGCCCCTCGACCCCGCTCCACTCCGCGAGCAGCTGCCGTCGTTCCGCCGGCTCCAGGATGTCGATGGCGCTCAGGGACGCATCCGGCTGTCCCGCGACCGCGGTCAGGATTCGGGTCAGCCGTCGGGCGAAGCCGGCCACGGTCGCCTCGTCGAACACGTCCGTGGCGAACTCGATGTGGCCGGTGACGCCGACGGGATCCCCGGCGTCGGTGTACTCCTCGTCGAAGTCGAAGAGGAGGTCGAACTTGGCCACGTTCAGGTCGACGAGTTCCAGGCGGTAGCCGAGGTCACCGATGCGGTCGGGAAGGGACTGCATGCCGTTGAGGGTGATCACGGTCTGCACGAAGGGGTGGCGGGCGGCCACCCGGGGCGGGTTGAGGTGCTCCACCAGGCTCTCGAAAGGCGCCTCCTGGTGCGAGAACGCCTCCAGGTCCACCTCCCGCACCCGGCCGAGCAGTTCGGTGAAGGACGGGTCGCCCGAAGTGTCGGTCCGCAGCACCAGCGTGTTCACGAAGAACCCGACGAGGTCTTTGAGCGCGTCTTCGTCGCGCCCCGCGACCACGGCGCCCAGGGGCAGGTCGCAGCCCGCGCCCAGGCGTGTGTACAGTGCCGCCACGGCGGCCTGCATTACCATGAACATGCTCACACGCTGCTCGGCGGCCAGCCGCACCAGGTCGGCGTGCACCGCCCCGTCCAGCTCGAACGCGACCCGCGCTCCCCGGTACGACGGCACGAGCCGCCGCGGACGGTCGTACGGCAGCGCCAGTTCCTCCGGCGCTCCCTCCAAGGTGTCCCGCCAGTAAGCCAGCTGGTCATCCAGCAGGCTGTCCTTGTCGCCCGCCGTTCCCAGCAGTTCCCGCTGCCACAGCGCGTAGTCCGCGTACTGCACCGGCAGGGGTGCCCAGTCCGGCGCCACACCCCGCACGCGCGCCTCGTAGGCGCGGCCGAGATCGCGCAGCAGGGGGCCGAAGGACCAGCCGTCGCTGGCGATGTGGTGCAGCAGGAGGACCAGGGTCCAGGCAGGACCCGGCTCGGACAGCAGCCACGCGCGGACGGGTACGTCGGTCGAGAGGTCGAACACCGACTCCGAGACCTTCCGCACCTCCCGCGCCAGCTCGGCCGCGTCCGCGCACTCCCGCAGTTCGAACAGCCCGCCCAGATCCCCCGGGTCCAGGACACGCTGATGCGGCTGCCCGTCCGCCTCGGCGAAGACGGTTCGCAGACTCTCGTGCCGGGTCACCACATCGTGCAGTGCCTGCTCCAGAGCACCGGCGTCCACGACCCCGTCCAGCCGCACGACCGCCGGCGCGTTGTAAAGCGCGCTCGAGCCCTCGAACTGCTCGATGAACCAGAGCCGTTGCTGGGCGAAGGACAGCGGGATCATTGTGTTCCTCCTGCGGAACGAAGTCTGCTGGGGTGTCCGGCGGTCTGGCGCACGCCGGCTAGGAGCCGGTGTCGGTCTCGATCGCGCTCACGGCGACCAGGCGGCCTGTGCCCGTCTCGCGCATGGCCATGTCCGCGATCTCGACGCCCGGTCGTTCCCGGCTGATCCATCGGCGGACGGAGATGGTGAACACCGAACCGGGGTCGGCGTTGCCGTAGTAGCCGATCTGCTGGTCGGTGACCTTGCGCCGCAGGAACTGCTCGTCGGTGCGGCCGAGCGAGCGCCACAGGCGCAGCAGAGCCGTGTCGAAGATGGAGAAGTAGGACGCGAAGTACATCAGGCCGGCGCCGTTGAGGTCTCGCACGACGTCGAGCGCGTACTCGACGGTGTGGACCGGGCCGTCCTCGACGAAGCCCGGTGGACCGACGGGGTGGAAACTGCCCGCGGCGCGGGCCTTGCCGGCGAGAGCGCGCGGCGAGTACCGGTTCGGCAGGTGGGGCAGGTCGGTGGAGGCGAAGTCCGCGGGGCAGATCTGTGCCAGACCGCGATTGCTGCCACTGCTGGAGCGGGCGATCCAGCGGTTGAAGTTCTCGGCGTACAGGCAGTCCGGGTGCGGCCGCTCGTACACCTCGAAGGGGTCCAGCGGCTCTTCGTGCAGTCGCAGATCGGCCGGTGCGAGCCGGTGCAGGGTGAGCGTGGAGCCGCTGCCGAGCTGGAACACCCGTGAGGTGACGTGGAGTTCGTCTCCGAAGGTGAGTCCGTGGGGGTGAACGATCCGTCCGCCGTGCACGTGGAAGTAGTAGAAGGACAGGTAGGCGGGGTCGCCGCCCGGGGTGCGCGCCGAGTGCACGTTCATGCGGCACGCGTCCGCGACGGCCTCCCATGTCCAGTCCCCGATGCGGCCGAACAGCAGTGATCCACCGCTGCACATGCCCGGCGCGACGATCACATGGCGCGAGCGTGGCCGCACCGCCGAGGCTTCGATCGTGTTCATTCGCCCTCCGTACCTTCAGGGCCGGCGATCGCCCAGGGCCGTGTGGTGCGCCAGGTCGCGGCGGCTTCGAGGAAGATGTCGTTGTCCTGTGCGGAGCCGATGGTCACGCGGACGCCCTCGCCCGGGAACACGCGGACGGCGATGCCCCGGCGAGCGCACCACCGGCCGAACACGGCCGCGTCCTCACCCACCGGGAGCCACAGGAAGTTGGCCTCGCTGGCGGGTATCGCCCAGCCGTCCCGCACGAGGGCCTCGTGGACACGGGTGCGTTCGGCGACCGTGGCATCGACCCGGCACGTCATCTGGTCGCGGAGTGCGAGTGCTTCGACCGCCGCCTCCTGTGCGACGGTGCTCACCGCGTACGCCAGGCACGCCTTGCGTAATCTGTGCACCACGCGGCCGTCCCCGACGAGATAGCCGATCCGCAGTCCTGCGAGTCCGTAGGCCTTGGAGAAAGTCCGCAGAACCACCAGGTTCGGGTGCGCGGCGCCGTACTCGAGCCCGCTCGTCGCGGCCGGGGCGCGGACGTACTCGTAGTACGCCTCGTCCAGGACCACCAGGCAGGTGGACGGTACCCGGGTCAGGAAGCGCGCGAGTTCGCCGGGGTCGGCGATCGTCCCGGTGGGGTTGTTGGGATTGCAGACGACCATCATCCGGGTGTGCGGGGTGATGCGGTCGGCCATGCTCCGTAGGTCGTGGGCACCGTCGACGAGCGGCACGGCGACGCAGGTGACGCCGGCGAGGGCGGCCAGGACGGGGTAGAGCTCGAACGACGGCCAGGCGTGGATGACTTCGGCTCCGGGTTCGGCGACCGCCTGGAACAGCGTCTGCAACAGGGCGACGGATCCCGCGCCGACCGCGATGCGGTCCTCGTCGGCACCGTGCGCCCCGGCGAGCGCCCGGATCAGCCCGCCGCAGCCGGGGTCCGGGTAGCGGTTGACCGAGGCTCCCGCCCGTGTGATCGCGTCAATGATGCCGGGCAGGGGCCGGTCGGGCGACTCGTTCGCCGACAGCAGGCGGGGGCGCTGCCGCGCCGCGTACACGCCTTCGGACGGCTGGTAGCCCGGCATGGTGTCGAGCAGCGCGCGCAGTCGGGGGAGGGACATGGAGCTCCAAGGCAGTGGGATGTCGCCGGTGAGCTTCGCGCTCAGGCACGTTCCTGTCGTTCGGCCACCAGGTGTGCCATCTCGGCGATGGTGGTGGTGTCCAGGAGTTCGTAGTCCTGGATGTCGATGCCGAGACGCTTGCTCAGCACCTGCGCCAGTTCGAGCGCCGCGAGGGAGTCCAGTCCGACCTCTTCGCGGGTGGCGGTCGGCAGGACGTCCTCCTCCCGCACCTGGAGGTCGTCCACCAGGATGCCCTTGAGCACTTCGTACACGGTCTTCCCTTCTGTGTGCTGCGGCGGAATGTCGTGGGGTTCAGCCCTTGGGGCCCTCTCGCAGGGCGAGGGCGACGTCCACGATGAGGTCTTCCTGGCCCGCGACGGCTTGGCGTCGGCCGAGTTCGAAGAAGACGTCGCGCGGGTCGACGCCCTCGCGCCGTGAGACGTCGAGGACGCGGCTCTTGAAACCGGAGAACACACCGGCGAGGCCGCTGACGACGGCCACCGAGTCGATGGTCGGCGGCGCCGGCATCAGGTCGCGTTCGGCGACGTCGGCGGCGTCGAGGAGGCCGTACAGGTCGATGCCGGTCCGGTGGCCCATGCGCTCCAGCACCGGCACGAGGACTTCGAGCTGGGTGTTGCCTGCACCGGCTCCGAAGCCCCGGGCGCAGGCGTCGAGCGTGCTCGCGCCCGCCTCTACCGCGGCGATGGAGTTGGCGACCGCCATGCCGAGGTTGTTGTGGCCGTGGAAGGCCACCGGCACGTCGACGGCCTCACGGATGGCGGTGATGCGCTCGGTGACGTCGGCGGGCAGGTAGTGGCCCGCGGAGTCGAAGATGCCGACCGCGTTCGCCCCGTACTCGACGAGCCGGGCGCACTCCCGGGCGAGCCGCTCGGGTGTGGCCATGTGGCTCATGAGCAGGACACCCTGTGCTTCGACTCCCGCGTCGCGCAGGAAGCCGAGATGCCGTTCAGCGAGGTCGCTCTCGGTGCAGTGCGTGCCGATACGAACGACGTCGACCTCGTGCGCGATGGCCTTGCGCAGGTCGGCGGTGGTACCCCAGCCGGGCAGCATGAAGACGGCCATCCGGCTGCTGGTGAGGGCCTCGCGGACCACCGCCAGCATGTTGTCGTCGTCGAGACGGGCCTGCCCGGCCTGGAGGGAGGAGGCGCCGAGACCGTTGCCGTGGCCCACCTCCACGACGGGGACGCCCGCGGTGTCGGCGGCCTCCGCGTAAGCGCGCAACTGCTCGGCTCCCAGTTGATGGCGCACCGCGTGGTGGCCGTCGCGCAGGGACGGATCGTGGATCAGGACGTGTCCGCGGCTGTCCGCCGGCCGCTGCGTCGAGGTGTTCATACCGTCTCCCCCGGGGCGCGGGTGAACCCGGCCGCCGCGTACCGCTCGGCGACCTGGATCGCGGCGGAGTTGATGATGTCGAGATTGCCCGCGTACGACGGGATGCGGCCCCCGGAGGAGGTGACCTCCACGGCGACGAAGGCGCGGCCGTCGGAGACCTCGCAGACCGACACGGCATAGCCCGCCGCGAACGTCCGGACGTCGGCGGCAGCGGCGGCAACGGCCGCGCGCACCGATTCCCCGTCCAGGCCTTCGCCGATCAGGGACATGGCAACCCGGAAGGTGGCGGGCGGCCGGGCCGGGCTGACGTTGAGCATCGCCTTGACGTCCTTGACACCGGTGAAGGACCGCACGGCGTCCTGTGTGGTGTCGACGTACTCGTCGAGGTTGAGCCGTGTCGAGCGGCCGACGCTCAGGCTGGCGGCGGTCGTCACGACCTCGATGTAATCGACCCTGTGTTGCCGGGTGATCGCGTGCAGGATCGGCACGGATGCCTGGCCGCCGCAGCTGACCATGTTGACGTCGCCGTGCTCCGGCAGGTCCTCGCCGTTGACGCTCGGCACGATCATCCGGCCCACCCTGCTCGGTGTGAGATCCACGAGCAGGGTCCGCGAGCGACCGAGCAGTTCGGCGTGTTCGGCGTGGGCCAGGGCGTTGGTGGCGTCGAAGACGATGTCGAAGGGTTCGTCGGTGCCGATGAGCGCGTGGATGCCGTCGGCGGACGTGGGCAGGCCGAGGTCGGCGGCCTGACGCAGCCCCCGGGTGCTCGGTTCACGCCCCACGACGAGTCCGCAGTCGAGCACGTCCGAGTCCATGATCTTGGCGGCGAGGTCGACGCCGATCAATCCGGCTCCGAGCACCGCAGCGGTCGGCCGCGCTTGTCGCTTCATGACTTCATCGCCCTTCCGTGAGCGGAGGTTCGCCTTGCCGGACGGACCGGGCGTCGTCGACGTGCAGCGTGACAGTGCCGAGCCGGTCGAACTCGGCGGCGAAGGTGTCGCCGGCGCGCATCGGGACGGCGGCGTGCAGAGCGCCCGTCATGACCAGGTGCCCGGCGTCCAGCGTCACGCCGTGTGCGCCGAGCGTGTTGGCGAGCCAGGCCACCACCGCCACCGGGTCGCCGAGCGCCGCGGCTCCGGCTCCCGTCGCCACGAGTTCACCGTTGCGGGTGAAGACCATTCCGGTGAGCCGGTGGTCGAGGTCCGGGTCCGCCGGATGCGGCGGAGCCAGTACCACCGCGCCGTTCGACGCGAGATCGGCGATGGTGTCGGCGAGCCGGATGCGCCAGTCCTGGATACGGGAGTCGACGATCTCCAGTCCGGCCATGACTTCGCTGACGGCCGCCCGCGCCTCCTCCACCGTGACGCCCGGGCCGCGCAGCGGACGGCCGAGCCGGAAGACGATTTCCGCCTCCACCTTGGGTGCGATGAACCCGGAGGCCCGAACGCTCGCTCCGGACGAGTGCACCGTCGAGGACAGCACCGGGCCGTAGTCGGGCGTGCGGGTGCCGAACATGTCCTGCATGGGGGCGGAGGTGAGTCCCGCTTTGTATCCCACCACGCGGTCGCCGTCGGCGAGGAGCAGACCGATCAGTTCGCGCTGGACGGCGTAGCCGTCCTCGGCGCCCAGACCGGGGTCGACGTCGGTGAACGGTGCGATGGGCAGGCCCGTCTCCCGCGCCTCGTAAAGGGCCCGCGCCCTGCTGATCGTATCGTCGGCGGCAGTGTTCATGCTTCTCCAGTCCGAGCCGTCCGGTCGTGGTGCGCTAGCACTGGGCCACGAAGACCCGGCTGCCGGGCATGGGCAGCGGGGTGCTCGTCACGTCGGAGAAGCCGGCCCGGGAGAACGCCGCCCGCCAGTCCTCCTCGGCGGGCAGCCGCACGTCCATGGAGCTGGCGTGGAGGTAGGTGAACAGCGCGCTGAAGGCACGCTCCCGCTCCCCGTCGGCGTACGGCACCGCGTCCGTGACGACGAGACATCCGCCGTCGGTGACGGAGGTACGGCACGCGCGCAGGACGCCATCGAGCACGTCGGGCCGTCGGGCGACGTCGTGCATGACGAATCCGGCGTGGACGACGTCCGCGCCACGGACGGGTGAGGCGTCGTCCACGAGCGACTCGACGGACCGGTTGACGATCTCCAGGCGATCGCCCACGCCGGCCTCGCCGGCGGCCCGTCGGGCCTCCTCGCAGGCGGCCGCGCTGAGGTCGAGCGCGAGGCCGGTGCTGTCCGGCAGGGTGGTCAGCAGGTGGATCAGCAGGCCTCCCGCGCCCGCGCCGAGGTCGACGATCCGGCGGGGCTTACGGCCGGTGATCTCCTCGATGACGCCGGGATAGAAGCCGAAGGAGCCGATCCAGCGCGAGGAGACGGCGACGCGGCGCCCGTCACGCCGGTAGCGGGCACCCGCTGCCTCGGGGTCGCGCAGGAACTCGGGCGCGTGGTCGACGTAGGGCCTGTTGGCATTGAGCGACCAGGACAGGTACCCGGCCGCGTACCGGCGGTCGGCCATGTCCGTGCAGGGCACGAAATGCCGCCCGTCCCGGCCTCGTTCCACCAGGCCGGCGCCGAGCAGCGCCTCCAGGAAGCGGGTGGCGGCCGGCTCCGTGAGCTGCGCCGCGGCCGCGGCCTCTTCGAGGCTGAACGGCTCCGCCCGGTCCAAAAGGAAGGACAGACCCAATTCCTCGGCGATTTCGAGGAGAGCCGCGTACGCGGCCAGGTCGGCTGCTCTTTCCCTGTCTTCGGTCCAGCTCATGCGTGGGCTCCCGATGTCGGGTGGGGGTGAGGGTCGCGAAGGGCGCGTTCATTTCCGGACCGGCACACATGGCTACCCGCATCGCGCCCCTCAGCCGAGCGGTTCCGTCGCCTGTGCTCATGTCCTTTCGCAACCGATGATTGGGTCGACTCCCAAGTGCAGCATCGGCGTTCGCCACCGTTACGTGTCGGCGGACCGAAGGGTGGCGGTTGCGGTGGACACGCATTCCCCCGGGTCCCGTTAGGTGACATGCGGCCCGGCCTGCGTATTAGCTTTCGCGGCGAGTTCCTCCGGTCAGGCGCTGGGTCCGCCTATCCCGTCCTGAGTTATCGAGTCGCGATTTCCCTATTCCGCAAATACATTACCCCGAAAACATCGCACTCAGGTCCTGACAACGGCGTCGTACGGAGCCGCGGTGTCTACCGCCACACGATCAGCCACTTCCGCTACCGAGCACCTCGGCTTGCCGACGAGGGTGGTGATCTGTCGTGCCGCACGCGGTAGGCCGACGGCGTGCGGTACCCGCCGAACGGCGGCCCGGCCGCGGAGCGACGGTGGTTACGCGAGCGGAACCCACGCAACGGGCGAGCGGTTCCGCCGTGGTGGGAAGACCCCGGTCATCGCGAGGGATCTGCGGGTGAGCGAGCGGCCGGTGGAACCCCGGCGGCGTGCGCCCACAGGCGGCCCCGGCTGATTCCCCGCCGCGCGCCACGGGAAGGATCCGGGCACAGGACACGACACCTTCGCCCGCAGCGGGCACCCTGCCCTGGTCGTCCGCGTCCCTGTCCGGCACCCAGGCGCGCCCGCCGGGCTGATCCGGGACGCCTCAGCGCCCGGCGGACGCCCGGGATGTGGCCGGCCCCGCCGACGACGAGCACCGCGAACGCACTCTCCGCACCGGCCTGCGCCGCATTCGGCTCCGCCCCGGCCTGATCGAACGGCTGCCTCACCGGCACCGGGCTCGCACTGGCCCATCAGCCGGCGACAAGCCGAACAGCGGGAGGACCTCACGGAGTCGGCCGTCGGACACGTCGCCCCTGGAAACGCGCGAGGGGCCGCTGCCACCGAAGCGGCAGCGGCCCCTCGCCGCGGATGCGGCGCCCGGCCCGGTCAGTCCTCGACCCAGCCGTGCGTCTTGGCGAAGCCCATCAGCCGGCCCCTGAGACGGACGATCTGCTCACCGGTCAGCCACGGGGCCGCGCTCAGCAGCAACTCCGTCACCTCGCGGTTGTACTCCTCCTCACCGAGCACATCACACATGGGATCGTCGGCCTCGGAGCCCGCCTGCCGCGGCAGCGTGGGCGACGGCGACTCACCGCGGAACACCCCCGCGGGAACCACAGCCTCCTGCGCCAGTCGCACCGATGACGCCTTCGGCCCCCGATCGCCTTCCTCGAGTTCGAACTCCACCCTTACCCCGGAGCGCACGGCTGCCTCTGGAATCAGGAGGTCGTTGGCGTGCAGGAACACATCCTCGCCACCGACCTCCGGGGCGATGAAGCCGTATCCACGCGTCTCGTCGAACCGCACAACCCGACCTACAACCATGACAACCTCCGACAACAACCCCAGGCACCCTGCCTGAAAACCTGCGAGCATCCTACCGATACGTGCGCGCCAAGTTGAAGGTCACCGGCAGACACCGCATGTTTCAGAGCGACAGAAAACGCACACAAATACCTGTCGAGCAGGGGCCCTGGACCAAGCCGTTCCAGCACCGCCTTCTCGGTCGACCGTGCGGACGACACACCCCGCGCGCTGCCCAACTGGTCCACGGAGACCGGGCGTCGGGAGCTTCCGCCTTGTCCCGTCGCCTACCGTGGCGTGAACCAGACCGCCCTCCGCATCCGTTCAGCTGGTGAGGAACGGTTGCCGCGCCGCGGTCGAGTCGTCCTCGCTCGTCCAGGCGACGAAAGGAGAGGGGTTACTGCATGCCACCTATCCAGTCAACGGTGCCACCGGCACCGTGACGAGTTGAGAACGCGCACGGCTGTGAACCACACGCTTCTGGTGCTTCTGCGTCCTTAGTTCGGGGAGTGTTTCTCATGACCGATCCATCCCTGCTGCCGTTGGCGTGCAACCTGTGCGGTGCGGTGATCCGGAAGGCCCCGACAAGACCCGGTCCTCCGTCGTCCGCACGCTACTGCTCCAACGCCTGCCGGCAGCGGGCGTACCGACGCCGCATGAAATGCACCACCATCTCGCCCCAGACATCCGGCGATCTGCTGACCCAGCTGAGCAGCTTCGTCGGTCGCGTCGACGAGATGTTCGAGATCAGCCGGCTGCTTCGTGCGTCCCGCCTGGTCACGCTCACGGGTATGGCCGGGGCGGGAAAGACACGGCTGGCCGTCGAGGTGGCGCGTAGGGAGCAGCGCGGTGGGCGCCGGGACATCGCGGTCGTGGAGCTCGCCGAGTCGAGCGGGATCGAATCCGTACGGCACCGGATCGCCGCGGCACTCGGGACACGGATCGACGTCGACTCGCTCCTGGCAGAGTGGAAGCCCTCCGACAGCGCACTGTCCGACTGCCTCCTGGTGCTGGACAACTGCGAGCACGTGATCGACGAGTGCGGGCTCGTGGTGGGACAGCTCCTCTCCCGCTCACCCGGACTGCGCGTACTCGCCACCAGCCGTGAGGCGCTACGGATCCCGGGGGAGGTGGTGTACTCGGTGAGCGGGCTTCCGCTCTCCAGCGGGGACGACCGCTCCTCGGTCGCCGACCACCTGCGATCGGACGCGGTCCGCCTGTTCGTCCACCGGGCGCGGGCGGTGGTGCCGGACTTCGCGCTCAGTGAGCGGAACGCCGCGGACACCGACGCGTTGTGCGAACGGCTCGGGGGTCTGCCGCTGGCGATCGAACTGGCCGCGCAGCTGGTCCGCGTCTTCTCCCCGGCCGAGCTGCGACGACGGCTGGACGACCCGCTCGCGCTCCTGATCGTCGGCTGGCGCACGTCGCCCGCCCGCCACCGGAGCTGGCGGGCGACGCTCGCCTGGAGTCACGACCTGCTCAGCCCGAGCGAGCAGAAGTTGTTCCGCAGACTGTCGGTTCTTCCGGCCGGCTTCGGGGTGGAGGCCGCCGCAGCGGTCGCGGCGGACCCCGACGTACCGGTGTCAGTGATACCCGAGCTACTGGCCTCACTCGAGTCCAAGTCCGTCATCCGGTCCCTCACCCTCGACGAGGGACCGGACGAGGGGGGCACGAGGTTCCGCATGCTGGAACTCGTGCGGTGCTACGCGCACGAGAGGCTCGTCGATCAGCAAGAGGAGGGGGCCGCGCTCGACGGTCTGACGCAGTGGCTGGCGAAGCTGGTGGGTCCGCTCCAGCGGACGGCCATCGCGCCTTCGGGCGCGTTGCTCGCCGCGCGGGCCGAACTCGGCAATATCCGACACGTCCTCAGCAGGCCGGACGGCGGCAGCGGCGGCGCACGCCACCGGCTCCTGGCGAGCTCCCTCGTACTGGTGGATCCGGACACGAGGGCCGACAGCCCGGAGGCGCGCATGGTCCGCGGTGCTCTCCACGCGACCGGCCCCGCATCGCCCCACGACGGGCTGGTGCTCGAGGCGGCGGCCCTGCTGGCCGCCGCCCAAGGTGAGACCGGCGAGGCATTGCGGCTGACGGACCGGGCCATCGACAACGAACGCGCCGGAACACCCGGGCCTGGCCTGCGCCGTCTGCTCCTGCGGCGGAGTCTCCTGAAGGAACGTTTCGGTGATTCCGCGGCAGCCGAGGAGGACCTGCTGGAGTGCATCCGTCTCTGTGACATCGCGGACGATGCGCTGACCCGTGCCGTGTGCACAGGTCAGCTCGCGAGGCGCCGGCTGATCAGCGACGAACTCGCCGCGGCCGGCCGGCTCATCGCCGACGCCCTGCCCACCCTGCGGGTGGAGGCGTCGTCGGACTGGCTCTGCGAGTTCGCAGGCGTGGCGGGAGCACTCGCCCTCGAACGCGACGACCTCGCAGGAGCCGAGAGGTATTTCAGCGAAGCGCTCAGGTCGGCCGCGAAGCACTCCAGCAGTGCGGCGGTCCTGATCGAGGGGCTGGGCATCACCGCCGTTCGGTGCTTCCAGTTCGAACGCGGACTCCACCTCATCGCCGCGGCGGAGGGGGTTGACGACTCCGGCTCCCTCGGATTGCGTTCGTCCGCGTGGTGGCGTCGGCGTGTCGACACGGCACGCAAAGCCGCCACGGAGGGACTGTCACCCTGGGCTTCTCAAACGCTGGCCTTCGGGCGTGCGCTCGACTGGGATCCCACGGTCGCGTACGCGGTGGACAACAGCCTGCCGCCGGCCCTGTCCTCGCGAACGGCCGACCGCGGCCCGCTCAGCCCACGGGAACGGGACGTGGTCGCACTGCTGGTGAAGGGCCTGACGAACCGGCAGATCGCGTCCCAGATACATGTTTCGGTGCGCACCGTGGAAACACATGTGCGGAACATCCGTGACACCCTCGGTCTGCGTTCACGCTCTCACATCGCCGCGTGGGCCGCCCGGACCCAGCAGACGCTCGAAGCGCCCGCACTGTGAACGCGGTCCGCGAAGGATCTGACGAGCCACACGTTACCGCCGGTCCCCGCTGACCCGCTGTCTCCTCCGCCGCCACGGCGGAGGAGACAGCGAGACTCTCGGTTCACGTCGGCTGGTGATCGAGAAAAGGCGCGTCGAGCGGCCGCAGCGGCTCGGTGTCCCGGCACACCACGTACTCCGGACGCGGCTGTTCCGGCCAGGACGGCTGATTGCGGACGTCGTTGTAGGTGGCGATGAGAAGTCGTCGCGGGAACGGCGACATGTTCGGACCCGAGCCGTGCACGATCTCGGAAGAGAAGAACACCACGGTACCCGCCGCCCCCTTGGGGCTGACCATTCCGTGGCCGGTGACCAGTTCCGCCAGCTGCTCGCGGTTCAGGGAGATGTCGTCCGGGTCCAGATGGCGCTCGGATCGCGGCTTGTCCGCACGGCTCTCGCGTACGAGCCCCCTCCTGTGCGTACCCGGGAGGTAAATGACCGGCCCGTTGAACTCCGTGACGTCATCGAGGAAGACCGCGACATTGACCAACCGCGGTTCGGGCAAGTTGTCCGCTGTCCGCCAGGCGGCGTAGTCCTGGTGCCAGGACCATTTCTCACCGCCGAAACCGGACTTGGCGTTGATCTTGAATTGGTAGACGTACACGTCGTCCGCGACCAGTTGCCGGACAGGACCGAGGAGACGCCGGTCGCGCAGGAGTGAGGCGAAGTCCTCCTGCCGCTGGTGGGAGGAGTAGACGCCGCGCACGTTCTCACCGTCGTCCTCCATGATGCGCTGCGGCCCCGGCACGTCACAGTCCGATGAGAACGCCACCCGAAGGCGCTCCACCTCGTATCCGGTGAGGAGCGATTCGACAGCGAGAAAGCCGTCCTGCCGGTAGCGGTCCAGCTGTTCCTGGTTCAGGAGCATAGGAATTCCCTCATGGTCACACGATGAATGGGTGACGGGTCGAAGTCGGGGACCGACGGGCGACAGGTTTGCAAGGTGGTCGCATCCGCCGCCGGGCTACGCCCGTTCACCTCGTCAGCTCCGGATCGTCGGACCGAGGCCGGCTGGTGTCCCGCGCCCGTCGTACGGCCTCCGCCGGCGAGTGGGACGCGAACTGCGCCGCGTACAGGCGCGCATACGGGCCGCCCTTGCGCAGAAGGGTCTCGTGGTCGCCCTGTTCCACGATCCTTCCGGCCTCCATGACCAGAATGACGTCGGCGTCCCGAATGGTGGAGAGCCGGTGCGCGATGACGAAACTGGTCCGTCCGGCGCGCAGCGAGTCGAGCGCCTGCTGCATACGGGCCTCGGTGCGAGCGTCCACCGTACTGGTGGCCTCGTCGAGAATGAGGATGGTCGGCTTGGCCACGAACGCCCGTGCCACGGTGATCAGTTGCCTCTCACCGGCGCTGACGGCCGCGTCCTCGTCGCCGACCATCGTTTCGTAACCGCGGGGAAGCGTGCGTACCAGCCGGTCCACCTGACTGGCGACGGCCGCCTCGACGATGTCCTGGGGCATCGGGTCGTCGGCGCCGTAGGCGATGTTCTCGCTGATGGTGCCGTCGAACAACCAGGGTTCCTGCAGCACCATACCGATCTTCGAGCGCAGATGGTCCCGGGTCATGGCGGCGATGTCCACCCCGTCGATGGTGATCCGCCCGCCGTCGACGTCGTAGAAACGCATGAGCAGGTTGACCAGCGTGGTCTTCCCGGCCCCCGTCGGTCCGACGATCGCCACTGTGTGACCCGGCTCAACGGTCAACGACAGATGCTCGATCACGGGTACACCGGGCACGTAACCGAACGAGACGTCGTGGAACTCCACCCTGCCGGTGACGACGTCGAGGGTCGCCGGTTCGGCCGGATCCGGCTCCTGTTCCTCGGCGTGCAGCAGTTCGAGGACCCGCTCGCACGAGGCCGCCGCGGACTGCACGACGTCAGCCATGGTGGCGAGCGTGGTGACCGGCGCCTGGAACTGCCGCGCGTACTGGATGAACGACTGCACCTGGCCGAGCGACAGCCCTCCCGAGGCGATGCGCGCCGCACCCACGACCGCGATGAGCACATACGTGACATTGGCCAGGAACGTCGTCGTCGGTTGCTGCAGTCCCGACAGGTACTGGGCCCGGACACTCGATGTGTAGACGGCTTCGTTGTGTTCATCGAAGGCCCGCTCGACCTCTGCCCGTCGACCGGACAACCGGATGACGGTGTGCCCGGTGTACATCTCCTCGATGTAACCGCTGAGCCGGCCGGTGCTGGACCACTGTTCCTCGAAACGGGCACGGGCCCGGCGGCCGATGGCCGTGGTCGCGAGGACCATGACCGCCGCGATCGTCAGAACGATCACCAGGAGCAGCGGCGAGATGAGCGACATCAGCACCAGCGAACCGATGAGCAGCAACAGGGGTCTGAAGAGCAGTTGCAGACACTGCTGGACAGACTGGGCCAGGTTGTCCAGGTCGTTGGTGACCCGGCTGAGCACATCACCGCGCGGCTGCTCGTCGAAGTACCGCAGGGGCAGCCGAGTCAGCTTCTCCTCCACCTCGACGCGCAGCCGGTGGACGGCTTGTTGTGCCAGCGCGGTGATCAGCCGGCCTTGCACGAGCGACGCGAGCGACGCCGCCACCCCCAGTCCGGCCACCACCAGCAGCAGCCGGCCGACGTGGGTGAAGTCGATGCCGTGTCCCGGTACCGCACCGCTCCGGGCGATGAGGTTCGCGAGCGTCCCGTCCCCCCGGGCCCTCAGGTCGGCGATGGCCTGCTGCCTGGTCAGGCTCGGGGACAGGCGGCCACCCAGCACACCCGCGGTGATGGCGTCGGTGGCCCGGCCGAGCAACAGCGGCCCGAGCGTCAGCGACGCGATCGCCGGCAGGCTCAGCAGCAGCACGCCGGTCAGAGTGCGCTTCTGCCCGCCCAGGAGGACCAGCAGACTGCTGAACGCCTTGCGGCGGCCGACGGCCGGCGAGGGGACGGCCATCAGTCACACCCTCTCATCCGTGACCTGCAACCGCACGATCTCCCGGTACGTCTCACTGCTCTCCATGAGCTCGTCATTGGTTCCGGCGGCCACGACGCAGCCCTTGTCCAGCACGAGGATGCGGTCCGCACCGCGGATCGTGCTGATCCGCTGGGTCCCGATGATCAACGTGGCGTCCGGGAACTCGGCGGCCAGGGCGCGGCGCAGGGCTCGCTCGGTGCCGTAGTCGAGGGCGGAGAAGGAATCGTCGAACAGGTGGATGCGCGGTCGGCCCACCAGCATGCGGGCGATGGCCAACCGCTGGCGCTGGCCGCCGGACAGGTCGGTCCCGCCCTGCGCCACGGCCGCGTTCAACCCGCCAGGCATCCGTTCGACGACGTCGCGGCACTGGGCGATCTCCAGTGAGCGCCACAGGTCCTCGTCGGTGGCGTCCGGATCGCCGTACCGCAGATTGCTCGCGATCGTGCCGCTGAACAGATGCGCGCGCTGCGGAACCAAGCCGATCGTGGCGGTCAGCGCGATGGGGTCGAAATCCCTGATGTCCGTCCCATCGACACGTATCTCGCCGGCGGTCACGTCCATCAACCGGGGTATCAGGCTCAGCAGGGTGCTCTTTCCGCAGCCGGTGCTGCCGATCAGCGCTGTCGTCTCCCCCGGCCGGGCGAACAGCGAGACGTCGCTCAGGACCGGCTCGCCGGCCCCGGGATACCGGAACCCGACACCGGTCAGCTCCAGACGGCCCCGGGCCCCGGCCGGCCGGACCGGACGCCGTGGCGACGGCACGGTCGGTTCGGTCTCCAGCACTTCCTGGATCCGCTGGGCGCTCACGCCGGCACGCGGCACGACGACGAACAGTCCGATCGCCATCGTCGTCGCCAGCAGCACTTGCAGGATGTAGGAGAGGAACGCGACGAGGGAGCCGATCTGCAGATGCCCCGACTGGACCCGGTGGCCTCCGAACCACACCACCGCGACGCTGGAGACTTCGATCACCATCGATGTCAAAGCTCCCATCAGCGCCATCATCCGACCGGCCTGGAGAGACTGGCGCAGCAGGTCGCTGCTGACGGCGCCGAAGCGTTCCCGTTCATACGCGTCGCGGACGAACGCCCGGATCACCCTGATGCCCGTGAGCTGCTGGCGCAGCACATCGTTGACCCGGTCGAGGCTTTCCTGCATCGACCGGTAGACCGGTCGCAACCGCCGGAGGATCGAACCGCAGCAGACACCGATGACCGGCAGGATGATCAGCAGCAAGGACGAGGTGGGCACGTCCTGCCGCAAGGCGAGGATGGTCCCGCCGACGAAGCTGAGGGGCGCGGACAGCAGCACGGTGCAGGTGACCAGCACCAATGTCTCCAGCTGGAGCACATCGTTGGTGGTCCGGGTGATGAGCGAGGGCGTTCCGAACCTCTCGGTCTCCCGGGTGGAGAACGCCTGCACGCGGGAGAAGACCGCCGTCCGCACGTCCCGGGCGAAACCCATCGCGGTGACGGCACCGAGATAGCAGGCACCCAGGGCGCTCGCCACCTGGACCAAGGTCACCAGCAGCATCAGCGTGCCGACGCGCACGATGTAGCCGTTGTCCCCCTTGATGATGCCGTTGTCGATGATGGACGCATTGAGCGTCGGCAAGTACAGAAGCGCCAGGTTCTGCACCCCCTGGAGCAGCAGCACGAAGCCGAGCTGTCTGCGGTAGGGGCGCAGGCGGGCACGGAGAAACCGCAACAGCAAAGGACTCACCTCCCGGACGACGCGCCGAAGTGGCCGGGAGACGGGTCGCGGTTCGGCTGGTACTGAGGCACCCCACCCGGGGGCTTCCTCGACCACTCTGTGGATCTCGGCACGAGCATCCCGCGGGCGGACACCCCCGGACATCGGCGATGCCCGCAGTTACGCCGGCCGGCCATCACGCGCTGTCCTGAGCCAGGAGCTCCTTCAGCTCGTCCCACACCACTTGCATGATGTCGGACCGGTACATCTGATCATGCCCACAGGGAACCCTGACCTCGCGCACCTCGCCGGAAACATAGGAGTGCCAGCGATCGGCGTCGTCCTCCTCGGCCTCCTCACTGGCGACGAACAGCAGGTCGCCGTCGAAGACGCTCGCTCTGTGCGCTTCCATCAGCTCCGCATTGTTGCGGCTGACCTCGAGGAGCGCCGTGAGCTCGTCGTCCGAGAAGAGACCGACCCGGAGGTCCGCCAGCTCCGCGGCCAGTCCCTCGTGCGCCCCGGGTTCCGGCTCGTCACCGGAAGGCCGCTTGCGCCTTTCCGCCAGCGGTACGGAGTCCAGCACCACCAAGGTGCCCACTTCCTCACCGGCGGCTTGCAGTTGTACGGCCATCTCCTGAGCCACCAGCCCGCCGAACGACCAACCGAGCAGATGATAGGGGCCGGCCGGCTGGACCGTACGAATCTGTTCCACGTAGTCCGCGGCCATCTCCGCCACCGACTGCGGCAAGGCCGCGGCGCCGTCGATGCCCCGTGCCCGCAGGCCGTATACCGGACGGTCGGGGGGCGTGATCTGCGCGAAGTACAGGTACTCCCAGCCGAGCCCTCGTCCGGCGTGGACGCAGAAGACCGGCGCGCTGTCGCCCTGTACGCGGAACGGCAGCAGCACTCCCCCGTCACCGGACCGAGAGGTCCGCTCCAGCTTCTTGGCGATCCCGGCGACCGTCGGTGCCTGGAAGATCTCCCGAACCGATATCCGCAAGCCGAGTACCTCTTGGATCCGGCCGGCCAGACGCATCGCGAGCAAGGAGTGACCGCCCAGGTCGAAGAAGTTGTCCTCCACTCCCACGGTCGCCACGCCCAGAACCTGGGCGAAGACCGTGCTCAGGATCTCTTCCCCGAGCGTGGTGCCGGATCCGCCGTTACCCCTGGACAGGTACTCGGGCGCCGGGAGCGCCTCACGGTCCAGTTTGCCGTTGACCGTCAGCGGCAGCGACTCCAGCACCACCACCGCCGACGGCACCATGTACTCCGGCAAGCGCCCAGCGACGTGCTCCCGCACGGATGTGGCCAGTGCGGTACCGGTCCGGCCGGCATCGGTCTGATCGGTCCGGTGGGCATCGGCCGGGTCGGGATCGATGGGGTCGGCACCGGTCCGACCACCGACAGCCTCCGCCGGCACCACGTAGGCGACCAGCCGCTTGTCGCCCGACGTGTCTTCCCGGACCAGCACCGCGACCTGGGACACCCGTTCGTGGTCGGCGACCACGGCCTCGACCTCGCCCAGCTCGATCCGAAGGCCACGGATCTTCACCTGGTCATCGGCGCGTCCGACGAACTCCAGCACACCGTCGTCGGTCCAGCGCACGACATCACCGGTGCGGTACATCCGCTCACCCGGAGTCCCGAACGGACACGCCACGAACCGCTCCGCCGACAGGCCGGTACGCCCCAGGTATCCACGCGTCAGGCCCGCACCGGCCACATACAGTTCACCCGACGCTCCGGGTGCGACCGGCTGGAGCGCCCCATCCAGTACGAAGGTACGGATGTTGCCCATCGGCTGCCCGATCGGGACGACCGGTCCGCTGTCCTCCTCCGTGCACTCCCACACCGTCGTCAGGACCGTCGCCTCCGTCGGCCCGTACTGGTTCTCCAGCAGCACACCGGGCAGCACCCCCTGGAACGCTTCCCGCATGTGGGACGGCAACGCCTCACCCGCGCAGAACACCGCGCGCAGACTCCCGCACTGCGCCACACCCGGCACCGCGAGGAACGCCGGCAGCATCGACGGCACGAACTGCACCAGTGTCACCCGCTCATCGGCGATCAACCCGGCCAGATACTCCGGATCACGATGACCACCAGGCCGCGCCACCACGAGCACCGCACCCCGCACCAGGGGCCAGAACAACTCCCACACTGAACCGTCGAAGACGAAGGGTGACTTCTGCAGTACCCGGTCCGTGGCGTCCATTCCGTAGCGGCCCTGCATCCAGCCCAGCAGGTTCACCACGCCCGCGTGCGGAACGACCACGCCCTTGGGCCGCCCGGTGGACCCGGACGTGTAGATCACGTATGCGGGATGCGACGGCCGCAGCACAGCCAGCCGGTCCGCATCCGTGACGGCCTCGCCCGACCAGCCTTCCAGCACCCCGGCCTCATCCACCACGACCACGGGCGCTCCCACACCGGCGTCTGCCACGACACCGGCCGACGCGCCGTCAGCGAGCACCATGCTCACGCCGGCATCGGCCACCACCGAGGCGATACGCCCGGCCGGATATTCCGGGTCCACGGGCACATACGCGCCTCCTGCCTTCAGCACAGCGAGCAGGGCCACGACCAGGTCCGCCGACCGGTCCATCACCACACCCACCAACGACTCCGGCCCCACCCCACGACCAATCAACAACCGCGCCAACCGGTTCGACCGCTCGTCCAACTCCGCATACGACACCTCGGCACCCTCGAACACCAGCGCCACCGCGTCCGGCGTCCGCGCCACCTGCTGCGCGAACAACCCCGGCAGCGTTCCCGCCGGAACCTCAAGACCCGTGTCGTTCCACTCCACCAGCACCCGCTCCCGCTCCGCCTCACTCAGAACGGGGACGGTGCCCAGGACGGTGTGCGGATCCTGTTCCAGCGCCTCTACGACGCCTTCGGTCGCCGCCAGCATCAGCCCGGTCACCAGCGCGGGATCGATCGACTCCACCGCCTGCACCGAGAAGCCGAAACCTCCCACGGCGCCCAAGTCGTCCACCGAGACTGTCAGCGGATAGTTCGTCTGCTCCTGTCCCCCGAGGTCTCGCGTGCCTCCCTGCAGAGTCTGGGCACCGGTTTCCTCGTGCCGGCCAGGGTCCATACCGTGCCGGTAGTTGAACAGCGTGGTGAACAGCGGGGCCGGTGCCGGGATCCCGCTGACCCGCTGCACCGCGGCGAGCGAGGCGTGCTCGTGCACCATCAGCTCGGCCAGCTGGCCCTGCATCCCGCGCACCGCGTCCCCGACGGCCACACCCGAGGTCCGTACCCGTACCGGGAGCGTGTTGATGAACAGCCCCGGCACCCGGTCCGAACCGGCGCCCGCCTGCACCCGGCCGAACACCAGCGTGCCGAACACCACGTCGTCACGGCCCGACACCGCCGCCAGCACCCGCGACCACACCACATGGAACACCGTCGCCGGACTCACACCGCAAGCGCGAGCCGCCTCACGCACCCGGCGGGCCAGGCCCTGCGGCACCAGCGCCTGTGTCTCACCGACGACGCTTCCGTCGCCGAGCACATCCGTGACGCCGAACGCGGCGGTGGGTTCCGTCACGTCGCCCAGCACGGACGCGAAGTGCTGCTCGTGCTCCTCCGGGGAGACCCCCAGCAGTGCCTGGCCGACGAACTCCCGGTACGGCATCGGCGCCGGCAGACGATCCTCCTCACCCGCCAGCACCGCCCGCACCTCGTCGTGGACGATCTCCAGCGTGGTGTGGTCCTGCATGATGTGATGCGACCGCAGTACCAGCAGCCATCGGCCCGAGCCGTCCGGCAACGCCGCCGCATACGCGTCGGACAACGGCGCACGCCGCAGGTCCATCGGCGCGTCCGCGATCCCCAGGATGCTTTCCACAGCATCCGCGCCCTGCGGAAAGACACCGCTGTCCAGCTCCGTCACCGGCAGCGGCGCCGTGCGGTGGACCACCTGCACCGGATGCGACAGCCCCTCCCACACCACAGCCGACCTCAACACGTCATGCCGGTCGATCACCCGCTGCCACGCCGCCACGAACTCATCCAGCCGCACCCGCGACTCGAACTCCCACACCTGCCTCAGCACATACGGGTCCTGCTCCTGCTCCACACCGGCACCGGCAGCGAGCCGGTGATGGAAGAACAAGCCCTCCTGCAACGGAGCCAGCGGATACACGTCTGCCACGTTGGCCGCGCCCCCCGGAACCGACTCCACCACCCGCGCCAGCTCCGCCACCGTCAACCCCGCCAGCGGCACCATCTCCGGCAACACCGCCTCGGCACCCACCGGAATGGACGACGGCGGAACGCGCACCTCTGTGCGTCCCGCCGCCGCGGCCAGCCGCTCCACCGTCGGCGCCGAGAACAACGTCCGCACATCCACCGACACACCACGAGCCCGCAACCGCTCCACCAACGTCACCGCCAGCAGGGAATGCCCACCCAGCTGGAAGAAGTCGTCCTGCACCCCGACCCGATCCAACCCCAGCACCTCGGCGAACACCGCGCACAAGATCTCCTCCCGCACGGTCGCCGGGCCCCGGCCGGCCCCTGAGTCGTACTCCGGTGCCGGCAGGGCTTTGCGGTCGAGCTTGCCGTTCACCGTCAACGGCAACGACTCCAGCACCACCACCGCCGACGGCACCATGTACTCCGGCAGACGAGAGGCAACCTGCTCCCGCACCCCAACAGCGGCCGTCTCCGTCGAGGCCGGCACGACGTAGGCGACGAGGCGCTTGTCGCCTGGGGTGTCCTCGCGGACCAGAACCGCGGCCTGCGCCACCCCCTCACAGGCGGCGACCACCGACTCGACCTCACCAGGCTCGATCCGGAAACCACGGATCTTCACCTGATCATCAGCACGCCCCACAAACTCCAGGACACCGTCCTGAGTCCAGCGCACGACATCACCGGTGCGATACATCCGCTCACCCGGCACACCGAACGGACACGCCACGAACCGCTCCGCCGACAGATCCGCACGCCCCAGATAACCCCGCGCCAGCTGGACACCCGCCAGATACAACTCACCCACCGCTCCGGGCGCCACCGGCTGAAGGCCACCATCCAGCACGAACACACGCGTGTTCCACACCGGACGCCCGATCGGAACCGACCCGCCGTCCTGCTCCGGCCGGCACTCCCACGCCGTCACATCCACAGCCGCCTCGGTCGGCCCGTACAGGTTGTACAACGGCACATCGAACACACCCGCGAACCGGTCCCGCAGCCCCGCCGACAACGCCTCACCGCTGCAGAACACCGCCCGCAAACTCCCACACTGCGCCACACCCGGCACCGCGAGGAACCCCGGGAGCATCGACGGCACGAAGTGCGTCACCGTCACCCGCTCAGCAGCGATCAAACCGGCCAGATACCCCGGATCACGATGACCACCGGGCCGTGCCACCACGAGCACCGCACCCCGCGTCAACGGCCAGAACAACTCCCACACCGAAACATCAAAACCAAACGGCGTCTTGTGCAGCACCCGGTCAGACGCACCCAGACCCAACCCATCCATCCACGCCAACCGGTTCACCACACCCGCATGAGGAACGACCACACCCTTGGGCCGCCCCGTGGACCCGGAGGTATAGATCACGTACGCCGGGTGCGACGGCCGCAACACAGCCAGCCGGTCGGCATCCGTGACGGCCTCGCCCGACCAGCCCTCCAGCACCCCGGCCTCATCCACCACGATCCAGCCCGAACCCTCACGGTCAGCCGCCCGCGAGGTCAGCACCGCCACAGGCCCGGCATCCGCCAGGACCCCGTCAATCCGCTCGGCCGGGTACTCCGGATCCACCGGCACATACGCACCCCCCGCCTTCAACACGGCAAGCAGGGCCACGACCAGGTCCACCGACCGGTCCATCACCACACCCACCAACGACTCCGGCCCCACCCCACGACTGATCAGCACCCGCGCCAACCGGTTCGACCGCTCATCAAGCTCTCGGTAGGAGACACGCGCATCCCCGAACACCACCGCCACCGCGTCCGGCGTCCGCGCCACCTGCTGCGCGAACAACCCCGGCAACGTGACCGGCTCAACCTCCCGAGCCGTGTCGTTCCACCCCACCAACACCCGCTCCCGCTCCGCCTCACCCAGAACCGGAATAGTGCGCACCGGCACGGCGGGAGCGGCGGCGACCGCCTCCAGCACCCGTCCCAGACGCTCCACCAAACGCTCCGCGGTGCCCTGTTCGAACAAGTCCACCGCGAAGACCAGACCAGCGCCGATGCCCATCGGCGCTCCCGAGGAACTGAAACGCTCAGCGAAGTCGAACCCCAGGTCGAACTTCGCCTGGACCAGGCCTGTACCGTACGGCTCGCTCTCCACCCCCGGCAGGCCCTCAACCCCGCCATCACCCAGATTCTGAAGGCCGACCGCGACCTGGAAGAGGGGATGGCGGCTCATCGAGCGTTCCGGTGCCAGCTCCTCCACCAGACGCTCGAACGGCACATCCTGGTGCGCGAACGCCTCCAGACTCCGCTCACGCACCCGGCCCAGCACATCCGCGAACGACGGATCACCCGACAGATCCGTCCGCAAAACCAGCGTGTTGACGAAGAACCCGACCAGATCATCCAGGGCCTCATCCGTCCGCCCGGCGATCACACTGCCCAGCGGGATGTCCTCACCTGCACCCAACCGTGACAGCAACACCGCGACGGCCGCCTGCAGGACCATGAACATCGTCACGCCCTGCTCACGCGCCAACCGCACCAACCCCGCATGCACGTCTGCAGGAACATCAATCCCCACCACCGCACCCACATGCGTGGCCACAGCCGGACGAGACCGGTCAAACGGCAGCACCAGCTCTTCCGGTACGTCTGACAACACCTCACGCCAGTAGCTCACCTGACGCGCCAGCACACTGTCCGGGTCCTCCAGCTCACCCAGCAGCCCGCGCTGCCACAACGTGTAGTCCACGTACTGGACCGGCAACGGCTCCCAAGCCGGTTCCCGGCCCGCGCACCGCGCCTCATACGCCACCGACAGATCCCGCCACAAGGGGCCCATCGACCAGCCGTCCGTGGCGATATGGTGCACGGTCAGAATCAGGACACACTCGTCCCCCGCTCGCCCAGCACCTTGCCCCGTCTCGGCACCCGGCCTGATCAAGGTGGCGCGCACCGGGATCTCGGCCGACAGATCGAACGCATACGACGCCGCCCGCTCGGCCAGCTCCCGCCACTCCTCCTCACCGGCCTGGACGACCTGGAGGTCGAAACCGGTCTCCCCGGCCGACAGCACCCGCTGCCACGGCCGGCCGTCGACCACCGGATACACCGTCCGCAGCACCTCATGCCGCGCCAGCACATCCCCCAACGCCACCCTCAACGCCGCAACATCCACCCCGCCCCTCAACCGCAACGCCACCGGAACGTTGTACGTCGCGCTCGGCCCCTCCAGCTGCGCCAGGAACCACAACCGCTGCTGAGCGAACGACAACGGCACCAACTCCGGACGCTCAGCCACCACCACAGCCGGACGCGCCATACCAGCCGCCTCCAGCCCGGCCGCCACACCCGCGACCGTCCGCGCCTCGAATACGACGCGCAACGGCAACTCCACACCAAACACCGTGCGAATACGGCTCACCAACCGCGTCGCCAACAACGAATGCCCACCGAGCCGGAAGAAGTCATCGTCGACGCCCACCCGCTCCAGGCCCAACACCTCGGCGAACACCGCGCAGAGCATCTCTTCGCGAGGCGTGGTCGGCTTCCGTCGGGTTCCAGCGGCACCGTAGTCGGGCACCGGCAGGGCCTTGCGGTCGAGCTTGCCGTTCACCGTCAACGGCAACGACTCCAACACCACCACCGCCGACGGCACCATGTACTCCGGCAGACGGGAGCCGACCTGCTCTCGCACCGACCCGGCCGTCAGCCCATCCACTGCCCCCGCGGCCGGCACCACATAAGCGACCAGCCGCTTGTCACCCGGAACGTCCTCCCGGACCAGAACCGCAGCCTGAGCGACCCCCTCACACCCGGCCACCGCCGACTCGACCTCACCCAGCTCGATCCGGAAGCCACGGATCTTCACCTGATCATCGACGCGCGCCACGAACTCCAGAACACCGGCGTCAGTCCAGCGCACGACATCACCGGTGCGGTACATCCGCTCACCTGAAGTCCCGAACGGACACGCCACAAAGCGCTCCGCGGACAGATCCGCACGCCCCAGATAGCCGCGGGCCAGCTGAACACCCGCGACATACAACTCGCCCGCCACTCCGGGCGCTACCGGCTGAAGCCCGCCATCCAGCACGAAGGCCCGGACATTGCCCATCGGACGCCCGATCGGCAGGGATCGGCCGTCGTCATCGGCCTCACAACACCACACGACGACGTCAATCGACGTCTCCGTAGGCCCGTAGTGGTTGTGCAAAGAGGCACTCAGAACAGCGCTGAACCTGTCGCGCAGGGCAGGTGACCAGGGCTCGCCCCCGCAGAGCACCGCACGCAACGTGGTGCACTGTGCCGCATCCGCGCCCTCGAGGAAGGCGGACAACATGGAGGGGACGAAGTTGGCCATGGTGACTCGCTCACTGGCGATCAAGGCCGCCAGGTACTTCGGATCACGATGACCACCAGGCCTGACCGCCACGAGCGCAGCGCCCTGCGTCAGCGTCCCGAAGATCTCCCACACTGAAGGATCGAACACATACGGCGTAGCCTGCAGCACCCGGTCCGTGGCATCCAGCCCATAGCGGTCCTGCATCCAGCCCAGCAGGTTCACCACGCCCGCATGCGGAACGACCACACCCTTGGGCCGCCCGGTGGACCCGGAGGTGTAAATCACATACGCCGGATGCGACGGTCGCAGCACAGCCAGCCGGTCGGCATCCGTGACGGCTGCATCCGACCAGCCCTCCAGCACCCCGGCCTCATCCACCACGATCCAGCCCGAACCCGCACGGTCAGCCGCCCGCGAGGTCAGCACCACCACAGGCCCAGCATCCGCCAGGACCCCGTCAATCCGCTCAGCCGGGTACTCCGGATCCACCGGCACATACGCACCCCCCGCCTTCACCACAGCCAGCAAAGCCACCACCAACTCCACCGACCGGTCCATCACCACACCCACCAACGACTCCGGCCCCACCCCACAACCAATCAGCAACCGCGCCAACCGGTTCGACCGCTCATCCAACTCCGCATAAGAGACCTCAACGTCCCCGGACACCACCGCAACCGCGTCTGGCGTCCGCGCCACCTGCTCCGCGAACAACCCCGGCAGCGTTCCCGCCGGAACCTCAAGACCCGTGTCGTTCCACTCCACCAACACCCGCTCCCGCTCCGCCTCACCCAGAACGGGGATGCGGCGCACCGGCACGGCGGGATCGCCGGCCACCGCCTCCAGCACCCTCCCCAGACGCTCCACCAGACGCCCCGCGGTGCCCTGATCGAACAAATCCATGGCGAAGACCAGGCCCCCACTGAGACCCGCCGGCTCCCCCTCGGAACCGAAACGCTCAGCGAAGGCAAAGTCCAGATCGAACCTGGCTGCCGACGGACCGGCGCTGAAAGGCTCCGCCTGCGTTCCCAGGAGCCCCGTCACCATGCCGCCATCGGCGTTCTGCAAACCGACCATCACCTGGAACAGAGGGTGCCGATTCATCGAGCGTTCCGGTGCCAGCTCCTCCACCAGACGCTCGAACGGCACATCCTGGTGCGCGAACGCCTCCAGACTCCGCTCGCGCACCCGGCCCAGCACATCCGCGAACGACGGATCACCCGACAGGTCCGTGCGCAGGACCAGCGTGTTGACGAAGAACCCGACCAGATCGTCCAAGGCCTCATCCGTGCGCCCGGCGATCACACTGCCCAGCGGGATGTCCTCGCCCGCGCCCAGCCGCGACAGCAGCACCGCGACGGCCGCCTGCAGGACCATGAACATCGTCACGCCCTGCTCACGTGCCAACCGCACCAATCCCGCATGCACGTCTGCGGGAACATCAATCTCCGCCACCGCCCCGGCATACGTGGCCACCGCCGGCCGAGACCGGTCAAACGGCAGAATCAGCTCTTCAGGCGCGCCCTCCAGCACCTCACGCCAGTAGCTCACCTGACGCGCCAGCACACTGTCCGGGTCCTCCAGCTCACCCAGCAGCCCGCGCTGCCACAACGCATAGTCCGCATACTGCACCGGCAACGGCTCCCAAGCCGGTTCCCGACCAGCGCACCGCGCCTCATAGGCATGCGAAAGATCCTGCCCCAGGGGGCCCATCGACCAGCCGTCCGTGGCGATGTGGTGCACGGTCAGCACCAGGACGCAGTCGCCCCCTGCATCCCCAGCGCCCTCAGCCGTCTCGACATCCGTCTGGATCACAGTGGCCCGTACCGGGATCTCGGCCGACAGATCGAACGCATACGACGCCGCCCGCTCGGCCAGCTCCCGCCACTCCTCCACGCCGGCATGGACGATCTGGAGGTCGAAGCCGGTCTCCCCGGCCGGGAGCACCCGCTGCCAGGGCTGACCGTCGACCACCGGATACACCGTCCGCAGCACCTCATGCCGCGCCAGCACATCCCCCAACGCCACCCTCAACGCCGCAACATCCACCCCGCCCCTCAACCGCAACGCCACCGGAACGTTGTACGTCGCGCTCGGCCCCTCCAGCTGGGCCAGGAACCACAACCGCTGCTGAGCGAACGACAACGGCACCAACTCCGGACGCTCGGCCACCACCACCGCCGGACGCGCCATACCGGCCGCCTCCAGCCGCGCCGCCACACCCGCAACCGTCCGCACCTCGAACACCACACGCAACGCCACCTCCACACCGAACACCGTGCGGATACGGCTCACCAACCGCGTCGCCAGCAGCGAATGCCCACCCAGCTGGAAGAAGTCGTCCTCCACCCCCACCCGATCCAACCCCAGCACCTCAGCGAACACCGCGCACAAGATCTCCTCACGCACCGTCGCAGGACCCCGGCCGGCACCCGAGTCGTACTCCGGCGCCGGCAACGCCTTGCGGTCCAGCTTGCCGTTCACCGTCAACGGCAACGACTCCAACACCACCACCGCCGACGGCACCATGTACTCCGGCAACCGCGAGCCGACATACTCGCGCACCGACCCGGCCGTCACCCCGACCGACTCGGAAGCCGGCACGATGTAGGCAACGAGGCGTTTGTCACCGGGTGTGTCCTCACGGACCAGGACCGCGGCCTGCGCCATGCCCTCGCAGGCGGCGACCACGGCCTCGACCTCACCCGGCTCGATCCGATAACCACGGATCTTCACCTGATCATCGGCACGTCCGACGAATTCCAGCAGACCGTCCTGCCTCCAGCGCACGACATCACCTGTGCGGTACATCCGCTCACCCGGCCCCCCGAACGGACACGCCACGAACCGCTCAGCCGACAGTCCCGCACGCCCCAAATAACCCCGCGCCAGGCCCGCACCCGCCAGATACAACTCACCCGGCACCCCGGGCGCCACCGGCTGAAGCCCACCATCCAGCACGAACGCACGCGTGTTGTCCATCGGACGCCCGATCGGCATCACCTCACCCACCGCCTGCGGATCACGCACCGCGACCTGCGTCGCGCACAACGTCATCTCCGTCGGCCCGTACGTATTACGCACCACCACACCAGGCACCGCACCCAACACCCCACGCACCGCACCCGCCGGCACCACATCCCCACCCGTGCTCACCTCACACAACCCCGCGAACGCCCCCGGATCCTCCTCCGCGATCACCCGGAACAACCCCGCCGTCACATGCACATGCGTCAGGCCATACCGCTCAACCAGCCCACGCAACACCCCACCATCAAAACCACCCTCCGGCGCCAGCACCACCGACCCACCCGACAACAACGGCACCCACACCTCATACGTCGACGCATCGAACGAATGCGGCGCCCGCATCAACCCCCGCACCACCCCGTCAAACGCCCAGCACCCATCCCGCACCAGACCAGCCACATCCCCATGCGACACCCCCACCCCCTTCGGCACCCCCGTCGACCCCGACGTGAACATCACATACACCAACTGCCCCGGCACACACCCCACCGACAACACGCCACCACCAGCCATCCCCTCAACGCCAGCCTCGACATCAGCCCGCACCACCACACCCCCACTGCCGGCCTCGTCACCGCTACCACCGGCGGCGAACTCCTCGACGAACGCCAGGTCCTGCGTCCGTTCATCCACCAGCAGCACGCTCACCCGCGCCTGCTCGAACACCACCCGCATCCGCTCCACCGGCGCTCCCGCATCCACCGGCACATACGCACCCCCCGCCTTCACCACAGCCAGCAAAGCCACCACCAACTCCACCGACCGATCCATCACCACACCCACCAACGACTCCGGCCCCACCCCCTCACGCACCAGCACCCGCGCCAACCGATCCGACCGCTCATCAAGCTCTCGGTAGGAGACACGTGCATCCCCACAGACCACCGCATCCGCGTCCGGCGTCCGCGTCACCTGCTGCGCGAACAACCCCGGCAACGTCGCCGGCTCAACCTCCCGCGCGGTGTCGTTCCACTCCACCAACACCCGCTCCCGCTCCGCCTCCCCCAGAACGGGAATAGTCCGCACCGGCAGGGCGGGATCAGCGGCGACCGCCTCCAGCACCCGCCCCAGACGCTCCACCAAAGCCTCCGCGGTGCCCTGATCGAACAAGTCCACCGCGAAGACCAGACCCCCACTGAGACCCGCCGGCTCCCCCTCGGAACCGAAATGCTCAGCGAAGGCGAAATCCAGGTCGAACTTGGCTGCCGACGGGCCGGCACTGAAAGGCTCCGCCTGCGTTCCCAGGAGCCCCGTCGCCAAGCCGCCATCGGCGTTCTGCAAACCCACCATCACCTGGAACAGAGGATGGCGGCTCATCGAGCGTTCCGGTGCCAGCTCCTCCACCAAGCGCTCGAACGGCATATCCTGATGGGCGAACGCCTCAAGACTCCGCTCACGCACCCGGTCCAGCACGTCGGCGAACGAAGGGTCACCCGACAGGTCCGTGCGCAGTACCAGTGTGTTGACGAAGAAGCCGACGAGGTCGTCCAGGGCCTCGTCCGTGCGACCCGCCACCGGAGTACCCAGCGGGATGTCGTCACCGGCGCCGAGCCGCGACAGCAGTACCGCGACGGCCGCCTGCAGGACCATGAACATCGTCACGCCCTGCTCACGCGCCAACCGCACCAAGACCGCATGCACGCCTGCGGGAACCTCTATGTCCGCTACCGCTCCCACATGAGTGGCCACCGCCGGACGAGACCGGTCAAACGGCAGAACCAGCTCCTCAGGTACGTCTGCCAAAGCCTCACGCCAGTAGGTCACCTGGCGCGCCAGCACACTGTCCGGGTCCTCCAGCTCACCCAGCAGCCCGCGCTGCCACAACGCATAGTCCACGTACTGCACGCCGAGCTCCGACCAGGCCGGCTCCCGGCCCGCGCACCGCGCCTCATACGCCTGCGACAGATCCCGCCACAACGGGCCCGTCGACCAGCCGTCCGACGCGATGTGATGCGTCACCACAACCAGCACGTGCTCCGACTGATCCGGCCTGCTCAGCAACAACGCCCGTACCGGGATCTCGGCCGACAGGTCGAAGGCGTAGGACGCCGTGCGCTCGACCAGCATTCGCCACTCTTCCTCACCGGCCTGGACGATCTGGAGGTCGAAACCGGTCTCCCCGGCCGGGAGCACCCGCTGCCACGGCTGACCGTCGACCACCGGATACACCGTCCGCAGCACCTCATGCCGCATCAGCACATCCCCCAACGCCACCCTCAAAGCGGCAACATCCACCCCGCCCTTCAGCCGCAACGCCACCGGAACGTTGTACGTCGCGCTCGGCCCCTCCAGCTGCGCCAGGAACCACAACCGCTGCTGAGCGAACGACAACGGCACCAACTCCGGACGCTCGGCCACCGCCACCGCCGGACGCGCCATACCGGCCGCCTCCAGCCGGGCCGCCACACCCGCGACCGTCCGCGCCTCGAACACCACACGCAACGCCACCTCCACACCGAACACCGTGCGGATACGGCTCACCAACCGCGTCGCCAGCAGCGAATGCCCACCCAGCTGGAAGAAGTCATCGTCGACGCTCACCCGGTCCAACCCCAGCACCTCAGCGAACACCGCGCACAAGATCTCCTCGCGCACCGTCGCCGGACCCCTGCCGGCACCCGAGCCGTACTCGGGTGCAGGAAGAGCCTTGCGGTCCAGCTTGCCGTTCACCGTCAACGGCAACGACTCCAACACCACCACCGCCGACGGCACCATGTACTCCGGCAACCGCGAGGCAACAAACTCCCGCACAGACCCGGCTACATCAGTGCCGGCCTGCGCACCGGCAACGTTGTCTGCGACGACGTAAGCAACAAGGCGCTTGTCGCCTGGGGTGTCCTCGCGGACCAGAACCGCGGCCTGCGCCACCCCCTCACAGGCGGCGACCACCGACTCGACCTCACCCGGCTCGATCCGGAAACCACGGATCTTCACCTGATCATCAGCACGCCCCACAAACTCCAGGACACCGTCTTCGGTCCAGCGCACGACGTCGCCGGTGCGGTACATCCGCTCACCCGGCCCCCCGAACGGGCACGCCACGAACCGTTCCGCCGACAGATCCGTGCGCCCCAGGTAGCCGCGGGCCAGCTGGACACCCGCCAGATACAACTCACCCGCCGCTCCGGGCGCCACCGGCTGAAGGCCGCCGTCCAGTACGAACACACGCGTGTTCCATACCGGACGACCGATCGGAACCGACCCGCCGTCCTGCTCCGGCCGGCACTCCCACGCCGTCACATCCACAGCCGCCTCGGTCGGCCCGTACAAGTTGTACAACGGCACATCGAACACACCCGCGAACCGGTCCCGCAGCCCCACCGACAACGCCTCACCGCTGCAGAACACCGCCCGCAAACTCCCACACTGCGCCACACCCGGCACCGCGAGGAATCCCGGGAGCATCGACGGCACGAAGTGCGCCACCGTCACCCGCTCAGCAGCGATCAACCCGGCCAGATACTCCGGATCACGATGACCACCGGGCCGTGCCACCACGAGCACCGCACCCCGCGTCAACGGCCAGAACAACTCCCACACCGACACATCAAAACCAAACGGCGTCTTCTGCAACACCCGGTCAGACGCACCCAGACCCAACCCATCCATCCACGCCAACCGGTTCACCACACCCGCATGAGGAACGACCACACCCTTGGGCCGCCCGGTCGAACCAGACGTGTAGATCACATACGCCGGGTGCGACGGCCGCAACAGAGCCAGCCGGTCGGCATCCGTGACGGCCTCGCCCGACCAGCCCTCCAGCACCCCGGCCTCGTCCACCACGATCCAGCCCGAACCCTCACGGTCAGCCGCCCGCGAGGTCAGCACCACCACAGGCCCAGCATCCGCCAGGACCCCGTCAATCCGCTCAGCCGGGTACTCCGGATCCACCGGCACATACGCACCCCCCGCCTTCAGCACGGCAAGCAGGGCCACGACCAGCTCCACCGACCGGTCCATCACCACACCCACCAACGACTCCGGCCCCACCCCACGACCAATCAGCAACCGCGCCAGCCGGTTCGACCGCTCGTCCAACTCCGCATACGAGACCTCGACGTCCTCGAACAGGACCGCGACCGCGTCCGGCGTCCGCACCACCTGCTCCGCGAACAACCCCGGCAACGTCGCCGGCTCAACCCCCCGAGCCGAGTCGTTCCACCCCACCAACACCCGCTCCCGCTCCACCTCCCCCAGAACAGGAATAGTGCGCACCGGCAGGGCAGGAGCGGCGGCGACCGCCTCCAGCACCCGCCCCAGACGCTCCACCAAACGCTCCGCGGTGCCCTGATCGAACAAGTCCACCGCGAAGACCAAACCGCCGCCGATACCCGCCGGCTCCCCCGAGGAACTGAAAAGCTCAGCGAAGTCGAACCCCAGGTCGAACTTCGCCTGGACCAAGCCCGTACCGAACGGCTCGCTCTCCACCCCCGGCAGGGCCTCAATCCCGCCATCACCCACGTTCTGCAAGCCAACCATCACCTGGAAGAGGGGATGGCGGCTCATCGAGCGCTCCGGTGCCAGCTCCTCCACCAGGCGCTCGAACGGCACATCCTGGTGCGCGAACGCCTCCAGACTCCGCTCACGCACCCGGCCCAGCACATCCGCGAACGACGGATCACCCGACAGGTCCGTGCGCAACACCAGCGTGTTGACGAAGAACCCGACCAGATCGTCCAGGGCCTCGTCCGTCCGCCCGGCGATCACACTGCCCAGCGGAATGTCCTCGCCCGCGCCCAGCCGCGACAGCAGTACCGCGACAGCCGCTTGCAAGACCATGAACATCGTCACGCCCTGCTCACGCGCCAGCCGCACCAACCCCGCGTGCACGTCTGCGGGAACATCGATCCCCGCCGCCGCACCCGTATGCGTGGCCACAGCCGGCCGAGGCCGGTCAAACGGCAGCACCAGCTCTTCCGGTACGTCTGACAACACCTCACGCCAGTAGCTCACCTGACGCGCCAGCACACTGTCCGGGTCCTCCGGCTCACCCAGCAGCCCGCGCTGCCACAACGTGTAGTCCACGTACTGCACCGGCAACGGCTCCCAAGCCGGTTCCCGACCAGCGCACCGCGCCTCGTACGCCACCGCCAGATCCCGCCACAACGGACCCGTCGACCAGCCGTCCGACGCGATGTGATGCATCACCACAACAAGCACGTGCTCCGACTGATCCGGCCCGCTCAGCAACAAAGCCCGCATCGGGATCTCGGCCGACAGGTCGAAGGTGTAGGACGCCGCGCGCTCGACCAGCTCACCCCACTCCTCCTCACCGGCCTGGACGACCTGGAGGTCGAAACCGGTCTCCCCGGCCGGCAGTACCCGCTGCCAGGGCTGACCGTCGACCACCGGATACACCGTGCGCAGCACCTCATGCCGCTCCAGCACATCCCCCAACGCCACCCTCAACGCGGCAACATTGACTCCGCCCTTCAGCCGCAGCGCCACCGGAACGTTGTACGTCGCGCTCGGCCCCTCCAACTGAGCCAGGAACCACAACCGCTGCTGAGCGAACGACAACGGCACCAACTCCGGACGCTCGGCCACCGCCACAGCCGGACGCGCCATACCGGCCGCCTCCAGCCGGGCCGCCACACCCGCAACCGTCCGCGCCTCGAACACCACACGCAACGCCACCTCCACACCAAACACCGTGCGAAGACGGCTCACCAACCGCGTCGCCAACAGCGAATGCCCACCCAGCTGGAAGAAGTCATCCTCCACCCCGACCCGATCCAACCCCAGCACCTCAGCGAACACCGCGCACAAGATCTCCTCGCGCACCGTCGCAGGACCCCGGCCCGTCCCCGAGCCGTACTCCGGCGCCGG
>NZ_JBVIJO010000021.1:0-97808 GCF_055581365.1 Streptomyces sp. NPDC031445
CGACGATGCTCGCGCCGAGGCCCTGCGAGGCACCGGTGACGACGGCGACCTTCTGAGTGCTCATGATCATCTCTCCGGGGTGGGTGAAGCTTCCTGCTCCGACATTGGTTGACCGGTCGGCTGGCGGTCAATCGGTCCGCCTTCGGGCCGGACCCGCCGGCCGTCACGCACCAGATGTGTCTGGACCTGGCGCCCGCCGGCGCACCGCCGCCGCTCACCGGCCGGTGATGGGCAGGGTCAGGGACACCGTCTTGCCCTGTCCGTTCGGGGAGCTGTTCCAGGTGTCGGCCAGCGCCTCCACGATCAGCAGACCCCGGCCGTGTTCCGCTTCGGCGTTCTCCTCCTCGCCGAGCGACAGCGAGGAGGGTATCGGCGGGTTGCTGTCGGAGTCCCGTACCTCGAGCCGGAGGTGGTCGTCGAAGGCCCGCAGCCGCACGTCGACGTCACTGCCGGCGTGGATGAGCGCGTTGGTGACGATCTCGGAGACGACCAGCTCCAGGGGCTCCGACATCTCCTCCAGCCCCCAGGAACCCAGCTGGTCGTGGACGAACGCGCGGGCCGCCCGGACCCCGAGCAGATCACGGCGCTGAATGTGCAGGCTCCCCACGCGGGGTTCCTCCTGCGTCACCGCCCCGCCGTACAGCGCCAGCAGCAGGACGGTGTCGTCCCGGCGCTGCTGTGGCGTGGAGCCGTCCTCGACGACCAGGTCGGCGAGCTGTTCGAGATCGGGCACGGGCGCCCCGCTGCCGGCACCGAGCAGCGCGTGCAGGCGCACCTGCGGATCGGGCGCGTCCCAGCCGACGAGGCCGTCCGTATACAGCATCAGGACCGACCCGCACGCGACGCGGTGCTCGCGTGCCTGACAGGCGCCCGCCGGGGCAACGCCCAGCGGCAGGTTGGCCGGGGCGGCCAGGACGCCGACGCTCCCGTCCGGCCGCCGTACCAGGGGCGGGGGATGCCCGGCGAGGGCCACCTCGACGGTGCCGTCCAGCGTGTCCAGCGCGACGACGCCACAGGTCGCGGTGAGGTCGGTGCCCAGCGCCGCCAGGAGCCTGCCGGTCCGGTCGATCACCGCGGCGGGACGGTGGCCCTCGACGGCGTAGGAGGCCACCGCGGTGCGTATCTGCCCCATGACGGCGGTGCTCTCCACGGAGTGCCCCTCGACATCGCCGACGACCAGGACGGCCCGGTCCCCGGGCAGTGTGATCACGTCGTACCAGTCACCCCCCACCCTGGTGGTGACACCGGCGGGCCGATAGCGCGCCGCGGTGGCCAGCCGAGGCAGGTCCGACAGCCGGGAGGGCAGAAGGAAACGCTGAAGGCATTCGCTCATCGCCCGCTGCTGCGTGCTCAGCTCGACCCGGCGCACCGCAGCTCCCAGCAGCCCGGCCATCATGCCGAGAAGGGCCCTCTCCTCGGGCGGGAAGCCGCGCGGCCCGGAGAACTCCAGGCAGCACACCGCGACCACCCGCCCGCCGCCGCCGATCGCCAGGTCGAGGAACTGGCGGTCGCCGGTGAGCGGCAGGTACAGCTCGGCGCGCGACTCGTCGGCCGAGAAGGAACCCGTGGGCGAGTGCCCGGTCAGGAACACCGGGCGGCCGCGGAACGCCTGTGCCGCCGGCGTCCGGTCGTCCATCCTGGCACCGTGCAGAGCGCGGGCCATGCCGGAGGAGGCACCGCTGTGCCCAAGGACCCACAGCCGGCCCTCGACGGCCGACACCAGTGCCAGTGCCCGGGCGCTCAACGGGTCCATGACGCAGTACCGGGCGGCCTGCACCACCTCCTCGATGGTCGTCGCCCGGTTGAGCAACTCCGCCAGGCGGCGCAGCGGGAACATCATGCTCGTGCCCGCGGAGCCCGGGATGTCGCCCAGCCCCCAGCCCGGGACGCACACCGGTGCACGAGGGTCGTCCCGGGACGGCGGCACGATGACCGGCATCGGACCGGCCGCCACGGCCACACCGCCGTCGGCCAGCCCGGCCAGGGCCACGGCCAGCCGGTCCGCGACATCCCGCAGGTCCGCGCACTCGGCGCCCGTGAAGGCGCCCTCGGTCTCCAGCCGCAGCACGGTCAGGGCGCCGAAGCGCCGGTCGCCTGCGACGACGGGGGCCGCTGCCGCCATGTAGGGGTACGGAAGATAGCCTTCGCGGCGCGGGTCGGCGGGGTCCCGGTCCAGCAGCACGGCCGTCTGTCCCGTCAGGACGGCGCGGACCGTGGCGGCGGGCCCCTCCAGTTCCATCCGCCCCGGCAGCGTGAACACAGACGGCGGACTTCCGTCGGCCAGCGCGAGACGGAGTCCGCCGCGGTGCTCGTCCAACAGGTAGACACCCGCCGAGACGCCGTTCAACCGGCGCCTGGCCGCACCGGAGGCACGGTGGAGGGTGTGGCCGAGGTCCGTTACGCGCCTCTGCCCGGGCCCGTTCCGCCGCCGCTGATCCGGTGCTGCGCCGTTGCTCGTCACAAGACGGCTCCTTCCACCGAGGTGCTGGTCGTCGGCTGCCGCCGACCGGTCGTCGAAAGGTGCTCCGCCGTGTTCCGGCGATACCAATTATTCGGCGGCCGGGAGCATCCGCGCGAGCCGTGACCCGCCGTACGCGGTTCCCGAGTCCAGACGCCCGCAGGCCGGTACGTGTGCGTGTCGTGCCCGATTGCCCTCCGGTTGCCGGACCGGCTCGCCCGTTCGAAGACGGTGGGTGGGCCCAGGCCGTGTGCGATCACCCCGGCCCTCCGCGGCTGGCGGCGCCGACCGACTGACCGGCGCGGGCGTCCTGATCATCCTCGGAGACGCTGGAGACCGCCTCGGCCACCCCCGCCGACGACACCGCCTCGGCGAGCCTCGCTGACGGCGCGGCCCGGCTCCGCTGCGGGGAAGCGGTCGAGCATGGCGCGCAGCTCCGCGGCGCTCACGTCGGCGCCGAAGGGTTCGGTGCCCGGTTTGCAGTCGTACGCCGGCGGCGAGCGGGCCGGCGATGACGGGGTCGAAGCCGAGGGCGTGGACGAGGTGCGCGACCGTGGCCCTGTCGTCGGGGTCGTCACCGGCGAGGGCGATCGCCTTGCGGTCGGCCGCCCCGGCGGGCCGGTCCTCGTCCTCCAGGTCGTGGTGGCCCATGTGGTTGAACGCCTTGACCACGCGGGAGCCCGGCAGGAACGCCTGGACCAGTTCGCTGGTGGACGTGCGCGGGTCGGTGAAGTCGTCGCGGCCCTCCCCCTGGGCAAGTACCGCAACGTCCCGGTGGAGGCACTGCGCGGCAGACTCGTCGCCGACGCCATGAACTACTGGTGGGAAGTCGACGGTGTTCGCACCGCGAGCCGCGCCAGCCCGGTTCCCACCTTCCCCGCGCCCAGGATGCCGATCGTGCGGAGGTCGGTGATGTTCATTGCATTCCTTCGCGTCTTCCTCGGGGCCTTCTGTCAGCCGGCCGGCACGAGCGGGGGGATCACCTCGGTGCCGTACCGGGCCGGACACGGGCGGGCTCGTCGCTGAGCAGTTCCCTCACTCATGGGGCGACTTCGCGGCCCATCAGCTCGGTTTCCGGGGAGCCCACGTAGAGCGCGCTGTCGGCCAGTGCGGTCACGACCGGCTCCCAGTACCGCCACCAGGTCTCGACCGCCTCCTCGTCGGTGTCGGCGACGAGGCCCAGGGAGTGCTGGCCGACCGGTCGTGGAGCGTGTCCGGACTGCTGGAGCGCCCGGTGGTAGAGATCGACGTGACCGGTGGCGGCGCGCAGCGCTGCTGCTCGGCCGGCGCGCCGGCATCGACCTGGGCGTCCTCACGGACGTCCTTGCCACGGGCCCCGCCTCGTCCGCCTTCGTCCGCCGGGACCTGCCCGCCCTCCTCGCCGGTGACTACCTCCCCGCGTACGGCCTGGACCGCATCCACGACCAGCTGGCGGCGATCATCGCTCTGGCGGAACAGCGCGGCACTCCGCACGACGTCGCGGACGCCGTCCGGCGCCTGCACGAGCGGGCCCTCGAACGGTACGGGCCCGTCGACGGCGAACTGCTGGCGGTGGCAGTGCTCGAGGAAAGGGCCGGTACGCTGCTGCGCCACCCGAACCCGGCAGCCGGCTGACGTCGCCGCCACGGGCGGGGCCGTGCACGCGGCCCGATCGGCCCGGCCGCCCGCCGCGGCGCCCGGATGCACACGGGATCTTCACACATGTGCCCACATGGAGAGAATTCGCACGTCACGGGAGCCCGTCTGAACCCCGCACGTGTCTCCGGGCGTGCAACGGAAGGCGGCCCCTGGCCGGGCGCCATCGGTTGTCTGTCGAGGAGACTCGGCAGGAGTACGAAGAAGTGAGCTCATCATGGCCATAGTCACGACCCGGCGACGGGTCGTCGTCATCGGCGGGGGGTACGCGGGAGTACGCCTGGCGCGCGAACTCGACGCGGACGCCGACGTCACGCTGATCGACCTCAAGGAGGCGTTCTTTCACCGCGTCGCCTCGCTACGGGCCGGCACCGACGAGGAATGGACGTACGCCCCCTTCATCCCGTACGACTCACTTCTCGCCCGCGGCCGTGTCGTGCGCAACAAGGCCGTCGGCATAGCGACCGCTGAACGTGAGGTGGTCCTCGCCACCGGCCACCGGGTGCCGTACGACGCCCTGGTGATCGCGACAGGTGCCGACTACCAGGAACCGGCGCGCTTCACCGGCAGCACCGTCGAGGAGGCGGCGGAGTCCTTCCGCAGCCACCAGCGACGCGTCGCCGGAGCTCGCAGCATCCTGGTCGTCGGCGGCGGCCCCTCCGGCGTGGAACTGGCGGCGGAACTGCGGCGGGCCAACCCGCGGGCCACGGTGACCCTCGCACACCGCGGCCCCCGCCTGCTCAACCACCACGGCACCGGCCGGATGGGCCGTCAGGCGAGGGCCTGGCTGGAGCGGCACGACGTGCGGGTCCTGCTCGACACCTTCGTCACCTCCGCCGGCGGCGTCGGCGCCCGGCTGCGCGACCAGGCGGGCAGCCCCCTCTCCGCCGACATCGTGTACTGGACGACCGGCACCACTCCGAACACCCTGTGGCTCCGCCTGGCGGGACTCGGCACCTGGCTCGACGGCAGCGGTCACGTCAAGGTGGACACACACCTGAGGGTGCTGGGACAGAGGGACGTCTTCGCGGTCGGCGACGTCAACGACGTGTCCGAGGCCAAGCTCAGCCCCTCGGCGGTGGCGCAGGGGGAGGCCGCGGCGCACAACATCCGCGCGTACCTCGACCACGGCAAGCACGGGGGCCGGCCACGCCCGTACAAGCCCGCGCCGGTCAGGATCTTCTCCGTACCCCTCGGACCCGAAGGGGGCACCACCCTCCTTCCGGCGCTCGGCCGCGACGTCCTCGTCCTCGGCAACAGGGCGACGGCGGCGCTCAAGAGCAGGAATCTGGCCGTCCCGGCGATCCGCAAGCTGCTGGGCATCACCGACGGCTGACGGGTGTCCGCCCGGCACCGCCTGGTCCGACGGTCCGTGGCGGGGACTCCTCGGCAGGGGCGACCGGGGCCGGCGGGGAGGGCGAGGTCCTCGGCCTGCGGCAGGGGATCGCGGAGCACTGGCGCGGCATCCTCTGCCGGGGCCCCGGAGAGGATGCCGGTCCGCTCGGGCGACGGAGCGTCAGGCGGACGCTATGCGCTCCAGGACCTTCGCGGCGGCGGCGATGTCGCAGCCCTCCAGTCGCGAGAACACATGGCGCCGTACGCTCGCGAGATTGGTGGGCCAGGCCTGCTTCAGCTGCGTCCACCCGGCACTGGTGAGAACGGCGAGCCAGGCCCTCCCGTCGTCGGGTGACTTCTCACGGGTGACCAGCGACTGCGCCTCCAGCCGGTTCACCACGCGCGTCATCCCGCTCAGTGACAGCCCGCACATGCCGGCCAGCTCGCTCATCCGGATCCGGTTGTCCGGCGCTTCGGAGAGGTGCACGAGGACGGTGTACTCGGTACTCGAAATCGGATGCTCCTCCAGCATGTCCCCGTCCACGACCCGGGGCAGGAGTGTCATAACTCTCCCCAAGGCCCGTAGGAAAGCCTCCTCGTCGCGGTTCAGGGGCTTGATAGTTGTCGCGTCTGCCATGGCGGCAGTGTAAATGCCGGAACCCTGTCGCAGACCGGTGCGTACCGAGTTATCCGGGACTCAGGTCGCAGAAACAGGAAATTCTCCATTTGGAAAGCGACCGGTCGACTCAAATTGCTGAGGAAACTAAATGCACTGTGAGCGGTGCTCTGGCAGCCGTCGGCGTGCGGGATCTCGCCGGTGGCGAAGGGAGCACCGTCCAGGTGGGACGACGGCCGGATAGTGCCGGTACGTCTTGTCCTGCATGGCGAGGCGGCCCGTGCGGGGGCGCAGTGGAACTGGTCGACCACACGTGCTCGGCCTGGGGTGAGAAGGTTTCTTCTGAGCCTGCATGTGTTCGGGCCACAGGGTCGCGATGTTGTCGGCGGTGGGTGAGCCCAGGTCGAAGCGTGTCCCCGCCAGGACGGCATTTCCATGACCTCCCGGTCGAGGCGGAAAGGCACCGGTCACCGAATACGACGTAGCCCGCCGGGTGATACGTGTGCGGAGTTTATGACACGTGTCTTCGAGCAGTGGGCGGCCCGCCGATGGGTGCGGGTCGCTCGTCGCGGCGGCCTGCGGCCTGCGGGGCCGAGTCGACTCGGCCGGGGTTTCCACCATGCCGCCGCGCGGCCGGGAAGGGATCCGGGTCATTCCGTGCTGCGACCGGTCCCGCGCCTCAGCCCGGCGAGGGACTCGTCCAGCCGCAGCATGGCGCTCTCGGTGCCGGCCGCCACGCTGCCGTAGGCGCGGTCGAGGAAGCGTCGTAGCGCGGTGGCCGGCGCGGACACGATCGTGGTGCCGGCCGACGAGCTGAGCCGAATGCACAGCGCGCCCCGTCCCGCCCGCAGCTGGTGCGGGCGACGCGGCGCGGGCCACGTCTGCACGTCTCCGAGACCGGCGGGCCTCGACAGCCCCTCCGCGAGGAGATCACGCGCGAACACCCATTTCACCGGTGGTGTCACACCCGAGTCCACCACCATCCGCACGGCGTACGGCTCGTCGGTCGCGTAGTGGAAGGACAGGGTGACCGGCACGGTGACCGAACCGTTGAGCAGGACGGTGCCTTCGCAACGGCAGCTGGTGCCCGGCCGGGGTGAGGACGCCGGGCCGGGGCGGTGGGTGGAGTGGTGGCTCATATGCTGCTCATTCGCTCAGGCGCTGCACCGCGATGGCATCTGCGGGCCGGCCGACTCGCCGCGGCGGCGAGGTGCCGTCAGGACATGACGGCCAACAGATGACCGGTCGTCTGAATTCCGGTGGGCCCGGTCATGGAGAGGTTCCCGACACTCGGTGCCCGGCGACGACCGCCCCCGTCCGTGGTGCATACTAGGCGACCGGTCTATTCGAGGAGTCCCCCGTGCGCACACCGACCTCTCACGAGCCCACGACGCCTGTCGACTTCTGGTTCGATCCCGTCTGCCCTTGGACGTGGCTCACCTCCCGCTGGATGCTGGAGGTCGCCAGAAGCCGGCCCGTGAAGGTGACCTGGCACGTCATGAGCCTGGCGGTGCTCAACGAGAACAGGCTGGACGAGCTGCCCGAGCGCATCCGGGTGCTGATGGGCGAGGCGTGGGCGCCGGTGCGGGTTCTCACCGCCGCAGCCCAGCTGCACGGCCCCGAGACTCTGGAACCGCTGTACACGGCCCTCGGGGAGCGCTACCACCTGCGGCAGCAGCCCAAGAACCGGGCCACGCTCGAAGACGCCCTGCGGGAGGCCGGCCTGCCCGTGGACCTCGCCGACGCGGGCGACACCGACCGGTTCGACGAGGAGCTGCGGGCCTCCCACCACAGGGGGATGGCCCTGGTCGGCCAGGACGTCGGCAGCCCGGTCATCGCCGTCCCCGGCCAGGACGCGGGCAGTGACCCCGTCGCCTTCTTCGGCCCGGTGGTGAACCCGGCACCGAAGGGGGAGGAGGCGGCCAGGCTGTGGGACGGCGTGCTCGCCGTCGCCTCCACGCCGGGCTTCTACGAGATCAAGCGCACCCGCACCAGCCCGCCGGACTTCGGCTGAGCGAAGGGGACCGCCACCCGACCGGTCCGCCGCCCTGCGCCGGGCCGGCGTCGGAGAACACCGGTTCCCTCGGCACACGGGCAAGGCCGAGGCATGTCGGCCGAAGCGTCAGCCGAAGATGCCGCGGGGCAGGGTCATCGACACGAGCCACTTGGGCAGGTCGACCGTCTCGTTGATCTTCAGGTCACCGGCCACACTGCACAGGGCGTACGCCTCGTGCAGACTCACCTGCTGGTCGTTCACCAGCCAGTCGATCATCTCCCGGACGGCTGTCTTGGCATTCTCCATCAGATCCGGTCCCGTGCCCACGGTCTGGTAGTACCCCTGCTGGAGCATCTCCGCGGGCATGGTCAGTTGCGTGGGGTCCGCTGCCGGAACGATGGCCCGGGAGGAGGCGATCACGGTGTTCTTCACCACGCCGAAGCGCAGCGTGACGGCCATCAGCGTCTCGACGGCCGTCCCCGTCACCTCCCCGTCGCCCTGCGCCATGTGCCCGTCCCCGGCGGAGAACATGGCTCCCGGCACGTACACGGGGAACTGGACCCGGGCACCTTTGACGAGCTGTCGGATGTCGGTGTTCCCGCCCATCGCCCCGCTGACGTCCGGCGGGAAGGTACGGTACATGCCCCTGTGCAGCGGGGCGACCCCGAGGATGCCCATGAACGGGGCGACGGGGACGTGGGCCGTCTTGCCCGTGTCGACGCCGGTGAACGAGGCGAGGCCGTCGCTCTGGCCCCGCTCGAACGCGAAGGTCTGCAGGAAGGGGGCCCCGCTGTTGTAGGCCTGGTCCTCGGGTATGGCCCCGGCTGCAGGGCCGGGAGTGGGGTCGCTCACCTGCGAGGCCTCGCTCCAGGAGGCGAACGGAGCCAGCGCCTCCGGACGAAGGGAACCGAACAGGCCGAGGGCGGGGCTGATGGCGACGTAGCCGAAGTCCACCAGGGGGCCGACGTCCAGGATCTCCACCTCGAGGATGTCGCCGGGCTCGGCGCCCACGATCTCCACCGGCCCCGTCAGCGGATGCACCAGACCCAGGTCGATGGTGAGGGTCCCGTCGGGCGTCATCGTCCGTGCCGCCTCACCGATGTCCAGCGCGTCCCGGCACAGCAACTGGACCACTTCGCCGGGCCGTACGGTGGCCACCGGCGGCAGGTCCCTGTTCCAGCGGTTGTGCAGCACCCTGCCGTACCCGTCCACGACCGTCTGCCCGCCCGGCCCCGCCGTCACGTCGGGAGTGCCGGAGCCGGCGACGTCCATGCCGCCGATGCCCTCCTCGCCGGCGGCCAGGCGGGACAGCGCGTCCGCGCCCGGCCCGGCGGACGCTTGGTGCCGCAGGCTGCCGGCCGGCATGGTTCCGGAGTGGACGAAGCACATGGTGATACCTCCCGCGATGCCGCGCCGGCCGTACCCGGTGCGCCGGGCCCCGGGAACGGATCCGCCGGCGGGTGACGAGCCGCCGGCCCGCGGGAGTCCTGGGGTCTGGACGGTCCGCACACGACCGTGTGCGGGCGCCTTGTGCCCGCGGGCCCTCCCAGCAGGTTCACTCACTTCGAGCGCGTCGGCAAGCGGGGCGCGGGAGCCGACGGTCCCGCGCGTTCCCGTCCCCAAGTCCCCGCGGTACCTCGTCGACGACGTGGGTGGCGCGGACCTTCGGCCCTCCGGGGCCGGCCTCGTCGGCCTGCACGCCGTACCGGCCCCCGCCGGGGCCCGGTACCGGCCACCCGCCCCCGCGATCCGCTATCCCTTGAGGCCCGAGCGGGAGACACCCTCGATCACCCAGCGCTGGGCCACGACGTACAGCAGCAGGACGGGCACGCCGGCGATCACGGCCCCCGCTGTCCGAGCGGCACGTGACCGTGCCCGCGCACGGCAGCCGATCGGTGCGGCTCACCACGGCGGTCGGCCGCCTGCCCGCCGACCGGCCGGTCAGCGGCACGGTCCTCGGGACCGACGACACCGGAGCCGTCCGGGGCCGGACGCTGATCGGTGCCTCACGCGAGGGGAAGGCCACAACCTGACCCTCGTCGCCAGGGACCGGTCCGGCCGGCCGCTCGCCGGGGAGTCGATCTGGTCGCGTCCGAACACCTGTGGACGTCGGCGACGTTCGACGACTCCGGCCGCGCCACCCTGCGGGTGCCGCCCGGTGTCTACAGCGGATCGATGCTGTCCACCGTCACGGGGGCCAACGGCCCCCATGCGCAGGGTCTGGCACTGCTCGGCTTCCAGGGTGCCGAGGTGGAACAGGACCGCACCGTCACCCTCGACGGACGCCGGCTCCGGCGGGTCGGCGCGGAGGCCCCCCAGGACGCCACGGCACTCCTGTCGCGGCTGGACGTGTCCCAGGCGTTCGGCGACAGCTCCGTGACGACCGTGCAGATGCCCGATGACACGTATGACAGCATCTGGGCACTGCCGACCTCCCGGCAGCACGAGGAGGGCTTCACCTTCGGGGCGCGGTTCCGTCTGGAGGAGCCCGCCCTGACCATCGCGACCAAGACGCACACCTACCGCGACATCCCGGTCAGGCGGGGAGTCACCCCGCTGTCGGCCGGCACCCACCGGCTGACAACGGTCTACGGCGGAACGGGTTCGGCCGACGAGCTGGCCGAGGCCGGTGTGCGCGGCAAGGCCGCGGTGGTGCGCCGCAGTGACACCCTCACCCTTCCCGGGCGGGAAGCTGGAAGCGGACCCGGCTCCCCTGTCGACGGCCACGCTCGACACCGACCAGCGCGCCGGCCTTCTCGGTGCCCTGTGGCACGGCGGTGTCCGCCTGACGGTCACCTCGAACCCCACCACCGACTACGTCTACGACGTGGTGCACCACTGGACCGGGGGCGTCCCCGCGGACCCCACGTGGCGGGAGCGCCGGGGTGACGTCGCAGGAGTTCACCACCTATCGCCACGGGACCACCAGCCCGGTCGCCTGGTTCGGACCGGTCCAGCGGCCCCGGATGGCCCGCTCGGCTACCAGCCGGCGCGCTACGGCGACACGATGTGGCTGCCGGTGCCGGGCTGGGGTGACTCCGGTGCCGGACACATGGGCGACGCCCACGCCAACTTCGACGTCGCGTCACCCTGTACCAGGGTGACCAGGAGGTCGACTGGGGCAATGACGAGAAACTGCTGTCGTCCGGCCTGGCCCCGCGGCGGCTGCCGTACCGGCTGGTGGTCGACAACGACCGCGGCGCCTGGGCCAACCCCTACCCCCGGCACACGCTGACCGAGTGGAAGTTCACCTCGGAGGCCACGGGGGGTGCCTCTATGTCTTTCGTCAAGCGAGGCGTGGGGTCCTGGGTTCGTAGAAGGTTCCGTCGCGGAGCATGTTCGCCGTGGATCGAGGTTCCCGACGATTTGGCGGCCGTGGCGAGGCCGGCGTAGGAGGCCAGGTGGGCGGCGCTTGGGAACGAGCTGCCGTCGCCGACGGTGGTCAGAAGGACTGCGGCGGTCCTGACGCCGATGCCGGGCATCGAGGTCAGGACCTTCGAAAGAGGGTGGGCCTCCAGCAGGGCTTCGATCTCGGCTTCCAGGGCCTGGCGTTGTTCGTGGACGGCGGCCAGCGACTTGGCCAGCGACGGCACGATGACGTCCAGGGTGTTGGTGCCGGGAACGATCACTGTCTGTTCGTCGAGGGCGGTGAAGATGTCGTCGACGAGCCGCTGGGCCATGCGGGGTGCTTGGGGCCGGACGACCTCGACGAGTCTGCGGCGGCCTGCCTTGCGCAGGGCGGCCGGGGATCCGTAGCGCTCCAGGAGCCAGGTGATGGCGGGGTGGTCCAGGCGGGGGCCCAGGACGCGTTCGTCGAGGCGGCCCTTCACCTCGTTCGTACGCCTCCTGCGTGACCGACAGCGCGATGTGGTGGCCGCCGCCGATCGTCTCCGCGCAGTCCGGGTGCGAGTGGCCCGGGAAGTCGAAGAAGGCGAGCATGTTTCGCCGCCGACGTCGAAGAAGAAGTGAGTCGACCCGGGATGGTCCCGGTTCTCGATCAGACCACCAGCGGAAAGCCCGGCACGTCCTGGTGGAAGCGGATCGTCTCCTCGACGTCCCGTGCGATGTACGCGGCGTGCTGGATGCCCCGTGCGGTGGTCCGCGGCCGTTCGCCGCCGGTACGAGGTACTGGTTCCTCAGTTCTCCTGTCGCTTCAGAAGCGCCTGCGGTTCCTCGCCTTGCGGCTGTGCCGTGATCGGGTTCCTTTCTCGTCCGACCGTGGGGATATGGCGGTGACGGACCGCGGTCGCCGCGTACGACGGCGCGGTTCAAGCCGGCTTCTTCCGGCCGGTGCCGGACCGCTTCAGCCGGCGAGCATGTCGCGGACCATGGGGATGACCTTCGAGCCGTAGAGCTCCACCGCGCGGAGGCGGGCGCTGATCGGCTGTGAGCCCGCGGTGTACAGGAGGTCGAACCTGGCGACGTCGAGCCCGCGCACGGCGTCGGCGATCTTGCGCGCGACCGTCTCGGGTGAGCCGATGTACAAGGATCCGTGCTCGATCTCGGCGTCGAACTCCCGCCGGCGCACCGGGGGCCAGCCCCGCAGCGCGCCGATCCGGTCCCGGATCTCCCGGTAGTGAGGCCAGAACACCTCCCTGGCCTCCTCGTCGGTGTCGGCGACGAAGCCGGGGGAGTGCATACCCACCGGGTGGGCGATGGTGCCGAACTGCTCCGCCGCGCGCCGGTAGAGGTCGACGTAGGGCGCGAAGCGCTCGGCCGAACCACTGATCACGGCGAGCATGAGGGGGAGTCCGTAGTGAGCCGTCCGGACGACCGACTGCGGGGAACCGCCTACACCGACCCATGTGGTCAGGCGTCCGGACTCGGTGGTGGGGAAGACCTCCGCGTTCTCCAGGGGGGCCCGCACGGTGCCCTTCCAGGTGACGGGCTTCTCCTCCAGCAGCTGCACGAAGAGGTCGAGCTTCTCCTCGAACAGCGTGTCGTAGTCACTCAGGTCGAATCCGAACAGGGGGAACGACTCCGTGGAGGAGCCGCGGCCGAGGATGACCTCGGCCCGGCCGCCGGAGAGCGCGTCGACCGTCGCGAAGCGCTGGTACACCCGTACGGGATCGTCCGAGCTGAGCACGGTCACTCCGGAGGAGAGACGGATGCGGCTGGTGCGGGTGGCGATGCCGGCCAGCACGGTCTCCGGCGTCGAGACCGCGTACTCGGGGCGATGGTGTTCGCCGAGCGCGAGGACGTCCACGCCGAGGTCGTCCGCGAGCACGGCCTCCTCGACCAGTTGCCGGATCGCCCGTCCGTGGGAGACGAGGACGCCGGAGTCGTCCTCGGGTACCTCGCCGAACGTGTCCAGGCCGAACACGAGATCAGACATGGGCGGACTCCTTGGTGAGCAGTTTCCCGACGCGCGGGGCGACTTCGCGGCCCAGCAGTTCGATCGTGCGGGCGCGCGCCGTCAGGGGGAGGTGCAGGATGTCGTGCTTGAGGCCGAAGCGGCGCAGACGCAGATCGTCTGGACCACGTTGGCGATCTTGCCGAGCAGCCGGACGGTCTCGGCGGCGCCGAGTGTCCGGCCGCCGTGCGAGGCGACATCCCCGAACGAGCCCAGACCTGTCTCGAAGGCCGGGGTCGTCATGATGTCCTCCTCGGGCGGACTCGCTGCGGCAGGCCACTTTCCACCACATCTGTTTGACTCGTCAAGTATTTGCAGCGTCGGCCGCATGTAACTCCGATTGCGGGTCACCTGGCCGCGGGTCGTGGCGCCCATGTCGGAGGGCATGGATGGAACTACTTGCTTGACGGATCAAATAATGTAATGGTTGCGGCGTCAAGTTAGTGAGGTGACCAAGTGGTAACCCACACCACGAAACCGCACGGCTCCACCGAACCGGCGTCCGACCGTGGGCACACGGACCGGCCGCGTGACGACCGGCAGGGGCAGGAGACCGTCACCCGCAGGACCCTAAGGCACCTGGCGACCGGGGCGGCGGCGCTCGCACTGCTCCACGCGGCCCTCCTCGGCGTCTTTTCCGCAGCCGGTTCCCCGCTGGAACCCGACCGGCTGGAAACGGCGCAGACCATGGCCGTCGTCCGCCTCCTCGCTCCCTGGCCGCTGACGGCCCTGGTGCTGCTGTGGCTGGCGCACCACCGGCCGGCGGCCTACGCCCGCACCGCTCTCGCACTGCTGTCGACCGGTGCGGCCGGGCTCGCCTACACCAGCTGGATTCCTCTGAACCACCTCCCGGCGCGTGAGGGCAGTCTTCTCGGCGACTACCTGGCCATGCCCGGTGCGCTGACGGGGTGGTGCCTGCTGATCGCACTCGGGGTCATCAGCGCCGTCTCGTCGTCCCGAGCGCGTGTCGTCGTCATGACGACGGCGCTGGGCGCCGTCGCGACGTCCGTCCTGACCACCGAGCACACCGGGCTCGCCGTCACGTTCGCCGCGGGAGTGCCCCTGGTGAGCTGGCTCCTCGCGGGACGCCTCTCGCGCAGGGGCGCACGAGCCCGCGGCCCTGCGGACGCCTGGGAGCCGGAAGGCCGGGCCAAGCCGGTGCGCGGGCGCGCCGGAACCCGCAAGCGCCTACCGGGCGCGTCCTCCGCGGCCCTGCGGCAGGCGGGCTGAGGGCCATGCACCTCGACCGTGTGATCGAGGCGGCCGGATGGTGGTCGTACGCCGCTGTGTTCGTCCTCACGGCCGGCGAGACCAGCGCCTTCGTCGGCCTTCTGGTGCCCGGCGAGACGGCCGTCCTGCTGGCGTCGGCCGTCGCCGGCCGGGGCGAGCTGAACGCCCCCCTTCTGGCGGCCGTCGTGGTGGCGGGCACCGTCACCGGCGACAACCTTGGCTATGTCCTGGGCCGCAGGTGTGCGCGGCGGTCCGGCCGGCACTCCCTCAGAGCCCTCGTCGGCCACCGTGACGGACGCGCCCGGGCCTTCCTCACCCGCCATGGCGGAGCCGCGGTCTTCACGGGCAAGTTCATCGGGTTCGCGAGGACCTTCCTGCCCTACGCCGCCGGCTCCTCGGGCATGCCCTACCGGCGCTTCCTTCTTTACAGCACCACGGCGTCGCTGGTCTGGGGCACCGGGACGGTGCTGCTGGGCTTCTTCGCCGGTGCCGCCGCGACCGGGTTGCTGCGCACGGCCGGCGCGGTCGCCGTCGCTGCGGTGGCGGCCGTGACGGTTCCGGCACTCCTCGTCAAGGTCCTCGCACGACGCCGGCGCCACCGGCCGGTCACCAGGTCCAGAATCGTGGCGTGCGGCAGGCCGCGGCGCCTGCCGGCGCGGGCCGCGGAACGTGAGTTCACCCCTTCACAGCAGGAATGAACCATGGCGTCCGAGGCTGCGAACTGCGCCGGGGTGCCGCTCGGCACCGCCCTGCTCAAGAACTCCTCCGTCACGGGTGCCACGGTCGCGCACCTGGTGCGCGCCGCCGTGGCCGGGCTTTTGGTACTCCCCGAATTCGTGCTGGCGCCCGCCGCGCGGGTCTCCGGCAGGCCGGCCGGCGTGTATGTGTTGCGCACCGCCTGGCGGGCGCTGTCGCTCAAGCGGAGCCGGGAGTACGGCCCGCCTCGAGCACTCTCCCCGCCCGCCGGCCGGCCGACGTTTCCCTCCCGGTCGGACAGTCCTGCGCGGAGCGAGGACTCTCCGGCGTCGCTGCGGCAGGGCCGCCGCACAACGGTGCCGATCGCGGGCGGCCAGGGCGAGGGACTGAGGTGCCCAAACCACCGGGCAAGCGCCGCTGGGCGCGCCTGACGTGTCAAGCCGTCGGCGGGACGAGTTGACTCAGCCGGGCCCCGGGGGACACCCCGCACATCGGTTGTGAGTGCAGTCACCCGCGTCCGCGCGGCGCATCGCTTGACGCTCGTCCGGGACGGGGCACAAGCTTGCTTCGTCAAGCAAGTACTGATCCAGAGGCAAGGAGAAGCTCGATGGGAATGCTCGACGGGAAGGTGGTACTCGTCACCGGCAGCGCGGGCGGCATGGGGCGCGTCGCGGCACTGGTCTTCGCCCGGGAGGGTGCGAAGATCGTCGGGTCGGACGTCAAGGCCGACCTCAACGACGAGACGGTCGGGCTCGTCCGCGACGCGGGCGGCGAGATGACGGGAATCGCGCCGATCGACCTGACCGACCCGGAGCAGGCGCGGCAGTTGGTCGAGGGCGCCGTCAGCGCCTACGGCGGGCTCGATGTGGTGTACAACAACGCGGCCATGCAGCGTTTCGGCCCCATGCCGGATTTCTCGGTCGAAGACTGGCGGGCGACGGAGGCCGGCGAACTCGACATCCCGTTCTTCGTGTCCAAATTCGCCTGGCCGCACCTGGTCCGGCGTGGCGGCGGCGTCATCATCAACGTGGCGTCGGAGGCCGGCATGATCGCCGGCTCGAACCCTCCGATGGTGGCGCACACCGCGGCCAACGCCGGCGTCATCGGCATGACGCGGCAGCTCGCGCTCGAAGGAGCCCCGCACGGCATACGCGCGGTGGCGATCAGCCCCGGTCCGGTGCTGACCCCGGCCAGCGACCGCGACCTCGGTGACAACCAGGCCCTCCGGGACGCCGTCACCAGCAAGACGCTCCTCAAGCGGTTCGCCAGGCCCGAGGAGATCGTGGAGCTGGCCGCCTTCCTCGCTTCCGACCGGGCGTCGTACATCACGGGTGCCAACTACCCGGTCGACGGTGGCGCGAGCGCCTGGTAGCACCGTCCGCTCGTGGTGGTCCCGAGCGGTCCTCCGTGGCGCCGCGCCTCGCACTCCGGCGGCGGCGCCCCGGGGGGATGTGCCCGATCCGGGCGTCGAACGCTACAGCTCCTGCCAGGTCTTTTTTAGCCGCAGACGCCGATGGACCGAAGACCGGCCATTCTCGATCACATCCTTGACACTGCAACAACATCGGTCCTTCACTTGTCGCAGCAACTAGCCGCCGACCGGCGCGTAAAGGCACCCCGGGGTCTGCGGAGGGCGTGTCGCGATGCCCGCGGCAGCAGTGCGGCACACGCGTGAGAGGGGAGGGCCGCCTGTGGAACTTCGTCACATCGAGGCGTTCATCGCGGTAGCGGAGGAATTGAGCTTCCGGCGCGCCGCCGAGCGGCTGCACATCGCGCAGCCGCCGTTGTCACAGCAGATCAAGCGGCTGGAGCGGGACGTCGGAGCCGTCCTGCTGCGCCGCACCACCCGCCACGTGGCGCTGACCCCCGCCGGGGAGGCCTTCCTGCACCGGGCGCGGCGCGCGGTGCAGGGCGTGCACGCCGCACGCCGGGCGGCCCAGGATGTGGTCGACGGCAAGACGGGGGGCGTACGCCTGGGGTTCGGCGGCGCCGCGTCGCCCGAGGTGCTGATGCTGCTGACCAAGATGTACCGCACCCACCGTCCCGACGTCAGGCTCGACGTGGCCGGCCCGTTACACGGGGCCGAACTGGTCGAGCAGCTCAACCGCGACGAGATCGACGCCGGCCTCCTCCGTCTGCCGGTGCGGGGTTCCCGCATCGCGGTCCGGGAGATCGCCCGGCACGCGATGGCCGTGGTCCTGCCCGCCGAGCACCCCCTCGCGGACCGACCGAGAGTGGATCTGGCCGAACTGCGCGACGAGCCGGTGATCGGCTACCGGAGCGACCTGGGCGGCACGGTTCCCACGCTGATCCAGGGAGCCTTCCTCAGACACGGCATCAGCCCGCACATCGTCCAGCGGGTGTCCGATGTGCACACCCTCCTGGCGCTGGTGGGCGCTGGTGCGGGCATCGGCTTCGCCCCGATGTCGGCAGGTCACATACGGCTGTCCGGCGTCGCGCTGGTACCGGTGCCCGAGATCCCGCCCTTGCCGTTGGCTCTGGCCTGGCGCGAGGACGACACCAATCCGGCACTGCTGTCACTGGTGAACCTGCTGGACGACGTACAGACCCGGCTCGCGGACACTTCCTTGGTGCCGTAGCGCCGTATCCGGGCGCCGGCCCTTTTCGGGGCGGACACCCAGGATCACTTCACGAAGTGGCCTGGCCGCCGAGCACCAAGGTGCTGTGGTGGTCGAGGAATCCGCCGCTCCCGGAGACGAGCACGACGTCGTGCCGGTCCACCTGACGTTCTCCTGCCTGGCCGCGGGCCTGGACGACCGCCTCGGCGAGCGGGGTCATCCCCCACATTTAGGTACGAGGAGAACTGGCCGCCTCCGGCGTTCAGCGGCAGCGAGCCCCGGTCCCAGCACGCCGGGCGTCGAGACGAAGGCACCGCCCTCGCCCTTCGCGCAGAAGCCGTAGTCCTCCAGTGTCAGCAGGACGGTGTAGGAGTAGCAGTCGTACAGCTCGACGATGTCGACGTCCTCCACGCCGATGCCCGCCATACCCAGTGCCGCGGGGCCGGACCGGACGGCTCCGCTCACGAGTCCGAAGGTGTCGTCGCGGCGCCAGCGGTGGCCGGGATGCGCCTGCCCCCAACCGAGCACCGACACCGGGGGCTGGGCCAGCTCCGCGGTACGCTCGCCCGACGTGACGATCACGGCGGCTCCGCCGTTGGACACCAGGCAGCAGTCGAGCAGGTGGAACGGCTCCACGACGAAGCGGGACGCCTGGTGATCGGCGAGCGTGATGGGTGTGCCCCGGGAACGCCGCGGACACGGAGGTGCCCGATCACGTCGATCGCGGCCGGTTCCCCGCGGTCGTCGACCACGGCGACCTCGTACTGCGGTGCGGGACGGCCCATCGTCCCCGGCCGGTTCGGGACCAGCAGGTCGCCGGAGATCGGGGCGCCGACTGGGCGCCTTTCCGGGGAGGACGCGTGTGACGGTGCGGTCGTCTGGCGCGTGACGGCCGGGGCGTACGGGGACCGGCCGGGTGTGGGCGGCTGCCGGCGATGCCGCGCGGCGGCGGTGTGGCCCCTCGGGGCCCTCGGACGGGTCCCGGCCGCGCTCGGCCGGGGTTCGTGGAGGGCCGGGCCCCGCCCACGGCGCGACGGCGTCCGTGAGGTGCCCCGTCGCCGAACGCCCGCGTCAGGCGGCGCGGAAGCGCTGCCTGATCTCGCCGATGCCCTCGATCGTGGTGACGAGTTCGTCACCCGCCTTCAGGAAGACAGGCGGCTTGCGGGCGGCTCCGATCCCGGCGGGTGTACCGGTGAAGAGGACGTCACCGGGGAGCAGCGGCAGCTTCGCCGACAGCTCCGCTATCAGGACCGACACCGGGAACAGCAGGCGGGACGTGACCGTCCGCTGCACCTCTTCCCCGTTGAGGGTGCAGGTCAGTTCGAGGTCGTCCGGGTCGTCGAACGCGTCCGGGGTGACCAGCCACGGGCCCATGGGGCCGTATCCGGGGAAGGACTTGCCCAGGCTCCACTGCGGCATATGATTCTTCATCTGCTCGGTTCGGTCACTGATGTCCTGACCGACCGTCAGTCCGGCCACGTGGTCCCAGGCTTGCCCGGCGGGCACGTTCCGGGCCGGCCTGCCGATCACGACGACGAGTTCCGCCTCCCAGTCCACCCTCGGCCCGCTGAGCACGACCTCGCTGCGGGGCCCGGTGATCGACGTGGGGAACTTGGTGAAGACGACGGGGAACTCGGGTGCCGTCAGCTTGGCCTCCGCGGCGTGCGCCCGGTAGTTCGTGCCGATACCGAACACCTGGGCCGGCCGCGGAGAGGGGGAGGCCAGGTCCTCGACCGCGAAGGGGACGCCGTCGGCCTCTCCGACCGCCTCGGCGGCCCACGCGGTGAAATCGTCCCACTGCTCGTACACGTGGTGGGGGTCGGATCCGAACCGCCCGCCGCTGGCCTTCTCGACGTCGACGGCGCCCGCCGTGGTGAACACGGAGAGCCGCCCCGACAGGTTTCCGATGCGCATCAGACCTCCTTCTCCACGGCGAGGATCTGGTCGAAGACGGCCGTCAGGGCGGCCACCGGGTCGTCGGCCGCCCCGATCGAGCGGAAGGCGACGTGCCCGTCGGGACGGACCAGGAGAGCGCCCTGGGCCGAGATCGCGCGGTTGCGCTGCCACGCGAGCCGGATGTCGATGAGGTCGACCTCGTCGAGACCCACCCGTGCGCTGCGAAGCGGAAGTTGCCGTGCCCGGGCGATCTTCTCCGCCGCCTCGATCCAGGGGCGGCCGTCTTCGCCGGCGATGAAGGCGAAGTGACCGCCGTGGATGAGCGAGCGGAGCGCGAGCCGCTCACCGGAACGTTCCACCCAGGCGTGGGGCAGCGGGTGACCGGGTCTCGTACTCGGCTGGTACAGACGGATCTCGTCCGGGGAAACCGGCTTTTTCGTCCCGTCGGCGACGACGGCGGCGGATTCGTAGACGTAGCCGTAGTCGAGGTTGTGCTGGCGGTACTCCAGTGTGCTAGCAGCGAGCCACTCGTTGAACGCGTGCCGCCGCTCGGCGGCGCCCCGCGCCCCGTCCTCCCAGAACAGGCTCAGCTCCGCCCAGTTCTCCTCGGCGCTCTTGCCGGTCGACAACCCCAGGGCCGAGGCCATCGAGACCTGGCCGCCGACACTCTTGGTCGCGGCCTCGATGTTGTTGAGGTTCACCGGTCTGCGTTCGGCGGAATAGGTGTCGAGCAGGCCGTCCCCGGCGCGCCCCGCCAGCACGGCGGCGAGCTTCCAGCAGAGGTTGTAGGCGTCCTGGACCGCGCTGTTGAGACCGAGACCGCCTGACGGGGGGACACGGTGTGCGGCGTCACCCAGCAGGAACACCCGGCCGGCCCGGAAGTCCTCGATGAGGAACCGTTCCAGGTACCACTCGCTCACCCCCAGGATCTCCGGGTCCAGGTCGGGGATGCCCAGTGCCTCGCTCGCCCAGCGCAGCATCTTCTCGGGCTGCGACCCGTCCAGATCGGGGCGTGACACGGCCAGCAGCCATTCCTCGGAGTGGCGGTCCCACCGTCCGGGGCCCTGCGGCACGAGCACGGCGCCGTAGTCCAGATGCTCCGGGTACTCGGGATTGAAGACCCAGGTGAGGACGGAGTCGTCGCCCGGCAGGTGCTGCGACAGGTCCATGGCGAGGTAGAGGCTGACCAGCTTGCGGAAGCGTTCGTGCATGGTCACCTTGACGCCGGCCAGCTCGGCCACGGTCCGGCCGGCGTCGGCGCCCAGCAGGTAGGAGGAGCGGACGGTGTAGGTCTCACCGGAGTCCCGGTCGAGAATGGTCGAGGTCACCCCGTCGGCGTCCTGCTCCAGGCCGACGAGCTCGTGGTGGAACCGGACCGTTGCTTGCGGGTAGCTCTCCGCGTGCGACTTGAGGATCGGCTCGGTGCGCAGCAGGGAAAGGTTGACGCAGGGCTCAGGGCTCGCCGCGATGTAGTCGGGGTCGGTGTACCCCCCGCCCCACGCCTCCACGAAGCCGAGGAGGCGGCCGTGCCCGTCCTCCGGGCCGCCGCCCCCGAGCCCCGAGTACCAGGCCACACCCTTCATGTTCTCCGGGGGCGTACCCTTCGCCCTGATCTCCGGGGCGACCCCCATGTCGGTGAAGACCTCCATGGAACGCTGGTTGAGGATGTGCCCGCGTGGCAGCCCCGTGGTCTCCGGATAACGGGTGACGAGCAGCGAGCGGACGCCCAGCCTGGACAGGAGGATCGACGAGGTCAGTCCCGCCCCGCCCCCGCCGACTATCAGGACGGGGACATCGACGTCGCTTGTCTGAGTCATGTTGGGCACTCCCTTGCGTAGGTGACTCTCGGGAACAAAAACTGTGTGTGGGACCAGGACTGCTTTTCCGGACGGGTGCGACCGCCGGACGGGGAATACCGAGTGACCCGGCGCTTTTCGCGGCGGTCCCACCGAACGGAAAGCGCGTTGTTCACGGGCGAGAGGGGGTTTTCGGCGACATCCCCACGGTAGGCCCGCCGGATCGGCCCGTCCAATTCCGAATGCCTCTCGCTCTGATATTCGCGGGTGACATTGTTTCCGCGGTCGAACGGCCGCCTCGGAACTGCTGAGTCCGTGAGCAAGCCGTCGGAATGCCGTGTTTCAGGTGTGGCGGGTGCTATTCGCCGAGAAACCGGGGCTTCCGCTTGTGCCGGAAAGCCGAGACGCACCCCGTGAATTCGGCCGTGCCCTTCAGCAGCGTCTGCCCTGCCGCCTCGATCGCGAACGCCTGCTCCGGACGGTCCAGCGTCGCGGCGTTGAGGGTACGTTTCGTCTGGGCGTAAGCCATCGTGGGGCCCTGCGCCAGCCGGGTGGTCAGCCGTTCCACCTCGGAGCCGAACGTCTCGTCGGGGACCGCGCGAGCGATCAGTCCCCAGTCCGCGGCGAGCGGTGCGGGTATCCGTTGGCCGAGCATCGCCATGCGCGCCGCCCGGGCACGTCCGACGGCGTCGGGGACGAGGACACTGGCGCCCCGTCGGGCATCAGCCCGATGCTGGTGAAGGAGAGCCTGAAGTAGGCCGACTCGCGGGCCAGGACGATGTCGGCCGCGAGCGCGATCGAGCAACCACCGTCGGCAGCCAGCCCGTTGACGGCCGCCGGCACGGGCATGGGCACCAGCCGCACCGCTCGTACCAAGCGGTTCACGGCGTCGAGAGTGCCCGATCCGGTCGCGCGTGACGGTCCGGACTCCCGCGCAGGTCGGCTCCGGAGCTGAAGGCCCGTCCGGCACCGGTGAGGACGATCGCCGGAGGCCGGAGTGCTCGCCGGCCGCCTCCACCGCTGCCGTCGCCGAGTTCAGCAACTCGGCGGTGAGCGCGTTGAGTGTCGCGGGGCGGGAGAACGTCATGCGCAGCACCGAGCCGTCCCGTTCGACGCGCAGACCGCGTCCGGCCGTCACGGTCCGCTTCGTTCGGCCCGGCGTCGACGGGGGAGTGGCGCTCACCTGGCCCGCCAGGAGGGCCGCCGCTTCTCCACCAAGGCTCTGGTGTCTTCGCTGAAGCCCTCGCTGGCCTTGGCCAGGGCGGTCTCCTGGCCGATAAGCAGCCAGGCATCGGCCTCGGCGGGCCCCGTGCGCCGGCTCTGACCGGTGGCGACGCGCTTGCTGGGCTGGACGGCGAGAGGCGCGTTGCGTGAGATCGTCTCGGCGAGAAGCAGAGCCGCGTCCAGGACGGTGCCGTCCCGGACGACCCGGTTGGCCGGCCCGAGGCTCAGGGCGCGCCGCGCGTCGATGGGCTCTCCCGTGACGAGCAACTCCATGGCCGCCTTCCGTGGTATCTGGTCGGGGAGCCGGAAGAGTCCGGCGGCCGCGGCGAGCAGCCCTCGGGCGACCCCTCCGGCAGGCCGGACGTCGCGGACCCGGCCGCCAGCGCGAGGTCGCTGGCCGGCACCAGCTCCATCCCGCCGGCCAGGGCGTAGCCGTTGACCGCCGCGATCGTCGGTTGGGAAACGGGGTGCCGGACATAGCCGGCGAAGCCCCACTCGGGGGTGCCCGGGCGTCCGCCACCGACTCGTTGCGGGACACCGCCTTCAGGTCGGCGCCCGCGCAGAAGGCGCGGGTGCCGACCCCGGTCAGGACGACGACTCGTACGCCGGGGTCGTCCTCGGCGTGCGCCAGTGCCTCGCCGACGATGGCGCTGACGTCGGCGTTGACCGCGTTCATCACGTGCGGCCGGTTCAGTGTGATCACCAGGACGTGCCCGCGCCGTCCGGTCAGTGCTGCGGGCTCCGTGCCGCTCATCGCCCCTCCTTCGCTAACCGGTTGCCGCTGGCCGGAAGACCGGCACTGCCTCATGACGGGGGTCGGGGCCGGAGGGGGCGAAGTCGACCTCGACGCGGAGGTCCGACAGGTTCTCGTCGGGATCGACTCCGACGATCCGGCTCCACCACCACGGTCCTTCGCCCAGTTCCACGATGCCGACGACGGTGCGCTCCGACGCCCGGCCATCGCCCCGACCGTGCCGGATCGCCCATGTGACGATCCGTCCGGTGCCCGGGGCGGTGACGGAAGTGAGACCGGCCTCCTCGCAGAGGGCCGGCACCGTGGCCGGATCGAGGTACTCACCCGTGCGGCTGCGACGGAGGAGGAACACACTCCGGCGCGTTCCGTCGAAGAACTCCGCCGAGTTCTTGTCGCGGACCACGGGCCCCATGGCCTGTGCCGTTGTGCCCCGTTTCCCGGGCCGGGCGGCAGACCTGGGGGGGGGGCCAGGGGCGGGGGACGTTTCCTCCCCCGGCGCGGCCGTCGCACGGCGACGGCCGGTACCGTGTGCGGGCTTCCGTGTCCGGGTGGTTCATGCCGTCAGAAAGGAGTCGACGGCGGCGAAGGTGGCCTCGGGTGCCTCCACCACCGGCATGTGCTGCGCACCGGGAACGCTCTCGAACCGTGAGTCGGCGAAGGCCCCGGCGTAGGCACGTCCGTACTCCGGCGGATGGACCGGGTCGTCCTCCCCCCACAGCACGAGGGTGGGCGTCCGTACCCGCCCGAGCCGCCGCAGCAGTTTCGGATCGCTCAGCGACCGCCCCGCGTAGGCGTACACGAGGTGCATATTGGCGGGCATGGGGCGGCCTCCCGGCTGTTCCCAGTCCAGCCGCATGGTGAAACCGTCGATTTCCGGCCCTATGGGGTCGATCAGCACCATGCGGCCGATGCGGTGGCCGCGGTCGCGCACCGCCATCTCCGACGCGATCCAGCCGCCGAACGACGTGGCGACGACCAGGACGTCGTGCAGGCGCTCGTCCTCCAGGAGGTCGAGGTAGCCGTGGGCGAGGTCGTCCACTCCGGAGAACCAGGCCGGCCGGGGCGTTCCGTTCCACCCCGGATGCGTCGGCACCATCACGGTGGACGTCTTCTCGAAATGGTTCTGGATCGCCACGGTGTTGGCAGGGCCGTGGCCGCCGTGGAGGACGAGTACCGGCGGGCCCGAACCGGCCCTCGTGACGGTGAGCGGCAGGCCGGGGTAGAGGTCGACCGGCCGGGGCAGGGGGTCGTTGGTCATGGGACTTGGTCTCCTTGGGGGGTGCCGAGGTGCTCGGCCGGCGGAACGGTGAGCGAGGCCGGCGGACCGGGCAGACCTGCGCCGGGCGGTCGTGCGGCCAGGCGCAGGTGCGGTGCCGCCGGCACGCGCGGATCGGGCGGCGCCCGTGGCGGACGTCGCGCCGCGCACGGGAGGGCGCGATGCCGTCAGTGCGCGCCGGCCATCAGTTCGGCGAGGTCGTCGGGGCTGATGAGCGAGGCGGGCATGGGCGGGCCCCAGACGGCGCCGCCCTCGTGCACGCCGGGCTTCCACAGCTGGTCCTCGGTGATCTCGTCCATCCCGCAGTAGTACTCGCACTGGTTACCGGCGGGGTCGCGCAGGTAGTAGAAGTAGTTGGAGCCGATCGCCAGTCGTCCGAACCCCCAGGTGTGCCGCTCGGGGTGGCCCTCCAGGACCGCCTTGGCCGCACGGCCGATCTCGTCGACGTCGGCGACCTCCCAGGAGCTGTGGTGCAGGTAGTTCACCGGCGAGGCACCCACGACCAGGTTGTGGTGGTCCGTCGAGCAGCGCATGAACGTGGCGGCGTCGCGCACCTCGTCACTGATCTTGAAGCCGATGCCGTCCGTGAAGAATCCCTGTGTGGTCGCCGCGTCGGTCGATCCGAGGTACACGTGGCCGAGCTTGCGCGGGCGCACGGGATCGGAGGCGAACACCGAGGGGGCCCGATGGTTGGCGGGGTGCGCCTTGGGAGCCGGCTTCGCCGGGATCTGCGACGCGACCGACACCGTCACGCTCAGGCCGGTGACCGGCTCGGTGGTCGTGAGCCGGTCGCCGGCCACGTCACTGTGCACGCCGAAACGTGACAGGGAGGCGGAGATACGACCGAGGTCGTCCCGGTCGTCGGCACCGATACCCAGCGAGACGAGCCTGCGGACCGGCGCCTCCACGACGCGGAGCTGGCGCGGGCCTCCGTCGACGGTGCCGAACCAGTGCTCGCCGGGGGTGTCCGGCTCCTGCGGGATGAGGCCGTAGGTGGTGTAGTACTCGAGCGTCTCAGCGACGTTGGGGACGCCGAGTGTGATGTCGGTCAGACGGTGTAGCGACATGGCTGGGTACTCCTTGCGGCCGAGCGTAGGCGCGTCGACGGCGTGTCACGCGCGGTGGGGACATGGCCCGGGGCTGCGGTCTGCTTCCGCGGATTCCTTGGGGCCCTACTTCGACGGTGAGGACGGCTCCGGACCGCCTCGGTACTCCGGGAGCCGTCCGCGACGTCCGACCGTATGCGTGGGGCGCGCACGGCTGTGTTCTGTTCCTGTGGGTGAGCGGACGGCTTACGCGCCCGGGCCGTGGCGACGCCGGTCCCTCAACTCACCTGGTTGGATTCTGGGTTGGCCAGGCGTGGAGGTCAACACGATCCAGGAGGCGCCGACGCCGCGGCACGGCTCGCCCGGGCGAAAGCGGGTCGCCGTCGTCGTCATCCGCCCTGATCAGAGGCGATTGAGTACGACAGGGGAATCAGACGTGCGGCACTTCGGTGTTGGACAACGCCGCGGAGATGCCCTAAGACCGTGTCCTACATGGTCGGTTGGCAGTTGTGCCGGACATGGGGAGTGGGCGGTGGGGATGGATTGTTCCGGATGGCCTGTGGGAGATCGCGAGGCCGCTGTTGCCGCCGGCACGGGTGCGTCCGCAGGGCGGCGGGGTCGCGAACATCGATGACGCGGCGGTCTTCGCCGCGATCGTCTACGTGCTGGTCAGCGGCTGCGCCTGGCGGGCCCTGCCGCCGTGCTTCGGGGCCTCGAAGTCGACTGTGCACCGCCGGTTCCTCATCTGGTCCCGGGCCGGCGTGTGGGGGCGGCTGCACCAGAAGCTGCTCCAGCTCCTGGACGGCCAGGCCCTGATCGATCTATCGCGCGCTGTCCTCGACTCGGCCCATGTCCGCGCTGAAGAGGGGGCGAACTTGCAGGTCCGGGCCCCGTGGACCGGGGTAAGCCCGGTTCCAAGACGCACGTCCCGTCGGATGCGAACGGACTGCCTCTACGCGTCGGACTCTCCGCAGCCAACACCCACGACAGCCTCGCCCTGAAGCCGATGCTGTCCCATTTCCGCATGGGACACGAATCCCATGCGAACGATTCCAAGCCCGGGCGTCTTCACGCCGACAAGGCGTACGACATCCCTCACCTGCGCCGATGGTTATGGGGCAAGCACATCGGCGTCCGCATCGCACGCAAGGGCATCGAGTCCAGCGAGCGGCTGGGCCGCCGCCGCTGGGTCATCGAGCGCACGACGTCGTGGCTGACCGGCTACCGACGTGCGTCCCGCACGGTGCCCTGGACGCGCTCGGCGCTCCGGGGCACCGTGCCCGCGAGGATCGCGACGGGGGAGGACTGGGGCGTGTCGCGGCGCTGACCTTCGCACGGGAGGGTGCCAGGGTGGTCGGCTGCGACATACGGGAGGACCGTAGCTGCGAGACAGGCGGACTCGTACGTCGCGCCGGTGGTGAGGTGACGGACGTCGCGCCGGTCGACCTGCGGGACCCCGCACAGGCCCGGCAGGTTGTCGAAGACGCCGTGACCGCCTACGGCGGGCTCGACGCCGGCCACACCTCATCCGACGCGGCGGAGGCGTCGTCCTCAACGCGGCCTCCGTCGCGGGGCAGGTGCCGCCTCTCCCATACGTGTCGAGTCGAGTGTGCCGTGTGTCCGACGTGCCGCCCCACTGGGTGTGCCGGTCGCTCGAGCCCGGCCGGGGCACGGCGGCGCGTCACCACGCCGCGGCGCCGCCGTCGACCAGGTAGTCCGTGCCGGTGATGTACCCGCGCGGTCGGAGGCGAGAAAGGCCGCGAGTTCAACGATCTCCTCGGGGCGGGCGAAGCGCATGAAGAGCGTGTGCTGACGGGCCCGGGACTGATGGACACGGCACGGATTCCGAGTCCGCGGCGCCACACGCACGTCCGGCATCGCCGTGGACGTCGCCCTTCGCCCCCTACGATTGACGGGTCAAGTAATGGCTCGTAGAGTCTCGGCCACAGCGGAGAGGTGGACCGTGCGCCGCCACAACGGGGCCTGCCGTTCGTTCTCAGCTGGCACGCTGTCCCGTGTCCCCCGTCGCGGAACAGCGTCCCGCACGGTGCCCTGGACGCGCTCGGCGCTCCGGGGCACCGTGCCCGCGAGGACCGGAACGGCCCGGCATGGAACCGGCCGGCACCGCCGTACCGGCAGGGCGGGGGAACCGGCAGCCACCGCCCTCCGGCAGGCTCACCTCACTCCCCGCGCTCCAGCAGGCGCGCGAACGGTATGAGACCCATGTGGGGATCCTCGACGGGCGGCGCCTCGCGCCGGGCCACCGCGTCGGCGAGTTCCCGAGCGGCTCGCCCGATACGCCGCACCAGCGGGCCCTGCGCGTCGCCGCTGCCGTGACCCCAGTCATCCGTCGCGGCGAACACCGCCGTGGGCACGACCGCGGCGCGCAGGTACGCGAACATGGGGCGCACCGCGTGTTCGAGGACCAGTGAGTGCCGCCCGGTGCCTCCGGTGGCGGCTGTCAGCACCGGCTTGTCCACCAGAGCGGTGTCGTCGAGGCAGTCGAAGAACATCTTGAACAACCCGCTGTACGAGGCGGTGAAGGTCGGCGTCACCACGATCAGGCCGTCCGCGGCCGTCACGGCGTCGAACGCGCGGCTCAGCCCGGGTGACGGATAGCCCGCCATCAGATGGTCGACCAGGTCGTGTGCGTGGTCGCGTACCTCGACGACGTCGACGCCGACCTGTGCGCCGCGCCCCTCCAGCTCCTCGCGGACACCGTCGGCGAGCCGGTCCGCGAGCATCCGGGTCGTGGAAGGCAGCCGCAGGCCGGCCGAGACCACGGCGAGTGTGCGCTTCATCGTCCGCCCTCACCGCGTGCGACTGCGGCCGCCGCGCCCGCGGAGGGGTGCGTGGGGGCGTCCGGAACATGGGCGGGCCGGCTCCTGGCGAACTCCTTGCGCAGGACGGGCACGATCTCGCCCAGCGCTTCGATCTGCTCCAGCACGGTCTTGTGCGGGACGCCGATGCCGTCCACGTTGAACAACTGCCGCTGGTAGTCGCCGCCCGCGTTCTCGCGGTAGGCGAGAACGCGCTCGATCACCTCCTGCGGGCTCCCGACGACCATCGCCGTCCGGGCCATGGTGTCCTCCAGTGACGGACCGTTTCCGTACGCGGCGGAGCCGTCGAAGTAGGGGCGGAACTCCCTCACGGCGTCCTGCGAGTTCCGGCGCACGAACAGATGCGCGGCGAGGCCGACGACGGCGTGGTCGGCGGGGCCGTGTCCGTAGTGCTCGAAACGGCTCCGGTAGAGGTCGACCAGCCTGCGGACGTGTTCCTTGGGCCAGAAGAGGTTGTTGTGGAAGAAGCCGTCACCGTAGTACGCGGCCTGTTCGGCGATCTCCGGGCTGCGGATGGACGCGTGCCAGACGAAGGGCGGAACACCGCCGAGCGGGCGCGGGGTGGAGGTGAATCCCTGCAACGGGGTTCGGAACCGTCCGGTCCAGTCCACCACGTCCTCGCGCCACAGCCGGTGCAGCAGGGCGTAGTTCTCCACCGCCAGTTCGATGCCGTCGCGGATGTCCTGGCCGAACCAGGGATAGACCGGGCCGGTGTTGCCACGGCCGAGCATCAGGTCGACCCGGCCGTCCGCGAGGTGTTGCAGCATCGCGTAGTCCTCGGCGATCTTCACCGGGTCGTTGGTGGTGATCAGCGTGGTGGACGTCGACAGCAGGATCCGTTCCGTCCGTGCCGCGATGTGCCCGAGCAGTGTGGTGGGGGAGGACGGGACGAAAGGAGGGTTGTGGTGCTCGCCGATCGCGAAGACGTCCAGCCCGACGTCCTCCGCGAGCTTCGCGTACTCCACGAGTGCCTTGATCCGCTCGTGTTCCGTGGGCGTCCGCCCGGACAGCGGGTCGCGCGCCACGTCACCCACGCCGAAGATACCGAAGTGCATATGTGTGTCCTGCCTGTCGTGCCGACGGATGTGTCGGCCGCCGTGATGGACTGGGAGCTCCCCGGCTGAGCCGACGGCTGCTCTCGGCCGGCGCACGATGCGCCGTGCGGGCCGCGACAGCGGTACGCGGCTGCCCGCGGGGTGCGGACGCCGCGGTGACGGCCGCGGCGTCGGCGGCTGCCACCGGCCGGACGGCGCTCACGCCGGCCGGTCTCGGTTCCGGTCGGGCCGGCCTGCCGTCTGGTCGTCGCCGCTTGCGAGGAGTGCGGCGGGCGGCATCGGGGGTGCGCCGGCCGGCCGGCGGTGACGGCCGTGCCCCACGTAGTCGCCGACGGGAGCGCACCGGTCCTCGTCGGCGTGTGTCCCCCGGTGCCGGCCGGTGCCCCCGAAGGTGAAGACGCGCGTGATCCGGACGTGCTCTGACGGGACGTCGGTGATGCTAGGAGCCATCTCAATGCTTCCTACGTGTGTGCACTGCTGGGCAGTGGAGAACGATCGGGTGTCCGGCGGGCCGCTGCACTCGTCAGGTGTGAGCCAACGCCGCTGACGAGACCGGATGCGCGGCACCCAGTAACTTGCTGCGCGAAGCAAATATACTAGGTATCTCGTCGATCGCCCGACCGGGACCTGTGCCGTGCGCCACACGGGACGCACCCGGCGCGGTCCCGTGAGGAAGACGTACGCCTCTGTGGTGGCAGGGACTCCCGGAGATCAGACGGCGACGTTTTGCAGGGCGGCGGCGAGCTTGGCGAGGTCGAAGCCCTCCAGGTGGTCGAGGAAGTGCCGGCGTATGGCGGCGAGCGCGCTCGGCCACGCCTCCTCCAGGCGCGTCAGCCCGCTGTCGGTGAGGTAGGCGTGCCAGCTGCGGCCGTCCTGGTCGCACCGCACGCGCTGGATGTGACCCTGTTCCTCCAGGCGGTGCACGACCCGGGTCATGCCGCTGAGCGACATCTCGCAGGCGTTCGCGAGGGCGCCCATGCGCATCTGCCGGCCGGGCGCCTCGGACAGGTGCATCAGCGTCAGGTACTCCGTGTTGGACATCCGCTGCTCACGGATCATGTCGGCGTCGATCGCGCGCGGCAGGGCGTAGATGAGACAGGGAAGGGACCGGACGACGGCCTCTTCCTCCGCGGACAGCGGTCGAACGCTGTCGGTGGTTGCTGCGGGCTTCGGTGCCACGGTCACATCCTCGTGTTTCGCTCGATGAAAGATACGCCGACCGATCAGGGGTGGACTCGGCTTCCCCGGCGGCGGGACGTCGCACCCTTTACTTGACGTTACAATCTTCAGTGCTAGATTGCTTGTCGTAGCAAATATATCCCGGACCGTCGCCGGGCTGCGCCTTCGCGAAGGGGTTGGGTATGACCGAAATCAGGCAGCACCCGGCCGGGCGGGCCGGGCCGCTCCCGCCGCCCCGGCCTGGCTGTCTCAGCCCTTCGGACCCGTACTGTGGGGACATGTCCTCCTCCGACGACGCACGGCGTTCGAAGCCCGCTGAGCGGGAACCGCGTCCTCTCACTGCGGACGAGGAGGCCGTCGTGCGGGCGCTCGGCCGTGTCATCTACGCCATGCCGCGCGCCGTCGACGCCGACATGGTCCGGGAGCAGCGGCTCCCTCTCGTCGAGTATCTGGCGCTGATGAACCTCTCGGAGGCCCCGGACCGGCAGATGCGCATGGGCGACCTCGCCGCCGCGGTGGAGATGTCGGTCAGCGGTATGACGCGCCTGGTGGACCGCCTGGAGAGGCGGGGGCTCGTGCGGCGGGTCAGGTCGGCACAGGACGCCCGCGGCTGGCACGCGAGCCTCACCGAGGCGGGGTTCGCCCGGCTGGAGAAGGCCTGGCCGACCAACCTGGCATCCGTCCGACGCCACTTCCTCGACCACCTCGCGGGCCTGGACCTCGCCAGGCTGGCGGCGGCGCTGCACAAGATCGGCACCTGAGGGGTGCGGGCGCCCGCCCTGCCCGACTGAGGCCACCGTGTGCCGATCCGGGCGTGGGCGCGCGGGTTCCCTCCCTCAGGACGCTCCCGCCTCGCGCACGCGGGTGGGGCAGGGCGCGCGAGCACCCTCATCCCTCTCGACCCAACGCTCCTCATCCCATCTCAACGTCAAGGACTGTCATGTACATTGCCGCTGTTGTTCTCAGCGTCCTCCTCGCCCTCTTCTCCCTCGCCGCCGGCGCGCCAAAGGTGCAGCTGAAGGGTGATGTGCCGAACGGCCTCGTAGCGAAGGGGCTCGGCACAGGGCTGGTCCGCTTCATCGGCCTCGCAGAGGCGGCCGCGGCGGTGGGACTCGTCGTGGGCATCTGGTGGCAGCCCCTGGGCATCGCCGCGGCCGTCGGCATGGCCGTCCTGTTCCTGGGGGCGATCAGCTACCACGTCAAGTGGGGCGACTACCGGGACAGCGCGGCTCGTGGGGGTGCCATGGCGCCGGTGCTCTTCCTCGTCGTCGCGGTGGCGGCCGCCCTCACCCTCGCCGCCTCGCAGTGAGACCAGCGGCGCGGTTGACGCCGTCCCGTCCGGCCCGCCCGTGCGTGGAGGCCGATCCCGGCCTGACCGGACGCGCCGCGCCACGCGTTCGCGAGGGCCGGGCGGGTCCACGGGACCCCCACGCACGGCCGCCGGGCGGAGTCCGGACGCATCGTCATACAGGGAGGGAAGCGCTGTGATCGAACGACGGATCGACATCGAGGGTCAGGACATCACCTACAGGACGTCGGAGGGCACCGGACGGACCGTCGTCCTGCTGCACGGCAACTCCTCGTCGGCCCGAGTCTGGGACTCCTTGCTGGAAAGCCCCTTCGGGCAGCGGTTCCGGTGCGTGGCACTCGACCTGCCGGGGCACGGCGGATCAGCGCCCGCCCGGCACCCCGAGGACTACTCGCTGCCGGGCTACGCCTCTCTCCTCGCGTCCTTCGTCGGTGAGACGGACGCCGAGGACGCCGTCATCGTCGGATGGAGCCTGGGAGGGCACATCGCGTTGGAGGCGGCGGAGCGGCTGCCCGGCGCCACCGGGTTCGTCCTCGTCGGCACTCCGCCCGTCGGAAGCGTCACCGACGTGGGCAGGGCGTTTCTCCCGCACCCCGCGATGAGCGTGGGTTTCACCGCGGAGGTGGACGCCGAGGCGGCCCGGGGCTTCGCCGCCGCCTTCCTCGCGCCCGGCTCCACCCTGCCCACCGACGCCTTCGTCGCCGACGTGCTCGCCACCGACGGCAGGGCCCGCGCCGGCCTCCTGGCGTGCATCGGGTCGGGGAACTTTGCCGACGAGGCCGCCGTCGTGGCGCAGCTGACGCGGCCCCTGGCAGTACTGCACGGCGAGGGCGAACAACTGGTCAGCCTGGACTATCTGCTAGGTCTCACCATGCCGACGCTCTGGCGTGGCGCGGTGCAGATCCTGCCCGGTGCCGGGCACGCCCCGCACGTGGAGGCACCGCGGGACTTCGCCGACACACTGACCCGGTTCATGACCGAGGTGGGCTGATCCGCCGCCCTGCCAGGGGTGCCCTCGTGGGGACACCCGTGCCGCAAGCGAAGTGTCCCGTGCTGGACGGGATCCCGTCCAGCAGAAACGGCTTGCGGGACGGGACCCGGGGTCACCGCTCCTGCGGGTCCGGCCGGCCGGTGGCCGGGACGCTCCGGCTCCGCAGCGCCAGGAGCAGCGCGACGGCGCCCGCCGCGGCCAGGGCCAGGTCGGTCAAGGCGGGGGAGGGCAGGGCGAGGCTCCGTGGGCGAGAAGGCGTTCGGCCCGGGGCACGAGGCCGAGCAGAAGCAGGGCCGCGCCCAGCGCACCGGCGGCCAGCCGTGCGGGGCGACGAAACGACCCGCCCACCGGCGAGGCCGCCGGGGCGCGCCAAGGGCTGATCGGCATGTCCGAACGCGCCGGTCCGGCGGGTGGCACGTTCAGGCACGAGCGAGCGTCCGGGCGCTACCAGGTGACGGCCTGGCGCCCGTGGTCGGCATGAGGCCCCGTCGCGGCCGGCATGAGGTCCTGCTGTGGTCGGCATGATCCGCCTGCTGCTGGCCGACGACGACCCCCTTGTCCGCGCCGGGCTGCGCATGACGATGGGGGCCGCCGGCGACATAACGGTGGTCGGCGAGGCGTCGGACGGCGACGAGCTCCCCGCCTTCGTCGACCGTCTCCGCCCCGACCTGGTCCTGATGGACATCCGCATGCCGACCGTGGACGGACTGGACGCGACCCGGGCCCTGCGCGCCCGCCCATACCCTCCCGAGATCGTCATGTTCACCACGTTCACCACGGACGGGTACGTCCTGCGTGCCCTGCAGGCGGGCGCCAGCGGATTCCTGTCGAAGCACACCCGCCCGCAGGACATCGTCACCGCCGTCCGCAGAGCCGCCGCCGGAAAGCCGGTGTTCTCCCCGAACGCCCTGCGTCAGCTCATCGCCGGCGTCGCGGGGCCGCCGTCCGAAGAGAGGCCGGTACGGCGAGAGCCCGCCCGGGACGGGCACGCCGCGCGGGCGCTGCTGGACCGACTGGCCGCCCGTGAGCGCGAAGTCGCCCTCGCCGTGGCCGTGGGCAAGACCAACGCACAGATCGCCGCTGACCTCTACCTGAGCATCCCGACGGTCAAGGCACATGTCTCCCGCGTCCCGACCAAGCTGGAACTGAACAACCGGGTCCAGATCGCCCTCGTCGTCTACCGGGCCGGTCTGCTCTGACCGGGCGGGCGGCTCGCCTCGACGCACCGGACGTCCCCGGGCCGCCCCCTGCCCGTCGGCCGCTACACCACCGGCCGTTCGGCGTCCGCCCCGACCGGTGAGGCCAGGTCGACGTCTTCCAGCGGAGTCTCCCGGCCGGTCTCGTCGACGAAGGCGACGCGCAGGGGGCGGCGGGTCGACCTGCTGCCCCGGCGCACCAGCGGGCCCTCGGGGTGCGGGCGGTACTGGTCGCCCCACTGCTGGAGTGCACCGAAGACCACCATGAGTTCACGCCCCGCGGGGGTCAGGTGGTACGCCATCCGCGGCCGGGTGCCCGCCTCCCGGTAGGGCCGCTTGTCCAGCACTCCGCCGTCCACCAGGACGCCGAGCCTCTGGGTGAGGACATCGCTCGCCACGTGCAGACGTTCCCTGAACTCCGAGAAGCGCGTCGCTCCGTTCAACGCCTCCCGCAGTATCAGCAGACTCCACCGGTCGCCGAAGACCTCCAGCGAGCGAACGATGGAGCAGCGTGCCTCACCAGTCGGGGCTGCGTGGCTTCTTCTCGGCATACCGCCATCCTACCGCTGAGATGGTTTTTCCAATCCAGATGTTAGATTGGAAAACAGGTCTCAGGCTAGGTATCCCCGGAGGTCACCGTTAACGCACAGCAGCGCCTCGTGATAGACAGGTCGGATCCCCGGGTGTGGCGGATCACCTTCGACCATCCGCCGCTCAACCTCATCGATCGCCACACCATCAGCGAACTGACCGCTCTCGTCGAGGAGTTGGAGCAGGATCCCGACGTGCGCGTCGTGGTCTTCGACAGCGCGGTTCCGGACTTCTTCCTGGCGCACTACGACGTCGACGCCCCGCCGCCCCAGAGCCCGCCCCCGGCCGGGCCCACGGGCCTTCCCCCATGGCTGGACGTACTGGCGCGGATCGCCGAGGGCCCGTTCGTCTCGATCGCCAAGATCCGGGGACGCGCCCGTGGCGCGGGCAGCGAGTTCGTCCTGGCGTGCGACATGAGGTACGCCGGCCGGGAGAACACGGTGCTGTCCCAGCCAGAGATCGGTCTGGGACTCGTCGCGGGCGGCGCCCCCACGCACCGTCTGCCCTTCCTCACCGGCCGCGGCCGGGCACTGGAGATCATGCTCACCGGCCAGGACTACGACGCCGACCTCGCAGAGCGCTACGGCTATGTCGACCGGGCGGTTCCGGACTCCGGTCTGGACGGCTTCGTCACGGACGTCGCGGAGAGGATCGCCTCCTTCGACAAGGTCGCGCTCGTCGAGGTGAAGGACTTCGTCGGCGAGGTCACGCTTCCCGCCCACGCCCTCCAGGCCCGGACCGGCCGCGCGTTCTGGTCCTCCGCGGCCCGCCCGGCCAGCCGGCGCCGGCTCGACGCCGCGCGGGAACAGGGACTGGGCAGGCCCGGCGACTTCGAGATGCGCATGGGGCGGCACCTGCCGGGCCTCGACCGCTCGGCCGGCCCCGAGGGCCGCCCATCGTCGTGACCACGCCCGTCTGCCCGCCTGCCCCGGCCCCGGCGACGCAGCACACCTCCGGAAACACACGTACACCTGGACCGAGGAGACACCCATGAGTACCCACGAACAGTTCGCCGTCGAAGAGGTCGGTCCGTCCTACTGGCGGGTGACCTTCTCCTATGGAGAGATCAACCTGATCGACCCGACACCATCGGGTAGCTGACCGAGCTGGTCACCCGCATGGAGCAGGCCCCGGAGCTGACCGCCGTCGTCTTCCGCAGCGCAACCCCGACCTGTTCTTGGCGCACTGGGACATGCTGGCTGACCGGTCCCGCGTCGCCGCGATGCGGCCGGCCCCCTCCGGCCTCCACGCGTTCGCCGACACAATCTGTACCGGCTCGGGAAGGTTCCCGCCGTCACCATCACCGAGCTCAACGGTCGCGCCCGTGGCGCCGGCAGCGAGTTCGCCCTGGCCAGCGACATCCGCTTCGCCGGACCGGGCGCCGTCCTCGGCCAGTTCGAGGTCGGCGTCGAATCCGTCCCCGGAGGAAACCCCAGTGACCGGCTGCCCCACCTGGTGGGCCGCGGGCGCGCCCTGGAGATCGTGCCCGGCGCCGACGACTTCCCTGCCGACCTCGCGGCGGCGTACGGCTACGTCAACCGCGTCCTCCCGGACGGCGAACTGGAGCGGTTCGTCGACGGCTTCGCCCGCCGCATCGCGGGCTTCGACAAGCGGCGATCACCCGGACCAAGGCCCTCGTCGACGCGGAGTCCCTGCCCGCCGAGCAGTCCTAAGGCGCCAGCCTGCAGGCCTTCTTCCAGACCTCCGGACGCCCCGAGAACGCCCACCGCGTGGGCTCACTGTTCGAGCGTGGGCTCCAGCGACCCGACGGCGTGGAGGTCGACCTCGGCCGCCACGTCGCCGAGTAGGACACACGCAGGCTGTTACGGACCCGGAAAGGTGTGCATGACCTTCACCCGTCACGACGTCGAGATACCGGCGGAAGGGGCGACCCTCGGGTCCTGGCTCTTCGTGCCCGACCGTGCCGGCACGCCGCTGTCGGCCATCACCATGGCCATCGGGCTCGACGGGATCGAGGACCAGGGACTCGAACCCTTCGCCAGGGCCTTCGCCGAGGCAGGTTTCGTCGTCCTCGCCCACGATCACCGCACCTTCGGTTCCAGCACCGGAACGCCGCGCCACGATGTCGACCCGTGGCAGCAGGTCGCGGACCGGCGGCGGGCGATCTCTACCTGGAGGCACGACCGGAGGTCGACGCGGGCCGCACCGGTCTGCGGAGCACCAGCCTCGCCGGCGGCCACGCCCTGGTGCTCGGCGCCACCGACCGCCGGCTGCGTGCCGTCGTGACGCAGGTGTTCATCGTCAGCGGCATGGAGATCGCCCTGCGCCGCGTCCTGCCGGAGCACCAGGCGCAGATCGAACGGCGTTACGACGACGAGCGCGCGCAGTTGCGGGGGCACGACCCGGCGACGGTCACGATCGTCAGCGAGGACCCGGCCGTTCCCGCTCCGTACCACGCTCCCGACGTCGTCGACTTCTACCTCCGGCCGTACGACTCCGACGTCCCGTGGGAGAACAGGCTGACGCTGCGATCGAGCCGCAACAGCCGTATGTACGAACCCGGGGTGTACATCAACCGGATCTCCCCCACGCCCCTGCTGACGATCGTCGGCCGTGACGACACCATGACGCCGACCGACAGGGCACTCGCCGCGTACGAGCGCGCGCTGGAGCCCAAGCGGCTGGAACTGATCCCGGGCGGACACTTCTCGCCGTACCTGGAGGAGTTCGACGCGGCCAGCTGCGCGGCCGTCGACTGGTTCGTACGGCACCTGTCCTGTGAGGGTGCGACCACCGGCTGGGACGGCCGGGACGCCGCGCAGAGGCCCACCGGGCGTCCGGTGGTCCTCTGTCGCGTCACGAACGGGGGAGCAGTGGTGCGTGCCGGCGGACGGTCACAGCCCGGCGACGTGGTCGCCGAGGTCGTATTCGACGTCGCCACGTTGCTGCAGGCCCCGCTGGAGCAGCCGGCCGATCCTGTCGTGCGCCTCCGGCCAGGTCAGCGAGGCGCGGAAGGTGTCCTGGCCAGCCGTCAGGTCCGCTTCGGACGGCAGGGTGGACCGGTTGATCAGGGTCTTCACCTCGGAGAGCGGGCGGCGGTCGAAGGACGCGATCCGGGTGGCGAGGCGGTCCACGTAGGCGTCCAGTTCGGCGTCGGGCAGCGCCCGGTTGATCCAGCCGTACCGCTCCGCCGTCTCGGCGTCGAAGTCGTCGGCGCCTGCGATGATCTCCAGTGCGCGTCCCCGTCCGACCAGCAGGGGCAGCCGTTCCGGGGCCCCGCCCCCGGGTGTGACACCCACTCCCACCTCGGGCTGTCCCAGCACGGCGTTCTCCCTGGCGGCGAAGCGCATGTCACACGCCAGGGTGAACTCGTTGCCCACCCCGCGCGCCCGGCCGCGGATGGAGGCGATGCTGATGACGCGGGACCGGGCCATGCGTCCCGCGACCTCCAGCCAGGTGGGGCCCGCGTACGGCTCACTGCGCGGGAGCATGTCGAAATGAGCGAGGAAGAAGTCGGGGTCCGCGCTGTCGAAGACGACGACCTTGAGGTCGTCGTCCGCCTCCATGCGATCGAGGAGATCCCCCAGCGCGGCGAAGAGTTCGAAGGTGACCAGGTTGACCGGGGGGCTGTCGAACGTCACGCGCCAGTAGGAGGACGAACGCGGAGTCACCCGGAACGGCAGGGAAGTGCTCATGAAACGTATCATAAGCATCTTTCTCGTGTTTTTATCCGCTCAGGGTGTGAAGTCGAACAATTCGACGTGCCGGTCCCGGGGCCCGTGGGGAGCGGTGCTCTCCACCCATCGCCGCGTCAAGGTGTGACGGACGTCAACTCGAGGGTGACTTGTAGGAGTCGCCGCGGTGGTCCACATTTCGTGGGGGCAGGCCAACTTCCACACCGGTACGAATCTCACCGGGACGGTGTACCCACCCCGGCCATCGATACAGCCATAAGGTCCCCGACGTGGCCGGCCAGCCGGCCCGCCCCGACCGGGGCGGGCAGAGAACCCCTGTATTCGTCGTGGAGGAATCACGCGCAAGGTCGTCTCGGGTCTGTTCGTCTCGCTCGACGGTGTGGCCCAGTCGCCCAACGAGTGGCAGTTCGCGTTCGACGAGGAGATGGGCGCGGCGCTGGCCGGCACGCTGGAGACGGCCGACACGATCCTGCTGGGCGGGGTGACGTTCACCGAGTGGGCCGGGTACTGGCCGACGGTCACCAGCGGTGAGGACGCCGGTTTCGCGAAGTGGATCAACGAGTCGCCCAAGTGCGTCGTCTCCTCCTCGCTGGACAGCGTCGAGGACTGGGCGAACAGCACGCTGATCAGGGGCGACCTCGCGTCCGCCGTCAACGACCTCAAGCCGGGCGACGGCACGGAGATCACCGTCGCGGGCAGTTCCACGCTGGTGCGTTCGCTCCTGGAACTCGACCTGCTCGATGAGCTCGTGCTGCTGACCCACCCGGTGGTGGCCGGCGAGGGCCGCAAGAAGTTGTTCACCGACGACGCCCCGATGAAGAGGCTCCAGTCGGTCGGGGCCCGGCCCACGAGCAGCGGAGTGATCATCGCGACGTACCGCCCGGCACGCTGAACCTTCGCGTGGCACCGGGCGTCGACAAGCCTCCCGGACCGGCGGCACCTCGTGGCAAGGCGACACATCGGCGTGAGAACACATACTTGACATGGCAAGGAAATGTGCGTTTCGATGCTGGGCACCGGCCGCCGCGACTGCCCCGCCGTTGCCCGGCGCGGAGGCGGCCGGCGTCGCACTGACCATCGGAGCAACCCATGAGCTTTCTGCTGCACGAAGTGGCACCCGACGACCCGATGTGGAACAGGCGCGGCGCGCTCTACGTCCCGTCCGGTGAAGGTCCGACCGTGTGGGGCGCGGACGACGTCTACACGGTCAAGGCCACCGGCGCGCAGACCAACGGGAACCTCGGCTTCATCGAGGCGACCGTTCCGGCCGGCGGCGGCCCGATCCCGCACGCGCACACGAAGGAGGACGAGACCTTCTACGTGCTGGACGGGCAACTGGAGTTCATCGACGGCGACCACGTCTTCACCGCCGTGGCGGGCGACTTCATCCACGTACCGAAGGGCATACGGCACGGATTCAGGAACACGGGCGTGCACGCCGCCAGGCTGCTGTTCATCTACACGCCGCCCGGCCTGGAACAGCTCATGCTGGACCACAGCACGCCCGCGCGCCCGGGGGAGACGCCGCCGCCCCTCGACGAGGACATGGCCGCGCGCGCCGAGCAGGTGATCGAGCGGTCCGGCACCATCATGCTGCCGTGACCGCAGCGGTATCTCCGTGAACCGAGTGATGGACGGTCAGTCCGTTGAGCACTGGCCGGAAGGCAACTCCGGGGTGTTTCTCCACGCACCCGGGGCGAGTCTCCTCCCGGCACCGCAAGGCCCGACTGTGAGATGCGCGGGACGAACAGTGGCTCTGCAACCAGGCATGGAGACCGGCCACGCTCCGCGACGACATCCACCACGCGTTCGTCACCCTCGGAACCATCAGCAGGCTCCGCAACGACCACCGCGCGTGGATCACGTCGAGGTCGATGTCGATGCCATAGCCGGAGATGACGTCGTCGAGGTGCTCCTCCTGTCGAGCGTGAAGGCGGCGAGGTCGTGCAGGCCGGAACGCGGGCCTCGGCGACCTGGCGGTCACACGGCTTTCCACGCGCCCGGCTACCTTGACCGCAAAATTCGCCACGAATTAGGTCCAGCTCCGGCCCCACCTGATCGAGGGCTGCCTCACCGCTACCGGACTCGCCCCCACACCACCGACTCCACCCTGGAAATTTCAGTGACTGCCATCAGGTGACAGGCTCTCAGGCAAGCGCGCCGGTCGAACTTCGAAACCAGCGGGTTCGTGGGATCTGAAGGCCGCCAGTTCGGTAGCCCGCTCCATGGTGAAGCGGTGAGGAAATGCCCGGTCAGTGCGGGCTTGGTGTTGGCATCGACGTCCGCGTCGATCCTCCAGCGGTGTCTGTCCCAGAGGTCGTCCCATCCAGTCGGCCGACGTGACGGTGCTGGGCAGATGTTCCAGATACTTCACTCGGCAAGTACTATGTCGATCAATTGTTCCCTCTCTCGAAGCAGGAAGCGACTATGGACACGACCTCCCCTCTTGCGCACAGCGATGGTTCCCACGGAGCTGAGAAACCGCGGACACCCAGCAATCCGTTTGCACACCTGGACGGTGCTGCTGACGATGCACAGCGCCGCGTTATCCGCTATCTCGATGCCGCAGCGGCTCATCCCGAGATGCAGCGCATGCGGTCCGCGGCATTCGAGATGTTTGCGCCCGCACCGGGTGAGCGGCTGATCGACGTCGGGTGTGGTGCAGGAGAGGTGGCCCGCCAGCTGGCAGCGCGAGTAGGCGCTGCGGGCTCAGTGGCCGCCGTCGACCAGTCCGCCCTGGCCGTCTCGGTCGCCGAATCCAGGCATGACGGCACCTCGGTCGACTACTCGGTCGGTGACATCACGGCTCTCGGCTTTCCCAGCGGCCACTTCGACGGAGTGCGGTGCGAGCGGGTTCTGCAGCACCTGCCCGATCCCGATCTTGCGGTGAAGGAACTGATCCGGGTGACCCGTCCTGGAGGCCGCGTGTGTGTGATCGACACCGACTGGACGTCCTTCGTTTGGGACGGCTTCGACCACATGGCCGATGTCGCGGAGCAATTCCCGTTCCCGCACCCTGCGGCAGGCCGCACCGCCCGTGCCCGCATGGTGAAGGCGGGCCTCGGGGCAACCACCACGCTCCCCGTGACGCTTCGATTCACGGTGCCTGAGGACGCAGCCGCCGTCGTGCCCTTCTTCGACGACGAGGCGCTACGGATCTGCGTCCAGCCGGAGCTGACGGAGCGATTCTTCACCTCGGTCCGTCAGTCGGCCGAGCGTGGGGACTTCCTGTTCGCATTCACCATGTGGATCACCATGGGTCGCGTGGCAGCCGCATGAGAGCAGCTCAGGTGCGGCTCGTCGGCGGCCAGCGAGGCCATGGTGCGCTCCGTGACCGCGTCGTTGACACTGACGGGTGAGTGGGGCGGGGAATCCCGCAACACCCATGAAGCGGACCCCGTCCCAGGGCTCGAGGCCCTGGTCGGTCAGCAGCTCGGGGAAGATCCGGTGGTTGCCCGCGTCGGCTGCGACATCGAGCACTGCCCGTCCGACGATGCGGTGGTGGGGGCTGTTTCACCTGCCGCCGGGAAGCACGTCATGGTGGTTCCATGTGATCAACAACTCCGGGCGGTGCCGGCGGATGGCCGCGGCGATGTCCCGGCGCAGCGCGGATCCGTCCTCGACGCGGCCGTCGGATGGTCGAGGAACTCCAAGACGGCGACGCCGATGGCGGTGCGGGGGCTGCTCCACATCGCGTATGCCGGCCGACTCCTCGGGGGCGGCCGCCCCGCCGTCACTACCGGCTGACCGACGCCGGGCTGGCCGCCCTCTCGGATTTCGCCGGGATCTGGCCCGCTTTCCGCGACGCAGTCGATGACTTCCTCGCTCCCCAACCGCCGTCCCCGATCGAACCGGAGCAGAGTTCACCATGAGCCTCAGCACCTCCCACTCCGTACAGTCCTTCCTTGCCGTTGTCGAGCGTGAGGCGTCGGCGCTTCCGGCCGACCGGCGGCAGGAGCTGCTCGCCGACCTCGCCGAGCACATCGAGGTCGCCCTCTTCGAACGCCCGGGGCAGGAGGAGGCGATCCTGGCCGAGCTCGGCGATCCGCGCACGATCGCGGCTGCCGCCGTGGAGTCCGGCCCCACCGCCCCGCAGAAGCCGCACAGCAAGCGCCCGGGCACGGTCACGGCGCTGCGCGCCCTGCTCTGCGTGCTGTGCGTCATCGTCGTCATAGCCGTGACGGGCCTCGCGGTCGGCTACTACCCGGGCCCGGTCTGGTACCGGGTCCTGACGCTCCTGCCCGCCCTGGCCAGCGCCGCGCACGTCTTCTTCCTCCGGCCCGGGCGCGGCGTCCTGCGCATCACCTTGACGGTGACCACCGGGCTCTACTTGCTCGTGCAGGCGGTCAACGTCGCGCAAGGAGCGCCGGGAGCCGTGATCGGCGTGCTCCTGGCCGCGGCCGTGCTGGTCCTTCTCGGCATGCGCAGCACCCGAGCCTGGTTCACGGGAACCGCCTCGTAGGTGCACTGCACCTGGTGAACCGACCGTCTGCGAGCAGGCGGGCGAGCCCGGGGTGCGGACGGCCGTGCCGCCGTGGTGACGAGGCTGCCGGGGGCGCAGGCGGCAGGAAGCGACCGACGACGGTCGGTGCACCGCTGGGTCGGGAATGATCGGAGCATGACTGATGACCCCCCGCCGGCCCGGACTCCGCGTCGGCTCCGCGTGGCCAGGACGAGCTGCGCGCACCGGCCGCGCCGCGCCGGCTCAGCGTGGACGACCACATGTTCACCGCACCGGAGTTGCCGGGAACGTTCCGGCTGCAGTTGTTCACCGCGGAGGGGACGCGCCCGGTCGCGGTGGCGACCCAGGTCTCCCGCGCGGAGGGGGTGAGCCTGATGAATGGGGTCGAGAAGTTCGCGGGCGCGGTGTAGGAGCGGCGCGGCCCCATCCAGGACCAGCCGCCGATATGGGTGGAGGGCCGGCTCCGGCCGCAGGGCTCCTTCGAGGAGACCCGCTTCCAGCGGGTGGAGTTCGCCGGCGCTGACCGATTCCGGCCGCGGAACCCGAAGTGGTCGGAGATCACCCACGAGCAGGTGCGGCATCTGGTCGGCGTGCCGGTCGCCGCAAACCGTGATGCGCGGCATTCTTCGCAACGATTACCACGCGCAGATCGCGTCGAGGTCGACCTCGGTGTCGTGGTCGGCGGGGTCGATTCCGGCGAAGGCGCGGCTGACGGTGAGAGCCTGGGCCAGAGGGCACATTGACGGCCGAGGGCCGACGCAGTTGCCGGCCGCCCGATCGCCGGTCCCGCCGGAGAACTCGGCCGCGGTCCGGCACTGGGGCAAACCGCGACGGGCGCGACGGGGCGGCACCGCCCGGATACGAGCCACCCAGGATCCGGCTGTCGCACCGCTGCCGACGTGCGGTACATGTCCTCCGCCGAACCTGATGACCTCTCGAGGCGGGCTCAATCAGCCGCGGGATGGCTCCTCGACCGGACCAGGCAGGGAAAGCCTCCGTACCGTTTCCGGACAGGATCCATCACAGGGCTTCGTACGCTTGCCCACCGGCGTCTGAAAATGAGGTGGACGCCGTCGGGTACTGCCGTCATGGCCGTTACCCGACAACTCGCCCGGATCCCGGCGGAGTATCTCGCCGCCCGCCGCCCGCCGCCAGTTCGCCGACGCGTCACCGGACGGTGTTACTGGCCGGGGTGGACGGCCTGGACGCCGGTGCCCGCGTATGCCTTGGGGGTCAGGGCGAGCAGAAACCGGCCGCTCGGATGGGCGGGGGAGGGGCGGGCGGCGTGGATGGCGTGGACGGTGGCCCAGGAGTGTCCGAAGCGCAGCAGTTCGGTGGCGGTGGCCGCGGCGTCGGTGTCGAACGCCTCGATCCGGATGAACCGCAGCCCCTTGATGTAGGAGAGCGGGCCCGGCCGCTCGGTGTCGCCGGCCGTCAGGGACAGGACCGGCGCGTACAGGTCACCGAGTCCGCCGGAGGCCTGGACGTAGAACGCGGCGACCGCCTCGTTGAACGGTCCTTCGGGTCGTACAGCTTCTCGGGCATGGTCTCCCGACAGGCAGGTATCGCATGCTCACAGGGCTCGCGAGAGCCCCGGGCGAGACCGGCCGAGCGGACGGGCCACCGAAACCACTCGCTCGCTCGCCTGCTCCTGTGGCGCTGGCCGGCGCAGTGCCAGATCGGCCGCCCGCTCGGTTTCAGCGTCCCAGTCCGCCTCGCCCAGCAGCCGCTGCGTCCCGACCGGATGGGCCTCACCGGTGCGTTCCACCAGCGACCAGCCGTTCTTACGCCAGGGCCCGACTGACGCACCCCAAGATCAACGGATACCAGGACACGCGATCACACCTGACCCTCTAACTGTGATTGCAGTACTGATGCCTATGCCTACTTCCCTGCCAAGTCCACCGGCAGTGTGGCTACTTCGCCGTCGCCGTCGCCCAACGGCGAGGCGTGCGGCACCGGACTGACGGATGCCCGCGCAGGCGGGATGAGTGCCACACAGATCAGGCTCGTGACCGCAGCCCCGATCCCCACCAGGAACGCAGTGCGCAGCCCCGCTTCCGAGGGCAGCGATGCGGGGCCGACGTGAAGGGTGGCGTGCGCCAGGATCACCGCCAGCAACGCAGCGCCCGTGGCACTTCCCATCGAGCGCATCAACGCGTTCACGCCGTTGGCGGAAGCGGTCTCGGTCATCGGGACGGAGTCGCTGATCAGCTTTGCCGCGGCCGCCGTCGAGATACCTGCACCCGCTCCGATGAGGGCCGAAGCGAAGATGATGTCCGCGACGCTGTCCGTGCGCAGCAACACGTGGAGGTAACCCGCCCCAATCAGCACCGCGGCAACAATCATGGCCATCCGGGGCCCGTAGCGACGGATCGTGCGGGCAGCAAGCGGGGTCAGGAGAAGGGCCACCAGACCGTTCGGGACCAGTACCAGCCCTGACTCGACCAAGCTCTGACCAAAGCCGTAACCGGTGGAACGCGGCGCCTGTAGAAGCTGTGGGAAGACGAAGAACATCGCAAAGATCGCGAACCCGGTCGCGATAGTGGCGAGGTTGGCCATGAGCACCGGGCGACGCGCAGTGACCCGCAGATCGACGAGGGGGGCGTCGATGCGCAACTGGTGCCTGGCCCATCCGAGAAGGACAAGGATCGCCATCGCGCCGGATCCTATGGTCCGGGTGCTTCCCCAACCCCACTGCGCCCCATTGACGATCGGCAGCAGCAGGAGAGTCAGCCCCACGGTCAGGCCGATGGTTCCCGTCACGTCGAAATGGCCTCGGGCATGGCCCGGTGACTCCGATACCGCAACGGCGAGCCAGATCGTGCAGAGCAAGCCCAGTCCCGCCGAGCCCACGAACAGTAGGTGCCAGTCGAAGTTCTCCGCGACCACGCCGGCGAGCGGAATGCCCCCTGCGCCACCGAGGCCCAGGGTGGCGCTCATCAACGCCATGGCCCCTCCGACTCGTTCCGGCGGTAGCTGGTCCCTGACGAGCCCGAGGGCCAGGGGTATCACGCCGGCCGCGATGCCCTGAAGAGCCCGGCCGATCACCATGGGCCACAGCGAGCTGGTGCACGCGGAGATGACCGTGCCGGTGATGACTGCGCCCATGATCAGCAGCAGGACACGCCGTTTGCCGTACAGGTCGCCGAGGCGACCACTTACCGGTGTGGTGATCGCGCCGGTCAGGAGCGTGATCGTCACAACCCAGGACGCATTCGTGGGCGAAGTGTCCAGCAGCGCTGGAAGCTTGGGGACGAGGGGGATGGTCAAAGTCTGCAGGACCGTAGCCAGCAAGCTCGTGACCGCGAGGACAGCCACTACGGCCGAAGCGGAACGGGAAGTTTTCATACCAATTTTCCGTCTGCGGGTCCAGTTGGTACCGAACCCGGAGGGGTCTGGAGAAGGAACCCTAATAACAACTCCTTGTTTCGTCAAGCAATTAGGTGGCGCGCGGCGGGTTTGCAGCGAGCGAACTCTCAGGTACCTCCCATGTGCGGGAGTGGGGACGGGCGGCCGCCAGGCCGAGGGCTTGCCGTCGTCGCCTCGGGCCGGCACCGCGTCGTCCGGCGCCTTGCCGCGGCAGGTGGCCACGCAGCACCTACGACTCCCAAGGCAACCTGACCGAGGTCACACCGCCCACCTCGCTCAGGCCGATGGTCGGCTACGCGCGAGGCGGCTCGGTGGACGTCGCAGGACTGCATGTCCGCACGCCGGCAGCCCCCGCTGCTCTTGAACGAGCTTGAGCGGATCGAGCCGCTGCTGCCCAAGAGGGAACGCAGGTTCCGGCATCCGGGCCGGAAGCCGTTGCCGGACCGGCAGGTGTTGCGCGGGATCCTGTACGTGCCGCACCGCTTCGAAAGGCACTGCGCCGGCTTGATCGGTCAGCTGGCCGTCCCGCAGCCTTTCACCGTCGAGGGTGTGGCCGAGGCCGTGGCCCGCAGGCGGGGGCGACCGCTGCGGCTGATTACGCTGCCCCGGGCCGGCGCCGAGGGCTCGGGGATCTGCGGAGCGTGGATCGCCCTCGGCCGAGCCGATCACGCCTACTACTCCGCGGTGACCAGCCCGGTCCACCATGCGCATATCATCCTGCACGAGCTGGCTCACATGCTGCTGGACCACCGGCAGGACGGGAAGCCGGACCACGAGGTCCTGCGGCAGCTCTTCCCCGACCTGGACCCGGCGATGGCCGCTCGATTACTGGCGCGCGACCGCACGCGGACCAGCACGGGCCAGGAGCAGGAGGCCGAACTGCTTGCGTCCCTGATGTGGCAGCACTTCGACACCGTGCCGGCGGTCCTGCCGGGTGCCTCCCGCGAGTCGGCCGACACTCTCTCCCTGGTCATGTGCACGTTCGCCGACGCCTATGAGTGGAGAGGGCCGATTGAGACCGTATGAGATGGCCGTGTTGCCGGTGCTGTGGTTCCTCGCCCTGTACGGCCTGGCTGGATGGCGGTCCGCTCCCCGGCGCAACCGGGTGCTGTCGACGACGTGGACGCTGTCCGCGTCCTCGGTGACCCTGGGGACGCCGGCGGTGCGGCGGGTGGTCGACGCGGTCATCGGCGTCGACAGTGTCACGAACCTGCTGGTGCACCTGCTGGGCTTCGCGGTGATTGCCACCATGCTGGATTTCATCAGGGAGATGACCGGGCGCGCCCGGGGGCGGGCGGCGCGCGTGAACCTGGTCAGCTCGGCCGCCGCCTCGGCAGCCTCACCGCCGCGTTCGCGGTGATGCCGCGCCCGGACGGTGACGTCGACCTGCTGGCCTACGGGCAGGGCTCGCCCGCGTCCTACCTGTACTGGGTCATCCAGACCGGGTATACGGGCTTCGGTGGTCAACGTCAACGCCCACATGAAGGGCGGCCACTTCGTCCACTACGAGAACCCCGAGGGCTTCGTCGCGGACCTGACCGAGACCATCCGCAGGGTGGTGCGCTGAGCCACACGCACTACGTGGGGGCCTGCTGGGGTTCCCCGAGACGCGAGAAGAGGTGACAAGCCCGCCCGTTTTCCCTTCCCCAGTTGGTTGGACAGTTCAACAGGCTGGGGGAACGTGAGGAGCGGGAGAGCGCGTCGGGGCCCGCCGACTTCGGTCGGCGGGCCCCGACGCTTGATGTTCCCGCCCAGAGCGGTGCCGATGGTGGCGCTTGCGCACCACTGGGTCACGGAGCTAGGTGCGGGCTGCGCAGCCGTTACTGCGGCTCGGTCCGGTTTCTTTTGTGGCGTCGGTAGGTGCGCCAGCGGGTGCGGATCCACAGCACCTGGGCACCGCCCAAGAGGAGCAGGACCACGAGTCCGTCGACGCGTTGCACTGCGCTGTTGCCGGGCCCGAGGTGGCGGGCGGCGGTGGCGAGCACGCTGATGTCGGTGGGCGCGGTGACGGCTGCCAGTGCCGCCAGACACAGGATGGTGCCGACGACGAGGACGACGCTGTAGATGCGGACGGCCCCGCGCTGCGCTGCGGGCATGTTCGCACTGGGATCCGCCGGCCTGGGGTGGCGGCGGCCCGGAAGGAGGAGGCGCGCCAGGTAGCAGGCGTAGGCGCGGCCGTCGCCGAAGAGGTCGGGGCACCCTGTGATGTCCTGCAGGACGAAGTACACGTCCGTCCGCATGAAGACCATGGCCTGGAAGGGCAGCGGGATCAGAGCCAGGATCGCCAGGATCGCGAGGGCATGGTGGGCCGGAGACCCGGCTCTGGTCCACGCCATGGCGAGAATTGCGCAGGACGCGACGGTGACGTTGACGGCGATGCCGGCGAGATAGGCGGTGAGCCGGTGGCGGCGCGGGGCCAGCTCGATCCCGCTCATGTCGGTCTGGACGACCAGGAACTGCAGACGGGTCCCGAGCTCGATGCGCGCGGGGACGCCGGCTGCGCGTGCGGTGATCAGGTGTGCTGCCTCATGCAGCAGGAGCAGGGGCCACCCGACACCGAACATCACGAGCAGGACCAGGCTTCCGTACCGGCTCCACACCAAGTCGTGGTAGCTCGGCACCATCTGGGGACGGGCGGCCAGGGCGGCAGCGGCGGAGAGGGCGAGCACGCCTACGGCGACGGGAAGGACAGGGTTGAGCGACCAGGCCGCGTGGCGGGGTGTGAGCCAGGGGAAGGTGGGGCGCCGCGGTTCGGGGGCCGGCACGGGCAGGCCGTCGACCTCAGCCACGAACCCCAACGTGATCAGCTCGCTGACGAAGTCGGCGACGTCCACCTCCTCGCCGCTCTCCTCGGCCACCCCGGCGCGGGTCTCGGCGACGCTGTGGTGCCGGGAGAGCAGTTCCAAGACCCTCATGCCGACAGTGGGGAGGCTGACGAAGTCGCCGGTCGCCAACCGTCCGACGATCACCTCTTCGGCGCCGTCCGGCCGGCTGGCCAGGTCGTGGAGCCGTATCCGGGTGTCGGCGCCGATCACCGGGAGGGCGGCGGTTTCCAGGGGGGTCATCGTGTGGCCCGCTCGGTCGCCACCTCACCGTCGCGATTCGGATCGGGGCGTTGCCGGGTTCCGCAGGCGAGGCAATCGACCCTGCGGGGGAAGCGCTGCAGGACCGTGTCGTCCAGGGCCGCCAGGTTGATCCCGAACCGCAGGCCCGGCTCCATCGGCGGGGCACCTGTGAGCAGTGCGATGGCGCCGTGGGCCATCAGCAGTCCGGACAAGCCGGCCGTGACGGCCATGACGGGATTCCACGGCATGCGTGGCGAGGCCGCCTCCTCCTCCTGGTCGGCCGGCAGTCCCAGGTCCCGGTGTTCGGCTTCGCCGGTCCGCAGGCACTCCCAGCAGGCTCCTCGGCCGGGAACATAGAGGCCGGCGGTCACGTAAGGGCCCCGGTACCCGCCGTCGACCCACGGTGTCCCGGACGCCAGGCAGACCCTATTCGCCCAGCGGCTGATCTCCGGTGGCTGGTCGGCGCACAGGAGGAGCACGTCGTACCGGCAGGGACCCTCTTCCACCAGCGCGGCCAGGTCGGCCACCGCGTTCACCCACCGGCGTTCGCCCGTGATCTCGACGTGCGAGTTGAGGGCCCGGAGGGCCTCAACGGCCCTGTCGAGCTTGGGGCGTCCGATGTCGGCCTCGCGGAACAGGGGCTGGCGGTTGAGGTTGGACAGTTCGACGCCGTCGGGATCGACGCAGTGCAGGTGCCCCACGCCGGAGGCGACCAAGGCCTGGGCGGCGTACCCGCCGGTTCCGCCGACACCGATCAGCAGCACGTGGGCGGCACCGAGCTGTTCCTGCATCTCCCAGGCGCTGCGGCGAGGACTGCGGTCGAGCCACCGCAGCAGAGGGACACCGCGGCCGTAGCGCTCCTGCTCGTCCGCCGACAGCCGGGAGGGCGGGGCGTCCGCATCCTCGAGGTGGCCGGCGGCCTGAAGATCCTCCACCGCCTGAAGGACGTCGGCCTCAGTGATCACCGGATGAGCGGAGGCGACGCGCTCCGCCACCTCGTCGGGTGTGCGTGTGCCGTCCAGTGCCTGAGCGAGGGACCACACCCATCCCTCGGGATCATCAATCTCCACACCGATCCCATAGATCACACTGCCCATCCGTACTGCGCCCGATGTCGTTCGGTATGCGGCATGCTCTGGCTTTATTCTCGGACGCGAGATCACGCGCAATCAACTCCCATATTCGCGGATCCACTTGACACCCCCATAGCTCACATGAAGTACTGACACTACGTCAACCCGGGCAGAGTTCGCGTGTTGGCATCCATCAGGGGAGCTGAAAATGACCAAGATTGTGATCAAGCCGCTCGACAAGAAGCAGACCACCGGTAACAGTGGCCCCAACGGCAACTGACCCGCCACAGAACGCAGCAACTGAGCTCTCGGGCCGTCATTTTCGGCCTCGCAGCGGGGCGCGGAAGGCAAAGCGGGCCGCCGCCGAAGTATTTCTGTGACGGCCCGCGGCGCGGTTTGTAGCAGACTTTGAATTCGGTGGGTCAGAACTCGAACTCGATAAAGCGAACGTGCTGGAGAATTGCGCGCAGACCTTGAGATCGCGTGCGAGCACCTTGACGAACTGCCTGGCGCGCCGTGTAGACGTCCTATTGTCCCGTGCCGACGATACGTCCCGTTCGCCCTGCCCCTCAGAGCTCGTAACACGATCATGGTCGGGCTTTCTTGAGGCGTCTCCAGCAGATGAGGCCGCAGGCCAGGGAGACGAGGGCGTCGTGCAGGTCGAGGCGTCGTTCCCAGCGGACGGCCTCGCCCCTTTTTCAGCCCCGGACGTGGGCGGTGTCCAGGACGACGCGGGTGACGTCGACGAGGCCGGCCTCGTCGAGTCGGTGCAGCACGGCTTCGTGCAGCCGCCCCCAGACGCCGGCTCCCGACCAGATCAGAAACCGGCGGTGGGCGGTCGACTTTTCGATATGCCGAAGCAAGGCAGCAGTTGACGCCAGGCACAGCCGCTGACCAGCATGTAGATAATGGCGGCGAACAGCGTCTCATCAGGCGTGTCCTGCGTTCCGCCGCCCTGCGGCCGCGTCTTCGACGGTGGGATCGCGTGCGCGGTGAGGGAGGGCCGATGACCCGTCGAAGACCGGCCCCGACCCCGAACCCGGCGAAGCTATGCGGTCAGAGCACTAGGCTCACCGGTCTGGTGTCGATCTGAGGAGACGGACGAGTTGGCTGCTGCGGTGCTTGTTCACGGCCTGTATCACCGTCCCGAGCACTTTACGGTGGTGGCGGAAGGATTGCGGACGGACGGAACCGAGGTTGCTGTGCCCGAGCTCCACCGCGGCTCTTTGGCTGCTGACACCGCCGCCGTCCAGGCCGTCGTCGACGCGTTGCCCGAGCCCCCGGTCGTCCTCGGCCACTCCTACGGAGGGTCGGTGATCACGGGGGTCCGCGGAGCGGCACACCTGGTCTACCTGGCAGCGTTCGTGCTGGATGCCGGCGAGAGCGCGGCCCGTCTGGGCGGCGCGTCCCGACAGCTCAAGGACGCCATCGTCACTGAGCCGGATGGCTCGACCACCCTGCACCCCCGCCTGGCCACCGATACCCTCTACGGCGACTGCCCTGAACCGCTCGCAGCGCGGGCGATCGGCCTGCTGCGTACGCAGGCCTCTGGCTGCGGACGAGGAGTCCCCCGGCACCACAGCTGGAAGAAAACTCCCTCTACCTACGTCATCTGCGCACAGGACCGGGCCATCGACCCCGCCCTCCAACGCACCATGGCCTCACGCTGCACCGACGTACGCGAATGGCAGACAGGCCACTCACCGTTCGTGGGGCGGCCTGACCTCATCGTGGAACTCCTGCGAGAACTGCTCCCGGCCCGCATCGCGCCGCGGCGAAACCAGGAAGCCACAAGCACTCGTTGATCACTGTGATCAGGACCGTCGCCTCATATCGGGCCACGAAGTCGCGTGCCTGATCGGCCTTGTCGGGGATGGTGCAGCGGATCCCGCGACAGCGCAGGCAGGCCAGGATCATTCAGCGCGCAAGATCCATTCTCCATCACGACCTCGCGTCGGCCGGTTCGTGCGTCCTGCGGCTCACCGCCTGCGGTCGTCCCCGCGTCCTCGTCCCGCCCCCGCCGCGCCGCCCGGCTCTCCCTCCGGCCCGGCTGCCGACCCGCTCCCACCGTCCGCTTAACTGGCCGTCACGCTCTGCGGGCCCCGCGCCGCGCCTGCACCGGTCGGCCGCCTCAAGCGGTCGTGCGCTGCCCCTGCGCTTGGTGCCCAGAGCCTCCGCCCGCCTGGCCCGCCCAGGCTGCTCCGATGTGTCTGTGCGGCGAGGCTGTGCCGTGCTCCTGGGCCCCACCTCGGATCACTGTGCTGCCCGGGCACCCGTCATGCCGCCTCCTCTGCCCAGCTGCCCGCGCCGCCGCTCGCCGCCCGTCTCCGCCCGGCAGAGCCGCCCCGGGCAGCCTGCCTCAACCGTCTCCGCCGCCGGCCTGACGTCCGGCCGTCCCCCTGCCGCGCCCGCCTCTGCCTCATTCCCCGGTCCTGGGCCGTCGCCGGGTCGTGCCGGCCGTCGGCTGCCTCGGCCGCGCTGCTGCGCCCGGCCGTCGGCCCCGTCTCTGTCCGTGGCCCCGTGCCGGGCGGCGGCGGCTTCCCGCTGTCACCCCGGGCCCCGCCCGCCCTGTCGGCCCCCGGCCTTCCAGGAGCGCCCTGTGGCGAGCACCGCAGACGAGTCCGAGCAGCCCCTTGACCGGATTGGACGGGCCCCCTCCGTTGGTCCCTCCATCACCCCCTCCGCGCCCCGTCGCCAAGGGCCGGGAGTTTCCGCAGGTCAGCCCCGGCGGACAGAGGGCCCTCGCAGGTCCGACACCAGTTCGGTGAGTGCCGAACCGTCCGGCCTGTAGCGTGCGGAGTCCTGTGCGGGAGATGCCCGCGCTGATGACACCGGAGGCCTCCTGTGCCGGAGACGGACCTGAAGCAGCAGCTCGTCGGGCGGTTCCAGGAGGTCAACGGCGACCATCCGATGACCGACGCGGATGACGTGTATGTCAGCGCGCAATTCGTTGCCCTGGAGGAACTGTGCGCGGTCCATGGTCGCGATGTCGATGCGGTCCGTCGGCTGATGCTGGGGCAGCGTCTGCCGCTTCCGGGATATCTGCGCTCCGACGGTGCTGAGATGGTGCCGGCCGACCTGTTCGCTCTCGCCGACGAGGCCGGCGGCGTAGACGTGCTCGAAGCGTGGTTCACCGCTCACTGGGCCGACCCGATCACCGGGAAGGCGGAGTGGAATGCGTATCTCAGCGGACAGTACGTGTGTCTGCACTCGGTGACCCCGGCCACCATTCAGCGCAAGGATTACCTGACGACCGCGATCGGCGCCGCGGCGAACGAGCCGGATGCCGGTTCGGCGCAATGGTCTGAGCGGCTGCACGCTCTGGTCGACGAACTCGACACCCTCGAGCCGGCGTTCACGGCCTATGACCGCCTTCGGTTCGGCGGGCCCACGTCCAGGGACACCTGCATCGACGCCGTGCGCGCCCGCTTCCCGCGCCCGTGACCCGGAGCCGTGGGTAGCGTTCTGCGGATCGGTTGGGTCGTTCATGCCGCGCGGACTTCGGGACGCTCGACGAGGTGGCCGCGTTCGAAGCGGGCCCCGGCGCAAACGAGGGCGATGAGGTGGGGAGCGTTCACAGCCGCTGCACGGACCGGCTTCCGAACCAGGCTCAGCCGGCCGGGCACCCAAGAACCGCACGGACGCCACCGCCACCGTGACTTCGTTCACGTTCAGCAGCAGCGTTTGTCGAGGAGATTCAGCAGCGGTCGACGATCGACGGGCTCGCGAATGTTCGTGGGAAACAGCGACGCTGTGGCGCTGTCAGGGGAACGTCCCGCCGCTGTTCAGGGCAGGTACTCGATCAGCCGGTCGACCAGGTCGACCGGGCGCGACAGCGCAACCAGGTGCCCGCCCGACACCTGGTCGATGTCGATCCCGAGGCGGTCGCGCGTCACTCGGCGCTGGAACTCCAAGGGGAAGAACCGGTCCCCGGCCGCGGCGAGCACGCGTGTGGTCACGTCTGGCCACCGCTCAATGTCACAAGGCTGGCTGAACGCGACGTTGGCCTCAGGCCGCTCGTGCGCCGCGCTGGCAGCAACGATCTCGTCCGGCACGTCGTGAAGAAAGTAGGTGGCCAGGTCGAACTCGGCGGTGTACCCGCCTGCTTCGGCTGCCGCGACGCGGGCCTCCGTCGATCCGGTGTTGTCCCACCATTGTTCAGGCGTCTCGCCAGGCAGGGGGACCATCGCGTTGACCAGCACCAGCAGATCCACTGGCACATGAGCGCAGACCATCGGGGCGGTGAAGCCGCCCATCGAGTGGGCCACCAGCACGACGTCATCATGGTCGCCGATCGAGGAAACCACCGCCTCGGCGTATTCAGGCAACCCGACGCACTCGTCGGCGCCGGGCAGATCGACAGCGACTGCGTCGTGTCCGCCGGCCTGCAACTCGGGCACCACACGATGCCAGTACCAGGCCGCGCCGCCAGCCCCAGGAATCAAGACGAACTTGCTCATCTTTCGCACTCCTCGCTTCGTCCTCAGAGCATGGAGATCGTCGGGACCGCCGAAAGTCATCGGTGACGACGTGCTGGCTTCGATCACTTCTTGCGGTTCTGGCTCGCTTTCCGTGATGCGCGCACACTGAGTGAAGGCTGTCGCTCCGATCAGGCTCCGGGAAGTTGCCTGAAAAGAACCGGGCCGATCTTGGTGTGGTCGACAGCGCGGCGTCGTGGAAGAGACCTCGCCCCGTTCGGAGGGCCTGCTGTTACCGTCCATCGCGGACGTGCCCAGTGGGGGACGTCTTGTGATTTTCCGGCTGCGAGTCCGGCGGTTCTCCTGCCAGGAGACTTCGTGTGCTCGGCGGACGTTCGCTGAGCAGGTGCCGGGACTGACCCGGCGGCACAGCAGGTGGACGGAGCGGTTGCGGTCGGCTCTCGCCGCGGTGGGTGTCGCCCTCGCCGGCCGGGCCGGCGCCCGGACGGCACGAGCCTTTGGGGTGTCCATCAGCCGCAGTGCGGTGTTGCGGCTGCTCGATGCATTGCCCGAACCCGAAGTCCCGGCCCCGCGGGTGGTGGCGGTTGATGAGTGCGCGACACGCAAAGGACGGGTCTACGGCACGGTGCTCGTCGACGTCGAGACCCGTCGGCCAGTGGATTTGCTGCCTGACCGGATTCCTTCGTCCGAGGCAGCCGTATCAGGGAGCCATGCATGGGAACGTGGGGAACCGGCCCGTTCGACAGCGACCTCGCCGCAGAGAGCGGGCGTTCCAGCGAGTCACCGCCTCGGGAGAACGCGTCGATGGCGGAGACGGGGCGAAGCCGCTGCCGCCGGCGCTCTGGTCGCCAGCACCCTCCCGGACAGCCCCATAGTGATCGACCCTGATGACAGCCCCACGGGACCGCTGCCCGAACTGCCGGCCTCGCTTCGCGCGTCGGCGAGACGCGCACTGGACCGGGTTCTCCAGGACGGATCAGAAGGCAGCGCACCGCGCCGGATGTTCACGACTTCGGGCAGCGGCTCGGTGGTGACCGAGGGCGAGCCGTCTGTCGCCGATCCGGGACCCGGGGCAAAGGCGCTGGCTACGGGCGTCGGTGGCAGCCGCCGTCGCGCCGTTGCCGTAGGCCCTCACCCCGCGGACAAGCGCACCCGCTCGGATGAAAACCACCCGATCCCCCCGCGCCGCGGCCCCCACTGCGCCTTACTGCCACTTGGGCCTGGACTCGGACGTCGCGCTAAAGGAGGACTTCGGGCCACGGGACGGCAGACTGCAGTGATCACATCCGAGGGCCGCTTCTACCTCAAGCACGGCAAGCACCCCAAAGAGGTGGAGCAGGAGAAGCAGCGTCTGAGGAACGATCACGCCCAGGCCGCCCTGGCACCCGCTGACAGACCTGAGCTGCCAGTGGCCAGCCCTCCCCGGCCAGCCAGCTGAAGCATGCAGCGCCCCTGCCCGCCACCACCCGAGGAACCCTGGAGCACCCGACCCGCGCGTCGTGCCACGGCCATGCCCGCCGACGAAAAGCAGCCGAACCACCACTGCACACCAGCTCGGACCGGCTCAGCCACTCGAAGCGAAACAGGGAGGTTAGGCGGATTCTTCGCCCGGCACCTTGACGAGTTGCACACCACGCAGGCTGAGCAGCACCAACCCAGCGCACCCGCAGACGAGCGCGATGTCGGCGACGTTACCCACGAACGGGCCGTAGTCGATGAAGTCCACAACATGCCCGCGGCCCAGGCCGGGCTCGCGGAAGAGTCGGTCGCCCAGGTGGGATACCGCACCGCCGAGCAGCGCGCCCAGCACGAGCGCCCAGCTCGCCGAGGCCAGTCGGCGTGCGGTGTAGAGAATGCCGACCACTGCCGCTGCCGTTGCCAGGGTGAACACCCATGTCGCCTCGATGCCTATGGAAAACGCGGCGCCAGGGTTGTACAGCAGCCGGAAGTGGATGAAAGGCGGGATCACGGCGACGCGCTCGCCGTCGGACAGCGCGGAGACCGCCCACAGTTTGGTGAGCTGGTCCGCGAGCAGGACTACCGCCGCCAGTATGAGCATCACGCCGTACAGTCGTCTTGAACCCCGCGCCAACCGCATCATCGTGGCCTCCGTGCGTAGCGATATCCGAACCAGGATTCCCCGAGACTATCGGCCCCTTCGTCATGGCAAGGTGCTCGTCGTGGGTGCGATGATCGGTGCCGTTCAGCGCGAAGTAGCGCAGGGCTGCGAACTCGGATTCGATCCAGATCAGCCAGGATCCGTAGGTCGGCAGCAAGACCGGCTCGACGTCGTTGTCGGCGGCCCAGGCGCGTACCTCGGCGTGCCGGTGCGGGGAGAAGTTGTCGAGCACGATGTAGAGCTTCTCCCCAGGCCAGCGCTCTCGCAGGGCCTTGAGCAGGCCGAGGAACTCGCGTCACCGTTCGCGCTCGCGGATCCGGTAGTGGATCTTGCCCGTGGCCAGGTCGAGGGCGGCGAGCATGTGCATCACCCCGCCGTGACGGTTGTAGGTCGCCCACAGGCGGTGGGGCCTGCCGGCCGGGCGCCAGGCCTTGCCTTTGCGTGGCTGGAGGTTCAGCGGGCCGAACTCATCGACGCATAGCACCCGGCAGTCGGTGGGCTGGGTGTCGTATAAGGCCAGGATCCGGTGCATCTTGGCGATGAAGTCCGGGTCGGTGGAGGCTTTCCAGGTGGTCGTGGTCTGCCAGGAGACCTTGCCCTCGCGCAGGATCCGCCGGAGTGTTTCACGGCTGATGCGGGGGACCACGTGCCGTTCGGTCAGGTGGTCGGCGAGCTTGGCCAGGCTCCAGGTGGCGAAGCCGGTGATGCCCCAGTCGGCGGGGGACGTCCGGGCGATCAGACGGATGTGTTCACGCACCCGCTCACTGATCCTCTTCGGGCGTCCCCCGCTCCATTTCGGGTCCAGGGCGTCGAACCCCCGCTCGTTGAACGCGTCGATCACGTCACGGACGTAGCCCTCGCCGACCTGCATCAGCGAGGTGATGTCCTTGGCCGTCTGGCCCCGGGCGGACATCAGCACCACGATCGCCCGCCGCAGCCGCACCGGATCCTTCGACGTCCGGCTGACCCGTTGCAGCCTGCGGCCCTCCTCCATGCTGACCGGCCGGACGAACACACTCGGTCGACGCCCCACGGCCACCTCCAAGATCGATCACTGGAGATGGTGTGCTGTCCGCCGGACGGCACGTCGATCACTCGGTCAACGATGCGAGACGAGCCACTAGCCCGGCTCCGTGAAGCCCACGGCACGCTCACGGTGCCGCATCCCGGCCCCCGCGCCCGCTGGCGAGCCGCCTACTACCACGCGCTTCATCACGGGCACGTCCCTGACGGCTGCATCCGACTGGCCGTGCTGGTCACGCCAGCCTCCACGACCGACCGGGACGCTGCCCGCAGCCTGCTGCCCGCGGCGAAGAAGCACTTCCGGCGGCTGGCGCACCTCTGGGCCGGCGGCGGTCACACCGGCCACCACACCGACTGGACTGTCCAGCACCTCGGAGTCGCCCTCGACATCGTCCGCCGCAGCGACGACGTTCCCGTCGACCTCGGTCAGCTGGTCGCCGTTCCGCCGGCGTGGGGAGAGAACGGCGTTCGGTCCGTGCCCCCGCTGCTTTCCCGCACCAGCAGCCGGTGCTCCACGATGTGCTCGATCACGTCCCCGGCGGTGGGCTGGTCGATCCGGTCGACCAGGAGTGACAGCGCAGAGGTGGCGATGGCTGCCTTGTCCGGGGCGATCGTGGTGAGGCTGGGCACGCTGAATCGCCCGGCCTCGATGTCGTCGAAGCCGACCACGTCGAGGTCGGCGGGCACCTGGAGGCCCGCCTCGTGCAGGGCGCGCAAAGCTCCCAGCGCCAGGTGGTCGTTGAGACACAGCAGCGCGTCGGGGCGCAGCCCCCGGTCCAGCACTTCGCCGACGGCCCGCGCTCCGTCTTGCCAGTGGAACGCACCGACCGAGACGACCAGCTCCGGTTCGAAGGCAACGCGCGCCGCGTGCAAGGCCTCGCAGTATCCTTTCGTGCGCAGTCGATCGGTGCTCTGTCGTCCTTTGAGGGATCCGCCAAGGACCGCGATACGCCGCCGTCCGCGGGCCAGCAAGTGCTCGGTGGCCTCCCGGGCCGCGCGCACATTGTCGATGCCCACGTGATCGGCCGAGCCGGCCTGATATCGCTCGCCCAGCAGTACGACCGGCAGTCGCGTGTCCCGGGTAGCCAGGTCGCGTGGCAGCAGGGACAGCGGGCTGAGGATCACCCCGTCGGTGAACTGCGCGTCGAATCCGTGCAGCGCGGCCAGTTCCCGGTCGCGCACGCCGCCGGTCTGGTGGATAAGCACAGTCAGACCCCGGCGGTCCGCCGCTGCCATCACATGCTTGGCCAGCTCCGAGAAGTACGCGACATCGAGTTCCGGGACGGCGAGCGTGATCATTCCGGTGCGCCCGCGGCGCAGTTGCCGGCCGGCGATGTTCACCCGGTAGCCCAGCGCGTCGATGGCCTCGCGTACGGCCGTACGGGTCGCCTCGGAGACGTGCTCGTAGTCGTTGATCACATTGGAGACCGTCTTGGGTGAAACGCCCGCATATTCGGCGACATCCTTGATCCGGGGTCTGGCGGCCACGCTCCCCCTCCTTCCCTCCAGCTGGCGCGATCTTATCGGCCTGTCACGAATCGGCTTCGACGCACACCCTCTCGATCCCCGACGCTTTACATCGATGTAACCCACGTGGTGCCATAGCTCCGGATCGCATCGCCCCAGGTATCACAAGGAGCACCATGTCCGTCCCGCACTCGTCGGATCAACCGCGCCCCGAGTACCCCAGGCCGCAGTTCGTCCGTGACGCGTGGCTCAATCTGAACGGAACGTGGCAGTTCGAGATCGATGTCTCTGACACCGGTCTGGAGCGGGGCCTGGCGGAGGGTGATCTGGCGGACTTGATCACTGTGCCGTTTTGCCCAGAGTCCTTGCTGTCGGGAATCCAGAACACGGACTTCCTGGAGGCGGTGTGGTATCGGCGCACGGTGACCGTGCCGGAAGACTGGACCGACGCCCGCGTCCTGCTGCACTTCGGCGCGGTCGACCACGACACCACGGTCTGGGCGAACGGCGTCGAGGTGGCCCGCCACCGCGGCGGTTTCACCCCCTTCACCGCCGACCTCGACGGCATCGCGGAACCCGGCTCCGACGTGACGCTCGTAGTCCGCGCGCGCGACAGCCGGCACGGAGCGCAGGCGCGCGGCAAGCAGGCCACCTGGTACGCCAACTCGCACTGCCACTACACCCGCACCACCGGCATATGGCAGACGGTGTGGATGGAGCCGGTGCCCCGCTCGGTCGCGCTCAAACGGCCGCGCATCACGCCGGATGTTTCCTCCGGCAGCTTCTACCTGGAGCTTCCGCTGACCGCCAATCTCCCCGGCCACCGCGTGCGGGCGGTGCTCAGCGACGAATCCGGAGAGGTGGTGGCCGCCGAGGCGCGTGCCGACCTCGACCTGTGCCCGAGGCTCGTGCTCGCGGTGCCCGAGGACCGTGTGCGGCTCTGGGCGCCCGAAGACCCCCACCTGTACGGGCTGCGCCTGCAGGTGCTGGACGCCGACGGCACCGTGATCGACACCGCCGACTCCTACGCCGGCCTGCGCTCAGTCGCGATCCGAGGCAAGCGGATCCTGATCAACGGGCGCCCGGTCTTCCAGCGCCTCGTGCTGGACCAGGGCTACTGGCCCGACGGCTTGATGACCGCCCCCAGCGACGAGGCCCTGCTGAAGGACATCACACTCGCCATGGATGCCGGGTTCAACGGCGCCCGCCTGCACCAGAAGGTCTTCGAGGAGCGCTACCTCTACCACGCCGACCGCCTGGGCTACCTGGTCTGGGGGGAGTTCGGGGACTGGGGCTGCGAGACCGGGGAGCGGGACAACAACCAGCGCCCGGACGCCAGCTACGTCGCCGAGTGGATGGAGGCACTGGAGCGGGACTACTCGCACCCCTCGATCATCGGCTGGTGCCCGCTCAACGAGACGTACCAGCACCTGCACGACCGCATCACACAGCTCGACGACGTGACCCAGGCGATGTTCCTGGCCACCAAGCAGGCCGACCCCACCCGGCCCGTCGTAGACGCCTCCGGCTACGCGCACCGCGTCCGCGAGACCGACATCTACGACTCTCACTGCTACGAACAGGATCCCGCCGTCTTCGCCAAGACGATGTCCGGCCTCGCTGAAAACCGGCCGTACGTCAACGCGGGACCCGACGGACGGCCCTGGTCGGTGGCGTACCGGGGCCAGCCCTACTTCTGCAGTGAGTTCGGAGGAATCTGGTGGGACCCGCAAGCGGCGCAGGCTTCCGGTGACGAGACGCACGAATCCTGGGGCTATGGCGACCGACCCCGGACGGAAGAGGAATTCCACGACCGCTTCGCAGGCCTGACCGGCGTGCTGCTCGATGACCCGGACATGTTCGGATACTGCTACACCCAGCTCACGGACGTGTTCCAGGAACAGAACGGCCTCTACCGCTTCGATCGCTCCGTGAAGCTCGACATCGAGCGGATCCGCCAGGCGCAGATACGCCCGGCCGCCTACGAGAACAACTGAAACAATCCGTCGGACGCAGACGGCGACCGACGCTCCCTGACAGCAGTTACAACGATGTACACGCAAGGCGGTCCGGTGCGTACACACCACGGAAGAATGTCCGAACCGAACCGCCTGGTGAGGGAAGGAGTCGCATGACCGACCGGCCGGAACCAGAGGAAGGCCGTGGGCTGACGCGCCGCAGGATCCTCACGGCTGCACTCGCCTCGGGAGCGGTGTCCCTGGCCGGCGCCGCACTCAGCAGCTGCGGCTCAGCCCAAGCCTCGGACACCTCGACGGTTCGCCTGTGGGACCTGTTCAGCGGCGCCGATGGCGGACTGCTTAACGACATGGTCAAAGCGGCACGGCCGCACATGCCGGGCACCCGCGTCGAACGCACGGTACTGGAGTGGGGCACGCCCTACTACACCAAGCTGGCCATGGCCTCCGCCGGCGGGCGCGGCCCCGATGTGGCCGTATCCCACATGTCCAGGCTCGCGGGCTACGCCCCCACCGGATTGCTCGACCCGTGGGATATGGACCTGCTGGCCGAGTACGGCGTCAGGAAGAGCGACTTCACCGACGCCGTGTGGTCCCGCACGCAGTTCGAGGGCAAAACGTATGCCGTCCCCCTGGACACTCACCCGTTCATCGTCTTCTACCACCCCGGACCTGCCGCCAAGGCGGGCCTGCTCACGAGCGACGGCACCCTGGACGCCGAGGCATTCTCCTCCCCGGACTCGTTCCTGAAGGCCGGCCGCGAGCTCGCCAAGGCATCGGGCAAACAGGGCATCGCCTTCGGCTACGTCACCGACAGCGCGCAGTGCTGGCGTCTGTTCTACGGCCTGTACCGGCAGACCGGCGGCCGGTTCGGCCTGCCGCAGGGGGGCCCTGCCGAGGTCGACGTGGATCGCATGACCGAGGTCATCGCGTTCATGGTGAAGATCGTTGACGGACGGGTCAACCCGAAGCACCTCGACTACGCTGCCGCGATCGCGTCCTTCGCCAACCGGCAGACGGCGATGATCCTTTCAGGGGAATGGGAACTGGGAACGTTCCGCAGCGCCGACTCCAAGGTGGGAGCGGCGCCCTTCCCGACGGTGTTCGGCACCCCTGCCGTCTACGCCGACTCGCACTCCTTCGTCCTGCCGCACCACCCGGATCCGGACCCGAAGCGGCGCCGGCACACCCACCAGGCAGTGGCAGCCCTGCTCAAGGCCGGCCAGATCTGGGCCACGGCCGGGCACATCCCCGCCTACGGTCCCATCACCCGCACCGACGCCTACGCCGAACTCCAGCCGCAGTCACACTACGCCCAGGCCCAGCAGCATGTCGTCCTCGACCCCTCCGTGTGGTTCGCAGGCGCCGGCTCAGACTTCCAAAACTCCATGTCCCAGACCCTGCAGCAGGCTCTGCTCGACGGCCTCGCACCGGACCGCGCGGCGCGCGCGATGGTACGGCGCCTGAACACCTTCCTGTCCAAGCCCAGCCCGGCCTGACCCGGCCACCACCTTCTGCGCAGGAGGCACGACGATGTCCTCTCCCTCAGCCCCGCCCCGCCCAGGGGCCCTGTCGGTGCGCCGGCTGCTCCCTCCGGGTCTGCTGTTCGCGCTGCCCTTCCTGGTCCTGTTCGCCCTCTTCATGCTGTGGCCCCTGGCCCAGGGCCTGTGGACCAGTCTGACCGACACCTCTTTGTCGGCCCACGAACCCTCCTACGTCGGTCTGGACAACTTCACCGAGGCCCTCGAAGACGCCGAGATGTGGCGCGCCCTCGGGCACACGGTGTGGTTCACCGTCCTGTCCACCATCCCGCTGGTCGCCGTCTCGCTCGGCATGGCCCTGCTCGTGCACACCGGCCTGCCCGGCCAGTGGGTGTGGCGCCTGGCGTTCTTTGCGCCCTACCTGCTGCCCGTGGGCGTGGTGAGCCTGCTGTGGATTTGGCTCTACCAGCCCGACCTGGGCCTCCTCAACCACGTCCTCGCCCTCGTCGGGATGGAGCCGGTCGGCTGGCTCAGCGACGAGTCGGTGACGATGTGGGCAATCGTCCTGACCACCCTGTGGTGGACGGTGGGCTTCAACTTCCTGCTCTATCTCGCTGCCCTGCAGGCCATACCGGACCACCTGTACGAGGCCTCGGCGATCGACGGCGCGGGTGCCTGGCGCCGCCTGTGGTCGATCACTCTTCCTCAGCTCAACCGAATCACGGTGGTCATCACGGTGCTGCAGATCCTGGCCTCGTTGAAGGTCTTCGACCAGGTCTACCTGCTCACCAAGGGCGGCCCCAACGGCTCGACCCGCCCCATCGTCGAGTACGTCTACGACGTCGGGTTCACCGGCTACCGGCTCGGCTACGCCTCCGCGATCAGCTACATCTTCTTCGCACTCGTCCTGCTCGCCTCCGCAGCCCAGTACGCCGCCCTCCGCCGCCGGGAGAAGTGACATGACGTCAACCGAACTGTCGATCCGCACGCCACCGGCCCCGCAAACCCCGGGGGCTGCCCGACCCGCCGCCTCCCGCCGGCCCCGCCTGCGGGGCAACCACCTCGTCCTCGGTAACAGCAGACTGGCACGCATACTCGCCCTCACCGTGCTCTGCGTCCTGGCGCTGGTCTGGCTGCTTCCGATGCTGTGGGCAATGCTGACCGCCTTCAAGTCCGAGCAAGACGCCAGCGATGCTGATCACTGGGTGTGGCCGCGCCACGGTTGGACCCTGAAGGGCTTCAGCACCGTATGGGAGCGCGGCGACCTGCCGCTGTGGATGCTGAACAGCTTCCTGATCGCGGCGGCCGTCACCGTGATGACCGTTTTGGTGTCCGCGATGGCCGGCTACGCCTTCTCACGCACGCTCTTCGCCGGCCGCCGTCTCTTCTTCGCCCTCACCGTGGCCGCCGTGCTGGTGCCCCCGCAAATCCTTATTGTGCCGTGGTTCCGGCAGATGCTGAGCTTGCACCTGCTCGACACCTACGCCGCAGTGATCCTTCCTCAAACGGTGGCACCGGTGATGGTCTTCATCCTGAAGAAGCACTTCGACTCCCTGCCGCGTGAACTGGAGGAAGCCGCGCGCATTGACGGAGCGGGCCACTGGCGCATCTTCTGGTCCGTGCTGCTGCCGCTGTCGCGGCCGATGCTCGCGGCCGTGGCGATCTTTGTGTTCATCGGGGCCTGGAACAACTTCCTGTGGCCGTTCGTATCCACCTCGGACCCGGCCCTGATGACCCTTCCCGTTGGTATCACCTCGGTGAAGGACGCCTACGGCATCCAATACGCGCAGACCATGGCGTCCGCGGTTCTGGCCGCGCTACCCCTGGTGCTGGTGTTCCTCTTCTTCCAGCGCCAGATCGTCAAGTCGGTCGCGACCACAGGACTCGGCGGCCAGTGAGTCCGGAGACGACGCGAACCTAGTGCATCCAGATTGTCCGTGAGGGGCGGACGGAATTGGTTGGCCAGGAGCGCTCTCCGCACATGCAGGGGGGTGGGCAAGTGCCCACCCCCCTGCATGTGCCGTCTGATGGCTCGCAGCAGGCGGTACGGCGCTGGCTTATGGGCGGGACCTGATCGCTCCGTTGCAGCGCAAGAACGGCTGGGCCCTGGCCGAGGAGGCGGGCCATGGCGGCCCAGACCGTATCCAGCGGATGCTGAACCGGATCGAGTGGAACGCCGATGAGGTCCTGGACGATGTGCGCCACTACGTGGTCGACAACCTCGGTGACCGCGATGCGGTGCTCATCGTCGACGCCACCGTCGTCACTCGCTGTGCACTCGACCACCCCGTCCACGACCTGTTTCCCGGCCTGCCGCGCCGAAAGTGGAAATGCCGTTCCTACGGTGAGGGCGCCCACGGCCGACGGATCCACGACTGGGCCCGGGTCGAGGTGCGGCCCTGGCACCGCGAGGACCGCCGGCACTGGGTGCTCGTCCGCCGCAGCGTCAGCCGTCCCGAGGAGATCTCCTACGCGAAGCAGGAGTGCGGCCTGGACGACTACCAGGTCCGCCGCTATGCCGGATGGCACCGCCGCATGACCCTCGCCATGGATCAGACGCCTGACACCCCTGGAGCACATTCTGCACTGGTCACACTGGTGCCGACGTCGTCAGCACCAGGCCCGCGTCAGTCGTTGGACCGGGGTCACGGCGTCGTCCGGATCGCCTGGTCCATGAGGCGTTGCAGATACAGCCCGCGCGCTGCGTCGAGTTTCGTCGGCTGGTTCGTGCGTATGGCGGTGGCGAAGCTGCGGCGCAGGATCGGCCAGCACTCCTCGTGGTCGATCTCGGCTGTGTCGTAGGTCAACGTGGTTTCGGGGCCGAAGAGGTCGACCCGGGTGAGCGCGCGGTCGACGGCGACGGAACCGGACAGGGACGCCTGACTGACGGCCCCGTTCTCGTGCTCGCAGGTGAGTTCGATCCATCGGCGGGGGTCGCCGGAGCCGCGTATGGCGGTGATGGGTGAGACGGCGGTATCCAGGAGGTCGAGCAGATGCGGGCCGAGGTCGAGCAGCGCCCCGTACTCTAGGCGCCATCCCGTCGCGAAGTCGCCGCCGAGGAAGGCTCCGTGGAGGTAGCAGGAGCGGGCGCCGCTGATCGTGCGACCCCGCGCGGCGTCGAGGAAGGCGTCGGTGAGCGGATGGTAGCGCTTGGTGAGGACGAGTTGCGAGACCACGCCCGCGTCGAGCACGGCGTCGGCGACACGTTGTGCTGCGGGCAGATCCGGGCCGAGCGGCTTTTCCAGCAGCAGCGCTTTTCCCCGTCGCGCCGCGGACGGCGCCAGTTCAGCCTGTACGGCGGGGGGGACGGCGAACGCCACGGCCTCGCACCGGTCGAGGAGGTCGTCGAAGGAGGCGGCGACGTGTGCGCCGTAGGGTGCGGCGGTCTGCCGCGCGGCGTCGGGGCGGCGGGCCCACACCGCGGCGAGCCGGGTCTCCGGCCCGGCGGCGAGCATACGGGCGTGCATGGCCCGGGCCCAGGGGCCCGCGCCCACGAGGCCGACCTCGACGGGGCGGCCCGTCCAAGGGGCAGAGGTGACGATCACGGTCTTCCTGTCTGTACGAGTGTGCTGCGCGCGTGGGGCCCGGCAGCCCCGCTCGCCGTGGCGGATCCGCGTGGGCGGCCCGTTCAAGCGGTGAGTGAGCCGAGCCGGGCGTCGGCCCGGTCGGGGGAGTAGAGGATCTCGACGACCATGGCGGCCGCCCCTATGACGCCCGCGTGAGCGCCCAGGCGTGAGGTGACGACCTGGAGGTTCGCGGTGGCACGAGGGAACGCGCGCTGGTAGAGCAGCTCCCGGACACCGGTCATGAACGGGACCCCGGAGAGCTCGCCGGCGATCATGAGGACGCCGGGGTTGAGCAGGCTGACCACGGTCACCAGAACCTCGCCCGCCCTCCGCCCGGCCTCCCGGGCCAGCCGGACGGCGTCGGGGTGTCCTTCGGCGAGCAGGCGCCTGACATCGGCGGCCGACGCGGCGTCGAAACCGAGGGCGCTCAGGTCCCTCGCCAGCGCCCGGCCGCTGGCGACGGCGCCCAGGCAGCCGTGGGAGCCGCACATGCACAAGACGTCGATCCGGTCGTGCAGGCGGATGTGCCCGATGTCGCCGGCGCCGCCGTCGACCCCGCGGTACACCTTGCCGTCCACCACGACACCGGCGCCGATGCCGGTGGAAACCTTCACGAGGACGAACGCCGTGCAGTCCCGGTGATTGGCCTGCTGTTCGGCCAGTGCCATGAGGTTGGCGTCGTTGTCCACGAACACGGGGACGGGCCCCCCCTCCAGGCTCCCGCCGACGTGCTCGGCGTAGGCCTGCTGAAGACGCTCCGGGATGGGGTACCGGTCCCAGCCGGGCATGATCGGCGGTTGGATGACCCGGCCCGTCTCCCATTCCACGGGACCGGGGACGGACAGCCCGATCCCGCAGACGTGCCCCGCGTCGACTCCCGCGGCGGCGAGGAGGTCCGGGAACCACCCGGCCAGTCGGTCCAGCACCACCTCCGGCCCCTCGGTGATGTCCAGCGGCCCGGTGTTCTCGGCGAGGATCGTGCCGCTGAGATCGAGGACCGCGGCGCGGGCGTATCTGGTTTCCAGGTCCACGGCGATGACCGAGGCGTGCCTCGGGTCGAACACGATCCGCTGGGACGGACGGCCTCCGGTGGAGGAACCCGTCACGTGCCTGAGCCATCCCGCCCGGTTGAGCAGGTCCAGTCGCTGGCCGACGGTCGAACGCGAGAGCCCGGTGATCCGCTGGAGATCGGCGCGGGTGTTCGCGTGGCCGCTGCGGATGAGCTGCAACAGCTCGCCCGCGCTGATCTGGCTCGGTGTCAGCATCGGTTCCCTCATGGTCTCAGCTCTTGTCGGCACCGCTGGTCAAACCCTCGGTGAGCAGCCGCTCGGCGGCGAAGAACAGGAGTACCACGGGGATCGTCAGGACCACCGATCCGGCCATCAGTACGGTCTTCGGCACCTCGACGCCGTTGGAGAGCTGGGCCAGGCCCAGCGGCACCGTCCACTTGCCCGGGTCCGCGGCGAGGAAGAGCAGGGCGAACAGGAACTCGTTCCACGCGATCATGAAGACGTACAGCCCGGTCGCCATGAGGGAGGGCAGGGCCAGGGGAAGAACCACCTTGCGGACGGTCTGCAGCCGGCTGCACCCGTCGAGCGCCGCAGCCTCCTCGATCGAGGGGGGAATGGTGACGAGGTAGTTCTTCAGCATGTAGATGGCCACCGGCACGGTCTGGGCGACGTAGACGACGGCGAGGCCGAACAGGCTGGAGGACAGGTGCAGTTTGGCGAAGACGACGAACAGCGGGACGGCCAGCAGCGTCGCAGGGAACAGGTAGACGGCGAGGAAGAGGGCGCTGACCTGGCGGTGCCCGAAGAACTTCAACCGGCTGATCGCGTAGGCGCCGGGCACCGCGGCCAGCATGGTCAGGGCGACGGTGCCGAGCGAGACCAGCGCGGAGTTGAGCAGGAACTTCAGGAAGCCCTGGCCACCGTCGTCGGTGGAGCGCAGCACGTCGCGGTACGTGGAGAGGGTGAAGTCCTTCGCCGAGACCCACAGGGAGCCCGGGTCGAGCAGCAGCGCGTCGATCGGCTTCAGCGACAGCAGCAGCATGTAGTAGAAGGGCACCACCGTGATCACGGCGAGGAACGCGATGACCACCCAGCGCGCGACGCCGAAGAATCTCTCCTCGAACTGAGCCCGGCTCATCACGACTCCTCCTGGACCTTGTTGCCGAAGAACTTGAAGTAGAGGCCCATCAGGACCATGAGCGAGACGGCCAGGACCAGGGCCTGGGCGGCCGCGGCACCCACGTCGTAACGGGCGGTGAGGAAGTCGTAGACCCGCACGGCGGCGACGTCGGTACCGGCGCCGCCGCCGGTCAGCAGGTAGACGTCGTCGAACTTGTTGAAGGTCAGGATGAAGCGCAGCACGCACAGCAGCGCGATGACGGGCATCAGCTGGGGCAGCAGAATGTGGCGGAAGCGCTGGGTGGTGGTCGCGCCGTCCACCAGGGCGGCCTCCTCCAGCCCGCCAGGCACCGCCTGGAGCCGGGCCAGGATGAACAGGAACGCGAAGGGGAAGTACCGCCAGGTCTCGAAGGCGATGACGGTCAGCAGCGCCAGCGGCACGTCGAAGTGCAGGCCGAGCAGGTGCACTTCGTACGAGCGGGTGGACAGGAAGGCGATCGGATCGTCCCAGCCGAACAGGCGGTGGCCCCAGTTGTTGACCACGCCGTACTGGGGGCTGAGCGCGACCTCCCAGACGAAGGAGACCGCGACGACGGGGGCGACGTACGGCAGCAGCATCGCCGCGCGCAGCAGGCCGCGGCCGCGGAACGGCTTGCGCAGGGCGAGCGCGGCGACCAGGCCGAGGGCGACGGAGCCGAACGTGGCGCCGGCGGTGTACAGCAGGGTTGTGCTCAGGCTGGACCAGAAACCGGCCGAGCCGAAGACCTGGTCGAAGTTGTCCAGGGTCCAGTTGCCGAACAGGCCCATGCCCTGGATGTCGACCAGCTTGGCGTGCTGGAACGCCAGCAGGACGGTCCACAGGATGGGGAGGATCACCACCACCAGGACCACCACGAACGTGGGGGAGACGAACGCGAGGCCGGCGCGGTTGGCGCGGCGGCTCGCCGTCATGGGGCGGCGGGCGCGTTCGGCGGGCCGGTCCGTGGACCTGCCGCCGGTGTGCCGGCGCTGGGGTGTGCCGGCTGGAGCTGTTGTCATGAGGGGACCTTTGTAACGTGCAGGAGGGCGGCTACTGAAGGGACTTCTGCAGGGCGGTGACCTCGTCGTCGGCCTCGCCGGCCGCCTCGGAGGGGGAGACCTGTCCGCTGGTCATGGCGCCGATGGCCTTCGGTACGGGCAGTTCGCCGTTGGTGGCGCCGACGAGCGCGCCCTCGCCCTGGGTGATGCCCCAGCGCCGCATGTTGCTGACGCCGGCGGCCAGCTGGTTGAGCAGGCTGGCGGGATAGACCTTGTCGAACGGCTGTTTAGTGTCGACGCCGATGCTGCTGTGGCGCCAGGCCTCCAGGTAGCGCACGGGCTGTGCGGCGGTGCCGGTCCGGACGGGGATCTTGCCCTCGGGCGCCATGCCGAACCAGGACTCGTAGCCGGTTTCCATCATGTACTCGATGAACTCGCGGGAGGCCGCCGTCTCGGCGGTCTTGGTGGTCACCCATGAGGTGATCTCGCCGAACTGGGCGGGCTCGGCGGCGTCGGGACCCTTCATCGCGGTGACGATGCCGCTGTTGCGCGCCAGGTACCGCGGGTCGTCCTTGCACTGCGGGCAGCTGGGCAGGGCGTCCTTGCGCAGGCCGGCGAGTTCGTCCAGGAGGAACGAGGACCAGATGATCGCGGAGGACTGGCCGGCGAAGTAGGTGGCGCGGGTAGAGTCCACGGTCTGGGTGCCCGGGGCGCCGTAGGTGCGGGCCAGCTCGTCGTAGGTCTTGAACGCGGTTCGGCACTGCGGCGACTCGAGGGCGACCTGGTGCCGGCCGTCGACGAGCTGGCAGTCGTCGGCGAGTGCGATGCTCTCGAAGCTCTGCGAGGTGAAGGCGTCTCCCGGGTCGGTGGCCACGGAGATGCCGTAGCGCCCCTTGGCGGTCAGCGCCTTGGCGCCGGCGACTGCCCGGGCGTAGGTGTCCGGAGCCTGGAGGTGCTTCGAGTCGAACTGGTCCTTGCGGTAGACCAGCAACTGCAGCCAGGCGTCGGAGGGCACGCCGAGGCTCCGGCCGCTGTCCGAGGTGAGCCTGAGCGCGTTGGCGTTGAAGGTTTTCCGGCCCAGCCCGTCGATGATCTGCCGAGGTATGTCTGTGTTGAGCAGGCCGTTGCTGTACATCTGCCAGACCTGGCCCATGGGCGCGGCGCCGATGACGTCGGGCAGCGAGCCCGAGGCGGCGGCCGACATGATCAACTGGGGCATCTGGCCCTCGTCGACCCCGACGAGATGGACCTTGATACCGGTCTTCTCTTCGAACCCCTTGACGATCCTCTGCGTCACGGCGACGCGATCAGGGAGGTTCTCCTGTGACCAGACCGTAATCTCCCGGTCGGGTCTGCCCGGTCCTGTGCTGCTGGCGCAACCAGTGAGCAGCCCCAGGCCCAAGGCCGCCGTGATGCCCACCGCGATCGTCTTCGATCGCCGGCTCATGGTGTGCATTGCATGTCCTTGCTACGACTTCCGTCTGTTGAAGACGCATCACAGCATCACTTTTGCTGGTTGACAAGACATAAGCTCGGGATATTGTCGACGCAACCGCACTCGCAACCCCCTTCCGGAGTCATCCGTGGAACGCGTCGTCCAATTCACCGGCCCCCGCCAGGTGGAGGTAACCGAGCAGGCCGGAGCCGATCTGCCCCCCGGGCACCTGAGGGTCCGCACCCGCTACTCGGGCATCTCGGCCGGTACCGAACTCACCGCCTACCGCGGGACCAACCCGTACCTGACGCGGACCTGGGACCCCGAGGCCCGGCTGTTCCGCGACGGCGCGGCCGGCATCCAGTACCCCGTGGCCGGCTGGGGCTACTCCGAGGTCGGGGAGGTCGTCGAAGCCGCCCCCGACCTGACCGGGACCCCGGGCCTGCCGCAAGCGGGCGACCTGGTCTGGGGCATCTGGGGCCACCGCAGCGAGGGCATCGTCCCCGCCGAGCGCATGATCGGCCACACCCTGCCCGCTGGCCTGGAGCCGCTGGCCGGCGCCTTCGCCCGGGTCGGCGCCATCGCCTACAACGCCGTCCTGGCCGGCGACATCCACCTCGGCGAGGACGTCGCCGTCTTCGGCCAGGGCGTCATCGGACTGCTCACCACCCGCCTCGCCCAACTCAACGGCGCCCGCGTCACCGCCGTCGACGCCCTCGACAGCCGCCTGAAGACGGCCGAGCGCTACGGAGCCCGGCACACCCTCAACGCCCGCACCGACGAGGTCGCCGAACGCATCCGGGAAGCCACCGGCGGCCTCGGCGCCGACCTCGCCATCGAGATCAGCGGCGCCTACCCCGCCCTGCACACCGCGCTGCGCTCGGTCGCCGTCGGCGGCCGGGTGGTGGCCTCCGGCTTCTACCAGGGCGACGGAATCGGCCTGCGCCTCGGCGACGAGTTCCACCACAACCGCGTGCAGCTCATCTGCTCCCAGATCGGCGGCGTCCCCCCGCAGCTGTCCCACCGCTGGACCGTGGAGCGCCTCCAGCAGACCTTCCTGCGGCTGGTCGCCGAGGGCCAGGTGGACGTCACCTCCCTGGTCAGCCACGTCATCCCGGTCGCCGACGCCGCCGACGCCTACGTGCTGCTCGACGAGCGCCCCGCCGAGGCGCTGCAGGTCGTGCTGGAATTCTGAACGCTCCGAAAGGCCCCTCATGCTCAAGACCGCGGCGCAGGAACAACTCCTGCCCGGAGACACCCTGCAGGCCAAGTGGGAGTTCGCCCAGCAGGCGGGCTACGACGCCATCGAACTGCGCGGCAAGGGCGACTTCCACTTCGCCTCCCGCCTCGACGAACTGAAGAAGGCCCGCAAGGACGGCGTGGTCATGCCCACCGTGTGCGTCGACATGCTGCACTTCCTCGGCGCCTTCGACGCGGACCTGCGCCGCGACGCCGTCGACCAGATGAAATCCCAGCTCACCGTCATCGCGGAGATCGGCGGCCGGGGCGCCCAGACCCCGGCCTCGTACGGCATGTTCTCCCGCCGTCTGCCGCCCTTCGAACCCCCGCGCACCGAGGAAGAGGACCGCGAGGTCCTGCTCAGCGGCCTGACCGAACTCGGCGAACACGCCCGCAGGGAAGGTGTGACCCTCTTCCTGGAGCCGCTGAACCGGTACGAGGACCACATGGTCAACCGGCTGGAGCAGGCCGCCGACCTGATCCGCGCCACCGGCCTGGATTCGATCAGGATCGGCATCGACAGCTATCACATGAACATCGAGGAGAGCGACCCCGCGGCCGCGATCCTCGCGCACGCCGACGTCATCGGCCACGCCCAGGTCTCCGACTCCAACCGCTTCCAGCCCGGAGCCGGCCACCTCGACTGGTCCGCCTGGCTCGGCGCCCTGCACACCATCGGCTACGACGGGCACCTCGCCCTCGAGTGCCGGCTGACCGGCGACCCCGTCGAAGCCGTCCGGTCCGTCCCCGCGTTCCTCAAGAGGTCCGGCGCGTGAAGTCCCTTCTGGACCGACCCGCGCCCACCGCCGCCGCAGACCTGACCCTGCGGCGCGGTGCGGCGCGGGTCCTCATCGACAACTGGACCGGCGCCTCGACCGTTCCGTCCCGCACCCTCTACCCCCACCAGTGGAGCTGGGACTCCGCCTTCATCGCCATCGGCCTGCGTCACCTCTCGGTCCGCCGCGCCCAGCAGGAGCTGGAGTCACTGCTGTCCGCCCAGTGGGCCGACGGACGCATACCTCACATCGTCTTCAACCCTGCCGTACCGGACGACGCCTACTTCCCCAGCCCCGACTTCTGGCGCTCCTCCGCCGCCGGGCGGGCGGCGGGCGCGCCGGCGGCACCCGAGACGTCCGGCATCGTCCAGCCACCAGTGCACGCCCTGGCGGCCTGGCTCGTGCACCGCGCCGACCCCGAGGAATCCCGCCGGCGCGGCTTCCTCACCCGAGTCCGCCCCCGCCTCGCCGCCTGGCACGACTACCTCCTGGGCCAACGTGACCTCGGCGGTGGCGGACTAGCCGCCGTGGTCCACCCCTGGGAACCGGGCATGGACAACAGCCCCTGCTGGGACCAGGCCCTCGTACGCGTGGAACCGGCGGCTCCGGACGCCTTCCGTCGTGCCGACCTCAACCACGGCCATCCCGCGGACAGGCCCACCGACCTGGACTACGGCCGCTACGTCCGCCTGGTCACCGACTACCGCGACGCCGGCTACGACGACCGCGCCGCCCGGCACGCCTTCGCGGTGGAAGACCCCTGCTTCAACGCCCTGCTGATCGTCAGCGAACGGGCCCTGGCGGCCATGGCACGGGAGACCGGAGCGGACGCCTCGGCGCACTCCGCCCGCGCCGACGCCCTCACCCGGCACCTGGTGACCCGTCTGTGGGACGACAACGCGGGTCTGTTCCGCGTCCGCGACCTGGTCACCGACACCCTGGTCGGGGAGGACTCCGTCGCCGGCCTGGTACCGCTCCTCGCCCCTCACCTGCCGCCGCACGTCGTCAGCCGCCTCGTCGACACCCTCACCGGCCCGCGCTTCGACGCACCGGCCACCCAGCTCGTCCCGAGCTACGCCCTGACCGGCCACGCCTTCGACGCCCAGCGCTACTGGCGCGGCCCCGCCTGGTTCAACACCGCCTGGCTGATCCACCGCGGTCTGCGCACGCACGGCCGGGAACAGGACGCCGAACGGCTGCGGCGGGGATTCCTCAGCGAGGCGGGACGGTCCGACTTCGCCGAGTACGTCGACCCGACCACCGGTGCTGCCCGGGGCGCCCGGCACTTCTCCTGGACCGCCGCCCTCACGCTCGACCTGCTGTGCGCCGACCCCAAGGAGCCCACCCCATGACCCCGGCCGACACCCTCGTCCAACTCGTGCGGGACGCCACCTTCGCCCGTGTCGACACCACCGGGGGCATCCACGGCACCCACGGCACCGCACCCGACGGACTGTTCCTGCGCGACGGCCGCCACCTCAGCCGCTGGCACCTGACCGTCGACGGCACCGAACCCGTCGCCCTGGTGCCCGCCGACGCCACGACGGACGACACCGCCGTCTGCGTCCTGACCCCGAGCGCCACCCGGGACAACCCGCCCGCCTACACCGTCTTCCGCGAACAGTCCGTCGGTGCAGGGGAGTTCACCGAACACCTGCGCCTGGTCAGCAACCGTCCCGAGCCGGTCACCGCCCTGGTGGAGATCACCGCCGACGCCGACTTCGCCGACCTGTTCGAACTGCGCGCGGACGACCGCCGCTACGCCAAGCCCGGTGCCCGCCGCGAGAGCCAGCACACCGACGACGGACTGGTCTTCGACTACCGCCGCGACGACTGGCACTCCCGGACCACCGTCGTCAGCCACCCGCCGCCCACCGGTCACGACACCGTCGAGGACCTGCCCACCGCCCGCACGCTGCGGTGGGAGCTGCCGCTCGCCGCGCACGGCGAAGCCGAACTCCGTCTCACCGTCCGCGCGTTGCCGCACGGACTGCCGGCCGGTGCTCCCGCCGTGCCACGGCCGCGGCGACAGACCACGGCGCCGGCCGACGACCTGGCCCGCACCTGCGAACGGGGCCTCGCCGACGTGGACCTGCTGACCATCGCGGTCACCGGCCTGGACGGCGAGGAGGTCGCCGTCCCCGCCGCCGGCATCCCGTGGTTCCTCACCCTCTTCGGCCGCGATTCACTGCTGACGTCGTACTTCCTGCTGCCCGAGCGGCCGGGGACGGCAGCCGCCACACTGAGCGCCCTCGCGGCGACCCAGGGCCGTCTCCACGACCCCGTGAGCGGCGAACAGCCCGGACGCATCGTGCACGAGACCCGTCACGGTGAACTCGCGCACTTCCGGCAGGTCCCCTACGGCCGCTACTACGGCGCCGTCGACGCCACACCGCTCTTCCTCGTCCTGCTCCACGCCCACTACGAGACGACCGGCGACTCGTCCCTGGCCGTTGGGCTGGAGCAGCACGCCCGGCGAGCCGTCGACTGGATGTTCACCGACGGCGGCCTGGACGAACACGGCTACCTCGTCTACCAGCCCGACCCGAACGGCCTGGTCAACCAGAACTGGAAGGACTCGGCAGGCGCCATCTGCTTCACCGACGGCACACAGGCCCAGGGCCCCATCGCCGTCTCGGAAGCCCAGGGCTACGCCTACGACGCCCTGGTCCGCACCGCCGAACTGGCCGCCGCGGTCTGGCAGGACCCGTCCTACGCCGGCCGCCTGCGCGAAGCCGCCGAAGGGCTGCGCACCCGTTTCGTCACCGACTTCTGGATGCCGGACACCGACTTCCCCGCCCTGGCCCTGGACGGCCGGGGACGCCAGGTCGACGCCCTCGCCTCCGACGCCGGCCACCTCCTGTGGTCCGGGATCCTCGACCCGGCACGCGCCCGCCGGGTCGGACAGCGGCTGCTGGAGCCGGACTTCCACTCCGGCTGGGCGATCCGCACGCTCGCCGCGGGCCAGAAGCCCTACCACCCGCTGTCCTACCACCGCGGCAGCGCCTGGCCGCACGACAACGCAGTCATCGCGCTCGGCCTGGCCCGGTACGGACTCGCCGACCAGGTCCGCGCGGTCGTGGACGGTCTGGTGGCGGCGGCAGCGCCCTACGGGTACCGCCTGCCCGAGGTGCTGGCCGGCTACGACCGTACGGCCACGGTCCGCCCGGTGCCCTACCCCCACTCGTGTTCCCCGCAGGCCTGGGCCGCGGCGACCCCGCTCGCCCTGCGAACGGCGTTGCGAATGGTGTGAAGCCGGCAACTCCCCACGGACGCGCGCGGCCGGGTCGGTGCCCGGGACGACGACCTGGACGCCGGTGCCGGCGTACGTCTTCGGCGTCAACGTGAGCAGGTACCGGCCGGCGGGGTGCGCGGCTGACCGGCTGCGCACCAGCACAACGCACCGGGCTGAACCGTGGCTTCGATGCCGCGGGTTGGGCTGGGCGTGCGCACCTTGAAGGGGGACCTCTGTGTCCGTTTCTTCTTCCGTCCGTCGTCTGACCGCCCTCGCCGGTGTGGCCGCTGCGGTGGTGGGGGCGGTGGCGCCGCCGGCTTCGGCCGCCGACCACCACGGCCGCCAGTACCGCCCGGCGGTGTAGTACGGCTCCCCGGGCCGGGACGACCGTTCCAACTGCTCGCTGAACGGCGAATGGGTGGAGCTCACCCATGACTCGCGGCGGGCGGTGAATCTGGACGGCTGGACCCTCTCCGACAAGGACGGCCACACCTACACCTTCGACCACTACCGGCTGAACGGCCGCGCGACCGTCCGCGTCCACACCGGCATCGGTCGCGACACCAGGTCGGACGTGTACCAGGACCGGCGGGCGGATGTGTGGGACAACCACTCCGACACCGCGACCCTGCGCGACGACCGCGACTGGCTTGTCGACGAGGTGTCCTGGGGTTACGACCGCGACCGCCGCGGCGACGACCGGCACCGCGGCGGCGACGACCGCGGTGACGGCTGGCGTCATGGCGGCGGACACCGGGGTGACGGCTGGCGCCACGGCGATGACCACCGTGACGGACACCGCGACTGACCTCGCGCGGCGGTAGATGACGCCGGGGTGGGTCGCCTCGTGCGGGGCGGCCCACCTTCCATGACGCGCATGGCTGAGTCAGCCGGGGGCGGTAGCCGTCCCTCGCTGTGCGGGCGCGCGCAGGCGTTCGGGGGCCGGCCGCGACACCACCGCCCAGTGGGCGTTCACAACGCACCCAGCGGAGTGCCCTCTTGCCGGCCCACGCACACTGAGCCGAACGGGTGGCCCGATCACGGGCCGGCTGCGTACGCCACGCGGGCCGGGCGCGGGTGTGCGGACAGATGCGGGCCGCTGACGGCGTTCATGGGCTGGAAGTGTGCCGATCCAGGTGGTCGGCGCCACAGAGGACCACAGCATCCGGTTCACCAGTACCACGTGACCGACCAGGGACGGGTCCGCTACCACGAGGTGTGCGAGCTGGAGGACCGCGAGGTCTCCCAGGAGGAGATCGGCAAGGGATACGAGCCGACCAATGTGCAGGCGACAGAGCCGCCGGCGCACCCACCTTGCCTCGCGCTGAGTATCACCTGAGGTCCCTACCGCCGCGGAACGCCCCCGGCGTCACGCCCGTCCGCAGCCGGAAGAATTTGGTGAAGTCGCTGGCGTCGACGAAGCCGAGGCGGTCCGCGACCTCTTTGGCCATCAGGCCGCTGTGCCGCAGCAGTCGCTTGGCCTCCAGCAGCAACCGGTCGTCGACGTACTGCTTGGCCGTGCGGCCGGTCGCGGCGGACGTGGCCCGGGTCAGCGTGCGCGGACTGTAGCCGAGCGCCACCGCGTAGTCCTGCACGCGGCGGGTCATCGCGTGGTCTCGCTCCACGGCCGCGTGGAAGCGGCGGAACACCTCGGACGAGGCGGCGGCACCCGGTGCCGGACCGCGGGCCTGCGCGAGACGCATCACCAGGACGGACAGCAGGGCGCGCAGCACTTCGGTGTGTGTCTCCAGCGGCAGCGAGGCCAGCTGGCCGTACTCGTATCCGAGATGGTCGAGGGCTCGGCGCACGCCCTCCGCGTCCGGGCCCTCGGGCGTGAGAGGCCGCTGCTCATACGGCGGGTCCATGTGCGCCGCCGCCACGGTCGCGGGCGGCAGGAATCCCGCTTCGAACAGCACGATCACCCCGTCCGCGGACCTCAGATCCGGGCCGAACCGCTGTACCTGTCCCGGCCGGATCCACAGCCACGATCCCGGCCGCAGTTCGTACTCGACGAAGTCCACCGCCATCACCAGCGGCCGGTCGCGGGCGCCGATCAGCTGGTGGAAGGACGGGCGCAGCGGCGCGTACGGGTCGTTGCCGTGGCGGCGTGCCCGCTCGTACAGGGCGGCGAGCTCCATCACCTCGACCCCGGCCGGTGCGCCGACGGCCGGGGTGTAAGCCAGGTCCCTGACGTCGGGCGGCCGATCCTGTCCGTTTTTCCCCATCGCGAGTCCCGAGCGTACCGCCACCGCGGCCGGATCGCCTCTTAGCGTGAAAGCACAGGTCAGCAACGTGTGAGGAGTGGTCCTGTGCGGTTGGTCGTGGGAGTGACCGGGGCGACGGGCGCCCCGTTCGGTGTCCGGCTCCTGGAGAATCTGCGCGAGCTGCCGGACGTGGAGACGCATCTCGTCCTGTCCCGGTGGGCGCGCACGACGATCGAGCTGGAGACCAGTCTGTCCGTGGCCGAGGTGTCCGCACTCGCGGATGTCACGCACCACCCCGACGACCAGGGCGCCACCATCTCATCCGGCTCCTTCCGCACTGACGGCATGGTGATCGTGCCGTGTTCGATGAAGACCCTCGCCGGGATCAGGACCGGGTACGCGGAGGGCCTGGTCGCGCGCGCCGCCGATGTCGTGCTGAAGGAGCGGCGCAGACTCGTCCTGGTCCCGCGAGAGACCCCGCTGAGCGAGATCCATCTTCAGAACATGCTGGAACTCGCCCGGATGGGCGTGCAGTTGGTGCCGCCCATGCCCGCCTTCTACAACCATCCGCGCACCGTCGACGACATCGTCGACCACGTGGTGGCCCGCATCCTCGACCAGTTCGAGCTGCCCGCGCCCGCCGCGCGGCGCTGGGCCGGAATGCGCGCGGCCCGCACCGCTGCCCGCGACGCCGCCTGACATCCGATACCCCCGTGAAGGAGTTCCCCGTGGCTTATGACGATCTGCGCAGCTTCCTCGACACCTTGGACAAGCAGGGGCAGCTGCTGCGCATCTCCGACGAGGTGTTGCCCGAACCCGATCTCGCGGCCGCCGCCAACGCGACGGGCCGCATCGGCGAGAACGCCCCCGCCCTCTACTTCGACAACGTCAAGGGCTTCACCGACGCCCGGATCGCAATGAACGTGCACGGTTCCTGGGCCAACCACGCGCTCGCACTCGGACTGCCGAGGAACACACCGGTCAAGGAACAGGTGGAGGAGTTCGCGCGGCGCTGGGACGCCTTCCCCGTCGCGCCCGAGCGCCGCGAGGACGCGCCCTGGCGCGACAACACCCAGGAGGGCGACGCCGTCGACCTCTTTTCGGTGCTCCCGCTGTTCCGCCTCAACGACGGCGACGGCGGCTTCTACCTCGACAAGGCCGCCGTCGTCTCCCGCGACCCCGAGGATCCCGGCCACTTCGGCAAGCAGAACGTCGGCACGTACCGCATCCAGGTGATCGGCACCAACCGGCTCGCCTTCCAGCCGGTCCCCATGCACGACGTCGCACAGCACCTCCGCAAGGCCGAGGAGAAGGGCGAGGACCTGCCCATCGCCATCACTCTCGGCAACGACCCGGTGATGGCGATCGTCGCCGGGATGCCGATGGCCTACGACCACAGCGAGTACGAGATGGCCGGCGCACTGCGCCAGGCACCCGCTCCGATCGCCACCGCGCCGCTCACCGGCTTCGACGTGCCCTGGGGCAGCGAGGTCGTCATCGAAGGCGTCATCGAGTCGCGCAAGCGGCAGATAGAAGGCCCCTTCGGCGAGTTCACCGGCCACTACTCGGGCGGGCGCCGCATGCCCGTCATCCGCGTCGACCGCGTCTCCTTCCGTACGAACCCGGTCTTCGAATCGCTCTACCTCGGCATGCCGTGGACCGAGTGCGACTACCTCGTCGGCCCCAACACGTGCGTGCCGCTGCTCAAGCAGCTGCGCGCCGAGTTCCCCGAAGTGCAGGCCGTCAACGCCATGTACACACACGGCCTCATGGTGATCATCTCCACGGCCAAGCGGTACGGCGGTTTCGCCAAGGCCGTCGGCATGCGCGCCATGACGACACCGCACGGACTCGGCTATGTGTCCCAGGTGATCCTCGTCGACGAGGACGTGGACCCCTTCAACCTGCCGCAGGTCATGTGGGCGATGTCGGCCAAGGTCAACCCGAAGGACGACGTTGTCGTCATCCCCAACCTGTCCGTCTTGGAGCTGGCCCCGGCGGCCCAACCCGCCGGCATCACCAGCAAGATGATCATCGACGCGACGACGCCGGTATCGCCGGACGTCCGCGGCAACTTCTCCACACCCGCCAAGGACCTGCCGGAGACCGCGCAGTGGGCGGCCCGGCTGCAGAGCATGCTCGCAGGCCGCGCCTGAACGACCTCCCAGCTCCCCTGAAAGGACACCCCCATGAGCAATCCGCCTGCCGAGTGCCCCCGCTGTGCCTTCGACACGGTCGCCCGGCTCGCCACCTCACCCGTCCCCGGGGTGTGGGACGTGCTCCAGTGCGGCCGCTGCCTGTACACCTGGCGTACGACCGAGCCCGCTCGCCGTACGCGGCGCGACGCCTACCCCGAGAACTTCAAGCTGACGCCGGCCGACATCGCGAACGCGATGGAAGTCCCGACGGTGCCACCGCTTCTCAAGTAGCGCCTTCGCCGCTAGCGCCCCGACTGCTGCCGCGCACCACCAGGTGCGCGGTTGCTCGGCCCGCGTCGCGTCCGGCTGCCCGCCCGGCATCAGGTGGACGGGCAGCCGCGGCGCGGCGATGCAAGCAGACATTGGGCTGGACGACTCCCGGACTCCGCGAGCCGGCCGCCGCCGACCGCTGGACCTGGCTGCTCATCGCCGCCCACACCCAGCTCCGCCTGGCCCGGCCCCTTGCCGAGGACCTTCGCAGACCCTGGGAGCGGCCCGCACGCCAAGGACGTCTCACCCCTGCCCGGGTCCGCCGAGGATTTCGCCGCCTCCACGGCAAGGCACCTCAACCGGCCGGTGCACCGAAACCCAGCACGGCAGGTCCGGGCCGACCAATCGGCATGAAGAACAAGCGCCGAGCACGCGAGCACACCGTCGGGAAACAGGGGCAACCGGACCTCATGGCAACCATCACAAGCAGCAGACCTGGATAAACGTCTAGCCAAGTTGTGGAGGCCCGGGATCCCGGTGCGGCGCTGATCGCGGACGACACCAGGTTCTTGGTCCGCGAGTGGCTACATCTATGTCGCCCACTCCTGCGTTCACGCCTGCAACACAGCCAGCGCGTGTTGTGCCGACGCCGGGGCGCTTCGGCTCGCCATGGGCGAAGCCGAGCGGGCGACGGGGGTCCACCGGGACAGTCGGACGGCCGAGAGCGGGGTCACCGGGAGCTGCCAGTCGTCCGGACGATGGCTGATCTGGCACTGCGCCGGCCAGCGCGACAGGAGCACGCGAGCGAGTGATTTCGGTGGCCCGTCCGCTCGGCCGGTCTCGCCGCGGCTTCCTCGAGCCCTAATGTGCTTGACTAGGCAAGCACTGGTTGACACGCTGTCGGGCACGACGTCGTTTATGCCGTCTTTGTCTGGCCTAGTAGCTGATTGGGGTTTATGTAGTGAGCAGTGTGGATTCTATTTCGGTGGTCCGTGTATTCTGGGAGAACTTCGGCCCTACGTGTGAGCATGCGATATCTGCCTGTCGTGAGACCATGCACGAGAACGTGACATGGGAGTCGGCCTTTACGGAGACTGCACCCGTCGTGACCCTTGAGGACCTGGTGGCGTTCCTCGACCATGCCCGCATCGAATCGGGCGCCGCGAGGTACCACGTGGAGGTCAAGAGCATCGCCGAGCATGAAGGCGTGGTGCTGAGCCAGCGAATCCAGAAAATGATGGACGAGGACGGCAATGTGCTGGGTGTGCTCGACGTCATGGCGTTGACCCGGGTGCTGGACGGGAAGATCGTCTGGAACCGGGACTACTTCTACAGCACCCAGGCCGAAAGGTGACGACTCGGTTCTGGGCCTGTGCCGTCGGTGGGGCACACCCGGAGCGGTCGACATCGACATCCCACGGTAGCCTTCAGCCCGGGCCACGCGCGCCGTGCCGCTCGTAGGGGCTACAGGCCGAGAGGTGGAGCGGGCCGTCGTCCTGGGTGAGCGCGCGTCCGTGACTGTGTCCGTTTCCATGAAATGGGACGGTTCTACAGACACCCAGATGTGTCGCACCGACTGGTGCCGGTGCAGGCCCGACGCAGACTGCCGCGCCCCGGCGAGGTTCCGGGATCAGCTCCGGCAGGAGAGACAAGCGGCTATCGGTGTCTCGCGTTCCGACGCTGCGCGGGTACCGCCCTTGTCGACGTAGCCCAGGCGGATCACGTCACGGGCCAGCAACGTGGCTCGGTAGGAGTTGGCTTCGTACCGACGGGTGGGAGGTGCCCATTCTCACCATGGTGTCGGCGGCGAATGAGCTTCTTCGAGCCGAGGGGTCTGATGCAGGTTCGGGTGACAGGTGCGGTCACGCGGCCTTGAGGGCCGGCGTGGTCATGACGGTCTCGAATTCGACGGGTGTCAGCCGGCCGAGCGACGTTTATCTGCGGCGTCGGTGGTAGGTCCGCTCGATCCAGGTCACGATCGCGATCCGGAGTTCTTCGCGGGTGGCCCAGACACGGCGGTCGAAGACGTTCTTTTGCAGCAGGCTGAAGAAGGACTCCATGGCTGCGTCGTCGCCAGCAGCTCCGACCCTCCCTATCGATCCGGCCATCCGGTGGCGGTCGAGCGCCCGGACGAACTTCCGGGAGCGGGACTGCGATCCGCGAGCGCTGTGCAGAGTGCACCCGTCGACGTCTCCACGCCGGGCCACGGCGTTGTCCAGGGCTGCCACGGCCAGGGGGGACTTCATCCGCGCATCGATGCAGTAGCCCACGATCCTGTTGCTGAAGGCGTCCTTGATCGCGCGAAGGTAGAGCTTGGCTTCGCCGGTGGCGTGCTCGGTGATGTCGGCAAGCCACAGCCGGTTCGCACAGGTCGCGGTGAAGTCACGACGGACCAGGTCGTCGTGCACCGGCGGGCCGGCCTTCTTGCCCTTGCCACGCTTCTTGCCGAACACGCTTCACCAGCGGTTGTCCCGGCAGATCCGTCATGCAGTCCGGTCCGCCATCACGGCCCCGGCGCCGCGCGCTTCGTCGGCCAGGAAGCGGTAGCCGAACTCCGGGTCGTCACGGTGCGCGTCGAACAGCGCGTTCGCGCGATACGCCTCCTCCAGGATGGCATCGGTCACCGGCTGGTCCAGCCAGCGGTAGTAGGGCTGTCTGGCGAGCTTCAGCACCCGGCACGCAATCGTGACGGGCACCCCGTCCACGGCCAGCTCCTTCACGAGCGGGTAGATCCTTTTCCCGGCAGGTGCGCCTGCGACAGATAGGCCGCGGCCCGGCGCAGGACCTCGTTCTCCTGCTCCAGCAGCTTGATCCGCCGACGCGCTTCCCGAAGCTCGGCGCTCCCTGGCTGGTCACCCCGGGCGTGGTCCCGTCGTCGATGTCCGCGCGACGCATCCACTTCCACAACGTCATCGGATGGACTCCGAAGTCGGTGGCCACCTGCTCGACCTCACACCCGGCCCGCGGTTCCTCGCGACCCGCACGACGTCCTCGCGGAACTCTTCCGGATAAGGCTTGAGCACAGCGACATCCTTCTCACCCGCCCCATAGGGCAAGCCAGTTCAGATGTCACCCGATCGTGCGGCAGACCCTGTCGTAGCGGTGCAGCCAGCGCAACAGGTCGAGTCGGGCTTCGCGCTCGTCGGTCCAGGCACCGCAGTCCTGGAGGGTCTCCGTCTTGCAGGTGGCGTTGAAGGACTCAGCGAGCGCGTTGTCCGCCGAGCTGCCGAGGGCGCTCATGCTCTGGATCACGCCTGTCCTGCGGCATGCGTCGGCGAACGCTCTGCTCGTGTACTGGGCTCCGTGGTCGGTGTGCATGACCGCTCCGGCGAGGCTGCCGCGGGTGCGTTCGGCGGCGGACAGGGCGTCGGTGACGAGGTCAGCGCGCATGTGGTCCGCGATCGCCCAGCCGGCGTGAGGCGAGGTCGATGACGGTGGCCAGATACAGTAACTTCCCGCTCTCCAGCGGGACATAGGTCCCGCCCAGGATCACGTACGCCTTCGTCGACGCCGCTTGTACGGCTTCGGTGAGGGTGAGGGCGAGGGCGGCCAGGAGGTTGACGGCCTCGGTGTCATCCATACTGCCGTGCTGACATGGGAAGTTGAGAAGAGCCCAGTAGGCCGAACGTGGCGAAGACCCTCAGGGGTTCAGTAAAACTGCTCACCGTGCTTGCGAGTTGACGACCCGTCGGAAACCTCGGCTTCCTCGGTCTCGACGACGACCGGGACAACCCGGTGATCATCACCGGCTACCGCGCCGCACGCGGCCGGCGTCTGACCCGCGCGCAGAAGGGGGCGAACAAGCTCGTGGCCCGCGAACGCGCTGCGAACGAGCATGGATTCGCCGACGTGAAAAATTGGCGCGTGCTCACCAAGCTGCGCCTGAACGCCCGTCACGCCACCATGCTGCTGCTGGCTCCGCTCGTCCTCACTCGCGCCGAGGTCTCCCGGTGACGGACGATCACCTGCTACCGATCACGCCACCGGCCAGCACGAGCGCCCTCACGACCGACCGCACCTGAAATGGGATGCCGAACGAGTCGCCGGAGCTCGGCGGAACCGGTGGCCGCCGCTCCCGCGGTGGCGAGGGGCCCAGGGAGGCGGACGCTTCGCGCGTCAGTCAGTCACTTGTAGATCTTGCCGGGCTCGGCCTTGGACGGAGCGAGCAGCTGGGAGACGGTCACGAAGGTGTAGCCCTGCTTGCTGAGCGCCTTCAGGATGGAAGGCATGGCCGGCACGGTGCCCTTGTGCAGCGGGTGGAGCAGGATGATCCCGTCGCGGCCGGCGCCCTCGAGTACGCGCCTGGTGATCAGCGCGGTGTCATCCGTCTCGTAGTCCTTCGCGGTCACCGTCCACAGCACCTGTGCCATCCCCAGTTCTTTCGAGACCTTGGAGACGCGGTCGTCGGTGCGGCCCTGGGGCGGGCGCATCAGCATCGGCTCGCTGCCCGTGATGCCGGAGATGGCCCGTGCCGTGCGGCGCAGCTCGTCGCGGATCTGCGCATCAGAGACATCGGTCAGCACCGCGTGCGTCCAGGTGTGGTCCCCGATCTCGTGGCCGTCCTTGGCGATCCGCCGCACCACATCCGGGAACTTGTGGATGCGCCGGCCCTCGAGGAAGAACGTCGACGGCGCCTTGTACTCCTTCAGGAGGTCCATCAGCCGGTCGGTGGGTTCGCCCGGATTGCCGTCGAAGGTGAGCGCGATGCACTTGACCTTCCGGCAGTCCACCTGCCCCGACGGTACGCGTGCTCCTGACGCGGCCCGGTCGCGTTCCTCGCCCGGGGAGAGCGTCTCCATCTTGTTCGCCTGGATGACCATGACGACGGTCACCGTCACGGCCGCCACCACGGCCAGGGTCAGGATTATGAGCAGGCGAGGCCGCCTCTTCAGGATCTTCACTCGAAAGGAGAAGATTCAAGCGGTGGAGAGGTTGCCTAGCGACCTCGAGTGTGAGGCAGGACACGTGGTGCAGCGCGTTTCCAGTGAGCTGCGGCGCCACCTCGGATGCGATCCGCTCCGGCGCCTCCCCGACGTGCTCGGCCGCCGACAGTGGCGCTGGTGTGCCTCGCGCCGGGCGACGGCCCGCCACTGCGGCCTGCTCCAGGCGGGCCACCTCGGCTTCCGTCTCCGCCAGTCCTTGCCCAGCTGCTCGAACCGGTCCGCCAGCACGACCCGCCGCCGAATCGCCCACGTCTGCACCGCAGCCACCGGTCGCCCCCCTCTCCCGTCCTGTGAACTCCCTTGATTCCGTGGTCAGTAGACGGCACTGACCCCCTGCGGCCGCAGTTCCGGCGAATCGCTCCATGATCAGACGATCACCTGCTACCGATCACGCCACCGACCAGCATGAGCACCCCCATGACCGGCCACACCAGCCCCGTGACCTGCAAATTCAGGATGAAGCGATCTCACTGACCTGCTTCTCGTCACCAAACACCGTGTGACAACTCAGGTTCGTATCGCCCTGCCCGGAAAGCCGGCCGTGACGGCGAGGACCCGCGGCGCAGCACACCCTTGAATCCGGCGCACAGCCGAACGGTTCACGCGCCGGACCCCGCCGTCGAGTGGCCGCTGCCGCCCAGCACCGTGCGCAGCCTCGCCGCTGGCGCGGACTGCTTGGGCGGCGTACCCCCTGCGCCGCTGTGCGCGCACCTTCTCGCCGCCGGGACCGAGGTACGGCACCACGAGCGGGCGGAAACGCCCACGGACAGCTGAGGGCCGGGCCCTGCTCGCCGCCGATGCGCAGGACGACAGCGCCGACCGCGCCCGCTGGTCCGGATGTCCGTCACCCGGCCACGGGCCGGCCGCTGCGCAACCTCAGCCGTGCGGCGACCACTCGCCGCACCGCGCAGGGCGCGCCGTCGGCACACGAGGCGGACCTCGTCCGCCTGGTGGCCCGGGAACAGATCACGCGCATTGTCGTGTCCCGCTGCCGGTGGTCTTCGGCAGTGCGGTTGCCGCTGGCGCAACCATGGTTGCGATATGTGGTCCGATCTTGTTCTCGACCGTGGCCGACCTTACTTTCATGGCAGCCCGGACGGGTAGCCCGCGTGTTGCGTCACCGTCCGCCCAGCGCCACCAAGGGCAATCGAACTTTCGATGACAAGGACAGCCTGACATGGCAATGACGCCCGTCGGACAAACCCCGGTTCAACCACAGTCCACCACCGCGGACCGCGACCGCAGACGGCTGCTGCTCAAGCTGAAGCTGGCCACGCAGATAGGCGAAGGCCTCGACGGCTACATCATCGGCGGCATCGGCATGGCTCTTGCCGCGCTCACCGCCGACCTGCACCTCTCCACCCTGTGGCAGGGTCTGATCGGAGCCTCGCCGCTGATCGGCATCTTCGTCGGCGGCCCGGTCTTCGGATGGCTGGCCGACCGGCTGGGCCGTCGGCCGGTCTTCCTGATCGACATGATGATCTTCCTGGTGGGATCGGTCATCCAGTTCTTCGTCACGGATGGTCCGCAGCTGTTCGTGGTCCGGCTGGTCATGGGCATCGCGATCGGCGGCGAATACGCGATCGGCGCCCCGCTGCTGTCCGAGTACGCTCCACGCCGCAACCGCGGCCGCCTGCTGGCCAGCTTGGAGGTCAGCTGGTACGTCGGCTACATGGTGGCCACGATCGTCGGCGCAGGACTGGCCCACCTGGACGGCGGCTGGCGCTGGACGCTCGGCAGCAGCGCGATCATCGCCGCGATCTGCCTGGCACTGCGAGGAGGGGTTCCGGAGTCGGCTCGATGGCTGCTCAGCAAGGACCGGCGGGCGGAGGCCGAGGAGCTGATCGCGAGGTACGGCATGGAGATCGACGTCGAGGCGGAGGTGGCCGACGCGGAGAGGAAGGACAGCTTTCGGGCCCTGTTCAGCCGTAGACACATTCGCAGCACCGTTTTCTCCAGCTCTTTCTGGGCCTTTCTGGTACTGCCGTACTTCGCGATCGGCACGTTCTGGACCAAGGTCTTCGACGCGCTCGGTCTGGGCGACGACGCTACCGCCGCGCTGTTGGTCTACTCCGTCACCGCGGTACTGGGAGTCGCGCTCGGGACCGCGGTCGTCGACCGCATCGGCCGCCGCAAGCTGCTGATCCCGCCCTTCTGGATCACCGCCGCCAGCCTGGCGGTGGTCGCCCTGTGGCCCGACTCCACCCCGGTCGTCGTCATCGGCTTCCTGTTCTTCATCTTCCTGAATGCCGCATCCAGCGCGCTGACGGCGGTCTACCCCCTCGAGGTCTTCCCGACCTCCGTCCGCACCACCGGCGTGGGCTTCGCGGCCGCGATGAGCCGCGTCGGTGCCGCCATCGGCACCTTTCTGCTGCCCATCGGCCTCAACCACTTCGGCGTCGGTTTCGTGATGTGGACGGGAGCCGGTGTCCTGGCCCTCGGCGGCCTGATCTCCCAGTTCCTCGCACCGGAGACCACGGACATGGACCTCGCGCAGGCCGCCCGGAGCGCGCGTCCCCACCACGGCTGACCGCCCCGGGCACACCCGGGACCGAGGACGCCCGTGGCCACGACAGATATGTCTGCCGTGGCCACGGGCGTTTTGAGTGTCGTGCGGGACGGCCTTCGAGAAGGGCGCGGGAACCGGCGGGCGGCCGCACCAGACCGCACGTGAGCGCGGGAGGCTGCCCACCGATGCGGGCGTCGTGCGTCCCGGCGCCCGGTCGGCCGTGCCGTGGCGAAGCGTCTCGCCGTGACAGGCGCGACAGCGTCGCCGGGCATCGATCAGGATGCGGGGACCGGGAAGTTCGTGTGCCCCGCGCCGAGTCGAACGTGCGGTGCCCGGTCCGCGTTACGAGTCCGTGCGGAGACCGGGCCGGGGCCGTTCCGGCAGTGGGCACGACGACGCCTCGTCCCCGACAGAGTGGGATCGCCGGGCGACCCCCCGCCCGCGCAAACGACAACGCGCGTGTCCCGTCCGGGAACACGCGCGTTGGGATCTCTATGGTTCGCAGGAGTTCAGGAGGCCGCCGCCTCGATGCCGGCCAGCCGGAAGTCCTGGCCGGCCAGCTCCTCGTACAGCCTCACCGGGACCATCTCACCGGACAGGTCGCCGTAGCGGGCCCTGGCCCGGCGGTAGATCTGCTCGACCAGGGCGGACAGCTCGGTGGAGACGCCCACGTCCCGGCCCAGGTCGACGGCGAGGCCCAGGTCCTTGCAGGCCAGCGCCATCGCGAACGACTCGTCGTAGTCACCGGAGTCCAGGATGCACAGGATGTCGTTCTCGAGGAAGTTGGACGCGGCGGGGCTCGCCAGCAGCGCGGAACGCAGCACTCCTAGGTCGACACCGGCCTTGACGCCCATTGCCAGCACCTCCGAGGTGGCGACCAGATGGGCGAACCAGAGGAGGTTGATCATCAGCTTGACGGTGTAGCCGCTGCCCTGGTCGCCGACGCGCATGATCCGCTCCGGGTCTCCCATGACCTCCAAGACCGGCAGCGCACGGGTGAAGTCCGCCTCGGTGCCGCCGACGAAGATCTGCAGGGTGCCCGTGCGGGCGCCCTTGGCCATGCCGCTCACCGGGGCGTCCAGCATCCGCAGGCCCCTGGGTTCCAGTACCTCGTCCATGACCCTGCGCGCGGCCTCCGGAGTCGAGGTGGACATGTCGATCCACAGCGCTCCTTCCGGCAGGGCGGCAGCCGCCCCTCCACGCAGCATGACGTCCTCCACGATGCGCGGGTTGGGCAGCATGGTGATCAGCACGTCGGCCTTCGCGGCGCAGTCGGCCGGGGTCGCCGCCCAGGCGGCGCCCAGGGCTGTATGCTGGGCGGCACTGGCCTCCCGGACGTCGTGCACGACGACCGGATAGCCGGCTTCGATGAGGTTGCGGGCCATGTGCCCGCCCATGTTCCCGAGGCCGATGAATCCGATCTGCATGGTTTTCCCTCGCTGCTATGTGATGGGGTCGGAGTCCGGACAGGCCGCCGGGGCGGGTGGTCCGGCCGCACGGGCGACGGCTCAGTGACGGGCCGTGCCGGGGGCGGAGGCCGCCAATTGCTCGGCGCTCGGCGTGTAGAAGGGGTTGGCCGGTCCGGCCGCGGCGATACCGAGGATCTCGTCGATGCCGGGCAGGGAGCGGACGGCGGCTGCGACAGCCTCGTAGGCGGCGGTCCGCTGGTTGCGGAAGGACTCGTCCAGGTCGTCCACCTGGGGGTTGACCCACACCGCTGCGATGATCAGCAGTTCCTCCACCTCGTCCGCCGGGATCAGGCCCTGCGCGACCGCGTCGCTGACGCCGGCGGCGAGACCGGCCTGTGCGGAGCCCCAGGTGGCGCGCTCGTGCAGTTCGCCCTCGGCCTCCGCCTTGTTCACGAAGAGGGTGAAGGGCTTGACCGGGACGGAGGGGCGCACCACCGTGACGAACGGCGCGTATCCGGCGCTGGGCGAGGCCAGGGCTGTCGCCCAGGCACCCTCCACGGGACCGCCGCGGCGGCCGAGGACGATGTTGGTGTGGGCCGCGTTGGGGCCCTGACCGACGAAGGACTCGCCGATCAGCGCGGTGCGGGCGAAGGTCATGCCGAAGCTCCTCGACAGGCGGTACCAGTGGTGTCCATGTGACGCGGAACGCGTCCGGGAGAAACCCCCGGGCCCGGCGGACACGCTGGTCGGAGGCGTACGACAGCCCGTGCGCCGTCGCCGCGGGGGGCGTGGGCCGGGCCTGCTCCGGAATCTAGGCCGGTGCGGGAGACAGCGGCAAGGCGGCAACGGTAATCGCAATCACAGTTGCGCTTGCGACAACCGCGAACGGTTCGCGGTGTGTTTACCCTGGCCCCGTGCTGAGCATTTCCATGTCGGGCGAGTCGGGCCCCGCGCCCGACGGTCAGGGCCCGCCCACCACCCCCGCCACGGCGTCGCCGGGCCTGCCGGACCCCCGCGGCCCGGTCTCCGACGGCCGCGGCCGCGGACTGCGCCGGGACCTCGAACTTCTGGAAGCGCTGGCCTCCGACGAGGCCCGCGCGAACGGCGGAGGTCTCGGCGTGGTCCGGATCGCCCAGATGGTGGGCCGTGACAAGGGCCAGGTCTCCCGAGCACTGCGGGCGCTGGCCGACGAGGGCATCGTCGAACGCGATCCGGGCACCCTGGAGTACCGCGTGGGCTGGCGACTGTTCTCACTGGTCGGGCGCACCAGTGAGCAGCGCCTGTTCCGGCTGGCCCAGCCGCTGGTGCAGGACCTCGCCGTGGACCTGGAGGAGACCGCGCACCTGTGCGTCCTGCGCGACCGGCAGGTGCTCACGCTGCTGTCCCTGTCCGGGCACTCCTACCGCGCTCACGACTGGGAGGGCCAGTGGGTGCCGGCCGCCTGCACCTCCTCGGGGCGGGCCCTGCTCGTCGACGCCACACCCGACGAGCTGTACGTGCGTTTCGGCTCCGACTTGGACCTGTCACCCGGGAGGCCCGCCTCACCCGTTCACACGCTGCCGCAGCTGTGGGCGGAGATCCAGACCGTTCGGCGGCGCGGCTGGGCCGAGGAGCACGAGGAGTTCGAACCGGGACTGGTTGGGGTCTCCGCGCCGGTACGTGACTACCGGGGCCGGGTCATCGCCGCGGTCAATGTGTCCGGGCCCGTGGAGCGTCTGGGTCCGCGGACGGCCGAGGCGGGCCGCGCCACCGCTCGCACCGCCCTGCGGCTCTCGATCCAGCTGGGCTGGGTGCCGTCCGGTCCGCGGGCCGCTCCCGCCCTGTGACCGGCCGACGAGGACGGTCGGTCGGGGAGAACACCCGGACCCGGTGACGAGGTCTCCGCTGACCCGGTACTGCGGCCGAAGGCCGGGACCGCGATGCCGGACGAGCTGTTCAACGGTCCCGGCGGCGATCGCCATCGCCACCGGGGACACGGTGGGGTCGGCCCGCCGGCGGGGGCGCTGCTCAGGGGGCGGTTGTCGCCAGCGCAACCATTGTTGCGATCTTCGATGCCGCCTTGTCCGGCTCTTCGAACCGCCCGTACATTCGGCACGACCCGCGGGTCCCACCGTGCCGCGCCGACCGGGCCTTTCGGCCATCGGGATGCGGCGGCGGCGCTGCGGCCCATTCCGGCACGGGCAGCGCGGCACGGCCTCTCCCGGGCCTCACGGCACAGCCCACGAGCGAGGAATACCCCCATGGACATCAGCGACATCGCCACGGCCTCGGCCGGTGCCGGCGACCTGTTCATCGACGGAGCCTGGACACCGGCGGCGGACGGGCGCAGCTACCCCGTCGTCGACCCGGCCACCGCCGGGCTCCTGCGCGAGGTCTCCTCCGCAGGCGCCGCCGAGGCCGTCGCCGCGGTGGACGCGGCCGCGACGGCGTTCCCGGTATGGCGCTCGGTCGCCCCGCGGCAGCGGGCGGAGATCCTGCGGCGTGCGTACGACCTGATGCACGAGCGGATCGACGAGCTGGCGAAGCTGATGGTCTGGGAGAACGGCAAGTCGCTGCGGGATGCCAGGGCCGAGGTCGGGTACGCCGCGGAGTTCTTCCGCTGGTACTCCGAGGAGGCCGTGCGCATCGGCTCCGGGTTCGGCGACTCCCCCTCCGGCGGTTTCCGGCACCTGATCCGCAAGCAGCCGGTGGGCGTCACGGCCCACGTCACCCCGTGGAACCTGCCCGCCGCCATGGTGACCCGCAAGGCCGCGCCGGCCCTGGCCGCCGGCTGCACGGTCGTGCTCAAGCCTGCCCCCGAGACCCCGCTGACCGCGATCGCGATCGCGGCGATCCTGCACGAGGCGGGGCTGCCGGCGGGCGCCTTCAACGTGGTGCCCACCGACCGGGCGGCCGAGGTGGTCGGCGTGTGGATGGACGACGAGCGGGTGCGGAAGTTCTCCTTCACCGGTTCCACGGGGACGGGCAAGCTGCTGCTGCGGCAGGCCGCCGAGACGGTGAAGAACACGACGATGGAGCTGGGCGGCAACGCGCCGTTCATCGTGCTCGCCGACGCCGACGTCGATGCCGCCGTGCGCGGCGCCATGGACGCCAAGATGCGCGGCGGCGGCGAGGTCTGCATCGCCGCCAACCGCTTCTACGTGCACCGGGACGTGGCCGAGGAGTTCACCCGCAAGTTCGGCGAGGCGATGGAGGCGGTGCGCATCGGCCCCGGTCTGGAGGACGGGGTCGAGCTGGGGGCGATGGTGAACCAGGCGGCGATCGACAAGATCCACTCGCTCGTCGCCGACGCGGTCGAGCGGGGTGCGACCGTCACGGCCCAGGGACCCACGCCCGACGGGCCGGGCTGCTTCCACCCGGCGACGGTACTGTCCGGCGTCACCCCGGACGCGCGGATCATGCGCGAGGAGGTCTTCGGCCCGGTCGCCCCGATCGCCGTGTTCGACGACGAGGACGAGGTGGTGGCCGCGGCCAACGACACCCCGTACGGGCTGGCCGCCTACGTGTACTCCCGCGACCTCGGCCGTGCCGTCAGGATCGCCGAGCGGATCGAGGCGGGCATGGTCGGGATCAACCGCGGCCTGCTGTCCGATCCCGCCGCCCCCTTCGGCGGTGTCAAGCAGTCCGGCCTGGGCCGGGAAGGCGCTACGGACGGCATCGAGGCGTTCCTGGAGACCCAGTACCTGGCCGTGGAGTGGCCCGCCGGCTGACGCCGGCCAGCCGCCCGCGGCGGCACGAGGTCACCAGCGGTCCACCCACCAGCACGACGAGGTGCAGCACTCATGAACATCACCGAATTCTCCCGGGACTTCTTCTCCCTGGACGGCAAGAACGCGATCGTCACCGGCGGCAACACCGGCCTGGGGCAAGCGTTCTCCCTCGCGCTCGCCAAGGCCGGCGCGAACGTCTTCGTCCCCGCCCTGGCGGAGGACGGCGGCGAGACCGGCCGGCTCATCGAGGCCGAAGGCCGCCGGATGGAGTTCCTGGAGGCCGACATCACCGCCCCGGACGTTCCCCGGCAGGTGGTCCAGGGCTGCGTGGACGCCTTCGGATCGGTCGACATCCTGGTGAACTCCGCCGGGATCTCCAAGCTGGCCAAGGTCGAGGACTTCGGCCGCGCCGAGTGGGACCCGATGGTCTCGGTCAACCTCACCGCCGCGTTCGAGCTGGCGCACGAGGCCATCGCGCACATGATCCCGCAGCGTTCCGGGAAGATCATCAACATCGCGTCGATGTTCTCCTTCCTGGGCGGCCAGTGGTCGCCCGCCTACGCCGCCACCAAGCACGGCATCGTCGGCTTCACCAAGGCGTACTGCGACGAACTCGCCCAGCACAACATCCAGGTCAACGCGATCGCCCCCGGCTACTTCGCCACGAAGATCACCGAAGCGACCAGGTCCGACCCCGAGACCAACCAACGCGTCCTGGACCACATCCCCGCCGGCCGCTGGGGAGAGGTCGCCGACCTGATGGGCGCGACCGTGTTCCTGGCCAGCCGCGCTTCCGACTACGTGAACGGCCACGTCCTGGCCGTCGACGGCGGATACCTGGTCCGCTGAGCGGTTCAGCCCCCCTCCACCCGCAGATACGAGGTAGATCCCCATGGTCCAGTCCGCATCGAAGCTGAGCCGCGACGAGATCGTCGCCCGCCTCCGGGAGCTGGTCGGCCCCGCCCGCGTGGTCACCGACGAGGAGCAGTTGCGCCTGGCGAGCGTCGACCGCTTCAAGAAGTACCAGTCGGTGCACGGCATCTTCGACGGGCCGATCCCCGCCGCGATCGTCGAGGCCGGAAGCACGCAGGACGTGGCCGCCGTGCTGGCCTTCGCCGACGAGAACCGCGTCAACGTCGTCGCCCGCACCGGCCGCACCGGGACCGAGGGCGGTCTGGAGACCGTCGTCGAGGACACCATCGTCCTGGACGGCTCCGGCCTCGATCGGATCGTGTCCATCGACGTGGAGAACATGCAGGTCACCGCGGAGTGCGGAGTGCCGCTCCAGGTGCTGGAGGACACCCTGCGGGCGCAGGGCCTCACCACCGGCCACTCGCCCCAGTCCAAGCCGCTGGCCCAGATGGGCGGCCTGGTGGCGACCCGTTCCATCGGCCAGTTCTCCACGCTCTACGGCGCGATCGAGGACATGGTCGTCGGACTGGAGGCGGTCTTCCCCGACGGCACGGTCAGCCGGATCAAGAACGTCCCGCGCCGCTCGACCGGCCCGGACATCCGGCACATCGTCATCGGCAACGAGGGTGCCCTGTGCTACGTCACCGAGGTCACCGTCAAGGTCTTCAAGTACATGCCGGAGAACAACGAGTTCCACGGCTTCCTGGTCGACGACATGGCCACCGGCATCGCGGCGATCCGGGAGGTCGTGACCGGCGGCTTCCGGCCCTCGGTCGTCCGGCTGTACTCGCCCGAGGACGCCCGCCAGCACTTCGCCCACTTCCACCAGGGCAAGTGCGTGGTGGTCTTCGTCGCCGAGGGGCCCAAGGGCATCGTGCGCGCCACCAGCGACGAGATCGAGCGCGTCATCGACCAGTACCCGCACGAGAAGGTCGATCCGGACCTCATCCGCACCTGGTTCGACAACCTCAACTGGGGCTCGGACAAGATAGAGGCCGAGAAGGCGAGCATGCTGGCGGACCGGCACCTCGGCTACACCACCGAGGTCTCCGCCGACTGGTCGCGCACCGTCGAGTTGTACGAGAACGTGATGCGCCGCATCCGCAGCGAGTATCCGCACGCCGGCGACCTCACCATGCTGGGCGCCCACTCGTCCCACAGCTACCAGACGGGCACGAACCTCTACTTCGTGTACGACTACGACATCGACTGCGAGCCGCGCGAGGAGATCGAGAAGTACCACATCCCGATCAACGCGATCATCGTCGAGGAGGCCCTGAAGGTCGGCGGCTCGATGGTCCATCACCACGGCATCGGCAAGTACCGCACCGCCTGGACGCAGGAGGAGCACGGCAGCGCCTACCACATGCTGGCGAAGCTCAAGGCGGCCTTCGACCCCAACGGGATCATGAACAAGGGCACGATCTTCCCGATCGAGGGCTGACACCCGGCCGGGACCGACAGCCGGTCCCGGCCCACGTCGTGCGGACGTCGCGACCGGGCCGCGTCCGTACGGCTCCCACGGCGGAGCACACGGCCCGAGAAACACACGGAGCAGGCATGGCGCGCTACCTCATCGGCATCGACAACGGCTCGCAGAGTTCGAAGGTCACCATCTTCGACGAGTCCGGGACCGTCGTGTGCGAGGGCCGTCAGGCGCTGCGCCCCTACGACACCCCGCGCCCCGGGATCATCGAGCACCCGCAGGACGACCTGTGGACCTCCATCGGCGAGGCCAGCCGGCGCGCCCTGGCCGCCTTTCCCGGTGACCCGGCGGACATCGTCGGCGTCGGCCTGTGCACCATCCGCTTCTGCCGCGCCCTGCTGCGCGCCGACGGCACTCTGGCGAGCCCGGTGATGAGCTGGATGGACGAGCGCGTCTCGCGCCCGTACGAACACACCGATCCGCAGGTGCGGTACGTCACCACCTCCTCCGGCTACATCACCCGCCGCCTCACCGGGCGGAGCAGGGACACCGCGGCCAACTACGCGGGCATGTGGCCGATGGACTCCGACACCTGGCGGTGGACGGCCGACGACGCGGAGCTGGCGAAGTACGGCATCCCCCGGGAGATGCTCTTCGAGACGGTGCAGCCCGGCGACGTACTCGGAGAGGTCACCGCCGAGGCGGCCGCGCACACCGGGATCCCGGCCGGCCTGCCGGTGGTCGCCACCGCCAACGACAAGGCCGTCGAGGCACTCGGCTGCGGTCTGAGCGACCCCGGCACCCTGCTGGTCTCCCTGGGCACCTACGTGGCCGGGATGGCCACCGGGGCCCGCAACGTCAAGGACGCGACCGGCTTCTGGACCAACTACGCGAGCCGGCCCCACGAGTACCTCTACGAGAGCTTCGGGGTGCGGCGCGGGATGTGGACCGTCAGCTGGTTCCGCGACCTGCTGGGTGAAGAGGCGGCGCAGGCCGCGGCCCGCGAAGGAATGTCCGTCGAGGAGGCCCTCAACCGCGGAGCCGCCACCGTTCCGGCCGGTTCGGACGGCCTGATGACGGTGCTCGACTGGCTCGCTCCCACCGACGCCCCGTACCGCAAGGGCTCCATCCTCGGTTTCGACGGCCGGCAGGGGCGGTTCCACATCTACCGCTCCATCCTGGAGGCGCTGGCGCTGACCGTGCACGGGCACGCCATGACGATGGGCGCCGAACTCGGCACGGACTACCAGCAGACGATCGTCTCGGGCGGCGGCTCCCACTCCCACGTGATGATGCAGATCTTCGCTGACGTCTTCGGCGTCCCCGCCGTGCGTGCCGCCGTCAACAACGCCGCGGGCCTCGGTGCGGCGATCTGCGCCGCGGTCGGTGTGGGCCTGTACGCGAGCTTCGACGACGCCGTCGACGCCATGGTCCGCCCCGGAGCCGTCTTCCGTCCCGACCCCGGAAACCACCCTCTCTACCAGCGGATGCACGAGGTGCGCCGGGACATCCTCGCGCAGACGGACCCCATCTACCGCGCCTCGTACCGGCTCTTCGGCTGACCGCATCGGTCACGGGTTCAGCGGACCTGGACGACAGCCGCATGTGCCAGTCCGGCCGCGCGTCCACGGGCACCGGCGGCCGCCCTTCGCCGCGGTCGTGGGAGCGCGGACCGTTCGCCGGCCGCTCACCTCACCTGCGGGCCT
>NZ_JBVIJO010000022.1:0-82973 GCF_055581365.1 Streptomyces sp. NPDC031445
AGGCCCGCAGGTGAGGTGAGCGGCCGGCGAACGGTCCGCGCTCCCACGACCGCGGCGAAGGGCGGCCGCCGGTGCCCGTGGACGCGCGGCCGGACGGGCACATGCGGCTGTCGTCCAGGTCAGCTGAACCCGTGACCGATGTGGTCAGCCGAAGAGCCGGTGATGGTGATGTGGAACCGCCCCTGCCGGCCGAGGGCCTCCTCGACCGACGTTCCGTCGCGGGCCGCGGCCTGCGCCGCCTCTTCACCCAGCACGTCGCGGAACCAGCCGAGGACCGCGACCACTGTGCCGCTGCCGTCGGGGCCGGCAGCCCCCCGCCCTGGAAACCCGGCTGCCGGGTCGGCCCCGCCGGGTCGCGTGAGACGGGGTGAGGTGGCGATGACATACGGGCACCACCTCTGGTTGATCTTGCGGGTACCGTTCAACTCGGCGATGCCCGCACCACGCTGGTATCGCCGGCACGCACGCCGTGGGCATTCTGCCCGCCTGACCCGGAAGGACCTGCGACTGTGGAATTCCCCAGCATCGACGTGCCTGGAAGCGGACAGCTCCATGCCCGTATGATCACCTCTCTCGGCGAGATCGTGGTCCGCCTCGAGGAATACCGGGCCCCCAGCACGGTCAAGAACTTCGTCGGCCTGGCGACGGGCACCATCGACTGGAAGGATCCTGTCTCGGGTGAGTCGATGAAGGGCACGCCGCTGTACGACGGCACGCTTTTCCACCGGGTCATCCCCGGCTTCATGATCCAGGGCGGAGACCCCCTCACCCGTACGAAGGACACGGCCTCACGCTGGGGAACAGGCGGCCCGGGCTACACGTTCCCCGACGAGTTCCACCCCGAACTGCACCACAGCGGGGCGGGCGTGCTGGCCATGGCCAACTCCGGCCCCGCGACCAACGGCTCCCAGTGGTACATCACCGAGGGACCGGCCCCCCACCTGAACCGCAAGCACACCATCTTCGGTCAGGTCGTCAGTGGCCAGGACGTCGTCCACGCGATCGCCCACGTTCCCACCACGCAGGACCGCCCCAACTCGGACGTCGAGCTGCAGCGGGTGGAAGTCTTCCGGCAGTAGACCAGGCCACCGTGCTGCTTGGCGCCCCAGCGCGTCAGGCGGCTTCGCCAAGGCCACTCGGGCACAGCAGGCTGGAACCGGTGAGCCGACAGCTCCGACTCTGGGCTCCGGCGCCGCATCCGCCCCGGCCGCCCGGCCGGTCGTTCCGGGCGGCTTCCCCTCACCCGCCGCCGGCCCCGCCGACAGCGAGCACGAGCCCAGGTCCGCACGACGTTTCTCGCCGTGCCCCGCAGCGCACCCGCTCCCGATGCCAGAGGCAAGACCGCTGAGAGGGCCGGCGCACGCCTCTCGCAGCAGTCACGCTGCTGCTGTACGCCCTCGTGGGCGCCTTCGGAGATACGGGTGCGGGCCAGCGCCCGCGGGGTTCGGCGCACTGTGGACGACGTAGCCGTGGACCGCCCTGCCACCGGAGTACCGGGTCACCGTGCCGGGGTCCACCCAGAGGCGCCGGGGTGCGGGCGGGAAAGTCGCGGTGTGGAGCGTCAGAGCGACGGACAGCCCGCAGCGGCCGCAGCCGCTTGTTCACCGGGCCGATTGGCGGGCCGGGCTGTTACTCGCTTTCGGGTGAGTGCGCTCGTCACGATGGGGTGGCGCAGTCCGGCGATGCGTCGCTTGAAGGCCGGGGTTCCAGGGGCCCGGCATCTGATGCCTCACCGGTCCGCCCGATGCAGACGATCAATGTGCCCACCACCGGCCCGCCCCGACAATCCGGCCGCCGACGCACCGACATACGGCTCTCGAGGGGCGCTGCCGTTGCGGCTTGAGCGCGGGCAGACGGCCGCTCTTGTGACGTGCTTGTTCCCTGCGCTCTGCTGCTGGGAACGCCACGGCACCGACGGGCGTCTCCGGTGCGGCGGGCGCAGCGTGACGCTCTCGCAGACCGCGGGCCACGCCGCCGGGCTTTTCATCCCCACCGGGGACCACCCTGGCGCTGGCTGAGCGTTCAGCGCGGGTGGGGATCGCGCGAGAGTGCGCACGTCACCCTCGTGAGGTCGCCATGGTGGTGGAGGTTGGCGTTGACGTCGCTCGTGACAGGGCAGGTCGGTGGCGGCACCCCGCCCGGCGGCCCCGGGCGCGTCCGGGACTGTCACCCTCTGGCATCGTTCGGTCAGGTCGAGCGGCCGCCGCTCCGTGGCCGCGCCGCCGGGCGCGCCGGTACTCGGCTTGAGGGCAGGGCAGCTGCCGCGGTCTGCTGGGTTTGCCGCTCGGGAAAGGCCTCGGTGATCTTTCCCCGAGGGCGTGGAAGCGACGGACGCTTCCCTGCGGAGGGCGCTACCCGCGGGAAGTGCCGGGACCCGCCGACGAGTTCGCCGTGCCCGAGCGACTCTACGACGGCGCCTTGCGGCCGGGCACGTGCAGATCGAGGCCCACGGTTCCGGTTCGTACGGTCCAGAAACGGTCGGCGTGCCGGCCCTCCTCGAACAGGCCGCGCCCTCTGTCCCCAGGTTTCCGGACGAAGGTATTGACGCTCGCGACAGCCGGTGAGAACGTTCTCTCACTCCGCGATGAGAGAACGTTCTCTCGCGGCGTAGGGACGTGCTGCACGTGTCATCGCTTCGGCCCCGTCGGCATCCGTCCCACCTGTCCTCTCGTCCGGGTCGGCCAGTCGGATCCGGACCTCAAGCACACGCGCGAGTGTCTCGGCATGCATGGAGGAGTTATGGGGAAGGCCCGTCCAGCGAAGAGAGGGGTTGCCGCGGTGGCCCTGCTGCTGCTTGCGGTAACCGGCTGCGGTTCCGGGGAGACGCCCACGGGGGCGGGCTCCGGAGGGCAGGCACAAGGGGTCGGCCGAGCGGGCGTACTGAAGATCGGAACCTCGAACAACATGAAGCCATACGCCTACGAGGAGAACGGCAAGCTGACCGGCTTCGAGGTCGATCTCATCTCGGCAGCCGCGCGCGAGCTCAAGCTGGAGCCGCAGATCGTGTCCCTGGACTTCTCGGCGCTGCTGCCGGCGGTCAGCAACCGGCAGTTCGACGTGGCCGCCGCGGCGATCGGCATCACCGCGCCGCGCAAGAAGATGGTCGACTTCTCCGAAGGCTATCTCGCGGGCTACTTCGGCGTCCTGACCAAGCCGGACAGCGGGATCACCCCCTCCGTCGCGAGCGTGAAGGGCAAGCGGATCGCCGTACTGCAGGGGTCCATCGAGGATGCCAACGCCGGCACGTTCCTGCCGGGCGCGGACATCGTCCGGTTCCCCGACGACAACTCCGCCGACCTGGCGCTGAAGAACAACCGGGTCGCCGGATTCTTCAACGACTTCGGACCCAACCTCGGCATCGTCAAGAAGTACCCGGACCTGCACCTGAAGCAGCCCATCACCCTTCCGGCCACCGACTTCCCCGCCGGCTGGGCGGTCCGCAAGGGCAACACCGAGCTGGCCGGCGAACTCGACGGTGCGCTCCAGCAGTTGGTCGACGACGGCACCTGGCTGAAGCTGTACAAGGAGTACTTCCCGCAGGACCCGGTGCCCACCGGCAGTCAGCTGCCCCCCTACACCCCCAAGGGGTAGCCATGAACGCGTTCCTGCACAACTTCTTCGACTGGCGATTGATCGGCCAGGTGCTGCCGGACCTGCTCACCTACGGGCTGCGCAACACCCTGGTCCTCGCGGTGGCCTCCGCGCTGCTGGGCAGCGTCATCGGCATGGTCCTGGCGGTCATGGGCCTGTCGCACCGCTGGTGGCTGCGTCTGCCCGCCCGGATCTACACCGACCTCTTCCGGGGTCTTCCTGCGGCCCTGACCATCCTCATCGTCGGCGAAGGGGTGTTCTCCGCGCAGGTCAGCTGGCTGACCTCGCCGTACCCGGTGGCCATCGTGGCGATGAGCCTGATGTCGGGTGCGTACATCGGCGAGATCTTCCGCTCGGGCATCCAGAGCGTGGACAAGGGGCAGGGGGAGGCGTGCCGGGCCCTCGGGCTCACCCACGGCCAGGCGCTGCGCCTGGTGGTGGTCCCGCAGGGCGTGCGCAGGGTCCTGCCGGCCATGGTCAACCAGTTCATCGCCATCATCAAGGACTCCAGCCTGGTCTACTTCCTGGGCCTGGTCACCAGCCAGCGGGAGCTGTTCCGCATCGGTCAGGACGACGCGATGACGACCGGCAACCTCTCCCCGCTGCTGGCCACGGGACTGTGCTACCTGCTGCTGACCGTCCCGCTGACCCACTTGGTCAACTCCATCGACCGGCGGCTGCGCGAAGGCTCCCGCCCGGCCCCGGCAACCGACGAACCGTCGCTCGTGGACCCGAAAGAGGCGCTGGTATGACGACGCCGGATGTGGCGGCCCCCTCCCACTCGCACCGCTACGAGGGGACCTCGCTCGAAGCCCGCGACGTGCGGATGAGGTTCGGGCCGGTCGAGGTCCTGCGCGGCGCGGACCTCCTCGCCCCGGCCGGCGAGGTGGTGTGCGTCATCGGCCCGTCCGGTTCGGGCAAGTCGACGCTGCTGCGCTGCCTGAACGGGCTGGAGACCCGCTCGGCGGGCCGGATCCTGCTGGGCGGCGAGGACACCTCGACGATGGACGTCAACGTGCTGCGCCAGCGGGTCGGCATGGTCTTCCAGCACTTCAACCTGTTCCCGCACAAGACCGCGGCGCAGAACATCATGCTCGCGCTGCGGCACGTGAAGAAGATGCCGCAGGAACAGGCGGAGGCCATCGCCCGGCAGCGGTTGCGGGACGTGGGCCTGGCCGACCGCGCGGGACACCGTCCGACCCAGCTGTCCGGCGGTCAGCAGCAGCGGGTCGCCATCGCGCGGGCCCTGGCCATGGAGCCGCAGGTGATGCTCTTCGACGAGGTCACCAGCGCGCTCGACCCCGAACTGGTCAAGGGCATCCTCCAATTGATGGCAGACTTGGCCCGGGGCGGCATGACCATGGTCGTGGTGACCCATGAGATGGGGTTCGCCCGGAAGGTCGCCGATACGGTGGTGTTCATGGACGCGGGAGTCGTGGTGGAGTCCGGGCCGCCCGAGCAGATCTTCGACGCGCCCTCCTCGCCGCGGCTGAAGACGTTCCTGTCGCAGGTGCTGTGATGTCGGCCGGCACGGGAGCCGCACCGGGGCGCAGGCGTCCGACGGTGGCCGACGTGGCCCGCGAGGCGGGTGTCTCGGTGGCCACGGCCGGCCGTGCGCTGGGCAACTACGGTCGGGTCAGGGACGACCTGCGCGAGCAGGTGCAGGCGGCCGCAGAACGGCTCGGATACTCACCCAACGCCGTGGCGCGCAGCATGCGCTCCGGTGGCACGCGCAGCATCGGGTTCGTCGGCGCCGACATCTCCAACCCCTACTTCGCCACCGCGATGCGTGGCATCTGCGACGTCGCCCGCGAACAGGGCTACGAGCCGATCCTCGCCAACAGCGACGACCGGCTGGAGGTGGAGCGCGCCGCGGTCAGCGTCCTGCTGGACAAGCAGGTCGAGGGCATCGTCGTGGCGCCGACCTCGGTCACCGACGTCGCCCACCTGGAGCGGGCGAAGGAACTCGGCGTGCCGATCGTCCTGCTCGATCGGCACATCGGTGCGCTCGAAGCCGACAGCGTGGTGATCGACAACGAGGCGGCGGCGTATCAGGCGGTCGCGCACCTGCTCGGCCTCGGCCACCGCCGGGTCGGTCTGCTCGCGTGCGTCGACCCCGCGGAGGGCCCGGAACTGGTGGCGCGGACCGGCACCGGGCGGCTGACGGTCCGGGGCGCCGCCCGCCCGTCCATCGACCGTATCCGGGGCTACCTGGCGGCCGTGGACGACCATCGGGCGACCTCCTCGGCCGAGCTGATCCAGTACACGCCGCTCAGCGACGCGGCACAGGCCCAGCGGAGGGCGGAGGCCCTGCTGACGCAGCCGCAGCCGCCCACGGCCGTCTTCGCCACCGACAACGTCACCACGCAGGGCCTGTTCATGGCGGCACGCCGGCGTGGACTGGCGATCCCAGCGGACGTCTCCCTGGTCGGCTTCGACGACCTGGACTGGACCACGCTCGTCGATCCGCCGCTCACCGTGGTGGCCCAGTCACCGCTGGACATGGGCCGCGCCGCCGCGGTGCGCCTCTTCGAGCGGATCAAGGGCGACGACCGCCCGGCAGAGCGGATCGTGCTGCCGACCGAACTGGTCGTCCGCTCCAGCACCGCCGAGCACAGCCACGGCGTGCGCGAGCATTCCGGCTGAGCCGCTCCGGCCCCGGCTGATCGCGTAACGTACCGCGACCCCCGGCTGACATACGGCACCCGCGTCGTCGGCCGGAACACCTTCGGGGCACCGTACCCGACCCACGAGCAAGCGCCGTGCCCCGGGCGTCTCGTCCATGCCCTTCTCATGAACACCGAGAGGTCTCTCCATGCGTACTTCCCTTTCCCGCCCCCGCGTCGCCGTCCTGGGCGGCGGTGTCATCGGGGTGGCGACCGCGACGCGGCTCGCCCTCCGCGGAGCACAGGTCGTCCTGGTCACCGAGTCCGAACTGGCCGACGGGGCGTCGGGCCGCTCTCTGTCCTGGCTCAACTCCTTCGGCGGCATGCGCTCAGAGGCCTACCACCACCTGCGGGTCCTGGGCATCGACCGCTACCGCACCTTCGCCACCCGCGTGCCGTCCTCCGACTTCCTGAGGTTCGACGGCGGATTGACCTGGGCGGCGCCGGGTGAGGCTTCGCACCGCGTGGCGTTCGAGCACATGCGGCGCAACGGCTACGACGCCGTGTGGCTGACCCGGGAGGAGGTCCCGCGGTGGGCGCCCGGCGTGAACCCGGCCGCGGTCCCCGAGGAGGGCGCCATCTTCAACCCCGGTGAGGGCTGGGTGGATCTGGTCGCGCTCGTCCGGCACCTCGCCGGTGTGTTCACCGAGGCCGGCGGTGTGATCCGCGCCGGTGGCGGCGCCGCCGACGTGGTCGTCGAAGGCGGCCGGGCGGTCGCGGTGCGCACGGGCGCGGGGGAGCGGATCGACGTCGACGCGGTCCTGCTGGCGACGGGCGCCGACGTACCGCGCATGGTGCGCCCCTACGGGGCCCGGATCCCGGACGCGACGCCGCGAGCTCTGCTGGTACGCACCAAGCCGGTCGACACGGCCCTGCGCGCCACGCTGAACACCCCGCGTGTGGCGCTGCGGCCCGCGCCGGGCGGGGCGCTGGTGATGGACTCCGATGCCTCGGCGGCCGAGGTGGTCGACCACGGGGACGGCAGCTACGAGGTCGAGGACTCCACCGTCGAGCAATTGCTGCGCGAGGCGACGGCGGTGCTGGCCGGCGATCCGCGGCTGGAGCTGGACTCATACGGCGTGGGCCGCAAGCCGATTCCCGGCGACGGCGAGCCGGTCCTCGGTGAACTCGATGAGGTCCCGGGCCTGTTCGTCGCGTTCACGCACAGCGGCGCGACCCTCGCCCTCATCGCCGGCGAACTGCTCGCCGACGAGATCACCACCGGCGAGCGCAGCCCGCTGCTGGCCGCGTTCAGGCCCGGCCGCTTCCGCTGACCCCTGTCCCAGCACAGGAAGGACAACGCATGACCACGCCTGTGCGCATCGGCCTGGTCGGTTGCGGCTTCGGCGGCCGACACTTCCACGCGCCGCCGATCGACTCCGCGCGGGACTGTGCGTTCCTCGGGGTGGTCACTACTTCGCCCGAGCGCCGCGCCCAGGTCGCCCAGGACCTGGGCCGGCCGACGTACGCCTCGCTCGAGGAGCTGGCCCGGGCCGGCGCCGAGGCGGTCGCGATCTCCACTCCGGCGGCCACCCACGTGGCACTGGCGCGGCAGACGCTGAAGCTGGGCCTGGCGGTGGTCTGCGACAAGCCGTTCGCGCTCGACGCGGAGTCGGCGCGGGAGACCGTATGGTTGGTGGACCGGCTCGGTGTTCCGCTGACGGTCTATCAGAATCGGCGGCGGGACTCGGACTTCCGCACGCTGCGGCAGTCGGTCGACGACCGGAGGCTGGGCACGCTGATCCGGTTCGAGTCACGTTGCGAACGCTTCGAGCCCGAGCCGGGCCCGCCCGCCGCGGGCGGCGGCACCCTGCTCGACCAGGCGCTCGTACTGTCCGGGCCCGTTCAGCGGGTGTACGCGCGGACGCACCAACCGCGACGAGGCAGGCGGCCTCGACGACGACGTCTTCATCACGCTGACGCACCACAGCGGCGCGCCGTCACACCTGTGGGGAAGCTGGCGCCAGGGTGCCCCGGGCCCGCGCGTCCGGGCCACCGGCACCTCGGGCACCTACGTCGTGGACCGGATGGACGGGCAGGAGGCGTTGCTGGTCGCGGGCGCAGCCCGGCATCGGAGGGCGACCGCTGGGGTACCGAGCGCGAGGACCACTGGGGACAGGTGCTGCGCGGAGCGCACGCCGAGCCCGTGCCGTCCGCCCGTGGCGCGTGGGACCTGTTCTACCCCGCCTTCGCCGCGGTGGTCCGCGGCACCGGTGCGGTGCCCGTCGTTCCATGGGACGCGGTCGAGACCGCCACCGTGCTGGACGCCGCCCGTATCAGCGCCCACACCGGCCAGGCCGTACGCCTGCCCTGACCCCACACCCGTTGCCCCCATCGATCCGGCGAAGGAGTCCAGCCCCGTGCGTGTCAACGACCCCGTTCTGCAACCCCTGCGGATCAACAACCTGACCCTCAAGAACCGGATCTACAGCACCGGACACGCGCCGTCCGGCTACCTTGACGGCGGCGTGCCGGGCCTGCGGTACGAGCTGTACCACGAGGAGAAGGCCAAGGGCGGCATCGCCCTGACGATCATCGGGGGTTCGAGCAACGTCGCGGCGGACTCCGCCAACGTCTTCGACCAGATCAACGCCGGGGACGACGCCATTCTGCCGTTCTACCGCTCCATCGCCGGCCGGGTGCACCGGCACGGGACCGCCATCATGATCCAGCTCACCCACCTAGGCCGGCGCTCCAAGTGGGACATCGACCAGTGGCTGCCCGCCCTCGCCCCGTCCCCGGTGCGCGAGCGGGCCCACCGCAGCTTCCCCAAGCAGATCGAGCGCTTCGACATCGACCGGATCGTCACGGCTTACGGCACGGCCGCGCGAAAGGCACGCGAGGGCGGCCTGGACGGCATCGAGATCGCGGCCATGGCCGGCCACCTGATCGACCAGTTCTGGTCGCCGCGGACCAACCACCGCACGGACGAGTTCGGCGGAACCCTGCGGAACCGGCTGCGCTTCGGCCACATGGTGCTCGAAGAGGTCCGCAGACAGGTCGGCGACGACTTCGTCGTCGGCATGCGTGTCCCCGGCGACGAGGGCGTGGCCGACGGCCTCACAGCCGCCGACTGCGCCGACATCGCGATGGCCATGGCCGGTACCGGCAAGCTCGACTTCCTGTCCGTCGTCTACGGCTCCGGCAGCACCGACCGCGAACTGGCCGAGGTCATCCCCGTCTTCGGTCGGCCGCTGGGCGCCCACCTCCCGGTGGCGGCCGCGATCCGCGAGGCGGCCGGCGGCATCCCGATCTTCCACGCCGGCCGGATCGCCGACCTGCCCACCGCCCGGCACGCCATCGACGGCGGTCACGCCGACATGGTCGGCATGACCCGGGCGCACATCGCCGACCCGCACATCGTGGCCAAACTCCTCGCCGGACAGGAGGAGCGCATCCGCCCCTGCGTCGGCGCCACCTACTGCGCCTCCCGCGTGGAGACCTTCTGCCTGCACAACCCCGCCACCGGCCGGGAAGAGGTGATCCCACAGCTGGTCGGCCCCGCACCGGCCGCCAGACGGGTGGTCGTGGTCGGCGGCGGTCCGGCGGGACTGGAGGCCGCCCGCGTCTGCGCGGCACGCGGTCACCAGGTCACGCTGCTGGAGGCCGCCGACCGGCTCGGCGGCCAGGTGATCCTCGCCGCGCGCACCCCACGGCACGCCGAAAAGGCCGGCATCGTCCACTGGCTGGCCAAGGAGGTGGAGCACCTGGGAGTGACCGTCCGACGCGGCTGTCTCGCGGAACCCGCCGACGTCCTCGCCCTGCGGCCCGACGTCGTGGTGGTGGCCACCGGCGGGCTCCCCGACACCGCCGTGGTCCAGAACGGGGAGGAACTGGTCGACTCGACGTGGGATGTACTCGGCCGCAGGCCCCGGCCGGGCCACCGGGTACTGATCTTCGACGACCACGGCGGGGAGCAGGCCCTGACCGCGGCTGAGCACCTGACCACCGCCGGCGCGCACGTGGAGCTCGTCACCCCCGACCGGACGGTCGGCGCCGATGTGACCGGTACCCTCTACCCGGACTACCTGCGTGCCCTGTACGCACACGGCACGGTGCTGACCCCGGACCATCTCCTGCGCGCGGTCCGCCGCGAGGGCGGCGCGCTGGTGGCCACGCTGGCCAACGCCTACACCGACGCGGTGTGCGAGCGGACCGTCGACCAGGTCGTCGTCGAACACGGCACCACCCCGGCCGACGACCTCTACCACCAGCTGCGGGCGTGCTCCCGCAACCTCGGCGAGACCGACGTGACCGCACTGGCCGCGGGCCGGCCACAGGACCGGGTGACCCATGAGGGCGGTGCCTACCAGCCGTTCCGCATCGGTGACGCGGTGGCCCACCGCAACGTCCACGCCGCGCTCCTCGACGCCCGTCGGCTGTGCGGGTCCCTGTGATGGCCCCCTCGCACCGGGGCGTACCGACCGGCGTCCGGGGACGGCCAGCCGGGACTGCCGAGGACGTGTCGCGCGGCTAGTCTCACTCGGCATGATCTTGCTGAGCGATTCGCGAGTGATCGGCATCCCGGTGGCAGAGTGCGGTGAGCCCCTGGCGGAGATCGCCACGGCTACGACAGTCATGCTGGATTCGCGAGAACGCGACGAGCACGGAGCGTACGGACGTGTCAGGACGGGCGTGCTCCAACGCCTGCGCGCAGCCTCCGAGAGACTCCCTGCCGGTATCGGGCTCCTTGTGATCGAGGGCCATCGCAGTCCGGCCGAGCAGGCCCGTCGGTTCGCACTCTATGAGGACCGCCTGCGCCGCACGGGCATCAGTGACCAAGCAGAACTGCGGTGCCGGGCCAGCGCGTTCGTCTCTCCGGTGGAGGTGGCACCGCACTGCGCGGGCGCGGCAGTGGACCTCACGCTCATCGACGCCGATGGCGCGGAACTGGACATGGGCGGCGCGGTGAACGGACACCGCACGGGCGACGAGCGGTGGTGTCCCTTCGATGCTCCGGGCCTGTCGTCGACCGCGCGCGACAACCGCGACCTGCTGGCCTGGTGTCTGCGGGAGGAGGGCTTCGTCAACTATCCGAGCGAGTGGTGGCACTGGTCCTACGGGGACCGCTACTGGGCACTTCTCACTGGAGCCCCCGCTGCCGTCTACGGACCCGTATGACTCCCAACCGGACGCCCTCCGACGACGCTGCGGCATATGCTCTGGCGCACCATGACCGATCACCACACCTACGGCACCACTACCCACACCGTGAGCGAGCTGGTCCGGCTCGTCGGCGACCGCCTCGGGCTGGTCTTCACCGAGCGCGACAGCGACTACCGGGGCGTCTACCACCTCGCCGGCACCCGCAACGAGCGGATCGAGATCCAGCCCAACCCGATCCCCGGCGACGACGAGGAAGACAACCTCTACGCCCCGCAACACCCCTCGGTGCCAGTGCTGTTGTTCACCACCACACCCGCGCCCAGCCCAGCCCTGCAGGCCCGCCTGGACTCCATCGAAGGGCTCACCCGCCTGGACCACGAGACAGCGTGACCCGCCACCGAAGAAGAGCTGAGTACAGGTACTCATGCGTATCCCCGCCGGCGACGGCACTCTCCACCCATGACCGACACTTCTCCAGTCGCGGAACGTCGGCGCCCTTGGTCGCGCCGAACACGCCCTGGCGTGGATCTCGCCTTGGCCATCCCGCTGTTCCTGCTCGAGACCGCGTGGATGGTGCTGGACTGGATATACGGCCACGGTCTTCAGGTATGGGCAGCGCAAGGCGAGCGAGCACGGATCGACGCCGCCGATCTCGCTCACATCGGACGGTTACGGGTGCTGCTGATCGTCGTACTCACCCTGGCAGTCCTCGCTGCGATCTTCCGTGCCCGCTGGGCGGGGATCGCCCACCTGCTGGTTGCCCTCCTGGCGGCCGGATCGCTGACGGCCGCGCAGCACGAGTGGGACCACAGGCACACCCCGCCACCCGGATGCATCCGCTACAGCGCGAACTGCTGAGACCGCCGCAGGCCGATTGAGCCACCCTCGCGGGGGTGGGCCAGGAATCCTGGACCGACGGCACGCCGACGGCCTGCCGACTGCTGCGAAGCCCTGCCAGACGCACGGCTCACGCGTCGTGCTTACCGTTTTCGGCGGTGGATGTCAGGGGTTGGGGTGTGAGGCGGTCTTCAGTTTCCAGCCGCTGCCGCTGCAACTGTCGTGCAGGGGCCGGAAGCGGTGGCCCGTGACGTCGGCGCTGTTCTCGTGGCGTTGCCCGCCGTCGCACTCGTAGATCCCGGACCGGGGGACGATCTCGCCGGGATGGTAGGTCTTCGCGGTGCTCTCGCTCATGCCGTCCAGGGTCCACGACCGCACGGAAGGCGGCGGTGGTGATGCTGTCGGTGCCTCTTCGCCGGGCTTGTGCGCCATGCGCGCGAAGAATCCTGGCGGGTGGTGCGGGTGGTCAGGTAGAGCGCCGAGGCAGCCATCAGGATCGCCATCACGGCGAGCATGAAGCGGTAGTCCACCAGTGCGATCAAGCCGGCTCCGGCGGCGATGGCTGCGGTCTGCGGTGCCCCTATCAGCACGTTCAACGCGGCGTCGGTGCGTCCCATCAAAGCGGCCGGGGTGCGCCGCTGAACCGCCGCACCGCCGGGACGGTCGAGTCCAACAGCCCAACGGGCGCGCGTCAGCTCGCTGGTGTCATCGACTCCAGGGACGGGGACGAGTTCCCCGTGCGGTCCTCGTTGACCGGGCATCCGGGCAGTGTTTTCGCCGCCCGGTGGATACCGTCGCTCCTGGCCCGGGTGTGTCAGGACTGCGAGGTTGGGGGCGGCGGCCCCTTCTTGCTGTGCGCCCTGGGGCGGAGGCCCGCCCCGCCGGGTGCGCGCCGGTGGTTACCGGCCGGGGTGGACGGCTTGGACGTAGAGCGCGGCGACCGCCTCGTTGAACGGGTCCTTCGGGTCGTACAGCGCCGCGGCGGTCGTGTGGTCCAGAGCGACCGCGATCGCCGCCACTGCGCGGCCGCCTGCGGGTTGTGCGCAGTGGCGCCCAGGCGCTCCAGCAGGGTGCGGGCCTTCGCCTCTGCCTCCTCACTCGGCGCGCTGCGTGATACTAAATTAGTAATTAATATTGACAGGGTTTCGGTCACGGGCCACAGTCTTCGCCGTGACGTCGGCCTCCCGCAGGGACGCGCCCGGCGCACGTCTTCCCGCTTCCCAACCCCTGGGAGAGGCAAGTGACTTCCCAGTCGCCCACGCACAGCCCCCCGCGCCACCGGTCCGCGAAGCTGGCCCTCGCCGCCGCGATCACCGTCGTCCTCACCACGGCAGCGATCCCCCCGGCCACGGCTGACCCCGCGGTGGACCAGGGGGCGCCCGACTACTACGACAGCGGTCTCGCCCCCTCGCCCTACATGGGCTGGAACACGTACTACGGCCTCGGCGCCCCCACCGAGAAGGAGGTGCGCGCGGTCGCCGACAAGCTGGTCAGCAGCGGTCTGCGCGACAGCGGTTACGACATCGTCTGGCTCGACGGCGGCTGGCAGGCCGACAACCCCCGTGACGCGCAGGGCCGCTTGGTGGCCAACCCGGATCGCTTCCCGTCGGGCATCCCTGCCCTCGTCACCTACCTCCATCAGCGTGGCCTGCGGGCCGGCATCTACACCGACGCCGGTACCTACGACGGCGGCAAGAGCTGCGGGCTCGGCAGCCGGGGCCACTACGCCGAGGACGCACGGCAGTTCGCCGGCTGGAAGATCGACGCGATCAAGGTCGACTTCCTGTGCGGCATCGGCGAGAAGCTCGATCCGGGGCCGGCGTTCAAGGAGTTCAGCGACGCCGTCGCCAAGTCGGGCCGGAAGATGCTGCTGAACCTGTGCAATCCGCTCACCGACGACTGGGGCCTGCCGCATACGCCCGAGCAGGACGCGCACAACACGTACGCCTACGCCCCGACGATCGCGGACTCCTGGCGCACCGGCACCGACATCGCCTGGGGCACCCCGAGTCCGGGGCAGTGGCCCAACATCCTGCGCAACATGGACGCCAACGCCTGGCACCCGGAGGCCCAGGGACCCGGTCACTACAACGACCCGGACTACCTGATCCCCATGCGCCGCATGACCGACGGCTCCCTGGAGCTGACGCAGGAGGAGTCCACCACCCAGTTCGTGATGTGGGCCGAGATGGCCTCCCCGCTCGTCCTCGGTTCCGATCCGCGTACCCTGACGCCGCCGATGATCGAGACGCTGCGCAACCCGGAGATCGTCGCCGTCGACCAAGACCCGCTCGGCATCCAGGGCGTCCGGGTCGCCACGGACTCCGTAGGTGACGTCTACAGCAAGGTCCTGGCCGGACGCGGCGAGCGCGCGGTCGTCCTGCTCAACCGCTCCGGCCGGCCGGCCGAGCGCACGGTGCGCTTCACCGACGTCGCCCTCGGCGGATCCGTCGAGGTACGCGACCTGCGGGCACGCGCCGACCGTGGCGCGCACACCGGGTCGTACACCGTCGAGGTCCCCGCCCACGGCACCGCGTTCCTCAGGCTCACCGGGCAGGACGCGCTGCCCGGCACCAGCCTCGGGCGGAAGGCCTCGGCGAGCCCGGCCGTGGTGCGCGACGGCGACGCGCTGACCACCTTCTTCCGCGGACCGGGTGGCACACTCGTCCAGCACACGGCGGACGGCACGCGTCCGTCGCGGACCAGGGACCTCGCGGGCCCGGCCGGCGGACGGATCCTCGGCCAGCCGGCAGCCTACGCCTCCGCCGGCGGCCGTATCGACGTCTTCGTCCGCGGAACCGACGACCGCGCCTACCGCAGGATCTTCTCCGGCGGGCGCTGGGGCGACTGGCAGGACCTGGGCGGACGCCTGACCGACGCGCCGACCGTGGCCTTCACCGATCCCGCGCACTGGACCCTCGTCGCGCGCGGCGGCGACGGGAGCGTCGTGCAGCGCGGACCCTCGTCCGACTGGTCGTCACTCGGCGCGCCCGACGACCGGCCGGTGTACGGCAGGCCGTCCGCGGTCGTCGACGCGGACGGGCGTGTCCACGTCGCCGTACGCACCGCCGCGGACGACGTCTGGACCAGTTCGCGGGACGGGTCGGGACGGTGGTCGCCGTGGAGTTCGCTCGGCGGCACGGTGAGCGGCAGCCCAACGCTCGTCGCCGTGGGGGACGCCGTGGTGCTGTACGCGCGGGCGGGTGACTACACCCTGTGGCAGCAGCGGTACGACGGCGGCGCGTGGCGGGGCTGGACCAAGCGCGAGGAGTTCCCCAGCGCGGCCTTCGAGGGCTCGCTCGGCGCGGTCTCGGGCCCGGACGGGTCGGTTGACGCGGTGTTCCGCGGCGTGGACGGCTACGTCCACAGAACCCAGTTCAAATAAATTAGTAATTAATATTGACGTGGCGGGATCGCCACGCGACTCTGGATCCGCCGCGTACGGGGCCCGGCCGTCAGAGGGGCCGGCCCCGCCGCGCGGATCCACAGGGAGCCTGAATGACGAACCACCTGACCGGCCGTCGGCACTTCCTCGCCGGACTCGGAGCCGCCGGAGCGACAGCGCTGCTCAGCGGCTGCGTCACCTCCGCCTCCTCCGCCAAGACCTCCTCCAAGGGCCCGGTGACCCTCCAGTCCAACCTGTCCGCACCGCAGGCCAAGGCCGCGATGGAGGACCTTGTCGCTGCCTACGCCAAGAAGGGCGAGGGCCGCGCCCATCTGAACACGGTGGCCGCGGAGACCTTCCGCACCCAGCTGCCGACCTACCTGACCTCGGCCAATCCGCCGGACGTGTACACCTGGTACCCCGGTTCCGTGGCGGACACCTACGCCAAGAAGAACCTGCTCCTGGACCTTGACGACGTCTGGAACGCGTCGCCCGACCTCAAGCGGTACTCGAAGGCGCTGGACAGCCTGTGCACCGCGAGTTCCGGCAAGAAGGTCTTCGTCCCCACCACCTACTACTGGTGGGGCATGTTCTACCGGAAGTCGAAGTTCGCCACGTGGGGCGTGAGCGCGCCGGCCTCCTGGGACGAGTTCCTCGACCTGTGCGACAAGCTCAAGTCCAAGGGCGTGACACCGATCGGACTCGGCGCGGGGGGCAACACCCCCTGGGTGGCCTCGGCGTGGTTCGACTATCTCGACATCCGCATCAACGGCGCCGCCTACCACCGCCAACTCCTCGCGGGCAAGCGCCGCTTCGACGACCCCGAGGTGCGCAAGGTCTTCGACCGCTGGCAGGAGGTGCTGCCGTACTTCGACCCCGACGGCACGGCCGTGGCCTTCCAGGACGCCAGCACCGCCCTGCTCAACGGCCGCACCGGCATGATGCTCATCGGCACCTTCTTCGCCGACGCCGCCCCCAGGAACGCCCTCGACGACATCGACTTCTTCCCCTTCCCCGTCATCGACCCCAAGATCCCTCTCGCCGAAGAGGCCCCGACCGACGGCTACTTCGCCAGCGCCCGCAGCGGACGCCGCGACCAGGTCTTCGACCTGATGAAGTACCTCGCCACCGCCGAGGCGCAGGAGATCTACGTCAAGGGCTCGTCCGGAACCGTCCTGCCCTGCAACCCCGAGGCGGAGGACGCGGGCACGGCGCTGGTGAAGAAGGGCCGCGAGCACATCGGGCGGGCGGCCGAGCTGACCCAGTTCTTCAACCGCGACTCCAGCGACGCCCTCCAGCCCACCGCCGACACCGCGCTCACGAAGTTCATCGCCAGGCCGAAGGAGATCGGCGGCATCCTCCGGGACTGGCAGCGCGACGCCGAGAAGATCTGGAACGCCTGACATGGCCGTCCTGACCGCCCCGCACCGCGAGTCCCCGGTCCCGGCGCCGCCCCGGGGCAGCCGGGCCCGGGGCCCTCGCCGCACACCCCCGCTGGTCCTCGCCTTCGTCCTCGTCCCCCTGCTCGTCGAGGCCGTCTGGGTCTTCTGGCCCGCGCTGCAAGGCTTCTACCTCGCCCTGACCAGCTGGGACGGCGTCTCCGCGCCGACGTTCGTCGGCCTGGGCAACTTCCGCGAGATGGCGGGCGACGACGTCTTCCGCAGCGCCGCCGGCCACACCGTCCTGTGGCTGGTCCTCTTCGGCGGCCTGTCCGCGCTACTGGGCCTGGCCGCCGCCCTGCTGCTCCAGCAGGAACGCCGGGGCATCGGCTTCTACCGCGCGGCCCTCTTCCTGCCCGTCGTCTTCTCCCTGGTGGCCACCGCCCTGGTCTGGCAGGCCATCTACCAGCCCGACGGTGTGCTCAACCGCGTCCTGGAGGCCGCCGGCCTGGACAGCCTGCGCCACGCCTGGCTCGCCGACCAGGACACCGCCCTGTACGCGGTGATCGTGCCCGCCCTGTGGCGGCAGATCGGCTACGTGATGGTCCTCTACCTCGCCGGCCTGAAAGGCATCGACCCGGCACTCTACGAGGCGGCCAAGGTCGACGGCGCCGGCCGCTGGCAGCGCCTCCGTCATGTGACACTCCCGCAGCTGCGCAGCGTCAACGCCGTCGTGCTGTCCGTCATCGTCATCGACTCGCTGCGCTCCTTCGACGTGGTCTGGTCCCTGACCCGCGGCGGCCCCTACCACTCCTCCGAACTGCTGAGCACGTACATGTACTCCACCGCCTTCCAGTCCCTGCGCCTCGGATACGGCTCCGCCCTGGCCGTCGTCATCTTCCTGCTGGCCTTCGGGGTCATCGCCTCCTACCTGGTCCGAGCCTTCCGGGAGGCCGACTGATGTCCGCCGTGGACCCGCACACATCAGCCCGCGCGCTGCGCCGCCGGCGGGCCGCCACCGCCGGCTTCCACCTGGGCGCCGGAGCCCTGGCCGTCCTGTGGCTGCTGCCCATCCTGCTGGTCGTGGTCACCAGCCTGCGGTCCTTCAACGACATCGCCGCGCACGGCCTCGGCAGCCGGCCCCGCTCCTTCACGCTGGACAACTTCCGGCAGGCCTGGGTCGACGGCGGCCAGCAACGCGCCCTGATCAACAGTCTGATCGTCACCGTCCCCTGCGTCCTGGCGACCCTCGCCCTGGCCGCCATGGCGGCGTTCGCCCTCAGCCGCTACGAGATGCCCTTCCGCCGCTCCCTGTTGCTGCTCATGCTCGGCGGCAACCTGCTGCCCCCGCAGATCCTCCTCATCCCGGTCTCCAGGCTCAGCGAGATGATGGGCATCTACGACACCCTGCCCGCTCTGATCGGCGTACAGATCGGCTTCGGCGTCGGCTTCTACGTGTTCGTCCTGCACGGCTTCATGCGCGCGATCCCCGCCGAGATCCAGCAGGCCGCCGTCGTCGACGGCGCCGGCCCCTGGCAGATCTTCTGGCGCGTCATCCTCCCGCTCACCCGGCCCGCGCTCGCCGCGCTCAGCGCGCTGTCCTTCACCTGGATCTTCAACGACCTGCTGTGGGCGATCACCGTCCTGCGCAACGACAGCAAGATGCCGATCACCGCCGCGCTGATCGGCCTCCAGGGCCAGTACGTGTCCATGTGGAACGTGATCGCCGCCGGATCCGTCATCGCCGCCGCACCGACCGTAACCGTCTTCCTCCGCTTCCAGCGCCACTTCGTGGCCGGCCTCAACCTCGGAGCGGTGAAGTGACCCCGCACCAGCGCTGGACGCTGCGCACCGAGCACACCAGCTACACCGTCCGGCTCTCCCCGGACGGCCCCTGGGCGGAACTCCACGCCTGGGGACCGCACGGCGTCGAGGACGGGCCGTCGGCACTGGACTGGTCCCACCGCACCCACTTCATCACCCCGGCGGACGCCGCCCCCGCGGAGTACGTGCCGCACGGACTGCGCCCGTTCACCGGCGCCGATCTCGTCGCCGCCCGGCCCGGCTCCGAGCGCGGCGTGTGGTGGAGCTTCGAGGGCGCCGACGAGGAGCCCGGCACGCTCCGGCTCACCTTCACCGACGACCTCCTCGGCCTGCGCACCACCCTGTGCTACGCCACCGTGCCCGGCACCGACGTCCTGCACCGCTGGACCGAACTGACCTGCACGGGCGAGGAGGAACTGCGGCTGGAACGGCTGGACTCCGCCGCCGTGAACATCCCGGTCACCGCAGCCGCCCGGCTGACGTACCTGACCGGCCAGTGGTCCCAGGAGTTCCAGCACACCCAACTCGACCTGACCCGGGGCACGTTCACGATGGGCAGCACCCAGGGTGTGCCCGGCCACGCATACGCTCCCTGGCTCGCCGTCCAGGACGCGACGGCACCCCCCGACGCCCCCGCCCCCGCCTACGGCATCGCCCTGGAATGGCCCGGCAACTGGCACATCACCGCGCAGGCCGAGCCCGGCGGCACCGTACGCGTCCGTGCCGGACGCGTACCGCACGAGGGCGCGGTACACCTGTCTCCCGGCGACACGCTGACCACCCCCCGCCTCGCCTGCGCCTTCAGCCCGGACGGACTCGACGGACTCTCCCGCGTCTGGCACCGCTACGAGCGCCGCCTCGCCGGCGAGCGCCTGGACCGCCCCCGCAAGGTCCTGTACAACTCCTGGGAGGCCACCGGATTCGACGTCGGCGCCGAGAGCCAGCTGGAGCTGGCCAAGGCGGCGGCGGACCTCGGCGCGGAGCTGTTCGTGGTGGACGACGGCTGGTTCACCGGCCGGGCCGACGACACCGGGGGACTGGGCGACTGGCACCCCGACCCGGTGGCCTTCCCGCACGGCTTCGACCGGTTCGTCGACGACGTCCGCGCCCTCGGGCTGGACTTCGGCCTGTGGATCGAACCCGAAGCCGTCAGCCCCGGCAGCCGCCTGCACGCCGAACACCCCGAGTGGGTCTACCGGATCGAGGGCCGCCCGGCCCGCCGCGTGCGCAACCAGCTCCTGCTCGACCTCGGCCGCGGCGACGTGCAGGACTTCGTCCTCGCCACCCTCGACCGGCTGCTGACCGGCCACGCCATCGACTACCTGAAGTGGGACATGAACCGCCCGCCGACCGAGCGCGGCCGGCCGGGCGCCGGCCCCGCGGACCGGCTGGACCTCGACGCCGAGCACGTCCACGGCTACCTCCGCGTCCTGGACCACCTGCGCACCGCGCACCCCCACGTCACCGTCGAGGGCTGCGCGGGCGGCGGCGGCCGGATCGAGCACGCCACCCTCGCGCGCACCGACGTCGTCTGGCCCAGCGACAACACCGCGCCCCTGGACCGGCTCCGCGTCCAGTACGGCTTCCTGCACGCCCACGCCCCGCACGTGCTGAGCTCCTGGGTCACCGACGCCCCGGGCGTCTTCGACCCCCGCCCGCGCAGCCTCGCCTTCCGGTTCGTCACCGCCATGTGCGGCGTCCTCGGCATCGGCGCCGACCTGCGGACCTGGACGCCCGGACAGCGCGCCGAGGCAGCCGGATGGATCACCCGGTACAAGGAGGTCCGGGACGTCATCCACCACGGCGACACCCGCCTGCTCGGCTCCCTCGGGGACGCCACCTGCGGAGTGCAGTACGACGCCCCAGACGGACGCCGTACCGTCGTAGCCGCCTTCAACACCGGCCCGCTCGACGGCGCCCCGCTCGTACCGGGCCGCCCCGCCCGGCTGCGACTGCGCGGCCTGAACCCCACGGCGGCCTACCGGGACGCCGCCACCGCGACCACGTACAGCGGCGCCCATCTGCTGCACTACGGGCTGCCCTGCGCGTGGACCGCCGACCACGACGCCGACCTGGTCGTCCTGACACGGCACTAGCCCTCCAACCGCACGCCGCAAGCCACCCAGACGACAAGGAGCCCCGCCCCATGGATCCCGCACGACGGCACGGCGCCCGCTTCACCGGCCGCACGGCCGTGATCACCGGAGCCGCCTCCGGCATCGGGGCCGCCACAGCCGAACGCCTCGCTCAGGAGGGCGCCGCCGTGATCCTGGCCGACATCGCCGAGGAACCCGGCGAGGCCGTGGCCGCACGCATCGCCCAGGATGGTGGCCGGGCTCACTTCGTGCCCGCCGACGTCTCGGCCGAGCGGGACTGGCAGCGGATCGTCTCCGCCGCCCACGCCTACGGGCCCGTCGACGTGCTGGTCAGCAACGCCTACACCGTCGACGTCACCCCGGCCCACGAGATGACCCTCGCCTCCTGGCAGCGACAGCTGTCCGTCAACGTCACCGCCGCCTTCCTCGGCTTCCGGGCGGCCCTGCCCGACCTCCGCTCCCGTCGGGGAGCCGTCGTGCTCACCTCCTCCGTCCACGCCCACGCCGGCATCCCTGGCCATCCCGCCTACGCCGCCTCCAAGGGCGCGCTGCTCTCCCTGTGCGGCCAACTCGCCGTCGAGTACGGTCCCGAGGTGCGCGTCAACGCCGTCCTGCCGGGACCGGTGCTGACGGCGGCCTGGGACCGGGTGCCGCCCGAGGAACGCGAGCTGAGCGTCGCCGCGACCGCCGCCCGCCGCTTCGGCGCCCCCGAGGAGGTCGCCGCGGCCATCGCCTTCCTCGGCGCCGACGAGGCCTCCTTCATCACCGGCGCGCACCTCGTCGTCGACGGGGGCTGGAGCGTCACCAAGGCGTCCGCATGACCACCGCCGTCCGCTCACGCGACCCGTGCGCACCCGGTCATACTCGTCCGACACGTGCGCATCCGGACCCGTCCGACCCGTGCGCATCCCGAGAGAAAGGCTGTACGACATGACGCCCTACGCCCGCCGCGGCGTGCACGGCCAGACGGTGGAGGCGCTGGCCCGCCGCATCCTGGGCGGCGAGATCCCCGAGGGGGCCACGCTCGACCTGGTGGCGTTGCAGAGCGAACTGGACGTCAGCCTCACCGCCCTGCGCGAGTCCCTGAAGGTGCTGGCCGCCAAAGGCATGGTCGACGCCCGGCAGAAGCGCGGCACCTTCGTCCGGGCCCGCGCGGACTGGAACCTTCTCGACGCCGACGTCCTGCGCTGGCAGTTCGAGGGCGGCGCCGGCGAGACCGACCGGGCGCTGCTGCGCAACCTCGCCGAGGTGCGGGCCATCATCGAGCCGGCCGCCGTCCGCCTCGCCGCCGAGCGCCGCACCGACGACGACCTCGCGGCCCTGGACGCCGCCCTCGCGGCGATGGGGGAGCACGACACCGACCCGGTCCACGCCGTCGAGGCCGACCTCGCCTTCCACCGTGCCCTGCTCGCCGCCACCCACAACGAGCTGCTGGAACGCATGGAGATGGTGATCGAGTCCGGCCTCGCCCACCGCGACCGCCTGGTCCACAGCTCCCCGCACAGCGAGGACCCGGTTCCCGCCCACCGCGCCGTCCTGGACGCCGTACGCGACCAGGACCCGCGGGCCGCCGAAGCCGCCATGCACGCCCTCCTCGAACAGGCCGGGCGCGACGTGGACCGGATCGACGGCCCCGACGACACGAAAGGCACCGGCGGCAAGTGAAGATCGCCCGCATTGAGACGTTCCTGGTACCGCCGCGCTGGCTGTTCTGCCGGATCGAGACCGACGACGGCGTGGTCGGCTGGGGCGAACCCGTCGTGGAGGGACGCGCCGAGGTGGTCCGCGCCGCCGTCGACGTCCTGGCCGAACACCTTCTCGGAAAGGACCCGCTGCGCATCCAGGACCACTGGCAGGTGCTCACCAAGGGCAGCTTCTACCGCGGCGGCCCCGTGCTCTCCAGCGCGGTCGCCGGCCTCGACCAGGCCCTGTGGGACATCGCCGGCAAGACCTACGGCGCCCCCGTGCACGCGCTGCTCGGCGGGCCCGTCCGCGAACGCGTCCGGGTCTACGCCTGGGTCGGAGGTGACGAGCCCGCCGAGCTGACCGACCAGATAGCGGCCCAGGTGGAGGCCGGGTTCACGGCGGTGAAGATGAACGCCGCCGGGGCCACCTCACCGATCACCACCCCGGCCGAGACGGCGGCCGTCGTCGCCCGGGTCGCGGTGGCCCGGGAGGTGCTCGGCCCCGACCGGGACGTCGCCGTCGACTTCCACGGCCGCTTCACCGCCGCCAGCGCCCGCCGCGCCCTCGCCGAGGTGACGCCGTTGCACCCCTTGTTCGTGGAGGAGCCGGTCCTCCCCGAGCACAACCACCTGCTGCCCGGCCTCGTGACCGCCGGCCCGGTGCCGCTGGCCACCGGCGAACGCCTCTACTCCCGCGGTGAGTTCCTGCCCGTCCTCACCGCAGGGATCGCCGTCGCCCAGCCCGACCTGTCGCACGCGGGCGGCATCTCCGAGGTGCACCGGATCGCCGCACTGGCCGACACCTTCGGCGCCCAGCTCGCCCCGCACTGCCCCCTCGGTCCCATCGCCCTCGCCGCCAGCCTCCAGATCGCCTTCGCCACCCCGAACTTCCTCATCCAGGAGCAGAGCCGCGGCATCCACTACAACAAGGACGCCGACCTCCTCTCCTACCTCGCCGACCCCGAACCGTTCCGGTTCGTCGACGGTCACGCCCGCCGCAACGACGCCCCCGGCCTCGGCATCACCCTGGACGAGGCGGCCGTACGCGCGGCCGACCGGAGCGGGCACGCCTGGCGTAACCCCGTGTGGCGGCACCCCGACGGCTCTTTCGCGGAATGGTGACCCGCATGCTCGACGTCGCCACCGACCCGGACCGCGGCGGCCGTTGGACGTCGTTGCGCGCGGACGGCCGTGAATGGCTCTGGCACCGGCACGCACCGGAGCGGGACGACGCCGTCCCCGGCGACGCGTTCGTCGACGCGGGCGGACTCGAGGAATGCGTGCCCACCGTCCGGGGCCGCCCCGACCACGGCGACGCCTGGTCCCGCCCGTGGACCCGGGACGGACACACCGAACGGGTTGACTGCGCCGCCTTCACCCTGACCCGCACCCTCCGCGCCACGCCCGACGGAGCGGAAGCCGACTACACGCTGACCGCCGAACCCGGCTTCCGCTTCCTCTGGGCGGCGCACGCCCTGCTCGACCTCTCGGAGCACGCCACCCTCCACATGACCGGCGGCGCGACCACCCGCCTGTTCCCCGAAGCCGCCCCCCTGCTGAAGGAACCGTGGCCCGACGGCGCGCCCTGGGTCGCGGGTTCCTGGCCCGCTCCGCGCGGACTGGCCCTCGACCGGCTCGGCCCCGACGACGGCACCGCGGTGGGAGCCGTCGTGGACACACACCTGTGCTGCGTGCACGACGACCACGACCGGCTGTCCCTGAGCGTACGGGTGACCACGGACACCGTGGCCGGACACCCGGTGGCCGATCAGCACGCGGTCGCTCGACCGGCGGGCCGGCACTCCGGAGCCGGGCAACCCGTGTCGATCGCCCTGTGGCGCAACCTCGGCGGTTTCCCCGAAGCGAACCCCTACCGCAGCACGGGCGTCGAGCCGATGCTCGGCCGCGTCTTCGACCTCGCCGACGCCGGCCCCGGGGACGCCGCCGAGGTGCCCGCCACGGGAGAGGTGCACTGGCGACTGACGCTCAGCACCGCCTGCCGCTGCCCCTGACCCCCAGCAAGGAGACCCGTTCGTGGATCTGCCCGCCGCCCTCGCGGCCCACCGTCTGCTGGCCATCGTCCGCGGACGCGACGCCGACGCCGCGCTGCGCACCGTACTGACCCTGGCCGAGGAGGGCATCGACCTCATAGAGGTGTCGCTCACCGGCACGGACGCCCTCACCGTCATCGCGCGGGCCCGGGAACTCCTCGGCCCCGACCGCGCCGTGGGCGCGGGCACCGTCCTGACCGCCGACGACGCGCGTGCCGCCCACCGCGCGGGAGCGGCGTTCGTGGTCACGCCCGGCCTGGGCGAAGCCGTACCCGCCGCACACGACCTGGGCCTGCCCACGCTCGCCGGTGTGTTCACCCCCACCGACGTGATCGCCGCCCGGAGCATGGGCGCGGTCGCGCTGAAGGTCTTCCCCATCGCCCAGGCCGGGGGGGCCGCGTATCTGAAGGCCCTGCGCGGCCCGTTCCCCGACGCCGCGTTCGTCCCCGTGGGCGGAGTCGACGAGGCTGTGGCCCGCGCCTGCCTCGCCGCGGGGGCGACGGCGGTCGGTGTCGGTTCCCCGCTCGTCGGCGACGCCGCCGACGGCGGCAGCGTCGACGCGCTCAGGACCCGCGCCCGCGCCTTCCGCACCGTCGTACGGGGGGTGGCGCCGTGACCGCGGAGCCCCGCCCCACCCGCCCCGACCGCCTTGAACTCGGTGAGGGCATCCGCTGGACCGGTACCGGTGTCGTCCTCGTGGACCTCCTCGCCGGTCGCCTCCTCGCGGCCCCGGACGACCCCACGGCCCCGCTGCGGACCGTCGCGCACCTCCCGGTTCCGCTGGGGGCGGTCGCCCCCGTGGCCGGTCTCCCGGGCACCTGGATCGCGGCTGCGGGAACCGGCGTCTGCCTCCTCCACCCCGACGGCGCCACCCGCTGGCTGGCCCGCCCGGAGGACGGCTCCGTACCGCGCAGGCGCATGAACGACGCCGCGGCCGACCCCTCGGGCCGGTTCTGGGCGGGCAGCATGGGCTACGACGCCGACGAGGACGCCGGTGCCCTCTACCGCGTCGACCACGACGGCACGGTCGAACGGGTCCTGGACGGCATCACCGTGCCCAACGGCCCGGTGTTCACCCCGGACGGGCGCTTGATGTACCTGGCCGACAGCGCCCGGGGCGTCGTCCGCCGCTACCCGGTCGACCCGCGGACCGCCCGGCTCGGCACCCCCGAGGTCTTCGTCACCGTGGACGACGGCAGCCCCGACGGGATGGCGATCGATGCGGAAGGCGCCGTGTGGATCGCCGTCTGGGGCAGTGGAACGGTACGCCGTCACCTTCCTGACGGCACGCTGGACCGCACCCTGCGGCTGCCCGCGAGCCGGCCGGCCGGCGTGTGCCTGGAAGGAGACGTCCTGCACATCACCACCGCCCGGCTGGGCCTCGACCCGGCCGGGCCGTACGACGGCGCCGTGTTCAGTGTCCGGGTCGAGGTGCCGGGCGGCCCGGCCTCGTCCTACCGGCCGACCGTCTCCGCCCTGCCGGTGACACCGGCGGAGGCCCGGGGCGAGGCATCCGGAAGGGGACCCGCATGACCGGAGCCGGCACGGAAACCGCGACGGGACAGCCGTGGCGCCCCGCCGCCGGGCACGTGGTGTGCGTCGGCGAGACGATGGCGGCCTTGGTGCCCGATCCGCCCGGACCGCTGGAGGGGGCCCGGCGGTTGGGACTGTCGGTGGCGGGCGCGGAGTCGAACGTGGCCATGTACCTGGCCGACCACGGCATCCCGGTCGCCTGGATCTCGGCCCTGGGGGACGATCCGCTGGGCAGACGCGTGCGCGCCACGGTGTCCGCCGCCGGGGTCGACGTCTCCCGCGTGCGCACCGACGCCCGGCACCCAACGGGTCTGCTGGTGAAGAACCCGGACCCCGCCACCGGCACGCGCGTGCACTACTACCGAGCGGGTTCGGCGGCTTCCACACTCGGTCCGGAACTGCTGGACGAGGAGTCCGTCCGCTCGGCGGCGCTGCTGCACTTCACCGGCATCACCCCGGCCCTGTCGCCCTCCTGCCGGGAACTGGTCACCAAGGCACTGACCACTCCCGTGGAGGCGCGCTCCCACGCGGTCAGCTTCGACGTCAACCACCGACCCGCTCTGTGGCCCGACGGCACCGCGGCCCCCGTGCTGCGCCGACTGGCCGACCGGGCGGATATCGTCTTCGTCGGCCTCGACGAGGCGCAGGGCCTGTGGGGCGAGGACCTGACGGTGACCGACGTACGGCACTTGCTCCCGCATCCCCGCATCCTCGTGGTCAAGGACGGCGCCCACGCCGCCACCGCCCTCACCGACCACGGCGTGTACGCCGTGCCGGCGCTACGGACGGCCGTGGTCGAACCCGTGGGCGCCGGCGACGCCTTCGCCGCGGGCTTCCTCGCGGGCCTGCTGAGGGGCCTCACGACGACGCGGGCGCTCAGACTGGGACACATCACGGCGGTGTCGGCGCTGCGGGTGACAGGGGACCACGGCCCATTGCCCGCCCCGGCCCACATCGAACGGCTCCTCGCCCTGCCGGGCCCGGAGTGGGAGGCAGCCGGCCTGATGCGGGAGGGAACTCCTCCCTGTACGGGGTACGCGCCAGGCGGAGCCGCCCGCTAACCGGCGCGCCGCCGCTGCCCCGGAGAAGACGGACGCACCGGCCCGCAACGCCCTGGCGGGCCTGCTGCACCGCGACATCACCGCCCCTGTCAGGCAGTCCTGGCACGCCTCCGGCTCCGTCGATCCGGACGAGGTCCGCGTCCTGGACGAGAGGGTCTTCCTGGGCCCGGTCCTCGAGATGGGCCCGCTCTTGGCCCGCACGGTCCTCGACGTCGCCGCGGCGGACGCCGCGGCCGGCCTGCCGCTCGCCGCCGGCACCCACGTCGCGGACGTGGGGGAGTGGTGCAGCGCTCACCTGCTTCAACGGACGCCCACGACTTCCTACGGTCGTTCTCATCCCTGGGAACCGAGCCTACGCGGGAGGCCGGCACAGATGGGCTCCATCCAGCATGTTCCACCTCCCGACGGTGTCACCGCCGGCTCGCCCTGCTGCGCTGCGGCGGCGTGTTCAGCGCCATCCGCCTCAGCGCCCACCTCATCCATGCCGCGGCCGCGACCGACGACCTCCACGCCGTCGACCGGTTCCTCCCCCAGGCCCTGCAGGACGGCCCGGTGCTCATGGACCAGGTGACCCGCCGCCACCATCTGGCAGTCCCGGGCCGTCGACGCCACCCACCCGGGCGGCGCCCGCAGATACTGGTGTGTGCGGATGGGCAGCCCCGGTGAGCTGGCCGAGCCGGGCCCCGTCTCACAGCCCGTCCAGCTGGGCCGCCCATCGGCTGAATCCCCGCCTGCTCGGGTGTGATGCGCGCCCGCCGGGTCCGCAGAAACTCTCGAAGATCAGCCTGAGGCCCACGCTCACTCATGAGCACCACGCTCTCCGCGCCACCACGGCACGCCGCTCAAGACCGAACCTCGCGGTTCGCTGGCCTGCGTCGCCGACGCCGCGTGGCGAAGGGCCTTTCCTCCTTAGTGCAGTGCAGCACGGGTGGTGCACCGCGAGGTGGTGCGGAACAAGTTCCCTCGCGGGACCGGCCCCGGCGGCTGCGGCCTGCACGGTGACAGCCGCCTGCACCTTCTCGGACACCTCGCGCCAGCAGCGCCACTGGGCCTCGTAGTCGTCGCCGGTCAGACCGGCGAGCTTCCGCGCGCTCTTCTTCAGCGGATCGCTCCAGTTTGATCAACTCATCGGGGACCTGGACCACGGCACGGATCGTCAGCGGCGCGCGCCGTGCGTCGTTGATCGCACTTACCGCCCGATCGGGTTGAGCCGCTGCCGGTTGCCGGGCGGGTCGTCTGTGGGAGCCGCTACGAAGATCACGGGCTGTCCGTGATCTTTCGAGAGGATCCCCCTCGTGCGCTTCTCCCGTACGGCTGCCGTGGTCGCCGTGTTCGCCGCCCTGATCGTCCCGACGACCGCGCACGCCGCCCCGGCCGCCACCGCGCCGGGGGACACCGTCACCCTGCCCCTCCAGGATGCCCTTGCCCGGCTGCCGGTGCGCAGCGAGGACCGCACCGGGTATGAGCGCACGAAGTCAGAAAGACCGGCGTCACACGAGAGCCGAAGACCTCACCTGTAGGCGGTGAACGGCGGCAGGGGCCCGCCCCACCTTCCAGGAGCATCCTGTGGCGAGCACCGCGGACGAGCCCGAGCGGCCCCACCGGACCGGACAGGCTCCCTCTGCGGACCCCTCCGTCACCCCCCGTCGCAGGTCCGACAACCCTCATGTCCCAAGGCATCCTCCTCACAGGAAGAACTCGACAGAGCCTCGGCGGAGGGAGCTGCTGCAAGCGCTGGGGATTTCCCGGAGGGCGACGCCCGCGCGAGGCCTCCGCTCGCGACCGGGCACGCGAAACCTGACCCCTCACGCCTGCCGCTCGCCCGCGTGGCCGGGTGAGCCCGCGACCGGCCCCGTCAGCGTCCAGCCCTCCGCGGTCACTTCTGCGTGCACCTCACCCTCGGTGACCGGCTCGCCGCAGTGGGTGCAGATCGGACGGGGGGTGAAGTCGTGGTCGTGGTGCCGTAGCTTCATCGGCGGGGAGGGCGTCAGCCAGCGGTCCCCCCAGCGCAGCAGTTCGCACATGACGCCGAGCAGGTCGCGGCCGGCCTCGGTGAGGTAGTAGCCGTCGTGGCGCGGCTCGTCGGGCAGCGGACGGCGCTCCAGGATGCCGTCGGCGACCAGGCTCTTGAGCCGGGCGGAAAGGCGATCGGTGGGAGCGCCGGTGTTCTTGGCGATCTGGCGGAAGCGGTGGTTGCCGAACGTGACCTCGCGGACGGCGAGCAGCGACCAGCGGTCGCCCACCGCCTGCAGGGCGGCGGCGATCGAGCAGGGGCGGCCGGGGATCTCGTACGGGTCGGTGCGTCGTGTGGTCATGATCCGAGTGTCGCGTGTGGACTTTGATTGCCAAAGCTTGGGCGATGCCGAGGCTCCCACATCCGTTGTGGTTCGAATCTCGAAACGCGTCGCGCTTCGCTGGTCCCATGAGCCCATCGGTTCGGTTTTAAGGAACATTGCTCGGCGTCGACCGTCATCCTCCTGGCGGTCTTCATGACGAACCTCGATCCGTGGATCGTCAACGTGGCGCTCCCGCCATGGACTCGTCCTTCGCCTCCTCCTCCGCCGGGCGGCCACGCTGGGCTCCTCGTCCTGGGTGCTCAACGCCTGCGCCATCGCCCTCGCGGCCCTCCTCGTCGTCGCGAGCCGCATAGGCGACCGGATCGGACAACGGCCGGTGTTCCTCACCGGCGTCACCGTCTTCGCCCTCGCCTCGTTCGCCTGCGCGCTGACACCGGACCTAGCGACCCTCGCGGCCGCCCGAGCCCTGCAAGCGGTCGGCGCCGCCGCCCGGTTGCCCACTCCTGTCGAACGTCCTGTGGTGCCGGGAGATCTGGCATCGGAGCGCCCTGCGCACCGGCGTGGCCGCAGCCTTCGGCAGGTGTGTGCACCCGTACCAGCCCGCCGGTATCGGATCGGGATCGCGTCGGGAACCCACTGCGGCACTCTGAGGTCATCGGAAGGCGGGGCCCGGTGGGGAACCGTCCGAAGGACAGGGAGTCCGGGGTGACCACGATCGTACTGATGTCGGGCAGTCTGCGGCGCGGCTCGGTGAACAGCACCGCCGTCGTGACGATCGGCCGGCTGCTGGCGCGGCGGGGTGCACAGGTGCGCACGCCGCTGCTGGATCTGCGGACTGTGCCGTACTACGACCAGGACCTCGACACGGCCGACGGCCCGCCCGCGGTGGTACGGGCGCGGCGGCTGCTCGGATCGGCGGACGCCCTGGTGATCAGCACCCCTTCCTACAACGGAGGTGCTCCAGGTGTCCTGAAGAACGCTCTGGACTGGCTTTCCCGGCCCTGGGGCGACAGTGCCCTGACCGGCTTGCCGACGGCGCTGATGAGTGCTTCACCCGGGCCCCGCGGTGCGGCGGACGCGCAGCCGGGACTGCGGGTGAACCTCGAACGCTCCGGAGCGGTCCTCATCGACCACCGGCCCCTGGCGCTCGGGGACGCTGAAGCCGTGCCGCGTACGGGTCAGGGGTTCACCGATCCGTCGGTCCTGGCCCTGCTGGAGGAACTGGCCGACGCCGTATGGGCGGCACGGCGCGGCGCGGCCGACGCCGAAGTGATCCGCCCGGCCGGTGACGGTGGGCTGCACCCCGCAGGCGTCGCCTGAGACCTCCGCTCCCGGCGCGGTGCCGTGATGCGCCGCGTCCTTCACAGACTTGCCCCCGTGCATGGTGCCTACAAGGTACGCGTCGGTGGCAGGAACGCCCGTCCGGCCATGGACGGCACTTCGCTTCGGCTCCACGCCACGTGGAGCCCGGATTCAGGAAAGGGGGTGCCCCTCATGACGAAGCTCGTCCGCCGCGTGACCCGCCCCGCCATCTGAGGCGCCCTGTCAGTTCCCCAGCCATGAGGTACGAATGCGAAGGAGGTGCAGTCCCATGACGAAGCTCGTCCGCCGTGTGACCCGCCCCGCCATCTGAGGCGTCCTCACCCTGTAGCGCTGTGAGGAATCGCCCCCTGGGGCCGGGGTCACCCCAGCCCCGGGGGGCACGTCCACGTTCATGCGGCGCGGCTCGTGACCCGCCGGCGCGTTCTTCTTTCTTGCTTCTCATTTCCTTGCTCACTTTGTGTTGCCGCTTCAGCCCGTCCGACAGGAGTGGAGTCTCACCATGGAGATCCCCGAGATCCCCGAACGGATCACACGGATCGTCAGCCTGCCCGGCCGCGGGCTCTTGGCCTGTGACGTCCGAGGCGGCCTGCACCGCCTCGACCACGACCTGACCCTGCGCCGGTCGTCCGGTCTGCCCGCCGTGGCGCAGGACCCGGCCGGCTGCCCGGTGTACGGCGTCGCCCTCGCCGGCGACTGGATCATCACCCGGGACAAGACCGGCACCATCTGCCGCTGGCACGCCGACACGCTGCGCCTGGCCGACCGCCTGGACGCCCGCGCCACCGCCGACCGCTCCCTGCTGCTGGAGGGCGAACAGCCGTCTCCCACGATGCTGCGCGGCATCGGCGTGTGGAACGGCAAGGCGTACGTGGACAACGGGTACTTCCAGGTCGCCGTACTGGACGTCGAGACCTTCGCCGTCGAGCGCATCGTCCCCTGGCCCCACGGCTACGAGATGCTCGAATGGTTTTGCACCGACGCCCCGGGCGTACACGCCGTCGCCGACCGGCACGGGTGCGTGCACCTCGGCTCGCTGGAGGAGTTGTCGTTCCCCACCACGGTGCGCATCGACACCTCCAACGTGCACCGCGTCGTCTACGACGCCCGGCACCACCGCTTCTGGGCCATCGGCGACGCCGGCATCGGTGACACCCGCAACGTCTCCAACGGCGTGGTCACCATCGGGCTCGACGGCACGGTCGACCAGCGCATGCACTTCGCCCGCAACGACGTCGAAGGACTCGTCTTCTCACCGGACTTCGCCACCGCCTACATCGGCGGCTTCGACGGGGAACTGCTCCTGTTCGACAACACCACCCCCGAACTGACCGTCCGCAAGCGGGTCACCGGCTTCAGCCACCAGATCATCGACGTCACCATCGACGAGGAGGGGCGCGTCTACACCCTCACCCAGGACGGCGAGATCACGGCGCTGTCCCCGGAGGGCGAGATGCTGCACCGGCTCGACTACTCCCGCCAGTGCGTGTGGGATCTGCGTCCGCTGCCCGGCGACCCCGCCACCGTCCTGGCCGCCACCGACGACGGAACCGCCGTGGTGCGCCTTGAGACCCGCGGCGACCACGCCCGGCTGGACCTGGTCGAGGAGTATCACGGCGCGCCGGGCTTCGCCCGCCGGGCCGAGCCGTGTGGCGACGACCGTGTGGCGATCTTCTGGCCCGACACGGTGCGCCGGTTCACCCCCGACGGCACCACCGTGTGGGAGGCCCGCCTGCCCGGCATCGTCCACACCGTATCGGTCTCGCCGGACCACGGCCGTGTCCTGGTGGCCTGCAATGCCGGCGGCTTCGAGTTCGACGCGGCCACCGGCCGGCAGCTGCTGCACGTGGACGGGCTGCCCGCGAGCGCGTGGGCGTCGGCCTATCTGCCGGACGGCCGGCGGGTGCTGGGCTGCCGTACCGGCCGGCTCGCGGCCTACGACGAGAGCGGTCGCGTCTCCTGGGAGACGGAACTGGAGAGCTACCCCAAGCGACTGCTGGCCGACGGCGACCGGCTGCGCGTCACCGGGGGCGGCGGCGTCAAGGAACTGGTCGTCGGCGAGGACAAGCCGCGGCAGCAGTTTGTGGAACTGCTCGACAACACGGCCGAGAACTGCGCGCTGATCGACGGCACGATGTGCGTGGTCACCTACGGCATGCAGATCGCCGCATACGACCACGACAGCGGCGAACTGCTCGCCCTGCACGAGGACCTGCCCGACTTCCCCAAGGGGATGACCGCGCTGCGCGGCGACGACGGCCGGGCGTACGTGGTGGTCGGCGGCCGGGGCGGCTATCTGCGCCTGTACCGGCTGGACCGGAGCGGCGAGGGTCCGGTGCTGACCGTGCTGCGCGACCTGTGGCTGCCGCGCTCCTGCGGCGCCCGTCCCTTCCCCGCCGCGGCCGGCGCGGCCCGGCCGTGACCACGGCCGGCCGGGTGCGCGCCGGGCGCGGCACCGCCCGCGGCGACGAGGTGGTGGAGCCCTCCCCGTTCACCGAGCGCCCCTTCCTCGTCTTCGCCGCCGGGAACGCCGTCAACAACGTCGGCGAGGCCCTCTACGCGACCGCGCTGCCGCTGCTGGCGTACCGGCTGACCGGGTCGCTGACGGTGATGGCGTGGCTGGCCGCCGCCGTGCCGATGAGCATGCTCCTCGCCCCCTGGTTCGGCTCGGTGGCCGACCGGCGCGGCACGTCGGGCCTCGTCCTGTACGGGCTGCTCGCGCAGGCGTCGGCGGCCCTGGCGATGAACCTGCTGCTGTGGAAGGGCCATCTGCAGACCTGGACGCTGTTCGTGTGTGCCCTGGTGGTGGCGGCCGGCGGGGTCGCCTACCGGACCGGCTGGATGACGGACGTACCCATGATGTTCCCGCGCTGCCCGGCGCGGGCCCGCGGCACCCTCAACAGCCTGTTCCTCGCCACCACCCTGGCCGGGCCGGTCCTGGTCGCGGCGACCCTGCCGTGGCTCGGCTACCTGGGCGTGCTGTGGCTGAACCTGCCGACGTTCTTCGCACCGCTGGCGGTGTGGGCGGTGGGCGTGCGCCCGCTGCGCCGCGCCGCCGCGGGCGCCGGGCGGCGCGAACCGGCGGGACTGCGCAAGGTCTGGCACGACGTCACCGCCGACCGGCGCATCGCCGTCACGCTCGTCCTGCAGATGGTGCTGGAAGCCGTCTGCGGCACCGGCCTGACGTCGCTGGTCCTCTTCGAACTGCGCCACTCCTGGCGGTTGTCCGGGCAGCAGGCCGGCTGGGTCGTCGCCGCCGTCAACCTGAGCCTGCTGACCGGCAACCTGCTCGTCTCGCAGCGCCGACGGCTACGCCCCACAACGCTGCTGCCCGTGGCCCTCGCCGCCCGCGCGGTGTCCCTGGCCCTGCTGGCGTTGCCGGTGTGGCCGCTGTTCCTCACCGCACTGGTCCTCGGAGCCGTCGCCCAGGGCGCGCTGCTGGCCGCCGTGGTCATGCTGCGGGTGCGCTACCTGCCGCAGGCCGTCATGGGCCGTGCCTCGGGCCTGATGTGGCTTTTGACCGGATCCGCCGCGCTGCTGTCCCCTGTTGTGATCCCCCCGCTCGACCATGTTGCGGGCCCGCACGCCACGTTCCTGGCGCTCGGCGCCGTCTCGTCGGTGGTGATGGTCCACCTCTACCGCGCCCGCACCGCCTGGACCCCGACGAACCCGGCGACGACCGAGCCGGCCTAGGAGGAGGAAGACATGCCCCACATATCCGGCGACACCCGCACCACCGGCCTCCGGGCCCCCTCCGCGCCCGCCCTGCGGCACCGCGACGGCGCCGGTGACCCGCCGCCGCGGGCGGAGGTGCGCCAGAGCGTGCGTATCCCCCTCTACCCGGCGACGGGAGAGCCGATCACCGCCCGAGTCATGACCTTCCGCGGACTGGTGGACGGGCGTGAGCACCTGGCGCTGCGCCTGGGGACCGTCCAGGACGGCGTGCCGCTGGTGCGGGTGCACTCCGAGTGCCTGACCGGCGACGTGTTCGGCTCCGCCCGCTGCGACTGCGGCCCCCAGCTGCGCGAGGCCCTGCGCATGATCGACACCACCGGCGGGCTGCTGCTGTACCTGCGTCAGGAAGGGCGCGGCATCGGCCTGTACAACAAGCTCGACGCGTACGGATTGCAGGACCGCGGCCTGGACACCTACGAGGCCAACCGGGCCCTGGGACTGGGCGAGGACATGCGCGACTACGCGGCGGCCGCGCAGATGCTGCTCGCTGTGGGCCACGAAGAGATCGACCTGCTCACCAACAACCCCAACAAGTGCGAGCAGCTGCGCCGTTACGGCATCCGGGTGCGGCGCACCGTCGCCACGGGCGTCTTCGTCAATCCGCACAACACCGGCTACCTGACGGCGAAGGTCGCCCGCACCTCGCACACCATCCGACTGGAGGAGTCAGCGTGATACGCCATCACGGGCCGATCAGCGGCGTCGCGGCCTTCGGCGGCGCGTACGTGGCCACGGCCGGCTACGACAACCAGGTCATCCTGTGGGACGTGGCGGCACGGGTGCCGCTCGCCCGCGCGGTCCACGACCACCTGGCCAACCAGGTCGCCTTCAGCCCCGACGGGACGCTGCTGTTGACCTCGTCGAGCGACTACACCGCCCGGCTGTGGTCGGTGCCCGACCTGAAGCTGCGGGCCGTCCTGAGCGACCACAAGGACGACGTGGAGATGTCCGTCTTCCACCCCACCCGGGACCTGGTCGCCACCGCCTCCCGGGATCATCTGGTGCGGGTGTACGACCTCACGGGCACGCTGGTGGCCCGGTTCGAGGGACACACTGCCGACGTCATCTCCGTCGCCTGGCTGGGGGAGGGCGACGAGCTGCTGACCTCCAGCGACGACGGCACCGTCAAGCGCTGGTCCCTGGCGGCCGGCGGCATGGTCGGCGAGGTCGACCTCGGCGGTGTGGAGACCGACACCATCGCGATCACCCGGGCCGGCGTGGTCTACGCGGGCAATGACGACGGCGAGATCATCACCATCGCCGACGGCCGCACCGGCAAGGCGCCCGCCCACGAGGCCGGCATCAAGCGTCTGGTGTACAACGCGGCCACGGAGTCCCTGGTCAGCCTCAGCTACGACCGCACCCTGCGGGTGTGGGACGCCTCCGACGCGGAGGCCGGGCTCCGGCTCACGCACACCGCCGAGTTCCCCGCCGAGGTGTGGGCCCGCTCGTGCGCCTTCCTCGACGACTCCACGCTCGTCTTCGGCACCTTCGGCTCGTCCTACGCCGTGTACAGCGTCACCGACGGCACGTGGGACCTGACGGCAGTGGAGCCCACCGCGTGTGTCAACGCCGTCGTCACCACCGCCGATGGCGCGGTCTGGACGACCGGCGACGCCGGAATCGTATGGGTCGACGGACAGCAGCGCGCCGCCACCGCAAGCCTGTGCAACTTCCTCGTGGAGGTCGGCGACCGTGTCCTGACCGGCGGCCAGCTCGGCCGGGTCTTCGACGCCCGCGACGGCCGCGTCCTGCACCAGCACCGCTCACCGCTGAACTGCGCGGCCGCCTTCGCCCGCGACGGCGTGCCGCACGTGGTGGTCGGCGCCTACACGGGAGAGGGCCTGGTGTTCGCCGTCCGCGAGGGACAGGACCCCGAGCACGTCGCGACGCTGCCGCTGCACACCAACGCGGTCAAGGGCGTCGCGGTCTGCGGTGACACGCTGTTCGCCGTGTGCGCGGACGCCTCGGTGTCCTGGTTCTCCCTGGAGACGTTCACCGAGACCGGCCGCGTCGACGAGGCCCACGCGCGCATCGTGAACGGCTGCGCCCCGCTGTCGGGCGGCCGCTTCGCCAGCGTCAGCCGGGACCTGACCCTGCGGATCTGGGACGGCCGCACCAGCCGCACCGTGCCCACGCCGCACGACCACTCCGTCAAGTGCGTCGCCGCCTCCACGGACGGCCGCCTGGTGGCGACGGGATCGTACGCGGGCACGGTGGCCGTGTACGACGTGACCACCGGCAACTGGCCGCACGTATGGCGGCCCACCACGGCGGGCATCTCCAGCCTGCACTACGACGCCGCCCGCGGCCGGTTCCTCGCCTCCTCCTACGACGGCCGGGTCTACCCGCTCCAGCCGCAGCCGGAGCCGGAGCCCGCGCCATGACCACGGCCGACACCCTCGCGGTCAACCCCAACGAGCTGGACGACCGCACGGCGATGGGGCTGCCCGCGGCCTTCACCGACCGCGTCGACCAGGACCGGCTGCGGCAGCTGACCCGCTCGCTCGCGGGCAAGGACCCGCGGGAGCTGGCCGCGCGGGTGGCCGACCCGGAGGCCGACTGGCTGCTCCGGCTGGCCGCGGGCCAACTCCTCGCCCTGCTGGGCGATCCCCGCATCGACCCGGCGGCACCGGCGATGGCGGACGTCCCGGCCGCCCGGGTGCGGCTGGGCCTGGCGGCCGACCGGGTCGACGCCGTCGCCGCCGCCTGGCGGCACGTGGGCGTCACGCGCGCGTGGATCGCGAAGGAGGCACCGGAGTACGACGCCGACATCGCCGCCTTCCGCATCGCCCGCTACCCCGTCACCAACGAGGAGTACCGGCTGTTCCTGACCGAGAACCCGGAGGCCGGGCTGCCCACCTCCTGGCGCTTCGGCGTGTACCCCGCTCACTTGGCGAACCATCCGGTGTGGAGCGTGTCCCCGCAGGACGCCGACGCGTACGCGGCCTGGCTCGCCCGCCGCACCGGGCGGCTCTTCAGGCTGCCGACCGAGGCGGAATGGGAGTACGCGGCCTCGGGCGGTGACGGGCGGGCCTACCCGTGGGGCGAGGAGCCCGGCGAGGACCTGGCCAACACCGTGGAGTACGGGCCTCTGGCCACCACCCCGGTCGGAATGTACCCGGCAGGACGCAGCCCGTTCGGCGTGTACGACATGGCCGGCAACGTCGAGGAGTACGTCGCCGACGACTACCGCCCCTACCCGGGCGGTCAGTACGTCGACGACGACCTGCACGCGGACACCGACGCCACCTACCGGGTGGCCCGCGGTGGCAGCTTCACCCGCTACGCCGACCTCGCCCGCTGCCGCCGCCGGCACGGCTGGTACCGGCGCGACATCTACGCCATGGGCTTCCGCCTCGCCGAAACGCCGCCCGCCCCGGGCGTCGCGGCGGGGTGAGGAGCGTGAGCCGCCATCCGTGTCCGGTGCCGCGCAGGACGGCGATCCGCAGGGTGTCGCCGTGACCGGCAGCCGGACGGGAAGGTGAGCGGGCATGCCTCTGCCGTTACGCCGGGGCGCCGCCCCGCTGGTCGTGACCGGTGATCCGGTGGAGCAGCTGACCGACCCGGCACCGGTCGCGCTCAGACAGCGGCTCGTCGACGCCGTCGCCGCACTCGACGGGGTCCGCACGGGTCCCTCGTACGTCTGCGTACGGGGGACCTGCGCGTTCCATCTCGCGCCGGTCCTCGCCCATGGGCCGGCCGAGGCGTTCCTGGCCGGTTCGGAGTTCGGGCACGTGCATCCGCCGTACGACGGGAGCGTGCACCTGATGCTGCCCGGCCGGTGGGCGCGGTGGGCGGTCGCGGCGGGGTGGGGCGTGACCGTCGTACCGCGCGGTTCGCTGCTGGTCTACGGCCCGCGTGACGATGAGGAGTCAGCCGTCGTCGAACTCCTTCTGGCACAGGCGTACTTGTTCGCACGCGGGCAGGCGTGCCACCTGCCGCCCTGACTCAGCTCCGGTGGTGGGGCAGAGCCCGGTGCCGGTCGTCGGGGGTCGGTTCGGTTCATGCCGGCGGTGAAGACAGGCACGCGTTCGCCCACGTAGACGGGCAGGAGTTGCGGCGCCGAAGGCACCGGACATCCGCGCGGTGAGCTCGAGGAAGCCGTCGTCGTCGGTGACGGCGCCGAGGACGCGGCCGTCCTCGGCCTGCCAGAGACCGCGGGTAACAGCCGGAGGTCGCCGGTTTTGGCCCACCGCCTGCGCACACGGCCGGCTGCTGCTGCCGCAGACGTACGGCCAAGCGATCGATTCCCGCTTCCCTGGAGAACGCCGCCACTGCCCGCAGACAGGCCGCCTCGACCTCGCCGTGATGGCTGACGATGTCCTTCGTACCGGTGCAGGAACCGCGTTCATCGCGGTCGGACACCGTCAGCCAGGGACTCTGGTCCGCCGGGTAACCGGGCGGTATCGGACCGGGATGTCGTCGGGATCAGTCGGTTGCACGGTGGTGGCACATCGAGAACGGGCCGATGAAAGGAACGCGACATGCGGTGGTTGGGACGTGGAGCACTGGCCGTGCTCATGGCGGCGGTGATCGGCTGGGCGGGTGCCACGGCGGGATCCGCCGGCGCGCACACCGTCGACGGACGCAGCCTGGTCCTGGCCACCGATGTCGGCCCCACTCGCTGACAGCCGTCGTGCCCCGCGCCGGGAGGAGACCGTGATGACGGTGCACCAACAGCGGTTTCCGCTGGTTCTCCTGCCGGGACCGGACACCCCGGTGGCGGAGGTGAGCGGTCTGGTCCGTGCCCTGCCCGCCGCCCTCCGGCCGGTCGTGCTGCGCCCCGGCACAGGGGCGCCCACCTCGCCCGGCCTGCCGGAGGTCCTCGCCCGTCAGGCACGCGACGCGGGCGTGTGCGGCCCCTTCGCGGTGCACGGCTGGGGAACCGGCGCCCATCTGGGCCTCGCGCTGGCAGGGGTGTTCGAGCGGGCCCTCGGGCACGCCGTCTGCACCACCCTGTTCGTGTCGGACGCGGCCGCCCCCGGCCGTGCCACGACGTCGCCGGTCCCGGACGACGTACGTCGCACGGTCACCGAGAGTCCACTCGTGGTCTGCACCGACCGGACGTCGGAGCGGTTCGACGGGTCCGCTCTGCAAGCGTGGTGCCGCCACTCCACGTCCGGCACGGAGTTCGTCACGCTGCCGTCGAGCCCGCGGGCGGCCCGTGCGGCAGCCCTGTCCCGGCTGATCGCCGCACGGCTGCTCCCGGCCGCGGGCCGCCCGTCCGCGGCACGGGCGGCCCGGACGGCGACGGCGCACGTGCCCGGCGGTGACGCCGTGGCCGGCTCCGCGCCCTGACCGGCCAGATCCGTCACCGCCCGCCCGCTTCCGGCCGCCGCGCCCTGACGCGTCACACCCAGGGCCCGGCGGCCGGGTCCATTTCCGGCCTCGTGCCCAGCGCCATCGCTGCGGCGTGCTCCTGCGCCGCCAGGACGTGTCCGTCGGCGGCGGTCCCGTCGCCCAGGGCACGCAGTGACCGGGCCAGCCCCTGGTGCGCCCGGACCATCTCCGTGCGCAGCCCGATGCCCGTGGCCCGCTCCAGCGCGGCCCGGTGGCGGTCCACGGACCGCCGGTGCTCCCCGCGCGCACCGTCGATCCGGCCCAGCACGTTCTCGGCCGCGGCCTGTCTGGCCTGCGAGCCGTGGCCGCGGGCCAGGTCCAGCGCGTTCACCGCGTGCTCGTGAGCCGTGTCCGGGCGTCCCGACCGCAGTTCCGCCTCGGCCAGGTTGCACAGCACCAGCGAGGTCAGCGCCGGCGCGCGCAGCGGTTCGCACAGCGTCCGCGCCCGGTCGAGGCACTCGGCCGCCGCATCGAGCCGTTCCAGGCCGAGATGGGCGAGCGACAGATTGGCCAACGCGGTCACCTCGATCCCCGCGTCACCTGTGTCGCGGGCCAGTGCGGCGGCTCGCTGTCCGGCCTGCACGGCCTCTTGCAGACGCCCCATGCGCTCCCTGGCGAAGCACAGGTTGGCCAGGGCCTGCGCCTCCTCCCGGGCGGAGCCGAGCGCGCGATGCGCCTCGCTTGCACGCGCCAGGTATCCGACGGCCTCCCGCAGGCGTCCGACGCTGGTGCACAGCACACCGAGCCGGCTCAGGCAGGCCGCCTCGGTGCGGGGGTCTTCCAGGCCGGCGGCGATCTCCAGCGCCTCCTCGGCCGAGGCGATGCCCTCCTGGAACAGGTCACGATGCCACTGGGCGACCGCCTGGTTGATCAACGATACGCACAGCAGCTCCGGATCGCCCTCCTTGCGGGCGCTGGCCACGGCCAGCCGTGCCGTGTGCTCGAAATCGGAGAAGTGGTTCTGGGCATGCAGATGGAAGCCGACGCCGCGACTGAGCCACGCGGCGTGCCGGTGCAGGCCGTGCTGGTCGGCGAGATGGACGACCGCCACAACGTTTCGCCACTCCTGGGCGAACCACCGCTGCGCCTCCTCGGGCCGCAGGGCCGGTGCCGCCGCTGCCTCGGTCGGCGGGGCGCAGCCGTAGCGCACCCGTCCGGGAAACAGGGCGTCGCACGCGCGTTCCAGGTCGGTCACCATGCGGGCGGCCAGTCGCCGCACCGCCGCGGAGCGCTGTGGGGTGTCGTCGGCCGGCAGGGTGAGGGCGAAGCTGTGCACCAGGTCGTGGAAGGAGTACCGGCCGAACTCGAACTCCTGCAGCAGATGCACGTCCAGCAGGTACTCCAGGACCCGCTCGGCGCTGTGCGGATCGGTGTCCAGGAGGGCGGCGGCGACCGACACCGCGAAGTCGACTCCCGGATACAGGCTCAACAGCCGGAAGTGGGCGCGGTGTTCGGGTTTCATGGCGTCGTACGACATCCGCAGGGCCGTGGCGACGCTCCGGTCCCCGGACTCCAGTTCGCCCATGATGCGGGAGTCGTCGCCGAGCCGTTCGGTCAGGTGGCGCAGCGTCCAGTGGGGACGCTTGCGCAGGCGGGCGGCGGACACCCGCAGGGCGAGCGGAAGCCGGCCGCACAGCTGGACCAGGTGCGCCGCGGCGTCCGGTTCGGCGGCCACCCGGTCGGCGCCGAGGATGCTGCGCACCATCTCGACACCGTCCTCCTCGGACAGCAGCCCCAGGGAAAGCGCTTCGGCGCCCTCCAGTTCGGGCAGCCGGACCCGGCTGGTGATCAGGACCAGACTGCCGGGGGAGGCGGGCAGGAGCGGGCGTACCTGTGCCGCGTCGACGGCGTTGTCGAGGACCAGCAGCAGCCGTCGGCGGGCGCTGGTGACCCGCCACAGTGCCACACGGCTGAGCACGTCGTCGGGCACGGAATTACCGGGCACCCCCATCGCCCGCAGCAGTACGCCGAGCGCCGTCGCCGGGGAGAGGGGTTCCTCGCCGGGGGTGAAGCCGCGGAGGTCGACGTAGAGCTGCCCGTCGGGATAGGCGTCGGCGAGGCGGTGTGCCGCGTGCACGACCAAGGCCGTCTTGCCGCTTCCGCCCATGCCGTCGACGAGCAGGATGTGCGGGCTGGTGCGGTCGCCAGTGGGGGACGACGCGGTGACGAGTCGCTGGATCTCCTCATGGCGGCCGGTGAAGTCGGCGAGGTCGTACGGCAGTGTGCAGGGGAGGGTCCCGGTGACCGCGAAGGGCGGCCCGGCGGTGTCGCGGGCGACCAGTGGGGCGTCCAGCTCGGGATCGGCGCGCAGGATCTGCTCGTACAGGGCGGCCAGTTTGGGGCCGGGGTCGATGCCTAGCTCCTCCGCCAGCGAGGTCCGCAGCCGCGTGTACTCCTCCAGCGCCTCCGCCTGTCGTCCGGCGCGGTAGAGGGCGAGCAGCAGGTGGCCGCGCAGCACTTCCCGGTAGGGGTGCGCGGTGACGGCCTCGCGCAGTTCACCGATGAGCCCGCTCGACTCACCGAGTTCGAGACGCAGTTCGAAGCACTGCTCGGTGGCGGTCAGGCGCTTCTCGTCCCACGCGGCCGCGGCGGCGTCGATGAGGGAGCCTCCCGTGCCGCCGAGGATGGGGCCACGCCAGGCGTCCAGTCCGGCTTTCAACTGCATGACAGCGTTTTCGAGAAGGCCCTCGGCGCGGGCTTCCTGCGCGCGCCGCATCCGGATGTCGAACATCCGCAGATCCCACTGACCGTCTTCGAGCATCACGCGGTAGCCAGGCGGCGCGGTGACGATGAACTCGTGCCCGGACGGTATCCGCCGGCGCAGATCGGCGACCGCCTTGCGGACCTGGTGGACCGCCGTGGGCGGCGGCTCCTCCTCCCAGACCGCCTCGACCAGCCGCGAGACGGGAACGATCCGTCCCGCCTCAAGCAGCAGCATGGCGAGTACGCGTTCGTTGATAGGGCCACCAGGTCTGATCCGCCGGTCTCCCGCCCAGATCTCGAGGGGGCCGAGTACGTGGAAGCGCACATGAAGGGTGGAGTGCATGGCCGGTGCTCCAACTTACGGTAGGTGCCACTGATTCCCCCGCAGGCCAGGTGCCTCATATGTCCGAACTGATTGCCCGTTGAACATGCTTACCTTTCCACGCCCCTGCCTCGGCCATGCACCGAAACCAGGCGGGGCGCACCTTGGGCGATGACCGGGATCATGGAAACCAACCGCCCTGCCACTTAATGACGTTGGGCCGGTCCCGACCTCGGAGCAGCGGTCCGCCGTCGACCGGTCGAGCCCTTGTCGCGCTCGACGAGGCCATCGGGCAGGCCAACCGGGCCGACACCCGCGTGGCGCGCGCCCGGCACCGGGCCCCGCAGCCTCCTTCTGGCATGGCCGCAGCCTCCCGCCACGCGCTGACCCCCAACTGCCTCCGGGTACGAACGCCCCGACCTGGGCGCTTCGTTCGGCCAGGCCGTCGCCACCGGCGTTACCGAAGGAGAACGCCGCCGAAAGCGCGCTGCACCTGGTGGCCAGCCAGAGCGGCGACGCCGTCCATCCGGGCCTGCCCGCCCTCGTCCGCCGGCTGTACAGCGGCGACATCACGGCCGTGTACCAGGATCCGCACTGGCTGCCGGCATGGGCCCGGCACCTGCCGGCCTCCTGTGAGCCGCCGATAGTGGCGGCCGAGGTCGGCGGGCGGCCCGTTGCGGCTCTCGCCCTGGCCCGCGAGGCGGACCGCACCGGGTGCACGCGCCTCACACCGCTGTCCTGGCCCGCGTGTGAACAGTTCCGGCCCGTCGGCGAGAGCGAGGAAGCGATGAGCGTCCTGGTCCGGCCCCTGCCCGGTCTTGCCGACGACGTACTGGTCGCCGACCTGGCAGCAGACTCCCCTCTGGACCGGCAGGCATACAGCCGGTGGGGCGATCCGCAGACGCAGACCCTCTGCGCCACGGTGCCGCTGCCGGTGGACCTGGCCGGCCTGTCCCGCTCGACCCGGCGGGACCACACACGCCGCCGCAAGGCCGTGGAGGCACTGGGCGACCGCGTCGGATACCACCGCACCCGCACGGCGTCCGAACTCCTGGCCGCCTACGACGTGCTGGAGATCTTGTCCCGCCGCCGCAACGCCCTACGGGCCCCCGCCGCCGGGACAGCCGACCTCGCACGGCCCTGGAGACCGGTTCTCGCCCAGCGCGCTCCCCTCGCGTTCGTCGCCCCCCTGACCCTGGACGCCCGTCCCGTCGCGGCTCAGCTGTGCCTGAGGTGCGGGGACCGCGTCTGGTCACAGCGATGGATCCCGCACAGCGCGACCTGGCGCCGGGACACGCCCTGCTGCACAGGCTGTGCGAGGACCTGACGGACGAGGGGTGCACCCTGATCGACCTCGGCGGCACGACAGCCGAGGACGGCCAGCGCGCCTACAAGGCGCCTTCGTGTGGGTGTGACCACCACCCACACCCACACAGCCCCTCCGAACGGCCACCCCCTCGCGCGACAGCCCGCCGCAACAGCTCACCTGATAGCGGTGGCCCCGCGCTGATCATGGGGAGATTCAGAGAGCGCCATCACCCTTGACGCCGTCGTCGACCACGCAGCACACCGCGCCGAGTATCAGGCGGTGACAGTACCCCTCCGGCCGCCCGCCCCGGCCCTCCAGCCAGGCCGGAACCGGCAGCACCGCCCGGATGACCTGCCACTCCGCCTCCGGCGTGTCGGAGGCATAACACGCCGTATGGTCCGGCCGGTCTGCCGCATTGCCGAACCTGAGCGCGAGGCAGTCACACGATGGGGACGGAGTGTTGGACTCCACGCACACGAGCGCGAAAGACTGCGGCAACAGGACCTCCTGGTGCCTGGTTTGGTTCGCACCCCCTAGCTACCAAGAGGCTCTGCTGCGCCGACTCTCGCGCGATCACCGATGAGGAACCCAGCTCAACCAGACCAGCCCCATGATCGATAAGCGGATGGCGTCTCAGGACCGGTCGACCGAAGGCTGATTGGTGGGCCCAGGTTCGACCATGCCCGGAGGCTGCCGGACTACGCCGCACGTGGTGGTGTCTGCAAGCTTGCTCAGGGACAGTCCCGTGCGCGGTCCGGGACGCTGCCCGCACTGTGCCCGGCGCGCGGCGCGGACCAGGTCCTCGGAGGTGAGCTCATGGAATCTCGCTCGGACCAGGTCGAGCATCGATGCGGCAGTGTGAGCGATCGCATTGTCCCCGAGGGGGCGCTGCACCAGCTTCCGGAGATCTCCGATGATCTCCTGTTGCAGCGCCCGGTAGAGGTCCTGCACCGCGACGTCGCGGATGGTGAGCGACAGGTGGGCGGACAGCGTGTCGTCGCTGGTGGCACGGTGGGCGAACGCCCGTGGAATGTACAGGACCTCTCCCGCACGGAGAGTGGTGTGGAGCAACAGCGGTGGATTGTCGTCCTCGGCCACCTTGTCCGGTGTCCAGTCGCCCTCGGGACCCCCGTGTACGTACCAGGTCTTGCTCCCGGACACCTGCACGACGAACACGTCTGCATCGTCCCGGTGCAGTGAGAGTCCCTGACTGAGAGGGGGCGTTACGAAGAAGAATGCCTCTACGAGTCGCCCCAGATCTTCGATCAGCTCGGCCACGAGATCGCGGGTAGCCCCGTGCCACTGGTCAACGTTGCGCAGCAGCAGTGTGTGGCCGGTCTCCAGCATCGACGCTATCTTGCGCTCGTCTGCATAGCCGTCATATGCGGTCTGGGCGATCGTGCGCGACGAGCTGTAGGACCGCGGATCGATTCGTTGGCCGGCGCGGGCCATCTCGAAATGGGGCACGCGCAGCATCCCGGTCGCCAGAGCGCTGTCGATGTCCCGGAGTCCGAAGGGGGAGGCCGCTTGGGGATCCGGGCGGTACACCCGAGGGCGCGTTTGCCAAGAGTCCGAGACGAAGCCGGACCAGTCCCCCACCCACCGGGCGAGTGAGCTGGAATTTCGGTGTGTCATGTCCATTCCTTTCGTGTCCGACATGGCATCGGCTCCTCATGTCCAACTTCTCCACAAGTCGGCGTAGGCGCCGCCCGCATCAAGCAGTTCCTGATGCGAGCCGGTTTCGATGATCCGGCCGGCTTCGACGACGGCCACCCGATCCGCGTGACGCGCGGTGTGCAGATCGTGAGCGATGGCTATGACGGTCCTGCCCTTGAGTGCCCGCACAAGGTCACGCTCGAGTTGGGCGGCGGTTCGCGGGTTGAGCGACGCTGTCGCCTCATCGAGGATGAGCACTGCCGGATCGATCAGCAGCAATCGGGCCAGTGTCAGTTGCTGCGCCTGCGCGGCACTCAGGTTTTCGCCTCCGCTGCCTATACGGGTCTCGAGCCCGTTCGTCAGGGATCGCGCCCACTCGGCCAGCCCCACGTACCCCAGAGTGCTCCACAACAGTTCGTCAGAGGCGTCGCTCGCTGCCAGGCGGAGATTCTCGCCCAGGGTCGCTGCGAAGACGTAATGGTTCTGTGGGACGAGAACCATTGCTTTGCGCAGGTCCTCGGGGGGGATTTCGTTCAGCGGAACGCCGCCCAGGGTGATCGACCCTTCGCCCGGGTGGAGCTCTCCGGCGAGCAGTTGGCCGAGCGTCGACTTGCCGGCACCGGACGGCCCGACGATAGCCAGTCGTTCGCCCGGCTGGACCACCAGATCGACTCCGCGGAGTACGTCCCTGCCCTCGCTGTAGGCGAAGCGCACGTCCCGGACGGCGAGTTCGGGTGGGTTGCGCAAGGCGAGGGAAGCAGTCGGTCGATCTGCTGATGTCCAGGCCACCCCAAGCAGCCGTGCGAGTGACGCACCGCTGGACTGGAGGGTGTCCAGCCAGTCCAAAAGCGATTCGAGGGCGGTGGTGAGTTGCCGGATGTAGAGGATCACGGCAATGACATCGGCGAGATTGGCCCACCCCCGGCTGTGGGCAAGCCCACCGAGCAGCAACGCGGCGGCGACCGGAAGCAGGAAGAGGAATTCTTGCAGCGGGAAGAGGACGGATTTCAGTCGCAGGGTGTATCGCACTGCGGCGTAGGACGTGGCGATGACCTTGTCTGCCGTCTCGGCTCGCTGACGCTGCAGTCCGTAGGCGTCAATGGTCGACGCCCCCATCACAGTGGCGGTCAGGTTCTCGTTGATTTCGGCGTAGGCGGCCGCTTCGCGCAGGTATCCAGCCGGGGCGCGGCGCAGATACCAGCGCGAGACCAGAACAATCGGTGGGAGCGAGATGAGCAGGGCGAGCGCTGGCAGCGGGGCGGTGATCACTGCCGCGCCCGCGGTGAACAGGATGGTCACTGCCGACACAGCGATCTGCGGTATCGCCATCTGTGCGGCCTGCCGCAGGGAGTCGACATCGCGCGAGACGCGGGTGACCAGGTCGCCCTGGCCCGCACCCTCGACGGCGACTGCCGGCAACGCAAGCACCCGGCTCGCGAATTCTTCGCGTAGTTCCGCCATGAGGACGGCGCCGAAGCGGCCTGCGGCGCCGAAGGCATAGTAGGTGAGCACCGTCTGGGCGAGGAACGAGCAGGCCAGAGCCGTGATGAGCAGGTTGAGCCGTTGTCCCGTGGCGTTGTGTCGAGCACTCTCCACGATAGCGCCGATGAGGCGTGGACCGGCCAGTCCGGTCAGGGTGGCCAGCACGTACAGAGCCAGGTTGACTGCGATGTGCCGGACGTGACGGGCCATCAAAGCGCTGAGAAAGCGACGGACGGTCTGCCCGTCTGCCACCGGAAGCTGCGAAGGACTCATATGCCGCTCTTCATGGCCTCGCCACGCGTCACCAGGGCGCGATAGGCCGGAACGAGGGACAGCAGTTCTCGGTGTGTTCCGACCGCCTTGACCTGCCCGCTTTCCATGTAGGCGACCTGATGGGCTTGGTCGAGCAGCGGGGTGCTGGACGTGAAGACCACCGTCGTTGGGCACAGGGTGGAGGTGTCCGGCACACGCTCGCGTCCGCCTGGGACTCGGTGCAGCCCGGCGAGATTCCTCGCGATACGAATTTCGGTGTGAGCGTCCAGTGCATTGGTCGGATCGACGAGCACGGTGACAGGGGCCTTCCTGAGCAGGGCCCGGGCCAGACGCAGGCGTTGCGACTGACCGCTCGAGAACGTCCGCCCGTCGTCGGTGATCACCGTGTCCAGGCCGTCGGGCAGCACGGTGAGGACATCCTCGAGACTGGCGGTTCGGACGGCTTGCATGATCTCCTCGGCATTCTCGATGCCCTCCGGCGCCAGGACGTCACGCAGCGCTCCGCCGAACAGCCTGTCGTCGTTGCGTGCCAGCAGCACGCGAGAACGGAGTTCGGCGACGGGGAACGAGCGAAGAGGCCGGCCGTCGAGCGCGGGTTCGCCACTGTCCTCCAGGCGCGCCAGCCGTAGCGGCAGTGCCGCCGCGTCTTTGTCATCCGCGCAGGCCACCGCGTAGAGCGAGCCGGTGGGGATGGCCAGTCCCGAAGTGCGGTCCGTCAGGCCGACCACGGACTCCGCTCCGGCAGCCGGTCTTGTGATCGGCGCAGCAGGCTCGAGGAGTTGCTGCACCTCCGGTTCGAGGCTGAGCACGTGCACCACACGGCGGGCCGCGACCAGTCCTTGGGTGATACGGGCGACAGCGTTCACCACGGTGGTCAGCGGCGTCGAGAGGAAGGCTGCGTAGCTGGTGAACGCGAGGACCTGGCCGACGGTCAGCTGGCCGGAGAGGGCTTGGCGCGCGGCGACGAAGGTCACTGCCGTGATGAGGACGCCGGGGAGCAGTACTTGCGACGCGTACAGTCCCGCCTCGGTCCGGGCCACGGAGGTGTCCGCGTCCCGAAGCTCCGCCGAATCACGGCGGAGGCGTGCCAGGAACGTCTGCTCGGCCCCGATGCCGCGCAGGACGCGCAGTCCCGAGCCGAGGTCGAGTGTACGGCCGGTGAGCTGACCCTGGATGATTCGGTAACGCTGCTGTCGACGGTGCAGGGGCCTCAGCAGAAGGCTGGCCAGAGCGCTCAGCGCCGGAACGGCCAGGAGGACCGAAAGTCCCAGTGACAGGGACGTTCTCAACATCATGACCACGGCGACAACGGTCGCGACAGCAGATCCCGCAAGCCGTGGTGTGACGGACAGCGCGCTTCCGATCCGGGCCATGTCCGATGTGCCGATTGCGACTACATTGCCCGCTTCAGTGTGCCTCGGGAGGGTTGCCCCCAGCCGACCGACCTGCCTGACGACGGTTCTCAGGGTCAGATATCCACTGACTGAATGGGTGATCAGCGCGTTGCGGTACAGCAGGACGGTCGAGACAGCGATGACGGCCGCGAGCAAAAGGATGGTGAGGGACCAGCGAACCAGAGCAGAGGTGTCATGACCCACGACGCCTGTGTCGATGGCCCTTCCGATCGCTGTGGCGAGCAGCACCCGCGAGACCAGCCACAGCGTGCCGAAGAGTATTCCGAGCGCGAGGGTGGCCTTCTGGCGGCACGCCAGCCACAGCAGATACTTGCCCGCCGACGAGGATTTGTCGCGGAGAGGGCGGAACATGGGTCTGGATCCAATTCCTTGAGCAGGTCTGGCAGGGTGTTTGTGGATCTGCTGTCCCTGTAAGGCCGAGCGGAGTCCGTCGCGACGCAGCGGTGGCGAAGGTATGCGGCTCCGGGGGAGCAGGCGGGGCGTCGTGGGGCCGCCACGTCGGTCCCCTAACGGTCACGCGAGCATGAGAGCCCGGTCCCAGCGCGAGGCCGGGGGGGCGGCGGTTGCAAAGGCATGCAGCGCCAGAGCGACGCCAGCGGCACCCTCCAGGAAGCCGATCCGGTCCTCGTCGGCCGCCGGTCGGGCAGCCCCGTCCTGTCCGCACGAACCCATGGAGTCGGCAGCCTCCAGGACTCGCTCCACGATGCCGGGGAGCGCAGCGCTGAGCTCCTCGTCCGAGCTTTCGAAAGCTGTGAGCCACGCGGCATGAAGCAGGCCGGCCCAGCCATGGCACAGTCCGGCCGACTTGGGCTCCGGCACAGGATCAGCGACCATGGATCTGAAGACGGTGAGAGCCTGTGCCTGCCAGTCGTCCACCGAGAGTGCTCGCCCCGCGAGATAGAGGGCTCGTGCAACTCCCGGTGTGCCGTGGCACCATGAGTGCCGGGGTGGCAGTGAGCTGCCGTCCGCGCCGACTTCCGCGGGCCAGAGCCCGCAGGAGGCACCGGGGAGGCGGCGGTCGAGCAACCAGCCCGCAAGGGTGTGTATCGCCGTGTCCATCCCGCTAGTCCGCTTCCCCTGTTCCCAGGCCAGCGCGAGGAGTGCCAGCGGCCCGGCGACGCCGTGCGCCATCCCGATGCGGACGCGCCACTGTTGGGAGGGTGAGGGGGTGCGGGCTGTGGACGACACGAGTGCCCGCCGGTCGGGCGCGGTCGCGTGTCCGGCTCCGAACGGTCGGGTCAGTGCCACGAGCGACTCGAGCACAGGGTGGAGCAGATCCTCCCGATGCGGGGCCGCCCACAGCAGGTGACCGCCCAGTCCTGCGAGGCCCGATACCACGTCGTGTTCCTCGGCCGGCATACGGCCGCCGTCGGTCGCACGCGAGCTCGACACTGCGGCGACCCTCGCCTGGATCAACTCAGCGACCTTGTCATCGATGCGGGAGAGTGCCTTCGCGTAGTCGCCCGGCTGCCATACAGCGCGGTGCACGGCGAAGGAGAGGGCAGGCGCACCGTAGAAGAGGCCACGAGTGTCGCTCATGCCACCCGCCTGGGAGGCCTTCCTCAGCCAGGCGTGCGCAACCGACCGGTACCGCCGATCACTGTGCGCCAGTTCACAGTAGAGCAACGCCATGCCGGCGTGACCGCTGCCGAGGCTGGCGGGCTCCTGGGCGACGGATGGCTGGGTCCGTCCCATCGCCGCTGTGGCCTCCGGGTCTGCGAACCGCGCGGCGACAGCTGTCACGGCCTGCGCGGCGCGCTCTCGTGGTGTCATTTCGCCTCGCCCCCGATGTGGCGCCGTGTGCGAGCCGCGTCCTGGGCCATCCACAAGGCCTGCCTTTCCCGCTGCGGATCGATTCCGACCAGGCGGTTGTGATGCATGTGAAGAAGCGAGGCGAGGGCGTCCTGGGGACCGACTGCCGAAACGTGTCCCAGTTCCCGCAGCGTGCGTCCATAGTGCTCGACCGCCGTCGCCCGGCGGTGCCAGATGTCGTCCAGCTCCGGGCCGGCCGGCAGGCCCGACGCAGGACGTTGAGCCAGGGCGGACCCGATGACCTCTCGAGCCTCCCTGCGCTGGATCGGGTCGAGTTGGGGGCGGGCTCCCGGGACACGCGCGTTCAGCAGCCAGGCCAGCCCTGCTTCCTGGCCGAGGAGACGGCAGGCGAGGTCGGCATAGTTGGCTGCCGCGAGGACCGTCGGGTCGATGCGCAGGACGCGTCGGCCGAGCAAAGACCGCTGTTCCAAACAGGCCTGGCTGTCCGCCTGGAATGCGGCTTCGGCGGGGGCGATGGCGTGCTCACCGCCATAGCGTTCGTATTCCGGATCGTAGGTGTCCAGGGTGAGTCGCCCGCCGAGGCCGGCCCTGGCCAACCCGTTTGCCCAGGAGCCGAGCGCCGGCAGGAGCCGACCAGTCAGAGTTTCCGGTTCGCCGTGGAAGCGGAGGCGCAGATGGGCGGCGTCGTCGCGATACCGGATGAAGAACCAGCGGTCCACGGCACCGGGGAGAACATCCAGGAGTGTGTGCAGTCTCTCGGCGATGATTTCGTCGAGCTGCTCCTCAGGGCAGTACACCTTCGCGTACAGCCATTCGGAACCGGGGGCGAAGACCTTGCGTTCGTCCGGTGCGGGGCGAGTGAGCAGTGGCGGTGCAGCCGATCGGGGCTGGGCCGACGCGTCCGGGGTCAGGGAGAAGCCGAGCTCGTTGACGTGGCCGGCGCCGCCGGAGCCTCCCGACGACAGCCAGCCTGTGCCGTACTCACCTCCTGCGGGCATCTCCATGAGGTACGAGTGGGGCTCACGCACCAGTTCGTTTCGTAGCACATCGAGATGGGACGCCGATCGCAGGTCGAGTGCGATCCGCTGATCACCGACGACGACCTGCACACTGTCCGGCACGTTCCACTGCTCGCGCCACCGCTCGAAGGCTCTGCGCCAATCGGCCGGCGACGCCTTCACCGACCGCAGTTTGGGCTCGTTGGGTGTCCATTGCGCAGAGGACAGGATCACGCGGCCGTACCGTACGCGGGGCAGGTAGGGAAGCGATTCCGCGACCCCCCAACTCCATCCCGGCTGGGTGTCGCTGCTGTGCGCGATGTCCAGCAGCAGCCGGGCCGCATTGGGCGCGTAGTTTTCGACGGTCAGTGCATGTGGCAAGACCGCGACGACTTCCTCTCCCGAACGCACCGAGACAACGGCCATGCGGTCTGAGTCCGCCACCACAGCCAGATCCGACATGCCCAGGACATCGTCCCGGCGGCGTTCGGCGAAGGTGCCGAACGAGACGACATGATCGGTCCAGACGGGCACCTGCGCCACGTTCGCGGCGCGAACATGGCGAGCAGGGAACAGCAACTGCGCGCGAACGGCGTCGGGATTGGCGGCGGGAAGTTCCCTGACCGTCGCGCCGATGCGCTCACCGGCGTCACCCAGCAGGCGAGCGAAGCGTCCGGCGATTGCCCCCGCTCCTGATCGGCCGCCGCACATCACCAGACGGAAGTATCCTTGTGCCGCGCCCTCCAGCGAATCCGCCATCAGATGGGCGAGGACGTCGAACGACGCGGGTGGCGTGCCAAGAGAGGCTAGATATTCCACCATGGTGCGATCGAGTTCGACCTCGCGGGCCCGGTCGAACGCTGCCGCGTAAGCCAGCGAAAGCATTCTCTGGTCGTAGTCCGTGGTCGGCGTCGAGCTGCCCCGCAGCCGGCGCGGGCTCGCGGGCATTTTGTAACCCGCCGGAGCGCCGAGGCCGCTGGCAGGGTTGAGCAGCTCGCGCAGGGGCACGACGCGTCCCTCTCCGTACCGCTCCAGGAAGTCCGCGTGGTACTCGTCAAGGGCCGACTTCGAACGGCCGAAGGGCGTGCACAGCAGCCTTGCCGCTCGCTCGATCTCCGTTCGTACGATCTCGGGCAGCCGGGCTTCGACGTCGAGGGCGAGGTCCACGTGTACCATCCGGTCGGTGGCCTTGAGTCCGGACATCCGCTCGGTGAGCCGCATCAGACTGTCTCGTCCTTCGCCCACAGCAGCTGACTGGTACTCGGCAAGGCCACGACGTACGGCGGTCAGCTCCTCCACCACGCCGCGGACTTCCGGCGAGAAATGGTCTACGTGCTCGGTCAGTAGCTCGAGAACGTGGGTTAGAGCGTCCGGCGAGCCTGCTGGCGGGTGCAGTTCGGAGAGCAGGAACCCGGCTCTCACCATGTCCGTCAGAAACTTGGTCAGGACCTTTTCGGAAACTCCAGGATACTCGGCTGAGAGTGCCTTCTCGAGATCCGCGTACATCACTGGATGCTCGGCTTCGGCCAACACGAACTCGGTCACCGGAGTCCGCCGTACTGAAGTCTCCCGCGAGCCGCGTTCGGCTGCGGTGTTCAGTGGATAAGGCATGACTACTCGATTGCCCCGGACGAAGGAGAGATCGTTCGCCACCACACGCAGCCTCCGCAGTACCTCCGTTCGGAGTTCAAGCCCCACGACGACTTCGAAGAGCCATTCCATGTCGACCCGCGCGGATTTCGTGTGCGCCGACCCAAGGTCGACGCGTGGCGCCGGCCCGAACGTGGCGGAGCCGACTCCGGCGAAGATACCGAACGGTGTGGCCCGACTCGCCATGCGCAGACGGTAGCGGTCGACCGCGCGCGCTGCTCGGCGGACCTTTTCCGCCGGGAACCGTCCGGTAGCCAGCGCATCATCGATCGCCCTGCTGAGCGTGGGAGTGGCGACCGCCAACGCCTCCCGCAGGAGCGGGTCCTGCGCTACCGTCTGCAGTACCTCCGCCCCTGTTTCGTCAGTGCGGACGGGCAAATGCAACTCGCTGTTTTCACGGAACTCGACGCCAGGCCGGATTGCGGCTCTCAGTAGAACGACGTCAGAACATCGATACGTTCGGTCGTGTCCGGCCGGTGCAGACATGCGCATATCCCTTACCCAGCCGACTGGCCAACTCAATTACGGCAGGCCAGTCGGCCGGTGCTACTTACATCAGATGATGTGGCACTTCGGCAGGCTGCTGTAGGTCGGGCCTGCGACGCTCATGGCCGAGGCGGTCGAGTTATCCGCCTCCTCGAGCTCCACGACGTCCAGCTCGAAAGCCTGCTCCATGCTGTTGTCCATTGTGACTCCCTTCATCATTCGGCACACCCCCCACCTCGGGCCGCACGGAAGACGACCGAGTGCGCGGTGGCCACTTGAGCAATGATTGCTTGGACAAGTAGATCACATGCATTCGTCGTTGTGCCAAACGAGCCCGGACGCCGGACCTGCGGTAGGCAGCAGCGTTTACCCCGGTGCCGGCGCTGTCACGTGGATGTGTGTGCACGCGCCTGACGGCAGTTCGGGTTGACTGACCCGGATTTTGTAGCGGCCCGGAAGCCAGGCGTGATCGCCTCGGCAGATGGGCGAACACAGGTCCGATGTCTGCCCCACGGAAGTACCCCGACGAACTGTGTGAGCGAGCGATCCGTGAGGTTCGGACCTAGGGCCGTCCGGTCGCGCACGTCGCCCGGGATGGGGGCATCCAAAGCAAGCCCTGCGGCAATGGGTCCGCCAGGCCGAGGCCGATCAGGGCCACCGGACCGACCTGCTCAGCACGGCCGAGAAGAACGTAATCGCCAACTCCGCAAAGAAAACGCCGAGTTGCCTCGCTCGTCTCGCGGATCTTGTATTTCTGCCAGCCCCTCACCGATGGGCGGTAGGCGTCGTTGAGCCTCTTGAAGACCACTCCCTCCATCCCGACCGACGCCCACGTCAGCCACTCGCGCACGACGTCGGCCTCGGTGGTCGACGGACACAGCGTCCACGGCGCCGACAGCTTTCGGGCGGCGAACACGGACTCCAGCGCGGCCCTGCGCCGCCGGTACGGCCAGGAGGTGGTGTCCGTCCCGGACAGCCGCAGCAGATCGAACGCGACGAAGTGGGCCGGCCACTCGCCAGCCGCCCGGGCCGCCCCGGCGCCGCGCCGCTGAAGTCGGTTCTGCAGCCGATCGAACGCGAGGCGGCCCGCGGCGTCCCATACGACCAGCTCGCCGTCCAACGAGGTCGCGTTCGGCAGCTGCACGGCCCCGGCCACGACCTCTGGAAATGACGGCCCCATCTCGGTGCCGCGCCTGGAGCGCAGCACCACCTGGCCCGCGGCGACGGAGACGAGAGCCCGAAATCCGTCCCACTTCGGCTCCGCAGCACAGCCAGGCCGCAGATCAGGCACGGACACAGGGGTGGTCAGCATTGGCTCCGGCAGCGTCCATGTCACCTCCCATCCCTCCACCCGCACGGTCCGCCACCCGAGTGACTGCGCATAGCCCGGCGAGCGACGTACAACTCCGCTCGCCAACGACACGAGGGCCCCGGCCGCATTCCCAAAGCGTGGGCATACTGCTGGCCATGACGACTCCGCTCCTTACCCGCGTATACGTGATGACCGTCGCGGTGCTGGTGTCCGTGGTGGGCAGCGGAGCCTGCTTCGGCTTCGTCCTGGACGGTTGGGTGGGCGCCGTGGTGGGCGCGACTACCACCAGCCTGGGCGCGGGATTCGGCATGCTTGTCCGCCCTCGGCCCGCGGTGACTTCCGTCCAGGCCGTCAGCGGCGACGGCTATGCGGAAGGGATCGCCGACACGGTCCTGTTGAGCATCGCGATGTACGAGGCAGCGGTCTTCCCACTGACCCCTGACGGGGCCAGCGACGAGGAGCAGGAGGCCCGTCGCACCGTCGCGTACCGGCTCTCCGCCTACGACGGCCTGCCTCGCATCCGAGGTCAGCGAAGTGCACGCTGGCACAGGGAAAGCGCAGCCGGTCTCATGCCCTGTCGTACCAGATGGCGATACGGGTCACGGTGACTGTGACGGTGACCCGCTCGGCGGCATCAAGGGCGGCGAGGTGGGAGGTGACGGCGGTCGCCACGTGGTCGTGGATGTCCTGGGCGACGTCCAGCGCCCGCCGGCCCTCGGCCAGGACGCAGCAGACCTCGATGTGCCATCCCGATCCATCGGGTGCTCGGTCGGCGCGGATACCCGCCTCGGGCGATGTGTGAGAGGGCGCGGCGTCCGTCGGGGTGGGGGCGGCGGCTGCCGCGAGGCGGCGGGAGAGACGGGGATGCAGGCCCCTTACGCCGGGAACCGTAAGGGCCGCTTCGGCCGCGACGCCGAGGAGGGTGGTCGTGCGGTTGACGGTCATGGTGGACCACCGCCCGGCGGGAGGAGCGGCTCCGGTTCCAGGATGTCGGCCACGGTGATGTCCACGGCCGTCACGGAAAGACCCAGGTCCTGTACGGCCGCGCGGAGGACGCATCGGCGCACCTGGTGGACCCGGTCGGGCAGCGGGGCGTCGAGGGCGGCGGCCAGGGTCATGGTCACCCGCACGTCGGTGCCTTCGCCCTCGGGTGTGAGCCGGCAGGTTGCGGCCCTGGCACCGGGGACCGTGTCCGCGGCCTGCCGCAGTACCTTCGCCGCAGCGCTCTCGGAGATCCGCAGGCCCCGGTCGGGGTCGGCCAGAGGCAGCAGCCGCCCGAGCCGTACTTCTGCTCTGACGATGTTCATGACGCGGTCGGCGAGTGCGTGGAGGCCGGGAGCGTCGTCGCACAGCGCCCGGGTGGCCGCGTTTAGCGTGGCCAGTCCCTTGACGGCCTCGCCGCAGTGGGGACATGAGAGGGTGTGCGGGTCCGCGGTGGGTGCCGCGTCCCGGGCCTGTTCCCATGCCCGGCTGAGCAGTCGGCCGCAGGGCAGTACCTCATCACCTGCGAACGGGGGGAGGCCGGCGGCTGGGCCGGTATGGGGCCCGTCGGCTCCGGAGGGTTCGGAGGGCCGCGTGTGCGGGTCGTCTAGCGCCATGGGCGCATCGCCTCCTGCAGGGATCGGCGTGCCCTGAACAGTCTGCCCCGCACCGTCTGTTCGCTGCTCCGCGTCACGTGGGCGATCTCCTTGTAGGTCAGGCCCTGCACTTCTCTCAGGATCCAGCAGAGCCGCTGGTCGGCGTCCAGTTCGGCGAGCGCGTGAGACAGGGCGGAGGTGGCCGCCTGCTGCTCGGCGGACCGGGTGGGCTGGCTCCAGGCGTCTTGCGCCGCGGGCTCGACGACGGTCTCCAAAGGGACGGGCGGCGGTCGGCGCCGGCGCATGGTCAGGCAGCGGTTGACGGTGATCCGGTACATCCAGGTACGGAACTCCGCGCTGTGACGGTATTCCGGAAGTCGCCGCCAGGCGCTGACGAAGGCGTCCTGAACCGCTTCCTCGGCGTCCTGCGTGTTGCCGACCATGCAGCGGGCCAGGGAAAGAAGGGCTCGGCCATGCCGCTGGACGAGGACAGCGAAGGAGTCCTCGTCCCCCTCGGCCGCCCGTACGGCCAGCAGCCGGTCCGGCAGGTCGCGTTCCGAGAGGCCGCGGTTCGGCGGTGGGGGTACAGCGGGTTCGATCATGGCGCCCCCGCACGAGGCTCGGACCGTCCGGGTACCCAGGAGGTCATTGCGACGCACGTCATGCGCAACGTGTGTGAGATATCCGCCGCGGGGGCGTGAGACATCCGCCGCCCCGCACGTCCAACCTTGTGACGGGCGCTACACCGGTGTCCGACCTATCGATTGAGGCGACCGCCATGACGGAGCACACCACCAGCGGCGGCGGGGGCAACCGGACGGACGCGAGCGTGAGCGCGCTGAAGGGCCGTACCGGGGCCGGGGCTCCGGCCGAGACGCGGGGGAAGACCACCATCGCGGACGGCGTGGTGGCCAAGATCGCGGGCATGGCCGCCCGCGAGGTACCGGGCATCTTCAACCTGGGAGCGGGCATGGCCCGCGCTCTCGGCGCCATGCGGGAACGCGTCCCCGGCGGAGGCGGCGTCGGAGCCGTCACGCGCGGAGTGAAGGTCGAGGTCGGCGAGCGCCAGACGGCGGTGGACCTGGACGTCGTCGTCGAGTACGGCGTCTCCATCGTGGACGTCGCCGGCGACGTACGCACCAACGTCATCGGTGCCGTGGAGCGGATGACGGGACTGGAGGTCGTCGAGGTGAACATCGCCGTCGACGACGTCCACCTCCCTGACGAGGAAGAACAGGCCGAGCCGGACGAGGGCCGCGTGAGGTGATCCACCACCGCGCCCCGTGCGGCGCGGGTGATCGCGCGGACGGCGGCGTACGTACGTCCGCGAGAGGGGTGAGTGCATGATGAACGCAGCAATGACGGGCCTCGTGGCCGGCATGGCCCTGGGCTTCGCCGGTTTCTTCGGTGGCTTCTGGGCTTTTTTGCTGGTTCTCTTCCTGGGTGCGGCGGGGCTGATCGTCGGCCTCGTCGTGCAGGGCGACCTCGACATCCGCACCCGGAGGCAGCGGTGAAGAGCGGGCCAGGTTCCCCCGGCCAGGATTCCGCCTTGCCGGCGCGGACCACCGGCTTGCCGGCCCCTGCCGAGCGGGGCGCCACCGTCATCCCGGACCGGGTGGTCGCCCGTATCGCCGCCCATGCCGCACACACGGCGCAGTCCCGGCACGCCGCCGTACCGCCCGACCGGGGCAGCCCGGAGGTACCCAGCGTCGCCGCCGCCGTCCGTCTCGGTTCGGTGCGCCTGCACCTGACCATGGACCTGCCCTACCCCACCGACATCCCCCGGGTGTGCGAGCGCATCCAGCAGGACGTCGCCGAGAAAGTGGCCCAGCTGACCGGCCTGCGGGTAAGCGAGGTTCTTCTCACCGTCCGGCGGCTGGTGACCGTCGCCGACACGAGCCGGGGGCGGGTCCGGTGAGCGGCCACGCAGCTCGGTCCGCCGCGCACGCCATGCAGGAAGGGGCACCGCTATGACACCCGACCCCGGCCCTTCCGGCCGCGACCCCACGCAGTCCGCAGCACCTGCCACGGTGCCGCTGACCAAGGAGCCCGAACTACCCGAACGTGACGCGCCCGGCCCGGACCTCACATCCGGTGGGCGCGACGCAGGGCGCCGGTCCCACCGGCCGTGGTCCGCGCGCCGGATCCCGGCCGCGCTGGTTGCCTTGCTGATCCTCGTCGCGGCGGTTGCGGTGCTGGTCGACGTCATCGCCGTACGAGCGGGACGCCCCGCGGCGGCCTGGCGACGGCACCTGGCCGACGAACTGGCCACCCGCCCCGTGAACGACGTGTGGATGCTCACGGGAGCCGCCGTGGCCGCTGCCGTCGGCGTCTGTCTGATCGTCCTGGCCCTCACCCCCGGGCTACGCCGCCGGCTGCCCCAGCGCTGCCCCACCGGCTGCCCCCGGCTGCGGGCATCCCTGGACCGCGACGGCGCCGCCAGCCTGCTGCGTGACGCCGCGCTGCGGGTCCCCGGAGTCGGTGCAGCACGCATCCGGGTGCGCCGTCACCGCATCAAAGCGCGCGCGGACGTCCGCTTCCGTGACCCCCGGCAGGTGAAGGACGACCTCACCGCCGTCCTCGACGAGGAACGCGACCGGCTGGCCCTCGCCCGTTCTCCCCGCATCGTCGTACGGGTGCGCCAACACACCGGCTGACCCACAACCGCAGCACCGGGGAGTCCGCTATGACGTCGCGATCCGCACTCAACCGCACTCTGCTGGCCCTCGCCGGCCTGCTCCTGCTCGGCGGCGCACTGCTGATCCTCTTCGCCGGGTTCGACCTCTACCGGCGACACGATCTGATCCCGCCCTCGGGCTGGCCCCTGATGACCCCGGACGACGTCCTGCTCGGCTCCGCCGACCGGGCCCGCTGGAGCGGCCAGGGCTGGTGGTGGTGGCCCGCGGTCATCGCCGCCCTCGCCCTCGCCGCCCTGCTCGCCCTGTGGTGGCTGCTCACCCAGCTGAGCCGACGCCGGCCCGGAGGGCTGCCCGTCGGAGGCACACCACCGCAGCAGGGCGTCGAACTGCGCGACCGCGCGCTCAGCGACGCGATCGCGGCCGAAACCAGTGCCCTGCCGGGTGTCGAGCGTGCGGCCGTACGCATCACCGGCCGGCCCGCCCACCCCCGCGCCCACGTCACGCTCACCCTCGCCCCTGACGGCGTGCCCAGTGCCACGCTCGACGCCCTTTGCGAAGGCCCGCTCAGCACGGCTCGTCGCTCTACCGGCCTTCCAGGGATGTCTACCGATGTCCGCCTCAGGGTTGCCCACCACAAGCCACATCGCGTGGAGTAACAAGGAGACCGTGCATCCCCGTCTACCAACGGCTGGATGTGCTGTCCGGCTACCGCTGCCTCCCCTCGCGGCCCCGCTGTCCGGCCGCCGACAGGGCGGGGCCGGCCGCGAACGGCCGCAGTGGCCGGCAGCCCTCTGCCCGGGTGGCCGAGGCTGCCGGCGGGTGCAGGAGCATTATCGCAGTCGGGGAGCGCCCCAACAGAGCACCGCCACCCTGACAGCAGGCGGGGGACGGTGTACCTGGTGCCCCTTGTCGACGGTGAGCCAATTCCCCATCACGAACGTCACGTAATGGGCCAGGGGGACGCTGACGTCGCCGGCCTCGGGGACGTGGGGACGGTGACCGTGCGCCGAGATCCCCAGGGCGCCAGAGGTTCCCGGGCCGCCCGATGGCCAGGCCGTCGTTCAGGCTGGTCAGGGCTGTCCAGGGTGGCCGCAAGGCCAGCGCGGAGCGCCGTCGGAGCGCCGTCGAAGGCGCCCTTGACTGACCGGACCAGCCGCACACTCAGCCGTCGGGCGGCCCGTCACGGCCTCTGCCCAGGTGGGGAATTACTTGACGCTGATCATGAAGATCCTGGGGAATTACATGACCGCTGACACCTCTTGCGCGGTGGCGGGCCACAGACCCGTCACCGCCCCCCTTTGTCGCCTCTGCCACGAGGACGCCTCGGACAGGCTCTGTCAGGGTCGGTCAGCCGCTCAGGGCCTGCTCGACGCTTGGGTGACAGGTGATGAGGGCGTCGATGCCGACCAGTTCCACAATGCGCAGGACGGGCTGCTGGGCGCCGGCGATCCGTACCCACCCTTGTGCCTCGCTGACCTGCTGATGGCAGGCGACGAAGATGTTGATGCCGCTGGAGTCCATGAAGGTGACCTGGTGCATGTCGACCACGATGCGGGGGCGTGGGGTGTCGGAGGCGTCGAGGGCCTGGCGGAGGGGGTCGCCGGTGTGGTGGTCGATCTCCCCCGTCAGGGTCACCACGCGAATGCCGTCAATGGTGGTGGTCGCGACCGACAGCTGACCGGCCTGCCCAGCGTGTGGGGTGCCCGTCATCTCTACCTCAGACATGCCGGTGATCCTGACACGAGTAATAGTCAGGACCCGTGGATCGGTGAAGTCATCGTCTGATGCTCCGGTGCCATCGGATCTCGCCTTCATGCCATTCGTCGGTGGGTGTGAGCCCGGCGGCAGTGGCGACGGCAGCGGATGCCCGATGCTCGGGGTGGATGTGCGCGATGACGGTGTGCACCGGCTGTTGGCCGAGCCAGAGGACGAGTTTCCGGGCCGCTTCGGTGGCGATGCCTCTTCCCTGCCACGGAGTCCCCACGACCCAGGCGATCTCGGCGATGGTGCCGTGGCCGGAGGGACTGACCGTCGCCTGGACGGTGCCCGTCAGGCAGGACTCATCACGGAGCCTGATCACCCAGTTCAGCCAGGACACGGCCGGATCGGGAGAGCCTGCGGTCATGCGCTGGTAGCGCGAGCGCAGGGCTTGCGGGGTCTCCGGAGTGCCGCCGATGAAGGTGTGCAGGGCCGGGTCGGACAGCACCGTGGCCATCTCCTCGGCGTGCTCGATGTGCAGCGGCAGCAGGTCCAGCCTGCCGGTGCTGATGGCCTGGGCCGCGAGGGTACTCACGCCGCGACCGTCGTGGGTCGTTCGACGAGCTGGCCTCGTTCGAAGCGGGCTCCGGCGCGGACGAGGGCGACGAGGTGGGGCGCGTTCACGGCCTGATCATCATCGACCGCTCCGGAGACGTGAAGCTCGCCACCGTCGGGGCGCTCATCGCCGGGGACGAAGTCGTCGGCTGCACCAAGTCTCAGGAGAAGGAAGCCCGGGGGACTCACTGAGGGGCCACCTGTGCCGCGGCCCGGGTGGCATCCTTCGCCGGGGACGACCCGGCGTGGAAGCCGGTGTGCGAGATGCCCTTGGTACCGCCCACACTACTCCGCGTTCACCGACGGCGAGGGGCAGTAGCCGCACGGATGTGCGGTACCCGCCGCCGTGCAACGGTGACGGACGGTGGGGACGAGAGGTCAGCCGCGCCACTCCACCATGAGCAGCGTCGCGTCGTCGCTGGTCTGTCCGCCCCGCGCCCGTTTGAGTGTGTGGGACAGGGAGCGCGTCACCGCCCGGATGCCGCGGCCGGTCCTCTCCAGATGGTTCACACAGTCGATCAGCTGGTCCTCCCCGAACTCCTCCCCGCCGCTCCTGTGTTCCTCGACCACTCCGTCGGTGAAGCAGAGGACTCGGTCCCCGCGCACCAGCCCCAGTTCACTCACCCGAGGCTCCGAACCGCCCAGACCGACGGGAAGGGTCGTCGGGCCGACCAGACGCTGTGCGACGCGGTGGTCGCGGACGAGGATCGGCGGCGGGTGTCCTGCGTTGACCCACTGCACCCGTCCCGTCGTCGTGTCCAGCTGCATCATCTGCGCGGTGACGAAATGCTCGGGACCGAACTGCTCGGCCACTGCGCGGTCCATGAACGCGTAGATCCCCGACAGTCCGATGCCGGCGCGGCGGGCGTGGCGGTAGGCGCCGATGGCCACGGTGGCCATCGTGGCCGCGTCCAGTCCGTGCCCCATGGCGTCGATCATGACCACGTGGAGGACGTCGCCGTTCAGCGCGTAGTCGAAGCTGTCGCCGCCCACGTCGTAGGCGGGTTCCAGGATCCCGGCCACGGCGACCCGAGGCATGATCATCGCCAGCGGCGGCAGCAGGGACCACTGGACCTCCGCCGCGACGCTCATCCCCTCATCGCGTCGGACGTCGAAGAACAGGTCGGAATAGCCGTGCTTGGTCACCAGAAGGTCGGCCACCAGGCCGGAGATTCTGAGCAGCAGGCGGCGGTCGTCGTCGTCGACGCTGTCCAGCGTCACCGCCATGACCCCCACCTGGTCACCGCCATCCAGCAGGGGCAGATGGACCCGGACGCCGTCCTCCTGGGGCACCTCGACAGGGACGGCGTCGAGAAAGCAGCGGCCCGCCTCGGAGTCGTCGATCACCTGGGGTTCCCCGCCGGTGAGTCCCTCACCGGGCAGCGGTACGAGCACCAACTGGCCGTAGTCCTGCAACAGCACCTGCGGACGGCGGCCACCGAGCCGGTCCACCACGTCGGCGACCAGGGGCCCGATGAGATGGGGCGGTAGTTCGTGCGCGCTGTCGAGAATCTTTCCGAGGAGCGCTTCCCCGAGGCTTTCGGACCGGTCCGGGCGCCGTCCTGCCGCCATCCCCTCACCTTCCGCGGTCACGCTTCGGGCGGATGCGGGCCGGCATGACAACGGATCTGTCGGTGCCATGGCTCCATCATGCGGTCGTGGTTGCCCGGCCCGCCGGTCGGGCGGAGCCGGCCGGGCTGTTCACCTGGGTCCCGCTCCTCCTTCCGACTCCCATGCGTCCTGTCCATCGAGGCCGCTCTCGGCGAGTGCCAGCAGGCGCGGAGCCGACAGTGGGTTCGCGGGGTCGGCGGCAGCGGTCAGCAGCCGGGTGGCCACTCGGGCCGGCTCGTCCGGGGGGATCACCAGCAGTTCCCAGCGCCCCACGGTGCCGCAGTCCACGGTGATGGCATGCGCCTCGGCGGCGGAATCAGTCAGCACCACCTCGATCACGTGGCCGGGTGCCATCACCTCCTGCGGGGCATCGGGCCAAGCGGCCGTCCCCACGGTCACGCGGGTGATGGTGCCGATACCCGGATCCAAGGAGCCGACCAGTACGGGCAGCTCCAGTTCCAGTGCATCGCAGCGCGGCCACCATGCGCCGTCCAGCGGGCCATGGCTGACGTCCGGCGTGAGGCGCAGCCGGGGCAAGCGCATGCGGTAGGAGTGTCCGTCACCTGGCGCCGTAGCCTCGGCAGGCTTTGTGATGGCGTTCATCGTGCGATCCCGTTCCGGGCCGTGCGGTTTCCGGCTGCCCGTGTCGTGTCACTCGCCGGGAACGGCGCGGTCGTCATAGTGCGCCCGGAAGTTCTCGGTATGTCTCAGATTACTCCCGGCTGTGGCAGGCGGTGTGGCGCGCAGCCATCGCACTGCCGCATCACCGGCGTGCCAAGGGCTGTCCTTCGGCGGACAATGGCGCGCAGCCGGTGATCTGCCGGTCCCCAATCGGTGAAGAGGTCGGGAGGCGCTGGGTGCGAGAAAACGTAGCGGGCGAGGTCGCGCTGCCGTTCCGGCTCACCAACGTCCCGTGGCTTGTCGGTCCGCGTCACCTCACCGGGCAGGTGTTTCCCAGAGGTCAGCGAAGTGCACGCTGGCGCAGGGAAAGCGCAGCCGGTCTCATGCCCTGTCGTACCAGGTGGCGACACGGGGCACGGTGGACTCGGCCGCACTGATCGGCATCAGCACCGACGGCCGAGCCATCGCCGTCGACATCGACGCAGCCCCGCACATCCTGGTCTGCAGCGGCACCGGCGGCGGCAGCACGACCATCCTGCGCACCCCCACCGCCCAGTTCCTCCACCAGGGCGCCCACGCCCTGGTCCTCGACCACCCACGCATCGCCCACCTGTGGGCAAAGGACCTGCCCACGCCCTCGGCTCTGAGCTGGAGCGCCGCATCGCCCTCGATGGCGACCTCGACCGGTGTGCCGCGGCTGATGGTCGTGATCGACCGAGCCGACGCCCGTCTGCGGCACCTCACCCGCTACTGGGAGACGTTTCTGCAGAGGGACGATCCGAAGCGCTGCCCGGCCATCGCCGCCCTCGAGGCCGTCCTGTACGCGGGGAGCCGGGCCCGCACGCCCGTACGGGCACCGGGACGTGAATCCACGCGCCTGGAACCCGTTAGGGCTGGGGCCTGCGGCACGCCGGTTTGACCGCTCCACCTGCTGTGAAGGCAACACCTGAAGGCGTTGTTGGGCTCAGCCCTCTGCGGGATGTGAGCGGGTGGGGTTGAGGTCTTCTTGGTGTGTGGCTTTTGCGACTTGCTTGAGGGCTGATGCTGTGGTGGGGTCGCCTACTTTGGCGGGCTGCTCATGTATGTGATGAGGGTGGAAGTGGGAGGGTGCCAGTCTGTCGCCGGCCCCGTAGGGTTCCGGCCCAGCGTCATCGGTTGTTGAGAGAGCTGGAGCCTGGACAGGTTCGGCCGCGCTCGGCCGCTCGGTGCCCTGAGGTGTGTCACCTGCCGCCTGGTGGATCGCGGTGCCCTGAGCCTCCTGCTGCGCGCCCTGTCCGGGGCGTGGCTGGGTGAGCCAGGCGGCGGCCGCGCCGGCGAGCGCTGCTGGCCATTCCACGATTCCGGCCAGAGCGAGTAGTCCGGCGCCGGTGTAGACGGCCATCCGGCGGCCCTGGGGCGAGATCGCTCCGATCCAGTTCAGCGCGGCGTCGGTGATCTCGCTTGCCTGCTCCACTCCGGGTGCGTGGCGCAGCCGTGATGCGATGTCCCGCATGTCCCGCACGGGCTGGAGGAGTTCTGGCGGTTTTGTGGTGGCCTGGCTCATGTCGAACGCTCCGTACGTCATGGCGCGGTGGGTGTGTCAGGGGCTGGTGGGCTTGTCGACGGGGACGGCCTGTCGCGGTGTCTGGGGTGCTGGTTGCGAGGGTGGGAGCGTTCCTCCGCGGCGCAGGATGGCGTAGCCGATGCCGATGGCGGCGGCGACGGGCCATTCGAGGGTGCCTGCCAGGGCGAGGGCGCCGAGTCCGGCGTAGAGGGGGAGTCCGCCTTTGGCGGGGAGGATGCGCTGTGCGGCGGTGACGGGAAGGGTGACCGCTTTTTGTGCGGCGTGGGCGACGTCGTCGAGCGGGATGGTGATCGTGTGCCCGTCGTGGCCGCGTCCGGTGTGCGTGGCATTGGGGTCCGCTGTGGTGGGCTGGGCTGTCGCCTGGGTCATGTGATCACTCCCTCACACTCACTGATTTCCCTAGGCTATGTCTGTTTCGTACAGATTTCAGAGTCTTGATCGGTGGTGCCGGTGGCTACAGGTACCGGGACAGCCGTGTGCGCCGGGCTTTGAGTGAGGGAGTCGCGCCGATGTTGCGTGCTGGTGTGGTGACGTCGCTGGCCGCTGGCTTGCGGCGGAGGCTTCTTCGCTGGTGGCTGCGTCTGCCGGTGAGATCGCTTCCCAGGCGGTGCGCGCGCCGGTGGAGGCGCTGCGGGCCTTGCAGCAGGTGGGTGGTGCTCTTTCGCGTGAGGTGGTCAGGGCGGCCGAGGTGGTGCGGGATGCGGGTCCGGTCAGACGCCGCAGGCGGGTGTGGTCGCAGCAGGGCAGGGTGCACTTCGAAGTGCGGGGCCTAGGGTCTGTTGCGAAAGTGGATCTTGTTCGTTGGCGGGACGTGCCCGAACGTTAGTGGCCGTGGGACCGGGTCTATGACCTGTTCCGGCGCTGGCAGCGGGACGGCACCTGGGCGAGGATCCTCACCCAGCTCCAGGCCGAGGCGGACGCGGAGGGCCTGATCACCTGGGACGTCAACGTCGACTCCACCGTCTGCCGGGCCCACCAGCACGCCGCCGGAGCGGTGAAAAGGGGGACCTGCAGAAGGAGCCACCCGGCGGGATCCTCGTCGAGCCGGCCGACCACGGCCTCGGACGCTCCCGCGGCGGACTGACCAGCAAGATCCACCTCGCCGTCGAGCAGGGGCAGAAGCCCTTGTCCGTCGTGATCACGGCCGGGCAGCGGGGCGACTCCCCGCAGTTCGAGGCGGTCCTGGAAGCCATCCGGGTTCCCCGGTTGGGGCTCGGCAGGCCGCGCAAGCGCCCGGACCGGGTCCGGGCCGACAAGGCGTACGACTCCCGTGGCAATCGCTCCTACCCGCGCCGACGAGGGATCAAGGCCACCATCCCGGTTCCGGCGGACCGGGTCCGCAACCGCCTCAAGCGTGGCTCGAGCGGCGGGCGTCCACCGGCGTTCGACAAGGACGACTACAAGCAGCGGCACGCGGTCGAGTGCGGGATCGACCGGCTCAAGCGCCACCGGGCCGTCGCCACCCGGTACGACGAACTCGCCGTCCGCTACGAAGCGACAGTGCTGGTCGCAGCCATCAACGAGTGGCTGCGACCAGCACTTTCACAAAACGCCTTAGGCGACGTTGACCGCGGACCAGGCCGCGGCGACGGCCTTGTATTCGGTGCTGGTGGAGCCGTACAGCGCGGACGCCGCGTTCAGGGTCGCCGTGCGGGCGGCCTTGTAGTTGGTCGTCGACGTCATGTACGTCGTGAGCGCCTTGTACCAGATCTGGAGCGCCTTGGCGCGGCCGATGCCGGTGACGGTGGCGCCGTTGTAGGTCGGCGAGTTGTAGGTCACGCCGTTGATCGTCTTCGAACCGCTGCCCTCGGCGAGGAGGTAGAAGAAGTGGTTCGCGACGCCGGACGAGTGGTGCACGTTCAGGTTGCCGACGCCGGAGGACCAGTAGTCCGCCGAGTTGCCGTCCTTGCTGGGCTTGTCCAGGTAACGCAGCGGGGTGCCGTTGCCGTTGTAGTCGATCTCCTCGCCGATGAGGTAGTCACCGGGGTCGGAGGCGTTGCCGGCGAAGAACTCCACGCCCGTGCCGAAGATGTCCGAGGTGGCCTCGTTCAGGCCGCCGGACTCGCCGCTGTAGTTGAGGCCCGCGGTGTTGGCTGTGACGCCGTGGCTCATCTCGTGGCCGGCCACGTCCAGCGAGGTCAGAGGGTGGGTGTTGCCGCTGCCGTCGCCGTAGGTCATGCAGAAGCAGCTGTCGTTCCAGAACGCGTTCTTGTAGGCGTCGCCGTAGTGGACGCGGGAGTAGGCGCCGACGCCGTTGTTCTTGATGCCATTGCGATTGAAGGTGCTCTTGTAGAAGTCCCAGGTCTCCTGCGCGCCATAGGTGGCGTCCGCGGCGGCCGTCTGGTCCGCGGGGGAGCTGGAGGCCGCGCCCGTGCCCCAGATGTTGTCGGCGTCGGTGAACAGGGTGCCGGTGCCGGAGGTCCCGCGCGCCAGGTTGTACGTCTTGTGGCCGCCGCGCGAGGTGTCATAGAGCTGGTACGTCGAGCCCGACAGGTTGGTGTTGAGGCTGACGGTGCCGGAGTACAGGCTCTTGCCGGTGCCGGTCGCGTTCTCGATGCCCTGGTACTCGAAGAGCTTCTTGCCGGTGGCGGCGTCGGTGACGACGTGGAGCTGGTTGGGGGTGCCGTCGTCCTGGAGGCCGCCGACGACGGTCTCGTAGGCGAGGACGGGCTTGCCGGAGCCGGCCCAGATCACCTTGCGGGCGCCGTCCGCGGTGGTCTTGGCGGAGCCGAGGGTTCTGGCGGCGGACACCGCCTGCTTCTCGGCCTTGACGGCGGTGATCTGCGGCTTGAGGGAGGCCTTGAGGACCGCCTTGTTCGCCTTGGTGACGCCCTCGGTCCTGCCCGACTTGGCGGTGTGGACGATCAGGTCGCCGCCGAGCACCGGGAGGCCCGCGTAGGTGCGCTCGTAGCGGGTGTGGAGGGTGCCGTCGACGTCCTTGACGACGTCCTTGGCGACCAGCTTCTCCTTGGTGCCGAGGCCTATGTGCTGCGCGGTCTCGGCGGCGCCTGCCTGAGCCTTCTGGAGCAGGGAGGTGCGGGCCGCGGTGGATAGCGCGGTCGGGGCGGCGGCCAGGGGCTTGGCGGCGGGTCCGGCAGGGGCGGCGCTGGCACCGGTGGTCAGACCGGTGGTGAGGAGGGCTCCGGCGGCGACGGCGGTGGCGATGGCCAGAGTGGTGCGCTTGTGGCGCGTGTAGAGGGGGCTCACAGAAGCTCCTTCGTGGGGGAGTCCGGTCAGCGTTCGGTACTGGCCGGAGAGTGGGGCGTTGAGAAGTTGCTGTGCTACGGCGGTGGCGAGAGTGACGCCAATGGCGCGTACATGTCAGGACCGTGAAGTGAGGTTGGCCGGAAATCGACTCACGCCGGGGTTCAAGAGCCCTGGGGTTGCTGCGAGTCGGCCTGAGCGTCAGGGCTCCAACCAGCGCAGGGAGCAAGCTGGTGCACCTACACGGTCACTGCACCAGTAGCGCCAGGAGTCTGGTCAGCGGGCATGCAACAGGCGTCGGGCGGCGAAGGCGCCGCCGCCCAGAGCGGCTACCGCGATGACAAGGAGCGTCGTCCCGGTCCTGTCGAACATGCGAACACTGTCGCCGGTTGCCGTGGTTTCTGCGGACTTGCCGGGTGTCTCGGTCTCGGCCGACTTGTTCCGCGCGGCGACGGCGTCGGAAGCCGCGTTGCCGAATCCGCCGGCCATGCCCTTCTTGTCGTAGGACGAGCCGGGCAGCTTGTGGCCGTAGGCGCTGTGGACATGCCGGTAGTAGGCGGCCAGCGATGTTCCGGAGGCGCCGACCACGGCACGCGCCTCGGTGTTGAGCGGGAGGATCTCGTCGCCGCGCACGGTGTACCAGGCGTTGATCTGCGGTTCGCGGAAGACCGTGCCCTTGCCGTGGGCCTTGGCGGTGTAGTCGGTCTCGTTGGTGCCGCTGGCAATGTTGACGACCTGCCAGCCCTTGGCTGTCGGGGCCGTCTGCACGGTGGCCGTCTGGCCGGTGGGGGAGACCACGTCGGTGGCGACGAAGGACGGCTTGGCGACCGGTGCGCCGGGCTCTCCGGCCACGAAGGCGGGGTTCAGCGAGCTGACGGTGACACTACGGCCGACGACGCGAGGGGTGGTCTGCCCCTTCTGGGCGGCGTGTGCGGTGCCGCGGACGGGAGCGTGGGCGAAGTACTTGCCGAGAACGGTGATGGTGCTGTCGGCGGTGGCGGCCGCCCGGGCCGCGGAGAGCTGCGCGGCCGTGTAGGTCTGCGGAGCGCGTGCGTGGGGGGCGGCGGAGGCGGTCGTGGTGGCGAGGCCGAGTGCGGCGACGGCCAGCGCTCCGGCGCTGAGGGCGCGTATCGGGGAGGAGTTGCGCGTCACGGCGGTCCTGGGGGTCTGGTCGGTCATCGGGTCACGCTCCGATTCCGTAGAGCGTGTGGGTCCAGGTGAATTCGTTGTTGTCCTGGTAGTAGCTGTAGGACGCCCAGTTGTAGCGGTTGTCGTCGGGCCACGGGTCGCCCCAGTAGACGTAGTTGGTGGAGGTGTCGTAGCCGTAGAGCACCTCCATGTGGCCGCCGCCGGAGGACCACTCGATGCGGGTCTGCACGGGGCGGTCGTAGTTGATCTCGCTCTGGAGCTTGGAGTAGCTGACAGGGCTGCTGATGTAGGTGCCGGGGGCTATGCCCAGCCACCGGTACGCGGCCTGGTCGTTGGCGAGGGTGGCCTGGTCGTTGGGACAGGTGGTGCCCTGGGTTCTGCCGAAGGCGGCGTTGCAGAAGCTGTTCTGCGACACGGAATGTCCCTTGTACGCGGCGATGGAGGCGCCGGTGGCGGCCCAGCACCAGTTGTCCTTGCTCTGCACCTGCTCGGTGAAGTCGAGGACTTTCTTGGTGCCGGCGGCGGAAGCGTCGATGGCCGATACGGCGGTCGACGAGAGGACTGCGGCCAGCAGGAGCGACGATGCGGTCAGTCCGCGCCGCCACCGGGACAGGCCCGGGCGCTGTGAGTGAGGTGCCATGGAACCGGTTCTCCCTGGGGGGGACGGAGAGTGAGGAAGTGTCCGGACGCCTCCTAGTGGGGAGAGAGCGTCCGAACGCTTGCCGACGAGAATCACGTCATGACGAGCCACGGTCAACGTCCTGCCTCGGCTGCGACACAGGTGATGTGAACAGCGGCCGCCTTGGTTGTGAACACGATGGCCTACACTCCACCCTCCCTGGCCTGCCGCCCCGGGCTCGGCCCGAAGGCGAGAGTGAATATCCACATAACTGCCCCAGGTGCAGAAGCAGGAGGAAGCGGATGGTTCTCCCGAAGAGTCGGACCGCAGTCGACCGTACGGAAGGTGAGACTCACCTTCAGGAAGCACTGCGCACGGGACCGTTCTCGCTCGCTCTCCACACCGCGCTGTCCGCCCGCGGCCTGGCTCTGCACCGGGTCCGGGAAAGGCTCTCCGAGCGGGGGATCAACGTGAGCGTCACGACGCTCAGTTACTGGCAGCGCGGCATCCGCCATCCCGGCCGGCGGGAGTCGCTGCGCGTGATCACCGCCCTGGAAGACCTCCTCGAGCTGCCCGGAAAGGCGCTGACCCAGTTGCTGGAGCCGCGTGACACCACGGGGCACCCGGCCGGCCGCCGGTACAGCACGCTGGTCGGCTCGGGCATCGGCGACATACTGGCAGAGCTTGAAGCACCGCAGGACGGCGGACTGCACACCGTCATGCAGACCGAGAGGGTGACCATCGACGCTCACCGGCGGCTGGCCTCCCGCGAGTCGCAGCAGGTACTGCGCGCCCACCGCGACGGCGTGGACCGCTACCTGGCCGTCCACGTCGGCGAACACGGCTGCGCGGCCGAACGTGTGGAAGTCACCGGGCTCGTGAACTGCCGTTCGGGCAGGGTGCGCAGGAACCAGGAAGCCGGCCTGGTAGCGGCAGAGCTGCTCCTCGACGCCCGGTTGCGGGTCGGCGAGACGACGATGGTGTGCTACCGCTTCCAGGACGGTACGGGTGAAAGATCCCAGGAGTACTCGCGCGCCTTCCTGTTCGCCGGCAGTCCGTACGCCCTCCAGGTCACCTTCGACCACACCGCACTACCGGTGAGGTGCCGCAGCTTCACCCAGACCTCGGTCTCCGTTCCGCCCACGTTCACGGCGGAACTCACACTCAACGCTCATGGCAACGTGCATCTCTTCGACCAGGAAGCGGCTCCCGGCCTCCTCGGCATCTGCTGGGACTGGGAGTAAGGGGCATCACGGAAAGACGACGACGTTCGCAAGACACGGCCTCGAGTGTCAGCGGGGATGCTGGTCACGATGACAACGGGGGAAGCCAGGTGCTGTCGGCGGTCACGTCGACGGCCCCGCCGGCCCCGCATTGCGATCGAACATAAGAGGCTGCGCCCGGCCGGACGGCGGCCATACTGCTCTCGGGATCGAGAAAGGGTATGTCGGCTTGAGATCGTCGAATGGTCTGCGCCTCATGCCGGGCAGCCCGTAGACGAGCTGGCCGCGCTGCGGCCAGTGGAGGAGGCTTCCACCGTGACACAGCCGAACCATCCGGCCTCGGCTGACCGCGAGCTGGCCCGCATTCTGCGATCGGGCCCGTTCGACCTAGCAGTCAAGGCAGCGGTGCGCGCGAGCGGACTCAGTCTGGAACGCCTCGTCCACCGGCTGGCCACCAGAGGGATTCACGTCAGCACGTCGAGCCTGAGCAACTGGCAGACCGGCCGCAGTCGCCCCGAACGCGCCGAGTCCGTACACGCCCTGCGAGCGATGGAGCAGATCCTCGGTCTGCCCCAGGACGCGCTGATCCAACTGCTGGGTCCGCGCAAACCGCGTGGGCGATGGCTGGACCACGCGCCCGGGGTCGTGTCCTACGAAGCGATCTTCGACGACCACGCGCGTTTGACCCGCATCATGACCACCGGAGATTTCGTCCATCCGGACCGCTGCACGTATCAGACCGTCGAGGACCGCATGACGCTCGACAGTGACGGTGTGGTGCGCCGCATAGAGGTGCGCAACCTGGTGTCGGCGCTGGCCGATGGTGTGGACGGGTGCGTGGTGTACTACCGCGCCGACGACGACAGCCACCCTGACGTACGCCCCGTCGACGGTTGCCGGTTGGGGCGCACCCGGGTCGACCGAGAGTCCGGTTACCTGGTCGCGGAACTGTTGTTCGACCGCCAGCTCAACCGCGGCGATGTGCACTTGGTCGCGTTCGACCAGCACTTCACCGCTGCTCGCGTCCGCCCAGAGACAAGTGATCACTACTACAAGGCGTTTCGGTCACCATGCCGCAGCTATCTGCTGCGCGTAGTCTTCCACCCCGACGCCGTCCCGGTACGCCTACGCTCGTTCCGCGCGAACCGGTGGGGTGACGAGCCGGCCAAGGAGCAGACCCTGCCGTGCTATCGCAACCGGGTCACGCACGTCCACACCCCCGACGTCTCGCCAGGAGTCATCGGCGTGCGCTGGGAATGGAGTTGAGACCGTTCGTCCCGGAAAACCTGGCAGCCATTTAGAACGGGTCCCGCAGGGTGCCGGGAACCGGGCCCCGCGTCGCCTGCTCCGCTGAGCTGCCAATGTGTGACGCCCCGCTCTCGCACCACCGCTGTCGCCACAGTTTTGAGGCTCGGGCCACACTTTTGGCGCACGCTGGCGCAGACCGATCACAGCGGTGATTTCAGCGGCTACTTTCTGGGTCCCTTGCCCCATGCCGTTCGATCGGAGCTGGAGATGCCCCTGCACAGTTCTTTCTTCCGTCGGGTGGCCGGCACGCTGGCCACCGCTCTGGCGATGGGCGTGATCAGCCCAGCCATCGCCTCCGCCGCTCCCCCACCCGCGCCCCTGTTCTCGTCACCGAAGGCAAATGAGGTCCCCGGCAGGTACATCGTGGCCCTCAAACGCCCCGACCAGGGCGGTCCGTCCCTGGCTGCCGACGCGCTTGCGAAGCCGCTGGCCGTCGCCCGTGACAGGGGCGGCAAGGTGCGGCGCCACTACACCACCGCGCTGCGCGGCTTCTCCGCCGATCTGCCCGCAGCGGCGGTCGACGCGCTGCGCCACGACCCGCGCGTGGCCTACCTGCAGACCGTCCGCGTCCACCACCAGGCGGGCGGCGCGACGGGGGCCGCCGGTGCCGCGCAGGACAACGCCCCGTGGCACCTGGACCGCATCGATCAGCGCAACCTGCCACTGAACCGCGTCTACGACCCGCCGAACGACGCGTCCGGGGTCAACGTCTACGTCCTCGACTCCGGGGTGCGAGCCACCCACACGGAGTTCGAGGGACGCGCCAAGGGCGTGTACACATCGATCAATGACGGCAACGGCACCAATGACTGCCACAACCACGGCACGTTCGTCGCCAGCCACATCGCGGGCAAGACCTACGGCGTGGCCAAGAAGGCCAACATCAAGGCCGTCCGCATCCTGAACTGCAACAACTCGGCGACCACCGAACAGATCGTCGATGGGATGGACTGGACCGCCAAGAACGCCACCAAGCCCTCAGTGGTCAACATGAGCATTGAGAGCGACAACGGCGTGGCCGACCAAGCGATGGACGACGCAGCCAAGGGCATGATCGACAGCGGCCTGCTGCTGGTTCTGATCACCGGCAACTTCAACAAGGGCGACTGTCAGAACTCTCCGAAGGATCCACGCGCCATCATCATGGGCGCTTCTACCCGGACCGACTCCCGCAACACCAGCACCAATGCCTCCAGCTACGGTTCGTGCACAACGGCGTTCGCACCCGGGGCCGACGTGACCGGCGCGGGTAAGGACAGCGACACCCACACCCTCACCGGGTGGTACGGCACGTCCTTCGCCGCGCCGCTCGCGACGGGCATGGTCGCACTGGCCTTGAAAAGCAACCCCGGACTCACGATGGCACAGGCCAAAGACCTCATCGTCGCCAACTCCACCAAGAACGTCCTGAGCAACATCGGTACCGGCTCGCCCAACCGTCTGCTCTACGTCGGCGGGGTGACGCCACCCGGTGACGCCCCCATCGTGACCGACCCGGGCCCGCAGAACACGGCAGTCGGCACCGCGGTATCGCTACAGATCAAGGCTTCCGACCCGCAGAACGACCCGCTGACCTACACGGCGAGCAGTCTGCCCGCAGGACTGTCGATCAACGAGGCCAGCGGCTTGATCACCGGTGCTCCCACCACCGCAGGCAGCTCCACCGTCACCGTGTCGGCGAAGGACCCCGGCAACCACACCGGCTCGACGACCTTCACCTGGACGGTCGGCACGACCGGGGGCTGCACCTCGAAGCAGCTGGTGGGCAACCCGGGATTCGAGGCCGGCCGTTACCCATGGACCGGTGACCTGCACACGATCGACCAGTTCCCCGAGAAACCCGCCCACACCGGGACATATGTCGCCTGGCTGGCAGGCTACGGCTCCGCGCACACCGAATACATCGCGCAGCCCATCACCATACCCGCCAACTGCAAGGCCACGCTGAGCCTGTACCTGCGCATCGACACCGCAGAACGGGAGAACCACGCGTACGACCAGATGACCGTCTCGATGGGCGGTACGACGCTGGCCACATACAGCAACACCGACGCAGGACCCGGGTACCTGGAGAAGGTACTGGACGTGTCCTCCTTCGCGGGCCGCTCGATCACGCTCCAGTTCTCGGCTACCGAGGACGAAGCAAACCAGACGAGCTTTGTCATCGACGATGTGACCCTCACCACCCGGTGACCGGCTGATGCGTAGAAGGGCGCGACCGTCACACGGGCGCGCCCCCCGGCACCGGCCCGTGCGCTCCTGGCCCGCCGGTCCGCCGCCGCCCGACCGCGTCGTACCGGTTCGGTGCTTCCCCAGCCCGTGGGTCTGGCGCTGTCGCCGAGGCGGATTGACGCCGTAGGCCGCCCAACGGCCGTTCACTGGTGGGCGGGGGCCGCTGCGATCGTGCCAGGCCGAAACTCGCCTACAACGTCTGGAACACCCTCGCTATCCACGGCATCACACCCCGCAGCCACATCAACGGCTCCACCTGACAGCGGGCGGCTCCTTCCGGCCTCGGCCCGCAAAACCGCTTTGCTGGTGTTCGCTCAGAAGAGCGCCAAGCCGTCGCCGTTGGCGTCGGCGATGACGGGCCGGGGTTCGACAGGGAGGCCATCCAGTCGGTCGGGACCGGCTGCGGCCGCCACAGCAGGGGCAGTCTCGGCCAGCCACGTACCGAACCGCTCGACGGCTTCCCGGTAGGGCACCCGTGCCAGGACGCGATGCTCACCGGAGGGGCAGAAGTCGACGGAGACGGTGAGCAGGCAGGAGCGGGGTGTGTTCTGGCTGCCCGTCCACGAGACGCGCAGCACTCCGCAGGGCTTCCGCCCGCGGGACCCAGGGTGGGTGGGGCGCAGGGTGCGGGTGGCTGTGTGGGCGGTCCATGCGGCGAGGTGAGGCAGAGGCAGGGTGGTGCGGGTGCGGCAGCCCGGACAGCGGTGCCAGTGGTGCAGCCAGGCGACCGCGTCGGTGTCGAAGAGGCGCCGGTAGCGGCTGGCGACGCGGATGTCGTTGTCGTACAAGTGGTCGGGGCGCTCCAGGGTGTTGCAGGACGGGCAGACCGGGGCGCGGACGTAGCCGTGTTCGTGGCAGTGATCCAGCACAGCAGCAGGCGCTGTACCGCAGACGGCACACATCCACCCGGCCACCTGGCGGGACATACCCGGCTTGCGGCTCAGCACCGAGTACAACTGACCCCGCAGCTCCCCCCGGTACGGGCGCTGCGGGATGGCTGGACCGTTCACGCCCGTCGCGGACTGGCTGTCGGTGGCTCGGGAATCACGACGGTGCTGCTCGGTGACAGCTGTGTCCGCCTTGCAGGCCCGCGTGGTGTGCAGCCGCTCGGCCTCGGTGTGCTCGGCCGCGTCCAACAGCATGACCACGGCCCGCGGAAGCCACCACGACCGCTCCGCCCCGTCACGGGACCGCTGCACCAGCAGCCGCCGCCAGTCGACCCCCGCCAGATGAGACCCCGGTCCGGGCTCACGGCCGGCCTGTCGCCCGGGACGATCTGCCCCTCGCAGCTCCCAGCTGATGCGCCGACGCCACCCACGCAGCGTTCCACCCGTGCGTTCCTGCTCCGGCACACCGCGGAACGGACCGATACGGACCAGGTCCAGGGCGTCCATCTCCACCGCGTTCCATGCCGCCGCCGCCCGGCGCACCTCAGCCTCCGGAACTCCCCACCGGCCGTCGCCCGTCCTGACCAGCTCCACCACACAGGCACCGAGCATGACGTACTGCCCCGGCCGGAAATCAGAAGAAAGGCGGGTGAATAACGCAGAAGTCGTCGGTACCGCGCTACCGGCCGTCAGGCTGGCCCACACACTGTCGGCGGTGGCCGGAGTGACCAGATGATCTGCCCGGCCCGGGGCAACACGCTCGGCCATACCGAAAGACTAACGACCGGCACCAGCGGACCGACAGCCAGTGCCCGGTTCTGGTGCCGGGAGAGCCGCCTGGCCAGCTGCGGGCGCCCAGGGCTGACGGATGGTCTTCTCCATGCACTTCCGCCCACGACCAGCATGAGTACCCCGAGCGCCGGTCACGCCAGCCCTTTGACCTGCTACTTCAAGTTGGCGGAGGCTCACCGAGTGGAGAGTGGACGACATCGCCGGGACGATGCAGTGCATCCACCCGCGCCCACGGCCCGTGTCAAGGGAAGACGCGCCGCCCCCACCGGCCCGCTCCACCGCACCGAGTCCAGCCGATGCACACCACTCCCGCGCCGCCGGCCGCACCGATGGCATCCACTCCCACGGTGGTGCGGCTACCGGCGGGCGCCGGGTGCGGAGTGCACCGCGTGAGCCAGCACCAGGCGTTCGTCGCGCATCGCCTTCAGGGTGTCGGCGGTGTCCGGCTGGTCGGGGTCCGGGATAACGTTCGCCGTGAACCGGATGATGCTGCGACGCTGTCGCCGGGCGGGCGTTCTCCTTGACCAGGCCCTCTACCGGCCACGGTCAGACTGCGGACGAGGGGGTCCCCTGCACGCTGCTCTCTCGATCACCGCCCACCTAAGGGCGGCCCGAAGCGAAGGAGCCACCGCGATGACCACCCACCGACTCCCGGCAGGCGCCCGGCGAGCCCGCCCCGACCACGGGCCCGACCAGTACCGGGCAAGCCGCCCCGGCCTCCTGTGGTGCGCACTCGGTAGGCCACTGCGGAACCCACTTTGGTGCCCGGCACCGAACCGGACGGTAAACCCCCAGGTCACCGCCCAGTTCCGGCGCGCGCCGCGCTGTCACAGCCGGATGCCCTCTGCGTCCGGGCGCGGCCGGCGCTCGGCAGGTGGCCGCGCGCGCCGGACGACGGGAAGGGAGCGCAGCTGATGGCGGGGAAGCGTGAGGAGAACCCGGCGGGGTCGTCGAACAACCTGCGCGGTGACGTGCTGCGCGTGCTCTGGGTGCTGAAGGTCGCGACGGTCGAACAGATCCAGCAGATCTCAGCCCCGCACCTGAGTTACCGGCACACCGACAAGCCGACCCCGTCGATCCGCGCCCTCCCGTCGCAGCGGCTCAGCGTACTCAACGCGGCAAACGTTCCCGGTCGCGGCATGAGCAGCCGCCCTACCCCGAGGAGGTGACCTCCATCAGTCCCAGCCGGCCGCCCGGACGAGGGGTACGACCTCTATGCCACGAAGATCATAGGCGGTCCGTATCGGCGGACCAGGGCTCGCCCCGCCGGGCCCGCTTGTCGACGTATCGAAGGCGAGGCGCCGGCCCTTCGTCCAGCCAATGGAGGACGCCCAGACCTCGGCGGACAGGGGCCGTTCCGCGATCGAGACCCTGTTCCTGCGCGCCGCGACAGCGATGAGGCGGGGCGCCGCCACCACATCATGGACGCCTACTACCGGGCCGTTCCCACCGATCGCGTCGCTATCGGTGGGAACGGCTGGGTCGCTGCGCCTCGTTGACTGCGGGGCGCAGTGCCTGCAGTCGGGCCAGGGCAGTCGCGCGTCGGGCTCAGGAGGCGGCGGCGTTGTAGGCTGCCGCAGCCTCGCGGCCGTAGTACGGGTGATACTCGTAGGCGCCCGCTCCGATACTGATGTTGCCTATCTGCATGCCCGTGCCGTTGCGTGGGTCGAAGCGCGCCAGGAAGGGGCCACCGCTTGACCCGCCGGACTGGACGCAGTCGATGCCCCAGATTCCGCCGCCGGCGTGGCCGCTCTGGAACACCTCCGTGCCCTCACACCAGTTCAGCTGCTCACCACTGCCCTCGGCAGCCGATCCGCCGTAGCCGAAGGAGTAGACGTATTGGCCGGGCGTCTGGTCGAAGCCGATGCCTTGCCCGCCCACAGTGTCAACCAAGCGGCGCCCGCCCACGGTGCCAACGGTGACGAAGGCCGCGTCCCAGGCGGCGTCAGGGTTGCCGATGCGCTGCGGTTCCCAGTGCAGCGAGGTTGCGGCGAAGGTGCCGTACGGCCGGTTGCCGTGGTCGTAGCCAGGGATGAACACCCAGTTCTGATAGGCGGTGCCGTCGGTGTCCACCACGCAGTGCCCGGCCGTGGCCACCGTAGATTTATTGCCGCTGTTGACCGCGTCGCCGGTACAGGTGTACGTGCCTCCGTTCTTGGGATTGGTGAAGAACACCTTGCCGGCGGTGGTGGAGATCAGTCCTGCGCTCGTCCAGCGTTGGGGTGCCGAGGCCGCGACGTGGGACGACGTGCCGCCGACCAGGGCCGGACCGTCCTTGGACAGTGCCGGTGGTACCGAAGTCGGGTGCTTGACGGGGGCCTTGGCGGCAGGGGCGGCCGGGTGCTGCTTGGCCGCCGTTTCGACCGCGTCGAGGTCGACGGCGTGAGCCAGGCGTTCCGGGGTCCAGAACTTCAGAGCGGCGTTCTGCTCTGCGGGGCTGACGTGTGCCGACGCCAGTGGAGCCGGTTGCGCGGATGCAGCGGGTGCGGTGCCCAGAACTAGCGTGCCCAGGACCGCGCTCACGACGGCGAGGCCTACCGTACGCAATGCTGACAACGTTTTCCTCCTTCAAGTGACAACGATGTCGGAAGGACTGGTACGAATTGCATCGCTAGGCGATGCGGAGGGAGTGGCCACGCCCGGCTGTCCCGATCCGGAGGCGGCATCCGCATCCTCGGGTCAGGCGAACGATATGGAGGATCGTCAAAAAATGACATGATCATGTCAATAACTGACTGTCCCAACGGCCGAATAGTGACCGTCGCACTGGATCGCCCTGAGCCTCTCCGTTGCTCGGAAGGGCATGCCCCTCGCGGCGATGACAGGCTGTGGTCACCGGTCCGACATGCATCGCTCGGCCTGCGGGTGCTCGCGCATTTTGGCCATTGCTCAAGACGCGGCAGGGGTGAGGGCTGTGCCTGGCTCTTCCGCTGTCACCGCGGGCCCGCGCGGCACCCACCGGGAGCGCGTGTTGCGCTGGACCTCCTGGCCGGCGGTCTTTCACGCAACGAACGCGTCGTCCGGGTGCTGGGGCGCAGGAACGACACCGCTGGGCGTGTCTTTCGGACGGCCGGTCGGCATGGGCGTGACAACCTGCCTGACACCCTGTCGGCGGCTATCTGTAGACGCGGGGCTCGACCGGATGCCTGGCAGCCTGTCTGGCGAGGGAGGGCGGTCACATAGACGCCTGCGCCTCATCCGTCAAGTGCGTGATGCTCGCTCTGGAGGAAAGCATCCTCACCGGCTTCGAGCCCGGTGACTCCTTGCACTCCGAAGGCGACCTCGCGACGGAGCTCGGGGTCAGCGGCTCACGGTGCCGGGTCGTTGGGGATGTCTCGCCGTGTGCCCGGTCAGGGGCCGGGCGGCACGCCCAGCACGGCGCAGGCCGCGCGCGCGACACGCCCGGGTGCGTCCGCGGTGAGCGGGGAGGGCAGCAGCATGTGGCTGAGGGTCAGTCGTACGGCCAGGTCGGCGGCCTCCGCCCGGCGTTCCTCCGTCACCCCTGGCGCCGCCCCGCCCAGCCACTCCGCCAGCAACTGCCAGGCGCTGGTGAAGACGGGTTCGGGCCGGCTCGTCAGGAACGGCAGCAGCGCGTCCGTGCCGCCGCGGGCCGCCGTCAGTACCGCGCGGGTGAAGGGGTTGCCGACCGCCTCGGCCAGAGCGTGGGCGACGGCGGCGCGCAGTGCGGCCGCGAGGTCGTCGCGATGCTCGTCCAGCACCGTGGCGAGACTCGTCAGAAACTCTTCCGTCTCGCGCAGCACGAGCGCCCGCCCGATGCCGGCTCGGTCACCGAACTCCTTGTAGATCGAGGGCCGGGAGACCTCCGCCCGCTGTGCGAGGTCGGCCACCCGCATCCGGTCCCAGCCGCTCTCCGCGGCCAGCGCGCGGGCCTCTGCGAGCACCCGCTCGCGCATCTGCCTGCGCCACGCCACCCGGGGCGGATCGGGGCGGGGCCCGGGCGGGATGGCGGGACGGTGGTTGCGCATACCCGGCAGTGTGCCATCACCCGCTGCGGGCACGGCCCCCCCCGCCCGGCACCCGGCAACGGACCACCTGAGCTGACAACCTATCAGAAAATTGACACGGCGCCCCCCTTTGTCAGTTCTCTCTTGCCGTGACACTGTCGCTCCACCCCCCCACGTGCGCTTCCCCGCTCCCCACGGGGCGGCGGAAGCGCACGTCCTCCTCAAGGAGTCCTCTTGGAGCCAGCGCCGTTCGATCCCCGCGCCTGGCGGGATCCCAAACGTCCCCTCTGGCTGCTCGCCCTCGCCGTACCGACCCTGCCCTTCCAGGCGGGCGGCCTCGTCACCCTTACCCACCTGCCCGTGTTCTGGTGGTGGGGCCCGTTCTTCGCCTTCGTCCTCGTGCCGCTCGTCGACTGGCTGGCCGGCGCGGACGGCACCAACCCCCCGGACGAGGCCGTGCCGCTCCTGGAGGCCGACCGCTACTACCGCTGGTGCACCTACCTGTACCTGCCGCTGCAGTTCGGCGCACTGGTCTGGGCCTGCGGCCAGTGGGCGGACGGCGGACTGCCGGTCGCCGACGGCCTCGGTCTCGCCGCGACGACTGGGGTCGTGTCGGGCGTCGCCATCAACACCGCACACGAACTCGGGCACAAGCGCGCGCAGTTGGAGCGGCGGCTGAGCCGTATGGCGCTGGCGCAGACCTGGTACGGGCACTTCTACGTCGAACACAACCACGGCCACCACGTGCGGGTCGCCACGCCGGAAGACCCGGCGAGCAGCCGCATGGGCGAAAGCTTCTGGCGGTTCCTGCCGCGCACGGTGTGGGGCAGTCTGCGCTCGGCCTGGGAACTGGAACGGCGCCGGCTGGCCCGGCGGAATGGCGCGGTGCCCGGTCCGCACAACGAGATCCTGACCGCCTGGATGCTCTCGGCCGCGCTGTTCACCGCCCTCACCGCGGTGTTCGGGCTGCGGGTCCTGCCCTTCCTGCTGCTCCAGGCGGTTCTCGGTTTCTGTCTGCTGGAGACAGTCAACTACCTGGAGCACTACGGCCTGCTGCGGAAGCGCAGGCCGGACGGGCGCTACGAGAGGGTTGCTCCCCGCCACAGCTGGAACAGCGACGACATGGTCAGCAACGTCTTCCTCTTCCAGCTCCAGCGGCACTCCGACCATCACGCCAACCCGCTGCGCCGCTACCAGACCCTGCGCCACTTCGACGAGTCACCCCAGCTCCCCTCGGGCTACGCCACCATGATCGTGCTCGCCTGGTTCCCGCCGCTCTGGCGCACGGTGATGGACCACCGGCTGATGGCCCACTACGGCGGTGACCTCACCCGGGCCAACCTCCATTCACCCCTGCGTCGCCGGCTCTTCGGCGACCCGGACGTGCCGCGGGAGACGCCGACGGGCGCACGGCGAGGAGCCCGCGGCGCCGGCTGACCCCGGTGGCGTCGCGGTCGGCGCCGCTACGCGGGAAGGCCGCCCGTCAGCCGGCGCCGCGGGCGGCAGCCGCGGGCCGGCGCCGGGCGCGTCGCCCGGGCGTACATGGCGAGCACCATGCGCTCGGATTCGCTGTCGAGTTCCCCGGTCGGCTCGTCGGCCAGGAGCGCGGCGGGCGAGTTGGCCAGCGCCACGGCGAGTCCGTCCCTCGCCATCTGGCCGCGACGGATCGCGAAGTCGTCGACGCCTAGTACTGCAATCACAGTTATGGGGTTTGGCCTCGCCGTTTGTAGTGGCTGAGGCGAGCGCGGGTCTGACTGAGCCGTCTCCACCATGACCAGCGCAGATGGTGTGTCGGAGTGAGGTGTGGTGGGCGGAGGAGCAGTCCGGTCAGGCGGCGGATCCCCGCGACGGACAGGGGTATCAGGCGGGTTTGTCCAAGATCGCTGCCCCCTTTGACAGTTCCTGGGCGCGGATGGCGGTCAGTGCGGCGAGTGCGGCCATGGACAGGGTGATGTGCCGGTACCAGGCGTCGTAGCGGCGG
>NZ_JBVIJO010000023.1:0-47502 GCF_055581365.1 Streptomyces sp. NPDC031445
ACCGGCGCTGTCGAAGCTGACGGTGGTCCTGGCCATGAGGGCACTCCTGGGGAAACTCGTTGAAGGGGGTGACACACCCGGCAGCGGCCCCCCGGAGGGAGCCGCACCCTTCCCGGGCACACACCCACACTCCGCCACCCCGCCCCCGCCCGGAAGAGACAAGTCCCTGCCCGGGAAAGAACCTGCCCCCCTTCCCGTCCGCTCGGGAGTGCCCGTCATACGTGTTGCCCCGCGTGACATCGTCACCCGTGCGAGGCGGTCAGGAGCGGACGGCCAGGATCCAGCGGTTGGCGGCCAGTGCGTCGTCCGGCGCCGGCCGCAGGGCGACGCCGTGACGGCCCGCGAAGTCGAACGGCGTGTGCACGGCCGTGTCCCAGCCCCGCGCCTCGAGATCGGCGACGGAGTCCGGGCGGGGTTCGGTGCTGAACAGGGCGAGCAGGTCGATGCCGAGCCGCTCCCGGACCGCCGCGTAGACGGGGTAGTCGCGTTGCCCGGCCGGGTCCACCCCGCGTTTGACCTCGTAGCCGAGCGCACTGCCCGGTGCGCTGTGGGCGTTGACGGTCGCGAGGAGTTCCTGTTCCGCGGCCGGCGGCAGATACGGCACCAGCCCCTCGGCGAGCCAGGCCGTCGGGCGCGTCGGATCGAAACCGGCCGTGATCAGGGCGTGGGTCCAGTCCTGGCGCAGGTCGGCGGCGAGGGTGACGCGGGTGGCCCGCGGCACGGCCCCGAGCGTGTCCAGGACGGACTGCTTGAAGGCGAGCACCTCCTCCTGGTCGATCTCGAAGACCGTGCTGCCGTCGGGCCACGGAAGCCGGTGGGCGCGGGTGTCCAGACCGGCGCCCAGCACGACCACCTGCCGGCAGCCGCCGGCCGCGGCGCTGAGCAGGAAGCCGTCGAAGACGCGGGTGCGCAGTCCGAAGAACCGGGCCAGCCGTCCCCACAGCGGATCGGCGTCGCCGTCCGGCACCTCGTCGAACCGGCGCGGCCAGTCGGCGCAGCCGGGCGCCGCGCGGACGAAGTGCTCCGCGTACTCGTCCCGCGCCGGTGCGTCGGGCCGGGAGGTCTCGATCGCGCGGGCCGCGGCGACCAGTAAGGCGGTCACGCCCACCCCCGCGACTCCGGTGCTGCTTCCTCGGGCGGTATCGGTCATGTCCCTCTCCGCGGTGCCGTGTCGCTGCGCGGTTCCCGCGCCTGACATCCTGTGCCTGACACGTCCCCGGGCGGGCCGGGGGTTCACTCGACACGTGTGCGCGGGTGCCGGACCCGGTGCGCGGCGGCGTCCGCGACGGAGGCCGTCCATGCCCGCCCCCGCCACTCGTCGCCGTGCCCCGGACGGCATGATGGCGTTTCCCGCACCCGCGTCGGAGGTGCTGACCGTCGTCGGGGCGATGCCGCTGGGGTCGGTGTACGTGGTGTTCGTCATGCCCAGACCGCGGGCGGCGCGGTTCATCTTCCCGACGAACGCCTCCTCCGAACCGGCAGCGTGCGGCGGTGGGTGGCGGCGACCGGGCCGGCCACCCGGTGACGGGCGGCGCCCGGCGGCGGCGAAGGGCGCGCTCGGCGGGTGGCGGCGCGCGTCCGGTGGCGGGCCCTCGGCGCGGGCCGCCGGCGCAGGCCGCGGTCCGGGTCACCGCGTCGCCCGCCGGGTCCGGGGCGCTCGCCCGCGGGGACCCGAAGCCGGCTCCGCACGGAGCGTCGAGGACGCAGCGCCCGCAGCGCCCGTGCCGCGGCCGGGAGTGCCCGTCGCCGCAGGACACCCCGACGGCCGGCCGGCGCGGCCTCAGTCCCGGATGCGCAGGACGATCGGGTTGGTCAGCGCCGCCATCGCGCCCCATTGGAGGTCCGGGCCCATGGTGTTGCCCTTGCCGGGGGTGCCGTCCGCCTTCGGGTGGCGGACCTCGGCGCGCACGTACGCGGCGAGCGAGGCGGTGGTGCGCCAGACGGCCGTGCCGGTGCCGGAGGCGCCCAGCGACTCCTGGTGCAGCTGGCCCTCGTCGGTGATGAACCGCACGGTGCCGTTCGGCACCCCCGACACCTCCAGGCGCACGTCGACGGGAGTGTCGGCGGCCACCCGGAGCGTCTCGCCGATGCCGGCCTGACGGCCGCCGCCGGTCGCGGTGAAGGCGACGGTGACGGCCGAGGACTCGGCGACGTAGCTGCGGCCCTCGCGGATGCCCTCCAGGATCGCCGGCCGGCTCAGGTCGTCGGCGTACACGACCGTCTGCGGCAGGCCGATGACCTGCGGCACGCTGTGCGCGTCGCTGTTGGCCATGGCGGGCAGCCAGTCCTCGCCGGTGCGCATCGCCGTGCCGAGCATCGCGTCCCAGGTGTCGACGGCGGACTCGTCGTCGTAGGTCCAGGGGCCGTTCCACACCTCCACGGCGTCGGCGTCCTCGTAGCCGAACTTCCACTGGCACGCCACGTACGGGCAGTAGGGGTGCGCCGGGACGACCAGGCCGCCCTGGCGGCGCACCTGGCGGGCGAAGCGCGGGAACGCGTCGTCGCGCGAGCGGTAGCGCCAGTCGATCCACGAGCCGTTGTCCAGGCCGAGCGCCAGCCAGTGGCCGTTGCGGGTGGTGATCTCCTCGCCGTTGACGATCAGCAGGTCGGGGCCGGCGTACTCGCCCCAGACCGCGTGCGCGGAGGAGGTGTTGTGGTCCGTGGAGACGATGAAGTCCAGGCCGGCCTCGCGCGCGCCGGCGGCGACCTCGGACGGCAGGCGCTTGCCGTCGGAGTGCACGGTGTGCAGGTGGCAGTCGCCGCGGTACCAGGCCCGGCCGCGGCCCTTGGCGCGCTCGCTCGGGTAGTTCGGCTTGAAGGGGGCGCCCGCGGGGCCGTAGCGCAGGGTGACGGTCACCGAGTAGTCCATGCCCTGCGGGGCCACCTGGTAGGGGCCGAGGACGACGTGCCAGGTGCCGGGGTTGACCGGGCCGGGCAGGTAACCCGGGGTCGCCGCTTCGCTGTTGACGACGAAGGAGGTGCGGGCGCCGCCGGACCAGCCGCGGAAGCCCTTGCCGCCGAGTGCGGTGCCGCGCTCGTCGAAGAGGCCGATGTCGCACGCGTTGCCCGGCGTGCCGCTCGGCACGGACGGCTTGTCGTACGTGTAAGACACGGCGATCTGGTTGACGCCCCGGGGCACCTCCACCGGCAGGTGGACGAAGTCGGCGGCGCCCGTGGCGAGATGGCCGGTGATGGTGCGCGTCACCTCCGTGCCGTCGGCGGGCACGCCCGCCGGTGCGGCCTCGCCGGCCTCCGCGAAGCGGACGGGCGCGAGGGTCAGCGCGCCGGCCGCGCCGAGCACCCCGCCCGCCATGAGCAGGCCCCTGCGGCCCATCCCGGCCGTGCTCTCCGCGGCCGGGCTCGAACCGTGTTCACATGTTCCGCTCTGGCACATGCGGCTCCTCCTGAATGTGTGTGATGTCCGGTGACCTCGGCACGTTCGTCGGCTGAAGTGAAACACCGCACACATCTCGGCGAAACCCTCACCACGGTTGGTTGAAGCCCGGACGATACTCGACAAGAGGCCAGTGGACCTTTATGGTGAGTGAGTAAAGTTCCACTGGCCTTTTATGGGCTCGCTCCTTCCCCGCCACCGGGCCGCACAGCGCCGCCCGCACAGAAACCGAGGCAACGACCATGAGCAAGACCTGGCTGATCACCGGAAGCTCCCGCGGACTGGGCCGTACCCTCGCCGAGTCCGTCCTGGAAGCCGGGCACAACGTGGTGGCCACCGCCCGGCGTACCGAGGCGCTCGGCGCCCTCGCCGAGAAGTACGGCGACCGGGTCCGCCTGGTCACCCTGGACGTGACCGACGCCGCCGCCGCGCGACGGGCCGTGCAGGCGGCCGTCGAGGCGTTCGGCGGTCTGGACGTGGTGGTGAACAACGCCGGCTACGCCGACATGGCCGCCATCGAGGACATGTCCGACGAGGCCTTCCGCGCCCAGATCGACGCCAACCTCTTCGGCGTCGTCAACGTCACCCGGGCCGCCCTGCCGGTCCTGCGCGAACAGGGCTCCGGGCACATCATCCAGATCTCCTCCGTCGGCGGACGCGTGGGCGTCCCGGGCCTGGGCGCCTACCAGGCGGCCAAGTGGGCGGTCGGCGGCTTCTCCGAGGTCCTGGCCAAGGAAGTGGCCCCCCTCGGCATCAAGGTGACCGTCGCCGAGCCGGGCGGCATGCGCACCGACTGGGCCGGCTCCTCCATGGACACCCCGCCCGTCAGCGCACCCTACGAGCACGTCGTCGGCGGCGCCGTCGCGGCCATCCGCGGACAGGACGGCAAGCAGCCGGGCGACCCGGTCCGCATCGCCCAGGTCCTGCTGGACATCACGGAGGCCGAGGAGCCGCCGCTGCGCCTGCTGCTCGGCAAGGACGCCGTTGCCGTCGCGCAGGACATGGCCGGCCGGCTCGCCGCCCAGGACGCCGAGTGGCGCCGGGTGAGCGAGTCCGTATGACGGTTGCCGTGCGGTGAGCAGGCCCTCACACCTCGTCGGGGCCGTCCTTCGGGACCGTCCCGGCGGAGCGTAGGGTTGCGGCGGGCGGCGCCGGGTGCGGGCCGCGGAGGAGTTCCCTGGGGAAGCGACGATGACAGACGACCGGCCGACGGACTTCCAGCGCGCGCGCAGCGCCGAGCAGCGTGAGGTCCGCAAGCAGGCCATCCTCGAAGCCGCGACACAGCTCCTGACGGAGATGCCGGTCAGCGAGATCAGCCTGCGGGAGCTGAGCCGGCGGGTGGGACTGTCCAAGACCAACGTCGTGCGGTACTTCGAGACGCGGGAGGCGGTGTTCTTCGAACTGCTCAACCGGTCCCTCACCGAGTGGATCGAGGAACTGCCCGCCGACCTGCCGCCCGCCGGTGCCGCCTCGCCGCAGACCGTGACGGGCGCCCTGGCCCGGTCCCTGGCCCGCCGGTCCCTGCTGTGCGACCTGCTGAGCGCGCTGGGCTCCGAACTCGAACGGAACATCTCCGCCGAGTCCGCGCGGGCCTTCAAGCTCGCCCACGTCCGGCTGCTGGGCACGCTGGCGGATCTGCTGCGGCGGCACATCACCGCGCTGACCCCGGCCGCCGCTCGCGAACTGGTCTCCCTGACCGTCGTGTGCACGGCCGGGCTCTGGCCCTTCGCCCACCCCTCACCGGCTGTCGCCGAGGCCCAGGAGGATCCGGAACTCGCCGGTACGAAGGTGGACTTCGCCGAGCGGCTGGGCCGTACCCTGCACGTCACCGTCGCCGGGCTGCTGAGCCTGGGCTGACGCGAGCGGCCGGCCCGGCCGGACTTGTACCGGAGCGGCGCGTCCCGGCGGCACGCGCCGAGCCGTATGACGCCGGGTCACATCGGAGGCCGGTCACACGCGGGCTGGGTCACACGCGGGCCGGGTCACACGACGAGCCGGGTGACTCCGCCGTTGACGTGGAGGTTCTGGCCGCTGACCCACCGCGACTCCGGGCCGGCGAGGAAGGCGACGACGTCCGCGATGTCGGCCGGGTCGCCCAGTCTGCCGAACGGCGACAGCTGGGCGGCCTGCCGCAGGGTCTCCTCGGCGTTCACGGACCGCAGCAGATCCGTGTCCGTGAAACCGGGGGAGACCGTGTTGGCGGTGATGCCTCGCGGCCCGAGCTCCCGCGCCGCGACCGCCGTGAACTGTTCGACGGCACCCTTGCTGCCCACGTACACGGAGGCGCCCGGGACCGTCATCCGGGTGTTGATCGTGGACACGCTGATGATCCGGCCGCCGTCGCGCATGTGCCGGGCCGCCTCCTGGAGGGCGAGGAACACGGCCTTCGCGTTGACGGCCATGATCCGGTCGTAGTCCTCCTCGGTGACCTCCGCGATCGACGCGGGCAGCGCGGACCCCGCGTTGTTGACCAGGATGTCGAGGCCGCCCAGCCACTCCCGCGCCCCGCTCAGGAACCGCCGTACGCCCTCGGGCTCCGCCAGGTCGACGCGGAACCCCTTCGCCGCGCCGCCGTGCGCCTCCGCCGCGCGCTCCACCTCGGCGGCGCGCTCGGTGCCGGAGAGGCAGGAGAACGCCACGCGCGCCCCGTCCGCGACGAGGCGTTCGACCACCGCCCGGCCGATCCCGTTGGACCCGCCGGTGACGATGGCCGCCTTTCCGTTCAGTACGGGCACGCCGTCCTCCTGTTCGTCCGCGCGAAGCCGCGCCTCAGACCTGTTCGTCGGGCAGGCCGATGGTCCGGGCGATCTCCCGGACCCGCTCCGACCAGGCAGTGGGCTGGAAGGTGGTGCTGTCGAGGCGGACGACGGTGCGACTGCCGTGTGCGTACGTCGTCGTCCCGTCGGCCGAGCACACCCGGTAGCCCGCGGTGGCGGAGGTGGTGCCCAGCCGCTCCATCCACAGGTGTACGGCGTACTCACCGATCCCGGCAACGGGCTGGTCGTAGGTGATGTCGAAGTGCTTGGCGACGTTGAAGCCGTCGCCGTCCAGGCCGCTCCTGCCGCCGATCCCCTTGTCCCGCCAGAACCACCCCCATGCCCGCTCGACCAGCACCTGGTAGTGGCCGTTGTGCAGCAGGCCCATCGGGTCCAGGTCGTCGAAGTGCACGACCACGGGCATCAGGACACCGACGTCGATGGCGGGCGTGTCGGCGGTGGGGGTGGGGGGCATCGTTCTCCTCCTCGCGCATGTGTGTCTCCTCGGACGATACCTGTCACGTCGGTCTGGGTCGCACATGAACACACGTGTTTCAGTGGGACGGGTTGTGCGTGTTCGTCGAGCGAGGAGAGGGTATCGGTGATTCGTCACACTGATATCGTCGATCCATGACCACGGAGACGGCACCGGAGCAGGCAGGACCGACACTGCGGCAGAAGATCGTCCTGGCCGCCGCCCGGCTCCTGGAGGAGGGCGGCCTGGACGCGGTGTCGACCCGTGCCGTCGCCGCCCGCGCCGGCGTGCCGACCCCGTCGATCTTCCGGATCTTCGGGGACAAGGAGGGGCTGCTCGAGGAGGTCGCGGAGCACGGTTTCCGGCGCTACCTCGAAGTGAAGGCCGAACTGCTCACCGACGACGACCCGGTACAGGCGCTGCGCGACGCGTGGGACCTGCACATCCGCTTCGGGCTCGAGCACCCTGCCTACTACTCGCTCGTCTACGGCCAGGTCCGCCCCGGCCACATCCCGCAGGCCGGACGGCGGGCCGCCGCCGCCCTGCGGCACATGATCACCCGAGTGGCCGCGGCGGGGCGGCTGCGGATGAGCGTCGAACGCGCCACCGAGGTCATGCACTCCGCCGGCGTGGGCACGATCCTCACCCTGATGAGCCTGCCCGAGGACGCCCGCGACCCGCGGACCGCCGACACGGCACGCGAGATGGTGATCAACACCCTCACGCTTCCGCCCGGGCGGCACGGCGCCGGCGACGACGGCGTTCCCCGCGCCGCCGTCGCCAGCAGTGCCATGGCGCTGCTCGCCGCGCTCGACCGTGAGGACACCGGGGCGCTCGGTCCCGCCGAGCTGAATCTGCTGCGCGAGTGGCTGAATCGGCTGGCCGACGCGACGGACGTGGCCGGCTGAGACGCGAGGGGGTCGCGGTCACAGGTCGCCCGGCAGCGGTCATGCGTCGTCCGGCAAGGGTCGCATCCGGCCCGGCACGGACGGTCAGTCGTCGTGGCGCACGCGGTCATCCTTCGTCCGACGCGGCGGAGCATCGTGGGCCCGTGACCGATGACGGCGTCCCCCTCTGTGCCATGGCGCTGCTCGCCGCGCTCGACCGGGAGGACACCGGGGCGCTCGGTCCCGCCGAGCTGAATCTGCTGCGCGAGTGGCTGAACCGGCTGGCCGACGCGACGGACGCCGTTGGCTGAGACGCGAGGGGGTCGCGGTCACACGTCGCCCGGCAGCGGTCACACTCCGTCCGGCAAGGGTCGCATCCCGCCCGGCACGGACGGTCAGTCGTCGTGACGGGGCCATGCGTGGAATGGCGTCGGCACGGATGGTCAGCCGTGGTGGCACATGCGGTCATGTTCCGTCCCGTGTGGCGGCGCATCGTGGGGGCATGACCAGTAACGACCCGTCCGTCTTCGGTGGACGCCTGCTCATCGGCGCGACCGGCTCCGCCGCGATCGCCATGCTCCCGATGTACATCAACGCGTTGCGCACCACGTTCACCGGGACCGTCACCGTCCTGATGACGCACACCGCCGCCACGTTCCTCCCGCCGCACACCGTCGGCCTGTTCGCGGACCGGGTGGTCACGGGCGCCGCGCCGGACGGCTGGGCCCAGGAGAACCAGGCGACCCTGGCGGCGGAGCACGACATGATGGCCGTCCTGCCGGCCACCGCCCACATGCTCTCCGCCGTCGCCACGGGCGCCGTGCCGAACATGCTGACCGCGACGATCGCCGCCGCCGACTTCCCCGTGGTGTTCTTCCCGGTGATGACCGGCGAGATGTGGCTCAAGCCCGCCGTCCAGCGCAACGTCGACCAGCTCCGCCAGGACGGCTACCACGTCGTCGACCCGCAGTGGGGGCAACGCTACGACGTCGGCCTGAAGCAGCTCGTCAAGGCTCCCATGCCGCCGGCGCCGCCCCAGTTCGTCGAGACCGTCCGGGAGCTCATGCCCCCGCGCCGACCCGAGGGCGGCTGAAGACGGCTGAGGACGGCTGAAGACGGCACCACGGGCTGAGAGTCCGTCGCGTCCGTCTCGGCGCCGCAGCGCCGGACCGTCACCGCGCGCCCGGCCGCCCGGCACGGTAGGCGCCGGGCGTCATGCCCGTGACCGCCCGGAACGCCCGGTGCAGCTGTGCCTCGCCGCCGAATCCGCACGCGTGGGCCACGGCGGCGAGAGGGCGTTCGGGGTACGACCGCACCAGCCGCTGGGCGTGTGACACCCGGAGCCTGCGGAGCAGCTCCGTGAGCGATTCGCCGTACGCGGCCAGGGCGCGGTACATCGTGCGCCGGGAGATTCCGCAGCCCGCGGCCACCCCGGCGGCGTCGAGACGGGGGTCCGTGGCGTGCCGGCGCACGAACTGGTGGATCCGTTCGCGCGTCAGCGCCGTGGCGGGCGCCTCCGGCGGCACGCTGCCCGCGGCCCAGGCCAGCCCGGTGTCCAGCAGGTCGACGGCGTGCGGCAGCAGTGCGGCCGCCGCCCCGGCATCCTGGCCCTGAAGACGGTGGAGGCCGACGAGGAAGTCCGCGATGACCCGGCCGGGGCCCGAGGCGCCCAGCCCGACGCCGGTCGCCCCGGCCGGCGCGCGGTGCGCCAGCCGGGATCCGGGCACCTTGACCACCAGCTGGGAGAAGTCGTCGTCGAAGTCCAGCGCGTAGGGACGGGTGCTGTCGACGAAGGCCATCGTCCCCGGCGCGAGCAGGGCCACCCGCCCGTTCTGCTCCAGCCTGCCCCGGCCGCGCAGCTGGATGTTGGCGAGGAGGACGTCCTCGTGGTCGCGTCCGATCAGCCGGGGTGTCCGGACCACCTGCTGGGGGCCCGCGGTCAGCTCGGCGAAGCCGATCCCGTCCAGGACGCAGTGTTCGATCCGTCCCTCGAAGGCCGCGTCCGGCCCGGGGCGCACCGCCACCCCGACGAACGTGTCACAGATGACGTCGGCCCAGTACGCGAACGCGTCGGAGGTGCCGAGGTCCGCGCTGGACCACACGGTGCGCGCACCAGGCCGTGGGCAGGTGTTCATGCCTTCCATGATGGCTGCCCGCCCGTGGTGCTCAGGACGTGGACCACTTCTGGTTGGGGCTGCCGGAGCAGGACCACAGCTGGAGCCGGGTGCCGTTGTCCGTGCCGTTGTCCCGGACGTCGGTGCACTTGTCGGCGAGGATGCTGACCAGGTCGTGTCGGATGTTCAGCGTGAACCGCTGCGCCGGGCTCCCGTCGCAGGGGGCGAGTTCGAGGTCCGTCCCGTCGGCGGTCGAGCCGTTCGCGAGCCGCACGCACATGCCGAGCGCCCGCATGCTCCCGCCGGTGAACGTCCAGTGCTGTGCGGTGGATTCCGAGCAGTCCCAGATCATCAGGCCCGCGCCCGGCACGGCCTTGCCGCCCACGACGGCTATGCAGCGCTGCGAGGCGTGGCTGAACACGTTCACCCCGGGTGCCGCGGCCGGAGCGGGCGTCCCGGTCCCGTTCGTGGCCTTCGCCGTCGTGGTGGGGCGCCGTACGGGGGACACCGGGTCCTTGCCCGGCGCACTGCTGGCGGGCGAGGCGGACCCGGGCTCCCGGGAAGCGCCGGCCGTCTCGCCGGGGCCGGTCGCGGACGCCTTCACCGGGGGCGACGGCACACCGCCGAACGCGTCGCCGACGTCCGTGCCGCGACCACGGGAGTCGACGGTCACCGAGGCCCCGTCGCGCTTGCCGTCGCCGTGACCGTTGACCAGGCCCAGGGTCAGCAGGACACCGCCCGCCGCCAGCAGCCCGACGACGCCCACGACACCGAGGGCACCGCGCAGCCCCTCGCGCCGGGTCCTGGCGCCCGGGCCCCGCCGGGCCTGTCCGAGGGAGACGACCGGGTCCGGGGCGGCACCGCCGTCCGTGTCGGCGCGGCGTGCGAAGGCGTCGCCGGGTTCGTCCCCGGCGGAGCCGCCCGCCGTGTCGTCGGCCGCCCGGGACGACGTCCCGCCGGCGCGGCCGGCGTTCCCGCGCGATCCCAGCGAGGAGATCCGGGCGAGCCGGGGCAGGGGGGTGCCGCTCCCGGCGGCGTCGGGCGCCCGGTCACCGCCGTCCGGTGCGGACCGCTCCGCACCGCCGGCCGCGGTGCCGTCCTGGCCGGGCCCGGAGCCGGGACTGACGGGTCTGGCGCTGCCGGGGACTCTCCTGGGGAGATCCCCCGCCGACCGGGACGTGTGCTGAGGCTGCATGGGTTCCTTTCCAGCGGAGCCGGAGCGTGGGTGGCAGTGTCACGGGAGATGTCCGACCGGTCTGCGGCGCGGTCCGGCCCCTGCCACACATGGAGCGGATCCGCCGCCGCTCCGGTTCACGCCCGGGAGGTGTGACATGTGACTCATACCGGTGTGCGCGCGGAGACTCGAACCGGCGCGCCGGACGGCGCGGCCGGCCGCACCGGTGGCGCGGACACCGCCGCACCGGTGGCGCGGACGCCGCCGCACACACGAACGCCGCCGCGCACACACGAACGCCACCCGGCCTCAACGGCCGGGCGGCGCCTGGTGCCTGGCACCCGCTCGCCTCGCCGAAACCTCAGGCCCAGCAGCCGTTCACGGTCGCGGCCAGGCCGTCCATCGCGTCCTTGATGTCGTTCGGAGCGGCCGTGGAGCCGTTCTCGATGAAGGAGAAGACCCGCCACTCGCCGTCGTCGGTCCGGGTCAGACCGCTCAGGGCGATGGCCCCGGTGAGGGTGCCGGTCTTCGCCTGCACCTTGCCGACCGCGCAGCGGGAGTTCGGGTCGTCGAACCGGCCCCACTCCGGGCCGAGGGTGGAGCCCGCCTCCCCGGCGACCGGCAGGCCGTCCAGGATGGAGCCCAGGGTGTGCGCGTAGCGGGGCTCCGTGAGCAGTTCGAGGATCTGCGCGAGGGTGGCCGCCGGGATGCGGTCGGTGCGGGACAGGCCGCTGCCGTCGTGGATGACGAAGTGGTCGAGGGAGACGCCGTAGCGGTGGCTGAGCACCTGGCGGACGACCTCGGTGCCCCCCTCGAAGGTGGCGGGGCGTCCCGCGCCCAGGGCGGTCATCCGCAGCAGGGTCTCGGCGATGTCGTTGTCGCTGGTCTTGAGCATCTTCTTGACGATGTCCGACAGCGGGGCCGACCGGTGGCGTGCGACCGGTACGTCGCCGCGGTGCGCCGTGCCGCGCGTGACCTCGCCGTCGACGGTGACGCCGTCCTGGGCGAGCAGCCCGGCGAAGGTCTGCCCCGCGTCGATGGAGGTGTCCTGGACACCGCGGCCGTCGACCACGAGGGCGCGGACCGGGGCGACGGAGTCCGGGTAGTAGCCGTCGTTCCAGCCGTCCGCGAGGGTCGGTGCGGGGAACAGGCTGTCGTCCACGGCGACCTTCACCGTGGTCAGGCCCGCCTTCTTCAGCCCGGCGACCGCGGTCTTCGCGAGTTCCGCGAGGTCGGCGCTGCTGAGGGTGCGGTCACCGCCGCCGACGAGGGTGAGGGTGCCGTGGCCGTAGACGACCTTGGTGGTGAACCGGTGCTCGGGGCCCAGCACGGTCAGGGCGGCGGTCGACGTGGCCAGCTTGACGTTGGAGGCCGGCATCAGCGCGGTGGCGCCGTCGTGGTCCCACAGGGTTTCGTCGGAGTCCGCGTCCAGGACCACGCCGCTCACGTCGGAGCCCAGTCGCCGGTCGAGCACGCGGGTGTCCAGGTTGGCGGCCATCTGCTGGTCGGCGGGGCCGGCCAGGTCCGCGCGGCCGGACGTGCCGCTGCCCGGCGCCGTGGTGCCGTTGCCGGCGGCGAAGGCCGAGGGACCGGCCAGCGCGGCCGAGGCGACCGGCACCGCCAACGCCAGCACGACGGTACGCCGGAGACCCGCGCCGCCCTGCTTCGTCCTGCGGTGCCGGCGCCGGCCGCCCGGCGCGAAGGAATCGGTCTGTGTTTCCGCTGCTGTTTCCGCTGAGGAGTGGTTCATGGATTCCAGGGTTCGATCGGGATACGTGTGAAGTGGACCGGGCCGCACGCTACTCCGTCGCTCCACGGCCCCCGCACCGCTTCCGTGCCTCGCCACCACTTCTTCACACCGGAGTAACCCGTGCGTGTGCCTAGACTGAGACAGATGTCTCGGGGCGGGAAGGCGGCACACCGTGCCGGTCCGTTCGACGTGCCGCCGGGCCGGTGTGACACGGGGAGGGTGCCGTCCGATGAAGTCCGCACGCCGGGAGAACGCCTGGTGGCCCGCGGTGGGTACGTGGGCCGTCGTGCTGGTGCTGGCCGCGGCCGGGTGCTGGTTCGCCGGCCGGACCGGCGAGTCCCCGCACCACGCCGGTGACGTGGCCGCCGACCGTGTGACTGCGGGCCGGGTGTGCCGGTCGGCGCTCCCGCGCGGCATGGAGCTGTCCTGTGGGACGTACGGCTTCGGCGACCTGCGGTACGTCTGCGCCGACCGGCGCCACGACGGTGCCCGGTGCCGGCCGACCTCGCAGGTGACGGTCCGCAACCCGGGGCGCGCCAGGGTGTACGTGTCGTACCTGGCGGGCCCGCGGCCGGGCGAGCGCGAGGAGGGTCCGCGGCAGGTGGTGGGGCCGGGAGACGAGACGACGCTGCGCCCTGGTGCGGGACGGCTGTTGTTCGACATCACCCTGCGCGGCGGGGACGGAGGACCGAGCCGCCTGGAGGTGGTCCGGGTCCGGTGAGCCGGTGAACCCTGACGGGGTCGTCCGGTGACAAGTGTGTCGACGTCAAGGACGACGGGCGCACCCAACCAGAAGGGGAGCTCCCGCACTCCGTAGGCGTCCCGCCCGTTCCGGAGAACAGAAGGGTGCCCGCCCCCGACGGGGGACGGGCACCCTTCGCGCTGGGCGCACACGTCGCTCCGCGCGCCCAGCGCGACGCGTGTCCGCTCAGCGCAGGCCGTAGGCCCCCGTCACGGTCTGCCGTACCCGGTCGCCCGCCCGGTCCACGGCGTTCGCCCGCAGGGTGACGTGGCCGCCCGGGTGTCCGCCCGCCGGTATCACCAGCGACCAGCGGTCGTCACCGGCGGCCCTGGCCACGGCCCGCCGCCAGCTCTTGCCGTCGTCGTAGGACACGTCGACGGTGACCTCGCGGACCGGGGAGGTGCCGGACGCGCCCGGCTGGTGGCGTACCGTCACCGACCCGGTGAGCCTCCTGCCGGCCCGCGCGGTGTCGTTCCGGTCGAGCGGCAGGACGAAGCCCAGGTCCAGCAGGTCCAGCGGGGTGCGGACGGCGCTGTCGGTGCGGCCGGTGGTGAAGGTCCACTCCGAGCGCACCTTCGGGGACAGGACGGACGGGCGGGTGCCCGTGACGACCAGCCGGTAGGTGCCGGGAGCCGCGGGCAGGTCGAAGGCCCCCACCCCCGGTGTGCCGTTGGCGCCGACCTTCGTGGCGCCCCGGAACAGCTGGGTCGAGCCGTGTTCCCGCACCGTGCCCTCGGAGTCCGTCTCGGGAAGCACGAGATGGCGGGGGTCGGCGGCGCCGAACACGGGGATGCGGGTCACCAGCCGGTTCCCCTGCCGGTACGCCGTGGGCAGCGGTTCGCCGTCCGACCCGGCGCGCACCACCTGGGGCAGCCGGGGTGCGAAGGGAGCCGTGCCCCACGCGACCGAGGTGCGCCGCCCGGCCCGGTAGCGGGTCGGTGCGGTCACCTCGCTCGTGCCGGACGTCCAGTCGGCGGTCAGCCCGACGGACGTCTCGGCGCCCCAGAGGACCCCCGGGGTGAAGTACTCCACGCGCTTCTGCGGGAACGTCGGCGCGGACAGCGCCGTGTCCGTCAGACCGGTCGCCGGGTCCGTGAAGGTAAGCGCCTGGCCGGAGACGTGCCGCCCCCCGGCCGGGTTGCGGTAGACGGCGTCCACCCGGGCCAGCGCGGCGCGGTCGAAGTGCCAGGCCTGCCCGTGCGGAAGCGCCGTGCCCACCGAGCCGTACAGGGCGTACGACGTCGGGGAGACGGGCCGGCCCCGCACATGGACCCGGTCCTGCCCGGCCGCCGCCCGGTCCCGCAGGCCCTGGATGTCCTCGGGGCGGATGAGGTAGAGCACCGGCAGCGCCCCGGTGTTCCCGAGGTCGTCGTACGTGAGCACCAGGGCGGCGCCCCTGTCCCGCAGGGCCTTGACCAGCGGGGCGAACTGCTCGGCCGTGGGCGGATCGACGGGCTCGCCGCGGACGTCCGGGGCGATGAGGACGACCTTGCCGCCGACGTCGCCTATCCGGTCGGGGTCCGTCTCCTCGCCGATGTCCGCCAGCCGCGCGGTGACGTCGCCCTCGTAGCCCTCGGGCCGGGGGTCCTCCACGTCGCCGGCCTCGTACGGGTCCTCGCCCACCGTCGTCACGAGGTTGTGCGGCGGGGCCCAGGCCGCGCTGTAGGAGAGGGTCGTCCCGGGGATGGCCTCGGTGGACTGCACATAGCGGTGCGGGTAGTTGCTGACCACGGAGAAGTCGCTGGTCTGTGCGGTGCCGGCCACCACGGAGCGGAGAGTGACGTTGGCGGTGTAGATCTCGGGACGGGCGGCGGGGTCGTTCAGCTCGGCCGTCACCGGCCGGGCCTCACGTGTGTCGAGGGTGACGGTCCGCTCGCCGTCGACGCGCAGTCCGTCCCGCGCGAAGTAGGTCGTCGACACACCCGGAGACTCGTCCGCCAGTCCGATGCCCAGCAGGCGGTACGACCCGACGGGGACCTCGGCGGTGACCTTGCCGGCGTCACCCGTGCCGGACCCCTCGTCGCCCACGGGGAAGTACACGGAGCCGGTGGCCTCGTTCTGCAGCACCATCACGATGCCGGACGCGTCCATCGGCTGCCCGGACCGGTCGAGCACCCGGAGCGTCATCGTGCCGGTGCGGTCCAGGACGTCGGCGGCCACCGGGGTCACCACACGGGTGTCTCCCGCGGACGCCGTCAGCCGGCCCTCCCAGGAGCCGACGGAGCCGGAGCCGGCCAGGACCCGGACGGTGGCGGACGCGGTGCCGTGCGCCGGAACGGTGAGCGACGACGGGGCCGAGAACAGACCCTCCGGGGCGGGCGCGCCACCCGTGCTGGTCACCGACAGGCTCAGGGCCAGCGTGACCGGGGTGTCGCCGTCGTTGGCGTACGTGACCTTCCCGGTGGCCGGCTTCGCCGGGTCGTGGGGCCAGGACAGACGTCCCAGGCCCAGCGACGGGGTCAGCGCGCGCACGGGCTGCGCGGCGGCGCGCGCGACGTCGAGGCGGCCCGCGCCGTTGCCGAACACGTCGATGCCCTTCAGCACCTTCGCCGACCCCGTGAGCGCGGCCTTGATCTGCCGGCCGGTCCAGTCGGGGTGTTCGCCCGCGAGGATCGCCGCGGCGCCCGCGACGTGCGGGGTGGCCATCGACGTGCCCGACAGCGTCACGTAGTGGGTGTCACCGGGTGCGTTCGGGAACGCGCCGGGGGCACGGGCCGCGGTGATGTCCTCGCCGGGCGCCGAGATCTCCGGCTTCAGCCCGAAGTCGCCGATGCGGGGGCCCCGGCTGGAGAAGGAGCTGAGGGTGTCCCGCTTGGTGGTGCTCGCCACGGTCAGCGCCGCGTCCGCGGCGCCGGGTGACGACACGCTCTCCTGCGTGCCGGAGTTGCCGGCGGCCACCACGAACAGCGCCCCCGACGACGCCGACAGCTCGTTCACCGCGGAGGACAGCACGTCGGTGCCGTCACTGGGGAACTCGCCGCCCAGGCTCATGTTGATCACCTTGGCGCCCTGCTGGACGGCCCACTCCATGCCGGCGAGGACCTGCGAGTCGCTGCCCCGGCCCAAGTCGTCCAGGACCTTGCCGTTCAGCAACCGCGCGCCCGGGGCCACACCACGGTAACGGCCGCCGGACGCCGCGCCGTTGCCGGTGATGGTGGACGCCACATGGGTGCCGTGGCCCACGTGGTCCCCGGTCCCGGCCGCGTCGGTGAAGTTCTTCGCCGCGTCGACCTTCCCCTTCAGATCGGGGTGTCCGGTGGCGATGCCCGTGTCGAGGACGGCGACCTTCACGCCGTCGCCCTTGTACCCGTGCTTCCAGGCCGAAGGCGCCCCGACCAGCGGCACGCTCACGTCCAGGGTGGGGCGTACGACCCCGTCCAGCCAGATCTTCGTGCCGTGCGCGGGAGCGGCCCGGCGGGCGCCGGCACCGCCCTTCTCCCCGGTCAGGGCCGCCCACAGGGCCGTCGCGTCCGACTTGCGCGTGGACAGCGCCCGTATGCCCAGCCGCGGCAGGGTACGGGTGACCTCGGCGGTGGACGGCGTCGCGGTCTTCGGCGCGCTGCCCGGCCTGCCGGTGACGAGCACGCCGATACGGCCGGTGTGCCCGTCGTCGAGCCGCTGGGCGGCGAGCCCCGTGATGTCGAACAGGGCGCGGTCCACCTCGCCCCGTGTCAGCGCGGCCCAGGCGTCCTGCGGTACGACATAGGTGTGTCCGTTCTCGGTGAAGCGCGCGAAGGCCGCCTCACGCCGCCGCGGGGCGGGAGCGGTACCGACGATCTCGACGGCGCCGCCCGTGCGCCGGTAGCTGACCGTGTCACCCGTGATGAGGGTGACCTTCTCGACGGGCCCGGCGGCCGCTGCGCCCGGCCGGTCGGCGGCGGGCGTCGTCGGCGCCGCGTCGGCCGGGGCGACGACCACCCCCGCCAGCGTGCCGACCCCCAGCAGCAGCGCCGCTGTTCTGTGTCCTGTCACTGCAACCCTCCTGTTGCCGTCCCTTGGTCGAGGGACGGGGACGGTGTTCCGACAGGTGAACCGGTCGGCAGGGCTTCCGGGTTGCCCGGCGGGGTCAGAATCCCCGGAAGACGCCGTCGTCGTCCGCGGCGTCGACGAACTCCTCCCAGTCCATGTTGGCGAGGGAGATGTTGTTCTCGACCGCCCACAACTCGGAAGCGACCACCCGGAGTTCGTCGTATCCCGGCTCCGGCGCGTCGTCCTCGCCCTTCAGGACGGCCAGCAGCGGCAGTTCCGATCCGCTCAGGGCCCGCCGGTCCGCCAGGATCAGCAGGTCGTCCTCGGCGGGCGCGAGCGCCACGATCTGCTCGGTGGTCAGGTCGCGGTAGGCGGGGTCGTCCACGATGTGCAGCGCCGCGAGGAACCCGTCCTCCGCGTCGGGGGTGGTGACCACCGAGCGCAGCCTCCGCCAGGCCTCCTCGTCGGAGAAGTCGGTGCGGATCAGCAGGGTGTCCTCGTTCTGCGGCAGGCTCTTCACGGGCGGCTCTCCTGAAGGGGTGGGCGACGACCGGGCTGTGCGGCACCCGGCACACATGGCCTGCGCATGTTAGCCAATCGGACGGTCACACGTGTCGGCGGTCGCGGGTGTCACGGATGGTGAAAGGCGACGCCGCGGGCGCCGGCTCGGACGGCGCCGCCCCGCGCTCACCGATCGCGCCCGGCGGGCGGGAGGCGGCGCGGCGAGCCGGTCGTCGCGGTCACGCACGGCAGGGGCGGCGGAAAGCGCCGGGCCGCCGCGGTCGCCGTCGCGCCGTCCGGGGGCCAGGCGTACGTCGGCCGTCGAGCGGCCCCCCCGTATGCTCGTCCTCATGAGCGCCGCACATCCCGCCCGTAAACGCGACGGCGCCGCGACACGCGAGGCGATCCTCGCGGCCGCGGTCGTCGAATTCACCGAGCACGGCTACGCCCGGGCCGGGGTGCGGCAGATCGCCGAGCGGGCGGGTGTCACGGCGATGATGATCAACCGCTACTTCGGCTCCAAGGAGGGCCTGTTCGCCCAGGCCGTCGACCGCGCCTTCGGCCCGCCGACCATCGTCGGCGACGAAGTGCCCGGTCTGGCGCACTCCCTCGCCCGCACGCTCGCCGAGCGCACGACGCCCGGCGCCGAGCGGCTCGACCCGTTCCTGCTGTTGCTGCGCTCGGCAGCGGACCCGGAGGCGGCGAGCATCGTCCGCGACGGCGTCGAGACCCACGTGGGCGCGCGGCTCGCCGGGCTGCTCGGCGGTTCCGACGCGGACGTCCGCGCTCAGCTCGGACTCGCGCTGGTCGCCGGTACGTGGCTGCTGCGCAGCGTCGTCGGCGTCACCGCGCTCGCGGCGGCCGACAACGACCGCCTCACGGAGATCCTCGCCGACATGCTCCGCCCGGTCACCGGCGAGCCCGACGCCACGCCCCCGCCCAACGCCGGACCGGACGGCACGGAGGGGTAGCGCACCGGCGCCGGGAGGCCGGCGTTCAGCTCAGGACGGGGCCGGCGTCGTACGGTCCGCGTCCCGGCCGGAACGCCTCGGCGGGCCTGCCGCCCGCTCGCGCTCAGAACGCGGACCGGATGAGCCCGCCGTCCACGCGGATCGTCGCTCCGCTGACGTACTGCGCGTAGTCGCCGCACAGGTATGCCACCGCCGCCGCGATCTCGTCCGGCTCGCCGAACCGTTCCTGGTCGTTGGGGACGAGTGCCTCGACGGCGTCGGGCCGTATCTCCCGCATCGCCGGGACCAGGCGCTGGATCATCCGGACACCCGAGACGACGTTGACGTCGTAGGTGTCCCGCCACTCGTCGGGGCTCGCCTGCGCCCAGGACGGGTGCCGGTGGAAGCCGGCGTTGTCGACGAGGATGTCGACGGGACTGTCGGCGGTGGCCGCACGGGCGACCCCGGCGGCGGCCTCGTCGTCGGACAGGTCGCCGAGGACCGTGGTGGCGTTCCCGCCGGCCGCACGGATCTCCCGCGCGGCCTTCTCCGTGCGCTCCTGGTCCCGGCCGTGCACCACGACCGCCGCGCCTTCCGCCGCCAGCAGCTTCGCGGTGGCCTCACCGACCCCGCTGTTCATGCCTGTTCTCCAGTTCCTCGGACTCCCTGCCGTGACGCCAGGAGATGTGTGTCACTGGATGCAAGTATACGACTGTAGACTTCCTGGGCTTCCTTGTTCCCGTGCAAACCGTGGAACCCGCACGACCCGCGCGGCATCATCAGTGGCAAGCGACACGCAAAGGAACAAGGCGACAGCAGTGCACCCACACAACGCGGCGCGTGCCCCCGGAGGCATGGCAGGCGCGGCCACCGATACCCGCGAGCGTCTTGTTCCGCCCTTCCCCGAGCCGGCGGTCCGCCTGTGGGAGCTCACACGTCTCGATCCGGCACGTGCGTACCGCGTCGCGAAGGCGATGGACTGGCTGGGGCCGGTCCTCGTCGCCGTCCTGGCCGGAGCACTCCGCTTCCGGCGCCTCGGCCGGCCGCGGGGCCTCGTCTTCGACGAGACCTACTACGCCAAGGACGCCTGGTCCCTGCTGCGGCTCGGCTACGAGGGCAGCTGGCCGGACCGCAAGATCACCGACCCGCAGATCCTCGCGCACCCCCAGGCGGTCCCGCTCTCCGACACCGGGGCCTTCGTCGCCCACCCGCCGACGGGCAAGTGGGTGATCGCCCTCGGCGAGTGGACGTTCGGCCTGAACCCGTTCGGCTGGCGGTTCATGACGGCGGCCCTCGGCACCCTGTCGGTGCTCATGCTGTGCCGGATAGGCCGCCGCCTGTTCCGTTCGACGCTGCTGGGCTGCCTGGCCGGCGCGCTGATGGCGCTGGACGGCCTGCACCTGGTGATGAGCCGTACCGCGCTGCTGGACCTCGTGGTGATGTTCTTCGTCCTGGCGGCGTTCGGCTGCCTGCTGATCGACCGGGACCACGCACGGGCCCGGCTCGCGGCGGCCCTGCCCGTCGGCGCGGACGGCCGGGCGCGCCCGGACGCGCGCACCGGTGACCGCGCCGGGACCGGGGCCCGCCCCTGGCGGCTCGCCGCCGGCCTCTTCCTGGGACTCGCGGCCTCCACCAAGTGGAACGGGCTCTACGTCCTGGTGTTCTTCGCGGTCCTGACCGTGCTGTGGGACGTCGGTGCCCGCCGCGTCGCCGGGGCCCGTCGCCCGTACCGGGCGGTGCTGCGCAAGGACCTCGGCCGGTCGTTCCTGTCGCTGGTCCCGGTCGCCGCGATGACGTACCTGGCGACCTGGACCGGCTGGTTCCTGTCCGGCAAGGGCTACGGACGCCACTGGGCCGACGGCCGCGGCGGCACCTGGTCATGGATTCCCGCCCCGCTGCGCAGCTGGTGGCACTACGAGTACGGCGTCTACCAGTTCAACGTGGGGCTGCACTCCCCCCACTCGTACGAGTCCAACCCCTGGAGCTGGCTGGTCCTGGGCCGCCCCGTGCTGTTCTGCTACGAGGCGCCGAAACCCGGGCAGGACGGCTGCCACACGGCGACCGACTGCTCGCAGACGGTCCTCGCCCTCGGCACACCGCTGCTGTGGTGGTCGGCGTGCTGCGCCCTCGTGTACCTGCTCTACCGATGGGCGCTGCGCCGCGACTGGCGGGCCGGCGCCGTCCTGTGCGCGGTGGGCGCCGGCTATCTGCCCTGGTTCCTCTACCAGGACCGCACCATCTTCTCCTTCTACGCGGTGATCCTCGTGCCGTACCTGTGCCTGGCCGTGACGATGCTGGTGGGAGCCCTGGCCGGACCGCCGGGCGCGGACCGCGTACGCCGCACGGTGGGCGCGGTGGCCGCGGGTGTGCTCGTCCTGCTCATCGCCTGGAACTTCGTCTACTTCTTTCCGCTCTACACCGGGCAGACGATCCCGTACGCCGACTGGCACAGCAGGATGTGGCTCGACACCTGGGTCTGACGGCACGTACCAGGTTGCCGGTATTGCGCGAAAGACACATATGTGTTCCGCTCTGTGTACCGACACCCGACATCTGACACTCGACACCCGACACCGAAACCGACCGAGGAGAACACGCAATGCTTCGCAACGGATTGGAACCCTGGCACCTGCTCATCGTGGCGGTCGTGCTCATCGCGCTGTTCGGATCGAAGAAACTCCCCGACGCGGCCCGCGGTCTGGGCCGCTCGATGCGCATCCTCAAGAGCGAGGCGCGGGCGATGCGGGAGGACGACGCCGTCGAGGGGCCCACCGCCTCCGCCGTTCCGCAGGACGCCCGCACCCCGGCCGCCGGGACCGCCACGGCAGGGCCCGCCACGGCCGGGCCCGCCACCGAACGCTGACCGCCGCACCCGGGCGACCGGGGCCGTGCGAAACGGGCAGTCGTCCGACGCAGAGACGGAAGACCCCGTCGCGCCGGTGACGCAGTCATTCGACGGATGTGTGCGCAATGTCGGTTCCCCGACACTGATCAGGTGCTGCTCGCACGCGCCGAGCCGCGAGCAGGCGGGCACCGGCCCGCGCGGCCTTCCCGCCGCCTCGGACGCGCTCACGACCGACGAAAGGCGACCCGTATGCCCACCTTCGCTGACCACGTCATCGCCTCCTTGAAGGCTTCCGGCGTGCGGCGCCTGTACGGCCTGCCCGGCGACTCCCTCAACGGCCTGACGGACGCCATACGCCGGGACGACGACGTCGACTGGGTGCACGTGCGGCACGAGGAGAGCGCCGCCTTCGCGGCGGCGGCCGAGGCCGGGCTGACCGGTGAGCTGACCGTCTGCGTCGGCAGCTGCGGTCCGGGCAACCTGCACCTGATCAACGGGCTCTTCGACGCCCAGCGCAGCCGTGTGCCGGTCCTCGCCATCGCCGCCCAGATCCCGGGCGGCGAGATCGGCTCCGGTTACTTCCAGGAGACGCGCCCGCAGGAACTGTTCGCCGACTGCAGCGTCTACGCGGAGGCCGTCACCAGCCCCGAGCACGCGACGCGCGTCCTGGAGACGGCGATGCGGGCGGCCGTCGAGCGCAGGGGCGTCGCGGTCGTCGTCGTACCCGGTGAGATCTTCCTCGGCAAGACCGGCCGCGACCTGGCCCCCACGGTGGTGCGCCCGGCCAGGACCGTCGTCCGCCCGGCCGACGCCGCCCTGCGCGAGGCCGCCGCGCTGCTGAACGACGGGCAGAAGGTGACGATCCTGGCGGGCGCGGGGGCCGCCGGCGCCCACGACGACCTGGTCCGGCTCGCCGAGACCCTCAAGGCGCCCGTCGTGCACGCCCTGCGCGGCAAGGAGTACGTCGAGTACGACAACCCCTACGACGTCGGGATGACCGGTCTGCTCGGTTTCGCCTCCGGTTACAAGGCGATCGAGGAGGCCGACACCCTGCTGATGCTCGGAACCGACTTCCCCTACCGGCAGTTCTACCCGCAGGGCGCCAAGGTCATCCAGCTCGACATCCGCGGCGAGCAGATCGGCCGGCGCACCCGCGTCGACCTCCCCCTGGTCGGCAGCGTGCGCGACACCCTGCCCGCGTTGCTGCCGCTGCTGACTGTCAAGAGCGGGCGGGGGCATCTCGACGAGGCCCTCGCCCACTACGCCCGCACGCGCAGGTCGCTGGACGCGCTCGCCGTCAACGACCGCGAACGCACCCCGATCCACCCGCAGTTCGTGGCCCGCACCCTGGACCGCCTCGCGGACCGGGACGCGGTCTTCACCGTCGACGTCGGCTCCCCGGTGGTGTGGGCGGCCCGCTACCTGACCTTCAACGGACAGCGGCGGCTGCTCGGCTCCTTCAACCACGGGACGATGGCCTGCGCCCTGCCGCACGCCGTGGGCGCGCAGGCGGCGTACCCGGGCCGTCAGGTGGTCTCGCTGTCGGGCGACGGCGGGCTCACCATGCTCCTCGGGGAGCTGTTCACCCTGCGGCAGAACCGCCTGCCGGCCAAGATCGTCGTCTTCAACAACGGCTCGCTGAACTTCGTGGAGCTGGAGATGAAGGCGGCCGGCATCGTCAACTACGCGACCGAGCTGGACAATCCGCAGCTCGCCGAGGTCGCCGCCGCCGTCGGGCTGTGGGCCCGCAGGGTGGAGCGGCCGGGGGACCTGGAGGACGCGCTCAAGGGCGCCTTCGCGCACGACGGGCCCGCCCTGGTCGAGGTGATGACGGCTCGTCAGGAGCTGTCCGTGCCGCCGGCGGTCACGGTGGAGCAAGCCAAGGGTTTCACGCTCTACGCGATCCGCACCATCCTGTCCGGCCGGGGCGAGGAACTCCTCGACCTGGTCACCACCAATGTCGCCCGGCGGGTCCTGCGCTGACCGGCGGCCAACCCGGAACACGTGTCTTCGGTGACATGTGTGTGCCAGGGCACATGTAAACATGCTTGCCTCAGGCAACCGGGCACCTGCATAGTTGCCTTGAGCAAGAATATCGGGAGGCACGTGTGGCCGACAGAGCTCAGTACGAGGAGCTGATGCGCCAGCTCAGCGCCATCGGATCCGTACGACGAGAGCTGGGCCGGATCCTTCCGGGCGGCTGCTCCAGCGTCGCCGCCACGGTGCTGGCCCTGCTCGGCCGTGACGGCGACATGCGCATCGGCAGGCTCGCGGAACTGCTCGCCGTCGACATGTCGGTCACCAGCCGCCACGTCGCGCACGTGGCCGCCCGGGGCTGGATCGACCGCAGTCCCGATCCCGCCGACCGGCGCTCGCGCATCCTCCGCCTGACCCCCGAGGGCCGGGCCATGCTCACCCAGCTGTCCGAGCACACCGCGCAGCTGCTCGCCCGGCGGCTGAGCGGCTGGAGCGACGAGGACGTCCGTCAGCTGACGTGCCTCATGGCCCGGCTCCGGGCGAGCTTCGAAGACCCCTGGACCGGACCCGGCACCTGGGCGGAACAGCCCTCCGGGGCCGCACAGGACCCCGGCGCCGGACCGCCCGAGGGCGACTGTTCACCCCGTACACCCGCTGCCACCACGTAAGGACGACAAACCCCATGACAACCACCCCGAAAGCAGGTGTGCGGGCCCACGCCCGTCCGGGAGGAGGTTCGCCCGACGCGCCGATGACCCACGCGCAGATCATGCGCGCCCTGTCCGGACTGCTGCTCGGCCTGTTCGCCGCCATCCTGTCCTCCACCGTGGTCACCAACGCGCTGCCGAGGATCATCGGTGACCTCGGGGGCGGCCAGAGCGCCTACACCTGGGTCGTCACCGCCTCCCTGCTGGCGGTGACCGCGTCGACCCCGCTGTGGGGCAAGCTCGCGGACCAGTTCAGCAAGAAGGTCCTGGTCCAGTCGGCGCTGATCGTCTACTGCGCCGGCTCCCTGGTGGCCGGTCTCGCGCCCAACCCCGCGACGCTGATCACCGCCCGTGTCATCCAGGGCCTGGGCGGCGGCGGTCTGTCCGCGCTGGCCCAGGTCGTCCTGGCCGCGATGATCGCTCCGCGCGAGCGCGGCCGGTACTCCGGCTACCTGGGCGCGACCTTCGCCGTCGCCACCGTCGGCGGGCCGCTGCTCGGAGGTGTCATCACCGACACCTCCTGGCTCGGCTGGCGTTGGTGCCTGTTCGTCGGCATCCCCTTCGCGCTCGTCGCGCTGGTGGTCCTCCAGCGGACGCTGAACCTGCCCGTGGCCAGGCGTGACGTCAAGGTCGACTGGGCCGGCGCCTTCTTCGTCACCGCGGCCGTCTGCACCCTGCTGATCTGGGTCACCTTCGCCGACGACAAGTACGCCTGGCTGTCCTGGCAGACGTACACCCTGGTGGCCGCGTCGATCGTGCTCGCGCTGATCTTCCTGTTCGTCGAGACGAAGGCCGCGGAACCGATCATCCCGCTGCGGCTGTTCCGCAACCCCACCATCGCCCTCGCCTCCGTCGCCTCCCTCTTCGTCGGCATCGCGCTGTTCGCGGGCACCGTCTTCTTCAGCCAGTACTTCCAGCTCGCGCGCGGCGACTCCCCGACCAGGTCGGGCGTCATGACGATCCCGTTCATCGCGGGCCTGTTCGTCTCCTCCACGGTCTCCGGACGCGTCATCACCCGCACCGGCAAGTGGAAGGGCTGGCTGCTGACCGGCGGTGTGCTGCTGACGGCCGGCCTGGCCCTGCTGGGCATGCTCCGCTACGACACCCCGTACCTGTTCATCGCGCTGTGCATGGCGCTGATGGGCCTCGGCGTCGGCATGACCCTCCAGAACCTCGTGCTGTGCACCCAGAACCAGGTCGCCCCGACCGACCTCGGTGCCGCGTCCTCCACGGTGACCTTCTTCCGCTCCCTCGGCGGCGCGGTGGGCGTCTCCGTGCTCGGCTCGGTCCTCACCACCCGGATCGGCCACTACGCGCGTGAGACCATCACCCGGCTCAGCCCGCCGGACCAGGCCGTGGCCGCGAAGACCTCCGGCGACGGCCGGCTGCCCGACCTCGCCCTGCTGCCCGCCCCGGTCCGCACCTGGCTGGAAGGCGCCTACGGGCACGCGATCGGCGACATCTTCATGTACGTCGCCCCGATCGCGCTGATCGCCTTCCTGGTGACCCTGTTCATCAAGGAGGTCCCGCTGCGCGCCTCCAGCGGCCTGGTCCAGGCGGCGCAGGCGGCCCAGGCGGCGGAGACCGCCGAGGCCGTCGCCGGGCTGCCCGTACCGGCGGAGGCCGTCGACACGGACGCGCAGGCCCTCGCCCCCGCGGGTGTCGCGGTCCGCGGCCGGGTCAGCGTCGACGGGAGCGAGCCCGTCCCGCGGGCCGTGGTCACGCTGACCTCACCGCAGGGCCGGCAGCTGGGCCGGGCGGAGGTGCGGGCCGACGGCTCCTACACGCTGGACGCCCCCGGCTCCGGGCGGTACGTCCTGGTCACCTCCGCCGACGGCTACCCGCCGCAGGAGTCCACGATCGTGGTCGACGACGAGTCGGTCGTCCACGACGTCCTGCTGACGGCACCGGCCGGCTGACCGGTACGACGCGGCCGTGCCGGTCCCGCCCGGGACCGGCACGGGCCACCGCGTACCGGGCGGCCCGGACCCGCACCGGCGTCGCCGCACAGCGAGGCACCCCTCGCACGGCACCGGCGCTCACACGTGGCCGAGGGGCCGGACGCGGACGGCGGGTGCGCCCGGGGTCACCTGACGACACGTCATGTCGCGGGCACGGGACGAGACGGACGGCACCGGCCACGTATCTCCGCGCGCACACCGGCCGGTTGGGGCGGCCGGCCACCGGAGGACCGGCACTCGCCGCGACAGCGACGGGAGTTGGGGTGATGCTGGATGCGGGCCGAAGCCCGGACCGGCCCCTCACCCTCCCACGCGGCCGTGGCATCGTCACACAGGCCGCCCGAGCAACGAGGTGAAGCCCGTGAGCGCACCCGTCCGCCCCCTTCCGGCCGCCGCAGACGGCACCCGTGCCCCCTCCGAACCGACCAGGTCCGCGCAGCGGGTCGTGGAGTGCCTCCAGGCGCACGACGTGCCGTACGTCTTCGGCGTGCCCGGCGCGAAGATCGACGCCGTCTACGACGCGCTGGCCGACGCAGGGCCGGAACTCGTCGTCTGCCGGCACGAGCAGAACGCGGTCTTCATGGCCGCGGCCGTCGGCCGGCTCACCGGGGTGCCGGGGGTGGTCGTGGTCACCTCCGGCCCCGGCACCAGCAACCTGGCGACCGGACTGCTGACCGCCACCACCGAGCAGGACCCGGTGGTCGCCCTGTGCGGCGCGGTCTCCCGGCCGGACCGGCTCAAGCGCACGCACCAGTCGATGGACGCCGCCGCGCTGCTGGCGGCCGTCACCAAGTCCGCCGGCGAGGTCAGCCACCCCGACAACGTCCCCGAGGCCGTCGCCAACGCCTTCCGCCGCGCGCTGAGCGAACCACGCGGCGCCGCCGCCGTGATCCTCCCCGCCGACGTCGCGGCGGAGAGCACGCCCGCGGCCATCCGCGAGCCACTGCCCGTTCCGCCCGCGGGCCCCGCCCCCGCCGATCGGATCCGCGAGGCCGCACGGATCCTGCGCGGCGCCCGCCACCCGGTCGTGCTGGTCGGCGCGCGCGGCGCCGACGAGGCGGCCTGCGCGGCGATCCGCTCCCTCGTCGCCGGCGGCGGACTGCCGGTGATCGAGACCTTCCAGGCCGCCGGCGTGGTCTCCCGGGAACTGGAGAGCCACTACCTCGGCCGGGTCGGGCTCTTCCGCAACCAGCCCGCCGACGTCGTCGCCGCCGCCGCGGACGTCATCCTCGCCGTCGGCTTCGACCCGGTGGAGTACGACCCCGGACTGTGGAACACCGACCCGCGGCGCACCGTCGTCCACGTCGACGCCCTGCCGGCCGAGATCGACAACCACTACCGGCCCGCGCTCGAACTGCGCGGTGACATCGCCGCCACCCTCGCCGAACTGGCCCGCCACACCGGGCCGGTCCGGCTGGGCCCCGAGGCCGACGCCTCCGTGGCGGCCCAGCGCGCCCGGCTGACCGCCATCGACGACGAGGCCCGTGCCCGGCCCGCCTCCGAGCGGGGTCTCGACCCCGCGGCCGTCTGCCTGGCGCTGCGCGACCACCTCGACGACCAGGCCACGATCGCCTGCGACATCGGCTCGGTGTACATCCACATGGCCCGTCACTTCCGCGTCTACGAACCGCGGCGGCTGCTGTTCTCCAACGGCCAGCAGACCCTCGGCGTGGCACTGCCGTGGGCCCTCGCCGCCGCCCTGGTCCGCCCCGGAACACAGATCGTCTCCGTCTCCGGGGACGGCGGGTTCCTCTTCTCCGCGCAGGAGTTGGAGACCGCGACCCGCCTGGGCCTGAGCTTCGTCCACGTCATCTTCCGTGACAACACCTACGACATGGTCGGTTTCCAGCAGGACCTCAAGTACGGGCGCAGGAGCGGGGTCGCCCTCGGCGACTACGACGCCGTCGCCTACGCGCGGGCGTTCGGCGCCCGGGGCGTCCGCGTGCGGAGCATGAAGGAGTTCGGCAGCGCGCTGCGCCGGGCGCTCGAGGCCGGCCGGCCCACGATCATCGACGTGCCGGTCGACTACTCGCGCAACACCGAACTGGGCGAGCACCTGATCCCCGGCGCGTTCGAGTGAGCCCCACGAGGAGGGAACAGGACATGACGACGACCGAGTCCGCCACCGGCCGGCTGCACCGATTCGTCTCCGCGCTACGGCACCTGCCGCCGTTGCGGGGCACGCCACCGGCGCTCTACCAGACGTCGACCATGGCCGCCCTGCTCGCGGGGGTCTACGACGGCGATGTCACCGTCGCCGAACTGCTGCGGCACGGCGACTTCGGGCTCGGCACGTTCGACCGGCTCGACGGCGAGATGCTCGTCCTCGGCGGCACCTGCTACCGCCTGCGTGCCGACGGCTCGGTCGAGGAGGCGGGCGGCGCCGAGCCGACCCCCTTCGCCGCGGTGACCCGCTTCCGGCCCGAACGGCGTGCCGGGCTGTCGGGGCCGCTGACCCGGGCCGAGACGGAGGAGGCCGTGGGCGGACTGCTGACCAGCCCCAACCTGGTGCACGCGGTCCGGATCGACGGACACTTCAGCGCCCTGCGCACACGGACCGTGGCCCGGCAGCAGCGGCCGTACCCGCCCCTCGCCGACGCGACGGCCGGCCAGGCGGAGAACACCTTCTCCGACGTGTCCGGCACGCTCGCCGGCTTCTTCACCCCGTACTACGAGCAGGGTGTGTCCGTCGCCGGCTACCACCTGCACTTCCTCGACCGGAGCCGGACGCGTGGCGGCCACGGCCTGGACTTCACGCTCACCGGGGGACACGTCAGCGTGGAAGCGCTGCCGGAACTGCGGCTGCGGCTGCCCACCACCCGGGACTTCCTGCGGGCCTCCCCTCCCTCGACCCCCCTGGACGAGCAGATCCGCCGCATCGAGAACGGCTGACCTCCCGGCGGGCCGCACATGCCGATGTCCTCGGCGTGCCGTCGGCGTGCCCGCCGGCCGGACGCGTGTCCCGCCGGGCGCCATGGGGATGCCTGTGCTGTGCTGCCGACTGTGTGCCCCACCGGATGCGTGCGGTACCGGGCGTGCGTCCCGCCGGGTGCCTGCCGCGGCCGGGGCCCGGCTAGGGGGATGCTTGTGCCGTGCTGCCGGGTGTGTGCCCTGCCGGATAGGTGTGGTGCCGGGCGGGTGTCCCGCCGGGCGGGTGAGTCGACCGGCGTCTGTCGCGCGGGATCAGTCTTGGCGGATGCCTGTGCCGCTGGGGTTGTGGCCTGCTGGATGGGTGCGGTTCCGGGCGTGTCCCGCCGGGTGTGTGCGCCGCCGGGGCCCCGGCTTGCCGGATGCCTGCGCTGCTGGGGGCATGCCAGTGCGGCGCCAGGTGTGTGCGCTGCCGGGGTTCGGCCTGCCGGATGCCTGTCTCGCCGGGCGTGTGCGTCGGCCGTGTCTGTCGGGCGGGGGCCAGGCCCGGCGGATGCCTGTGCCGCTGGGGTTGTGGCCTGCTGGATGGGTGCGGTTCCGGGCGTGTCCCGCCGGGTGCGTGCGCCGCCGGGGCCCCGGCCTGCCGGATGCCTGCGCTGCTGGGGGCATGCCAGTGCGGCGCCGGGTGTGTGCGCCGCCGGGGTTCGGCCCGCCGGATGCCTGTCTCGCCGGGTGCATGCGTCGGACGCGTCTGTCGCGCCGGATGCCTCCGGCGCCGGGCGTCTGTGCCGTCGACGCCCGTCCCGCCGGATGCCTGTCTCGCCGGGCGCGGGCCCCGGCGACCGCCTGCCCCGCCGACCCCGTGCCCCACCCAGGCTGCTGTCCAGCGCCGCCGGATGGTCGGCGGGTGCCCGGCCTCAACCGGCTCCGTGCGCGGGGCCCCGGGGCCGGTTCCCGGTGCTTCGTGCGTCGGCCGGGACCGGCAAGCGCGGGCGGTCGGCCGGAGCCGGTGCTTCGTGCGTTCGCCGGGACCGGGAAGCGCAGGCGGTCGGCCGGTTCCCGGTGCTCGTGCGTGCGTCGAGGCGGCCGGTGTCCGGTCAGCCGACCTCGCCGCCCACCGCCCGGGTCACCGGTACCGCCGCCGCCCGCACACCCGGTCCGAGCGCGGCGAGGACGCCGACGGCGGCGGCGCCCGCGAACAATGCCAGCAGGGCCGGCCAGGGCACCGAGATCACGGCGCCGTGCTGTCCGGCCACCGCCGCCACCCCCGCCGCGCCGCCCGCGAGGATGCCCAGCCCGGCGCCCAGCGCAGACACCACCACCGCCTCCACCCGCAGCATGGACCGCACGCCCGCGCGGTCCAGACCGACCGCGCGCAGCAGGCCGATCTCCCGGGCCCGCTCGAAGACCGCCATGCCCATGGTGTTCGCCACGCCCAGCGCCGCCACGGCGACCGTGACACTGAGCATCGCGTACAGCACCGACAACAGCGGGCCGAAGCCGCGCTCCGCCTCCCGTGCCGCGTCCGCCCGGTCCTGGACGAGCAGCACCGGATTGTGCAGCGCCCGGCGGATCTCCTCCTTCAGCACACCCGCGCGGCCGGGCTCGGCACGCACCAGCACCGAGAGCACCTCGCGCTCCGGCGTACCGCTCCCGGTCACCGCGCTCTGCGGCAGCAGGGCCGGGCCGAGGGCGTCGGGGCCGTCGTAGACCGCGACGATCCGGCGGTCCAGCGCCGGGCCGTCAGCCGTGCCGTCGTCCGACAGACGCCTGCCGGTGATCCGGTCGCCCAGGTGCCACCCGTGCTCCTCGGCCAGGTCCCGCGTGACCGCGATGGCGTCGGCCCGGCCGGCCAGCTCGTCCAGATCGCCCGCGCGCACCGTGAGGTCGGCGAGCCGGCCCCGGCCCACGGCCCCCGGATCCACCACCGCGGTCCACAGGTCGGAACCGTCGCGGAGGCGGAAGACGGCCTCGCGGACCGCGCTGACCGCCGCCACGTGCGGCAGCCGTGCCACCCGCGCCGCCGTGTGCGCGCCGATCCGCGCGTAGTCGACCGCGGTGATCCGCAGGTCCGTCGGCATGGCGGCCTCCGCCTCCCGCCCCGCCGTGGCGCTCAGCGAGGACAGCGCCACGGTGACCGCGCTGACGAGCGCCACGCACACGGTGAGCGCCCCGGCGGTCGCCGCCGTACGCCGTGGATCGCGGCGCGCGTTGGCCAGCGCCAGGGTGCCGCGCACTCCGGTCAGCAGCCGCACCGGCGCGCGCAGCGCCCGGGTGACGGCGTCCGCCAGCCGCGGCGTGAGCAGGATCAGCCCGGCCAGCAGCACCGCAGTGGCGAGGGACAGGACCCCCAGGTCGTCCTCGCCCGCGGCCATCAGCAGCGCACCGGCGGCGGTGGCCGCGAGGCCGGCCAGGGTGCGGCGCCGCAGCGCGGCGGCCGGGGCCGGCAGGTGTGTGCGCAGGGCCGCCACGGGGGCGACGGCGGAGGCCCGCAGAGCGGGAACGTACGCGGCGGCGGCCGTGAAACCCACACCGACGCACAGGGCCGTCAGCAGCGGAACGGGGGACAGCAGGGCCGGCGGAGCGGTGCCCGTGGGCCCCGCGGCCGGTCCGAACAGGCCGGCGAGCAGCGTGGCCGCGCCCACCCCGAGCGCGTACCCGGCCACGGCCGCCACGGCTCCGACGACGGCCGCCTCGGCGAGCACCATGCCCAGCACCCGGCGGCGGCTCGCGCCCACCGCGCGCAGCAGGGCGTGCTCACGTGCCCGCACCGCGCTGAGCATGGTGAAGGTGTTGCTCACCAGGAAGGCGGAGACGAACAGGGCGATCCCGGCGAAGAGCAGCAGGATCGTGCCGAGCTTCTTCCGGTCGGGTGCCGCCGCGGCCTCCCTGTCCAGTTCCGCGCGGGTCACCGCGTCGAGGCCCCGCGGCAGCATCCGTGACGCCCGCTCCGCGAGGGCCCGTGCCGGGGTGCCGGGGGCGGCCGTGAGGGTCACCGACGCGTACCGGCCGGGCGCCGGCGCGAACAGGGCCCGCGCGGTGGCACCGTCGAACGCGGTGACCGTGCCGCCGGCGGCGGTGGCGGGGTCGTACAGGGTGAAGACACCCGTGAGCCGTACCGTGCGGACCTCGCCGGCGACGACGACCCGCACCCGGTCACCGACCCGGTACCCGGCCCGCTGGGCCGACCACCGGTCCACGGCGATCTCCCCGGGACCCTGCGGGCCGCGCCCCCGCGTCATCGGGTAGCGGGGGTCGGCGCCGTGCGCGTCCGGCACGAAGTTCACCCCGGCGTCGGCGGACGGCGGCCCCACCAGGGTGCCGTCGCGTGCCACCAGGAAGGCCGGGCCGCGCAGGGTGCCCCGGGCCGCCGCCGCCCCGGGCAGCGCTGCGAGCCTGCGCCGCAGCGCCTCGCCGGGTGCCGTGCCGCCGCCGGCGGGGCGCACCTCCACGGACACGTCCGGGCGCGAGGCACGCTGGAGCCGCTCGGCACCCCTGGCCAGGGACTCGGTGTACAGCAGGGAGCCGCTGACGCAGGCGACCCCGATCAGCACGGCCAGGGCGGGCAGGACGAAGCGGTGCCGGTCGCGGAGCACGGAACGCATGACGGTACGGAGCATGGGGCCTTCCAGCGCTGCGGTCGGGGTGACGGTGCCGGGGAACCGGCGGACGGCCCGATCCTGACCGTGGCAGGGGCCCGCGCGGATCAGCCGGAGGTGCGAAGGTGCGGGGGCGCGCACCGGGCTTCCCTCGGCCGAACGGACGAGGCGCGGCGGCGGGGGAGCGCCGTACCCTCCCCGGCATGAACCAGCTCTTCGACGTCCCGCCGGGAGGCAGGCGGACCGCGGCGGCCTGCGCGGCGGTGATCCTGATCGCCGCGGTGGCCACCGAGGGCGCGGACACCGGCTCCGTGCCGCTGGCCGCCGCCTGGACGGTGTCCGGCGGCCTGCTGCTCGCCGCCGTCGCCGTGCGCCGGGACCGCTTCGACGCGGTGGCCGCCGCAGGTGTCCTCGCCTCCTGCCTGGTGACCCTCGTGACCACCCGGGTGGCCGCCCGGCCCGACACCACCTTCGGGCTCGCCGAGGCCTCCGCCCTGCTGCTGGTCGTCGTCCGGGCGGCGCGCCTGCGTCCGCCGCTGCGCGCCGCGGCCCTGGCCGGCGGGGCGCTGGTCGCGCTGACCGTGATCCTGCTGCGGCTGCCGCCGTCCGAGTACGAACCGCTGGTGCCGTTCGTGGTCCCGGCGCTCTGGTTCGCCGCCGCGCTGGCGACGGTACTGGGCCTGTACCTCCGGCTGCTCGACCGTTACCGGGCGCAGGAGCACCAGGCCGGCTTGCAGGCGCAGCGCCTCGAATACGCGCGGGAACTGCACGACTTCGTCGGCCACCACGTGACGGCGATCATCGCCCAGACCAAGGCCGTGAGGTACGCGACGGCGGCCGGCCGCCCCCCGTCGCCGGAGGAACTGGACGGCATGCTGGCGGCCGTGGAGGAGGCCGGGTCGCAGGCGATGCAGTCGATGCGTGCCATGGTGGCGGTGCTGCGCGACCCCGGCGGCCCGGCGGCCACGGCGGGTCCGGGCGGGGGACTCGCCGATCTGCGCGCCCTGACCGGACGCTTCTCCGCGACCGGCCCGGCCACCGCACTCACCCTCGATCCCCGTCTCACCGCCGCCGCGCTGCCGCCGGGCGTGGCCGCCACCGTGCACCAGGTCGTGCGCGAGTCGCTGACCAATGTGCGCAAGCACGCGCGCGGGGCCGGGGCGGTCACCGTCGACGTACGGCTGGCCGGCGACACCGCCTGCCCGTCCGTGCTCGTGTCGGTGACCGACGACGGACCGGAGGCGGCCGGGAGCGGCGGGGCGCCCGCCGACGGGGCCGTGCGGGGACCCTCTGCCAGGGGCGCCGGGACCGCCCGCTGCGGGTACGGACTGGTCGGGCTGGCCGAACGCGCGGCCATGATGAGCGGCACCGTCACCGCGGGGCCGCGGCCGGGCGTCGGCTGGCTCGTCGAGGCCCGCATCCCGCTGCCCGGCCCCCTGCCCGCCCCCGGCGACGACCGGCGTCACGGAGACGGCCGTACGACTGCCACCCTGGAACCATGACGATCAGCATCCTCATCGCCGACGACCAGCAGATGATCCGCTCGGCCTACGGCATGATCCTCGGCGCCCAGCCCGACATGGAGATCGTCGCCTCGGTGGCCGACGGCAGCACCGCGGTGCGGGAGGCCCGCCGGCTGCGTCCGGACGTGTGCCTGCTGGACATCAGGATGCCGGGGATCGACGGCCTGGAGGCGACCCGGCTGCTGGCGGGCCCGGAGGCGCCCGACCCGCTGAAGGTGCTCATCGCCACCACCTTCGACCTCGACGAGTACGTGTACCGGGCGCTGCGCAACGGCGCCTACGGCTTCCTCCTCAAGGACGGTTCCCCCGCGCTGCTCGTCGAGGCCGTGCGGGCGGTGGCCGCCGACAACGCCCTGATCTCCCCGGCGGTGACGGTCCGGCTGCTCCGGCACATGACCGACGCCGCGTCCGACGCCGTGTCCGCGTCCGGCTCGGGGAAGCCGGCGCACCGGCGGCGCGGCTCGTCCGGGACCCGCCCGACAGCGCTCGAACTCCCGCTCACCGCCCGTGAGCTGGACGTCGTACGGCTCGTCGCGCGCGGCCGCACCAACGAGGAGCTGGCGGCCGAGCTGCACGTCTCCCTGTCCACCGTCAAGACGCACCTCGGCAGCGTCCAGCGCAAGCTCGCCGCCCGCAACCGGGTGGAGATCGCCGCCTGGGCCTGGGAGAACGGAGTGTGCACCGGCCAGGACACACGGGGCGCGGCCGCCGACTGACACCGGGGACACCTGCGGAAACGGTGTGGCCGGGGAACGGGCCGCCGGGGAACGGTGTCGCCGGGCACCCATCCCTCACAGATGCCCGGCGACACCTGCCGCGGTCGGTGCGTCCCCAGGGACCGCGGCGGCTCCGGTGAGGCCAGGACATATGTTTCCCGCCGTGGACGGCCGGCACGACGGGGCGCACCCCAGGTTCGCGCGGCGGTGTGTGCAGGGCACTCCCCACGGGTGCGCCGGGGTGACGCCGGGAGGCCCCCCGACGCGCGCGGAGTTCCCCATGCGTGAGTGGTACACAAACCGTAGGGCTCCCCCTATGGCCCCGCCGTCCGACCGTTGGGCATGCTGAGGCCATGTGCATCGACATCGTCGTCGTCGACGACGACCCCGGGTTCCGCCGTATCGCCACGACGCTGCTGACGGCACGGGGCCTGCGGGTCGTGGCGGAGTCCGGGGACGGCGCCTCGGCCCTGGCCGCGGTGCGGGCACACCGCCCCGACGGGCTCCTGCTCGACCTGCACCTGCCCGACCTGGACGGACTGAGCGTGGCCCGCCGGCTGACCGAGGAGGACGATCCGCCGCGGATCGTGCTGACCTCCACGGACAAGTCGTTCTGGTCGCGGGAGGAACTGCGCAGAGCGGGGATCGAGTCCTTCGTCGCCAAGGACAAGCTGTTCGACGCCGACCTGCGGGGCATGTTCGCCCCCTCGGCGTGAGCCCCGGCGCCCGTTACTGTCCGAGGTAGCGCAGCACCGCCAGCACGCGCCGGTGCTGCCCGGTAGCCGTCTGGCTGAGCCCCAGTTTCATGAAGATGCCGGTCACGTGCCGCTCCACGGCGGCGACGCTCACGAAGAGCTTCTCGGAGATCCCGGTGTTGGAATGGCCCTCGGCCATGAGGGACAGGACCTCGCGCTCCTTCGGTGTCAGCGCCGCCAGCGGGTCCTCCGGGCGCTTGCGCCCCAGCAGGGCCGAGATCACGTCCGGGTCGAGGGCCGAGTCGCGGGCCACGACCCGCTCGACGGCGTCTATGAGGATCTGGGGACTGGCCACCTTCTCCTTCAGCAGGTAGCCCACCCCGCTCGGGTCGTCCCCGACCAGGTCGAGCGCGTAGGAGGCGTCGAGGAACTGCGAGAGGACGATCACGGCGGTCTCCGGCCGCGCCGCGCGGATCTTCCGTACGGCGTCCAGGCCGTCGGCCTCCAGGGCCGGCGGCATCCGGATGTCGGTGATCACCACGTCGGGCCGGTGCTCCTCGGCGACGCGGACGAGGTCCACCGCGTTGTCGACGGACGCGACGACGTCGATGCCCGCGTGCCGCAGGATGGTCGCGATGCCCTCGCGTACGATCGGCTGGTCTTCTCCCAGCACCGCCCGCAGTGGTTGGCTCATGGCGGAATCTTAGCCTGCGGCGCGTCGTGTCCAGTTGACGAGTGAGCCCAGGGCAAGGCGGCCCGCGCGCCGCCGGATCGGGCGGCGCCCGGGGCGGAAGCGCCCGGCCGAGCGGCCTCGACGGCGCCGGCCGCTCACGCGGAGACCGGGGCCGCATCGACCTCGCGCGCGTACAGGCGGGCCAGCTGGACCCGGGAGCGGACGCCGAGCTTCTCGAAGGCGTGCCGCAGGTGCGTGTTCACGGTGTGCGGGGACAGGAACAGCCGTTCCGCCGCCTCGCGGTTGGTGGCGCCGTGGGCGATCAGCCGCACCACGCCCAGCTCCGACCGGGTCAGCCCGCGCCATTCCGGTTCCGGGGCGGCCGGGACGGGGGCGCCCGCCACCCCGACGGGCCGGATCCCGAGCTTGCGGAGCCTGCCGTGCGCCCGCCGCGCGTCGCGTTCCGCCCCGCACCCGGTGTACAGCGCGAACGCCTCCTCGAAGCGGGACCGGGCCGTGCCGGCGTCGGCCGCGGCGACGCACTCCCCGGCGTCCTCCAGGGCGCGGGCCCGCAGCAGGGGGCGCGCGGTCCCATGGAGTTCCGCCGCCTCGGCGAGCAGCCCCGCGTCCCGGGCGAACAGGCCCCGGGCGTGCGCGGCGGCGCCCGCGAACAGCGGCAGGCCGGGGTTGAGCCGGGCCCGGTCCTCGGCGAACTCCACCGCCGCGGCGGCCACGTCACGCCGCCCGGAGGCCAGCGCGGCCGCCGCCAGCAGCACCACGTCCCCGGCGTCGACGCAGGTCGCGTGGAGGAAGCCGCGGCGCAGGTGGGCGGCGGCCGCGCCCAACTGGTCACGGGTCAGGGTCTCGTCCCGGTACAGGGCGGCCAGGACCGTGATCCACGCCCCGGCCCTGCGCGACTGCCGGTCCTCACCCTCCAGGTAGGTCTCCGCCAGGGCCGCGCACGCCTCCAGTGCGGCGTCGTCCCCGGTGTGGAAGGCGATCCGGGCGCGGGCGCACACCACGGCGGCCCCGCTCGCCGCGGACGTCCCCGGTACGTGCGGTCCGGCCCCGGCCGCCGCCAGCTCCCGTGCCGCCTCCGGCAGCCGGCCGCCGTCCAGCAGCAGCCGGGCCCGCGCGGTGTGCCACAGCGGCAGGTACGCCCGCCGGCCCCGCTGCTCCGCGTCCGCCAGCCCGCCCTCGACCAGGTCGGCGGCGGCCGTGCCGTCGCCGGCCAGGCCCAGCAGCGCGGCCCGCCAGACCGTCGCCAGGACCACTTCGGGGAGGGCGGGTCCGTACGCCGGGTCCAGCTCGGCGGCCTTCGCCGGCACCGGCTCGCTGTGTCCGAGCGCCTCGGTCCACCGCTGCCGGTGGCAGGCGCTCATCGACCTCAGGGTGCGCTGCGTCAGGTCGTTGAGCGGGTGTGTGCCCCGGGCGCGTGTCAGGGACCCGGCCAGGGCTCCGCCGGCCTCCTCGGCCTCGCCCGCCAGCAGACGGTGCAGCAGCGCCGTCGACAGCAGCTGGTCCTTCACCGGCTGCGGCACGCCCCGGTGGCCCAGGGCCCGGCGCAGATGTGCCTCGGCCTGGGCCACCGGGAACGGGCCGCCCATCCGGGTCAGTTCCAGGCACACCCGCGCGTGGGTGGCCGCGTCCGGCGGCACCTGGACCACCTCGCGGGCCAGGGCGCGGGCCTCCTCGGCCTCACCGGTCTGCCACAGCAGCGGAACCAGCCGCGCCGCCAGCCGCATCCGCCGGGGCGCGGCGTCCCCGCTCAGCCGCACCGCGCGGCGCAGGTGTGCCGCCGCCGTCGCGGGCGAGTGGGGCGCCAGTTCCCGCGCGGCGGTCTCCAGGACGCGGATCGCGTGTTCGTCGCCGGGCTCGGCCAGTTCGGCGATCTCGGCGGCGAGCGCCGCCGGGGGCGTGCCGTCCGCGAGCCGCAGGTCGACCGAGCGCCGGCGCACGGACAGCCGCACGGGCGGCGGCAGGGTGGCGACGACGGCGTCGCGGACCGACGGGTGCGTGAACGCGAGGTGCTGTCGATCGGCCCGCATCAGTCCCGCCGCCAGCACCTCGCGCAGGGGGCGCAGCAGGGCGGACTCGCCGCGGCCGAGCACCCGGGACAGGTGCCGGACGGTGAGGCTGTCGCCCAGCGCGGAGGCGATCAGCACCAGCTCCTTCGCGGGCCGCGTCAACTGGTCGAGCCTGCGGGCGGCGACGGCCCCGGCCACCGGGTCCTCGCCGGCACGGGCACCGCCGGCGGTCTCGGTCCGCGCGGCCAGCAGGCCGCACAGCTGCCGGACGGCGCCGGGCAGGCCGCCGGCGAGGGGAAGGTACGGTTCCGCCTGCGCGGCCCGCGGTCCCAGCAGGTCCCGGACCAACAGCCGTACGGCGTCCGGCTCCAGAGCCCCGACGTCGAGCGGGACCGCCCCCTCGGCGAGCAGATCGCGCCGCAGCGACTCCACGGCCGGCACGTCGAGGTGGGACCGCGCGGCGAGCACCCACAGCAGCGGCAGCCCGGCGAGCCGCGCGGTGAGCCCGCGCACCGCGAGCAGGGTCGGCTCGTCGCAGAGCTGCACGTCGTCCAGCACGACGACGACGGGCCGGTCGCGGGCGAGGTCCCGCAGCCCTTCCTCCACCCGCCGCACCGACAGGTAGGGAGAACCGGCCTCGGGGTACGACGACCCTGGCCCGGGGTACGACGACCCCGGTTCGCGGTGCGCGGTGCCGGGCCCGTGGGACGGGGGAGTGCCAAGCTCGCCGCTTCCGCCGCTCCGCGCGGCCGGCATCGACGCGAGGGCGTCCAGCAGGGGGGCCAGCGGTGGCATGCCGGGCGCGGCGACGCCGCTGCCGGTCAGGACCAGGGCCCCGGCGGGCGCCGCCTCCTCGGCGGCGAAGGCGAGCAGGCGGGACTTCCCGGCGCCGGCGGGCCCCTCGACCCACAGCACCCCGCCCTCGTCACGGTGGAGGAGCCGCAGCACCCGCTGGAGGAGCTGTTCCCGCTGCCGCCCGTGCCCGCGCGGGACCGCCGCCGGCACGGGGACGGCGGCGCCGTACATTCTCGGCGGGATGTCAGTCGCCTGGATCAAGGCAGCCTCCAGTGTCCGTGTGCCACGCGGCCGGTGCCCCCGGCTGTGCGGCACTGCCGCGAACCCGGCCGGGCCGTGGGCGGCCGGCCGCGTTCCGCCTCGTCGACGGCCCGCACACGTGTTGTGTCCTCGGTTCCGTCACAGGATGTGCCGTCGTCGCGTCCCGTGGCTGTCAAGCACACCTGAGAGGCGCCGGGGGGCGCACTCCACGGGTGATGTGGGGACAACCCGACGTCTGCACGCGTGCCGTCCCGGAACCAGCCGGCCCGGCCCGTACGGCGCGACCGCTCCGCCGCACGTCACACGGCCGGGGCCCGCCGCGCTGTGGGGTGGGCCCTACACCGCCGTGGGGCAGCCCCTAGGAAGGCGGAGGGAGCACACGACAGACCCGGACGCGGCCCGGTTCCGAGACTAACGCTTGTGTCCGGGGGTTCGCTCCACACCGGCCGACCCGCCGGAACCGACACGTTTGACCGACAGAACAAGAAGGCCCGCAGTGCACCGGACGCCTGCGGCTGACGAACGGGAACTGGGCATGGCACAGCTGGACACCCTTCGGGCCGAGGTCCGTCACCCCCTGGGCAGCACCGGCGTCCGGATGGTCGCCGGACCGGGCGGTGTCCTCACCCGGAAGGCGATGCTGGCCGGCTCACTGGTCTCGGCCGCCGTCGGGGGCGCACTGATCGTCGCGCCCGTCGGCACGGTGCCCCAGGCCGGGGTGCTCTTCGGAGTGCACCTGGCCGTCCAGGGGATCCTGCAACTGCTCGCGGTCCACCAGTCGAAGGCGTCGGCGGCGGTCCGCCGGATGCTGGCCGGCGGAGGGCTAGCCGCCCTGCTGCTCGGCGCGGCCCTCCTCCTGGGCCGGGCCGACACCGTCTTCCTGCTCGGGCTGTGGGCCGGCTGCGGCTGGCTGCTGCGGGGGCTGACCATGGCCGTCTCCGCCACCTCGGCCTCGGTGAGCCATGTCTTCGTCTACGACGACGTACTGAACGCGGTGATCGTCTCGGCGGGTCTGTTCATGACCGCCTTCCCCTTCTCGTCCCTGGGGCAGCTGGCCGACGTCGGCGGTTCCGTACTGATGGCCACCGGCGTGTTCGAGGCGTTCGCCGCCGCACGGCGGCACCCCCGCACCCTGCGCGCGATCGACTGAGGCGGACCCCGGCCGGGGCGGCGCCCCCCAGGCAGCCGCGCGCCGGGACCGTACGCACACGACAACCCACGTTTCCAGGCCGGTCGACCGGCCGAGCCCCGAGGAGGCGACCATGAAGAAGTGCCGGCTCTCACTGGAGGTCACACACTGGGTGACCTCGGACCTCACCCTCACGCTGGACTCCGAGATCTCCTACGACACCCATGACCCGCTGGCCGTCACCGTGGTCCTCGACGCCGACGGCGAGCGGCCGGTGCGCTGGATCTTCGCCCGGGACCTGCTGGCCGACGGCCTGTCCGCGCGGGTGGGCGAGGGCGATGTGGCGCTCTGGCCCGTGTGCGACCTCGACGGTGCGGCGTCCACCTTCTGCCTGCGGGTGGGAAGCGCCCGTACGGCGCTCTTCGAGATCCCCGCCGAACCGGTCAGGACGTGGCTCGCCGGGACCTACACCATGGTGGCGCGCGGGGCCGAACTGGACGGGGTCGACTGGGACGAACTGGTCCAGCTGGCGGAGTGAGGCGCGCCCACCGCCGGCCCGGCACGAGCGAGCGGATGCGGGACACGTGTCCCGGAGGACACCCACACACAGCCCTACTCGGAAGGACGACAATGCGAAGCAACCCGCGGCCCCTCCTCAGCGACTGGCAGTGGCAGCAGAGCGCCGCCTGCCGCGGCATGAGCAGCTCCACCTTCTTCTCCCCTCCGGGAGAGCGGGGACGGGCGCGCCGCGAGCGCGAGGAGCGGGCCCGGCGCATCTGCGGCCGGTGCGAGGTCGCCGACATCTGCGCGGCCACGGCCCTCAAGCACGGGGAGGACTACGGGATCTGGGGCGGGATGTCGGACGCGGACCGCCGCCGGTTCGACACGGGCACCGCGGGCGCGGCCTAAGGCGAACGAGCGGCCCTGGCCACGGCGGAGCCGGCCATCGGCCGCGGGCGACGCGAACCCCGCGGCGCGTCACCGCCCCGGCAGCGGCGCGGCGCCTGCCACCGGCCCATCACGCACATGTGTGATGTGTCGCCCCAGGAGCCGGCCACACCATGTCGTACGCGGCGCCGGAGCGCCGTGAGGTGTCGACTGGAACGGCGAGTGAGGAGACCCAGGTGCCTGGCTTCACCCGAGGAAGGGACGACGTGTCGCGCCGATCGGACGCCTTCGGGGCGCGGGAGCCTCACGCCCGGGTCCGCGTCCGGGTCCTGGGCGGCCAGGACGTGGCGCTGGTGAACGGCCCGGTGTTCCTGGCCGGCCTGTTCTACGCCGTGTCGCCGTGGGTGCTGGGCTTCGCCGCCGCCCACCGCGACCTCGCCGTGCACGACCTGGTCGTCGGCTGCGCCATCTGCGTCCTGACCGTCGGCTTCACGGTGGCTCCCGAGCGCATGACCGGGCTGAGCGCCGCACTCGGGGTGACGGGTCTGTGGATGGCGTTCTCGCCCTGGGCGGTGGTACGGCACCCGGGACGCGCCGCCGCCGCGGACGGCGTGGTCCTCGGCGCGCTCGCCCTGGTCCTCGGCCTGCTGTCCACCGCCATGGTCCGGCGGGCCAACCGCCTTCCGTGACCCGGCCGCCCCGGCGGTACGACCACTCACACTGCCCCCCGCGGCGCCCGGCCGCCACCACCCTCATGCCACCTCCGCACCGCCCCCGCACGCCCCGCCCCTGCCGTCCCCGTCCGCCGACGGGCACCGCGCCGCCCGCAAGGAGAAGTCCGATGGCCGCACCCGTACCGCCCCGACACGACCCCCGGTCCCCATGGCGTTCCGAGGGAGTGCCGGGCGGGCCGCCCACGCCGGACGGCCGGCGCTCCCGCAACGGCTGCCTGGTGCAGGTCGTGATCCTCCTCGTCGTCTACCTGGGGACCGGCCTGCTCTACAACACCATGCACGGCGACGGCACCACGTCCATCGACTACACCGCCTTCACCGCACAACTGGACGCGGGCAACGTCAAGACGGTCTACTCCCAGGGCTCGCAGATCCAGGGCACGCTCAAGAAGGAGGCCCGCACGGCGCCCGGCGGTGACGACGGCGCCACCTACGTCCGCTTCAAGACGTACAAGCCCGCCTTCGCCGACGACGCCGGGCTCTGGCGGGAGATCACGCGGCAGAAGGTCTCGGTCTCCGCGTCGCCGGTGGCCCAGGGACCGGGCCTCGGCCAGTCGTTGCTGGTGTCGCTGGTGCCGACCGCGCTGCTCATCGCCGTGTGGGTGTTCTTCGCCCGCAGGACGGGCGGCGGTCTCGGCGGCGGTATGGGCGGCATCCTGGGCCGCAGGCCGCCGAAGCCGGTCGAGGCGGAACAGGGGCGCACGACGTTCGCCGACGTGGCCGGCATCGACGAGGTCGAGGGCGAACTCAACGACGTCGTCGACTTCCTCAAGCGGCCCGAGGCCTACCGCCGCCTGGGCGCGAAGATGCCCCGCGGCGTCCTGCTCGCCGGTCCCCCCGGCACCGGGAAGACGCTGCTCGCACGGGCGGTGGCCGGCGAGGCCGGGGTGCCGTTCTTCTCCGCCTCGGCCTCCGAGTTCATCGAGATGATCGTCGGCGTGGGCGCCTCCCGGGTGCGCGAACTGTTCGCCGAGGCACGCAAGGTGGCACCGTCGATCGTCTTCATCGACGAGATCGACACCATCGGCCGGGCGCGCACCGGCTCGGCGGTGGGCGGACACGACGAACGCGAGCAGACGCTCAACCAGATCCTCACGGAGATGGACGGCTTCTCCGCCTCCGACGGCGTCGTCGTGGTCGCCGCGACCAACCGGGCCGAGATCCTGGACCCGGCGCTGACCCGGCCCGGCCGGTTCGACCGGGTGGTGACCGTCTCCCCGCCGGACCGCAAGGGACGCGAGGCCATCCTGCGCATCCACACCCGGTCCATGCCGCTGGCCGGGGACGTCGACCTGGCCCAGGTCGCCCGTACCACCCCGGGCATGACCGGCGCCGAACTGGCCAACCTCGCCAACGAGGCCGCGCTGCTCGCGGTCAAGCGCGACCGGGACCGGGTGACCGGGCACGATCTGTCCGACGCCCTGGAGAAGGTCCAGCTCGGCGCGCAGCGCCCGCTCGTGATGCCCGAGGAGGAGCGGCGGCGCACCGCCTACCACGAGAGCGGCCACGCCCTGCTCGGCATGCTCCAGCCCGGCGCCGACCCCGTCCGGAAGATCACCATCGTGCCGCGCGGCCGGGCGCTGGGGGTGACCCTGTCGACGCCGGACGCCGACAAGTACGCGTACACGGAGGAGTACCTGCGCGGCCGGATCATCGGTGCCCTGGGCGGTATGGCGGCCGAGCGGGTCGTGTTCGGGGTGATCACCACCGGCGCCGAGAACGACCTGGAACACGTCACCGGCATCGCCCGCGGCATGGTGGCGCGGTGGGGGATGAGCGACCGGGTGGGGCACCTGTCGGTGCTGCCCGACGACGGTCAGCAGCCCTACGGGATGTCCGCCGCCCCGCGCACCCTCGACCTGGTCGACGGCGAGATGCGCCGCATCGTCGAGGAGTGCTACGCCGAGGCGTGCCGCACCCTGGAGGAGAACCGCCACCGCCTGGACGACCTGGCCACCGCCCTGCTGGAGCACGAGACGCTGGACGAGGCGGACGCCTACCGCGTCGCGGGCATCGCACCCGCCGCCGTCGGACGGGAGGCCTGAGCGGACCCCGCCCCGCCGTGTGCCCTGCCGGCGGGCGGCACCGACGTAGCGGCACCGCGCACCTCCTACCCAGTGGCTTCCAAGTCAAATGACGGATGCGGCGACCGGGTGTGTCTGTGAGAGTCGACGCCAGCGGCGCCGGCGCAGTCAGGTGCGCGGGTCCGCCTCGCGTGCGGACGTGCGGCGGCCGCCGTCCGCGGGCGTCGCTCTCCGACGCCGCGAGGGCGGGCGCCGAGCCCTGGGGGAAGGAACGAGCGCGATGACGTCGATCGCCGATGAGCTGGGAAGCGTCCTTGACGTCATACGGCAGCCGGTCTGGGCCGTGGACGCCGATCACACGGTGCGCTACGCGAACCCCGCGGCCGCCGAGGCGATGGGGTACGAGCACCCGTCCGACCTGGTGGGCACGGACGGCCGTCCGTCCGGTCTTCCGGGCGCTGACCGCCGTCCGTCCGGCCTGTCCGGCGCCCGCGGTGGTCCGGCCCCCGGCTCCGATCCGGAGACCGTCGTGCGGGCCCGGACCCTGAGTGGCCGGGGCACGCTCACCCGGGCCGACGGCTCCCTCCTGCCGGTCGAGTGGACCCGGGTGCCGCTGTCCCGGCCGGGAGGCGACGACGCCCTGTACGTACTGCTGCCCCTCGGCGAGCCGGTCCGCGCCGGGCACGCCCTGCGGAACGCAGGACCGCCGTACGCGCTCCTCGCGCACCGGCAGGTGGAACGAGAGCGCCGGTACGCCCGGACCCTCCAGCATGTGGTCCAGGAGCGCCTGGTGCGGACCCTGCTCGGTCTGAGCCTCGCCCGGCAGGAGCTGGGCGCGGCACCGGCCCGGGCGCTCGACCTGCTCCACGACGCGGTCCGCGACACCGAGGAGGCCCTGGCCGGCGTGCGGGAGGTCACCGATGCGCTGAGCCCCGGGGCCCTGCGCGCCGGCGGCCTTCCCGCGGTGCTCGCCGCCCTCGCCGGGCGCTGCCCGGTGCCGATGACCGTCTCGGGCTTCCTGGCCGGACGGCTGCCTCCGCTGGTCGAGTCACACCTGTACCTCCTCGTCGCGGAGGCCGTCGAGCGAGCCGTGGAGAACGGCGGCGCCGGCCGCGTCCGGGTGACCGCCGACCTCGGGACGAGCCTCGTGGTGACCGTCGTGGACGACGGGGCGCCGCCCGCCGGGGAGGCGGACCTCGCGGCGCTGGCCGCCCTGACGGAGCGGGCGGCGAGCCTGGGCGGCACGCTGGAGGTGCGGCACACGCCCGGCGCCGGCACCACGGTCACGGCGTTCGTCCCGCTCTGAGCGCGTGATCGTCCCGCTCTGAGCGCGTGACCGCGCCCACGGACACACGTGTGCGCGGAGCCGGAACACCCGCCGGTTCAGTCCGGTATCGGTATCTGGATCAGGATGGTCGTGCCGCCACCGGGAGGGGAGTCGATGGCCAGCTTCCCGTCGAAGGCCGCCACCCGGTCCGCGAGTCCGCTCATCCCGTTGCCGGCGGTCGCCTTGCCGACGCCACCGACGCCGTCGTCGGCGACCTTGATCCGCAGCAGGTCCCCGAACGCGAGGGTCACGTCGATCCGGGACGCCTGGGCGTGCTTGACCGCGTTCGTCACCGCCTCGGCCACGACGAAGTACGCGTTCGACTCGACGGTGGAGGAGATCCGCCGTTCGTCCGTGCTCTCGACGACGGTGGGCACCGGGCACCGGGACGCCAGGTCCTTCACCGCTGCCACCAGCCCCTTCACCGTCAGCACGAGCGGGTAGATGCCCGAGGCGAGTTCCCTCAGCTCGTTGATCGCGGTCTGCGCGTTGTCGATGGACTGGTCCAGCAGATCGATCGCGTCCGTCTGCGTCTGCGGTATCAGCTCCCGTGCCAGCCGCAATCCGATCATCAGGCTCACCAGACGCTGCTGTGCCCCGTCGTGCAGGTCCCGGGCCGTACGGCGGTGCACGGCCTCGGTGCTCTCCATGATGCGTCTGCGGCTGTCCTGGAGGGACGCCGCCATGAAGTTGAAGGAGGTGCCCAGTGCCCCGATCTCCGCCACCTTGCTCGGCGGCATGCGCACGCTGAGGTCACCGCCCGCGAGTTCTTCCGCCGCGGCCGCCGCCCCGCGCACCGGCCGCACCACCGCACGGTGCTGGAGCACCGTGAAGACGGCCACGAGCGCGGTCGAGGCCGCGAGCCCCACGGCGGCGGCGAGCACCGCCTGGCGGCTGTTGGTCCCCGCCGCGTCCGTGCGTTCCGCGAGCTGGGCCCGCTCGTCCGTCATGTACCGGTCGAACTGGACCCGCAGGACGTCGACGCGCTGCTTGCCCTCGGCCGTCTCCTTCAGGCTGGACGCGGCGGGATCACCCCGCCGGACCATCTCGACCAGCGGGACCGAGTAGTCGTCCAGGAAGGACTTCACGCCGCGTGTGATCTGCTCGGCGGTGCGCCGCTGTGCCGGGGAGGTGGCGCTGTCGGTGAACCGCCGCTCCTCCGCGGGCAGCGCCGCGCGCGCCGCCTGCCACGGCTGGAGGAACTCCTCCCGCTTGGTGATCACGTAACCGCGCTGGCCGGTCTCCAGGTCGAGGAGCAACTGCTCCATGCCGCCGGCCTGGACGAGGGCCGTCCGGGACGCGCGCCGGGCCGAGACGGAGCTGTTCGCGTCGGAGATCGCGAACAGCAGGACGGCGAACGCCACACCGATCAGCAAGGCGAGCAGGCCGCTCGCCGCGACCGTGAGGCTCGTCAGCCCCAGCCGCCGGCCCGTCTTCTCCGGTCGTGCGTCCATGTTCCGCCTGCCAGCCCGTGGATGGATCGAGACACCTGAAGTGTGCAATGTATCCGCACGCGAGCAGAAGACGTGTCCGCATGGCAGGCACGGGCACATGCCCACGAGGTATGCGAACCGGCGCGGCCGCACGCCGCCGCCCTCATGCCGCTCCAGCCCGGCGCCGTCAGCCACTCGCGTGGCCCGTGGGGACGACGGCGTGGCATCGTGCCGCTCCAGCCCGGCGCCGCCGTCCTCGTGTGGCTTGAGCGTGGTGCCGTCAGCTTCGGGTCAGCGGTCGCTGGTGTGCCGGTCCGGGGGTGCGGCTGTGGCGTGGTCCGCGTGGGCGTCCCAGGTCGCAGTGGCGGAGGAGGGTGAGCAGGGTGAGTGTGGTCGCGGCGCTGAAGCCGGCGGCCAGGGCGTGCCCGGCCGTGTAGGCGACGAGGGGCCGGGTCCAGGCGGGCACGGTGTGGCATGGTGCCGCTTCGGCCCGGTGCCGCCGCCCTGCCGCTGCAGCCCGGCGCCGCCGTCCTCGTGTGGCTTGAGCGTGGTGCCGTCAGCTTCGGGTCAGCGGTCGCTGGTGTGCCGGTCCGGGGGTGCGGCTGTGG
>NZ_JBVIJO010000023.1:47601-61205 GCF_055581365.1 Streptomyces sp. NPDC031445
CGTCCCAGGTCGCAGTGGCGGAGGAGGGTGAGCAGGGTGAGTGTGGTCGCGGCGCTGAAGCCGGCGGCCAGGGCGTGCCCGGCCGTGTAGGCGACGCCAGGCCGGGACCAGGCGGGCACGGCGTGGGACAGGGCACCCGCGGCCAGGAGCCCGCCGGTGCCGAGTCCCAGCACCGCGGCGCCCACCAGCGGTACGACCACCAGCAGCGACCCCACCGGATGCCGGTGCCCCGGGGCGGGCCGGACCCGGCCGGTGCGGGCCAGGACCGCGGTGAGGCCACAGGCGACGGTGAGGACCAGCAGGTCGGCGCCGATCGTGTCGCTGGGACGGTGCCACCCGGCCGCCACCGTGTAGGCGCCCACGCCGGTGGCCCACAGCGAGCAGACGCCCACGACGGCGGCGCGCAACCGGTACGGCACGATCAGGGCCAGCCCGAACAGCACGCTCATCGCGATGGTGGTGTGTCCGCTGGGAAAGCTGTTGTGGGTCAGTTCCGGCGGGACGCCGACGAGATCGGGCCGGCCGAGCACCTGCCGCTTGAGCACCTCGGACAGCGCGAGCGAACCGGCCACGGTGCCGACGGCGACCGCGGTCAGGGCCGGGCGCCGGCGTACCACCCCGATCACGACGAGCACACCCACGGCGCTGCCCAGGGACATCACGGTGATGTGGTCCAGGACCCGGTCCGCCTGGTGCACGGCGGTCGGCGTCTCGTCGCGCGCCCGCCCGGCCAGCACCGCGTTCTCCCAGCGCTGGCCCGCCGCCGTGCGCACGAACCCGGTGTACACCAGCAGGCCCAGCCCCGCCGCGACACCGCCGGCCGCCGCCAGCCGTCCCGACACACGCACACCGAAGCCCCGATCGACACCATTTCCTCCGTTTCGTGACATGTTCCCGATGCTACGGGGGAGTCGCCGACCGCACACGCCGGGACACGCTCACCGCACACGGGACCGGATCGGCACACACGCCGGAACATCTCCCGCCGCACACCTCAGCCGCGGCCCGCCCACCGCACAGCGTGGTCGAGGGCACACATGCTGCTCGAAGTGCGAGACCCGCACGTGGAGTTCCGGACCCGGGACGGGGTCGCCAAGGCGGTCAACGGCGTCTCCTACGGCGTCGACGCGGGCGAGACCCTGGCGGTGCTCGGCGAGTCGGGCTCGGGCAAGTCGGTGACCGCGCAGGCCGTGATGGGGATCCTCGACACCCCGCCGGGCCGGATCACCGGCGGCCGGATCCTCTTCCAGGGGCAGGACCTGCTGAAGCTGAAGGAGAGCGAACGGCGCCGGGTGCGCGGCGCGCGGCTGGCGATGGTCTTCCAGGACGCGCTGTCGGCGCTCAACCCGGTGCTGACGGTCGGGGACCAGCTCGGCGGACAGCAGCGCCTGGGTGTAGGGGTGGGTGGGACGGTCGTAGATCGGGACCGCCGAGGAGTGGCAGGCGGGGCGCGCCCTGTAGGGACTTCCTCATCCCGCCCGCGCTCCGATCGTGGGGTGTGCCCCATGGCGTCACGGGCCGTGCGGCGCGAGAGTGGAGGTGTCCGGTCGTCAAGCACCCGACCGCGTTGGACCACGTGTGGCGCGGCGGCCCGTCCCCCGGGGGCCGAGCGCCGCCTTTCCCGCGGTGCGGGCCCGGTGTCACAGGCACCGGGCCCGCACCCACGCAGGCCGGTCCCCCGGCCGGCGGCCGGGTGGGGCCTGGTCGGAGGCCCCACCCGGCTCACACACGGGCGGGCCGGGACACACCGGTTCAGTCGGCCTGGGCGCTGGCCTGGTCGACGAGGCGCTGCGCGAGTGCGCCCAGCCGGGCGGGGTCGCGCTTGAGTGCCCACACGCCCAGGAAGTCGATGAGGTCGAAGAACGTGTCGTCGCTCTCGATCTTCCGCTCCAGCAGCATCGCGAGAGGGCCGGGCTCGTCGTACGGCAGCGTCCGCGCGGTCTGCCCGTTGGCGGCCGGGGGCGGGGTGCCGTCGGAGGGGGCGGCGGCCGTGCGCGGAGCGGTGACCGCCGGCGCCGGCTTGGACGGCACCGGGGAGGACACGGCGGGTGACGCCTCGGACCGGGCCGCTTCCCGGCCCGCGTCGGCGGTGACCGCCGGCGCCGGCGGCGCCTGGACGGTGTCGGCGGCGGCCGGCTGGGCCCGGGGCGCCCGGACCGTCTCGGCGGTCACCTCCGGTGCCTGGACCGGCTCGGCGGTGGCTGCCCGGGGCGGCGGTGCCTGGACCGGTACCGTCGGCGGTTCGTCGCGCACCGCCGGCGCAGCGGCCCCGCCGGCCTGTCCGGCGTCCGGCACGGCCGGGTGGCCGTCCGCGGCCGCACCGGAGTCGGCCGCCGCCGGTTCCGCCTGGCGAGCGGCCTTGCGGGCCGCCTTCTCCGCCTCCTTGCGGGCACGGTCGGCCTTGAGCGCCTCCAGGGCCGCCATCTGCTGGTCGGCCGGCTTGTTGCCGACGGCGCGCAGCAGGTCGATGGGCTCCTGGCCGATCCTCGCCTGGAGTTCGGGGGTGAGCGTGAGCAGCGCCAGCCGTTGCGACACCCAGCCCTGGGAGCGGTGCAGCCGCTTGGCCAGGGCCGTCTGGCTGCCGTGGATGGCGAGCAGCCGCTGGAGGGCCCGGGCCTCGTCGAGTTCCTCCAGGTCCTGTCGGTGGATGTTGGCGACCAGCGCGGATTCGAGCAGTTCCTCCGAGGTGCTGCCCTGTTCGTCGCTCACCATGACCTTGACGGTGGCGAGGCCGGCTTCGCGGGCGGCGGCCAGGCGGCTGCTGCCGTCGATGACGACGTGGGTGGTGTTCGGCTCCAGGTCGCCCGCACGGTCCGGGTTGGCCGCGAGGTAGGCGTCGCGGTTCATGACCGTGATGGCCTGCTTCTGGCCGTGGGTCTTCAGGCTGCCCGCGAGGTCGGTCAGATCGCCCAGCTGCGAGCGGGGGTTGTCGGGGTTGGGGCTGATCTGGTGGACGGGCAGTTCACTGGGCGGGGCCACGCCCGCGGTCGGCACGCCGGTCGCGGCGGCCACGGCCTGCCGGCGTGCGCTGACGGGCCGGGCGCCGCCGAAGCGTCCGGCGCCCAGCTGGTCGGCCTTGCTCATGAGATCTCCCGGGCCAGTGCGCGCATCCCGATGGCCTGCTGCGACTTGGGGGCGTAGGACAGCAGGGGCTGCTTCATGCGGACCGCTTCCTTCTGTTCCTTCAGGTCGCCGATCAGTCCCACCACCCTCGGGTCCTTTATGTCGACCCAGCCCTGGAGCGAGGAGGTGGCGATGTAACCGCGGCGCGAGTCGTAGAGGTTGACGACGATACCGAGGTAGTCGATGTCGATCTGGAGGTCGTCGCGCAGGTCGTCGATCTGCGTGGTGAGCAGTTCGTAGGCGTCGGCCGAACTGTCCTCGGCCTGCACGACGATGAGCGCACCGGACTGACCGGGCTTCTCGCCGTCGCGGCGCCTGCCGTAGTAGGCGGCGGCGTCCATGCTGAGGCCCAGGCTGGGCGGGCAGTCGACGATGATGACGTCGTAGTCCGCCTCCAGCGGGGCGAGGGCCCGCTCCAGCGCGGCCTCCCGGGCGCGTACGGCGGACAGCCGCACGTCGAGGAGGAAGGCGTCGTTGCACGCGGGCAGCAGGTGCAGGCGGTCGCCGAAGGTCTCCTCGTCGATGGGCACGATGAGGTCGCGCAGATCGCCCTTGGGGTCGCCCGCCATGTGGTTGGTGAGGCTGTCGCCGTTCATCGGCAGGGGGGCGGCGCCGAGCTGGTTGGTGAGGTGGCACTGGGGGTCGAAGTCCACCAGCAGGACCCGCATGCCGAGGCCGGGCAGGTTCTCGATCTCCAGCGGCTCGTCGTCGCCCTCCCCGGCGTCGCTGGCCCGCAGGGCCTTGGCGAGCGCCTTCGACACCCGTACGGCGTGCAGGGTGTTGGGGGACTCGGCGAGCGCCTCGCCGACGCCGGCCGTGATGGCGGTCTTGCCCACCCCGCCCTTCTGGTTGCAGACGATGATGCGCCGGGTGACGCTGGGCCGCTCGACGTCGGGCGCCGGGTTGGAGTCCAGCCACAGCCTGACGGACTGGGCGAGTCCCTGGATGAGGGAGACGCTGCGGTCCGCCGCCACCTTGCGGAACGTCTCCCACTGTCCGGGCGGGAGGAAGGTGGAGAAGGAGTCGGCGCCCGCGGTGTCGACGGGTTCGGTGGCCGAGGCGAGGGCGCACCAGTCCCTGATGCCCTGCTCGACGGCGGCCTGGATCTCGATGCCGTGCTGGGCGGCCCTGACCTTCAGGTCCTGCCGTAGCTGGCCCGGCAGCTTGGAGACGACCTTGTCGCGGTCGCCGGAGGAGGCTGGAGAACTCATGGGGGTACCTTACTAACGCTCGTGATCGTTCGCGTCGCCGACACGTTAGTTAAGCCGACTGCCTGACGATCCGTTCCGCCCGTCAGGGCGGTCGGGACCGTCGTCCGCGCGCCATCTCCCCCCATGCGTAACGGATTTCGCCGACTCGCCGGATCAGTTCCGGTTCCGGCCGCCCGGCCGAGCGGGTCACCCGCGAGCGGCCGGTCCCCGGCGGACACCGGCCGCTGCGCCGGCCGCGACCCGTGTCCGGGCCGCGGCCGGCGCCGCGTCGCTCAGGCCCGCCGCAGCCGCAGCGTCACCAGCTCGAACGGCCGCAGCCGTACGGCGATCCGGTCGCCGTCCCGGTCCGGGACGGCCGCCGTGGCGAGCGGACGCTCCAGCAGGTCCGTCACCGTCGCCTCCGCGACCTCGAAGCCCGCCGTGAGCGTGGCCCGGGCCCGGCCACCGTGGGCCTCGTGGAAGCGGACCACCACGTCCCCGCTGCCGTCGTCGGCGAGCTTCACGGCCGTGACCACGACCGCGTCGTCGTCCACGGTGACCAGCGGGGCGACCTCGTGGGCGCCGGTCACGCGCCGTTCGGGCAGATTGACGCGCCAGCCCTCGCGCACCGCGTCCCCGATCCCGGCGCCGGGCACCAGGGCGTGCCGGAAGCGGTGGACGCCCTGGTCGGTCTCGGGGTCGGGGAAGCGCGGGGCGCGCAGCAACGACACCCGGACCGTCGTGGTCGTACCGAGGTCGCCGTCGGACCGCACGGTCCGGGTCACGTCATGGCCGTACGTCGAGTCGTTGACGACGGCGACGCCCCAGCCGGGCTCCTCCAGGTGGACGAAGCGGTGGTTGCACGCCTCGAACTTGGCGGCCTCCCACGAGGTGTTGGTGTGCGTGGGCCGGTGGAAGTGCCCGAACTGCGTCTCCGAGGCGTACCGTTCGGCGTGCAGGTCGAGCGGGAAGGCCAGCTTGAGGAACTTCTCCGTCTCGTGCCAGTCGACCTCGGTGTCGATGACCAGCCGCCGCTCGTCCGCCCGGAGGGACAGCACCTGGGTGACCCGGGAGTCGCCGAAGGCGCGGACGACCCGCACCGACGCCCCGTCGTCGCCCGGCAGCACCGACTCGGCGCCGGTGAGGTCGGTGACGGTGTTGCGGTAAAACTCGTCGACGTCCCAGGCGTCCCACATGTTCGGGAAGTCGGGGTGCAGCTGGAGCAGGTTGGCGGCCCGCCCCGGCGCGACCGTCTCCCGGCCCGCCGCGATGTCGTACGCCGACACCACCAGGCCCCGGGCGTCGACCTCGATCCGCAGCAGGCCGTTGTCCAGCGTGAACCCGCCGCCCTCGCGCGCCGTGAGCGAGGTGCCGCCGGTCACGGCCGGGGCGGCGGCGCCGCCGGCCGGCACACCGTGACGCGGATGCGGGGCGGCGTTGAAGACCAGCTCGGTACCGCCCTCGCCGGCCAGGGCACGCTGGGCGCCCTCGATGATCGCGGTCAGCTCACCCGCGATCCGGTCGTACGTCGCCCGCGCCTCCCGGTGCACCCAGGCGATGGACGAGCCGGGCAGGATGTCGTGGAACTGGTGCAGCAGCACCGTCTTCCAGATCCGGTCCAGCTCCTCGTACGGGTAGGGGAACCCGGTGCGCACGGCCGCGGTCGCAGCCCACAGCTCCGCCTCGCGCAGCAGGTGCTCGCTGCGCCGGTTGCCCTGCTTGGTCTTGGCCTGGCTGGTCAGCGTGGCGCGGTGCAGTTCGAGGTACAGCTCGCCCACCCAGACCGGCGGCTCGGGGTACTCGGCCTCGGCCTTCTCGAAGAACGCGCGCGGGGTCTCCCACTCGACGGTCGCCGAGCCCTCGAGGTCGCGCAGCCGGGCCGCCTTGGCGACCATCTCGCGGGTGGTGCCGCCGCCTCCGTCACCCCAGCCCGTGGGCGCGAGCGAGTGCCGGGCCCGCCCCTTGTCCTTGAAGTTCTTCGCCGCGTGCGCGATCTCACTGCCCTTCATCGAGCAGTTGTAGGTGTCGACGGGCGGGAAGTGCGTGAAGATCCGGGTGCCGTCGATGCCCTCCCACTGGAAGGTGTGGTGGGGGAACTTGTTCGTCTGCGACCAGGAGATCTTCTGGGTCAGCAGCCACTTGGAGCCGGCCGCCTTGATGATCTGCGGCAGGCCCGCGGCGAAGCCGAAGGTGTCGGGCAGCCAGGCCTCCTCGTTCTCGACGCCGAACTCGTCGAGGAAGAACCGCTTGCCGTGCACGAACTGCCGGGCCATCGCCTCCGAACCGGGCATGTTGGTGTCCGACTCCACCCACATCCCGCCGGCCGGCACGAACCGCCCGTCCGCGACGGCCTTCTTCACCCGCGCCCACACCTCGGGCCGGTGCTCCTTCACCCACGCCCACTGCTGCGCCTGGGACATGGCGAAGACGAACTCCGGCTCGTCCTCGATCAGCGCGGTCATGTTGGACGTCGTACGGGCCACCTTGCGCACCGTCTCCCGCAGCGGCCACAGCCAGGCGGAGTCGATGTGCGCGTGCCCGACGGCGCTGATGCGGTGCGCGGACGGCACGGCGGGGGCCGACAGGACGCCGGTGAGCTGCTGCCGGGCCCGTTCCGCCGTGCCGTTCACGTCCTGGAGGTCGACCGCGTCGAGCGCCCGGTCCACGGCGCGCAGGATGTCCCAGCGGCGCGCGGAGTCCACCGGCAGCTCGGCCATCAGCTCACCCAGCACCTCCAGGTCCAGCACGAGCTGCCACACGGTCTCGTCGAACACGGCGAGGTCCATGCGGGTCAGGGTGTACTGCGGCTCGCTGCCGGCGGTCTCCTTGTCGCCCAGCTGCGTCGGCAGGAAGGGGTGGTAGTCCAGGATGACCGGGTTGGAGGCGGCCTCGACGTGCAGCCGCACCTCCTCGCCGCCCGCCACGGGCGCGCCGATCCGCACCCACTGGTTGCGCGGGTTGAGGCCCTTCACCGGCGTGCCGTCGGGCCGGTAGACCAGGCCCTCGCACTGGAAACCGGGCATGTTCTCGTCGAACCCGAGGTCCAGCAGGGCCTCGACGGTCCGGCCGGCCCACTTCTCGGGCACGGTCCCCGTCACCCGGAACCAGCTGGTGCCCCACGGAGCACCCCACCGGGCGCCCACCTCGATCGGCTCGGGCTCGGCGGCCAGTCCCTCCGCGACCGGCACCGGCTCGCCGGGCGCGTGCCACACCGCCACCTGAAGCGGTACGGACTCGGGGTACACCGCGGGGCGGATGCGTTCTTCGAGGACCCGCTTGAGGCGGGCTTCCACCAGGGTGCGGTCGTCATGCATGGGGGATGCTCCGTAGGTCGTACGTCAGGAGGGTGGTTACCAGGGTGGGTGACGGGTGCGGGGATGTCACTCGGCAGCGGTCGCCCGCGCCGCGCCCGTCCCCGCTGCCGGGAGCACCTGCCCGGCCGTGACCACCTCGGTGATGCCACGCGCCCGCAGGTGGTCCGCGTCGTCGGCGCGGACGTCGAGCACGGTGGTGGGCCGCGCCCCGTCGGCGGTCAGCCGGAAGAAGGCGTCGTACAGGTCCCCGCCCGGGGCGAGCGCCGTGCGCTTCTCCGGGTCGGCGGGCACGACGAGGGCGGTGGTGCGCGGTGCCGGCGCCCGGTGGGTCCGGCGGGCCGCGTCGGCCAGCACCCGCGCGATGTCCTTCGGCCGCCGGTCGTTGGTCAGCAGGCCGAGGCTGTACTCCAGTTCCGGGAAGTCGGCCAGGCCGCGCGAGACGTCGTGCGAGCACCACCAGGTGACACCCCACAGGCCGGGGCAGTCCAGCACGTTGGCGACGGTCGCCTCGGCGAAGGCGGCGGCATGCTCGGCGGGCACCAGGGGCGCGGGGGCGCCGACCTCCTGGAGCCACACCGGCCGGTGCGGGTCGTCCGCCCACGCCTTGCTCAGCTCGACCAGGTAGGCGGCGTGGTGCTCGCTGGGTACGGAGGTACGGCCGTGGCGCTGGGCGGTGCCGTTGAACACCCAGGAGTGCACGGCGGTGACGCCGCCGTACCGGGCGGCCTGCGCCGGGGTGAACGGCATGTCGTGCTGGTACCAGGTGGCGTCGTACTCGGCGTGCAGGTGCAGCCGGCCGGGGGCGCCCTCCTCGCAGGCCGCGAGCATGCGCTCCAGCCAGGCGTCGATCTGCTCGGGCGCGGCCCGGTCCGGGTCGGGGTGGGGGCCGGCGCTGAACTGGTTGACCTCGTTGCCGACGGTCATGCCGATGAAGTTGGGCCGGTCGGCGAGGGCGGCGGCCAGGGTGCGCAGGTAGGCGGCCTGACCGTCGATGACCTCGGGGTCGGTGAAGAGGTTGCGCCGGTGCCAGGTGCGTGTCCAGGCGGGCAGGAAGTCGAAGCTGGACAGGTGGCCCTGGAGCCCGTCCACGTTGACGTCCAGGCCGCGTTCGGCGGCGGCGTCGGCGAGGGCCACGAGCTGTTCCACCGCGCGCGGCCGGATGAGGGCCCGGTTCGGCTGGAAGTAGGGCCACAGCGGGAAGACCCGGACGTGGTCCAGGCCGAGCGCGGCGATCGAGTCCAGGTCGGCGCGCACGGAGTCGAGGTCGAAGTCGAGCCAGTGGTGGAACCACCCTTCGCTGGGGGTGTAGTTGACGCCGAAGCGCACGGCAGGAGGCATGGATGTCCTTGAGCTGGGGGGTGGCGTGGGCTCAGCCCTTGACGGCGCCCTCACCGACCCCGCGGAAGAAGTACCGCTGGAGGCAGGCGAAGAGGGTGATGAGCGGGGCCACGGCGATGATCGTTCCCGCGGCGACCAGGCGCTGGTCGTTGGCGAAGGTGCCGTGCAGGTAGTTCAGGCCGACGGTGAGGGTGAACTTGGACGGGTCGCCGAGCACGATCAGCGGCCACAGGAAGTCGTCCCAGGCGCCCATGAAGGCGAAGATCGCGACGACGGCGAGGGTGCCCCTGACCGACGGCAGCGCGATCCGCAGGAACCGCTGCCAGACGTTGGCGCCGTCGACGAAGGCGGCCTCCTCGATCTCGTACGGCAGGTTGAGGAAGGCGTTGCGCATCAGGAGCACGTTCAGCGCACCGACGCAGCCCGGCAGCACCACGCCGATCAGGGTGTTGTTCAGGTCCAGCGACCGCATGGTCGTGAACTGGGCGATGATGATGCTCTCGGCGGGCACCAGCAGCGCCAGGATGAAGACCAGGGTGGCCACCCTGCGGCCCCGGTAGCGCAGCCGCGCCAGGGCGTAGCCGGCGAGGGCGGAGCCGACGCAGTTGGTGACCACGCTGGCGACGGCGACCTTGAGGGAGTTCAGGGCGTAGTCCCAGACGGGGATGACGTCGGCGACCCGGCTGTAGTTGTGCAGGGTGGGGTGTTCGGGCAGGAACGACGGCGGGGAGCTGTAGATGTCCTCCGTCGGGCCCTTCAGCGAGGTCGACAGCTGCCACAGGAACGGGCCGATCGTCAGGGCCAGCACGGCGAGCAGCAGCAGGTAGCGCAGGACGAGTTCCCAGGGCCGTACGCGCTGGCCGGTCTCGTCGGTGAAACGGGTGCGGCGGCCGGTCCGCCGGGCGGTGTCGGTCGTCGGGTGGCCCGGGCGGGCGGACCGCTCGCCCGGGGTGCGCAGGGTGTCGGTCATGCCTGGGCCTCGTCCTTCCGGTCCGCGCGCAGCACCAGCAGCATCAGCACCACGGTGATCAGGAAGACCACCACGGAGATGGCGGAGGCGTAGCCGACCCGGCCGCTCAGGCCGGTGCCGGTGCGCTGTACGAGCATGACGAGGGTGGTGTCCTCGCCGCCCGGTCCGCCGGTCGGGTTCGCGATCAGGTACACCTCGGAGAACACCTTGAAGGCGGAGACCGAGGAGAGCGCGGCCACCAGGACCATCGTGGACCGCAGGGCGGGCACGGTGACGCTGAGGAAGCGGCGGACCGCGCCCGCGCCGTCCACGGCGGCGGCCTCGTGTAGTTCACGCGGCACGTTCGCGAGGGCCGCCAGGTAGATGATCATGTAGTAGCCGAGGCCCTTCCAGACCGTGACCGCCATGGCGCTGAGCAGGATCAGCCACTGGTCGCTGAGGAACCCGACCGGGCCGGCGCCCAGGGTCTCCAGCAGCGAGTTGATCAGACCGCGTTCGTCCAGCAGCCACACCCAGATCAGGCCGACGACCACGATCGAGGCGACGACCGGGGTGTAGAAGGCGGACCGGAAGAAGGCGATGCCGGGGATGTGCTTCTGCACCAGCAGCGCGAGCAGCAACGGCAGGATCACCAGCGCCGGGACGACTCCGACGACGTACAGCGTGCTGTTGCGCAGGGCGACCCAGAACTGGTCGTCGTGGAGCATCTCGCGGTAGTTGGCGAGACCGACGAAGTGGCCCGGGACCAGGGTGCGACGGTCGGTGAAGGAGTTCACCACGGTCGACACGAACGGGTACAGCACGAACGCGGCGGTGACCAGCAACCCGGGTGCGGCGAACAGCCACGGACTGGTGGGCAGCTGGCGCCGCACCCGGGAGCCCCGGCGAGCAGGGGAGGAGAGAGCCACGGCGGATCAGCCCTGCTTGAGCAGCTGGTCGCAGGCCTTGACAGCGTTGTCGAGCGCCTGCTTGGGGCTCTCCTTGCCCTGGAGCGCCTTGGCGATCTCCTGCTGGAGCGCGGTCTTCATCTGGTCGCTGAACACCACCGGCGTGTAGTTCACGGCCGTCTTCAGCGACTTGGCGGCGGCCACCCGGACCCGGGTCTCGTCGGTGCCGTCCTCCTTGGTGAAGTACGGGTCGTTCAGGGAGCCGGCGGTGCTCGGGAAGATGGCGACCTGCTTGGCGAAGGCCATCTGGTTCTTCGCGTCGGTGACGAAGTGCGCGAAGGCCACGGCCGCGGGCTTCTGCTTGGACTGCGCGTTCACCATCACGTTCTGCACGTACATGTTGACGTGGCCGGTGCTGGTGATCTGGTCGGTGATGCCGATGTTCTTGTACAGGGTCGGCGCCTGCGTCTTGAAGTTCTTCAGGTCCAGCGCGCTGCCGGGGTTCATGGCGACGGCACCGGTGAGGAACTTGTGGCCGGCCGACTCGGGCGTGGCCGTCAGGGCCTGCGGGTCGAGGGCCTTGGCGTCGTACAACTCCTTGTACTTGGTGAGGAGTTCGACACCCTTGGCGTCGTTGAAGGAGAAGGCGGTGCCTTCCTTGTTCACCAGCTGGACGCCGTAGCGGCCGAAGTCCTCGATGGACGGCACGTTGGCGAGGGTGGCGACCTTGCCGTCGGTCTTCTTGGAGATCTGCAGGCCGGCGTCGAACAGTTCGGCGTACGTCTTCGGCGGCTGGTCGGGGTTGAGGCCGGCCTCCTTGAACAGGGCCTTGTTGTAGAACAGCGGCCCGGTGTTCAGGTACCAGGGGAACGCCCAGGTGCCCGGCAGGCCCGGGATGTCGGTGCTGCTCCACGCGCCCGGCAGGTACTCGCTCTTGTACTTCGCCGCCGCCTTGTCCTTGTCCAGGTTCAGGGCGAGCCCGGCCCTGGCGAGCGGGGCGGCCAGGTCGGGGGAGACGTTGACGACGTCGGGCAGCGTGCCGCCGGCCGCCTCCGCGCTGAGCTTGTCGGCGTAGCCCTCGGCGGGCTGGTCGACCCACTTCACGTGGGTGCCGGGGTACTGGTGCTCGAAGTCGGAGATCAGGCCCTCGAAGTAGGGCTTGAAGTTGGCGCGCAGGTTCCAGGTCTGGAAGGTGATGTCGCCCTGGATCTTGCCGGAAGCGTCGCCCGACGAGCTGTCGTCGTTCCCGGAGCCGCAGGCACTCAGCGGCAGCAGGGCCGCGACGACGGCAGCGGTGGCGAGGGTTCTGCGGGATATGCGCACGGCTGGAGGCTCCTTCGGACAGCGGGCGACGGCGACGATGCCGGCCACGGGTTCAGGGGCAGACCTTGCATCCTTCGATGGAAAAATGTCAATGGATCGAGGTCGAAAAGTTACTCATCACATCCAAAGTCACAGGTCAGACGCGTGTAACAGAAGCGACTCCTGCCCCTTGTCACTGCTCACTAATGCGCTTTAGGCTGGTCCCGCTCAAGCGCATTAGTGCTCACCGGCAGAGAATGGGAGCGGAAGTGGCGGACAAGCGTTCACCGGCGCGCCGGCCGACGATGAAGGACATCGCGCGACGGGCCGGGGTCTCCGAGAGCGCCGTCTCCTTCGCCCTCAACGACCGTCCCGGCGTCTCCGAGGTGACCCGGGCCCGGGTGCGCCGGGTGGCCGAACAGCTCGGCTGGCGGCCGAGCACCGCCGCGCGCCAGCTGTCCGGCGAGGGCGCGGCCACGGTCGGGTTCGTGCTGGCCAGGCCCGCGCACACGCTCGGTGTGGACTCGTTCTTCCTCCAGCTGGTCTCGGGCATCCAGGAAGTGCTGGCCGAACGCCATCTCGGCCTGCTCTTCCAAGTTGTAGAGGACATTGCCGACGAATGCGCGGTATACCGGACCTGGTGGGCCGAGCACCGGGTCGACGGCGTCCTGATGGTCGACCCCCGCACCGACGACCCCCGCCCCGGCCTCCTCGACGAACTCGGCCTGCCCGCCGTGGTGATCGGGGGCGCGCCGGCCGGGCTGAACCCCCGGCTGTCGGCGGTGTGGGCCGACGACGCCGGCGCGATGGCCGCCGTCGTCGCGGAACTGCACGCCCTGGGCCACCGGCGGATCGTGCACATCGCCGGGCTCCCCGGCCTCGCGCACACCCAGCGCCGGATGCGCAGCCTGCGGGCCGAGGCCGAACGGCGCGGCCTGACCGAGGTCCGCTCGGTGACCACCGACTACTCGGACGCCGAGGGCGCCGCCGTCACCCACCGCGTCCTGTCCGCACCCGCCGCGCCCACCGCGCTGATCTACGACAACGACGTGATGGCGGTCGCCGGGGTGGCCACCGCCGTCGAACTCGGCTTCTCGGTGCCGGAGGACGTCTCGGTGGTCGCGTGGGAGGACTCCGCGCTGTGCCGGATGGTCAAACCGTGGCTGTCCGCGCTGTCCCGGGACAGCGTGGCCTTCGGCCGCACCGCCGCGCGAGAGCTGCTCTCCCTGCTGGACGGTTCCTCACCGGCCACGGTCCAGGTACCGCTCCCGCAACTGATCGCCCGCCAGAGCACGGGGCCGGCGCGGGGGGTGTGAGGGGGGTGGGGACGGCTGTCTCCTGGGGGCGCGTGAGGGCGGGTGGGTGCCGTCGATCCTGTAGCGGTGCTTAGACGGTGTCCTATGTGGTGATCGCTCGTTGGGCTGCGTATGGGGCGGGGTACGTGGAGTTGGATTGTTCCGGACGGGCTGTGGGAGATCGC
>NZ_JBVIJO010000024.1:0-52232 GCF_055581365.1 Streptomyces sp. NPDC031445
AAACGCCCGGTTACATTCCGAACCCGGAAGCTAAGCCTCACAGCGCCGATGGTACTGCAGGGGGGACCCTGTGGGAGAGTAGGACGCCGCCGAACTCCTTTTGAAGCTCCGGCTCTTGGGCACTGCCCAGGGGCCGGAGCTTTTTTGCGTTGAGGTAAGGTCAGGAGGCATCGTCGGTTCATTTCGCACAGGAGGCCCCCGGGTGGAGGTCCAGGAGACCCGCGTCCAGACAGACCGGGTCCTCACCATCCCCAACATCCTCAGCATGGCGCGGCTCGTCGGCGTACCCCTCTTCCTGTGGTTGATCCTCAGGCCGGAGTTCGGCGGCCCCAAGAGCGATGGCTGGGCCCTCCTCGTGCTGGCTCTCAGCGGGATCAGCGACTACCTGGACGGCAAGCTCGCCCGGCGCTGGAACCAGATCAGCAGCCTCGGCCGGCTGCTCGACCCCGCGGCCGACCGGCTCTACGTCCTGTCCACCCTGCTCGGGCTGACCTGGCGGGAGATCCTCCCGCTCTGGCTCACCGCCCTCCTGCTGGCCCGGGAGCTGGTCCTCCTGGTCATGGTGGGCATCCTCCGCCGGCACGGCTATCCGCCGCCGCAGGTGAACTTCCTCGGCAAGGCCGCCACGTTCAACCTCATGTACGCCTTCCCGCTCCTGCTCCTCAGCGACGGAAACGGATGGATCGCGTCACTCGCTGCAGTTTTCGGGTGGGCTTTCGCCGGATGGGGTACAACCCTCTATTGGTGGGCAGGAGTGCTGTACGTAGTACAAGTCCGCCGTCTGGTGCGCGCGGACGCCGTGGCCGATTGAGCCCGCTCCTTGTCTGGACAAAGTCGTCCGATGGCCGCCCGCCCTGAAATGCGGGACACTTTGGACGGGTGAAGTCGGCTAGACAGTCATCTCTTTAGGAGGACGCTTCCGACATGAAGGCCGTCGTGATGGCCGGCGGCGAGGGCACACGCCTTCGCCCAATGACCTCCAGCATGCCCAAGCCGCTCCTGCCCGTGGCGAATCGCCCGATCATGGAGCACGTGCTGCGACTGCTCAAAAAGCACGGGCTCAACGAGACCGTGGTCACGGTGCAGTTCCTGGCGTCCCTCGTAAAGAACTACTTCGGTGACGGCGAAGAGCTCGGCATGGAGCTCACGTACGCCAACGAGGAGAAGCCACTCGGTACCGCCGGAAGCGTCAAGAACGCCGAGGAGGCGCTGAAGGACGACGCCTTCCTCGTCATCTCCGGCGATGCGCTGACGGACTTCGACCTCACCGATCTGATCAATTTCCACAAGGAGAAGGGTGCTCTGGTCACGGTCTGCCTGACCCGTGTGCCCAATCCGCTGGAGTTCGGCATCACCATCGTCGACGAGGAAGGCAAGGTCGAACGCTTCCTGGAGAAGCCGACCTGGGGGCAGGTCTTCTCGGACACGGTGAACACCGGCATCTACGTCATGGAGCCGGAGGTCTTCGACTACGTCGAGGCCGATGTCCCCGTCGACTGGTCCGGCGATGTCTTCCCGCAGCTGATGAAGGAAGGCAAGCCGATCTACGGCTATGTCGCCGAGGGCTACTGGGAGGACGTCGGCACGCACGAGAGCTATGTGAAGGCCCAGGCGGACGTCCTCGAGGGCAAGGTCAACGTCGACATCGACGGCTTCGAGATCTCCCCGGGCGTCTGGGTGGCCGAAGGCGCCGAGGTGCATCCCGACGCCATGCTGCGGGGACCGCTGTACATCGGCGACTACGCGAAGGTCGAGGCCGGCGCGGAGATCCGGGAGCACACCGTCGTCGGCTCCAACGTCGTCGTCAAGAGCGGTGCCTTCCTGCACAAGGCCGTCGTGCACGACAACGTGTACATCGGGCAGCACAGCAATCTGCGCGGCTGTGTCGTCGGCAAGAACACCGACATCATGCGTGCGGCCCGGATCGAGGACGGCGCGGTCATCGGCGACGAGTGCCTGATCGGTGAGGAATCGATCGTCCAGGGCAATGTCCGTGTCTACCCGTTCAAGACCATCGAGGCCGGCGCCTTCGTCAACACCTCGGTGATCTGGGAGTCCCGGGGGCAGGCCCACCTGTTCGGCGCCCGGGGCGTCTCCGGCATCCTGAACGTGGAGATCACGCCGGAACTGGCGGTGCGGCTCGCCGGTGCCTACGCGACGACCCTGAAGAAGGGCTCCACCGTCACCACGGCCCGCGACCACTCCCGGGGTGCCCGGGCGCTCAAGCGGGCGGTGATCTCCGCGCTCCAGGCCAGCGCCATCGACGTACGCGACCTGGAGAACGTACCGCTGCCCGTGGCCCGGCAGCAGACCGCGCGCGGCAGTTCCGGCGGCATCATGATCCGGACCTCGCCGGGCGTCCCGGACTCGGTCGACATCATGTTCTTCGACGGACAGGGCGCGGACCTGTCCCAGGGCAGCCAGCGCAAGCTCGACCGGGTGTTCGCGCGCCAGGAGTACCGGCGGGCGTTCCCCGGTGAGATCGGTGACCTGCACTTCCCGGCCAGCGTCTTCGACTCGTACACCGGATCGCTGCTGCGGAACGTCGACACGACCGGCATAGCCGAGTCGGGCCTCAAGGTGGTCGTGGACGCCTCGAACGGCAGTGCCGGGCTCGTGCTGCCCAGCCTGCTCGGCAAGCTCGGTGTGGACTCGCTGACCATCAACCCGGGCCTGGACGAGTCCCGGCCCACCGAGACGGCCGAGATGCGGCGCAAGGGGCTGGTGCGGCTCGGTGAGATCGTGGCCTCGTCGGGTGCCGCGTTCGGCGTCCGGTTCGACCCCGTCGGCGAGCGGCTGTCGCTCGTGGACGAGAAGGGCCGGATCATCGAGGACGACCGGGCGCTGCTGGTGATGCTGGACCTGGTGGCCGCCGAGCGGCGCAGCGGTCGGGTGGCGCTGCCGGTCACCACGACCCGGATCGCCGAGCAGGTGGCCGCGTACCACGGCACCCAGGTCGAGTGGACGACGACCTCGCCCGACGACCTCACGCGCGTGGGGCGTGAGGAGGGCACCATCTTCGGCGGCGACGGCAAGGGCGGGTTCATCGTCCCCGAGTTCAGCGGTGTGTACGACGGCACGGCCGCCTTCGTACGCCTGATCGGGCTCGTGGCGCGGACCCAGCTCACGCTGAGCCAGATCGACGCCCGGATCCCGCGGGCGCACGTCCTCAAGCGGGACCTGGCGACGCCGTGGGCCGTCAAGGGCCTGGTGATGCGCCGGGTCGTCGAGGCGGCGGGGGACCGCTCCGTCGACACGACCGACGGTGTGCGGGTCGTGGAGACCGACGGGCGCTGGGTGATGGTGCTCCCGGACCCGGCCGAGGCGGTCACCCACCTGTGGGCGGAGGGGCCGGACGACGCCTCAGCGCAGGCCCTGCTGGACGAGTGGTCGGCAGTCGTGGACAGCGCCGGCCGGTGAGCGTGGGCGGCTGAGAACGGCAAAACCCGCTGCACGCGTGCGTGCCGGACAAGTGTCCCCAAGGGGGCCTGTCCGGCACGCCGGTGGGGCCGTTCGGAGGTACTGCTCGCGACATGCGACGATGTGCGGCATGCCGCAGCAACCCCCCGTTCGGAGCAGCCCGACGCGGCCGCAGCGCCCGGACGCCTCCATGTCGTTGATCACCAACGTCATGGACCACAGCCTCGACGACGGGTACGCCGAGGCCGCCGCCCGCAGGAAGTCCGAGGGCGAGGGCGGCCTGCCGAAGACGCTCCGGGCCAAGCTGGGCCTGGCCGCCGGCCTCGTCCTCGCGGCGCTCGTCGTGACCGTGGGCGCGGCCCAGGCGCGCGTGGCGGCGCCCGTGGTGGCCAAGGAGCGCCAGGAACTGATCGACCGCATCGACAGCGAGACAGCGGCCGCGGACAAGCTCGAAAGCACCGTCGACACCCTGCGTGACGACGTGAGTGCGCGGCAGCGGGCGGCCCTGAAGTCGAGCGGGGGCAGCGCCGAGGCGGACCTGGTGGGTCTGTTGTCGGGTGCCACCGCGGTGCACGGTCCCGGTGTCAAGCTCGTCGTGAACGACGCCAAGGAGGCGAGCGGCGGCGGGGGCGGGGCCAACCCCCGGGAGACGTCGGGCTTCTCCGACACCGGCCGGGTGCGGGACCGTGACATGCAGCGCGTGGTCAACGGGCTGTGGGCCTCCGGGGCCGAGGCGATCTCCGTCAACGGGCAGCGGCTGACCGCCCTGTCCGCGATCAGGGCGGCGGGTGACGCGATACTGGTCGACAACAGGCCGCTGGTGCCGCCGTACACGGTGCTGGCGGTGGGGGACGGGGAGAGGCTGAGCACCAGGTTCCAGAACGGCGCCGACGGCCTGTACCTGCACGCCCTGGAGGAGAACTACGGCATCCGCGCCACCATCTCCGCGGAGGGCGACGTCCGGTTGCCCGCCGCACCCAGTGTGATCGTACGCACAGCACAGCCGAAGTCCGAGAAAACCGAGAAGGGCACATCGTGATCGCCGTACTGGGCCTCGTCGTGGGAGTCGTGGCCGGCCTGTTGGTCCGGCCCGAGGTTCCGGCGGTCGTCGAGCCGTATCTGCCGATCGCCGTCGTGGCGGCGCTGGACGCCGTCTTCGGTGGTCTGCGGGCCATGCTCGACGGCATCTTCGACGACAAGGTGTTCGTGGTGTCGTTCCTGTCGAACGTGGTCGTCGCCGCCCTCATCGTGTTCCTCGGCGACAAGTTGGGCGTGGGCGCGCAGCTGTCCACGGGTGTCGTCGTGGTGCTGGGCATCCGCATCTTCTCCAACGCCGCGGCGATCCGGCGGCACGTGTTCCGGGCGTGACACCGATGAGCGAGCAGAACGACAGCAACGGCGGCAACGGCCGCGACGACCAGCCGGAGAACCGGTTGCGCAGGGAACTGCCGGCGGAAGTGCCCGCACCCGCGCCCGAGGCCGGGCAGCCGTCCGCAGGGGAGCCCCAGCAACCGCTGACGGGCCGGCAGCGGCTCGTCAAGGGGCTGTGGCCGCCGCGCTTCACGCGTGCCCAACTCATCGTGGCGGTGCTGCTGTTCGGGCTGGGTTTCGGCCTGGCCGTACAGGTGGCGTCCAACAGCGACAGCGACGGCGCACTGCGCGGGGCCCGCCAAGAAGATCTTGTGCGCATCCTCGATGAACTGGATTCGCGTACTCAGCGTCTTCAGGACGAGAAGCAGGGACTCGACAAGCAGCGTCAGGAGTTGCAGAGCAGCTCCGACCAGGCCGCCGAGGCGCGCCGGCAGACCGCCGAGAAGGAGAGGCAACTCGGCATCCTGGCGGGCACCGTGGCGGCGCAGGGTCCCGGCATCACCATGACGATCGAGGACACGAAGGGGACGGTCGAGGCGGACATGCTGCTCGACGCGATCCAGGAGCTGCGCGCGGCCGGTGCGGAGGCGATCGAGGTCAACGGGGTGCGCGTGGTGGCCGGCACCTACTTCACCGACTCCGGCAAGAGCGTGAGCGTCGACGGGAACAAGATCAACGCCCCCTATCGTTTCAAGGTCATCGGCAAGCCGCAGGACCTCGAGCCCGCGCTGAACATCCCGGGAGGCGTGGTGCAGACTCTGGAGAAGGAGCAGGCCACGGTGACCGTCGAGCGGTCGGACAAGATCGTCGTGGATGCCTTGCGACAGGCGAAGCGGCCTGACTACGCTCGGTCGTCCTCCCAGTGAACCGGCGGTGCATGGTGGCCGTCCGGCAGGGGCATGAGGTTGCGGGGGGTCGGCGCACCGAAGGGGTGGTGCGTGGTGGAAACTGTCTGGTGGATACGGACGTTGTGAGAATGTCCGGCTCGGCCGGTGTAGGCAATCAGGGTTCGTCCTGCCCCACGGGCGGGTCTGTTTCGGTCAAGGGGAATCGCCCGTGAAGTTGTTTGCGAAGTTGTTCGGCAAGAGCGCGCGAGAGGGCAGCGACAACGCGACCGCTCGTCATCGCGCACAGCCTGACGCGGAGGGCCAGCGCCCGCTGTTCCGGGACCAGGTCGCTGGTCCGGGCGGTGACATTTCGGGAGGTCAGGGCGCGGCGTCTGTTGACCCTGCCCAGTCCGGCGGCATAGGTTTCGGGCAACCGTCAACCTCAGGTACGGGTGGAGGGTTCGCCCCCGGCCCGTACGCGTCCAACGCCCCGGCGGGGCAGCCGCGGCAGGAGGATCCGTCTATGTCGGTCCTGGTATGTACGAGGTGCGGTAACCGGAACGCGCAGAACGCCCGGTTCTGCTCCAACTGCGGGGCGCCGCTGCGTCCCGGGCTGACGCCCGAGCGGGCCTCCGAGACGACGTCCACGATCTCGATCTCGGGCCTGGAGGCCTACGACTCCGAGGCGACCGGCCAGACGCCGCTGCCGATGCTCTCCCCGGAGGCGCAGGCCGCGGTGGACGCGCTGCCGTTGGGCTCGGCGCTGCTGGTGGTGCGCCGGGGGCCGAACTCGGGCAGCCGCTTCCTGCTGGACAGCGACCTGACCACGGCCGGCCGGCACCCGCAGAGCGACATCTTCCTGGACGACGTGACCGTCTCCCGGCGCCACGTGGAGTTCCGGCGCTCCCCGGACGGCTCCTTCACGGTGGCCGACGTGGGCAGCCTGAACGGCACGTACGTCAACCGGGAGCGCATCGACCAGGTCGCCCTGTCGAACGGCGACGAGGTGCAGATCGGCAAGTACCGGCTGGTGTTCTACGCGAGCCGGCAGGGCATCTGACCCGCCCCCGGACCGGCGTCCGGGGGGACCCCCAGGGAAGGTCCATGCTTCAAACACCGAGCGGCGGTGCCGGAAGCGGTACCGCCGCCAGGGACAGTGGGCTGATGAGCATCGGCACGGTGCTGAACGTGCTGCGCGACGAGTTCCCCGAAGTCACCATCTCCAAGATCCGCTTCCTGGAGTCGGAGGGACTCATCGAGCCGCAGCGGACCCCGTCGGGGTACCGCAAGTTCAGCGCCGGGGACGTCGAGCGCCTCGGTCACGTCCTGCGGATGCAGCGGGACCACTACCTGCCGCTCAAGGTGATCCGTGAGCACCTGGACGCCATGGAGCGGGGTGAGGCCGTCCCGCTGCCCGTGGTGGGCCGCCAGCGCACCGCGGAGGAAGCGCCCGCACGCGCGGAAGGGCCGACGGTGGCCAGGATCGGCAGGTCCGAGCTGCTGGCCGCCGCGGACATCGACGAGAGCGACCTGAAGGAGTGGGAGTCCTACGGGCTCCTCGCTCCGCTGGAGGACGGGGCGTACGACGCCGAGGCCGTCACCGTGGCCTCGCTCATCACCGAGCTGGGCCGGTTCGGGATCGAGCCGCGCCACCTTCGGGTGATGAAGGCCGCCGCCGACCGCGAGGCGGGCCTGGTCGACCAGGTGGTGGCCCCGCTCAAGCGCCACCGCAACCCGCAGACCAGGGCACACGCCGAGGCCCGTACGAAGGAGCTGGCGGCCCTGACGGTGAGGCTGCACGCGGCCCTGGTGAAGACCGCTCTCGGCGTCCGGCTGCCCTGATACGGCGGGCCGCGGAGCGGCCGGATCGGGCACCTGTTCCCGGCCCGACTACCCAAACGTCCCGGGCACGGCCTAGGGTTGCTGTGTGAACGAGCTCGATGTCGTAGGTGTCCGGGTCGAAATGCCCTCCAACCAACCGATCGTGCTCCTGCGCGAAGTGGGAGGCGATCGTTACCTCCCCATCTGGATCGGGCCGGGGGAGGCGACGGCGATCGCCTTCGCCCAGCAGGGCATGGCCCCCGCGCGACCGCTGACCCACGACCTGTTCAAGGACGTGCTGGAGGCCGTCGGCCAGGAGCTGACCGAAGTGCGCATCACCGATCTGCGGGAAGGTGTCTTCTACGCGGAGCTGGTGTTCGCCAGTGGGGTCGAGGTCAGCGCCCGCCCCTCCGATGCCATAGCGCTCGCCCTGCGCACCGGAACGCCGATCTACGGCAGTGACACGGTGCTGGACGACGCCGGCATCGCCATTCCGGACGAGCAGGAGGACGAGGTGGAGAAGTTCCGCGAGTTCCTCGACCAGATCTCGCCCGAGGACTTCGGCACCAGCAGTCAGTGAGTCCCGGGACCCGCCCGTCCGCCCCGGTGCTGCCGGGGCGGACGGCGGCCCGGCACGGTCCGCGCCCCGGCAATTGCCTCCGGCCGGTGAGAGCGTCCTACGGCCCCCCGCCAGCGCATTCGGCTAGCCTTTCCCCGCGGTGGGACACGGGAAACCACTCCTTGGGTGATTATCACTCGGCGTGCCGAGTGTGGCGATCGTTGACGCACCCCTGGTGACTGCCTACCGTCGAGAAGGCAGGTCAAGGACGGAGGTCGGCGTGAGAACGAGCGGCGACGGTACGGCTGGGGGTGCCCCCGGACGCGGTTTCGGGGAGAGCGGTCCGTACCCGCCCCCGAGCTCGCGGCCGCGATCCGGCGGGGGTCATGCCCATCCCGGCAGCGCGGTGGAGCAGGCTCCGCAGCTGCCGACGGCGGTGCCGAACGGCGGAGGGGTGGCGTCCATGGCGTCCGAGGAGATCGGCTACCGCGGGCCCACGGCCTGCGCGGCTGCCGGCATCACCTACCGGCAGCTCGACTACTGGGCGCGCACCGGTCTGGTCGAGCCCAGCGTCCGGCCCGCCTACGGGTCGGGCACCCAGCGTCTGTACAGCTTCCGGGACGTCGTCGTCCTGAAGATCGTGAAGCGGTTCCTGGACACCGGAGTGTCCTTGCAGAACATCCGCACGGCCGTCCAGCATCTCAGGGAACGCGGTTTCCGAGACCTGGAGCGGATGACCCTGATGAGCGACGGCGCCACCGTGTACGAGTGCACCTCGCCGGACGAGGTCCACGCCCTGCTCCAGGGCGGTCAGGGCATCTTCGGCATCGCTGTCGGCGTGGTGTGGCGGGACGTGGAAAGCGCCCTCTCCCAGCTGCACGGCGAGCGCATCGACACGGGCGAGACCCTGGTCGGGCACAACCCGGCGGACGAGCTGGCGCGGCGCCGCAACCGGGCGGTCTGACGCCGAGTCCGCCCGCCGGAGCAATCCCGGGGTTCCCAGGCCCCCCGGATTGTCAGTGCCGTGGTGCAGCATCGGGGATGTGAGAAACGCGCCGACGATCCTGCATCTCGACATGGATGCCTTCTACGCCTCGGTGGAGCAGGCGTCCAAGCCGAGCCTGCGCGGGAAAGCGGTGGTCGTGGGCGGGCTCGGACCGCGCGGGGTGGTGGCCACCGCGTCGTACGAGGCACGGGCGTTCGGGGTCCACTCGGCGATGCCCATGGCCCAGGCGCGCCGGCTGGCTCCCAACGCGGCGTACCTGGTGCCGCGCTTCACCCTGTACCGGACGATCAGCGAACAGGTGATGGCGCTGCTGCGGGAGCTGTCACCGCTGGTCGAGCCGCTGAGCCTGGACGAGGCGTTCGTGGACCTGGAGGCCGGGGGAACGGCCTGGGACGGGGAGTCGGCGCGACGGGCGGGGGAGAAGCTGCGCGCGGACATCCGGACGGTCACCGGGCTCACCGGGTCGGTGGGACTCGCCGCCTCCAAGATGCTCGCGAAGATCGCCTCCGAGCAGGCGAAGCCGGACGGCCTGCGGCTGATCGAGCCGGGCACGGAGCGGGCGCTGCTGGCACCGTTGCCGGTGCGCACCCTGCCGGGTGTCGGACCGGCGACCGGGGACCATCTGCGCCGGGCCGGGATCACCACGGTGGAGGAACTGGCGGAGGCCGGCGAGGACGAGCTGGTCCGGCTGCTCGGCAAGGCGCACGGTCAGGCGCTGTACGCCATGGCGCTGGCGCGGGACGAGCGGCCCGTGGTGGCCGAGCGGGAGGCGAAGTCGGTGTCCGTGGAGGACACGTACGACGTGGACATCCACGACCGGCTGCGGGTCGGCCTGGAGGTGCGGCGGCTGGCCGACCGGTGTGTGCGGCGGCTGCGCGAGGCCGGGCTGTCGGGGCGGACCATCGTGCTGAAGGTGCGGCGGTACGACTTCTCCACCCTGACCCGCTCCGAGACGCTGAGGGGGCCCACCGACGACCCCGTGGTCATCCGCGAGGCGGCGGCGCGGCTGCTGGACTCCGTGGACACCACGGGCGGGGTGCGGCTGCTCGGGGTGGGGGTGTCCGGGCTCGCCGACTACACGCAGGAGGACCTGTTCGCGCAGGCGAGCCCGGTGCCCGTGGCGGAGGAGCCGGAGAAGGGTGCGGTGGAGGCCGTCGTGGAGCGGGCGGAGCCCGTCGAGCGGGAGTGGCGGGCCGGGCAGGACGTGCGCCATACGGAGTACGGGCACGGATGGGTGCAGGGGAGCGGGCTGGGGCGGGTGACCGTGCGGTTCGAGACGCCCCAGTCCGCTCCGGGGCGGGTGCGGACGTTCTTCGCCGGCGATCCCGCGCTGGCGGGCGCCGAACCGTTGCCACTGGTCACGGAGCCCGGCCCGCCCGGTCGTCCGGGGCCGCCGAGCAGCGACCCGCGCGGCGGGGCTCCGGCCCGGACCCCGGAAGGAACCGCGGGTCAGGGCTCCTCCGACCCCGCCAGTTTGCCGAAGTCGCGGTCCGGGACCTTGGGGGGCGGGGCCACGTCGAGGCCGTAGTGGTGGTAGAGCTGCAGTTCCTGTTCGGGGGAGAGGTGGCGGCCCACGCCGAAGTCGGGGGCGTCCTTGATCAGGGCGCGGTCGAAGGGGACGTGCAGAGTGTCGTCGACCAGTTCGCTGGGTTCCAGGGGCACGAAGGCGTCGCGGGAGAACAGGCCGGTGCGTATGGCGGCCCACTCGGGCACGCCGGTCGCGTCGTCCAGGTACACCTCGTCGATGGTGCCGATCTTGGTGCCGTTGCGGTCGAACGCCTTGCGGCCGATCAGGTTGCGTGGATCGATGTCGGTCTGCACGGTCCCTCTCCCTCCACGTGGTCGCACCTCATCCGTAAGCACTACGAAAGAGCACATTCAAGGAGGCGGCCACTCGAAGACCCCGGCGTTGACCTCGCTGGTAGGCTGACAGCGGCTGCTGACCCCGTGCGGGAGAGTCCTCCGACCACCTCGGAGGCGCCGAAGGAGCAAATCCTCCCCGGAATCTCTCAGGCTCACGTACCGCACGGACGAGGTCACTCTGGAAAGCAGGGCGGATGTCGACGGCTTCCGCCCTCACCGACGGGGAAAGCCGGTGCCCGCGGGCGTCCGGTGAAGCTCTCAGGTCGAGATGACAGAGGGGGAGGCCGTCGGGGTGCCCGCGCCGTGGTGCCCCTCGCAGGTCGCGTCAGACCAGGAGGCCTCCGCAATGACCGCCCATCGCATTCCGCTCTCCGAACTCGAAGCGGGCACCCCGTTCGAGCAGCGCCACATCGGGCCCGACCAGGAGGCGCGGGCCAAGATGCTCGCGCAGGCCGGCTACGGCTCGCTCGACGAGCTGACCGCCGCGGCGGTGCCGGATGTGATCAAGAACGTCGATGCCCTGGACCTGCCGGGTGCGCGTACCGAGGCCGAGGTGCTCGCCGAGCTGCGCTCGCTCGCCGACCGCAACCAGGTCCTCGGCTCCATGATCGGCCTGGGCTACTACGGCACGTTCACGCCGCCCGTCGTCCTGCGCAACGTCATGGAGAACCCGGCCTGGTACACGGCGTACACGCCGTACCAGCCGGAGATCTCCCAGGGCCGCCTGGAGGCCCTGCTGAACTTCCAGACGATGGTCGCCGATCTGACGGGCCTGCCCACCTCCGGCGCCTCCCTGCTGGACGAGGGCACCGCCGCCGCCGAGGCCATGGCGCTGTCCAGGCGCATGGGCAAGAACAAGAAGGGGCTGTTCCTGGTCGACGCGGACGCGCTGCCGCAGACCATCGCGGTGATCGAGACCCGCGCCGAGCCGACCGGCGTCGAGGTCGTCGTGGCCGACCTCGGCGACGGCATCCCGGCGGACATCGCCGAGCGCGAGATCAACGGCGTGCTGATCCAGTACCCGGGCGCCTCGGGTGCCGTACGGGACATCAAGCCCCTCATCGACCAGGCGCACGAGCTGGGCGCCCTGGTCACGGTCGCCGCCGACCTGCTCGCGCTGACCCTGCTGACCTCGCCGGGCGAGCTCGGGGCGGACATCGCCGTCGGCACGACCCAGCGCTTCGGCGTGCCGATGGGCTTCGGCGGCCCGCACGCCGGCTACATGGCCGTGCACGAGAAGTTCGCCCGCAGCCTCCCCGGCCGGCTCGTCGGCGTCTCCGTCGACGTCGACGGCAACAGGGCGTACCGCCTGGCGCTGCAGACCCGTGAGCAGCACATCCGCCGCGAGAAGGCCACCAGCAACATCTGCACGGCCCAGGTGCTGCTCGCCGTGATGGCCGGCATGTACGCCGTCTACCACGGGCCGGAGGGCCTGCGGACCATCGCCCGGCGCACGCACCGGTACGCCACGATCCTCGCCGAGGGCCTGAAGGCCGGCGGCGTGGAGATCGTCCACGGCGCGTACTTCGACACGATCACCGCGCGCGTGCCCGGCAAGGCCGCCGCGGTCGTCGCCGCCGCCCGGGAGAACGGGGTCAACCTGCGGCTCGTCGACGCCGACCACGTCTCGGCGGCCTGTGACGAGACCACCAACCGGGCCCAGCTGGCCGCCGTCTTCGCCGCCTTCGGCGTGGAGGGCGACATCGAGGCCCTGGACGAGAGCGCCGAGGACACCCTGCCCGAGGCGCTGCTGCGCACGGACGCCTACCTCACCCACCCGGTCTTCCACCAGCACCGCTCCGAGACCGCGATGCTGCGCTACCTGCGCAAGCTGGCCGACCGCGACTACGCGCTCGACCGCGGCATGATCCCGCTGGGCTCCTGCACCATGAAGCTCAACGCGACCACCGAGATGGAGCCGGTCACCTGGCCCGAGTTCGGGCAGCTGCACCCCTTCGCGCCCGCCGAGCAGGCCCAGGGCTATCTCACGCTCATCCACGAGCTGGAGGACCGCCTCGCCGAGGTCACCGGCTACGACAAGGTCTCCCTCCAGCCGAACGCCGGTTCCCAGGGCGAACTGGCCGGTCTGCTCGCCGTACGCGGCTACCACCGCGCCAACGGCGACGAGCAGCGGACCGTGTGCCTCATCCCGTCCTCCGCGCACGGCACCAACGCGGCCAGCGCCGTGATGGCCGGCATGAAGGTCGTCGTCGTCAAGACCGCCGAGGACGGCGAGATCGACGTCGAGGACCTGCGCGCCAAGATCGAGCAGTACCGCGACGAGCTGGCGGTGCTGATGATCACCTACCCGTCCACGCACGGGGTGTTCGAGGAGCACGTCGCCGACATCTGCGCCCAGGTGCACGAGGCGGGCGGCCAGGTGTACGTCGACGGGGCCAACCTCAACGCCCTCGTCGGCCTCGCCAAGCCCGGCCACTTCGGCGGTGACGTCTCCCACCTGAACCTGCACAAGACGTTCTGCATCCCGCACGGCGGCGGCGGTCCGGGCGTCGGCCCGGTCGCGGTGCGCTCGCACCTGGCGCCGTACCTGCCGAACCACCCGCTCCAGCCGGAGGCCGGCCCCGAGACGGGCGTGGGCCCGATCTCGGCCGCGCCGTGGGGCAGCGCGGGCATCCTGCCGATCTCGTGGGCGTACGTCCGCCTGATGGGCGGCGAGGGCCTCAAGCGCGCCACGCAGGTCGCGGTGCTCTCCGCGAACTACGTCGCCAAGCGCCTGGAGCCGCACTACCCGGTGCTCTACACCGGTCCCGGCGGCCTCGTGGCGCACGAGTGCATCATCGACCTGCGCCCGCTGACCAAGGCGACCGGCGTGAGCGTGGACGACGTGGCCAAGCGCCTGATCGACTACGGCTTCCACGCGCCGACCATGTCCTTCCCGGTGGCCGGCACGCTGATGATCGAGCCGACCGAGTCCGAGGACCTCGCCGAGCTGGACCGTTTCTGCGACGCGATGATCGCCATCCGCGCGGAGATCGACAAGGTCGGCTCGGGCGCGTGGCCCGCCGAGGACAACCCGCTGCGCAACGCCCCGCACACCGCCGCCGCGCTCGGCGGTGAGTGGACGCACGCCTACAGCCGCGAGGAGGCCGTCTTCCCGGCCGGCGTCTCGGCCGCCGACAAGTACTGGCCGCCGGTGCGCCGCATCGACCAGGCCTACGGCGACCGCAACCTGGTGTGCTCCTGCCCGCCGCTGGACGCCTACGAGGACTGAGCGAACCGCTGACGAAGGCCCCGCCCGGGTTCCGGGCGGGGCCTTCGGGCTTCCTACGCCGTCGCCAGGGAGACCTCGGTCGCCTTGATCAGGGCGACGACGTCGGAGCCCACGAACAGGCCGAGGTCCCCGGCCGCGTCCTTCGTGATCGCGGCGGTCAGTTCGCCGCCCTCCACGGCGACCCGGACGGTGGCCATGGCCTCGCCCAGCGAGAGACGGATGACCGTGCCGCGCAGCTGGTTGCGGATCGACAGGCCCTCGACCCGGTTGGCGGCGAGGGAGACCTCCGTCGCCTTCACCAGGGCGGTCACCGGGGAGCCCGGGGCGAGGCCGAGCTGTTCGACGGCCTCCAGGGTGACGGCGGCGGTGAGGTCCTGGCCCCCGGAGAGCCGGACTTTGACGGTCGCCATGACTTCGCCCGCGCGCACCTCGGTGACGGTGCCGGGCAGCTGGTTGCGGATGCTCAGGGTCATGGGCACCCACCGTAGAGCGCCGGTGCGCTCAGGCCGGGTATGCGTGGGTCTGCGTCGCTTTGACCGTCGCCCAGACCGGTGCACCCGGGTGCAGGTCCAGCTCGGCGGCGGCGACCGTCGTCAGGTCCGCCGCGAGCGGGAGTTCGCCGGTGAGGTCGGCGCGGATCTGGTCGCCGTGCGTCTCCAGGCCGGCGACCTCGCAGCGCCACAGGTTGCGGGCGCTGGCGCCGGAGGGCCGGTCCCGGAACAGGGTCACGGCGGACGGCGGGAACGCCACGAAGACCGGGCCCGACAGCTCCTCGGTGGTCGTGATCGCGGGGCCGCCGTCGAGCCGTACGGTGTGCCCCGCGGCCTGTCCGCGGTAGAGGTTGAGGCCGACGAGCCGGGCGATGTAGTCCGTGCGGGGGCGGCGGGCGATGTCGGCGGGGGTGCCCTGCTGGACGACCCGGCCGTGCTCCACGACCACCAGCCGGTCCGCGAGCACCATGGCGTCCAGCGGATCATGGGTGACCAGCACCGAGACCGCCTCGAACTCGGCCAGATGGCGGCGCAGCTGTGCGCGGACCTCCAGGCGGGTACGGGCGTCCAGGGCCGCCAGCGGCTCGTCGAGGAGCAGCAGCCGGGGGCGGGTGGCCAGGGCGCGGGCGAGGGCCACGCGCTGGGCCTGGCCGCCGGAGAGGTCCCGGGGCCTGGCGCCCGCGTGGGCGGCCAGGCCCATCCGGTCCAGCCAGGCCGCCGCCTGCGCGCGGGCCTCCGCCTTGCGCACGCCCTGGCAGCGGGGGCCGAAGGCGACGTTGTCCAGGGCGGACAGGTGGGGGAAGAGCAGGTAGTCCTGGAAGACCACGCCGATCGGGCGGGACTCCGGGGGCGTGTGGGCCAGGGGGGTGCCGTCCAGGCGGAGGTGACCGTCGGTGAGGGGGGTGAGGCCGGCGAGGGTGCGCAGGGCGGTGGTCTTGCCGGCGCCGTTCGGGCCCAGCAGGGCGAGGACCTCACCGGGGGTGGCCCGCAGGGTGACGTCCAGGCGGAAGCCGCCGCGGTCGACCACGAGGTGGGCGTCCAGGCCGGAGGGCGGGTGCGGGTCTGTGGTGGGGTGCGGGGCGGGGTCGGCGCCGTCGGTTGCGGCGCGGGGCGGTGCGGGGTTCGTGGCGTCGGTGGCTGCGGCGGCGGCCCGGGACGGGCCGGTGGCGTCGGTGGGCTTGGGGTGGGGGGTCGTCATGACGTGGTCATCCAGCGGTCCCGGAGGCCGGCCAGTACCGCGATCGACACGGTCAGGAGGACCAGGCTGAGGGAGATGGCGGTCTCGGGGTCGCTCTGCAGGGCCAGGTAGACCGCGAGGGGCATGGTCTGGGTGCGGCCGGGGAAGTTGCCCGCGAACGTGATCGTCGCCCCGAACTCGCCGAGCGCGCGGGCCCAGGCCAGCACCGCGCCGGCCGCGATGCCCGGCGCGATCAGCGGCAGGGTCACCCGGCGGAACGCGGTGAAGCGGGAGGCGCCGAGCGTGGTGGCCGCCTCCTCGTAGCGGGGGTCGGCGGCGCGCAGCGTGCCCTCCACGCTGATCACCAGGAACGGCATCGCGACGAACGCCTCCGCGATCACGACCCCCGCGGTGGTGAACGGGAGGGTGACGCCGAACCACGTGTCGAGCCACCGGCCGATGACGCCGTTGCGGCCCAGGGCGAGCAGGAGGGCCACACCGCCGACCACCGGGGGCAGCACCAGCGGGAGGGTGACCAGGGCGCGTACGAGGCCCCGGCCGGGGAACTCCGTGCGGGCCAGCAGCCAGGCCAGCGGCACACCGAGGACGAGGCTGACGGCGGTCGCCGCGGTGGCGCTGACCAGGGACAGCTGGAGCGCCTGCCACACCTCGGCGCTGGTCAGCCGGTCCGGCAGGCCGCGCCACGGCGCGCGGACGAGCAGGGCGAGCAGCGGCAGCAGCAGGAACGCCAGGGCCAGCACGCCCGGCAGCAGCAGCGGCAGCGGCGCCCCGCGCCGGCCTCCCGTGCCGGCGCGGCGGCGCCGTGGCCGGCCCGTGCGGCCACGGGTCGCGGCACCGGGCTCGTCGAGCGAGGTCACGGCTTGAGGAACCCGGCCTCGGTCAGCACCTTCTGGCCCTCCGCGGAGCGTACGAGGGCGATGAACGCCTTGGCGGCCTCGGCGTTCGGCGCGTTCTTCAGCAGCGCGATCGGGTAGTCGTTGACGGCACCGGCCGACTCGGGGAACTCCACGCCCTCCACCTTGTCACCCGCGGCCCGCACATCGGTCTGGTACACCACCGCCGCGTCGGCCTCCTTCAGCTCCACCTTGGTCAGGGCGCCCTTGACGTCCTGCTCGTAGGAGACCGGCGTGAGCTTGAGCCCGCCGGCGTCGAGGGCCTTCTGGGCGGCGGCGCCGCACGGGACGGTCCTGTCGCACAGGACGACCTTCAGACCGGACGTGGTCAGGTCCTTCAGGGAGGCCACCTTGTGCGGGTTGCCCGGTACGGTGGCGATCTCCAGCTGGTTGCGGACGAAGGTGACCGGGGTGCCGGCCGTGTCCTTCGCGTCCGTCACGACGGCCATGGTCTTGGGGCTGGCCGCGGCGAACACGTCCGCCGGGGCACCGCTGGTGATGTTGGCGGCGAGGGTGTCGCTGCCGCCGAAGTTGAAGCTGACCTTCGTGCCCTGGTGCTCCTTCTCGAACTCCTTGCCGAGGGTCGTGAAGCTCTCCTTCAGGGAGGCCGCCGCGAACACGGTGACCGTGCCGGAGAGCTTCGGGGACGCCGATGTGCCGGAGGGGGCGGGGGACTTGGACGCGTCGGTGGAGTCCGACGAGGAGGAGCAGGCGCCGAGGGCCAGCATGGCGGCGGCTGCCACGCCGGCCAGCCGCGGTATCCGCCGGGTCCGGCGCACGGAACGGGTCATCACGGATCTACTCCTCGGTTCTGTCGAACGACTGTCGCGCCCGGGCACGGCTCGGTCGGAGCCGTGCGGCGATCATACTGCCGCATCTGCCAGGAAGGAGTCTGCTGTTGTATCGCATGAGCCGGTGACTCTTGGCTTCAGGCTCGCATGTGCGTTTGTACGGCGCTGGTCGGCCGGAGGGTGGGCGCCCGGTCAGACGCGGTCGATGTGGACGTTGGTGGACTTCACGCGTGCGGTGGCCTCCATGCCGACTTCCAGGCCCAGTTCCTCCACCGCCTCCCGGGTCAGCAGCGAGACGAGCCGGTGCGGGCCGGCCTGGATCTCCACCTGGGCGGCGACATCGCCGAGCTTGATCGCGGTGACGATGCCGGGGAAGGCGTTGCGGGCCGAGGTGTACGAGGCGTCCTCCTCGGCGGCGCCCGCCTTGGCCAGTTCGACCGAGAAGGCGGCGAGGTCTCTGCCGTCGATGAGCCGCCGCCCGGACTCGTCGCGGTGCGTGGCCACCCGGCCGGCGTCGGCCCAGCGGCGGGCGGTGTCCGGGCTGACGCCGAGCAGCCGCGCGGCCTGACCGATCGTGTAGGACTGCATGCCGGTCACCATAGGGCCACGCGCCCGGGAGCCAGGGACGCGGGTCGGCCGTCGGAGGCACCGAGGTTCCGCCGGACCACGCAGCTGTTGCCGGGGGACGCGTTCGGCGGGTGCGGGGCCGGGCGCGCGCCGTCGCGGTGCCGGACGACCGGAGCGACGAGGCGGCCCGGGCCTGCCGCCACGCTCGCCCGGCTCAGCCGGTGTGCACCCGCGGCCGGCGTTCGCGGTCCGGTTCCGCCTCGCGCAGCACCTCGCGGGTGACCGGGGCGACCTCGCCCTGGCCGAAGAGGAAGAAGCGGAGGAAGTTGGCGAACGGACCGCCCTCGGTCCACTCGAAGTAGATGTGCGGGGTGCAGCCGGTGACGTCACGGACGTGCAGCAGCAGGGCGGCGAGGGCGTTCGGGATCGAGGCCGACTCCAGCGTCAGCACCCGGTAGCGGCCGTGCAGCACCTCGCCGCGCACGGTGAGGCCGGCCTCGAACTCGGACGGATCGGTGACCGTGACCTCGACGAAGACGAAGTCCTCCTGCTCGGGCATGTCGTTGTCGGTGCGGATCTGCTCGATCTTGTCGCGGTACTCGGCCTTGTCCCGGCGGTCCGGCTCGTTGGCGATGAACCGCATCTTGCGGCTGGCCATGTCCCGGATGAACCGTTCCGCCAGGGGGTCGAGCGACACACTGGTCACCCGCAGCTCGAAGGCACGGGCCAGCCGGGACAGCAGGGAGACCAGCACGATGCCCGCGATGAAGCAGGCTCCGATCTTCACGCCGTCCGGGCGCTCGATGACGTTCACGACGGTCGTGTAGAGGAACACCACCGCGATCACCGCGAAGGTGAGGGTCCAGCCACGCTGTCCCGCCTTGCGCGCGGCGATGGTCACGGCGATCGCGGCGGAGCTGATCAGCACCAGCACCCCGGTGGCGTAGGCGCCGCCCTGCTTGTCGACGTCGGCGTCGAAGATCCAGGTCACCAGGAAGGCGATCAGGGTGAAGACGATGACCATCGGCCGCACCGCGCGCGCCCAGTGCGGGGCCATGCCGTAGCGGGGCAGGTAACGCGGCATCAGGTTGAGCAGGCCCGCCATGGCGGAGGCGCCCGCGAACCACAGGATGGCGATCGTCGAGACGTCGTAGACCGTGCCGAAGGCGCTGCCGAGGTACTCGTGCGCGAGGTAGGCGAGCGCGCGGCCGTTGGCCTGGCCGCCCGGCTTGAACTCCCTCGCCGGGATCAGCAGCGTGGTGATGAAGCTGGTGGCGATCAGGAAGCAGCTCATGATCAGCGCGGCGGTGGTCAGCAGCTTCCTGGTGTCCCGGATGCGGCCGGCGGGCCGCTCCTCGGTGTCGCCGGCGTCGCCCTTCACGTGCGGCATGACGGCGACACCGGTCTCGAAGCCGGACAGGCCCAGGGCGAGCTTGGGGAAGACGATCAGCGCGACGCCGATCATCACGAAGACGTTCCCGTGCTGCGCGGTCAGCGCGCTGCTCCAGTCCGTGATCACGTGTTCGGCGGTCACCACGTGCCACAGGCCGGTGATGACGACGACGAGGTTGAGCCCGAGGTACACGCCCACCAGGACCACCGCGACCCCGATCGCCTCCAGGAAGCCCTTGAGGAAGACCGCGCCGAGCAGGGCCACCAGGAGGAGGGTGATGAGCATCTGCCTGCCCTGGAGGGCCTGCGTCAGATGGGGGTTCTCCACCAGGTGGGTGGAGGCGTCCGCGGCGGACAGCGTGATGGTGATGAGGAAGTCCGTCGCCGCGAAGCCCAGCAGCGTCAGCACGAACAGCTTGCCCTGCCAGAAGGACAGCAGCCGCTCCAGCATCGCGATGGAGCCCTCGCCGTGCGGGCTCTCCTGGGCGACCCGGCGGTAGACCGGCAGCGCGCCGGCCAGTGTCACGATGACGAGCACGATGGTCGCGACCGGCGAGAGCAGACCGGCGGCCAGTGCCGCGATGCCGGGCTGGTAGCCGAGGGTGGAGAAGTAGTCGACACCGGTCAGGCACATCACCCGCCACCAGCGCTGTCCCCGGTGCGGGGGCTCCGGTGCGGCGTGGGGCCCGGTGTGGCCACCGCTCTTGCCCATGTCGGACAGGCCCTCCAGCATCCACGCGCGCAGGCGGCTGGTACTGGGAGGGCGCTCGGTCGTGACCATCGGCGTGCTCCTGGTGTGCGGCTCAGCTCTTTGCGGCCATCACGCGGACGGCGGCACCAGCGTAAGCAGAGAGTGACGCCTGGGCCTATGGATCACGGCTCGGGCGGCGTCAAGCTTGCGTTAAGAATGGCCCGCGCGAGGCGGAGCCGCACCGAGAAGGGGAGGCCGGGACCGGTTCGGGCTGGAGGGAGAGCAGCGGATGCGCACGGGGGAGTCAGGGGGCGGCGGCCACCGAGCGTCACTCCAGACCCGACGCCCGGAACACACCGAGGGCCGTCTCGCGGTCCACGCGGCGGGCCAGGTGGCGCAGCTCCGCCGTGCCGCACAGCAGAATGCCGGCGGCCTGCGCGGCGCGGGCACCCTCGTCCAGCCGGTACCACAGCTCCGGGTTGCGGATCAGGACCTCCGGGTCGATCTCGACCCTGTTGCCGAGGGCGTCGCGCAGCACCAGGCGCCGGGTGACGCCGTCCAGCGGGCGCACCGCGGTCAGCAGATCGGTCCGGACGCGGCGGGTGCGGTACAGGCGGCGGGTGGCCAGCCAGTCCGGGCCGGCGGACACGCGCACCGGGAGCAGCACGAGGAGCAGGAGCAGGGCCAGCAGGAGCCACAGGGCACCGCGCCACCAGGTCAGCGAGCCGGCCGTCCAGTCGACGCACAGCAGCAGGCCGAACAGCGCGCCGGCACAGCGGGCCGCCGTGCGCGCGTCCGCGGTCCAGCCGCGGTCGCGCACCACGGTGCCGGCGTCGGCCGGGCGGGCGCCGGTCGGCTGGGGGCGGGTGTCGTGGCCGTGCTCCATGCGGGAAACGGTAGTCCGTGGCCGGCGGTCCGGGCCTGCCCTTGACGTTGCTCTGACGACCGCGGGCCGCTTCTTGACGGGACGGCAGCGGGCCCGGCCTGGCCTCCCGTCCCGCGCCGGTGCGTGACCGGTCCTCCCCTCACAACCCCCGGGTGTCGATGCGCAGGTGCCACGTGTTGCGGCGGTGGACGGACAGCAGCTCCGATTCCAGCGGGGACGGGGGCACCGCCAGGACCGGGCAGACCGCGTGGGCCAGGCAGTGCCGGGAGACCCGGCCGGAGAAGGCCCGTTGCAGCCCGCGCCGCCCGGCGCCCACGACCAGGACGTCGTCCTCCCGGTTCGCGGTCGCCACCAGCGCCGGGCCGGGGGCACCGCGCACGACGACGGGCTGCATCGGCACACCGGGACCCTCCGGGTCGAAGATCTCCTCGAGCACCGAGGCCAGCCGCTGCTTGGCGAGCCGCTGCCACTCCTCCACCAGCAGTCCGCCGACGGGGGAGCGCCGGGCGGCGGAGTCACCGCCCGGCGGTTCCCAGGCCAGCACGGGCCAGAGCTGGGCCCTCAGCCGGCGGGCCAGCACGGCGGCCCGCCGCAGAGCCGTGACGCTGTTGAGGGAGCCGCTCACGCCGACCACCACCCGCGTGGCCGCCGAGGCGTCGTTACCGGACATGACTCAGACTCCACCGTTGCGGACGGGCACCTCAAGGGGTGACGGCCATGACACCCGCGGGCGTGCCCGCTGCGAGGTCCTCGCTTCCTTCCATCCCACTCCCGTCCCGGTGATTCGACCAGCCGGGCGGCGGAAGCACCCCGCGAACGCCTCGCCGGCATTAGGATGCGGCGCTCATTCGGCACTCACTACGAAACTTTCGAGCGCCTCCAGGAGGCGAGCATGCGAACGTACGACAACCCCGTCATCCCGGGTTTCCACCCCGACCCCAGCGTGTGCCGGGTCGGCGACGACTACTACCTGGTGTGCTCCAGCTTCGAGTACTTCCCCGGCGTTCCGCTGTTCCACAGCCGGGACCTGGTGCACTGGCGCCAGATCGGCAACGTGCTCGACCGGCCGGGGCAGTTGGACCTGCCCGACGACGTCCCGGCGTCCGCCGGCATCTACGCGCCGACGATCCGGCACCACGACGGACTCTTCCACGTCATCACCACCAGCGCGGGCGCCGGCGGCACCTTTTTCGTCACCGCGGAGCGCCCCGAGGGCCCCTGGTCCGACCCGGTGTGGATCGATCTGCCCGGCATCGACCCCGACCTGGCGTGGGACGAGGACGGTTCCTGCTGGGTCGCGATGGCCGGGGTCAGCGTCGCCCGGATCGACCCGCGCACGGGACGGGTGCTGGAGGGTCCGCTGCCGATGTGGTCCGGCACCGGCCTGCGCGACCCGGAGGCCCCGCACCTGTACCGGATCGGCGACTGGTGGTACCTGCTGCTCGCCGAGGGCGGCACCGCCCTGGGGCACGGTGTCTCGGTGGCGCGCGCCCGCTCGCCGCGCGGCCCCTGGGAACCGGCTCCCGGCAACCCGCTGGTGTCCCACCGCGGCACCGGCCTGCCCGTCCAGTGCACCGGCCACGGCGACCTGGTGCAGGCGGCCGACGGCACGTGGTGGATGGTGCTGCTCGGCACCCGGCCCCGGGGCTGGTTCCCGGAGTTCCACGTCCTCGGCCGGGAGACGTTCCTGGTCCCGGTGGAGTGGGCCGACGGCTGGCCGCGGACGGGCCCGGTCCTGGAGCGGCACCCGGCGCCGGCCGCCTGGGCGCCCGTGGAGCGGCCGCCGGCGCGGGACGACTTCGCGGGCCCGGCGCTCGCACCGCACTGGATATCCCCGCGGCGCCGCCCCGAGGGCTGCTGGTCGCTGACCGAGCGGCCGGGCCGGCTCACCCTGACCGCCACCGGTGACAGCCTCGACCGGCCCGGGCACACCTTCGTCGGCCGCCGCCAGCAGCACCACGACTGCCGGGCGGCGGCCTCGCTGGAACCCGGCTCCGCGCGGGCGGGGCTGTCGGTGCGCCTGGACGAGGCCCACCACTACGACCTGGAGGTGAGCGGGGGTGTCGCGGCCGTGATCGCGCGAATCGGCCCGCTGCGGCAGCGCGTCGCCGAACACCCGGTGCCGGAGGGGCGGGTCACGCTGGCCGTCGAGATCCGTGCCACCCGTGACCCCGGGACGCAGCACGGCCCCGACACGCTCGTCTTCTCCGTCGGCACCGGCGAGGCGACCGTCCGGCTCGCCGAACTCGACGGCCGCTACCTGTCCACGGAGGTGGCCGCCGGTTTCACCGGCCGGGTCATCGGCATGTACGTCACCGAGGGCCGCGCGGCCTTCGACTGGTTCGAGTACGCGCCCGCCACGCCGTAGGCAGGGTCAGGTCACCGTGCCGCCCTCAGGCGGCGGTCATCACCTGCTCCGCTCCCAGCGGGCGGTGGGGGGCGATGACACGGCCGTCGGGCAGCAGCTCACCCGTGTCCTCGAAGAGCAGGACGCCGTTGCACAGCAGGCTCCACCCCTGCTCCGGGTGGTGCGCCACGAGGCGGGCGGACTCCCGGTCGGCGGATTCGGCTGGCGGGCACGGCGGCTGGTGCTGGCACATGGGCGGGATCTTTCGCTCTGTCGTGATCATGTCCGTCCCCCGTGATGATGAATCGGTCGGAAACCAGTGTTGTCCTCTGGGCGTCGTTCCGCAGGGATTTCACAGCACCGCTTCTCACAGGTTCAGGACGCGTCACCCGCGCGGACGGTTCAGTCCAACTGCACTGTCCCTTCGGGTGGTTCGCAGTGGCCGGATGGGACTAGTCCGGATGGCTCCGGGCGGCGGAGTGCTCGAAAGACAGTCGTACCCCGCTTCGCTCGCGGTCGGCGGGGTACGCGGGCTCCGGTCAGGCGGGCGAGCCGAGCAGCGGGAGAGGAGTCGCCCGATGGGTCAGCACCGGAAGCAGTTCGGCGACCGGGAAAGGACGGTGCGTCGGGATGCCGGGCGGTGCGGGCGCCAGCGGTACGAGCAGATCGGTGGCGGCGGGATGGCCCTCGCTGCCGTCGCCGGAGCAGTCGCCGTGCAGCCACAGGGTGAGCATGTACAGCCCGGGCACGGACAACAGTCTTGCCTGGTACGGCTGTTGCAGGGCCTCGGCCTGGTGCAGGGCACGTTCGGTGGAGGCGACGTACGGGCCCTCGAAGAAGTGCGAGAAGGCCCAGCCGTCGGGAGTCAGCATGGTCTCGGCCGCGGCCACCGCGCGATCGCCGCACCGGATCAGGAAGCGCCAGCCGGCCAGCCGGGTCGCGGACAGGCCTTGCGCGGTGATCCGGTCCAGCACGTGGACGGGCAACGGGAGTTCCGGTGTCGCGGGGCCCTGCGCGGCGCGCAGGGAGGGAGTGCGCGCCTCACGGACCGCGGTGGGGGAACCGAGGGCGGTGAGGACGGAGCGCAGGGCAGGCGCGGGGGCAGGGGGCACGTGCAGCGGCATGTGGGTCGCCTCTCATTCGACAGGCGCGGCGGCGCGAGGAGGGTGGGGCGGACGGCGCTGTCAGCTCACGGAAGGCCGGAGAGGTGGGGGCCCAGGTCGGTGTGGAAGAGAGTGCGGCTCGGTCTGCCGCCCGTCAACGGGAACGGCAGGAACACCGCGGAAACCAGGACCGAGGGCGCCAACCTTCTGCCTTGGGGACGAAGTTTATACGACGTGTGTTCGGCCGGTGTTTCGGCTATCCGATTCCGGCCGACCGGGCAAGGCGGAATTAGGCCGTGGATTTGCGGAAATCATCCCGATTTCCGGACCGGGCACCCGCCGCTGACCTCGTCTTACGCACCGGTAACGGTCGGCCGAATGTCGTCGGCGTTTTTCACGAGGCGTCCGGGGCACCCGAAGGTGCGAGCGCGGCATGCCCCGTGAATGTGCCGCCGGGAACATGACGACAGACTAGCGGGCGGCGGGCCCGCATGGGACGTTATCGATCGCTTCGGCTGGGCATCATCCCACGTGACCCGGGAGCCAGGCGGCCGGATCGTCGGCCCGCCCATCCGAGGAGGGACACTTCGATGGGGGAGAAGGTCGTGGCAGGGCAGTTCGACCTGTCCGATCGCCAGCGCTACCGTGAAAAGCTCCAGCAGTGCCTGACGGGACTGGAGCGGCTGCTGCGCGAGAAGCGATTCGACCGGCCCAAGAATCTCATGGGAGTCGAGATCGAGTTGAATCTCGCCGGGTCGGACGGTATGCCGAAAATGTTGAACGGGCAGGTACTGGAGCGCATCGCGAGCCGTGACTTCCAAACAGAACTCGCCATGTTCAACCTGGAGGTCAACATAGCCCCACACCGTCTGGGCGGCCGGGTATTCGACCGGCTCGCCGAAGAACTGCGCACGTCGCTCGCCTATGCCGACCGCAAGGCCGGCGAGGTGGACGCGGGCATCGTGATGATCGGCATCCTGCCCACCCTCGACCGGGACGACCTGGTCTCCTCCAACCTCTCCGATGTCGACCGCTACACGCTCCTCAACGACCAGATCGTCGCCGCGCGCGGAGAGGACTTCCGGCTCGACATCGAGGGCGTGGAGCACCTCGTCTGCACCTCGAAGTCGATCGTGCCCGAGGCCGCGTGTACCTCCCTGCAACTGCACCTGCAGGTCACCCCGGGGCGGTTCGCCGACGTGTGGAACGCGGCCCAGGCGGCCTCCGCCGCGCAGATCGCCGTCGGCGCCAACTCACCGTTCCTCTTCGGGCACGAGCTGTGGCGCGAGTCCCGGCCCCCGCTGTTCCTGCAGTCCACCGACACCCGGCCGCCCGAGCTCCAGGCGCAGGGCGTACGGCCGCGCACCTGGTTCGGCGAGCGGTGGATCACCTCCGCGCAGGACCTGTTCGAGGAGAACCTGCGCTACTTCCCGGCCCTGCTGCCGATCTGCGACGACGAGGAGCCGCTGGAGGTCGTCGAGGCCGGCGGAGTGCCGGCACTCTCCGAACTCGTGCTGCACAACGGCACGATCTACCGCTGGAACCGGCCGGTGTACGGCATCGCCGACGGCGTCCCGCACCTCAGGGTGGAGAACCGGGTGCTGCCGGCCGGGCCCACCATCACCGACGTGATCGCCAACGCGGCCTTCTACTACGGCCTCGTCCGCGCCCTCGCCGAGGAGTCCCGGCCGGTGTGGACGCGGCTGCCGTTCGCCGCGGCCGAGGCGAACTTCGACGCGGCGTGCCGGTACGGCATCGACGCGCGCTTCGTCTGGCCCCGGCGGGGGCGGTACGGCGGCACGGGCGAGGTCGACGCGGTCACGCTGGTCCGCGACGAGCTGCTGCCGCTCGCCGCGGCCGGGCTGGACGCGTGGGGTGTGGAGGCCGCCGACCGGGACCTCTACCTGGGCGTGATCGAGGAGCGCTGCCGGCGCCGGGTCAACGGGGCGTCCTGGCAGGCGGCCACCTTCCACCGGGCGCTGGAGCAGGGGATGTCACGGCAGGCGGCCCTGGCGGCGACGACACGGCGGTACGCCGAGCTGATGCACGTGGGGGAGCCGGTGCACACATGGCCGGTGGGCCTGCCGGAACCGGTACCGCTGGGCTGAGCGCGGGGCTCCGTCCGTCGTGAAGCCGGCCCGCGCGCCGTCGTGAGGCCGCGTGCGGAGCCGGCTTCGCGGGGCATCCCGCGCCTCGTGAGGCCGCTTCTGCGATCCTTGCCAGGCGAAAGGTGGGCCAGGGGCCCGTGAGCCGGCTGGAGGCAGGGGTGCAGGTGGAGGCTGACTCGGTGGCCGATTCCGCGGCGCGGGGGCGTGATCCGCGGCGGATACTGCGGGACGAGACGCTGCTGGTGCTCGCGCTCTCGCTCGGGGCGAGCGGGGTGTCCGCGCTGATCAGCTTCATCGGCTCGGTCACCAAGCCGGGCGGGCTCAAGGACCAGGCGGCCACCCTCAACGCCTCCGCCGCACCGGGCCGCCCCTGGCTGGACCTGGCCTGGCAGCTCTTCGGCATCGCCACCGCGCTGGTGCCCGTGGCGCTCGTCGCCCACCTGCTGCTGCGCGAGGGCGCGGGTCTGCGCACCCTCGGCTTCGACCGCACCCGCCCCTGGCCCGACCTCGCCCGTGGCGCCGGCATCGCGGCCGTGATCGGCAGCACCGGCATCGCCTTCTACCTCGCCGCCCGCGGCCTCGGCTTCAACCTCACCGTCGTACCCGAGGCACTGCCGGACGTGTGGTGGAAGTACCCGGTGCTGATCCTCTCCGCGTTGCAGAACGCGGTCCTGGAGGAGGTCATCGTCGTCGGCTATCTGCTGCGCAGGCTGGGGCAGCTGGGCTGGACCCCGGGGACCGCGCTGGTGGCCAGCGCGGTCCTGCGCGGTTCGTACCACCTCTACCAGGGCATCGGCGGCTTCGTCGGCAACATGGTCATGGGCGTGGTGTTCGTCTTCTTGTACCGCCGCTGGGGCCGCGTCGGCCCGCTGGTCGTCGCCCATTCCCTGCTCGACATCGGCGCGTTCGTCGGCTACGCCCTCCTCGCGGGCAAGGTGGGCTGGCTGCCGACCGCCTGAGCCGCTTCTCAGGCGCGCAGTTCGCCGTCGACGACCGTCACGGCGAAGCCGGTGAGCAGGGTGCGCTCGCCCCGCAGCCCGGTGCGGACCAGCCCGGTGCGGCGGGACGCCTGGAGTCCGGTGAGGTCGTCGCGGCCGAGGCGGGCGGACCAGTGCGGGGCGAGCGCGGTGTGGGCGCTGCCGGTCACCGGGTCCTCGTCGATGCCGACGTTCGGGAAGAAGCAGCGCGAGACGAAGTCGTAGCCCCGGGACGGGTCGTCGGCGCGGGCGGTGGCGATGATGCCGCGCGCGGAGTAGGCGCCGAGGGCCCGGTGGTCGGGGGAGAGGGCCAGCACCGTCTTCTCGTCGGTGAGTTCCACCAGCAGGTCGCCGACGTTCGGGCCGGTGTCGAACGCGGCGACCGGGCCCGCCCCGAGGGCCTCGGCGACCCCGGCCGGGATCTCGACCGGGGTGAGCGGGGCGGTCGGGAAGTCGAGGGTGACCGAGCCGTCCGCGCCGGGCGTGGCGATCAGTACGCCGCTGCGGGTGGCGAACCGCACCGGGCCCTCGTGGGCGCCGGTGGTGTGCAGGACGTGGGCCGTGGCGAGGGTGGCGTGACCGCACATCGCGACCTCGGTGACCGGCGTGAACCAGCGCAGCGCCCAGTCCGCCTCGCCGCCCGCGGGCAGTCGGTGCGCGAACGCGGTCTCGGCGTGGTTGACCTCCATGGCGACGTTCTGGAGCCAGTCGTCGTCCGGGAAGACGTCGTCCAGGAGCAGGACTCCCGCCGGGTTGCCGGCGAAGGGGCGGTCGGTGAAGGCGTCGACGATTCGGATGCGCATGGCGCCGACGCTAGCGGTTGCGAGGGCCCTCGTACCAAGGCCAATCCGGCGGCCCCGGACTGATTCCCGCCCCGCCCGTCCCGTCCCCGCTCGTTCGGCAAGGGGGTTGTCCCGCGACCGGTTCCGATATATCGTTGAAGCATCGCGAACGATACGCGATGCATACGTGACAGATCAACGATGGAATGGAGTGAGCGCGATGCGCACCCACGGTTTCGAGCGTGGACACCGGCACGAGGGCCCCGGACGGCGGGGCATGGGCGGCTTCGGCGGGTTCGACGGGCGGCGGGCCGCCTTCGGGCCCTTCGGCCCGGGCGGTCCGGGCTTCGGTCCCGGTGGGCCCGGTTTCGGTCCGGGCCCCTGGGGGCCGCGTGGACGGGGCGGCCCGCGCGGGCGGGCGCGGCGCGGTGACGTACGCGCCTCGATCCTGGCCCTGCTCAAGGAACGGCCCATGCACGGCTACGAGATGATCCAGGAGATCGCCGAACGCAGCGGCGGCGCCTGGAAGCCCAGCCCCGGTTCGGTCTACCCCACCCTCCAACTGCTGGAGGACGAGGGCCTGATCGTCAGTGAGAGCGAGGGCGGCAAGAAGCTGTTCTCCCTGACCGACAGCGGACGGACCGCCGCCGACGAGGGGCCGGACGCCCCCTGGGAGGAGGCCTCGCGCGGAGTCGACTGGGAGGCCCTCACCGAGATCCGCCAGGCCGGCTTCGGGCTGATGGAGGCCTTCGGCCAGGTGTGGAAGACCGGCAGCAAGGAGCAGCGCGAGAAGGCGCTCGCCGTCGTCAACGACGCCCGCAAGAAGCTGTACCTCATCCTCGCCGACGAGCACTGAACCCCCTGGGCGAGAGCCGCCGGCCGTGGCGCCCCGCGCGGACAGCGCGGGGCGCCTTCGTCTTCGCTCGTCCCGGCCCGGCCCGCCAGGCCGTCCGGCTCGCGCGGCGACTCCTTCAGGGCGGCCGTCGCCGGGCCCCTGGGCCCGCCCGCCGTCAGCGACACCGCGGCACGGGTGAACTCCCGTCGGTCCGGACCGTCCTGGCGCCCCGTCCGAGGGCAGCGTGCAGCGGGTGGCGTGAACCGTCGGAATCCGCGCGGGAGAGTGCCGTTCGTGCGCGGGAGCGGTCAGATCTCCTCCGCGAGGATGAGATCCGGGCCGGCGATGTCCTCTCGGCGTGGGACGCGGAAATGGTTCCCCTCGTGGATGCCCCGTCCCTTCGCGGCTGATGGGGTGGGGATGTGCAACCCCGTACAGCCCACCGGACCGCCGACGACGAAGCGGTTCCGCATCCGGACGGCGCCGCCGGGCTCGGTACCGAGCTCGCGGCGGTGCTGGCCGCTGCCCGCCGCAGGGCCGTGCGGGACAGGGACCGGCACACCGACACCGCCCATCTGCTGCACGCCCTGCTGGAACACGACCCCGAGGCCCGCGCCGCCGTCGGGGGCCCGCAGCGGCTCGCCCGGGTCCTCGGCTACCTGGTGCAGCGCAGCATCGGCTACGGGCTGCGCTGGCAGGGCAGCGTGGAGGACTCCGGCGCGCTGCCCCGCGTCCCCGCCCCGGCCGGTCCCGCCGACGCCGCGGGTTCCGCCGGACCCGCCGGCACCGTGGGCGCGAGCGGTTCCGGCCGGGAGGCCGAGGGCTGGTCCCCGGCCGCGTCGGCCGCGCTCGCGGACGCCCGCGCGCGTGCCCGGCGGCGGGGCGCCGCCCGGGCCGGCGGCACGGACCTGCTCGCGGCGCTCGCCGCGGACCCCCGGTCCCGGGCGGTCGAGGTCCTCGAACGCGCCGGCATCCCCGCCCGCGAACTGTCCGCGCGGATCGAGGCGGGAGCGGACGTGCGCACCGACGAGGACGGGGCCGCCCGCTGACCCTCCGGTCACCCGTTCAGCCGTCGTCCACCAACTGAGACAGGTGTCATCAGGAGTGACGCTCCTGTCGTCGCCTGTCATCATGTGCCGGTGCATACGTCTGTGAGCAGTCAGGGCAGTCCCGGCAGGGGAGCCGGGCTCGGTCTCGCGCTCGGGTCGGCGCTGGCCTTCGGCGGGTCCGGGGTGGCCGCCAAGCCGCTGATCGAGGCGGGACTCGACCCGCTCCACGTGGTGTGGCTGCGGGTGGCGGGCGCCGCCTTGGTGATGCTGCCGGTCGCGGTCCGGCACCGGGCGCTGCCGCGCTGCCGGCCCGCGCTGCTCGCCGGGTTCGGGCTGCTCGCCGTCGTCGGTGTCCAGGCCTGTTACTTCGCCGCGCTCTCCCGCATCCCGGTCGGCGTGGCCCTGCTCGTCGAGTACCTCGCTCCCGCCCTGGTGCTCGGCTGGGTGCGGTTCGTGCAGCGGCGGCCCGTCAGCCGCGCGGCCGCGCTCGGCGTGGTCCTCGCCGCCGGCGGCCTCGCCTGCGTGGTCGAGGTCTGGTCCGGCCTGAGCTTCGACGCGCTGGGCCTGGTGTTCGCCCTCGGCGCCGCCTGCTGCCAGGTCGGCTACTTCGTCCTGTCCGACCAGGGCAGCGACGCGGGTGACGCGGCGCCGGACCCGCTCGGTGTCATCGCCTACGGGCTGCTGACCGGCGCCGCCGTGCTGACCGTGGTGGCCCGCCCCTGGGACATGGACTGGTCGGTGCTGGGCGGCTCCGCGCGCCTGAACGGCACCGCCGTACCCGCGGCCGCCCTGCTCGCCTGGGTCGTGCTGGTCGCCACGGTGATCGCGTACGTCACCGGCGTGCTGTCCGTGCGCCGGCTCTCGCCGCAGGTCGCCGGGGTCGTCGCCTGTCTGGAGGCGGTCATCGCGACCGTGCTGGCCTGGGTGCTGCTCGGCGAGCACCTGTCCGCGCCGCAGGTCGCCGGGGGCGCGGTCGTCCTGGCCGGCGCGTTCGTCGCGCAGTCCGCCACCCCGGCCGGGGACCCGTCGGGGCCGGTCGCCTCGGGCGGCGCCGAAAGGGAGTTGTCCGCCCGCGGTACGGCCGCCTAGAGTCCGGACCATGGCGCACACCGCACTCGTCCTCTCACCCCCGGCCGCCTGAGGCGGGCCCGCGGATCCCGCCCGGCGCGTGCGCGCCGGGCCGGACGGTGCTGCCCGCAGACGAAGTCCGTGCGCCCCGCCCGAGCGGGGACGCTCCCGAACTTCCGCACCTCCACGTGCGCTTCTGCGGAGAGATTGCCTTGTCGACCTTGTCGCACCCCGCTTCAGGCCTGCCCGTCGGGCGTGGCCTGCTCTACCTGATCGTCACCGGTGCCGCCTGGGGCACCGCGGGCGCCGCCGCCTCGCTGGTCTACCGGACCAGCGACATGGGCGCCTTCGCCCTCTCGTTCTGGCGCTGCGCGCTGGGGCTCGCCCTGCTGCTGGCCGGCCGGCTGCTGCGGCCGCGCGCCCGCCGTACGGCCCCGGCCCGCTCCGTGCGCCGCACCCTCACCAGGGCGCTGGCCACCGGGCTCGGCCTGGCCGTCTTCCAGACCGCGTACTTCGCGGCCGTGGCGTCGACCGGGCTGGCCGTGGCCACCGTCGTCACCCTCGGCGCGGGTCCCGTGCTCATCGCGCTCGGCGCCCGGCTGCTGCTCGGCGAACGGCTGGGCGCGGGGGGTGCCGCGGCGGTCGCCGGCGCGCTCGCCGGGCTGGCCGTGCTCACCTTCGGCGGCTCGGCCACGACCGTACGCCCGGCGGGTGTGCTGCTGGCCCTGGCCTCGGCGGCGGGCTACGCCGTGATGACCCTGCTCACCCGCTGGTGGGGGAGGGGCGGCGGCGCCGACGCCGCCGGCACCACGGTGGGCGCCTTCGCCGTGACCAGCTTGTTCCTGCTGCCGTTCGCGGCGGGGGAAGGGCTGCTCCCGCACACCGCCCCCCCGGCCCGGCTGCTGTGGCTGCTGCTGTACATCGCCGCCGTGCCCACGGCCCTCGCGTACGCGTTCTACTTCGCCGGAGCCGCCGTCGTCCGGTCCGCGACCGTCTCCGTGATCATGCTGCTGGAGCCGGTGACCGCGGCCGTGCTCGCCGTCGTCCTGCTCGGCGAACGGCTCACGGCGACCACGGCGGCGGGCACGCTGCTGATGCTCGGCGCGGTCGCGGGCCTGGCCGTGGGCGAGGCCCGCGGGGCCGGCCGGCGGGAACCCGCGCCGGTGTGAGCCGCCGCGGTGTGTCCCGCCGCGGCTACAGCGCCGCCAGGTAGTCCGGCAGCTCGACGCCGGGCGCCAGGTCGGCGTTGCGGACCGGAGCCTCGTAACCCTTGCGGAGCGGGACGACCCCGGCCCAGTGCGGCAGGTCCATGTCCTCGGGCTCGTCGTCGGCGCCGCCGCTGCGGACCTTGGCCGAGACCTCCTCCAGGTCCAGGCGGATGACCGCGGTGGCGGCCAGCTCCTTCTTGTTCCCGGGCCGGGAGTCGGCGGCCCGGCCCGGTACGACGTGGTCGACCAGCGCGTCCAGGGCCAGCCGCCGCTCCTCGGGGTCGGTGACCTCGTACGCGGTGCCGTGCACCACGACCGAGCGGTAGTTGATCGAGTGGTGGAAGGCGGAGCGGGCCAGCACCAGCCCGTCGACGTGGGTGACCGTCAGGCACACCGGCAGGCCCGGGTCCCTCTGGCCGGTCATCCGCAGCGGCCGGGAGCCGGTCGAGCCGTGCACGTAGAGCCGCTCGCCGACCCTGCCGTACAGCGTCGGCAGCACCACCGGGGCGCCGTCCCGGACGAAGCCGAGGTGGCAGACGTACCCCTCGTCCAGGATCGCGTGGACCAGCTCCTTGTCGTAGGACGCCCGCTCGGCGGAGCGCGTGGGCACGGTCCGGTCGGTCGGTGTGTAGGCGGCGGCCCGCGTGTCCTCGGTCGTGCCCTGCATGGCGTCCCCTCCAGTGGCGGCAGTTTTGCACTAGTGCATAATGGTGTTTGTGCTAGGAGAATATCGGATCACCGGGCGCGGCGCAGCCGAGATCGCGGCCGGCGTCGAGCAGGCGGTCGGCACCGGCGAGCTGCGACCGGGCCAGGCCCTGCCCCCCATGCGGGAGTTGGCGGGCCGGCTGGGAGTGAACGCGAACACGGTGGCCGCCGCCTACCGCATCCTGCGCGAACGCGGGGTGATCGAGACGGCCGGCCGCCGGGGAAGCCGGGTCCGCCCCAAGCCGGCCACCACCGGCCGCGAGCAGTTGCGCGTGGAGGTGCCCCCCGGGGGCCGGGACCTCTCCACGGGCAATCCCGACCCGGCCCTGCTGCCCCGCCTGGCCCCGGCCCTGGCCGCCGCGGCGGAACAGGGCGACCGCCGGCCCGTCCGCTACGGCGACGACCCCGTGGACGCGGACCTCGCCCGCCTCGCCCGCGCCGAACTCGACGCCGACGGCGTCCCGGCGGGTCCGCTGACCGTGACCTCCGGCTCCCTCGACGCCGTCGAACGCGTCCTCACCGCGCACCTCAGGCCCGGTGACACGGTCGCCGTCGAGGACCCGGGCTGGGGCAGCCTCCTCGACCTCGTCCCCGCCCTGGGGCTGCACACGGCGCCGGTCGGCGTGGACGACGACGGACCGCGCGCCGACGACCTGCGCCGCGCCCTGGAGTCCGGCGCCCGCGCCCTGATCGTCACCGACCGGGCCCAGAACCCGACCGGCGCCTCGGTCACCGCCCCGCGCGCGCGTGCCCTGCGCGCGGTGCTGCGGGAGCATCCGGGGACCCTGCTCGTCGAGGACGACCACGGCCACGGCATCGTCGACCTGCCGCTGCACCCCCTCGCGGGCGTCACCCGGCACTGGGCCCTCGTCCGCTCCGCCGCCAAGGCCTACGGCCCCGACCTGCGCCTCGCCGTCCTGACCGGGGACCCCGTCACCGTGGACCGGGTCCGCGGCCGCCAGCGCCTGGGTCCCGGCTGGGTCAGTCTCCTCCTGCAACGGGCCGTGGCCCACCTGTGGACCCACGGCGCCGTCGACCGGGCGGCGGTGGCGGAGGCGTACCGGGCCCGCAGGACCGGCCTGGTCGACGCGCTGGCGGAGCGGGGGATCGTCGCGCACGGCCGCAGCGGCATGAACGTCTGGGTCCCGGTACCCGACGAGACGGGAGCCATCGCCCGCCTGCTCCAGCGGGGCTGGGCGGTCGCCCCGGGCGCCCGCTTCCGGCTGGCCTCGCCACAGGCGGTCCGCATCACGATCTCACCGCTCACCGAGGACGACATCGCCCCGCTGGCCGACGCGGTGGCGGCGGCGGTACGCCCGTCCCCGGCCCGCGTCTACGGCTGACGGCGCCGGGGAAGGGGGCGCGGGGAAGGGGGGCGCGGGGAAGGGGGGCGTGGCCGCGAGGCGCTAGGCAGGCCGCGGCGGGTCTGCGCCCTCGCGCCCCGCACGGCGTGCCCGCGCCCCCTGCCGGGGTGCGGCAGGTCCGCGCCCTCGCGCCCTGCTGGGATGGGGTGGGTCTGCGTTCTGGTGCGCTGCTGGGCCGGGGTGGGTCTACGTTCTTGTGCACTGCTGGGTCAGGGCGGGCCTTGGCCCTCGCGCCCTGCCGCGTCTCGGCGTGCCTTCGCCCTCGCGCCCTGCTGGGTCAGGGGGCCTGCGCCCTTACGTCCTGTCGTGTCACGGCGGGTTCGTGCCTCCGCACACTGCCGCGTCACGGCGGGTCCGCGCCCCCGCGTCTCGTCGGGTCACGGCGGCCCGGCACCCCGCACCCCGCCGCGTCACGGCCGGCCCTCGCCCCTTCGCCCCGCCGTGTCTCGACAGGCCCGCGCGCCCTCGCCCCGCCGTGTCACGCGCCCTTGCCCCGTATCTGGGTGAGCGCGGCGCCCGCCAGTACGATCACCGCCCCCACCGGCGTGGTCCACCGGAGGGACTCCCCGAGGATCGCGACGCCCGCGGCCGTGGCGATGACGGGGATGAAGTAGGTCACCATCTGGGCGGTGGTGGGCCCGACCTCGGCGACGAGCCCGTACTGGATCAGCACCGCCAGCCCGGTCCCCAGCGCGCCCAGGGCGGCGATCGCCAGCAGCGGCACGACGGCGAAGTGGTCCGGGACGCTGGTGAACAACGGCGTCACCACGGCCAGTTGCACGGTCGCCAGCAGCAACTGGCCCCCGGTCATCGACAGATGGGAGTTCCCCGTGCCGGCCAGCGTGCGCCGCACGTAGATCCAGCCGACCGGGTAGCTCAGCGAGGCCAGCAGGGCCATCGCGGTACCCGTGGCGTCCAGCCCGTGGAAGCCCTGCCAGGCGCCGAGCACGGTGAGGACGCCCAGGAAGCCAAGGCCGAGCCCGGCGACGCGCACCCGGGTCGGCCGGTCCTCGGACAGGGCGACCACGGACAGGGCCATGCCCCACAGGGGGGACGTGGCGTTGCAGATGCCGGCCAGGGTGGACGGGATCGTCAGCTCGGAGTAGGCGAACAAGGAGAACGGCAGGGCGTTCAGCAGGAACGCGGCGACCGCCATGTGCCCCCACAGGCGGGCCCCGCGCGGCAGCCGCTCCCGCTTCACCGCCATCGCCGCCACCAGTACCGCCGTGCCGAACACCAGCCGTCCGAGGGTGACCTGGAAGGGCGCGTACCCGCCGGTCCCGACCTTGATCAACAGGAAGCTGAAGCCCCAGATCAGGGACAGGGCGCCGAAGCGGAGCCGCCAGTCGAGGCGGGCGCGCGGCCGGGAGGGGGCGGGGGACTGGGACCTGGTGGGGGTCGATGCGGTGACCGTGCTCATGGTCTCCACGATGCTGGAGACGACCTCGTAGCACAATCGAGATTTTCCACCTGGTACCTCTTAGAATCGCTTACATGTTGAACCTGGAGCGCCTGCGCACCCTCGACGCCCTGTCCCGGCACGGCTCGGTCAGCGCCGCCGCCGACGCGCTGCACGTCACCACGTCCGCGGTCTCGCAACAGCTCGGCAAGCTGGAGCGGGAGGTCGGCCAGCAGCTCCTCGCCAAGAACGGCCGGGGCGTACGGCTCACGGACGCCGGCCGGCTGCTGTCGGAGCACGCGGCGCGCATCCTGTCGCAGGTCGAGCTGGCCCAGTCCGACCTGGAGGCGCACCGCGGCCAGGTCGTCGGCGAACTGAGGCTGTCGGCGTTCCCGACCGCCGCCCGGGGTCTGTTCCCCGCCGCGCTCGGCGCCCTGCGCGTCGAGCACCCCGGACTGCGCGTGCGCTCCAGCGAGCTGGAGCCGGAAGCGGGCATCGCCGGGGTGGTGCGCGGCGATCTCGACCTCGCGGTGGTCCTGGACTGGTACAACAAGCCGATGCCCGTGCCCGACGGCCTGGTCAAGGCGCCCCTGCTGGACGACCCGGCCGAAGTCGCCATGCCCGCGACGCACCGGCTCGCGGACCGCGACGAGGTGGACCTCACCGAGTTCGCCGAGGACGAGTGGATCACCTGGGGCGAGGGCGAGTTCTGCCACGAGTGGCTGATGTTCACCCTGCGGTCCAAGGGCGTCGAGCCGATCGTCGGCCACCGCGCGGGCGAGACCCACACTCAGCTCGGACTCGTCGCGGCCGGGCTGGGCGTGTGCATCGCGCCGCTGCTGGGCCGGCACCCGGTGCCCGAGGGCGTGGTCCTGGTGCCGCTCAGGCAGCGCGTGCGCCGCCACGTGTACGTGGTCTGGCGGGCGGACGCCGACCGCCGCCCCTCCATCCGCGCGGCCGTCGAGGCACTGCGGACGGCGGCCCGGAAACTGGGCTGAGCGCAGCGGTCCCGGCTACGCCCCGCCGAGCTTCCGGAAGTCCCAGGAGACCATCGTGTCCGGGGTCAGCCGGGCCCAGGCGTGCCGGCCGTCGTGCGGCATCTCGTCCAGACCGAAGTTCTTGCGCGCGAACAGCGTCTCGGCGGTGTCCAGTTCGGCGCACAGCTCGCCCCGGCGCGGCACCTCGCCGACGAACTCCACCCGGCCGGACAGCTCGACCCCGCGCAACTGGTCGTACTCCTCGCCGGAGTCCACGACGACAGCCACCCGGGGGTCGCGGCGCAACTGCGCCCAGCGCCGGCTGCGCACCACCGAGTACAGCCACAGCGACGTGCCGTCCCAGGCGAACCACAGCGCGCTGACGTGCGGTGCGCCGTCGGCCGAGACGGTCGCCACCCGGCAGGTGCGCTGTGAGGTGAGGAACTCGTCCAGCTCACCGGGCGTCATCATGATCTTCCGGCCCCGGCGCTGCTGTGTGACGGTCATGCGGCCCCCTCTTCTCCCACGTCCTGTCAGCGAACCAAAGGCGATCCTCTGACATCGCGTCAGAGGAGAGAAGCCGTCGTCCCTGCCGACGCCGGCGCGGGGGTGCCCGTCGGCCACACCCCCGCGCTGCTCGGCTCCTTCAAGAGGACAGGCGGACGGCGTTGCGCCCGCTCAGGCCAGCGTGATCTCGTCGCCGGACACAGTGATCTTCGCCGCGGGCAGCGGCTGCGTCGCGGGCCCCTTCTTCACGCTGCCGTCCGTCACGGAGAACTCGCTGTTGTGGCACGGGCAGACGATCACGCCGTTCGCCACGCTGCCCACCGCGCAGCCCTGATGGGTGCACTTGGACGAAAAGGCCTTGTAGGTGCCGGCCGACGGCTGGGTGACCACGACGCCCTGGTCCTTGAAGATCTTGCCGCCGCCCTCCGGGATGTCGGCGGTCCTGGCCAGCGCGGAGCCACCGGTGGTGTCGGCGCCGTCCTGCGCGGAACCACCCGACCCCGAGCCGGTGTCGGCGGCGCCGGACGAGTCGTCGTCCGAACCGCAGGCGGTCAGCGCGGCGGCGAGCCCCGCCGCACCGGCCGCCGCCATGACGGTACGGCGGGCCGGTCCCACAGCGGGGTGCAGGGATGGGCTGGTCATCTGGGGGTTCCCTTCGGCGGAGCTTCTCCTGGTCCGTCATGGGGTACGGCCCGCGGACGGCGGCCGTTCAGACGGGTACCCGGATCCTTGCAGCCCGGTGATGAAGGGACCGTCAGGCACGGCTGTGAGCTTCCCCGTTACCGGGCCCCCGGGGGGGGCACCCCGAGGGCCGGCAGCGGGAGCGTCGGGTCAGGACGGGGGCCGGAGAACCGCGTCGACGACGTAGATGGTGGCGTTGGCGGTCTTGATGTTGCCGCAGACGATGTTCGCCTTGCCGTTGACCTTGAAGTGGGTACCCGAGCCCGACGTCGTCAGCTTGCCGCCCTCCAACGTCGTGAAGGAACCCTTGGACAGCTGGCCGGGGGTGATCCGCTGGCCGACGACGTGGTAGCCCAGCACCTTCTTCAGCTGCCCCTCGTTCTTCAGCAGCGCGGCGAGCTGCGACGCGGACACCTTCTTGAAGGCCTGGTTGTCGGGGGCGAAGACGGTGATGCCGGATTTCCCGTCGAGGGCATTGCCCAGCCTCGCCCGGACCGTCGCCGCCACCAGCTGGCTCAGCTCGGGGTAGGCGGCCGCCGCCTCCACCACCTTGTCCCTGGCCGTGTCGGCCTTCTGGGAGAGCGACGAGCAGCCGGGACCGAACGTCCCCGACGGGCTGGGAGAGGCATCCTGGGCGTGGCTCTGCGACGCCAGCCCTCCGAGCGCGAGCGGAACGGCGACCAGAGCCGCCCCGGTGGCCCTTGCTGTACGCATGCGGGTGAACCTCATCGCGACCTTCCTCCCGTGGAGGTGTGAGCACTGCGACGGTGCGGACCGCGGAACTGCCCGGTTCCGCCCCGGCGGGGCGGGGCGCGCGCCGCGCCGGGCCATGGGCCGTTCCACCCGGCCACTCAGCGAGCGTAACCAGCGGGCGCTGATGACCGCATCTCGAAGCGTGGGCCCCGCGACAGCCCCCGCTCGCGGAGAACACGCCGGTCGCGGCCGTGCACCGTGCCGGACGAACTGCGCTCCCGCGCCGGGCCGTCGGGCACTTCCCGCCACTCGACCGACCGCGTGCCCGTCTGCGGGCACAACGGGTGACGCGTTCGGCGTGGACCGCCGTACCCGCCCCCGCGAGCCGTTGACTGAGAGGTGTGATCAGGCTTGGTACGGCGCTCGCAGGCATCGGCGGAGCCCTCGGCGGAGGCTTCCTCGGGGCGACAGCCCACTACGCGGTCAGGACCCTGGCACAGCGCCACAGGGACGAGCAGTCGGGGCTGCGGGCCCAGCGGCAGGCCGTCCACCAGCAGTTCAGGCAGGTGTGCGCGGCGCGGGACTGGGTGGCCGGGCTGCCCGAGCCGGCCGGGGCGGCGGCCTCACCCGAGCACCGGCACCAGACCGAGGCGGAAGCGGTCCGGCACGGCGAGGAGTGCCACGCCGTCTGGGACACCGCCCAGGCGGACATCGACAGCGGCGAGGTCCGCGCGGCCATGGCCGCCCTCGACCGGGAAGTCACGGCTGTCCTGGGCCGGGTGGCGAAGGGCGACTCCTCGCCGGACCTGAGCGGGCTTCAGCAGCGTCTCGACGAACTGGCGGCCGCCGCGAAGCACCGGCTGACCACCCGTCTCGGCGAACCCTCCCGCCGGCTGACGCGCTTTCGAAGGGGCGGCGAGGCCGGCGGCCACCACGAGCCCCGGCGGTCCGGGAGGGTAGGCTGAAGCGGAAGGGCGCCGTCCGCACTCTCCGCCGGCGCTCGTCACAGCCGGCGCCGGCGAGCCTCCCGGTCCCCGCTGTACCCAGGGCAGTTCTCCCCTTCCCGCGTCGTCCACCGGGCGACGACCGAGGTGGTGAGGAGCATGGCCGTACCGGGCGGGACCGGACGGGCGCCGGACGCGCCACACGCCGATCCCCGAGGGGACCCGTTCCTGCGGACGCAGTTCGCCGTACCGGCGCGCCCCGTGACGTACCTGCGGCGTGACCGGCTGACCGTGCACCTCGACGAGGCCCTGCTGACCCCGCTGACGGTGGTCCACGGAGCCGCCGGAGCGGGCAAGACCCTGCTGGCCGCCGACTGGGTCTCCACCCGGCACGAGCCCGTCGCCTGGCTCACCGCCCAGGTGGCCGACAGGGGAGGCGGCACCTTCTGGGCGTACCTGCTGGAGGCCCTGCGCCTCGCCGGCGTGCCGATGTCCGCCGACGTCGGCCTCCCCGCCTCGGCCGGCCGCGCGGACGACAGGCTGCTCACGCGGCTCGCCGCCGGACTGGGCACCCGGAACACCCCGGTGATCCTCGTCATCGACGAGTACGACCGGGTGACCGACCCGGAGATCGCGGACCAGCTGGAATTCGTCCTCCGCCAGGCGGGCCACGGCATGCGCCTGGTCCTCGTCACCCGCACCGAGCCCCTCCTGCCGCTGCACCGCTACCGGGCGGCCGGCACCGTCACGGAGATCAGGAACGCCGAGCTGGCCCTCACCCCCGACGAGGCCGCCGCTCTGCTGGCGCTGCACGGCCTGCGCCTGCCGGCCGACGACGTCGGCGCCCTGGTGGAGCGCACCCGTGGCTGGGCGGCCGGGCTGCGGCTGTGCGCCCTGGCCGCGCGGGGGGAGACGGACCCGCGGACGTTCCTCAAGGAGTTCGAGGCCGACCGCACCACGATCGCCGACTTCCTGCTCGCCGAGGTGCTCAAACGGCAGCCGCCCGGGACGCAGGACCTGCTGCTGCGGGTCAGCGTCCTCGACCGCTTCTGCCCCGGCCTCGCCAACGCCCTCACCGGTCGCACCGACGCCGAACGCGTCCTGACCGCCCTGCACGGCCAGAACGCCTTCGTCGAGTACCTCGGGCACGCCTGGTTCCGTCTCCACCCGCTGTTCGGTGAGATCCTCCGCGCCCACCTGCGGGTGCGCTCGCCGGAGCTGGAAGCCGAGCTGCATCGCCGGGCGGCACACTGGCTGCGGCGCTCGGGGTCCCTCGGCGAAGCGCTCGGCCACGCGGCCGCGGCGGAGGACTGGGACAGCGCCGCCGGCGCCCTCATCGGCGACCTCGCCCTGGGGGAGCTCTTCACCGGCCTGCACTCCGGTGATCTGGCCCGGCTGTTCTCCCGCATGGGGCCCGAGCCCACCGGTCCGGCCACGGACCTCGTCCGCGCGGCCTGCGCACTGTCCCGCTGCGAGGTCGCGCGGGGCTCCTCCCGCCTGCGACGGGCGGTACAGGCCCTGGCGTCGCAGGACGGACCGGCGGAGGGCGATCCGGCCGACCTGGCCGTGACCCGGCTGAGCTGCGCCTTGCTGGAAACCCTGGTGGCCCGCCTGACGGGGGCGCCGGAACGGGCGGAGAGGGCGGCCCGCCTCGCCGAGCGGGTGCGGCGCGAAGTGCCGGGCACGCTGCTGGAGGCGCACCCCGAGCTGACGGCACTCCTGCTCACCCACCTCGGCTCGGCACGCCTGTGGGCGGGCCGCGTCCGGGCCGCCCGAGCGGCCCTGACCACGGTGGTCGACGCCGACGGGACGGGAGCGACGGCGCAGGCGCGCCGGGAGTGTATGGGCCACCTGGCCCTGATCGACTACCTGCAAGGCTGGCCGGGCAGAGCCGAGCGCACGGCGCTGGCCACGGTCGCCCCGGCGGGCCGCGGCGGCCCGCCCCCCGCCCCCGGGCCGGGGCTGGCATCGCTGGTCCTGGCCGCGGTGGCCGTCGAACGCGACGAGCTGGACCGGGCCGAGGCGCTCCTCGACGCGGCGGTGGACGCGCGGCACCCGCCGCCGGACCCGGTGACGCAAGCGGCGCGGGCCCTCGTCACCGGGCGGATCCTGCTGGCCCGCGGCGACGCGCAGGCCGCGCTCGAAGCGGCGGACCGGGCCGTCGTGGCCGACGTGGCGTCCCCGTGGGCCGCCGCGCACACGGCGTGCGTGGCCGCCGCCGCCCACCTCGCCGCGAACCGTCCGGAGACGGCCGTCAGGCTGCTGCACGACGTGCCCGGTGACGAGCCGGTGTGCCTCGTGGGCGCCGCGGAGGCGGAACTGGCCGCGGGCAGACCCGAGGCCGCGGCCGAACTGCTCGGCAGGCTACGGCCACGGGCCGGCATCGGCCCCGCCGTCACCGTACGGGCCGCACTGCTCGGAGCCCGGCTGGCAGGCGAGCACGGAGACCACGCCGCCGAGCGCGGACTCGTCTCGCGGGCGCTGCGGGAAGCCCGCCGCGAGCGGCTGCGGCGCCCCTTCGTGGACGCCGGGCCGTGGCTGCGCACACTGCCGCTGGACGCGCCGGCCGGGGCCCGGCCCCCCACCGGATCGCCGCGCCGCGACGCCCCGGCGTGCGGCGGGCAGCGAGCGGCGCCGCCGGTGGTCGAGGAGCTGAGCGGACGGGAACGCGACGTCGTCCGCCGGCTGGCGCAGATGATGTCCACGGAGGAGATCGCCGCCGACCTGTACGTGTCGGTGAACACGGTCAAGACCCACCTCAAGAGCGCCTACCGGAAGCTGGGCGTGAACCGGCGTCACGACGCGGTGCGCCGCGCACGGGAACGCGGACTCCTGTGACGGCACGCGCGTGAGCGGGCGCACCGGACCGGTCCGGCCCTACCGCCCGAGCGGCGGGCGGTATCACCTCCCACGGGCGAAGCGGCGCGGCGCACGGAGCCGGAGGATCGCACGGACGGGGTCCGGCAGCCCCCTCGGGCAGACGTGGGGAGAGCAAGCTCATGCGCTACGAGATTCGCGTCGACGGACGGATGACCGAGACGCTGGTCAAGGCGTTCCCCGAGCTGGACCACGTGCTGATGGCCGGTCAGACCGTCCTTTTCGGAGCGGTCGTCGACGAGGCACAGCTGTACGGGCTGCTGGCCCGCTGCCAGTCACTGGGGCTGAGGGTGCTGGAGATGCGCCAGACGCCGACCTGATCCGGGCGCCGCCCTCACTCCGGCGTGTCCCGCCCCCGGCGCCGGAGGCCGGTTCGGACCGCGGCCCCGAGCACCCGGACGGCAAGGCCCACGATCAGCAGGGTGCACGCCATCTGGCACATCACCAGCACCCGCCCCGTCTGGGAGCGCGCGACGATGTCGCCGAAGCCGACGGTGGTGAACGTGGTGAGCGTGAAGTACAACGCGTCGGTTCTGCTCAGGGGCTCGCTGAAGGATCCGGGCACGGCGAGTTCCAGCAGGTAGTAGCCGCTCGCGAAGAGGACCAGGTACAGCGCCACGGTGGCGGCCACGGCCTCGGCGGCCTTCAGCCGCGGCCAGGGCGAGCGCTTGATGAGCCACACCTCCCAGCCGAAGAACAGGCCGGTCGCCAGCAGACCACCGACGAGGGCCACGGCGGTGATGTCCTCTCCGTGCCGGTCCAGCGGCAACAGGTAGTACGCGGCGACGAGGCCGGCCGCGACACCGGCCGAGCGGGCGACCGAGGCGGTCAGGGCCCAGCGGCCCGGCAGGCGGGAGCGTGCCGTTCCCTCCGGCGGGACCTCCTGCCTGCCGGGAGCCACTGGATCGGTCATCTGGTGCCTCTTCGTCCGCTCCGCCACGGGCCGCCCGGCGGCCCACCGCACCTACCCCATCGTCGCGGTCGGCCGCACGGATCACCCGCCGTGGGTGACCCCACGGCGCCCGGTCGGCGGCACTCTGGCCCGGTGAGGTGCCCGTACACGGCCCGTCGGCCGGCCGGAGGGGATCCGCCGACCGCGTGAGGAGGAGCCGTCGCCGGCGCTCACGCGGGCCCCGGCGAGCCTCCCGCGCCGGTGCGGCCCGGGCGGACCGCGGACCGCGGACCCCGCATCCCCGCACCCCGGTCCCCCGGCAGTCCGCGGCCCCCGGGAGGAGGTGCGCCGTCCACGGCCCGGGGCCCGACGGCGCCGGCCACACTCCCCGCGAAGGAGGACCCCGGATTCCGGCACCGCCTCCGGACCCTGGGGCCCGGACCCGTCCGTACCGGCCGATCGGGCACTGACCGCCGGTGAACACGCGGAGTACCTGCGGCTGAGGCGCGCCGCGCGCCTGCTCCACCGGCGCCTGCGACGCCTGGGCGCATCGGTCCCGCTGGTGCTGACGCTCGTGCTCGCCGTCACGGCGGTGCTGTCCGCGGCGACGGGACCGGCGGCCGACCGCGTGGAGCGGGCCGGTCCCGTGACGGACGTTCACCCGTACCGGGTGAGGCGGCCGCGGCCCGCCCCGCGCACGCTGGGCGCACGGCACGGCCACCGGACGCGGACGCGGACCCGGACGGGCGGAGAGCATCCGCCGCCCCGCCCGGGCGGACACCGCTTGAGCGAGGCCGCGGGACCGCCCGCGGCGCGCACGCGCCGGACCGTCTCCGCCACAGTGCGCCGAACACGGCGCACAGCACAGAAACGAGGTCGCACGATGCCCGCCGCACACACCGCGTCCACACCCACCGTCAAACAACAATGGGCCACCGGCCTCACGGCCTTCGCCGCCGTCATGCTCCTGCTCTCCGGTTTGCTGGACGTCTTCCGCGGCATCATGGCGATCGCGCACGACGACGTGTTCCTCGCGACACGCAGCTACGTCTTCCGGTTCGACCTCACGGGCTGGGGCTGGATCCACCTGATTCTCGGCGCCGTCGCGCTGCTGGTGGGCTTCGGTCTCCTCGGGGGCGCCCTGTGGGCCCGCGTCTCGGGAGTGGCCATCGCCTCGCTGGTCATCATCGCCAACTTCCTCTCGCTGCCGTACTACCCGGTCTGGTCGATCGTTCTGATGGCCTTCTCCGGGTTCGTCATCTGGGCCCTGTGCGTGGGGCGGCAGGGCGCGTCCCGCACGTTCGACTGAGGGCCGGGCACGCGAGGGGGCCGGGCGAGACCGCGGTGAGGGCGATGATCATAAGGACGGTGTCGATGCCGGAGGCGGCCACCACGCGCCTCTCCGTGGCGGAGGCGCGTCGGCGGCTCGCCCTCGACCCCTTCCTGCTGCTCGACGTCGAGCAGCCCGCGGAGGAGGGCGAGGAGGGCGGGCCACTGGCCCGCCGGCTCGGCCTGGAGGCGGAGGAGCTGGCGTGGTTCGGCCGCGCGGGGGAGTCCGCGCGGGCCGAGTTCCTGGGCGACCTCGCCGGTTTCGTCGTTCCGGTGGTCCAGGGCGGCCGGGTCGCCCCTCTCCACGTCCTGGCCGGTGAACGCCACCTGGTCGTCTCCCACCGGGGCCGGGCCCGTTTCGCGGAGGAGCTGACCACGCACCTGCGGCGGGAGAAGCCGCACGATGCCGTGGCCACGCTGTTCCTGGTGCTCCAGGAGGCGCTCGCGACGTTCCGCCGTGCCGCGGTGGCCGCCCTGCTCCAGGTGGAGGAGCTGGAGGACGACATGTTCGCGCAGCGGCGCCCCGAGCAGGTTTACCGCCTGTCCCATCTGCGCCGCCGGGCCGCCCTGCTGCATCACTCGCTGCTGCCGTACGTCCAGGTGGTCGAGGAGATGATCACCCGCAGGATGATGAGCCGCGACTTCCCGGAGGAGCGGCAGCGGCTCGCCCAGGAGTTCCAGCGCGCGGCCCGCCTGGTCCTCGCGGACATCGGGTCCTTGCAGGAGGCCACCCGCCGGGCCTTCGCCAGTTACGGGTCGCTGGTCGCGGGCGAGCAGAACGGTGTGATCAACCGCTTGGCCATCGTGTCGGTGATCTTCCTGCCGCTGTCGTTCCTGACGGGCTTCTTCGGCATGAACTTCGCGTTCATGACCAACGAGTTGGAGAGCAGGGCGGTCTTCTGGCTGCTGGCCATAGGGCTTCAGGCGGCCGTCCTGCTGGTCTGCCTCTACGTGCTGCGCCGCACCCGAGCCTGGCGGAGACTGCGGGACGAGACCTGAAGGCCCCGCCGTGCGGACCGTCCCGGCGTCGCGGGCGGCGCCGGGGCGGTGACCAGGGCACTCCTCACCCACGGTCACTCTCGGTTACTATGCTCTCTTCATGCCGGAGGCTGAAGAGATGGATGGCCCGGGAAGTGCTGAAGAAGGTCACCGCGACCCGCTACATCACGCCGCTGCGTGAGGGGGGTTCGCTGCCGGGGCTCGTCGAGGCCGACGACTTCGGCACGTACGTCATGAAGTTCACCGGTGCCGGACAGGGCCGCAAGACGCTGGTCGCCGAGGTGGTGTGCGGCGAACTCGCCCGGCGCCTCGGCTTCCGCATGCCCCGCCTGGTCACCGTCCACCTGGATCCGGTCCTCGGGCTCGGCGAACCCGAGCAGCAGGTGCAGGACCTGCTCCGGGGCAGCGGCGGCACCAACCTCGGCATGGACTTCCTGTCCGGCGCCCTCGGCTACGACCCGCTCGCCTTCCCGGTGAGCCCCGAGGAGGCCGGCCGGATCGTCTGGTTCGACGCGCTGATCAACAACGTCGACCGCTCCTGGCGCAACCCCAACCTGCTCGTGCACCAGGGCGAACTGTGGCTCATCGACCACGGCGCCACCATGATCTGGCACCACAACTGGCCCGGCGCCGAGACCTCGGCGGCCCGTCCCTACGACGCCTCGGACCACGCCCTCGCCGGTTTCGCCCCCGACGTCACGGCCGCCGCGGCCGAACTGGCCCCCCGGGTCACCGAGGACCTGCTGGCCGAGGTCACCGCCGAGATCCCCGACGCCTGGCTGGACGGCGAGCCCGGCTTCGGCACACCGGACGACCTGCGCCGGGCCTACGCACGGCCGCTGCTCGCGCGGGCGGCCGTCATCGCCGGGCGGATCACCGGCATCGGCACCACCAGCGGCTCCGTGACGGGGGAGGGCAAGTGAGCGAGCGCCACATCCACATGGCCGGCCATGTGACCGAGCGGCACATCACCCGGGCGGGCCAGGGCGGGGACCGGGACGTGTTCGAGTACGCGCTGCTGCGGGTCGTGCCCCGGGTGGAGCGCGGGGAGTGCATCAACGCGGGCGTGGTCGTGTACTGCCGCGCCCGGGGCTACGTCGGTGCCGCCACCCATCTGGACGAGGCCCGGCTGCTCGCGCTGGACCCGGCCGCCGACGTCGCCGGGGTGCGGGCCGCGCTGCGTGCGATCGAGCGGCACTGCGCGGGCGGCGACCAGGCCGGGCAGGCCGCGGGCGACGACGCGGGGCGCCGCTACCGCTGGGTGATCGCGCCCCGTTCCACCGTGGTCCAGCCCGGCCCCGTGCACACCGGCCTGACGGCCGACCCGGCGGCCGAGACGGAGCGGTTGCTGGACCTCCTGGTGAGGTAATGGATCACACCGGGCCGACGTGCCGTTGACACCGGGTGCCAGGGCTTCTAGCGTCACGGGTGCTGAAGGTACTAAGCGGTCGCTCACCGCACCAGGGGGTCCTCTCCGAGGACCCGACAGGTTCTCTCAAGGGCGAGGAGACACAGCAATGTCCACCACTGAACAGCGGGTCGCGGTCGTCACCGGCGCGGCGCGCGGCATCGGCGCCGCAACCGCCGTACGACTGGCGGCCGAGGGCCGCGCGGTCGCCGTGATCGACCTGGACGAGGCCGCCTGCAAGGACACCGTCGAGAAGATCACCGCGGCCGGCGGCAAGGCCGTCGCGGTCGGCGCGGACGTCTCCGACGAGGCGCAGGTCGAGGCGGCCGTCGCCCGGGTCGTGGAGGAGCTGGGCGCCCCGACGATCCTGGTCAACAACGCGGGCGTGCTGCGCGACAACCTGCTGTTCAAGATGAGCGCCTCCGACTGGGACACGGTCATGAACGTGCACCTGCGCGGCTCGTTCCTGATGACCAAGGCCGTCCAGAAGCACATGGTCGACGCCGGCTGGGGCCGCGTCGTCAACCTCTCCTCCTCCTCGGCGCTCGGCAACCGCGGCCAGGCCAACTACTCGGCCGCCAAGGCGGGTCTGCAGGGCTTCACCAAGACCCTCGCCATCGAGCTGGGCAAGTTCGGCATCACCGCCAACGCCGTCGCCCCCGGCTTCATCGCCACCGAGATGACCAAGGCCACCGCCGACCGGGTCGGCATGGGCTTCGACGACTTCAAGAAGGCCGCCGCCACCCAGATCCCGGTGCAGCGCGTCGGTGAGCCCGAGGACATCGCCAACGCCATCGCGTTCTTCACCGCCGAGGCGGCCGGCTTCGTCTCGGGCCAGGTGCTGTACGTCGCCGGCGGACCGCTCAACTAAGGACCCAGGGGTAACACGGACATGACTGAACTCCCGGAGCCGTCCGGCAGGGCCGCGATCGTCACCGGCGCCAGCCGAGGCATCGGCTACGGCGTCGCCGAAGCGCTGATCGCGCGCGGCGACCGCGTGTGCATCACCGGCCGGGGCGAGGACGCCCTGAAGGAGGCCGTCGAGAAGCTCGGCGCCGAGCGGGTCATCGGCGTCGCCGGCAAGGCCCACGACCTCGACCACCAGAGCGAGGTCGTCGAACGCACCATGGAGGCCTTCGGCCGGGTCGACTTCCTCGTCAACAACGCGGGCACCAACCCGGTGTTCGGCCCGATCGCGGACCTCGACCTGAACGTCGCCCGCAAGGTCTTCGAGACCAACGTGATCTCCGCGCTCGGCTTCGCCCAGAAGACCTGGCACGCCTGGCAGAAGGACAACGGCGGCGCGATCGTCAACATCGCCTCCATCGCGGGCCTCGCGCCCTCGCCCTTCATCGGCGCCTACGGCGTCAGCAAGGCCGCGATGATCAACCTGACGCAGCAGCTCGCGCACGAGTTCGCGCCCGGGGTGCGGGTCAACGCGATCGCCCCGGCCGTCGTCAAGACCAAGTTCGCCCAGGCCCTGTACGAGAACCGCGAGGAGGAGGCGGCCGCCGCCTACCCGCTCGGCCGGCTCGGTGTGCCCTCCGACATCGGCGGGGCCGCCGCGTTCCTCACCTCCGAGCAGTCCGACTGGATCACCGGTCAGACCCTCGTCGTGGACGGCGGCATCTTCCTCAACGCCGGCGTGGGCTGAGCCGCGCATCTCTTCCGGGCGTCGATTTTCGGACGGATCGGCGCCCGGGAGGGCGTACAGCGTCCGCACAGCGGAATGACAACGTCGTCACCGCTCAGTCGATCAACACGGCCTGAATTCGGGCAGGTTCAGGGCCTCGAACGCTGCGGTATGGTCTGCCGACCCTTGGTACGGCGGATCGAGGAGCGTGCGCGTGTTCAACCGGAACCGATTCCTGCGGAGAGCCGCGGCGATCGCGTCCATATCGCTGGTGGCCGGATGCACTCTGCTGTCCGACGGCGACCCCGACAGCCAGGGCCCGATCGTCGTGGGTACCACCAGCGCCCCCAGCACCCTGGACCCGGCCGGTGCCTGGGACGGCTCCTGGGAGCTGTACCGGAACATCTTCCAGACGCTCCTCGCCTACCCGAACGGCGCCACCACCCCCCAGCCCGACGCCGCCGAGAGCTGCTCCTTCACCGACTCCACGAGCCGCACCTACCGCTGCGAGCTGCGCCCCGGCCTGAAGTTCGCCGACGGCGACCCGCTGACCGCCGAGGCCGTACGGCACTCCATCGACCGCATCCGCACCATCGACGCCCCCGGCGGCCCCGCCGGACTGCTCGGCAGCCTGGACCGCGTCCGGACCCACGGCGACCGCGAGATCGTCTTCCACCTCAACCAGCCCGACGCGACCTTCCCGTTCGTGCTGGCCACCCCCGCCATGTCGATCGTCGACCCGGACGACTACCCCGCCCACTCCCTGCGCAAGGACGCCACGGTCCACGGCTCCGGCCCGTACCGGCTCCAGTCCTACGAGGAGGGCGGCAAGGCCGTCCTGGTGCGCAACGACACGTACCAGGGGTTCGCCCAGCGGCAGAACGACGCGGTGACCATCCGGTACTTCAAGGACTCCGCCGGCATGGTCGAGGCGCTGCGGAACAAGCGGATCGACGTCACCTACCGCGGCCTGGCCGCCGACGACATCCTCGCCCTCCAGGAGCACGGCAGCGAGGACCTGCAACTGGTCGACGGGGCCGGCACCGACATCAGCTACCTGGTGTTCAACCCCAAGGACCCCTGGGCGAGGCAGCCCGCCGTGCGCAAGGCCATCGCCCAGCTCGTGGACCGGGGCGCCATCGCGCACAAGGTCTACAAGGACACCGTCGACCCGCTGTACTCGATGGTCCCCAAGGGGCTGACCGGCCACGCCACCCCGTTCTTCGACGACTACGGCGAACCGAGCGCCGCCAAGGCCCGCACGATCCTCTCCGACGCCGGCATCACCCGGCCCGTGCCCCTCACCCTCTGGTACACCACCGACCGCTACGGCTCCGAGACGGCCCTGATGTTCCGGGAGCTGAAGCGGCAGCTGGACGGCTCCGGCCTGTTCAGCATCACCCTGAGAAGCCGGCCCTGGAAGAGCTATGTGGTGGGCTACCAGAACGGCGAGTACCCGGTGTTCGGGCGCGGCTGGTTCCCCGACTTCCCCGACGCCGACAACTTCATCGCCCCGTTCGTCGGCGAGCACAACGCGCTCGGTACGCCCTACCCGGCCAAGGAGATCACCGGCCGGCTGCTGCCCCACGCGCGCGGGGAGAGCGACCGCGCCCGGACCGTCAAGGACGTGGAGGCGGCCCAGCGGATCATGGTGAACGACGCCCGGCTGATCCCGCTGTGGCAGGGCCGGCAGTTCCTCGCGGCCAGCGTCGACATCTCCGGCGGCGAGCAGGCCCTGGACCCCTCGACGATCATGATGATGTGGACGCTGCACCGCAAGACCAGCTGGTGAGCCGGGCTGCCGGGTCCGGCGGACGGTCCTCGCGGCACGGGTTGTCAGTGGTCGCCTGTAGGTTCGGAGACCTGAAGTGACCGCACGCCGTAGTTGATCGACACCGTGAGGACGTTGACGTGACCGACATCGCCATGCTGCCCGAGTCCTGGCGCGGGGTTCTGGGCGACGAGCTGCAGCAGCCCTACTTCAAGGAGCTGACCGAGTTCGTCGAGGAGGAGCGGGCGAGGGGTCCGGTCTACCCGCCGCGCGAGGAGGTCTTCGCCGCGCTGGACGCCACGCCGTACGAGCGGGTGAAGGTCCTGATCCTGGGCCAGGACCCGTACCACGGCGAGGGCCAGGGTCACGGCCTGTGCTTCTCGGTCCGGCCCGGCGTGAAGACCCCGCCCTCCCTGCGGAACATCTACAAGGAGATGCAGCAGGAGCTGGGCCTGCCCGTCCCGGACAACGGCTATCTGATGCCCTGGGCCCGGCAGGGCGTGCTGCTGCTCAACGCGGTCCTCACGGTCCGGGCCGGCGAGGCCAACTCGCACAAGGGCAAGGGCTGGGAGAAGTTCACGGACGCGGTGATCCGCGCGGTGGCCTCCCGGCCCGACCCGGCCGTCTTCGTCCTGTGGGGCAACTACGCGCAGAAGAAGCTCCCGCTGATCGACGAGACCCGGCACGTGGTGGTCAAGGGCGCGCACCCCTCGCCGCTGTCCGCGAAGAAGTTCTTCGGCTCCCGCCCGTTCACGCAGATCAACGAGGCGATCGCCGCGCAGGGGCACGAGCCGGTCGACTGGCGCATCCCGAACCTGGGCTGACGGCGGCGGGACCGGGGGAACGGCCCGCGGGCCCGTAGTCGCCCACCGGCCGTCGGCACGACGGCGCTGCCTGTCCGGGAATCCGGTGCGCGCCGGTTAGCGTCAGCAGCGGACCATTGCCGACGGCCCGGAGGGACCCCGTGGCGGAGCGACAGGAACAGGCGGCGCCGGACGCCGTGCTGACGCGGATCGGGCAGGTCGTGATGCTGCACCACGGAGGCGACCGCGAAGAGGCCCGCAGCCGCTTCCTGACCTTGTGGGCGGAGGTCGGCGAGGACGGCGACCCGCTGCACCGCTGCACCCTGGCCCACTACCTGGCCGACACCCAGGACGACCCGGCGGACGAACTCGCCTGGGACCTGCGGGCGTTGTCGGCGGCGGAGGAGATCGCCGACGGCCGCGTGGGCGCCGACCCGGCGAGCGTGCGCGGCTTCTTCCCCTCCTTGCACCTCAACCTGGCCGCCGACTACGCCAAGCTGGGCCGCGCCGAGGCCGCCCGCAGCCATCTGCGCCAGGCCCGCAGCACCGCGCGGTGCCTCGCGGACGACGGTTACGGCGCGGGTGTCCGGTCCGAGATCAGCCGTCTGGCACTGCGGCTGGGGGAGGACGGCACCCCGGGCGACGAGCGCTGGAGCCCGCCGCGCCACGGCTAGTAGTGCTTCGTTAGGTTCTGGGTCTGGTTCTGTTGGTGGTGAGGGGTTGGCCGCAGGTGGTGCAGGTGCCGGTCCAGCACCTCAGCAGGTC
>NZ_JBVIJO010000025.1:0-51009 GCF_055581365.1 Streptomyces sp. NPDC031445
CGCCTACGAGCACTTCGACGCCCGTGACGAGGGCTGGACCAAGGTCGTCCTGCACCCCGACGGACACGGCAACGGCCACAAGAAGTAGGGAGTCCCGGGCCGCCGCCCGCCTCCTCTCCCAGGACCGGGCCGGCCGGCGAACGGTGTCCGGCCCCGGCAGAGCGGACGGCGGACCCGATTGACACGCGCGTACGCGGCGGACCGGATCCGCATCCGCTTCTGAAGTCAAGCCATGGCTGCGCTGGTGATGGCACTCATCAAGCCCCTGGCGCGCGTCACGTCCCCGCTGCGAGATGGCGGCAGCCCTCACCAGCCACTCACTGAAGGGATGAGTACATGACACACGAACTCCGCGGTCGGAAGATCGCGATCCTGGCGGCCGACGGCGTCGAGCGCGTCGAGCTCGATCAGCCGCGTGGCGCTCTGCACGGCGCCGGGGCGAAGACAGAGGTCCTCTCCATCCATCCCGGCGAAATCCAGGCCCGCCAGTGGGACCTGAACTCCGCGGGGACCTTCCCCGTCGACCGGCTCGTCTCGGACGCCTCCGCCGACGACTACGACGCCCTGCTGCTGCCCGGCGGCACGATGAACCCCGACCAGCTCCGTGTCGACAAGGACGCCGTCGGCTTCGTCAAGGCCTTCGTGAACTCGGGCAAGCCCGTGGCCACGCTCTGCCACGGCCCGTGGACCCTGGTGGAGGCCGATGTCGTACGCGGACGCCGCCTCACCTCGTGGCCGAGCGTCCGCACGGATCTGCGGAACGCGGGAGCCGAGGTCGTCGACGAGGAGGTCGTCATCGACGGCCAGTTCACCTCGAGCCGGTCGCCCGCGGACCTGCCGGCCTTCTGCGCCGCCATCGTCGAGCAGTTCGCCCATGCCGGCCGCCCGGTATCCGGCGCCTAGCCGGGCAACGAGAGCCGCGCCCCTAGCGCCCGCAGGAGGTTCCGAGGACCCATGCGACCGCGGGCGGCCTGGGACATCGCCGTTCAGAAGGGAACGAAGTCGTGAAGAAGCCCACAGCAGGCGGCGCGGTCTCCAACGTGGTCAGCATGGGATCCGAGGCCCTGGGGGCCGCGGTCTCAGTGGCCCGCCGCGCCGGCGAAGCCATCCGGTCGGGAGCCTCCCACACCGGGGAGACCGAGCCGCGGTGGCACGTGATGACGGTGTGCGCGTCCGCCGAGGAGGTGGCGCCCGGCGGGAAGCTGCCGGAGCCGCTCGCCCGACTCGGCGACACCATCGACACCCAGCTGCGCCCCGCCCCCGGGGAACGCGGGACGGAACTGGCCTGCCGGCTGCACGACCAGGAGCACGCCGGGCCGCGCGACACCGCCGAGCCGGTCACCGGACACGCCACGGTCCAGGAGCTGCGGACCGCGCTGCGGCAGGCGAAGGCGCTGGTCGAGACGGGAGAGATCCTCCTCCCCGACCGGCCGTCGACCAACCGGCCCACGCTCACCGGGCGCCCGCTGGACAAGTTGATCGAAAAGGCGCAAGGGGAGGGACGGCTGTGAAGGCACTGACCTGGCAGGGCACCAACGACCTGTCCGTCGAGCAGACACCCGACCCCGCGATCCGCAACGAGCAGGACGCGATCGTCAAAGTGTCGCAGACCGTGACCTGCGGCTCAGACCTGCACCTGCTGGGCGGGTACATCCCGTTCATGCGGGCCGGCGACATCCTCGGCCACGAATTCATCGGCGAGGTCGTCGAGACCGGACCGCAGGTGAAGCGGCACAAGGCGGGCGATCGCGTGGTGGTCTGCTCCTTCATCTCCTGCGGCCGCTGCTGGTACTGCAGGCAGGGCCTCTTCTCCCTCTGCGACAACGGCAACACCAATCCCGGCATCACCGAGCACCTCTGGGGTTCCGCCCCGGGCGGCTGCTACGGCTACTCCCATGCCCTGGGCGGCTTCGCCGGCAGCCATGCCGAGTACATTCGCGTCCCGTTCGCGGACCAGGGGGCCTTCCCGGTGCCGGACGCCCTGGACGACACCACGGTGCTGTTCGCATCCGACTCGGCGCCCACCGGCTGGATGGGTGCCGACCTCGGCGGGGTGAAGCCGGGCGACGTGGTCGCCGTGTGGGGGTGCGGAGCGGTCGGCCAGATGGCTGCGCGGGCGGCGCTGCTGCTGGGCGCCGACCGGGTCATCGCCATCGACCGCTTCGAGTACCGTCTGGACATGACCCGCCGGCACGTCGGCGCGGAAACCCTGAACTACGAGCAGACCGACATCGACGCCGAGCTGCGCGAGATGAGCGGCGGCCGCGGCCCGGACGTGTGCATCGAGGCCGTCGGCATGGAAGCCCACAGCTCCGGAGCCCAGCAGCTCTACGACCAGACCAAACAGCAGCTGCGCCTGCAGACCGACCGGCCCGCCGCCGTACGCCAGGCCATCCAGGCGTGTCGCAAGGGCGGCAGCGTGTTCATCCTCGGCGTCTTCGCGGGCTTCGTCGACAAGTTCCCGCTGGGGGCGGTGATGAACAAGGGCCTGACCCTGCGCAGCGCCCAGCAGCACGGCCACCGCTACATCCCCATGCTCCTGGAGCGCATGGAAAGGGGTGAGCTGAACACGGCCCACCTGGCTACCCACATCATGTCCCTCGACGACGGGCCCAAGGGATACCACCTCTTCAAGGAGAAGCTCGACGGATGCGTACGAGCCGTTTTCCAACCCGGCCGGTGACGCGGGATCCCGGCACAGGATCGTCGCAGGGAAACGCCAGGGTGCCGCGGGTAGCAGGCCTGCGGCACCCGTGACCAGCACCCGGGCTGCGTGCGGAGGCCGAGACCGCCGTGGGGTCCTGGGTCAGGAACGTGCCGAGCATCCGCACCGCGCCCCACCGCACCGCCCACCCCAGCCTCGTGGCCCGACGGCGCCTGGCAGGGGGATACGGAGGGCCGCAGAGCCCGCTGACCAGTCAGAGCATCCAGCGGACCGGAGGCAAGATCGTCCCGCTACCGCTGATTTCTCGTCAGGTCACTCCCCGCGCCAGGCCGCCCCGGGCGGGCGGGCGGCGACGGCTCGTGGGCGTATCTCAGGGCGTCCATCCATCCCTTCCGTCACCGGTGATGTCCGGCCACACCCGGTTCCGGGCAGAGCCCGGTCGGGCGCGCTGCGGCGGTGTCACAGCATCTCCAGCGGCCGTTTGCTCCCCGGCGGCGGGAACGCCTGGTCCAGGGTCGCGAGGTCCTCGGCGGTCAGGTCCACCTCCAGAGCCGCTCTGTTCTCCTCGACGTGCGCGCGGGAGGACGCCTTCGGGATGGCGATGACGTCCTCGTGCCGCAGGACCCAGGCCAGGGCGATCTGCGCGGGCGTCGCACCGTGGGCGGCTGCCACGCCCCGCAGCGCCCTGTGGCCGAGCAGACGGCCCTGCTCGACCGGCGAGTACGCCATGAGGGGGATCGACAGCTCACGGCACCTGGGCAGCAGACTGTACTCAGGCCCTCGACGGCTGAGGTTGTACAACACCTGGTCGGTCTGCGGCCCGGCTCCGGGCGGCAGGTCCGCGAGATCATCCACGTCCAGGTTGCTCACCCCCCAGGAGCGGATGGCACCCTCCCGCACCAGGGACTCGAACGCTACGACCGTCTCCTCCAGCGGCACGGCTCCACGCCAGTGCAGCAGGTACAGATCGATCCGGTCCGTGCGCAGACGGCGCAGGCTTCCCCGGCATGCCTCGGCCACTCCACCGGCGTCCGCGTGGTAGGGGAGCACCTTGCTGACCAGGAAGACCTCGTCCCGCCGCCCGGCCACCGCCTCGGCCACCACTTCCTCCGCCGCGCCGTCCCCGTACATCTCCGCGGTGTCCACGAGGGTCATCCCCAGGTCCAGCCCGGCGCGCAGGGCCGACACCTCGGCCGCGCGGCGCCCGGGATCCTCCCCCATCCCCCAGGTGCCCTGACCGAGCGCCGGGACCGCAACCCCGCAAGGAAGGACGACTGTCCGCGGATCCGCCATGGCTTTCTCCTCGATGCAACGGTGCCGATGTAACGGTGACCAAGACTGCCCACCACCCACTGCACCACCTCGACCCGGCCCGGGCGACCGCCAGCGACCGACTGTCGGGGCGTTCAGCGGGGCCGGCCGAGTGTTGCCGCTGGACGCAGGTTCTCCTCGAGTTCTTCGGCCATGGCCGCCCCGGCCAATGCCCGTCCCAGCCGAGGTGCCTGTTTGAACAGGTTGTGCCCGGCGGCGAAGAAGATCCCGTCGGCTTCCCAGACCGCCATGCCGTCTTCGTTCCACGGCAGGCTGGTCACCCAGCAGTGCAGGTACTCGACGGGCTCGGGGTCGAGGCCGGGCAATGCGCGCGAGACGTACGCACGGGCGCGGTCGTTGAGCGCCACCAGTGCCCCGGGGTCCGCGAAGCTGCTGTCCTCCCGTACCTCGACCGTTTCGCTGAGGCCCACCGCATATCGGCTGTTGCCGGGGTAGGGGGTTGCGTACACGCCGACCTCGCCGAAGTCGCCGCTGCTGTCCTGCAGGCAGGCCACGCGTTCCGGGGGCGCTTCCCTGACCTGGAAGGTGAGGCGGACGTGGGCCGCCGGCCGGATGGGCAGCGAAAGCCCCACGGTGCGCGCCAGCCGTGCCGTGCCCAGGCCCGCGCACACCACGGCCGTCGCATACTCCTCTCGGCCGACGGCGCTGAGCACCTCCACCGTGCCGCGGCCCGTCGGATGCAGCGAGATGACCTCGTCGGTGACGACAGAGTCACCCAGCGCGTCGGCCAGCCTCTCGACCGCCCCACGGGTGCGGATCGCGCCACCGTCCTCATCGAGCATCGCGGGACCGCGGTAGTCGGCGAGCAGCGGCATGCGGGCGTGAAGCTCGGCGCTGTCCACGGTCCGGGCCGGTATGCCGCCGGCATCCTGCAGAATGCGCAGTCTCTCAGGAACGGGACCGCCCAGGGCGACCACTCCGTCACGGGAGATCATTTCGGCGCCCAACCGGTCGGCCCACTCGTTCCAGACCGCGCGGCCCTGCCGGGTGAATTCGACCAGGCGGGCGTCGTCGTGCGCGTGGCGGAAGATGCGGGACTGGCCACCGGACTGCCCGTGGCCCGGAACGCCGCTTTCGTAGACCCGCGCCGTCGTTCCGCGTTCGGCCAGTGCATAGGCGGTGCAGAGGCCGACGATGCCGGCTCCTACCACGGCCACCTCGGGAATCCGGTCCATTCGATCGCCTCACTTCGCGTCCCGAGCTCTCCCCCTGCCGAGCAGGGACTGAGTTCATCTGTCGCCGCCGCGAACTGGCGGGTGGGTGACTTGACCCGGTGGGCGGCATTGTCAGGCGCTACGTGACGCGACGGCGGAACCGGGTCTCCTTCAGACTCACACCGGTCCGAAATATGTCAACCGGCCACCCCGGGACGACGACCGTGACCGACCGGCGGAGAGCCGTCCGGTCAGGGCATGGGAGGAGGTTTCCGAGCAGTACATCGGCCGGCTGGCGATTCCGTGGCTGTCCAGACCAGCGGGCAGCAGGAGTTCCGCTCGGTGCGTACCTGCGCCGCCGGTACGGTCACCTGGTCGTGTCCACTACGGACAGCCCCAGCCGATAGAACGCCATGCAGTGCGCCGGCCACTTGCTCACCGGGCCGGGCCGCGCCAGCGCCGCCGGGACAGTCGGTTCTGCCGCGGACACGCCCCGACGAGCTGATCGGCTTCTCACCGGTCTGGCGAGGCCGAACCGGTCCTGCCGGCAGACCCGGGACTCGGCGGCTTGCCCGTCCTGATGAACGACTTCGCCCGGCCGGTGACCGGCGTGCAGGCCCCCTCGCGCACGGTAGGGGGCGTATGGCTGGCAGGTGCCGGCCCGCGCCCACCGCCGACCGGACATGGTTCTCGTCGTCCTGGACCAGGGGACACCGAAGGGGGTGCCGTCCTGCGATGGCGAACCGGAATCGGCCGGCAGGGCGATGCGGACGGTTACGTTCGCCGACCGGCTCCCGCCAGACCTCGAAGCACTGCGCGACGGCCACCATGATCTCCGACCCGTTCCGCCCCGCCCGCCCGGCATCCGCGGCCCGCCCCACCGGCAGCACCCGCTGGGAACTCCGCACCACCGCCCCGACCAGGTCGCCGACGACGCACATCCATCAGCACCGGGCCGAACGCGTGCTTGCGGGTGGTGATGACCAGCTCGCTGACCCCCAGCAGCCTCCACAACCCGGCCATGTCCGCACGGGTCCGCCTCTACGGCGCGTCCCGCGCGCGTGCCTTCGACGACGCGGCCATCAAGGCGCAGGCTCGCGAAGCGCCTCGCCGCGTAACCTCCGCCCGGACCGTGGACACCGTGTGATATCCCCGCCCGGGACGTCGCGCCGCGTCCTCGTCACCTGAGACTTGGCCGGCCTGGCATGCGGCGCGGCGGCCGTGCGGGCTGGGCCTCGCGCGCGTCCGACGACCGGGGTGACGGATTCCCCGGCGGCAGCCAGCGTGAACCGAGGGTACGGAACAACGGGGCGTGCCGAGGCGCACGCAGGCCAGGCCACCCGGACGACGCCGAGCGGCGACACCCGTACGACCTCGGGCATGTCACCCGGACAGACCACGGCAGCCGCCACGGCCGGACTTCGAGCGTGCTCCAATCCGTAGAGTTCCGGTCACGGACTTCCGCCCACCGGTACGCCCTGCCACCGAGGACCACGGTCGCGGGCGGCGGCCGTGAACGCGGCGGTGAGTACGACCGTTGACCCGGCCAGGCCGGTTCTCAGGACAGAGGTGATCCGATGAAGGTGCTGGTGACCGGCGGGACGAGCGGACTCGGACTCGCCATGGCCTCCGCCCTGGCCGCAGCGGGAGCCTCCGTCGCGCTGACCGGGCGGTCCGGCGAGCGTGCGAAGTCCGTCGCCGCGGGCCTGCCGGGGGCGACCGGCGTGGAAATGGACGTGCGCGACGAGTCGTCGGTGGCCAGGGCCGTCGACCGGGTGTGGTCGCGGCTCGGCGGCATCGACATGCTGGTGAACAACGCCGGCATCGGCATGCTCACGGTCAACCCTCGCTTCATGACACAGCCGCAGGGCTTCTGGGAGGTGCCGTCCGACGCCTTCCGCGCGGTGATCGACACCAACCTGACCGGCTACTTCCTGGTCGCCCGCGAGATCACGCCACGGATGCTGGCTTCCGGCGGTGGCCGCATCGTCAACATTTCGATCAACCACTCAACCATGCGACGCGCCGGCTTCGTTCCCTACGGGCCGTCACGTGCCGGCAGCGAGGCGCTGTCCCGCGTCATGGCGGCCGACCTGCGGGGCACGGGCGTCACCGTCAACCTGCTGCTGCCCGGAGGCGCGACGGTCACCGGGATGCTGCCCCAGGACGTCGCCCCCGAGGGCCACGGGTTCCTGAGCCCCGCGGTGATGGGCCCGCCCATCGTCTGGCTGGCCTCCGACGACGCAGCCGGCGTGCACGACGAGCGCATCGTCGCCGCCGAGTTCGGACAATGGCTGCGGGACTGGGAGAGCCGACGGTGAGGGCGTGAGCGTGTCGGGCTCTGTTGCGGTGCGGGTGGGTAGCGGACGTACGCGGTGGTGGCCGTAGGTCTCGGTATCACCGCCGGTTCATTGCGGTGATGTTGGTGCGCGAGGACAGGGCCCGGGCTGTGCTCGAAGGCCGTGACGGCAGTGTGAGCGCGGCCTGGGAGCTGGGCCCGGTTGCCAGCGGGTAATGCCCGGCCGCTCCCGGCCGGGCAGGGGTGATACGGCCGCCCGGCTGGTCTGTGAGGGTACGGTCGGTCAATGTGGTGCGAGGTTGCCGCGAGGATGCGATCCGTTCGGTCGGAGGCGCGCGAGCGGTTCGCGCATCTGCTCCTCGCCCTCACCGCCCGGGCGGGAAGGCGGAGGGTCAACCGGTGGCCTTCGGGCGCTCGGCCGAGTGGTGTACCTGACCGCCGGTCGCGCCCGGGTTCCCGTAGATTTCCTGCCGCCAGAGCGCGTCGCTCAGCCGGGCGATGCCCCCGGTCAGGTGTCTGCGGTAGGTACTGAACGGCAGCCCCAGCCGTGCGGCGACGGCCTGCTGGGTGGGCGTGCCCTTGGTGAGGTAGGTCTGGGACACCGCGCGGTAGTGCTTCTCTCCGCCCGGTTCCGTGCGCAGGCCCTCGACCGCGTCCGCGAGGATCTGCGGCAGCGTGCGATCCGACTCCGCTGTCAGCCTGCTGCGCGTGAGCGGATTGGAGGACAGTTCCCGTGGCCTGGAGAAACTGCGGAGGGCGTCGCGCAGTGCGGCGTCGAATTCGGGGCGCGACAGGACGGTGAACTCCGTGCGCGGCTGGGCCTGTTCGCTGTCCGCTTCCGTGGTGGGCGGGCCGCCCCGGGTGGGGGACAGCATCAGCCGGGTCTTCTCCTCGGCCCAGGCGCACACCGGCTGGATCCGCCAGTCGATGGCGAACAGCGTGTAGGTCAGGGTGCCCACCCCGGGGCCGCTCCGCGATGGGACGCAGGCCGAGACTGGTCATGTACGGGGTCCAGAACGTTCCCTCCCGTACGACGATGTACATCCATGCCACCCTGCCCTCGGTCTTCGCCACCTCCGCCAGCGTCCGCCACTGGTGCAGGTTCTCGACCGGGGAGATCCTCGGGTACTTCGGAGACGTCACCGAGAAGCGGGCTACCGCGATGTGTTCGCCGTCGCGGACGGGCTGGGTGGCCCGGGCGTGGTTCCATGCAGCCTCGGCCACCGGGTCGGGGAACGCGTCCGGGACCTCGGTGAGCCGCAGCCAGGCGGAGAAGCCCACCGCCTTGTTCTCCCGCGCGGTGCGGCATACCCGGAACGCATCCGGACGGCGTTCCAGCCATGCCCGCGCGAGAACCGCGGACTCGCTGCCCTCGACCTCGGTCGCCAGTGCTTCGATCCTGTGCCGGTCGTCGGCCTCATACGGTGTCAGCCGGACCTCACCCGTTCCCCGCCAGGTGTTGAAGTCCGACATGCACCGGTCGTCGCGGTGCAGGAACAGGAAGGAACGTACGGCGGACAGCGTGCCGTTCACGGGCGAGGTGCGGATCTGCTCGAAGAGATGGCGGCCGAGCAGGCCGTTCAGTTCCGCGTAGCCGTCCGGGTCGCGCCAGCGCATGTCCTCCTCGAGAGCCTGGCGGACCACGTCGTGCGGGAACAGGCCGTCCAGCGTGGTCTCGATGAAGGGCAGTTCACACAGCCAGGCGAACGACGCGGTCGCGTCATCCCCCAAGGCGGCCCGCGACAGCGTCTCAGTGGTGACATGGGCGCGGGCACACACTTCCAGCGCCCGCCGGTGCAGCGGTGAGGGCACCTCACCGACCAGCCGGGCGAACAGAGTGCCGACAACGTCCAGGCTGGGCTTCCAGCGAGTGGTGCGTTCCGTGTCCCGGACCGCCAGGGCGGCGGCCAGGGCCAGGGCCAGGGCCAGCGGATGCCCCCCGTGAACGCCAGGAGCTCCGCCTGACTGTCCCGGGGCACTCCGCAGGCGCGCAGCAGAGAGGTGGCCTCGTCGGGTAACAGATTGCGCAGTGCCATGGGGTGGAGCAGGTCCGTCCACCCCGGGTCGGAGGTCTAGTCGGCATCCGGTGCCTGCCGCCCCGCGATCACCACCACCACGCCGTCCGGCAACCGTGGCAGGAACCTCTCACGCAGCCATCCTTCCAGGCGCTGGCAGCGTTCGAAGGTGTCGATGATCAGGACCGTGTCGTCCCTCGTGAAGGCCGCCTCGGCCTCCCGTTCGAACGTCTCCGGCGTCGGCGGAGCGATGCGGCCGTCGATCTCCAGCACCGGCCGGCCGGCCGCCCGTGCCTCGGCCGCGAGGCGACGCAGCAGCATCGATTTGCCGATACCACCGGGCCCGAGCACGAAGATCACGGCGGGCGCGTTGTCGCCACCGGCCAGCGCGGCGCGAAAAACGGCGAGTTCGGCTGTGCGCCCGGTGAACACCCGGTCGCGTCCGCGCTGGAGACGGCTCGCCATGACATTGGGAGCGCCGCCGGTCACGTGGAACTCCTCCTGCGCTGAACGACCTGACGATTCCGAGTGTGTGATTAGCCAAACACTATCGCCTGATGGCGTCAACCTGCACTGCGGGGTGCTTTTCTCGTTCCTGTCGCTTGACGCTCTGGCACATGAGTGGTTGAGTACTTACATGAAGACGGAACGCCGCCAGCTGTCAACAGCGGAAGAGCGCAGAGAGACGGTGCTGCGCACGGCCATCGGAGCGTTCGCGGCCCGAGGGTATTTCGGGACCACGACCACGGACGTGGCCAAGGCTGCGGGCATCTCGCAGGCATACGTCTACCGCCTCTTCCCGAACAAGGAGGCGCTGTTCACCGCGGTCGTCGACCATTGCTTCATTCGAGTCCGTTCGGCTCTTGAGGCCGGCGCGGCGAGCGCGCGAAGTGGTGATCCCGAGACGGTTCTCGCCTCCATGGGGGACGCCTATGCCCGCTTGATCGTTGACAACGACCTGATGCTGGTCCAGTTGCACGCCCAGGCGGCCGCCGTTTCGGAGCCGGCGGTCAGGGAGGCGGTGCGGAGGGGATACGCCCGCACCGTCGAATACGTTCGGAGCGCCTCCGGGGGGAGCGATGAGCAGGTCCAGGAGTTCTTCGCCATCGGCATGCTCTGTCACCTGCTGGTTTCGATCGACGCCGAGGCGGTCTCGGCGCCCTGGACCCGTACCCTGACCGCCGGGATCACGCACTTCTGACCTCCCGTCCATGGGCGGCCCCGCACGCGAGTTCGGCAGGCCGCCTTTTTTCGGGCCTGCTAAATGAGTGGTTAATCACTCATGGTAATGGCTCTGATGCACAGCACGTCTCACACCTGACAAGGAGCATCTCCATGACCGACTTCCGCACCAGCGCCCCCGTCGGCTTGGCCACCGTCATCGAAGCGGTGCTGCCCGGCATCGTTGACCCGGACGGCATCCAGGTCCGCACCCGTCCCGCCCGCCCGGCCGGCCCCGGACAGGTCGTCCTGGCGATGGAGGCCGCCGGGATCTCGTTCGCCGAGCAGCAGATGCGCCGCGGCAAGTACTACGACCAGCCGCCGTTCCCCTTCGTCCCCGGCTACGACCTCGTCGGTCGGGCCGTCGACGTGGGCGAGGGCGTCCCCGGCGAACTGCTGGGCCGGCGCTTCGCGGTTCTGACCAAGACCGGTGCGTGGGCGAGCCATGTCACCGTCGGAGCGGGCGACCTGAGCGCGGTGCCCGAATCCGTCGAATCCGCCGAGGCGGAGACTTTCGTGGTCAACGGCATCACCGCCTGGCAGATGCTCCACCGTCTCGCGAAGGTCCGTCCCGGCGACACGGTCCTCGTGCACGGTGCGAACGGCGGCGTCGGCTCCACGCTGGTCCAACTCGCCCGCATAGCCGGAGCCCGGGTCATCGGCACCGCCTCGGCCAAGCATCACGACGCCGTCCGGGCGCTGGGTGCGGTCCCCGTCGACTACCGTGCCCCCGACTTGGAAAGCCGACTGCGCGGCCACGCTCCGCAGGGCTACGACGCGGTGTTCGACCACGTCGGCGGTGAGGGCATCCTCGTCTCCTATCGCCTGCTCGCCGCCAAGGGCACGCTCGTCTCCTACGGAACCGCCTCGACCCGCGATGTACAGGGCTCGTCCAAGGCGCCGGTTCTCAAGCTGTTCACCCGCCTGATGCTCTGGAACGCGCTGCCCAACGGCAAGGGCGCCCACTTCTACAACATCTGGGCCGGGCACCGTCGGCTCGATGCCTTCCGCGCCAGGCTGCACGCCGATCTGGCCCAGGTCTTCGCCCTCCTCGCCGACGGTCGACTGGTTCCCCAGGTCGCTGCGCGGGTCCCGCTCACGGATGTCGCAAAAGCCGTACGGCTCGCGGAATCCGGCACCGTGGTCGGCAAGGTCGTCCTGGTTCCGTAGACACACGAGCCCTGCCTGCCGCCCCCGTTCCCCGCCGTCCGCGTGGGTAACGGGGCACGGGCCGTTCAGCCGGCGACGCCGCGCGCGACCAGGGCACGCTTGAGCGCACGGATCGCGTAGTAGGCGCGCGACCTCACCGTTTTGGGTGGGATGCCCAGAAACTCCGACATGCGGTGTTCGTCGATCACCAGGTTCCGCAGGACACGGAACAACCACGGCCGGATCCCGTCCGCGCAGAGGATGAGCGAGGGGCCGGGGGTCAGGTGCGTAGGGCGGTCTCCTGTACCAGGTCCTGGGCGCGGTGCCAGTCGTCGTCCAGACGGCGGGCCGCGCAGGCGAGCAGAGTCGTCCCGTGCTCCGCTTGCAGTTCGCGGACGAATCGCTTCGTGTCCGAGTGCTCCCGGCGGTCGCCGCCGGGTGGGTCGGAAGTGGCTGCCGGATGCTGTCAGCCATGAAGCCGGCGACGTGGCGGCTTTGCTGTGATCAGCCTGAGGCATCCGTTGTCCCACGTGTGACGCTCACCGCGCACCAGGGATGGCTGGAACGCTGAAACGGAGACTCACCTGCGGAGATGCCCATGGCGTGGGACGCCGGTACAGGACGTGGAACCGCCTGCTCGGCCCCGGTCGGCCTCTTGCCCGGCAGGGACGGCGCAGGACACGACGACGGGAGCCGGAACCACCCTCACCCCCTGTCGTCCACCGGTCTGCTGCCGACGATCCACGGCTATCGAGCTGGCTGGGCAACAGTGAGCACCGTACGAACTGTTCTCTGAGCAATGCACTCCGTCAGGCTGCTCACGTCAGTAGCGCTTCGACGCTTTCCGAGTTGGCCAAGGAGCTGTAGGACCATGAGAACACTGTCTCGAGCTGGGATCGCACTCGGCGCCGCATTGCCGGCGACGACCGCGGTGCCGCGCAGGGCGACGACCGGGGCACCTGCGTGAGCCACCAGGGTTGGGGGGAGCTGTGCCCGAAGTTCAAGAACAACGGCTACAGCATCTCCTACTACAAGGCATGGAACCCGGGGAACCAGGTGGACACCCTCGATTTCAACCTGGACTGTGCCAACGGGTGCTGGTTCGGTGACGAAGGTGCCTTCACGCAGTGGTCACAGACCTGGCGGAGCTACACCTTCGCCATCGGCAACCTTTACGGACTCAACTCGGTCCTTCCGATAAAGGAATGGGCGGCCCGCCACGTGAGCAGCGGGCAGCACAAGGGCACGGCTCGGCAACCGCAGGACGGTGTGCGGCCGGAGGGAGGTGCTCTGGCCGGTGCTGCCATGCCCGTCATGGACAGGCGGCTGGCACGTTCTCCGCCGTCCAACCGATCATGCGACCGCCGTCGCGACCGGCCGGCCCGCGGTGGAGCGGGGCAGCGCGTAGCCCTGAAGCAGCTCACGTGACGAGGGCCGGGTGAGAGCGAGGCGCACGAGGAGGTAGCCGAAGAGCCCGCCCAGCGTGTTGGCGAGCAGGTCGTTGACGTCGACGGCGCGGCCGTTGTTGAAGCACACGTACGACAGCAGTTGCGCCAACTCGATGCACAGGCTCGCCAGCGCGCTCGCCCCGACGGCCCGGGCCGTGCCGTTCACCTGCGTGAGGAGGGGCAGCAGGATGCCGAGCGGCACGAACATCAGGATGTTCGGCACCGCGGTCACGTCGGCGGTGACCAGCGGCACGAAGTTGATCTGGTTCCACCACGGCATCTGATTGGCGTACTTGCCCCAGGTCACCTCCAGGGGGAAGACCGTGATCGACAGCACGGCCGCGGCGTAGAGGAACGTGACGCTCCGCAGCACCGCGTGCCGGCCCGTCCAGCCCGGCCGCGCGTGGCGGTGGCGCACGGCGGCCACAGCGAGGAAGACGGCGAGGGCGGGCCCCAGGACGTACGTCGCTTCGATGGTCAGGGTCACGTTCATGTGTCAGTTGCTCCGAATGTCGACGGGGATCGGTGACAACCCTCCTGGACGCGGCCACTGTGCGGATCCGGCGAAAGACAGGTCCCCCGGGCTGCCCCTACGACTTTCGGCAGAGGGATGGGCGGGCCGGTTGTCTTACCCTTCACCACATGTCCTACCGCCGGCCTCGGCCGCCCACCCTCGTGCGCCGTGCTCCCGTACTGCGGTGGTCCGCCCTGCTCCTTCTCGCGGCAGCCGCCGCACCGCTCGACCTGCGGTGGGGAACCTTCCGCCAGCCGGTCACGGGCCCGTTGCTGGGTGTTTCGGCGCTGACATCGGCGCTCGCCCTGCTCGCTCTGCCCTGGACCACGCGGCGCGGGGCGAGTCCCCAGGTCACGGCCTGCGCGGGCCTCGCAGCCGCCGCGGCGTCGCTGGCCTGCACCACGACGATGCATGTGCGCGCGGGCCACGGTGCGTCCACGGCGTACTGCGCCTTCGAACCGGTCGCGCTGCTGATCGTCCTGGCGCTCACGGCCCGGCGCGGTGCGGCCGCCCCCGCTGCGGTGGGGACGGTGGCGTTGATCGCCGCCGTGGTGTCGCGCCCCCTCGCGGTGGAGGTCCGGGAGGGCAGCGTCATCGTCGCCTTCGTCTCCACCTTGGTCGCCGTAGCGGTGGCGGGCGCCGCGGTAACCGCCCGGCTCGTCGTGGCCGACCGGCGGCAACGGGAGTACCGCGTCCGCCTCGAGCAACGTGTGCGGCTGGCCAGGGACCTCCATGACTACGTCGCCCATCATGTGACGGGCATCGTCGTCCAGGCCCAGGGCGCTGCCGCCGTCGCCGACAAGCGGCCCGACCTGGTGCCGGCCGCCCTGCGCCGCATCGAGGACACTGGTGCCGAGGCGCTCGTGTCCTTGCGCCGCATGGTCGGTGCGCTGAGGGCGGATGATCCCGGCGCTCCGCTCACCCCGCCGGGCGGCATGGCCGCCGTACGGGCACTGGTGGCGGACTTCGACACCGGTGGCGTGTCCGTGCGACTCGTCGAGGACGGACCCACCGAGCGGCTTCCGACGGACGCGGCCGACATCGTCCACCGCGTGGTGATGGAAGCCCTGACCAACATCCGCAAGCACGCTCCCGCCTGCCGCACGGTGACCGTGCGCATACAGGTCGAACAGCGGCACGTGGTCGTCTCGGTCCACAACGACGGAGTGCTCAGGCCCGCGGCCCTGCCCGGCTACGGCCTCACGGGTCTGCAGGAGAGGCTGACCAGCGCGGGGGGCGGCCTGCGCGCCGGCACGGCCGGCGACGGCGTCTGGCAGGTCCGGGCTCGCCTGCCGCTGCTCGCCGCGCTCTCCCGGACGGAGACCGCGTGATCCGGACCATGATCGTCGACGATCAGGCCATCGTGCGCACCGGCATGGCCATGATCCTGTCCGTCGAGGAGGACATCAGCGTCGTCGCCGAGGCGGAAGACGGCGTCCAGGCCGTCGACCTGGCCGCGCGCCACCGGCCCGACGTCATCCTCATGGACGTCCGCATGCCCCGTCTCGACGGCCTCGACGCTCTGCGCGCCCTGAACCGGCCCGGCATGCCCCATATGCCGAGAGTCGTGATGGTGACGACGTTCGACGACGACGAATACGTGACCCGGGCCTTGAGTTCCGGCGCCTGCGGTTTCATCCTCAAGGACTCCGGCCCCCGCCTCCTGGTCGAGGCGGTCCGCGCCGCGGCGGTCGGCGACTCGCTCATCAGCCCCGCCATCACCGTCCGCCTGCTGCAGCGGATGCTTCGGACGCCCCCCGCACGGGGGGCGGACACAGACCTGTCGTCGCGCGAGTTCGACGTCGTCCGCTTGGTGGCTCAGGGGCTGACCAACGCCGAGATCGCCAGCACCCTCTGCATCACCGTGGGCACCGTGAAGACGCACCTGACCAACATCCATGCCAAGTTGTCGACCCGCAACCGTGTGGAGATCGCCGTGTGGGCCTGGCGGAACGGCTACGCCCACACGAAGACGTGACGGCAGCGGTGCGGCGGCATCTCCCTTCCCGGCAGAGCCTGGCGAATCGTCCGCGGCCAGTGCGGAGCACGACGTTCGTGGGACGGTCCGAGCCGGTGGGCCGTTTCCGCGCCGGCCTGAACGCCGCCGCTGACGGCCCGGGGCCTGGGCCGGAGCGGGACCACCGTGCTTCCCTCGAACGGGATGCCGGACCGCTCACGGGCGGCCACGAAGCCGTTTGGGCCTCGTGGCAGCGCCCCGGAGTCAGCCAGTTCCGTCACCCGCACCTTCTGCTGCTGGCGGTGTTCCGGACCCTGCGGACGGAGCTTCCCCGCCTTCTCGACGAGTTGGCCGGCATGGGTTTCCAGCCGGGCAGCCTGCTGGAGGGTGCGCACCGTTCCGGGTTCTCCGGCGGGCCACGCACGGGGGACGAGCGGTTCACGATGATGGGCGTGCGCCGCCCTCCTTTCGAGGCCGCCCTCGACGCGCTCGTCCGCCGGCCGACGGCACGCGTCACCGTGCGCCGCCGTACGCGCGTCATCGCACTGCTGGCCGGGCCGGACCGGGTGCCTCGGCGACCGCACGTCGTGGGCGTGCTCATGGAGGGCGGCGAGGCCGTACTCGCGGACCTCGTCGTCGACGCCGCGGGCCGCGACTCGCCCGTGGGACGCATGCTGCGCGACCTGGGCGCACCGGGCCCCGTGGAGGAGCACGACGAGTCGGGTTTCCTGACGTGGACCCGCTATGTCCGAGCCGCGCCGGGGGCGGAGTCCGAGGTGCCGCTGTGGCCCAGTGCGTCCGGTTCGGCGAGGCCACCGAAAGCACTCCGGGTCCGATCCGTCGGCACTTCGGAGTCTGGGACCGGCACCGGCTCGCGGGGATAGACCAGCTGATGCGTCAGCCTGCCGCCTGTTACGAACCCAGCGATCCGCACTGGGAGTTCATGCGCGCACTGGGCACCGAGAAGTTGCGCGGCCCCGGCATCCTGCGCGTGGCCGCAGCCGGCGCCGCCCTGCCAACCATGCCGCAGGCGGCACTCGGCGGTCCAGCCGACGAGTCCGGCGATGATCCAGCCGGTCCAGTGGTCGGCATCGGCGGCGAGCCAGAGTCCGCCGGCCAGGGTCAGGCGTGCCCAGGTGCCGAACGCGGTCGACCGTTCGAGGGTCGTGATGCCTTCGCGGGCGGAGGTAAGCGCGCGGGCGCGGCGGAGCCGCAGGACGCCGCTCCAGTCCAGGGAGAGGCTGGCGACCATTGAGAGGGCGGCCAGGACCTGGATCGTGAGGAGCGCGTTGTCGAGCGACATGGCGGGCCTCTCCGGCGTGGGTGCCTCCGGAGCCGGTGACTGCTCCGGAGGCTGCAGGGGGTTACTTGGCGGCCTGGGCCTCGGCCTCGTGCTTGAGGTTGTTGACCCAGTTGTGGAGGGAGTTGTCGAGGGCGGCCTGCAGGGCGGCCTGGTTGGCTTCGACGGGGGCGCCGGTCCAGGACTCCTCGGTGTGGACGAGGACGCCGTGGGTGGTGGGGGTGAAGGTCCACACGTGGACGGCGGTGATGCCCTGGGCGGGGCCGCCCCAGGCCAGGCGCTTGCCGGGGTCGACCTGGCGGACGGTGGAGGTGATGTTGAGGCCCTCGGTGGTCCAGCGGAAGACGGAGCCGGGGCGGAGGCGTCCGGGGGAGTCCTTGACGACCGAGACGACGTTGGGCTGCCAGGCGGGCCAGTTCTCGACGTCGGTCTGGATCTTCCAGATGGTGTGCAGGGGGGCGTGGATGAGGATGTTCTCGCGGGTGATGACGGGGGCGTTGTGGTCGATCTCGACGTCGCCGGTGTGGGCGATCAGAGCCTGGGTGGGGGCGGCCGGCCTGTCGTCGCCGAGGGCGTAGGCGGTGCCGGTGGCGAGGAGGAGGACGCCGGTGGTGGCGGCGAGGAACTTGGTGGCGGTGAGGATGCGCATGGTCAGGTCCTTGCGTGGAGGCGGGTTGGATGGGGGCTTGCCTGCGGCGGGGCGGGTCAGCCCCGCCGCAGGGGTGGGTCAGTTGTGGGGCGCGTCGTCGGGGATCCAGGAGCCGTGGATGCCGCCGGTGACACGGCGCGGGAGGTGGACGGTGGCGATCCGGTCGAGGCCGGAGGCGTCTACGACCAGGAGCTGGGAGGCGTCCTGCTTGAGGTCGGAGACGACGGTGAGCAGGTAGCCGTCGTCCTCGCGGGTGGCGCCTGCGGCGGGGACGAAGACGGCTTCGCTGGGCAGCCGGGCGTCGCCGACCTGGTGGATGCGGCGGACGCCGGTGGTGCGGTCGTACTTGACGACGCCGTAGCCGCCGAAGCCTTCCTGGTCGGGGAAGGAGACCGCGTACTGGTAGCGGTGCTCGGCTCCGAGGAAGTCGTCGTTGAGAGTCGGGAATTCGACGGCGAGGTCGTCGATGATCTGCTCGTCGACGCTGCCTGTGTCAAGGTCGATGACCCAGCGGCGGGTGTAGGAGCGGGTGTTGGGCTCGGTGCCGCGGCCGGGTGCGCCGACCCACCAGTTCCAGGAGAGCTGGAAGCCTTCCCGGTCGACGGTGGGGCCCTCCAGGACGATCCGGCCCTGTGCGTCCTCGTAGGCGTTGGCGGCGTGGAGCATGTTGCCCGGCTCGATCGAGAACCAGCGGATCTTCCCGGCGCCCTCTTCGCCGCGGGGCATGACGCCGATCCGGGCCGGCTGGTCGTCGTTCCAGCCGTAGGGGATGCCGGAGTGCTCGTTGGGGTCGAAGGTGACGGTGCCCTCGACGAAGACCACATGGTGGCGGGTGATCGCGAAGTCGTGCTTGAGGGAGGCGGTCGCGCCGGGGATCTCTGCGCTGTGCGTGATCTGCCCCGTGGCGTCGGCCACGTAGTAGATCAGGTAGGGCGGGAACGGGGAGGAGCCGAAGAAGTGCAGTTCCCCGGTGACCGGGTCGGTCTTCGGGTGCGCGGTCATGGCGCTGCGCAGCTTGCCGTCGAAGTCGAAGGCGCCGACGGTGTCCAGTTCGGGGGTGAGTTCGAAGGGGAAGTTCGCCTCGCACAGGGCGAGCAGGCGGCCGGCGTGCTCGATGACGTGGGTGCCGGCGGTGCTGGCGGTCAGATCGGGCCCGTGGTCGGTCATGTAGGGGGCGCCGTCGAGGGCGGGGGTGCGGACCCAGCGGTTGCGGTACCACTCGGCGCGGCCTTCGCGCAGCCGGATGCCGTGGACCATGCCGCTGCCCTTGAACCAGTGGCTGGGGGTGACGCCCGGCTTGGGGTTGTGGCTGTTGCGGATCAGGCGACCGGTCAGCTCCGGCGGGAGGGAGCCCTCGACGGTCAGTTCGGTGGCGGTGATCTCGTCGACGGCGGGCGTGTAGTGGCCGGTGAGGTACGGCTTGTCGGCGGTCATGGCAGGAACCTCGCTTCGTGGATGCGGTGCGGGCAGGATCGTGAGGGGCACGTCAGTCACCCTGCTCTGCGCGGGACTTGAGGCTGGCGAGCCAGGTGGTCAGGGAATGCTGCAGGGCCTCGCCGAGCTGTTCGGAGGCGGCGTCGACGGGGGCGCCGCTCCAGGACTCCTCGGTGTGGACGGTGACCTGGCTGCCGGTCTGCTCGAACGTCCACACGTGGACGCCCTCGATGCCGTTGGCGGGGCCACCCCAGACCAGGCGCTGTCCGGGGACGATCTCGCGGACGGTGGAGGTGATGTCCAGGCCGTGGGTCTTCCAGTGGAAGGAGTTGCCGGGCAGGAGGGGGCCGTCGAGCTCGGCCTGGTCGACGTCCGCGTTCCACTCGGCCCAGGCGTCGATGTCGGTGTGCAGGGCCCAGATGCGCTCCAGGGGGGCGTCGATGACGGTGGACAGGCGGACGATCACGGGGGCGGTCTCGTCGATGGTGAACATGGCGGTGGTTCCTCTCGGGTGATGTGGTGGCAGGTGTTTGATGTGCTCAGTGGTGTGCTGCGGACTGTCGGGCGGGTCGGTCTGCCGGCGGGGCGGCGGGAGTGCGTTGGCGGGAAAGCCCGAGTGCGAGGGCGGCGGTGGCGGCCAGGACCGCGGAGCCGATGGCGAAGGCGGTGTGGTAGCCCGCGGTCAGCGCTTCCAGTCGCGGTCGGTGGGTGGCCGCGTGGGTGGTGGCGGTGCCGGCGAGGGTGGCCAGGACGGCCAGGCCGATGGCGCCGCCGACCTGGCGGGTGGTGTTGACCAGGCCGCCGGCCAGTCCTGCGTCCTGGGCGGGGACGCCCTCGACTGACAGGGCGGTCAGCTGGACGAAGGCGATGCTCAGGCCGAGGCCGATCAGGATGCTGGGGCCCAGGACGTCGACGGCGTAGCTGCCGTGGGCGCTGAGCCGGGACAGCCACAGCAGTCCGGCGGCCTCGGTCAGCAGCGCGCCGGTGATCGTGACGGCGGTGCCGATGCGGCGGGAGATCCGTGGCGCGAGGGTGGAGCCAAGCATGTTGGCGAAGGCGAGGGGGAGTTGGCCGAGCCCTGTGGTCAGCGGGCTGTCGCCGAGGACCTGCTGCTGGTAGAGCGGGAGGAAGAAGAACAGGGCGATCCACACCGATCCCAGCAGCGCCATCAGCGCGTTGCCGGTGGCGACCCGACCCGTCTGGAACAGGCGGGGCGGCAGCAGCGGGTGCGGGTGGCGGCGCTCGACCAGGACGAACGCGGTCAGCAGTGCGGCGGTGACGGCGAAGCTCCCCAGGACGGACGGATCACTCCACCCGGTCCGGCGCGCGGTCGTCAGACCCCACACCAGCGCGGTGAGGGCGAGAGTCACGGTGGCGGTGCCGAGCATGTCGAAGCGTCCGCTCACCTGGGCGGGAGCCCTTGGCACGCTGGCGATCGCGGCGGCCAGGACGAGGGTGGCGCCGATCGCGACCGTGTAGAAGATCCACGGCCAGCCCCACGCCTGGGTGAGCACGCCGCCGAGGAGGACCCCGGCCGCACCGCCTGCTCCGGACACCGCCCCCCACACGCCCAGGGCTTTCCCGCGCCCGGAGCCCGGAGGGGACACTTCCATCACCAGGGCCAGCGCCGCGGGGGCGATCGCCGCCGCCCCCAGGCCCTGCACCGCCCGCGCTGCGATCAGCGCTGCGGACGAGGAGGCGAGCCCCGCGGCCAGCGACGACGCGGCGAAGACCCCAAGGCCCACCAGCAGGATCCGCCGCCGGCCCAGCAGGTCCGCCGCCCGGCCGCCGGCCAGCAGCAGGGCCCCGAAAGCCAGGCCGTAGGCATTGACCACCCAGGTGGTGGCGCTGTCCGACAGGCCCACGCCCGACCGGATCTGCGGCAGTGCCACGTTCACGATCGAGGTGGCCAGCATGACGGTGAACTGCGCCCCGGCCAGCGCCGCGAGAGCGGCTCCGGGACTGCGGGTGGTGCCGGGGGTCTTCACGAGAACACTCCTTGTGTGGTTAATCACTCACATCAGATGGCCTGGAAAGGCGGGGCTGGGTGCCCCGCCGAGGGTCGGGCCGCGTGGTCGCGTCGGCTCAGTAGTGCCTGATGCCGGCCGACAGTGTCCGGGTCCAGGGGGCGTCCACCTCTTCGGCCCCCATGGAGACGATGAGATGGCACAGCATGCCCAGCGCGAAGAACTCCTGGATCTGCTGTTCCGTGCCGCCGGAGGCGCCGCGGACGTACTCCACCAGCCGGGCGTAACCCTGCCGCACGGCCTCGCGCACGGCCGGTTCGGATACTGCCGCCGCCTGGGCGTGGAGCTGGATCAGCATCAGGTCGTTATCGCTGATCAGGCGGGCGTACGCCTCGCCCATGGCCTTGAGGACCACCTGCGAGGAGCTGCCCGTGGCCTCGGCCGCGGCCCGCTCCAGAGCGGCCCGCACCTGCACGAAGCAGTGCTCGACCACGGCCGTGAACAGCAGTTCCTTGCTCGGGAAGAGACGGAAGACGTACGCCTGCGAGATGCCCGCCGCCTTGGCCACCTCGGTCGTGGTGGTGCCCCAGTAGCCGCGGGCGGCGAAGGCGCCGATCGCGGTGCGCAGCACCGTCTCGCGGCGTTCCTCGGCGGTGGACAACTGGCGGGGTCGTTCGCTCTCCATGTGAGTAGTCAATCACTCATCCTTGAGGGGAGTCAACCCGTGGCAACATCAATCCGAAAGCGGTGCTGCTCGCGGTCGGGCAGTGCGCGCCGTGGGCCGGCGGGGCAGGATCGTCGGGGCTTGCAGCCGGTGGGGGTTCATGACTCGCATCCTGGCCCCCATCCGCTGTCCGCTTCCCAGCCCCGGGTGGTACCCGGCGCTGTCCACTGCTGGCCACCCGTCCGGAGCCTGAGCAGGGAAGGCCCGGTGCCGTGCCGCGGCTTCCTGCGTCGGCGCGCCCGAGAAGAACGCGGTCGCCAGGGCCTCCTGGCCCCGCACGCCGCGCGGGTCACCGGCGAGCGCCTCAACTGCCTCGCACAGCAGGTCCTTCAGACGCTGCACGGGATCGGCGCGGTCGGCCACCAGGCGGGTACGCAGCACGGCGCAGGCGGCGAACCCGCCGGGGTCGCGCCACAGGTGCAGGGCCTCGCGGACGGCTTGGTCGAACGCCGGGCGTGGCGTTCCCGACGGCCCGGACAGGGCTGGCATCTCGGTGGCGTCGATGAGGCGTCGGATCCCCTGTTCCACCGGGATCTTGCGTCAGTCGATGGTGAACAGCCCGTACTCGCGGCCGCCGACCTCGCAGCGGGGCCCCGGAGTCGGCCAGGACTCCCTGCAGCCGACAGGCGCCGGCAGGCGACGGCTGTGCGGGTCTGCCCGACGGGGCCGTGACGACCGGGCACCCGAGCGTGTAGACCACAGGACTCGCCGCTCCCTCCGCCGGGGCTGCCCGCGACGGACAACTTCCAGCACTGGCGGGGCCACCGCGCCACTGCACCCACTGCGGGTCGTCCAGGAGCGCATCGGGGTCCGCGACGCCGGCGCTTTCCAGGAACATCACCAGGTCATGGTCGCTGTAGGCGGTGCCGAGGAACTCGTCGTGGCCGTGGCGGTGCACGGTGGCTCTCCGGCCGCCCGAGGAGGAAGGCCGGTGCACGACGATCGGCGCCCGCATCACGCCTCCCAGGCTGCGCCGAGCCGGACGTGTGGGCGAGTCGGCCCGGGAACGGTCAGGGGCGCCGCCAGCGGTCAGAGGGCCTCGGTGCGTGAGTCGTACACGGCCCCGGGGCCGGCGGTGCTGAACTGCCCCAGCTCGGTGGCCGACGCAACGCCGGCCTCGTCACGCGTGAAGCCGACGAGGGCGAGAACCAGGCCCTCCAGCGGACCGCCGGCCGATTCGGCGTAGCACTGGTCGGGCCGCGGGCCCGGCCGGCCGTTGCCACTCCCCGCCGAACCGGTACTCGGGGCCGGACGGGCGCGGGGCGGCGGCGAGCGGAGAACGGGAGGAGACCGTCGCGATGGCCTGATGCTTCTCGAAGCTGCGCACGGCAAGCGGCCGTTCACGCGGCTTCCGCTGCCCCCTCGGGCCCGTGTTCCGTGGATCACCGGGGATTGTCAGTGCCTGCCGTTAGAGTCCTGGCAGGGGTTGGACGCGCACGCCCCGAGGCCGTCACCGGGGCGCCCACGCCGCCGGGTGGTCAAGGCCGAAGGCTCGCCGGGATAGCCCGGCACCCTGATTACGGTCCGGGCGGGGGCCCGCGACGCTGCGGCATGCCTGAAGACGGTCGTGAGCCTGGTGGCGGGAGGCGTGGGGACCCGTCCGGAGGACTCGTCATGGCCAAGCACGGAAGCAACGATCTCAAGGCGCGCGCCCGGCGTCCGGCCGAGAAGGAAGGCATCTCCTGCACGGCCGCTCTGCAACGGCTGCGGGACGGCCACGGAAGAGCGGACCGCCGAGCCGGCCCGCCCCGTTGATCCGGGCCGGTGGCGCGCGCACGGGCCGCTTCGTGACGGGCGGAGCTGGCTGCCGGCCCTGGCCGCGGGCCAGAGGGGCGTATGGGTGTCGGTGCCGCGTTCGGTGCGCGCTCACCCGCTGTGGGGCGAGCGGATCGAGCCGCTGCTGATCGACCGCTGGGACGGCGCGACACCCCATGTGGCGTGCGAGCACCGTGACCTGCTGCTTCAGGTGCTGCGTGCGGTGTGCGGCCGCACCGGATGCGAGCGGGAGCCGGTCGAGTACGTCGACGTCGAGGTGCGCCTGGACGCTGTCCGCGCCGAGGGGCGGCTGCTGCTGCAGTGGGCGGGTGTGGAGCTGGCTCATGCGGGCGATCACCAGTCCTGGACGAGCCCGCGCCTGACGCACTGCGAGGTTGTTGCCGGCGCGCTGCGCCTGGACATCGAGGGGCGGGGGAGACCGCCCGGCGGCGCATCACCTGGGAGCCCGGGACGGTGCTGCGGGCGGAAGGCGTTCCCCGCGCCGCCCTCGCGGGCGAACCCGCCGACGGTTACGACGTGGTGGCCGTCAGCACGGACGATCCCACCGGTGCGGTGCGCCGTCAGGGCTGGCGGCTGCTCGGACTGAGGTACGGCGACGACATCCCGCCGCCCCCGGCCGACGCAGCCGAAGGACGTCTGGGCCCCATCCCCGGCAACCGGCCGCAGGGCCTGTACGAGGTGCCCACGGACTACCCCGGCGAGCACCTCGCCGACTTTGTGCACGTGGACGAGGAGGCCGGCAGGATCTACGTCGCCAGCCGGGAACCGGCCCGCATCACCGAGTACGTCCTGCCGCTGACCCGGGAACGGCGGGCGGCCTTCAGGCGTACGCGCAGGCTTACGGCCGGGCGGCGGCCGCCTACGCGGTCGTCGGCGCGAACGAGGGGGCGGCTGCCGCGCTCGCCGGCACCGTCTTCTCCCCGCACCGCCTGTACCAGCTGCTGCGCATCCTCGCAGTCCGCGACGCTGCCGACGCCGCCGCCCTGACCGGCCGCTCACCCGCCCAGTGGGCCGATGCCGGATGGAACCTCGACCCGCTGGGGTCCAACCTGGCCGGGCAGCCCCTGCGGTCGGCAGCCCGCGCTACGGCGCGACCCTCACCAGCTTGCGGTTGAGGAATTCGCCGATGCCCAGTTCTGACAGTTCACGTCCGAATCCTGAAGCCTTCACGCCTCCGAAGGGCAGGCTCGGCGAGTCGGCGAAGCAGGAGTTGATGTACACCATGCCGCACTCGAGGCGAGTCGCCACCTGCTGGGCGTGCTCGACGTCGGCGTCGAAGACGTAGCCGCCGAGGCCGAACCGGGTGGCGTTGGCCAGCTGGATCGCCTCTTCCTCGCTGTCCACGACGTAGAAGGACAGCACGGGTCCGAACGCCTCCTCCTGGAAGAGCGGATTGTCCTCGTCGATGTCCGTGATGATCGTCGGTTCGAGGTAGAACCCGGGCCGGTCGACGCGGTGACCGCCGTGCACGATCCGTGCTCCGGCGGCCTTTGCGTCCTGAATCTGCCGGAGCAGCCCTTCCAGGGCGCGCTCGCTGGACAGAGGGCCGACCAGGGTGGCCTCGTCCTTCGGATCACCCACCTTGATCGCGGCGAAGCGCTCTGTCAGGGCGGCCAGCATCTCTGCGCCCCGTTCCCTGCCGACCACGATCACCCGCTTGATGTTGACGCAGCCCTGACCCGAGTTGTAGGTGCGTCCCATCACGACCTGCTCGACCGCGTGTTCCAAGGGTGCGCCTTCCAGGATCAGCGCAGGGTCGCTGCCGCCCAGTTCCAGGACCGCCTTCTTCAGGTTGCGGCCGGCGCGTTCACCGACCGCGGCGCCCGCGCGCTCGCTGCCGGTCAGGGTGACGCCTCGCACACGGAAGTCGTCGATGAGCTTGGCGGTCTGCTCGATGCTGCAGAAGAGGTTCGTGTACGCCCCTTCGGGGGCTCCCGCCTCCTCGAAAAGCCGCGCGAAAGCCAGGGCGCACTGCGGCACGCTCTCGGCGTGCTTCATCATGACCACATTGCCCGCGACGAGCTGGGACGCGGCGACGCGGGCCAGCTGATAGTAGGGGAAGTTCCACGGCTCGATCGCCAGAATGACGCCGATGGGTTCGGCGATCAGCTTCGCGTCGCGCTCACCCGGAAGTGACTGCTCCGCGAGGAACTCCTCCCCGTGTTCCGCGTAGTAGTCCAGGATGTCGGCCACGAGATCGACCTCGAAGTAGCCGAAGCGGGTGACCTTTCCCATTTCCAAGGTCAGGTATTCCACATACTCATCCCGCTTCTCACGCAGGATCTGGGCGGCACGACCGACGATCCGCGCCCGCTCCGCGACCGACCTGGACCTCCAGTCCTCGCGGCAGAGCTTGTCTGCGGTTTCCAGCGCCGCGAAGACTTCTTCATCCGACTGCAGCGGGAACTCCTTCACGAGTTCACCGGTGGCCGGGTTGACCGTACGAAAGCTCACTGTCCACTTCATTTCTGGTAATTGAATAAAATCTTGATCGAGGTCAGTCGCCGAACACCGGACGATCTTCCTGACGTGCGCGTTGCTCCACGTCGCCGTCGAACCTCGGGCGGTCGGGGTCCGGTGCGATCCAGTCCTGGGCCCGCCGCCACCACGCCTCTGCGGACGGCCTGAGCCCAGAAGGGTCGTCGAGGGTTCCGGCCTTGACGATCACGAGGCCGGGCCGTTCGTGGAGGATCGTGAAGATCGGCGTACCGCACTCGCCGCAGAAAAGCCTGTCGCGCACGTTTCCATTCTCGACTCCGACGGTTTGATAGGACCTGGGCGTTCCCTTGACCTCCAGTGCGTCGCGCGCCACCAGAACGTTCACCGAGAACGCCGCACCGCTGTGCCGCTGACAGTGACCGCAGTGGCAGAGGACGACGGCATCGGGCTCGGCGTCGAAGCGATAGCTGACCGAGCCGCACAGGCAGTGTCCGGTTCGCACCCGGGAGCCGAATACTGAATCGACGTTGCTCATTCGAGAATCTTCCTCGTTCGGGTCTCTGGGCTTTTCCCGAGCGGCAGGCCTTTTGTGCGGAGCGCTTTCAGGGAGCGCTTGTGGCCTGTGGCTCAGGGACACGTCGAGCGTGCTTCGGGCGCGCGGCGCCAGCCAGACACCCGCTCCTTCTACGTCCCGGAGGGCTAGCACTGGCAGGGACAGGCTCGGCTGCGGGCATCGAGTGATACTCGGAGCATGGCAACGCATCACGCCGCCTCCACCGGATCGTCACCCGCCGCGGCATCGGCTCCGGCGCCCGACCTGGAGCAGGCACTCGACCCGCGCACGGAACTGAGTGAGTTCCTGCGCACCCGCAGGGCCCGCCTGAAGCCGGCCGACGTAGGGCTCGCCGACTACAGCCGGCGGCGCCGCGTGCCGGGCCTGCGGCGTGAGGAACTGGCGCAGCTCGCCGGAGTCTCCGCGGCGTACTACACCCGCTTCGAGCAGGGCAACGCCCGCAACGTCTCACGCGAACTGCTGGAGGCGATCTCCCGTGCGCTCCGGCTCTCCGACACCGAACACGCCCACCTGCTGCGCCTGGCCCAGTCCCGCCGGCCTCGGCGGCGGCAGCCCGCACCGCCGCGCCAGCAGGTCAGGCCCGCGGTACGAGAGCTGCTGACGGCGATGGAAGGCGTGCCGGCCTACGTGTGGGGCCGCCGCTCCGACGTCCTGGCGTGGAACCAGACCGCCTCCGCCCTCTTCGGCGACTGGGCGGCCCGTGCCCCGCACGAGCGGAACTGGGCCAGGATCACCTTCCTCGACCCCGCATCCCGGGAACTCTTCACGGACTGGGAGTCCAAGGCGTACGACGTGGTGGGACAGCTGCGGCTGGGCGCCAGCCTGCACGCGGAGGATCCCCTGCTGGCGTCACTGATCGGCGAACTCTCCGTGAAGAGCGAGGACTTCCGCAGGCTCTGGGCCGCCCACGACGTCCGCAGGAAGACGCACGGCACCATGCGCCTGTCTCATCCGCTCGTGGGAGAACTCACGCTGCGCTACGAGACCCTCGCACTCCCCGGCGACCAGAAACAGTCGCTGACGACCTACCACGCCGCGCCCGGTTCCCCGTCCGAGGAGGCGCTGCGCGTGCTGGCCAGCTGGGGAGCGGACGCCTCGCAGGAACGCCCCGCCCGCACACCGGGTGCGTGAGGCCCCTTCCCAGGGACCTCCAGCTCGTCCGCCCCGTTCAGACCCGCTGACGCTTCTCGACGATCCGCGGTGCGCAGCGGCGTCACGCTCGAATGAAGGTCACGCCACCGTGAAGGAGACGGCATATGGCGCACGTGCGTCCGTTTCGTAGCGAAACCAGTGAAGAACAACTCAACGATCTACGGGAGCGGTTGGCCAGAACCCGGTTCGCGTCGGCCTTTTCGGGACAGGAGTGGACACACGGCACTCCCCCCGACTACCTAGCCGAGCTGCTGGAGTACTGGCGGACCGAGTTCGACTGGGGTGCGGCCCAGGCGCGGCTCAACGAGCTTCCCCAGTTTCTCGCCGAGGTCGGCGGCCACACTGTGCACTTCGTGCACGCCAAGGGCGTGGGGCCGCGTCCGTTCCCGCTGCTGTTCTCGCACGGCTGGCCGGGTTCGTTCTGGGAGGTGCACAAGATCATCGGGCCGCTGACCGATCCGGCGGCCCACGGCGGGGACCCGGCCGACGCGTTCGACGTGGTTGCGCCGAGTCTGCCCGGCTTCGGTTTCTCCCCGCATCCCGGCACGCCCGGGATCACCCCGACGGCCATCGCGCACCTGTTCAACCAGCTCATGACCGAGGTACTCGGCTATGCGCGCTACGGCGCGCAGGGCGGCGATTTCGGCGCGCAGATCACCAGCCGCCTCGGCCGCGACCACGGCGGTACCGTGGCCGGCATCCACCTGAACCTGATCGGGGCCACGCCGGTGCTGGACGAGCATGCGGCCCCACTCACGCCCGAGGAAGAGGCGTTCGTGGCCCAGGCCGAGCACTTCTTCTCCGCGGAGGGCGCCTACGCCCAGATCCAGGGCACCCGGCCGTCCACGCTCGCTGCGGGACTGTCCGACTCCCCCGCCGGGCTTGCCGCGTGGATCGTGGAGAAGTTCCGGGCGTGGAGCGACTGCGGCGGTGACGTCGAGTCGGTGTTCAGTAAAAACGAGCTGCTCACCGACATCACCCTGTACTGGCTGACCAACTCCATCGCCACCTCCGCCCGCCTGTACTACGAGACCATGCACACCGAAGGCATGGTCGGCAGGCTCGTGCCCGGTTATGTCGACACGCCGACCGGGTTCGCGTCCTTCGCCCAGGACAATTTCACGCCGCCCGAGTCGTGGGTGCGCCGGTGCTACCGTCTGACACGGTTCACCGAGTTCGACCGGGGCGGCCATTTCGCGGCGTTGGAGAGGCCGCAGGAGCTGGTCACCGAGATCCGCGAGTTCTTCCGCCCGCTCCGCGCCTGACCACACCGCGAGCCGGGCATTGCCACGGCCACTCGCGGGAGGGGACGGCGAGGAATAATTCCGCTTCCAGCACGACGCCGGACCGCGCCTCACCTAGAACCGCTGTTCGGAGAGGCCGGTGACGCGGCCGGCTGCCGCTCGGCGTCTGAGGCGTAGGGCAACTCGCGCCCCGGCACGTGCCGCGTAGGCCCGGTCAGTGACGCGCCGGCAAGGCTGACGCTTCCGGCGTCTGCCGGCACACACCACCGCAGCGTGTGCTGCCCACCGGTTCCACCGCGAAGCGGGTCCGCCGCCGAACGCTCACTCGCTGCAGACGAGGGTGGCGCCTGGTCGGCGCCCGGTCCCGGTTCAGGCGCCGCCCAGGGCCCAGCCTCCGTCCTGCGGCACCGCGAAAGCGAGCGTTAAGGGCTCGTGACCCGAGACGGTACAGATCGCCCACAGGCGGATGGGAAAGGTGCGGTAGCGGTCGCGCCACCTCTGCTCCCCGTCGGCGCCTTCGTACCAGGAGGGCCGCGGGGAGGGGTCTACGGCAAGCCGAGTACGGCACCATCATCGAAACCGGCACCGACTCCTACCGTCTCGCCACCACCCGCGCCCGAACCGAGAAGCTGGAAGCCAGCTAAGGATTCGCAGGCGACCGGCGGGTCGCCTGCAACTCGCTGAGTTTTGCCATGACCCGATCGCGGAGAAGCTCGTACTCCTGACGATGCCTGCGCCACTTGGTGATGGGCGGGCGCGGGACAACGACACCATCGGTGACAACCTCCTCCGGCCGGAACTGCTCGCGGGTGAGGTCGACCTCGATGCCCATACCCAGACGGTTCCACCAGTGGTAGTCCGCGTGCTGCCCGTCGACCAGGACTTCTCCGCGGATCAGTTCCCCGCCCAGCAAGTCGTTCAGCACCATGGCCGTGACGACACACTGCTCCCGGGCCGGATTGTCCTGGCTCCAGCGCGGGCGGAACTCAGGCGGGCACGTGTCGGCACCCCAACTGCTGCGAATGGCACGTTCGATGTAGGTGAGAAGCAGCGGCGTCATGCCGGGGATCCTCTCAGCCAGCACTGACAACGTCCCGACACGGACCATCACGCACCGACGCCGGTGCTTCATAACTGCATAACTGCTGAACACGTCGCGGACCCCCTGCCCGCCCCTGCCGAGGCCGTACCCGAGCCTGCCGCCAAGCCCCACATGCCAACGGCCGAGTACACCGAACTCAGCCGCCGCATCGACGACCTCGCGGCCGCCCAAACCGCCCTGCTGCGCCTTCTCGCGCAGGCCGGACGTCTCGACCGCCACACCGCCGGCCACAGCACGTGACAGACACCGGACCGGTGTGTCTGAGGGAGCACCGCCGCGTTCTCGGAGCCCGACGGCGACGCCTGAACGCAGGCCCACAGGCCCTGCTCAACTTCGCTCACCTGCGCAATGACCAGCCCTGCGCCCGGCTCGCGGCCGGATTCGGGATCAGCACCACCACCGCCTTGCAAAAATCTGCCCGCTGGTCGAGCAGGCCATCGCCACGCTCAAGTCCTGGCGCCTCCTCCGCAAACTCCGCTGCTCGACCACCCGGACCACGAACGTTGTCCAAGCAGTCCTGGTCCTTCACCTCGCTGCCACGGGCTGAGATCACCCCGCAGGCCCGCGCTCGATCCGCATCCGCTGACGTCTCGAAATTTCGGATGCTCTTCGTAAATCCAGGGGAGGGCGCGGGTGCCGGAGGGGCGACCGGCTGTCGCCGCGCCGTCCGGGAGTGGCGCCGCTCCGCTGCCGAGGGGTGCCCATGTGCACAGCCCTGCCAGGTGGTTTAGTCGGGTGTGTCTACGGCGTTGTGCCTTCACGGGTGCTGCGAACGTTTCGCCGTGATTGCCGATTCATGTTGCAGGTATTGACGCCGTTCACCGGTTCCCTATTATCCACGGTGCCCGATACTCCGACAGTAGTTCGAAGTATCGAACGAAGATCAGGATTGCTCCGCTTGTCAGTGCATCTCCGTCGCCACCGCGGTGGCCGAGCCGTAAGGGGCATGTCGCACCATGTATATGTCATGGCCTCGTCAGGTTCTTCGGGAGTTCCTGCCCGTCAGAACCAGGCACCGTTCCGCGCCCGCACCAGGCCCTTCTGGTGCGGGGTGCCGCCGGGGAGCGGGGCGGCGACCGGTTGACCGGGTACGGAAGCAACGGCCTGGACGTCCCGGATCGCGCCACCACCAGACCACACCGGGGACGAAGGTGGAGATCTGGACCTGCAACGGCCAGACCAATCAGCAGTGGACGCTGAACGCGGACGGCACGATCACCGGCGTCGAGTCCGGCCTGTGCCTGGACGTCACCGGAGGGGTCGGCTCCGGCGGAAGCCTCGTCCAACTGTCGACCTGCAACGGCGGCAGCAGCCAGCGGTGGACGCCGGCATGAGTCCCCCCCTCACGCCGCGGCCGAGCCCCGACCGGTCAGCCTGCCGCGTGTCTGCCGGCCGCGGACAACCGGGCGCCTCCGCACCGACCACAGACAGCTACGGCGCCGCCGTGGGGCGGCACCCTCACATAGGAGGTCTCATGACCGGATCAGCCGTCGACCGCCGGCGGAGGCGAGGGAAAGCCGCGCTCCTCGTCGTCCTGGCGATGCTCGTGGCCGCGTTCGGCACAACGGCGTTCGCCGCGTCCTTACCGACCGGCACGGCCACCACCGCCCGCCCGGCCGCCCACTCGGCGAAAGCCATCGCGGCCGACGGGTCGCTGCCGTGTGACATCTACGCCGCGGGCGGTACGCCGTGCGTGACGGCGCACTCCACCACCAGGGCGCTCCTCGCGTCGTACAACGGGCCGCTGTACCAGATCCAGAGATTTTCCGATCACAGCTACCGCGACATCGGAGTGCTGGGCGCGGGTGGCTACGCCGACGGGGCGTCCCAGGTCTCCTTCTGCTCGGGCACGTCGTGCACGATCACGAAGATCTACGACCAGACCTCCAAGCACAACGACCTGCCGATCTCCTGGGGCGGCTACTGGAAGGGGCCCGGTCCCAACGGAGCCGACGTCGGGGCCGACGCCATGGCCCTGCCGGTGACCGCGGGCGGTCACCAGGTCTTCGGTGTCAAGGTCAAGCCCGGTGTCGGCTACCGGATCGACCACGCGAACGGCGTGGCCACCGGTTCCCAGCCCGAGGGCATCTACATGGTGACGTCGTCGGACTACACCAACCAGTGGTGCTGCTTCGACTACGGCAGCGGCGAGAACTCCCACACCGACACGGGCGACGCCACCATGAACGCCATCTACTGGGGCAACGCCTGCTGGTTCGGCGGGTGCACCGGCAGCGGTCCGTGGGTCGAGGCCGACCTGGAGAACGGGATGTACCACACCAACACCGGCTCCAACAAGGATCCCAACAACGCCGGTGTGCACTACCCGTTCGTCAGCGCGTGGCTGAAGAACAACGGCACGAGCAATTTCACCCTCAAATACGGCAACGGCGCCGGCGGCGGCCTGACCACCACGTTCTCCGGCCCGCTGCCGAACGGCTACTCGCCGATGAAGCTCGACAGTTCGGTGCTGCTCGGCACCGGCGGCGACAACAGTGTCTCGGGCTCGGGCGAGTTCTTCGAGGGCGCGATGACGGCGGGCTACCCCTCCGACGCCACCGAGAACGCCGTGCAGGCCGCCATCACCGCGGCCGGCTACGGGACGGGCGGCGGCACCAAGACGGGCGCGCTGCGCGCCGTGGGTGCGGGCAGGTGCCTGGAGGTGCCGGGTTCGTCGACGACGGCGGGGACGCAGACCCAGATCCGGGACTGCACCGGCGCGGCGAACCAGACCTGGTCCCAGACCAGCGCTCGGGAGCTCACCGTCTACTCCGGCAGCAGCCGCCTGTGCCTGGACGCCTCCGGTCAGGGCACCAGTCCCGGTACCAAGGTCATCACCTGGTCCTGCAACGGCCAGTCCAACCAGCAGTGGAACGTCAACGCGGACGGCACCGTCACCAGTGCCCAGTCGGGCCTGTGCCTGGACGTGACCGGCGCCGCCACCGCCAACGGCACCGCCGTCCAGCTGTGGACCTGCAACGGCCAGTCCAACCAGAAGTGGTCGCTGAACTGACCCCTTGAAGGATCCGCGGCAGCCGGCCGGGGCGGCACGCGACCACCGCCCCGGCGCGTCACCGCACCGCCCACGCGCGGGACCGTCCCGCCCCTCACACAAGCCGCAGCGACGGACCGCACAGGAGGACCGGATGAGGACGAGAAGGCGTCGGCACGCAGACCGTCGGCCGGCGTGGGCGAAGGGACACGCCTACGCGACGCACGGCGGCCGGTGCGGGCGAGGGCACACACCCACGCGATGCACGGCGACCGGGCGTGCTGCGTCACCCCGGACCCGGCCCGGAGTGCCGATCCGGAGCAGTGGCGGCCCGCAGCCGGCCGGTGACGGGCGACCGCACAGTCATCGGGCCCCGTGACCGGGCTCCCCTCCCGCACGGGGACACCTCCCACCTGTGAAAGGAATCCACGTGTCAGCCTTCAGCCGGTTGTTCCGGCGCCTGCGCGTCCTGACCGCAGTGCTCGCGGGCCTGCTCCTGACCGCCGGCGGCATCGTCGCCACGACCGCCGCCCCGGCCCAGGCCGCCACCTCCATCACGATCAACGGCGCGTCCGGCGGCCGTACCTTCGACGGCGTCGGCGCCATCAGCGGCGGGGGCGGCAACAGCAGACTCCTGACCGACTATCCCGAGCCCCAGCGCGGCCAGATCCTGGACTACCTGTTCAAGCCCGGCTACGGCGCCTCCCTGCAGATCCTCAAGGCGGAGATCGGCGGAGACACCAACTCCACCTCAGGGGCCGAACCGAGTCACCAGCACACCCGCTCCGACCTCAACTGCGACCGGGGCTACGAGTGGTGGCTGATGGAGCAGGCCAAGGCCCGCAACCCGGGCATCAAGCTGTACGGGCTCGCCTGGGGCGCGCCCGGCTGGATCGGCGGCGGGAACTTCTGGTCGACCGACATGGCCGACTACCTGCTCTCGTGGCTGGGCTGCGCCAAGCAGCACGGGCTGACCATCGACTACCTCGGCGGGTGGAACGAGCGGGGCTACAACATCTCCTGGTACGAACAACTGCGCAGCGCGCTCGACAGCCACGGCTACGGCAACGTCAAGATCGTCGCGGCCGACTCCGACTGGTCCGTGGCGAACGACATCGACTCCGACCCGGCGTTCGCCTCCGCGGTGAGCGCCATCGGCACGCACTACCCCTGCGGCTACCGGTCGTCCCAGTCCACCTGCTCGGTGCCGTCGGCCGCCACGTCGTCCGGCAAGACGCGGACCTGCAACGGCAACAGGAACCAGCAGTAGACGCGCGACTGATCCGGTGACCGGCCGACGACCACCGGCTCCCGCACCACCCCAGTCGACCACCCCCCGAGAGGCCTCCACATGTCTTCCTCCTCCCTGCCGGTCAGCCGCCGTCGACTGCTGGCGGCGGCCGGCGCGGCCACGGCCTTCGGCCTGCTGCGCTTCGCTCCCGAGGCCGCCGCGACCGACGGTCCCGGCAACTACACCGCGAGCTGGCCGTCCGTGGACCAGCACCCCCCGGCCCCGGCCTGGTTCCAGGACGCCAAGTTCGGCATCTACTACCACTGGGGAGCCTTCAGCGTTCCCGCGTTCGGAAACGAGTGGTACCCGCGCAACATGTACATCGGGGGCTCGAACGAGAACAGGCACCACATCGCCACCTACGGCGACCCCTCGGTATGGCCGTACCACAACTTCATCGACGGTGCCCGCGACAAGTCCGGCAACTACGTGCAGTTCGCGCCCGAACTGGCCTCCAAGGGAGGGGAATTCGATCCGGACGCCTGGGCCCGGCTGTTCAGGTCCGCGGGCGCCAGGTTCGCCGGCCCGGTCGCCGAACACCACGACGGCTTCTCCATGTGGAACAGCCGCGCCAACCCGTGGAACTCGGTCCAGCACGGCCCCCGACTCGACCTCGTGGGACTGCACGCGCAATCCATCCGCGGGCAGGGGCTGAAATTCATGGCCTCGCTGCACCACGCGTACCACTTCAACGGCTACTACGACCACGTGCCGTCCCAGTCGGACGCGTCGCTGCGCGTGCTCTACGGCCAGCAGGGCTCGGCAGCGGAGAACAAACTCTGGTTCGACAAGCTGGTCGAGGTCATCGACGGCTACCAGCCCGACCTGATCTGGCAGGACTTCGACCTGGGCCTGGTGCAGGAGTCCTACCGCCTCCAGTTCCTCGCGCACTACTACAACCAGGCCGTCTCCTGGAACAAGGACGTGGTCGCGACCTACAAGGACGGCCTCGACGCCAAGGGCGAGGTCTACGACTTCGAACGCGGCGGCCCGGCCGGGCTGCTCACCCCCTACTGGCTGACCGACGACAGCATCTCCTCCACCAGCTGGTGCTACACGACGGGCATCGGCTACTACTCGACGCAGGCACTGCTCCACTCGCTGATCGACCGGGTCAGCAAGGGCGGCACCATGCTGCTGAACATCGCACCGACGGCCGCCGGCGCCATCCCCTCCGGACAGCAGTCCATCCTGCTCGGCATGGGCGACTGGCTCGGCCGCTTCGGGGAGGCGGTCTACTCCACCCGCTCCTGGACCAGCTACGGCGAGGGCCCCACCAAGATGGGCGGGGGCTCGTTCAGCGGACCGGTGGCCGGCACCGCCAAGGACATCCGGTTCACCCGCAGCCAGGACGACAAGATCCTCTACGCCACCGCGCTGGGCTGGCAGGGCGGCACCATGACCATCACGACCCTGAACTCCAACCAGTTCAACCTCAGCACCCTGACGAGCGCCCGACTGCTGAACAACGCCGCCGGCAGCTACACCGACCTGCCCGCACCGGTCCAGGACGCCTCCGGCCTGCACCTCACCATGCCCTCGGCCAACCCGCCGTTCAGCGCCCTGGCCTACACGGTCAAGCTCACCTTCTCCGGCCGGATCCCCCCACTGAGCGGGCCGGGCGGCTCGACCACCTGGGTGCGGATCGCCAACGTGACCAGCGGGCTGGTACTCGACAGCGGGGGCGATGTGGCCTCCGGCTCCAACCTCAAGCAGTGGAACTACGACGGAAGCGTCAACCTGCAGTGGCAGCTGATCGACCTCGGCAACGGCTACCACCGCATCATGAACCGCGCCAACGGCATGGCCGCCGACAGCTGGGGCGACTCCGCCAACGGCGCCCCCGCCCGCCAGGCGGCATGGAACGGCGGCGACAACCAGCAGTGGTCGCTCAACAGCCTCGGCGGCAACCGCTACCAGATCATCAACCGCGGAACCGGCACCGCACTCGACGGCAGTGGCAGCACCACGGTCGGCTCCACCACGGTGATGTGGACGCCGAACTCCAGCACCAACAACGAATGGACCATCACCGGCACCTGAAACGCCGGCCACCGCGTCCCCTGCACCTCCTCACCCACGGAAGAAGGAGTGTATGAAACGCACACCACTCTTGATGTCGATCGCGGCTGCGATACTCCTCGTCCTGTCGGCCGCGGGTACCTCGTCCGGCAGCGCCCGCGCAGCGACCGCGCCGGCCACCACCGGCAGCGTCAGGGCGACCACCGGCTGCGGCAAGGCTCCGGCGCTGACGAGCGGCACCCACACGATCCAGAGCGGCGGCCAGACCCGCAGTTACCTCCTGCGGGTCCCCGCCGGCTACGACAACAACCACCCCTACCGGCTGATCTTCGGTTTCCACTGGCGGGGCGGCACGGCCAACGACGTCGACTCAGGTGGAACGGACGGGTACAACTGGTCCTACTACGGCCTGCGGCGCCTGGCCGACGCGAACAACAGCACCATCTTCGTCGCCCCCCAGGGCAACGGCAACGGCTGGGCCAACCCAGGCGGCCAGGACGTGGCCTTCGTCGACGCCACGGTCAGCCAGCTCGAAGCAGGCCTGTGCGTGGACACCACGCAGTTATTCTCCGCCGGCTTCAGCTACGGCGGTGCGATGTCGTACGCCCTCGCCTGCTCCCGGCCCACGGTCTTCCGCGCGGTCGCGGTCTACTCCGGCGCGAACCTCAGCGGATGCGACGGCGGCACTCAGCCCATCGCCTACATGGGCCTGCACGGCATCAGGGACAACGTGCTGCCCATCGCGTCGGGACGGGGACTGCGCGACACCTTCGTCCGGAACAACGGCTGCACCCCGCAGAACCCGCCCGAGCCCGCCTACGGCAGCCTGACGCACATCGTCACCGCCTACTCCGGCTGCCGGTCGGGATACCCCGTCGTCTGGGCCGCGTTCGACGGAGCGGGCCACGACCCCGGCCCCATAGACGGTTCCACCGGCGACGGCTGGCGCACCTGGACATCGGCAGCGGTGTGGCAGTTCTTCACACAGTTCGACTCGAATCCGCCGCCGTCCACCGGCAACCATGAGATCGTCGGCGAGCAGTCAGGGCGCTGCCTCGACATCAACAACTCCACCACGGCCAACGGCACACAGGCACAACTGTGGGACTGCAACGGTGGCGCCAACCAAAGGTGGACCTCCACCTCCGGAAAGCAACTGGTCGTCTACGGCAACAAATGCCTGGGCGCCGGCCAGACAGCGGCCAACGGCACCCCGGCGGCGATCTGGGACTGCAACGGACAGACAGACCAGCAATGGAACATCAATCCCGACGGCACGATCACAGCGCTGCGCTCGGGGCTCTGCCTGGATGCCAACGGCCAGGGCACCGCCAACGCGACGAAGATCCAGCTGTGGACCTGCACGGGCGGCACGAACCAGCGCTGGCACTCGCAGAACTGACACACGGGGCACATACGACACCGCTCCGACCTGGCCCCGGACCAAGCTTCGCGAGGTTGCATCGTCTGGAGCGAGTCGCCGGGGTTGATGCTGGGTGCTTGAACAGGTGAGGGCCTTCATGCGGCTGCTCAACAGGCATACCGGCCCGGGCGTCCCGGCAGAGGCGTTGTGACCGGACTCGGGGACCGGCCGCGACGCCCCTGCAACGCACACAGCGGCGGAGTACCCCTCGCCTGCACACGCACACTGAACCGAATCGGTGGCCTGATCATGTGCGGCTGTTTCGTCAGCCGACTACGCCCGGACCATAGGGCCGGTCCCGGTTGCGCGGGATGCGGGGTGCGCCGCCGTCCCGCACGCCGCCCGGCCCGCTACCCCCGGCCCCGGGCCGTCCGGGTGCGCGCCACCGGCCCGTCCGCCCCGGCCTCGCCGCCGGATCCGGAGTGCCGATTCGGCGGCAGCCGCATCGGCACAGGGGCGGCCGCGTCGTCGGAGAACGCGTCTGAGAACCCAGTGACGCACGGCCGCCTCCCCCGCGTGCCGCACTCGCAGCGGACCTGCTCAGCAGCTGCCACGCCGCCCGAAGCATGGCACGCGCAGGGCGCCTTTCAGCTCGACCAGGGCAGTACGGTCACGCCCGCGGCTTCGCCGAGCAGATCCCCGATCCCGAGGGCCGGAGCGTGACCACCGAGGAGGGCGGCATCTACCACTTCGGTCTGATCCGGATCGGTGACGACGGTGACCTTCAGTACACCGTGGAGCCCGCGCTCGCGTCGATTGGCTCTGTCGACGTCTCGTGGTTCTGGTGACTGTTGGCCCTGCTCGTAGGTCTCGAGAGATCGTCCGGAAACTGACGGTGTCGACCGCCTTGGGGATGATGGTTCCGATCTGTGCGCGAGGTACTGCTCCGATTGGAAGAGCTGCTCTTCGCGTCGCCGCCCCGTGCAGGTCCACCTTCAGCACCAGCAACGCTCCATCGGTGTTGGGCTGCTCGAAGCCGTAGGCCGTGCGGCACAGGAATCGGCTCCCGCGGCGGAGCTCGGTGACGCGTTGGGCCTCGTCCCGGCCGAGCGCCGGAGCGAGACCCTCCAGCACGGCCTGGCGAGGAACGGGCGCAAAGCCCTCGGCCACGCAGGTGTTGAAGATGGCCTCGTAAAGCTTCTCCGACCAGGTCGAGTTGGTCGGAGAGGAGAAGGACCCCGCAGGGCTCTTTTGGGCAGACGTAAGGAATAGACGGTCCATAACTCCGGGAGACCTCGTGGCACCAGGTGCGACATAGTACTGCAATCACAGTTACGGGGTTTGGTGTGATTGAGTGTCCCGGTGTTGGTGGGTCTTGGTGTGCGTGAAGTCGAGTCCCGGTGTGGGGTGTTGGCCGGGTTGCACGCGCGGTTCGCGTCGCGGTTTGCGCGCTCGGAGCCGCGGGGCCGGGCGTTGGAGTACATGGCCGGGCTGGTGGCACCGCTGGAGCGTAAGAACGGCTGGTCGCTGGCGGAACGCGCTGGTGAGGCGCATCCGATCGGGATGCAGCGGCTGCTGGGCGAGGCGGACTGGGACGCCGACTCGGTCCGCGACGACGTCCGTGACTTCGTCATCGAGAGCATCGGCGACAAGGACGCGGTGCTGATCGGTGACGACACCGGATTCCTGAAGAAGGGAGTGCGCTCGGCCGGGGTGCAGCGGCAGTACTCCGGAACGGCCGGCCGCACCGAGAACTGCCAGGTCGGCACCTTCCTCGCCTACGCCTCGCGGCGGGGGCGGGCGTTGATCGGCCGGGAGTTGTATCTGCCGAAGTCCTGGACGGACGACCGGGAGCGGTGCCGGGCGGCCGGCATCGGGGACGAGGTGTCGTTCGCCACGAAGATCGAGCACTTCCAGGCCATGCTCCAGCGGGCTCTGGATGCGAAGGTGCCGTTCGCGTGGGTGACCGCGGACGAGGCATACGGGCAGGTCAAGCGAGTGCGGTACTGGCTGGAGCAGCGCGCGGTCGCGCATGTGCTGGCGACCGAGGTCAACGACACCGTCATCACCACCCGGGGCGCCGGGGCCCGGGTCGACGCCCTGGTGGCCGGCCTGGCGCGGCAGGCATGGAAGCGCGTGTCCGCAGGAGCCGGCGCCCACGGGCACAGGTTCTACGACTGGGCCCGGATGCCGATCCGGATCCGGTGGGAGAACGGCTTCGGCCACTGGGTACTGGCCCGCCGCAGCGTCAGTGACCCGACCGAGATCGCCTACTACGTGGCCGGGGTCCGGTGGCAGGTCGAGGAATGCTTCCAGGCCGCGAAGAACGAGTGCGGCCTGGACCACTACCAGGTCCGCCGCTACGACGCCTGGTACCGGCACATCACCCTGTCCATGGCCGCACTCGCCGCACTGACCGCCATCCGCGCCCAGGAACTGTCAAAGGGGGGGCAGCGATCTTGGACAAACCCGCCTGATACCCCTGTCCGTCGCCGAGATCCGCCGCCTGACCGGACTGCTCCTCCGCCCACCACACCTCACCCCGACACACCATCTGCACTGGTCATGGTGGAGACGGCTCAGCCAGACCCGCGCTCGCCTCAGCCACTACAAACGGCGAGGCCAAACCCCATAACTGTGATTGCAGTACTAGGGTCTGTTGTGAAAGTGCTGGTCACAGCACTCGTTGATGGCTGCGACCAGCACGGTCGCTTCGTAGCGGACGGCGAGTTTGTCGTATCGGGTGGCGACGGCCCGGTGGCGCTTGAGCCGGTTGATCCCGCACTCGACCGCGTGCCGCTGCTTGTAGTCGTCCTTGTCGAACGCCGGTGGACGCCCGCCGCTCGAGCCGCGTTTGAGGCGGTTGCGGACCCGGTCCGCCGGAACCGGGATGGTGGCCTTGATCCCTCGTCTGCGCGGGTAGGAGCGATTGCCGCGGGAGTCGTACGCCTTGTCGGCCCGGACCCGGTCCGGGCGCTTGCGCGGCCTGCCGAGCCCCAGCCTCGGAACCCGGATGGCTTCCAGGACCGCCTCGAACTGCGGGGAGTCGCCCCGCTGCCCGGCCGTGATCACGACGGACAAGGGCTTCTGCCCCTGCTCGACGGCGAGGTGGATCTTGCTGGTCAGTCCGCCGCGGGAGCGTCCGAGGCCGTGGTCGGCCGGCTCGACGAAGATCCCGCCGGGTGGCTCCTTCTGCAGGTCCCCCTTTTCACCGCTCCGGCGGCGTGCTGGTGGGCCCGGCAGACGGTGGAGTCGACGTTGACGTCCCAGGTGATCAGACCCTCCGCGTCCGCCTCGGCCTGGAACTGGGTGAGGATCCTCGCCCAGGTGCCGTCCCGCTGCCGGCGCCGGAACAGGTCATAGACCCGGTCCCACGGACCGTAACGTTCGGGCACGTCACGCCACGGAGCACCGGTCCGGGTCCGCCACCGTATGCCGTCTGTCAACTGCCGCCGCGTCCACACCTGCGGCCGACCCGGCTTGATGCCCGTCGGCAGCAGGGGCTCAAGCCGGGCCCACTGGCCGTTCGTCAGATCCCCACGTCCCACGACAGGTGATCATCAACGAACAAGATCCACTTTCGCAACAGACCCTAGGGCGAGCCCCACGCGTTCCAGGGCGCGGTTGAGCCGCGTGGTGAACCGCGCATGCGGGACAGCCAGCTGGGAGAACGGCTCGGCGAACGTCCGGCGTGGGCAGTCCGCCGCCCCGCAGATGAAACGCCTGACCGTCAGCCGGATCACAAAACCCTGATCAGCCAGTGGAAGGTCCTTCAGCCTGCGCTGGTATCGATCGTGGACCCGGCCCGAGAAGCGGCCGCAGTCTGGACACGCCGCCGCGGCCGCGCGGCCTTTCGTCATCACCTCGACTGTGCCGAACGCGGCCGTGACCGCCTCGACGTCCACATCATTGATCCCGTCGAAAGTCCCAGAACGGTGTGTCGGTCTGCATGACCAGCACCATCACGGTCAACAACCGAGCAGAGCAGCGCACGGGCTGTACCTGAGGGAGCGTCACTTCCAACTGTCAGTCGACAAGGTGCACGCCGTCTCGCACGAACCAGCCACTCGCAATCTTCGCGGCCCTGCCGTGGGACAAGTTCCGGTTCACCGGGGGTACGGCCACGGGCAGGCGCATCCTGGAGGCGGCCGCGCCCAACCTCACCCCGGACATCCTCGAACTCGGCGGGAAATGCCTCGCGATCGTCCTTCCCGGCGCCGACATCCGCGCCCCGGCCGGTCAGATCGTCCAGGGCCGGCTCGGCAACTCCGGGCAGATCTGCCTGTCGGTGGACTACGCGCTCGTGCCCGACGACCGCCTGGAGGACTTCCTCGACGCGGCGCTCGACGCCGCCGTCCGCGTGTTCCCCACGGTTCAGGGCAACCGCGACTACTCAGCCATGATCAACGTGCCGGCGTACGACCGGATCCTCGCCCTCGTCGACGACGCCCGCGCCTCGGCGGCCCGCGTCATGCAGCCGGCCGCCCACGCCGCCGAGGAGCCCAGCCCCGAACGCCGCCAGCTCCCCCTGACCATCGTCGCGAACCCCAGGCCCGGCTCCCGGGTCGACCAGGAGGAGATCTTCGGCCCGATCCTGTCCGTCTACACGTACCGCTGCGTCGACCAGGCCATCGCGCTCGTCAACTCCAAACCGAAGGCGCTCGCCCTCTATGTCCTGGGCTGGAACCGGCGGTCCATCGAGCACATCGTCACCTCCACCGGCGGCGTCACCGTCAACGCCGCTGCGCTGCATGCCATGTCGGGCAGCATCGGGTCCGGGGGAGTCGGCCCGAGCGGGATGGGCCGCTACAAGGGTGGCCGCGTCGGCTTCGACGCCTTCTCCAACACCAAGGCCGTCGTCCGTGCCAGCCGGCTCCTGCTGCGCGTGGCGGGCGACAACGCCGCCCCGCCGTTCCGCTCGGACCGCGCGCGACAACCTCCTGCGCATGGCCCGCCTGCCTCGTCCTCCCGAAGGGGCGTGAGCGGCGGGAGGTCTAGGCTTCCCTCCATGAGCAGTACCGCCGGTTTCCAGCGGGCGCGCCGGCCCGAGCAGGTCGCGGCGCGGCGGGAAGCCATCCTCGACGCCGCTCGCGACCTGCTCGCGGACGGCCGATCGGCAGACGTCAGCCTCGGCGACATCGGCTCACGCACCGGCCTGGCCAAGTCCGCGCTTCTGCGGTACTTCGGGACCAGGGAAGCGATCTTCCTGGAGATCCTCGACCGTGAGTGGAGGCAGTGGCTCGACACCCTCGACGCGTCCACCCTGCCCCCGTGCAGCGGACCGTGGGCCACCGAGCGCGCCTTCGCGGCCTCCGTCGCCGACACCTTGGCGCGGCGCCCGGTCCTGTGCGACCTGATCAGCGTTATGGCCGGCGTCCTCGAGCGCAACATCGACATGGCCTTCGCCCGCGACTTTAAACAGCGCGCCGCCGCCAACACCGACCGGCTCGCGTATCTCACCGTTGCGACGCTTCCGGCACTGTCAACCGCCGCAGCGCAGCAGTTCGCGGGGGCCGCCTTCATCATCACCGCCGGCCTGTGGCCCTACGCCCGGCCCACCGACGTCGTCGCGGCGGTGAGCGCGCAGATGGGCCTCCCCGACCCCGAGGAGGCGTTCCTCGCCAACCTCCGCGCCGGCCTGGTGGCCCAGCTCATCGGCCTGTCCGCACAGGCCGGCGCCTGACGCGGCGCGGTTCAGGCGCCCAGGCGGTCGATGCCCGGGCCGAACAGGACGCGGTCAGAGACGGATTGGCGCGTGACGCCGAGCATGGCGCGGCCACGTGACCCCGCCCTGCCGTCCGCCGAGACGGAGACGACGTCCACGGTCGCCTGACGGCCGGCCCCCGCGTCGGCGGTCACCACGTCGGGCCGAGAGCCGGCTGGGGCAACGGCCGTATGCGGCAGGAGCCTTGCCTGCACCGCCCGGGGTGGGTGGAGCGACCGTGCGGGGCGGGACAGGGAACCCCTGCCGCGGCACCCGCGGCCCTTCGCCGGTTCGAGCCGCCCACCCTCACCGGTCCACGCCCGGCCGCGCGCCGGGTGGGGTGCTGCGGGTGTGCTGCGCTCCCGACACGACGGTCTCGAGTATCCGGGCGAGCTGCTCACGGAAGCGCAGCGCGTCGTGGGCCCATCGCGGCTCCTGCTCGTAGAGCTGCCGCAGGGTGGGGCTGGGGCGGCTGAGCTGGTAGAGGTAGGCGGCGGCGCTCATGGCGACCGTGAGCACGGTGCGTGCTCCGTCGGGATCGAGCCCCGCTTCGGTCGCCACCAGCGCGTCGGTCATCTCGTCGTACGCCTTGGTGGCCGCCGTCTTGTAGTTGCGTGCCCGGTCGAGGCGTACCGCGCCTTCGAGGCTGAGCACGACGTGGGTGAGCAGATCGCAGAACAGCGGCAGCCGCTCCAGCGACGCCGTGACCGCCTGGGCGACCTCGTGGGCGGTCCGCGGCGAGGCCTCGGCCAGGGCGTCGAGGAGACCGGCGCACCACTGGCTCCAGCCGTGCTCGGCGAGTTCGAGGAGCAGTTCCTCGCGCGACTCGAAGTAGCGGCGTAGCGCGGAGGGGTGCAGCCCGATGTGGGTGGTGACCGCGGTGAGCGTCACCTCTCGCACGCCGTGCGCCAGGCCGAGTTCGGTGGCGGCGGTGAGGAGCGCGTGCCGTCGTTCCTGCTTCGCTTCGGCGGACCGTGCTCGGCGTCGGATCTCTTCCACGGGACCAGGCTAACGCAAGCCCTTTGACATATCTCCGTTCCCCTGTTGAACTAATAACGCATGCCCATTGCGTTAAAGGAGAACATCATGAGCTCGGTCTTCTTCGTCACCGGGGCCTCACGCGGTCTGGGACGAGCGATCGTCGAGGAGGCCTTGGGTGCCGGGCACCGCGTCGTCGCGACCGCCCGCCGCCTCGGCGCGCTCGACGACCTGGTCGCCAGGTACGGCGAGAGCGTCCACGTCGAGCCTCTCGACGTCACCGACGCCGCCGCGGCACAGGCCGCCGTGGAGAATGGACACGCCGCCTTCGGCCGCCTCGACGTCGTCGTCAACAACGCCGGCCAAGGCGACCGGGTCGCGCTGGAGGACACCACCTTGGAGGTGTTCCGGCGGCAGGTGGAGACCAACTTCCTCGGCACGGTCCACGTGACCAAGGCCGCCGTGCCGCTGCTGCGCCGGCAGGGCGGCGGACGGATCATCCAGATCTCCTCCCTGGGCGGCCGGATCGGCAGCCCGGGGATGACGGCGTACCAGTCTGCGAAGTGGGCCGTCGGCGGCTTCAGCGAGGCCCTGGCCGCCGAGGTCGCACCGCTGGGCATCAAGGTCACCGTTCTGGAGCCCGGAGGAATGCGGACGGACTGGGCCGGCGCCTCCATGCAGACCCCGCAGATCAGCGAGCCCTACGCACAGTCGGTCGGAGCTTCGGCCCGCGCGATGGAGGGCTTCGAGAAGGTCGCCAACGGCGACCCGGTCAAGGTGGCGCGCCTCGTCCTGGAGGTCGCCGAACTGGAGGAGCCGCCGCTGCGGCTGCTCGCCGGCAGCGACGCCTTCGAGTTCGGGCGCGCGGCGTGGCGCCAGCGCCTGGAAATCGACGAGCAGTGGGAGGCGCTCAGCCGCAGCACCGACGTCGACCGGTCGGACACCACGTGGCGCGACCAGCGGGGCACGAGCGTGCCCGACCTGAACGCCTGACCGCAGAGGCCGGGGCCGCTGCCGCCCGGGGGCCGACCCGGGACTCACCGCGCCTGATGTAGCCGCTCACGGCCGTGCACGCCACGCTTCTCGACTCCACGGGCCACGACCCGCTCTCCGTTTGACCACCGCGGTCGCCGTCGGCGGCTGCCACGACGCCCGCCACAACGAAGGCGGCCTTCGGTAACTGCCCGACCGCTCCCGCCACGGCATCCGCGCCAGCCAGGTTCCCGACCCGTGCCCCGCCCCGGTGGTTCGCGCACCGTCCGGGCGGCCGGGGATGCTCAGCGGGTGGGTGTAGTTGCACACGCCGTGGTGGTGAAGGGACTGTGTCCCCGGGCCTCACCTATTGCCTGCGGGGACGATCATCCGGCTGACGCCCCGCAGAGCCCTTCGCCGCGTAGGCGACCACCCTTTCACGACCACCCGCATCACGGGCTCAGCCCCGGCCGGCGGCCACGCCGGCCGGGGCTGAGCCCTGTCCGGGGGAGGGCGTGACCGGGGTGGGGTGCGCAGTTGCCACGGTCGTGGACTGGACACCACCCCCACACCCGGTCCTTCGGCGGAGGTGGCGGCCACGGATCGGCCGGCCCGGTGGAGTCAGAGTCGTCGGGGCTCCGTGGAGCACCGATCGAACCGGGTCTTGTCATGACAACGTGGTGGCCGTGTGCCCGCCCCGTCCGCAGGGTCTGGGTCAGCGGCGGTTGCTCCGGCGCGTGCCGCGGATGAGCCGCTGTGCCACCAGGTGTCCCGAGCCACCGCCGAGCCCGGGGCCGGGGTGGGTGGAGGCACCGATGTGCCACAGGCCGCGCACGGGCGTGGTGTGCCGGGAGGCGCCGGGCACCGGGCGCCACAGCAGGTTCTGGTCGAGTTCGGCCGAGCCGCCGTAGGGTTCGCCGGCCACCGCGTTCGGGTTGTACGCGGCCAGGGTCCGGCGGTGTGACGGCGTCCCACGCCAGCACCTTGTCCGGCAGATCGGGCGCATGGCGGGCGATTCGTCCGAGAACCCGGCGGACGTACCCCTCGGTCAGCTCCTCGGTCCAGCGGCCTGCCGCGTCCAGCTCGCCCGCCGCGTCGCCGATCGGCTCGTACGGCAGTTCCTGGAGCTGGATCCACAGGGCGGCCGCGCCCTCCGGCACGCGCAGCGGGTCGAGGACGTACTGCTGACCGACGACCACCGTGGGCCTGCGCGGCAGCAGACCCGCCTCGGCCTCCGCGCACGCGATCGCGGTGCTCGCCGACCCGTCGCTGAGGTGGAGCAGGGGCACGCCGGCCAGGCGCTCGTCGTGCCAGCGCAGCGGGGCGGAGAGGGCGACGTGGAGCTGCATCGCGGAGCGTCCGTAGCGGTAGTACCGGGCCCGGTCGCGGACAGCGGGCGGGACCGGGGCGTCCGGCGGCAGCAGCCGGCCGTACAGCGCGGTCGGGGTCACGGAGGCCAGGACGGCGTGGCGGCCCCGGATGGTCCCGCCGTCGGCGACCACGCCCGTGACCCTGCCGTCCGTGAGGATCAGTCGCTCCACCGGCTGCCCGGTGCGGATGTCCACCCCGAGTTCGCCGAGCAGCCTCTCGTAGGCGCGGACGAAAAGGTGGGCGCCGCCCGCTACGACAGGGACGCCGAAACCGTGCAGCGCGGCGGCGATGGCGGGCAGCATCAGGCCGCCCGAGGCGTGGTCCGGGGACAGTCCGGGGACAGTCCGGCGCAGCAGCCACGGCGCCCACAGCGCGTCCGGCTCGTCGCCGCGGAACGGGCTGCGGCAATACGAGCGGCCGCTGGTGACGGTGGCCACAGCCATGCCTCGGTACCGTCGAAACGCTCGCGGCGCAGCAGTCTCACGACGTGGCGGAGGACGCGCGGCGAGCGCAGTTCGTCGCCCAGGATGCCGCCCACGGCGTCGATGTTGTCGAGGAACCGCTGCAGCATGGCGAGGTAGGCAGCCCGGTCCTCCGCGTGGCCGAACGTCTCCGCCGTGGCCGCGGGGTCGCGGTGGGCGAGGACCACGCGGCCGCCGTCGGTGACGGTGCCCGTCACCAGGCCGTCTGTGTTGCGGTGCGATGCAGGTCCTCGCCGAGCGCGGCATAGGCCCGGCCGGACACGAACAGCGGGTGCCACGAGGAGTAGGTGTCGTGCAGGTAGCCGGGCAGGGTCCGCTCCTCGGTGGCGATGAAGCCGCCCAGCCGACGGCTCCCTTCGACAAGCGCCACCGACCAGCCGCCCTTGGCCAGCTCGGCGGCGGCGACCAGGCCGTTCACACCGGAACCGACGACGATAGCGTCGACCGTACCTGTCATCTCATCAGCCTCCTCGATCCCTGGACCGGCTCCCGCGGGAGGTCCCGCGGGAGCCGGTCACTCGGCCGACGGGTGGGGCGGGGCCCTGCCTCCCACCCACCTTCCTCCCGGGAACCGGGCACTTCCAAAGGGAGCAGCCCACCCGTAGGCGCGTGTCGGGTCCCGGGTACGGCGTCGCCGGGCCGACGTCGCCCGGTCGACGGCCCCGGCCCGCGAGGTGCCGAAGCGGAACCGAACCGGCACGCCGCAAGGAGGTTCTGCGGGCTGTGTCCCCCGGCCGGTACCCGTGCGCTGCTGGAGTGGTCGGCACCGGCACCGGCACCCTGGTGGGGACGGGACCTGATGCCGGTGCTTCGGTCAAAGCCCGCGGACACCGTGGGTCCACGGGGCATCACTCGTGGGCCTGGGCGTGTGTAGCGGGGAAGATCGCCGCGACGGTGCGGGGGACACCGTGAGCCGGCGCCAAGCTGCTCAGCGTCTCTTCTCATACCTGGTCAGGACCACGCCGCCGGGAAACGTCCGCGTCTCCACCAGGTGCAGGTTCGCCCAGCTGTCCAGAGCGGTGAAGAACGGCGTGCCGCCGCCCACCAGGACCGGATGTGCGACGATCACATACTCGTCGATCAGCTCGGCGCGCATGGCCGCACCGGCGAGCGTTGGGCCGCCGATGTTCATCGGGCCGCCGTCCTCGGCCTTGAGCCGACTGATCTCGGCGATCGCGTCATCCGTGACCAGCCGAGTGTTCCAGTCGACCTTGTCGATCGTCGAGGAGAACACCACCTTCGGCGTGTCCCGCCAGTTTCGCGCGAACTCGATCTGCGCCGGGGTGGCGTCGGGCTGCTGGTCGCCGGTCGGCCAGTAGGAACTCATCGTCTCCCACAGCTTGCGCCCGTACAGCGACAGGCCGCTCCTCTGCTCGTGGTCGAGCCACCACTGGAACAACTCGTCGCTCGGTGGTCCGCCCCAGCTGATGTCATCGCCGGCCGCGGCGATGTAGCCATCCAGGGTCAGGTTCATGCCGTAGATCAGTTTCCGCACGGCCCAGCCTTTCCGTCCATGGGTGTCCGGCGTGTGGACCAACGCGGCGCACAAAACTCATCGGTGCGCGATCTGGCTGCCGGACCTGGCCAGCGCGCTGGTCGCCCGGCTACGTGCCGCGCGCCGCAAGGCCGTAACCACAGCTGCTGGCCGAGTTCACCGGTGGCCCGCCTCGCCCGCCCGCCCGTTGCATCAGCCGACGTGCATGCCGGGATGCCCTGGTGACACCGCCTGCTGCGCCTGGCGCTGCCTGAAGCCGCTGGGGTGGCCTCTACTGGTGCAGCCCCAGAAAGTCCGTGAAGGCTTGTCGGCTGTGCACGAGCAGTTCGCGTACCGAGGGGTTGTGTGCGCTCTTCCAGATCAGAGCGAGCAACGCTGGTGTTTCGACATCATCGATGGTGCGGGCGGTGAGCCGGTCGCGGTAGCTCGCGGCCATCGAGTTGCTGAGGATGGCGACGCCGAGCCCGCGGGCGGCGAGGTCCGCAAGGGAATCCGCGGCGCTGGCTTGCAGCGCGATCGAGGGTCGGAGGTTCTGTGCGGCGCAAGCCTGGTCAAATACGGCGCGCAGGCCGGTGCCGGGGGGCATGCACACGATCGGGTAGGCGATCAGGTCGTGTAGGGTGACCCGTCGCTGTTTCGCCAAGGGGTGCCCGCCCGGGACTGCCGCGATGAGCCGTTCGCTGACGATTGTCAGCACGTCCAGCCCGTCGGGGGCGGCCGTTGCGGTCCCGATGAGTGCCAAGTCGATGGCGCCGGTACGCACCCCTTCGACAAGCCGGTCGGAACTGTCCTCCAGCAGCGAGATCTCCACACCGGGATGCGCCTCGTGAAATACGGCGAGGGCTTCGAAGAGCGGGGTGAGGGTGCAGCCGATGACCATCCCAACGGTGAGCCGGCCCCGGATCAGGCCGGTCACCTCGCCCACTGCCTGGCCGACTGCCCCGGCTGCGGCGAGTGCGGCGCGGGCGTGTCTAAGTGAGGCCTTCCCCGCGACGGTGAGGGTGACAGTTCGGGCCGACCGGTCGAACAGTTCGGCACCGAGTTCCCGTTCGAGCTGGCGGATCTGGGCGCTGACGCCGGACTGACTGATGTGCACCCGCTCGGCCGCACGGGTGAAGTTCTGCTCTTCGGCGACTGCGACGAAGTATTCCAGCTGCCTTAGTTCCATGCCTGCGAATTCTAGTTTACAGAAGATCCATCTATTGGACTTCTGGCTGACGGGCGATCACGCTGAGAAGTGCCAGAGCCCGACATCAGGAGGAACCCATGCCGGAGTACGAGAAAGCGATGCGGCCCGAGGACATCACCCGCTTGTTCGTCGAGCGATCCAATGCCGGTGACGCAGCCGGGGTCGCCGCGCTGTACGAAGAGGACGCAGTGATGGCCTACCCGCCCGGCGAGCTGACGGTGGGGCGGGACGCGATCCGTGCGCTATGGGAGAAGGTGCTGGCCAACGGCCCCCGCTTCGAGACGGAACAGCCGCTGCCGACATTGATCAGCGGCGACATCGCCCTCACCTCGACCCCGCCCAAGGACGGAGCCGGCGCGCGGGCACAGGTCGTCAGGCGTCAGCCCGACGGAAGCTGGCTGCGCCTGCTCGACCAGCCTGAGTTCGTCCCGCCCACCCCCTGATCCCGTCACCTCCGAAAGTTCGCAAGGACGGGCGCTGTTACATGGGATCTTGATGAACGGTCCCAGACCCACGAGGAAGAACCGAGGCGGTAGCACCACTTACTGAACCCTGGCCCGCCTGCTGCCGGTCGGGGTTACCAGCGCATGCCGAGTTGGTCGAGTTCGGCGCGTCGTTCGGGGGTGAGTTTGCCGGCGCGGCGGCGGGTGTTGTCCAGGAACGTGCCGAGCTTAATATCGACCGCTTCCCCATCGACGTCCACGCGCTCGACGTGCTTCCGCGCGGGGCGTAGGTGTCCCTCGCGGGCGTGGTACTGCCGGGCGGCGCGCAGGTTGAGTGCCCACTTGTCGCCTGCGGTGAGTTTCCCGGGCCGGGTCTCGGGGCCGGCGGGTTCCAGGGCGAGCGTGCTCCTGAGGAGCCACTGCTGGGCGGGGGTCAGCTTGTCCCACCCCTGCCGCTGCGCGACGGCCCATGCCCCGAGATCCTCACCCTGCACGATGAGTCCATCGGCCGTCTCGGGGAGCGCGCCCCCGGCCTGTACGTGGGCGCGCGCGAGGGTGAAGCAGCGCTGCCATGCCACGCTCCACCCCAGCG
>NZ_JBVIJO010000026.1:0-48921 GCF_055581365.1 Streptomyces sp. NPDC031445
AAGACGTCCAGACCGACCTCCTCGGCCTTCAGCGCGATGGCGACCATGGCCTTGATCCGCTCGCGCTCGGTCGGCGTACGGCCCGTGGTGGGGTCGAGGGTCACGTCACCGACGGTGAAGATGCCGAACTGCATCCGTCCTCCCCTCCAAGAGGTTGACGTTTCAACTACACCCCTGCAACAGGGTCGCCCCCGCGCGTATTCCGCTGCCCGGCCGAGGTCGGCGGCCTGCACCGCCCGCACGGCCCGGCCACGCCCCCGCGGCCCCGTACCGTCACCCGCCCGGCCCGCCCCGATGGCTGCCGTCCGGCCCGTACGCCAGGGTTTCGAGCAAGAGCCCGGTGCCGACGCCGAAGGGACCAGTGATGCGCCGCTGTCCGCCCCTCGCCGAGCGGGGTCCCGCCGCGTGCCCGCAGACCCGCGCGCCGGTCTCCTCCCGATCCGCGCCCGGCCCCCTGTGCTCTCCCCCGCCCGACTCGCCGGACGTCCTCCCCGCTCACCACACGGTCGGGCACCTGCCACGCCGGAGAGGCAGTCGGGGAGCGTGCGGGGCGTCTCGCGGCGGACGCGCAGTGCCAGACAGGCCCTAGGACCGGCGATGTCGTCGCCGTACGACAGCGAGGACCTGTCGGCCACCGTGCTGGAGGCGTTGTTCACCCAGGCCCCCATGGGGCTGTACGTGTTCGACGAGCAGGTGCGGATCGTGCGCTACAACACCGCGGGCCGCGCGGTGCGCGGACTGCCCGGCGACGCGGTGCTCGGGCGGCGGCTCGACGAGATCGCGGAGGGCTTCCACGATCCGGAACTGCTCTCGCTCGCCCGTCAGGTGCTCGCGGGAGAGGCACGCGTGCGGGGCCGCCTGATCCGCGGCCGGCCCCCTGGTGACCCGGGCCGGGAGACGGTGCTCTCGGTATCGGTCTTCCGGGTCCGTCCGGGTGACGGGCCCGCCCTGGGCGTCGCCGTCGTGGAGGACGTCTCCGCGCGGCAGCACACGGCGGACCGGCTGGACATCCTGCACGACGCCCATCACGCCATCGGCACCAGCCTGGACGTGCGGGACACGGCGGACGCGCTGGCCGAGGTGGTGGTGGGCCGGTTCGCGGACGCGGTCTCGGTGGACGTGGTGGACGAGGCCGTGCGCGGCGCCGCGCTGTCCGCGGGCCCGGTCGACGCGGACGTACCGCTGCGCCGGGTCGCCTTCCGCTCGGTGAACGACCCCGCGCGGAAGGGCCCCTCGGGCACACTGGACACCTTTCCCTTCCCCACGCCCTTCAGCCGGAGCCTGCAGGACGCCTCACCCCGGCTCGTCGCGCACCTGACGCCGGACGAGCCGTGGCTGGCCACCGACCCCGAGCGGGCCCGGCTGCTGACCGACGCGGGCGTGCACTCGCTCCTGATCACCCCGCTGGTGGTGCGCCACACCGTCCTCGGGGTCGTCTGCTTCTACCGGCACCGCGACCCTCGGCCGTACGACGAGGACGATCTCTGCCTGGCCGAGCAGCTCGCCCAGCGCACGGCGCTCAGCATCGACAACGCCCGCAGCTACGCCCGCGAGCGCACCATCGCGACCGGCCTGCAGCGCCATCTGCTGCCCCGCACCCCGCCGCGGCTGACCGCGGTCGACACCGCCGCCCTCCACCTGCCCGGCACCCGGGGCGGCGGCGGGGACTGGTACGACGTCATCCCCCTCTCCGGCAGCCGGGTGGCCCTGACCGTCGGCGACGTCACCGGCAGCGGCATCGAAGTGGCCGCCGCCATGGGGCAGTTGCGCACCGCGCTGACGACCCTCGCGGTCCGGGACCTGGCGCCGGAGGAACTGCTCACCTGCCTCGACGAGACCACCGCCGCGCTGACGCGGGACGCGGGCGGGCCGGTCACGGCGTCCTGCCTGTACGCGGTGTTCGACCCGGTGACCCGCGCCTGTACGGCCGCCAGCGCGGGGCACGCGCCCCCGGTGGCCCTCGGCGCGCTCGGCGACCCCCTGGTCCTCGAACCGCCCGCCGGCCCGTTGCTCGGCACGGGGCGCTGCGAGTACGAGGCGGTGCGCGTCGAACTGCCCGACGGCAGCCTGCTGGCGCTGTACACCAACGGTCTCGTGCGCGCGGCGGCGAACGCCCGGCAGACCCTGCTGCGCGTCCTGAGCCATCCCGGCCGCCCCCTCGGCCGCCTCGCCGACGACGCGGTGTACGCCCTGCTGCCCGGCCAGGGCGAGGACGACGCCGTGCTGCTGCTCGCCCGCACCCGCGGCCTGGCGGAGGACCGGCTCGCCGAGTGGACGCTGCCCAAGGACCCGGCCGTCGTCGGCACCGCCCGCCGGCTCGCCGAACACCAGCTCGCGGCCTGGGGGTTGGCGGACCTGGCCTTCACGACCGCGCTGATCGTCAGCGAACTGGTCACCAACGCCATCCGGTACGGGAGCCCGCCGATCCGGCTGCGCATGATCCGCGACCGGACCCTGATCTGCGAGGTGTCCGACGGCAGCAGCACCGCACCCCACCTGCGCAACGCCCGCGCCATCGACGAGGGCGGCCGGGGACTGGCCCTCGTCGCCCGGCTCGCCGTCCGCTGGGGCACCCGGTTCGGACGGCGGGGCAAGACGATCTGGTGCGAGCAGGAACTGGACGGCGGCTGAACACCGGGGCCGTTCCGAGCCACCGTGGCCGGTCGGTACCGTACCTGCCCGGGGGGTCCCGTGAACCGGAGGTTCCGGCAGGCGTACGGCATGCTCCGGCGGGAAGGACCCGAACAGCGCGCCCGGGTACGGGGCGCGAGGGGTACGGACGGGGGAAGGGAGCGGGCGCATGCGTGCGACCGTGCTGGATGTGGTGCGGGACGTCGTCGACCGGCACGCGCCGGACGAACGGCCGCTGGCCGACGACCTCGCGGGCCTGGACTACGGCCTGATGGTGCGGCGGATCCGGCAGGCGTCCTCCGGCCAGCGGTCCGACCCGCTGGGCTTCGGTCTCGACACCGTCACGGCCGTGGTGACACCCGTGGTCCTGCTGGCGGTCGACGAGGCGTGCCGCGCCGCCGTCGCGGAAGGCACCGGGCGGCTGGTGAACCGGGCCGCGGCCGCCCTCGGACGGCTGCGCCCGTCCGCCCGCCGCCCGGCCGCCGCGCCCGAGGTGCCCCACCTCTCCCCCGCGCAACTGGCCTCGGTACGACGGCGGGTGCGCGAGGAGGCGGCCCGGCGCGGCTTCGCGGACGCCGACGGCCTCGCGGACAGCGTGGTCGCACGGCTGGCCCTGGCCGGCGCGGAGGACCCGGGCGACGACCAGCCGGACGAGCCGGGCGAGGGCGAAGGCCGTCAGGAGGACGGGGCGGTCCGGTGAGCGGAGCCACGCAGGCGGCCGCACCCCGCCCGCCGGCGCCGCCGGCCCCCGACCCGGGCGTGCTGCCCGCCGGGACCTCCTTGCGCTTCCTCGTCCTCGTCGTCGCCATGGCGGCGGCCACGGTGGAGATGCTGACCGGTCTCCTGCGGCCGTACCCCGCCCGCGACGTCGCGTTCCTCTGCGAGTTCGCGGCGGGCTACGACCCGGGCGGCAACGTCATCGACAACGTGACGCGGAGCAGCGCCCACGCGGAGGCGATCAAGGAGTGCGCCAAGGGCGCCCCCGTGACGCCGGAGTGGTACGGCCTGGCCGGCAGTGCCGTCGTCCTGCTGGTGGCCGCGGCCGTGTACCTGCTGCTGCCGCTCCTGCGGCGGCGGCGGCACGGTCTGGTGCCGCTGCACGGCCGGGACCCGCGGGGCGAGATCCGGGCCGAGATCGCCCGGCTGGCCGCGGTCGCCGGCGTGCGCGCCCTGCCCGACCTGGTGGTCGACCTGACGGCTTTCGGCGCCGGCGCCGTCGTCTTCGGCCGGGCGGGCAGGCGCACGCTCTGCCTCGACAACGGCCTGCTGCACGTCCGGCGCTCTGACCCGGCCCGGTTCCAGGCGGTGCTCCTGCACGAACTGGCCCATCTGCGCCACCGGGACGTGGACATCGCGTACGCCGTGACGGCACTGTGGCGGGCCTTCCTCGTCCTGGCCGCCGTCCCGTTCACCCTGGTGCTCGGCGGGAGCCTCGTCGCGGCGCAGTTCGGCTGGTTCATGGGCGCCGACGCCGTCTTCTGGCCCGCCTCCCGGCCGTACCTGGTCCGGGAGATCGCGACCGCCGGGTTCCTGTTCCTGCTGGTCGTCCTGGCCCGCGCCGACACCCTGCGCCACCGCGAGCTGTACGCCGACCGGGGGGCCGTGGCGCTGGGCGCCGATCCCGGGGTCTGGCGGGCGCGGGCCGAGGGAGCCGGGGCCCGGGGCCGCCCGGCGCGGAGCGTCCCGGCGTTGTGGCGCAGTCACCCGTCCTGGGCGGAGCGGCGGCGCGCGCTGGAGGACCCGGCGGCCCTGTTCGCGCTGACGGACGTGCCGTTGTTCCTGCTCGGGGCGGTCACCCTGGTCTCCTGCAACGCGCTCGGCGACCAGTGGGACGCGCTTCCCGCCGCCTGGGTCGTCGGGGGCCCGGCGGCGGCCCTCCTGGCGGTCTCCGTCTGGCGCGCGGCCCTGTACGCCGCGCACCGGGGCGTTCCGGGCCCCTCGGGTGTGCGGGCCGGCGCGGTGCTCGGACTGGGCCTGGTCTGCGGGGAGTTGCTGTCCGGATCGAGCATCGGTCCGGGCTGGTGGCCCGCGCACCCCGAACCCCTGCTCTTCCCGTTCCTCGGCGGCGTGGCCTACGTCTGCTGGCTGGCCCGGTGCGCCCGGCTGGGCCTGCGGGACACCCCGGGCACGCGGCGCGCGCTGCGCACGGCGGTGCTGGTCGCGGCCGTCGCGGGAAGCGTGGTGGCGGCGGCCGGTCTGAGCTGGTGGCTGGGGGCGGGCAAGCTGTGGCTGGCCGGGGACCTGTACCGGGCGGGCGGTCTGGAGCAGGACATCCGCCAGCTGTTCCCCGGCCCGTGGGGGACGCGGCAGTACGCGGCCGTGCTGCCCTGGATCGCCTCGGTCCTCACGAGCCTGAGCGTCGCGGGCTCGACCCCGGTGGTCGCGGCGGCCGCGGTGGTGCTGTGGGCGTACCCGGCCGTGCTGCTGCTCAGGCGGCCACGAGCGACGGGACTGCGCTCCACGCTCCTCGCCGGCCTCGCCGGGGGCGTGCTCGGGGTCGCCGCGGTCGCGGTGGCGATGGCGTACGTCCACTCCTGGCGCCCTCCGCTCGGCGAGCGGGGCACGGCCTTCGGGGTCGTCTCCCTGTGGTGGCGGACCGTCGCCCTGTGGGCCGGCGTGACCGTGACGGCGGCCGTCGTCGCCGTCACCACCCGCGCCCACCGGCTGCCCCGCGCCCTGACCGCGGCCGGCATCGCCCAGGTCCTGGCGCTGGCGGGGCAGTTCCTGCTCCAGTCCGCCGACGGCTGCCTGGGGCCGCTGCGGGTCATGGGCGACACCTGCCACTGGCTGCCCGGGGCGTCCTGGTCGCTGACCGGACTCCTGGTGGCGACGACGGCACCGGCGACGTTCGGGGCCGTCCTGGCCGCCGCGCTCCTGTCCCGGGTCCCCCGCGCCCCGGTGCGTTCCACGCCCGCGGAGGACGTACGGCGGTCCTGGCCGGCCCGCGCCGCCGTGGGCGCCGTCGCGGTCCTGGCCGTGGCGTCGTCCGTCGTGGCCGTGCGTTCGGTGACCGGCCCCGGCACGGCCCTGGCGGTGCCCGCCCACCCACCGGCCGCCGGCACCGACGCACGCGTGCGCGGCTTCCAGCTGCTGGCCTGGTTCAAGACGAGCGGCCAGGCCGACATCGTCGCCGTGACCGCTCGCTACACCGCGTTCGCGCAGTGGTTCAAGGAGTCGACGGACGCCACGACCGGTGCCGTGGACGGTGACAGCCTGCGCCCCGTCTGCGCCGGCCTCGCCCGCGACACGGCCACCGCCCAGCGCCATCTGGGCGTCCCCGACCCCGAGCTGGGCCGCGCGTGGTCCGCCCTGCTGTCCAAGGGCCGGGACGCTGCCCGCGAGTGCATGTCCGTGCTCGACTCGGACACCGACGACGTGCGGCGCACCACGAAGATGCTGGAAGACCTGGTCGCCGCCTACGAACAGGCGACGAAGACCGTCCCGCCCCTGACGGAACGCGTCACCACCGCGCTGGAGCAGTGGCCGCAGTGGAAGAGGACCGGCTGACCGGCCCGCCACGGCACCAGCCCCACGGGGCGGCTCGTCGCACCGGAGGCCCGCGACGGCCCCGGTCGCCGGGGCCGTCGCGCGTGCGGTTGTCGTCCGCAGTCCGGCACGGGATGCTGAGGGAGCACGGAGGGAAGCGGTGCCATGGATCGTTTTCCGCATGCCGCCGACGTCGACTTCCACAGTCCGCTGGACCTCTCCAAGGCCGCCGCCGCGGTACTGGACGCCGAAGGCCGCGTTTCCGGATGGGGATCCGCGGCCCAGCGCATGCTCGGGCATTCCCCCGAGGACGTGCTCGGGCAGCCGGCCGCCCGGCTGCTGGCGGCGGCCCCCGGACAGCGGCTGTCCGCCCTGTGCAAGCTCTGCAAGGGGCCCGGGCCCCGCAGCACCGTCGTGGACCTGTGCCGCCGGGACGGACGGACCCTGCGCACGGCCGTGACCTTCAGCCCGCTCGCGCACCGGGGCGCCGCCGCGACCGTCGTGGTCGCGGCCGACCTGGACGCGCTGCGCGGCTGGGAGGCGCAGCTGGCGATGCTCCAGGGGCTGACGACCGAGTCCGCCGTGGGTCTCACCATCTTCGACACCGACATGCGCGTCGTCTGGGGCAACGTCTCCACCGATCTGGAGCTGGCGGGGATCGCCCAGTACATCGGCCGGCCGGCCGCGGATCTCTTCCCGGAGGGCGAGTTCATCTCCCGCCACCACCCTCCGGACGAGGACCAGATCATGGAGCACGTGCTGACGACGGGCGAGCCGATCCTGGGCATGCACTACCGCGGGCGCGCCCCCGCCGACCCGGTGCGCGAGCACGTCTGGTCCTGCTCGTACCACCGGCTGGTGGACGCCCGGGGCGAACTGCTGGGGGTCTTCGAGGAGTCCCTGGACATCACCGACCGCTACCGCGCCCAGGAACGGCTGTCGCTGCTCGTACGGGCGGGCAAGCGCATCGGCGCCTCCCTGGACGTGCGCCGTACGGCCGCCGAGCTCGCGGACGTGGCGGTACCGCAGCTGGCCGACGAGGTGCTGGTGGACCTGCCGCCGGCGGTCATCGAGGGCCGGCAGCCGCCCACGGGCTCGGCGCCGGGGCACGGCCTGCTGCGGATGCACGGCCGGACGCCGGAGGAGTTCCGCACCAGTCCCGTCTCCTACCCGCCCTCGTCGCCGCAGGCGCAGAGCCTGGCCACCAGCCGCCCCGTCGTCTCCACCGACGCGTCCGGGACACCGGACGGGCCGGGACCGGCCGCCTCGCGCTGCTGCCTCTTCGTCCCGCTGCTCACCCGCAACGCGGTGCTGGGCCTCGCCACCTTCCGGCGCAGCAGCAACCCCGACCGCTTCGGGCCCGAGGAGCAGACGCTCGCGGTGGAACTGGCCGAGCGGGCCGCCGTCGGCATCGACAACGCCCGCCGGTACACCAGTCAGCACGCGGCGGCCCTGGTACTCCAGCGCAGCCTGCTGCCCCGGCACCTGCCCGAGCAGAGCGCGGTCGACGTGGCGTACCGCTACCTGCCCGCCGACAGCCGCGTGGGGGTGGGCGGCGACTGGTTCGACCTGATCCCGCTGTCCGGCGCCAGGGTGGGCCTGACCGTCGGCGACGTGGTGGGCCACGGGGTGCACGCGGCCGCGACCATGGGCCGGCTGCGCGCCACCGTACGGACCCTGGCCCTGCTGGACCTGGACCCGGCCGAGCTGCTCACCCGGCTGGACGGCCTGGTCGCGCAGGACTCGGACTCCGACGCCGACGACGGGCTGGGCGACGAGACGCTCGGGGTGACCTGCCTGTACGCGATCTACGACCCGGTCGGCGGCCGGTGCGTGTGGGCGAGCGCGGGCCACCCCCCGCCGATCGTGGCGGATGCGAGCGGCTCGGTGGCCTTGTCGGCGCTGGCGCCGGGACCGCCGCTCGGGCTGGGCGGCCTGCCCTACGAGAACGTCGAGCTGAGTCTGTCCGGCGGCAGCGTGGTGGCGTTGTTCACCGACGGGGTCGTGGAGGACCGGCACACCGACATCGATACCGGCATCGACCGCCTGGCCCAGGTGCTCACCTGGCAGCGGTGCCCGCTGGAGGAACTGTGCGACCGCGCGCTCACGGCCCGGCCGCCCGGTCCGCAGACCGACGACGCCACGCTGCTGCTCGTGCGCACCCGGCGGCTCGGCGACGACCGCGTGGCGGACCTGGAGCTGCCGCCGGACCCCGCCATGGTGGCGCGGGCCCGTACGGGTACCGAGCGCCAGCTGGCGGACTGGGGCCTGTCCGAACTGTCCTTCGGCGCGGCGCTCGTGGTGAGCGAGCTGGTCACCAACAGCATCCGGTACGCCACCGGGCCCGTCGTACTGCGGCTGATCAGGGACCGCTGCCTGCTGTGCGAGGTGTCCGACAACGCCCACACGGCACCCCACCTGCGGCGGGCGCGCCGGGACGACGAGGGTGGCCGCGGCCTCTTCCTCGTCGCGCAGATGTCCCAGCGCTGGGGCACGCGCTACACCGCGTCCGGGAAGACCATCTGGGCCGAGCTGGCCATTCCCTAGGAGCTCCCAGGAGCGCCGTGCCGCGGCGTACGGCTGTCCCACAGTGGTGTTATCAAGGGTGTATGGAGGTATTTTCCGGGCGTCCTCGGACCCCGGAACGACATCCGCCCCCGGGCCGCCCGCGTGAACGCAGCGCTTCCCTGCTGGACGTGCGCAGTGCGGCCGGTCAGGTGTTCCTCCTCCAGGTCGTCATCGTGGTCCTGCTGGTCGTCGCCACGGTGGTGGGCATGATCCTCCAGGCGGCGCGGGACGCCCTGCAGCAGGGGCGGCGCGAGTCGGTGATCGCGGCCCAGTCCTTCGCGAGCGCGCCGGGCACGGCCGCGGCGCTGCGGAGCCGGGACCCGTCGGCGGTGCTCCAGCCGCGGGCCGAGGCGGCGCGCAAGCGCGCGGGCATGGATTTCGTCATCGTCATGAGCACGACGGGGATTCGCTACACATACCCCTACCCGGGGGAGATCGGGAAGAAGTTCGTCGGCACCATCGCGCCCGCGGTGCGGGGCCGTACCGTCGTCGAGCAGGCCGGCGGGCCGCCGCTGCCCGCGGGCAGGGGGACGGACGTGCAGGCCGTGGTCCCGGTGACCGACCCGCGCGGCACGGTGGTCGGCCTGGTCTCCGCCGGGCTCACGGTCAGGAACGTCGCCGCACTGTGGCTGCCGCAGCTGCCGATCATCCTGGGCAGCGGCGTGGCCGCGCTGGCGCTGGCCACGGCCGGCACGACGCTGGTGTCGCGGCGGCTGCGGCGGCACACCCGCGGTCTGTCTCCGGTGGAGCTGGCGCGGTTGTACGAGCACCACGACGCGGTCCTGCACGCGGTGCGGGAGGGCGTGCTGATCACCGGTGACGACGGTCGGCTGCTGCTGGCGAACGACGAGGCGGCCCGGCTGCTCGGGCTGCCGGAGGACGTGCAGGGGCGCCCGGCGCAGGAGCTGGGACTGCCGGAGCCGGTCATGCGCCTGCTGTCGTCGCCGGAGGCGGTCACCGACGAGGTGTACCGCGCGGGGAACCGGTTGCTGGCGGTGAACAAACGGCCGACGTACCCGCGGGCCGGCCGGGGAGGCAGCGTGGTGACCCTGCGGGACACCACGGAACTGGCGGCGGTCTCGGGCCGCGCCGAGGTCGCGCGGGAGCGGCTGGACCTGCTGTACGAGGCGGGGGTGAGGATCGGCACAACGCTGGACGTGCAGCGTACGGCGCAGGAGCTGGCCGAGGTGGCGGCGCCGCAGTTCGCCGACCTGGTGACGGTGGATCTGCTCGACGCCGTGCTGCGCGGGTGGGAGCCGACCGCCGAGGGCTGGCGGCGACTGCGCCGGGCGGCGATCGGCGGCGCGCAGCGGATGATCCCGGTGTATCCGCTGGGCGAAGTGGTCGCCTTCTCCCTCCGGAGCCCGCAGATGCGGACGCTCCAGGAGGGACGGGGCGTGCTGGAGGCGGACCTGCGGCGGGCCCACGGCTGGCTGGAGCAGGATCCGGAGCGCTCCCGGACGGCCCTGGCGAGCGGGCTGCGGTCGCTGGTCACCGTGCCGCTGCGGGCGCGGCACGTGGCGCTGGGGGTGGTGAGCTTCTACCGGACGGCGGGATCCCCGGCGTTCGAGCCGGAAGACCTCGCCTTCGCGGAGGAACTGGCCGTACGGGCGGCGGTGGCCATCGACAACGCGCGGAGGTTCACCCGGGAGCACGCGATGGCGGTGACGCTCCAGCGCAGTCTGCTGCCGCGCGGGCAGCCGGACCAGGACGCCCTGGAGGTGGCCTGGCGGTACCTGCCGGCGGAGGCGGGCGTGGGCGGGGACTGGTTCGACGTCATCCCGCTCCCGGGGGCCCGGGTGGCCCTGGTGATGGGCGACGTCGTCGGGCGCGGCCTGCACGCGGCGGCGACGATGGGCCGGCTGCGCACCGCGGTGCACAACTTCGCCGTCCTGGACCTGCCCGTGGACGAGGTGCTCGGCAACCTCGACGACCTGGTCGTCCGCATGGACGACGAGGAGCGCGCGGGTGATGCCGCGGGAGAACACGAGGGTGTGGGCGTGACCGGGGCGACCTGCCTCTACGCGGTCTACGACCCGGTGGCGGAGACCTGCACCATGGCCCGCGCGGGACACCCGGAACCGGTGGTGGTGCGCCCGGACGGAACCGTGGGCTGCGCCGGGGTGCCGGCGTCGGCGCCCCTCGGTCTGGGCGGCTACCCGTTCGAGACCGCCGAGCTGTCCCTGCCGGAGGGGTCCCAGCTGGTGCTGTACACCGACGGCCTGGTGGAGGACCGCGCCCAGGACATCGACGCCGGGATGGAGCGGCTGCGCCGTGCGCTGGACGGGTCCGGGGACCGCACCCCGGACCAGACGTGCCAGGCGGTGATCGACGCGCTGAAGCCGTCGCACTCCTTCGACGACATCGCCCTGCTCACGGCGCGTACCCGCGCGTTCCCGCCGGCGCGCGTGGCCGAGTGGGACGTGCCGTCGGACCCCGCGCTGGTTCCCTCGGTGCGCGCGTGGTGCGGGGAGGCGTTGCGGACATGGGGGCTGGAGGAGGCCGGATTCGCCACGGAGCTGATCGTCAGCGAACTGGTCACGAACGCGATCCGGTACGGCTCGCCGCCGGTGGGCGTGCGGCTGCTGCACGGACGCTGTCTGATCTGCGAGGTCTCGGACGGCAGCGGCACCTCGCCGCGCCTGCGGCGGGCGGCGACCACGGACGAGGGCGGGCGGGGGCTGTTCCTGGTGGCGCAGTTCGCCCAGCGCTGGGGGACGCGGTACACGCCCCGCGGCAAGGTCATCTGGGCGGAACAGGTCCTCCACGACGGCACGTCGGCCGTCCCGCGCCTCGCACCGGTCGACTTCCTCCTCGACCAGTTCGACCCCGACGAGTTCGACGGCCCCGGCTCGTGAGCCGGGGCCGGCCCCGGACACCGCCCTGTCCGGACGTCCTCGGCGCGTCGGCCGCCTCGCGGACGGCGGCCCGCACGGACCATGGGGGCACGCGGGCCGTGGACGCACGCGACACGAAATCCTTCGAGGAGCTTGGAATGATCTTCATCACCGCGAAGTTCCGGGTGCTGCCGGAGCACGCCGGCCAATGGCCGCAGATCTCGGCCGCGTTCACCGAGGCGACCCGTGCCGAACCGGGCTGCCTGTGGTTCGACTGGTCCCGCAGCCTCGACGACCCGACCGAGTACGTGCTCGTCGAGGCGTTCCGCGACGACGAGGCGGGCGCCGCGCACGTCCGTTCCCAGCATTTCCGCGAGGCGCAGCGGACCCTGCCGCCGCATCTCGCCCAGACGCCGCGCATCGTCAACGCGACGCTTCCCCAGGAGGACTGGTCGCTGCTCGCGGAGATGGCGGTACGGGGGCGGGAGTGACCTGGGTGCGCACGCCGGCCGCCCGCAACCGCTGAAGAAGCACCCCGCTGAGAGGAGACTGGGAATCAGGGGCGCCCCCGGCCCGCTCCCGGCAGGCGTGTAACAGGCCAGGGCGTCGTCCGACCAGGGCACCCGTCCCGTCAGACACGAGGTGGCCGACATCATGACGAACATCCGCCGCAGGGTCGCGTCGATCGCCGGCGCGGTGCTGCTGGTGACGGTCGCGGGCACGGCCGGCCCGGGCGCGTTCGCGGCCGTGCCGGGCCCGTCGTCGTCGGGCGCTGCGGTGTCGCACGGGGCCGCCCGGTTCGGCGCCGGCGCGCCGGTTCGCGTCGTCGACTGCCGGGTCGCCAGGTGTGTCGCGCTGACCCTTGACGACGGACCGACCGCGTACACGGCGGCCGTGCTCGGCACGCTCGAGCGCCAGCACGCCGTGGCCACGTTCTTCCTGATCGGACCGCACGCTCTGCGGTACCGGGCGGATGTACGGAGGGAGCAGCGGGACGGCGACGCGATCGGCGACCACACCGTCACCCACCCCCACCTCACCCGCCTCACGCCCGCCCGGATCGACTACGAGCTGGGGACCGCGGCGGCGCAGATCGCCTCCGTCACAGGGCACCGGCCGACCCTGTTCAGGCCGCCCTTCGGAGCGTGGAACGCCAAGGTGCGTGCGGCAGCCGGTGCGGAAGGCCTGTCGGTGGTGATGTGGAACGTCAGCTCGCAGGACTGGAAGTACCACGACTCCCGCCTCATCGAGCGGCGCGTGCTGGCCCGGGTGCGATCCGGCGCGATCGTCGTCCTGCACGACCGGTACGCGACCACCCCGCCGGCCGTCCCCCACCTCGTCCAGGCGCTGAAGGCCCGCGGCTACGTCCTGGTCACCGTCCCCGAGATGTTCGCCGCGACCGGCGGCCTGCGTCCCGGGGTGGTCTACCACCATGGGCCGCGGCCGGGCCCGCGTGCGGCGGCAGCACATTCGAGTCCTGCCGAGCGGCGGCCGGGCACGGCGTGAGCGCCCTGGCCCGCCGAGATCACGGTCCACGGATCACAGCCCCGTGCCGCAGCTCAGCGGCCGGCCGCTGCCTGGGCGACCTCGATGTCCTGGTGGACGTGGAGCGCGCCGGCCGCCGCGGTGGCGCAGGACAGGAGCGCGCAGGCGGCCAGCAGGGCTGCCATCCACGACATGGCCCGCGGGGTGTGCGGGGCGGGGCGGAGGAGGGCGGTCACGCGCTGCGGCACGGGGCCGGAGGTGGCCGCGGGGGTGGCCGCCGGCCGGGAGGCGTCCGCCGCATGGGCCGCCAGGGCGGCGCGGGCGATGGCGCGGGCGATGACGCGCCGGTCGCCGACGGTGGCGGCGGCGGTCTCGTCGGCGGCCCGCTCGGCGGCAAGCCCGATGACCTCGCGGACCGGGCGCAGCGCGGGGTGGCAGTGGGCGGCGAGTTCCGCGGCCAGCAGGAAGTAGTGGTGGCCACCCCGGTTGTGGGCGCGCTCGTGCGCGAAGAGAGCCTCGCGCTCGAGTGCGTCGAGGCTGCGCAGCATGGCGGTGGTGACGACGATGCGGGGCGGACGGCCGGGCAGGGCGTAGGCGTCGGGGCGGGGGGACTCGACGACGCACAGGTCGCCCGCGGCGGGCCGACGGCCGGCCTGGGTCCGGGCGGTGCGCAGCCCGGCGGCCTGCCGTACGGCGGAGCGGCCGACGGCGAGGACGGCTGTCACGAGCAGGCCGGCCGCCAGGGCCGCCAGGAACAGGACCAGTCGCGAGGAGGGCGTCGGCAGCGGGCGCACCAGCTCGGCGAGGACGGCGAACGCCGGAATCCTGAGCAGGCCGGTCAGGGCGAGCGTGCCGAGCGCCGTCACGGTACCGGCCGCGAGGAGCAGCACCGAGAGGGTGAGCGTCCACAGCGCGGCCCGCGGTGAGCAGCGGTCGAGGTGCCGGCCGGCGGGAAGGAGCGCCGCACAGGGCAGGAGCAGCGGCAGGAGCAGCATCAGCAGCGTCACGGGCCCTCCTCCAGCAGCCGGCGCAGCACCTGCTCGTCATCGGAGCTGAGCTGGGCGACGAAGCGGGCCAGGACCGTCTCGCGGTCGCTGTCGCGGTCGAGTTCGCTGTGCATGCGCAGCGCCGTCAGACCGTGCGGATCCTCTGTCGGGCGGTAGGCGTAGCCGCGGCCTTGGCGCTCCCGTCGCAGGGTGCCCTTCTCGTGCAGGCGGGACAGGATCGTCGTCACGGTGGTCCTGGCCAGGCCGCCGGCCAGTCTGGCCTGGACCTGCGCGGGAGTCAGCGGGGTGCCCGCGGCCCACAGCGCGGCCATCACCGCGGCCTCCAGTTCACCCGCCGGTCGGCGTTCGTCCTTCGCCTGGCCCATGGGAACGATCCTCCCCCCGCCATCGTCTACAGTTCCGTAGACCGTCTACGGGATTGTAGACCGTTGGGGGCGCGCATGCCGGGCGCCGTGCGCCCAGTCGTCCGTCCGGAAAGGACCCTTGCCGATGACCACACCTGTGGTTCTGTCGTCGCAGCTCGCGGTGAACCCGCTTGACGCGCAGTCGCTCCTGGCCGCCTTCGGCGTGCTGGGAGTGGGTGCGGTCATGTTCGCCGAGACGGGCCTGCTGATCGGCTTCTTCCTGCCGGGTGACTCCCTGCTGTTCACCGCGGGCCTGCTGTGCACCGGCACCGGGCAGCACGGCGTGAAGCTGTCCCTCGGTCCGCTGCTGGTGGCCGCGGCGGTGGGCGCGCTGGCCGGCGCCCAGTGCGGTTACCTGATCGGGCGGCGCGCGGGCGGTGTCCTGCTGGCGCGCAGCCGTTCGGCCCGGCTGCGTGAGGGAGCGGAGAGAGCCGAGGAACTGCTCGGCCGCTACGGGCACGCCAGAGCGGTCGTCCTGGCCAGGTTCGTGCCCGTGGTGCGGACCGTGCTCAATCCGCTGGCGGGAGCGCTCGGGGTGCCCGTCCGGGTGTTCACCGTGTGGCAGATCGCCGGCGGCCTGGTGTGGAGCCTCGGCCTGACCCTGGCGGGGTACGCGCTGGGCTCCTCGATCCCGAACGTGGACCGCTATCTGCTGCCGCTGGTCGCGCTGATCGTCGTGATATCGCTGGTGCCGCTCGCCGTGGAGTTCTACCGCGGCCGCGGCCGGGCCGGGGCGAAGGGGGCCCGTCGATGATGCTCGCGTTCGACGGGGCGTCGATCGACGGCTCCGCCTATCGGGACGTGACGGATCTCGCGCACCGCTCGCCGGGCTGGCTGGACACCGCGGTGACGCTGTGGTCGGCCTACGGGCTGGCGCTGTTCGCCCTGCTCATGGTGGCCGGCTGGTGGCGTGCCCGGCGGACCGGGGCGACGGCGGCGGTGACCGCGCTGGCCGTTCCGGTGGTCGTGGTGCTGGCGTACGGCGTCAACGCCGTGCTCAAGCTGGCGGTGCGCGAGGACCGGCCGTGCCGGAGCCTGCGGGTGAGCACCCTGGAGGCCTGTCCGGCGCCCGGTGACTGGTCGTTCCCCAGCAACCACGCGGCCATCGCCGCGGCTGCCGCCGTGGCGCTGCTGTTCGTCTCGCGGCGGCTGGGCGCGGTTGCCTGCGTGGCGGCGGCCGCCATGGCGGCCTCACGGGTCTGGGTCGGCGTGCACTACCCGCACGACGTGGTGACCGGGTTGGTGGTGGGCGGGCTGATCGCTCTCGTCACGATGCTCGCTGTCCGGCGCGGTGCTCCGGCACTGGCCCGCCGGGTGGCCGCGTCGGCTCCGCTGCGACCGCTGCTGTCGGCCTCGTGAACCGCAAGGAGGCCGCCGAGCTGGCCGGCAGCGTCGCCCTCGGCGCGTGGGCGGCGTTCGCCGTACTGGCCATGGTCGTCGGCGGCCGGGCCGGCGCTCCGCTCTGGCTCGACCACGGCCTTCACACCTGGGCGGTCGGTCACCGCCCGGAGACGGCCGTGGCCGTGGCGCGGGGCGTGACCGGCACCGGTACCGGCGTCGTTCCCTATCTGCTCGCCGCGCTGGCCGGCGCCCTGATGGGGCGTACGGCGCGGCAGCGGTGGCAGGCCGCCGCGCTCTGCCTCGCCTGCCTCGGGCTCGGGCAGCTGCTGCGCACGGGTGTGATGGAGCTGGTGCACCGGCCGCGCCCACCGCGGCCGGACTGGTCGGCGCACGCCGGCGGCTGGGCGTTCCCGTCGGGGCACACCACGACGTCCGCCCTGGCCGCCGGAATGCTGATCCTCGCGCTGACCCTGCGGGCCCCGCGCGGGGGCACGGCCCTGCGGACGGCCGTCGCCTGCTGGGGTCTGCTGGTGGGCCTGACCCGGATCTACCTGGGCGTGCACTGGTTCACCGACGTCATGGGCGGCTGGCTGTTCGCCGTCGGCTGGCTGGCCACGTGCCTGTGCGCCGCCGCCTGTGTCCCGCCCGCCGCCTTCCTCGACCGCACGACGATTACGGCCGCCGAGCCGACGGAGGACCATGCGCCCCAGGATCCTGGTGGTGGAGGACGATCACGCCCTGCGTGACGTCCTGCGCCGCGGCCTGTACGAGGAGGACTTCGAGCCCGTCCCCGCCGCCGACGGTGCCACCGCCCTGCGGCTGGCGACCGACGGCATCGCGGCGACGGTGCTGGACGTGGGCCTGCCCGACGCGGACGGCCGGGACGTGTGCCAGGCGATGCGCGCCAACGGCTTCCTCGGACCGGTGATCTTCCTGACCGCCCGGCACCGGCTCACCGACCGCCTGTCCGGCTTCTCCGCCGGCGGCGACGACTACCTGGCCAAGCCTTTCCACCTCGCCGAGCTCGCCGCCCGGCTGAGAGCCGCCCTCAGACGGACGGTCACCACGATGGCGGCCCCGGCCGGTGACCTGGTCCTGGACCCGGTGGACCACAGCGCGACCGTGCGCGGCGCCCGCCTCATCCTGTCCCCCACCGAGTTCCGGCTGCTGGCCACGCTCGCCGCCTCGGACGGCGCCCTCGTACGCCGCCGCGATCTGCTGCGGGCCGGCTGGCCCGAGGGCGCGCAGGTCAGCGACAACACCCTGGACCAGTACCTGAGCCGGCTGCGCCGCAAGCTGCGTGAGGCGGGCAGCGGCCTGACGATCGGTACGGCGCGCGGGATCGGGCACCGCCTGTCATGAACCGTGCCCCCCGTGTCCTGCGGCGCCTGACCCCGCGCACCCTTCGCGGCCGGCTCTCCCTGGTGGCGCTGACCACCGCGGCCCTGCTGATGACGGTCCTGACCGTCGTGTTCAACGCCGTGATGGACCGGCACCTTCAGCACCAGGCGGACGACGAACTGCGCAGCCGGGCGGCAGCGGTGGCCGCGACCGTCGACACCACCGGCCGCCGGGTGCGCGTCCTGAAGACCGTCAACGACCGCCTCCTCGACGCCCACGTGTGGATCTACGCCGGCACCCGTCTGCTGGAGAAGCCGCCGTCCGCCACGGCCGGCGACCCGCCGGCCCGGGCCGCCGACCGGCTGGCCGCCCGGCCGGGGGACACCTGCGCGACCGTCCGGGCACACGGCCGCCGGCCCGTCCGGCTGTGCGCCCAGCGCGTCCCCGGCCGCCGCGCCACCGCCACCGTCGTCACCGCCCTGGACCTGACCCCGTACCGCGATTCGGCCGGCACCCTGCTGGTGGGATCACTCGTCCTGGACGCCGTGATGCTCGGCTGCACCTACATCCTCACCCGCCTGGCCGTCGGCCGGGCACTGCGCCCGGTGCGGACGATGACCGACCAGGCCACCCAGTGGAGCGCCGTGGGCTCCGACGAGCGCTTCGGCACGGAGGACCACCCGGCCGAACTCGCCCGCCTCGGGGCCTCGCTCGACGCCCTGCTGGACCGCACACGCACCGTCCTGCGCCACGAACAGCAGCTGACCGGAGAGCTGTCCCACGAACTGCGCACACCGCTCACCCGGATCGTCATGGAACTCGACTGGTGGCGGGCCCGCCCGCGCACGGACGCCGAGACCCGCGCCACCCACGAGGTGATCGCCGAGGCCGCCCGGTCCATGCGCACCATCTGCGACACCCTCCTGAACGACGCCCGTGAGAACGCGCTGCGTCCGGCGACGGTCCCCGGGACGACCGGCGTCCTGCCCGTCCTCGACCGCCTGCTCCGGCGTCTCGACAGCCCGGAGCGGGTGAAGACGGCGGTGGAGACGGAAGCACCGGAGCTGGAGGCGGGTGTCGCCCCCGCCCTCCTCGAACGCATCCTCAGCCCCCTGCTGACCAACGCCGTCCGCTACGCCCACTCCCGGGTGACCGTGTCCGCGCGGCGCGTCCCCGGCGCCGTGCGGATCGACGTCGTCGACGACGGCCCCGGTGTGCCGGAGGCGTTCCGGGACGAGCTGTTCCAGCCCGGCCGGCGCGCCGACCCCGGCGACGGGCACGACGGCGCGGGCCTGGGGCTGCCGCTCGCGCGCCGTCTGGCCCGCGCCGTCGGCGGTGAGGTGGCGTACGACCCCGGGCACACGCCGGGGGCGAGGTTCACGGTCAGTCTGCCCGCCGGGTGACCGGTGCCCGCCCCTCCTGCGCCGACCGGCGTTCCCGCAGGTGGGCGTAGGCCATCAGCGCGAACAGGACGGTGAGGAGCACGGCGGACGAGCCCGCGGTACCCAGGTCGAGGCCGCCCTTGGCGACCGGCTTGGTGAGGAAGTCGCCCGCAGTGGCGCCCAGCGGGCGGGTGAGGACGAAGGCGGTCCAGAACAGCAGCACGTTCGGCACCACGGGCACCTTCATGAGCGCCGCGAGCACGGCCAGCACCCCGGTCACGAGCAGCGCGCCGCCCAGGTAGCCGAGGCCGGAGCTGTCGGAGAGGAAGTCGCCCATGGACGTGCCGAGGGTGTTCGAGACGAGGATCGCCGACCAGAACAGAGCCTCGCCCCGGAAGGTGACGATGTCGCGGATCCGGAACGTCATCCCGCTCAGCTTCCAGACGAGGAAGATCACCAGGAGGACCGAGAGGAGGATGGCAGCCCCCGCGGGGTAGCCCAGGCCCAGACCCTGCGGTCCCCAGCCCAGCTTCGTCGCGCCGTTCGAGAGGTACCTGGCGCTGGCGTCGCGGTTCATGAAGTCGGACATGGTCGTGCCGGCCATGGAGGTCGACAGGATCACGGTCCAGTAGAAGAACGGGTTGTAGTGGCTGGAGCGGAGCTGGACCACCAGCGTCACCACGAAGGCCAGGAACAGCACGACCGTGGTGAGGAAGTAGCCCAGCCTCAGGGTCTGCGCGAAGAGGTCGCCCGCCGTCTCGCCCAGGGTCGTCGCGGCGATCTTCATGATCCAGAACGCCAGCGTGACCTCGGGCAGCTTCTTCATCACCGACGTGGTCGTGCCCGACGTGGCCGCCACGTCGAGGTCGGTGATGACCTCCGGTTCGTCCAAGGCGACTCTCCTGTCCGGTCGTACGAGAATGCCTGATCGCCTCCTGAACGCCTTGCGCGTGGCAGGTCAGGCCGCGTGTCGCGCGGAGGGCTCGGGTCCGGCGACGTCCTTGCGCGTCACGCTCAGGCGGCGGCCTCGCACCCGGCTCGGTGCGACCCGGATCGTAGTACCCCGGTACCACCCGTCCGGCCTGGTTCACCCCCCGGTACCACCGGATACGGCAGGTCACGGCCCTAGCGTGAGAGGGGAGGCGCCGGGCGGCACGGGCGCTGAAGTCCGAGGGAGAACGTGAATGATCGAGGCACAGCAGCTCACCAAGAGGTACGGGGAGAAGACAGCCGTCGACGGTCTGGACTTCACCGTGAAGCCGGGCACGGTGACCGGTTTCCTGGGACCCAACGGTGCGGGCAAGTCCACGACGATGCGCATGATCGTCGGGCTGGACGCGCCGACCAGCGGCTCCGTCACGGTGAACGGACGGCGCTACGCCCGCCACGAGGCCCCGTTGCAGGAGGTGGGCGCGCTGCTGGAGGCCAGGTCGATCCACCCCGGCCGCTCGGCCCACAACCACCTGCGCGCCCTCGCCCTCACCCACGGCATCCCGCGCCGCCGGGTCGACGAGGTCGTCGAGCTCGCCGGTCTCGGCAGCGTCGCGAAGAAGCGGGCCGGTGCCTTCTCCCTCGGCATGGGCCAGCGGCTCGGCATAGCGGCCGCGCTGCTCGGCGACCCGCGGACCGTGATGCTGGACGAGCCCGTCAACGGGCTGGACCCCGAGGGCGTCCTGTGGATCCGCAACCTGCTCACCTCCCTCGCGGCCGAGGGGCGCACGGTGTTCGTCTCCTCGCACCTGATGAGCGAGGTGGCGCTGGTGGCCGACCACCTCATCGTCGTCGGGCGGGGGCGGCTGCTGGCCGACACGACCGTGCGGGACCTGGTCCGCGAGGCCGGCGGCGACACCGTGCGCGTCGCGACGGACGACCCCGCACGGCTGCGGGACGTGCTCGCCGGGCCGGGCGTGGAGATCACCGGCCGCATCGGCTCGGAGGAGCTGCAGGTGACCGGCGTCTCCGCCCGGGAGATCGGCCTGAAGGCGGCCGAGCACGCCATCCCCCTGTTCGAGCTGACCACCAAGGCGGTGTCGCTGGAGGAGGCGTTCATGGAACTGACCCGGGACGCCGTGGAGTACCACGGCTCCACGACCGGCACCGAGACCTCCGGGAGCGCGGCATGAGCACCCTCACGGCAACCCCGAAGACCCCTGAGACACCCGGGAGCGCCACGGCCGCCGCGTCGCGGCCCGCCTACCGGGTGACCGGACGGCGCGTGCTGGCCTCGGAGTGGGCCAAACTCTGGTCCCTGCGCTCCACCTGGATCACCCTGGGACTGGGCCTGCTGTTCCTCGTCGCGTTCGGTGTCATCGCGGCGAGCCACTACCGCTCCGCCGTCGGCTCCGGCCGGCACCTGGACCGCGACTTCGCCACCGCGACCGCCGTGAGCCTGTCCCTCTTCGGCACGAACTTCGCCCAGCTGGCCCTCGGCGTGCTCGGCGTGCTGGTCACCGCAGGCGAGTACTCCACGGGCATGATCCGCTCGACCTTCGCGGCCGTGCCGCGCCGTCTGCCCGTGCTCTGGTCGAAGGCCGCGGTGCTCGGCGCGGTCGCGCTGGTGATCGCGACCGCCGGCGCGTTCGTCGCCTTCCTCATCGGCAGCCGGATCGTCTCCGGCACGCCCGCCGCCCTGGGTCTCGGTCACGCCGGTGTCGTCCGCAGCCTGCTGGGCGCCGGGCTCTACCTCGGTCTGGTCGGCGTGATCGGCACCGCCCTCGGCGCGCTGCTGCGGTCCGTGGCCGGCGGCATCTCGGTGCTCGTGGCCGCCCTCATGCTGGTCCCGGGACTGGTCTCCCTGCTGCCCACCTCGTGGCAGGGGCACATCGCCCCCTACCTTCCCAGCCACGCGGGCGAGTCGGTTTTCGCCCTGACCCATGACTCGACCGCCCTGTCGCCCGGCGCCGGCCTCGCGGTCTTCCTCGGCTGGACAGCGCTGGCACTCGCCGGCGCGTCGTACCGGCTGCTGCGCAGCGACGTCTGAGCGCGGCCACCGCATCATGGGCTGGTGACCTCCGTGACCACCGAAGAACTCAGCGGGATGGGGCCGCTGGTCGCCCGGCTCGGCCGGGCCGGCCAGCGGCTCCGGTGCGCCGACCGGGCCCGCCCGTGGGTCCTGGACAGCGCGGTGGTGGTGCTGATCCTCGTGGTGTTCTGCCTGCCCGACCTGCTGCACGCGGCCGGCCTGGCCGGCGGGGACGGCGACGGTGACGGACCACACCGCTTCCGGGTGGCGTTCACCCGGTTGCCCGTCGCCGGGGTGCTGGCCTTCCAGGCCGGGCTGGTGCTGCCGCTGCTGTGGCGGCGCCGGGCGCCCGCGGTGGCCTTCGGCGCGGTGACGGCCGTGTTCGCCCTCCAGTGGGCTGTCGGCGCCGCCCTCCGCGCGGACGTCGCCCTCCTCGTCGCCCTGTACAGCCTGACCCTGCACGGACGGCTACGGCAGCTGCCGTGGGCCTGCGCGGTGACAGCGGGGGCACTCGGCCTGGTCGCGGCCAGGCTGTCGGCGGCGGTCCCGGTCGCGGACGCGCTCTTCTTCCTGCTCAGCACGGCGACCGCGGCCCTCGCGCTCGGTCTGACGATCCGTATCCGGCGGGCGCAGCTGGCCGGGCTGCGGGACCGCGCGGCCCGGCTGGAGACCGAACGCGACCAGCGGGGCCGGCTCGCCGTCGCGGCCGAGCGGGCGCGGGTGGCCCGCGAGATGCACGACATCGTCGGCCACAACCTGTCCGTCATCATCACACTCGCCGACGCGGGCGCCTACGCCACCGCCGCCTCCCCGGAACGGGGAAGGGAGGCCCTGCACCTCATCGGCGACACCGGCCGCCAGGCCCTGGGCGAACTGCGCAGGGTGCTCGGCGTCCTGCGCGAGCCGGACGGCCCGCCCGGGGAGCCCGAACTCAGCCCCCAGCCCGGTCTCGCGGACATCGGCGCGCTGTGCGAGGCGGTGCGCGCCGCCGGCCTGGAAGTCGTCTACCGTACGGCCGGTGACGTCGACGCCCTCGACAGCGGGGTGCAGCTCGCGGTCTACCGCATCGTGCAGGAGGCGCTGACCAACACCCTCAAGCACGCCGGTGCGGGCGCCCGTGCGAACCTGGCGGTCGTCGTCGAGGACACACAGCTGACCATCACCGTCCAGGACTCCGGCCCGTCCGCACCGGCCGGCCGTCCCGGCCCGGCGAACGAGGAAGGACACGGCCTGGTGGGCATGCGGGAACGAGCGGCTCTCTACGGCGGACACGTGAGCGCGGGCCCGGCCGGTGGCGGCTGGACGGTGTGCGCCGCCCTCGACCTCGCTCCCCGGGCCGGCGTCCGATGACGACCGTGCTCATCGTGGACGACCAGCCGCTCCAGCGATACGGCTTCCGCATGCTCCTGGACTCCGTGCCCGAGACGGAGGTGCTGGGCGAGGCCGCGCACGGAAGCGAGGCCGTCCGCAAGGCCGCCGAACTGCGCCCCGACGTCGTCCTCATGGACGTACGCATGCCGGGCATGGACGGCATCGAGGCCACGCGCCGCATCGTCGCCTCCGGCGACCGTTCCCGGGTCCTGGTCCTGACCACCTTCGACGTCGACGAGTACGTCTACGCGGCCCTGCGCGCCGGAGCCAGCGGCTTCCTCCTCAAAGACGCCCGACCCGAGGAACTCCTCGCCGGCATCCGCGCCGTGGCCGTCGGCGACGCGGTGATCGCGCCTGCCCTCACCCGCCGCCTGCTGCACGAGTTCGCCCGTCTCGTGCCCCCCGGCGGGGCCGGCTCCGCCGAGGATCCGCGCCTGGGCGCCCTCACCGACCGCGAACGCGAGATCCTGGTCGCCATCGGCAAGGGCTGGTCCAACGGCGAGATCGCCACGCGTTTCGTGCTGTCGGAGTCCACGGTGAAGACCCACGTCGGTCGCGTGCTGTCCAAGATCGGCGCCCGCGACCGCATCCAAGCGGTGATCTTCGCCTACGACCACGGTCTGGCCCGGCCTCACACGGGCTGAGCCCGCGGCACCGGCGAGGGACGCGTCCCCCTCGCGGAGGAGGCGGAGCGCCGCCTCGGGCCGCTGTCGCGGTCAAGGGTCAGGGCGTGGGATCGGCCAGGGTCTTGAAGCAGGGGTCGAGCAGCTCGATGATCCGCTCCGGCCGGGTGTCGCGCAGGGGTTCGAGTTCGAGCAGGTGCTTGCCGACGACGACGCCCAGGTGGGCCATGATCAGCAGTGCCGCCCGCAGCTCGACGTCCTCCCCCTCCATGACCGCGGAGACCTGCTTGATCTGGCGGTCGAACGTCTCGCGCATCTCCGCGGCCATGTCCGGGTGGGTGAGCATGGAGCGGAGCATGGCCAGCGAAGGGGCCGGCATGCCCGCGAGTTTCACGCCGAGGCCCGCCATGAGCTGCGCGATGAGCGGGTCGGCGGTCTCCGGGGCGGTCTCCGCGGCGTCGAGCCGGACGACCTGCCTGAAGAGGTTCTCCTTGTTGTCGAAGTACTGCATCACCAGGGCGGGGTCGACCTGGGCCGCTTTGGCGATGCTCCGGATCGTCGCACGGTCGTAACCGAGCTCACCGAACAGCTGACGCGCGACGTTCAGGATGCGCTTCTCGGTCGAGCGGCGTCGCTCAGCTCGCGAGAGCGGGGGCTCTTCGGTACTCACACACCTATGCTAACCGCTTCGCTCAACACGAGTTGACCGTAAGTACCGCTTCACTCTACGCTCGTTGAGTGAACGCGCGGCCGGCGGTATTTCCCGCTCCGGCTCTTCGGCGTCGTCGACAGCGCGCGGCCCCCATCGCCCCGGTCCTCCAAGGAGCAGCATGTCCAACCAGAACACCGTCGGCTCGCCACCCGCCAAGGACGAGCCGGGCGCACCGGGGCAGCCGGCGAGCTCACCGTTACGGCCGAACCGCTCCGCCCTCACCCTCACGGTCATCGTGACCTGCTACCTGATGGTGGCCATCGACTCCACGATCGTGAACATCGCGCTGCCCAGCATCCAGAAGGCCCTGGGCTTCTCCCCCGTCGGCCTGTCGTGGGTGATCAACGCCTACCTGCTCGCCTTCGGCGGCCTCCTGCTGCTCGGCGGCCGCATGGGCGACATGTTCGGCCGGCGCCGGGTGCTGGTCGTGGGCACCGTGATCTTCACGGTGTCCTCGCTGCTCGGCGGCATCGCCGGCACGCCGTGGCTGCTGGTCACGGCCCGGGCGCTGCAGGGAGTGGGCGCGGCGATGGCGGCACCGGGCACCCTCGCCCTGATCGCCAGCAACTTCGAGGAGGGCGCGCCCCGCAACCGGGCCCTGAGCATCTACTCCGCCACCGCCGCCACCGGAACCTCGCTCGGTCTGATCCTGGGCGGCATCCTGACCTCGCTGGCGTCCTGGCGGTGGATCCAGTTCGTCAACGTACCCATCGGCCTGGCGGTGGCGGTGCTCGCCCCGATGTGCATCCGGGAGACCCCCTCGCACTCGGGCCGCTTCGACTTCGCCGGGACGATCACCGGCACCGCCGGCGTCACGGCCCTGGTGTACGGGCTCATCCGGGTGCCCTCCGAGGGCTGGGGCAACGCGGTGTCGCTGACCTGCTTCGCGGCCGCCGTGGTCCTGCTCGTGTCGTTCCTGCTGGCCGAGCGCCGGGCCGCGCAGCCCATCGTCCCGCTCCAGCTGTTCTCGGAGCGCACCCGCACGGCCGCCTACACCAACATGCTGATGTTCACGGCGACCATCCTCAGCCTGTTCTACTTCCTCAGCCAGTTCATCCAGAACGTCCTGGAGTTCTCCCCGATCCAGGCCGGCCTCGCCTTCCTGCCGATGACCCTGGGCATGTTCGTCGTGGCGCGGGCGGTGCCGAAGATGCTGCCCAAGCACGGCGCCAAGCGGTTCATGGTCGTCGGCGCGCTGCTGATGACCGTCACGGCGGTCTGGCTCAGCACCATCTCGGTCTCCGACAGCTACCTGACGGGCGTGCTCGGTCCGATGCTGCTCTTCGGCGTCGGCGCGGGCTGCTGCCTGATGCCCACGAACGTGACGGTGCTCAGCGGCGTCCCCCAGCAGCTCGCCGGCGCGGCCTCGGGCGTGCTGCAGACGATGATGCAGCTGGGCGGTGCCCTGGGCCTGGCCATCCTGGTCACCGTGTACGGCACGTCCGCCGACGACGCCGCCAAGCACGCCGGCACGGGCGTCGACGCGGTGCACAAGGTGGTGACGGAAGGCGTCCGCAGCGCCTTCACCGGCAGCATCGTCTTCGTCGGCTGCGCCCTGGCCGTCGCCCTGCTGGTGATCCGCGTCCCCAAGCCCTCCGCCAAGGCGTGAGCACTCTCCCCCGGTGCTCCGCACCGGCTGGGGCGTCCCCGAGGCAAGGGGCGCCCCAGCCGGCGTTTTCCGAGCCGTACGCGGCCGGCCGACTTTAAGGGTGGCTTTAGTGCGCGACGCGAGCATGCGGAGCGTCACACACCGTTCACGGACCGAGGGAGAGTACCGTGGCCGAACCGGCGCCCGACGCGGGCTCCACAGCATTTCCGATCCTCCGGGAGTGCCCGTTCAAGCCCCCCGCGGAGTACTCCGCGATCCGGGCGCAGTCGCCGATGACCCGGGTTTCTCTGAGCGGCGGCCGGACCGCCTGGCTGATCACCAAGCACGAGTACGTGCGTCAGCTGCTCGGCGACCCCCGGGCCAGCTCGGACCCCATGCGCCCCGGCTTCCCCTCCCTGGTGGAGGGACAGCAGGCGGTCGACAAGAAGGGCGTGCTGCCGTGGCTCGACCCGCCGGAGCACACCACGTACCGGCGCACGGTGGTCAGCGAGTTCACCTTCCGGCGGGTCAAGAGCATGCGCCCGTACATCCAGGAGGTCGTCGACGAGTGCGTCGGCCGCATGCTGTCGGGCCCCCGTCCGACCGACCTGGTGCAGCAGCTCAGCCTGGTGCTGCCCTCCCTCGTGATCTGCGAGCTGCTGGGGGTCCCCTATGCCGACCGGGACATGTTCCAGAAGCGTGCGCGCACCGTCGTCAGCCGGACCGCGAGCGCCGAGGAGTGGGCCGGCAACCTCGCCGGCATGCGGGTCTACCTCGGTGAGCTGGTGGACGCCAAGGCGGACACTCCCGAAGCGGACGACCTGCTGAGCAAGCTGGTCCTCAGGTTCGACGAGAACGGCCTGACCGACCGCGAGCACCTCGTCGGCCTGGCCCTGCTCCTGCTGATCGCCGGGTTCGAGACCACGGCGAGCCTCATCTCGCTGAGCACCGTGTCCCTGCTGACCCATCCGGAGCAGCTGGCCCTGTTCAAGGCCGACCCCTCTGTCGCCCCCGCTGCGGTGGAGGAGCTGCTGCGCTTCGTCAGCCACGCCGACCACGTCACCAACCGCGTGGCCACGGCGGACATCGAACTGCCGGACGGGGTCATCCGCGAGGGCGAGGGCATGCTGCTGTCCACCGCCGCGGCCAACCACGACCCCGACGTCTTCGCCCACCCGGACCTCCTCGACCTGCGCCGCGAGGGCCGCCCCGGTCACCTGGCCTTCGGGTACGGCATCCACCAGTGCCTGGGCCAGAACCTCGCCCGCCTGGAGGTGGAGGTGGCACTGAGCACCCTGTTCGCCAGGATCCCCGGTCTGCGCCTCGCCGTGCCCGTCGAGGAACTGCCGTTCACCCGTGAGACGTTGATCTACGGCTACGACTCGGTGCCGGTCACGTGGTGACCGGCGGCCCGGGCGAGGCGGACACCGTGACCACGGTGACGGTCGACGCGGCACGGTGCGTCGCCGGCGGGCAGTGCGCGCGGCTCGTCCCGGACGTCTTCGACCAGGACGAGGACGACGGCACCTCCGTCCTGCTGCGCCCCGAGGTGCCCGCGGCCCGTCTGGCGGCCGTGCAGGAGGCCGTCGCCCTCTGTCCCGGCGCCGCCATCCACCTCCGCACGAGCCCCTGAAACACACCCCCCACCGCCGGCCGGCATCACCCACGATGCCGGCCGGCGGCGTTGTCCCGGACGGCGCTCCCGCCCCTTTGCGAAAGACCGGCGAAAGGGGGCCTTTAGCGCCCGACTCGACCATGGACGTGGTTCCAGAAGTGCCGTTGTCCTGCCGACCTCAGGGAGTGCCATGGAGAACATCGTCATCGACAACGTGACGGAGAAGACCGTCAAGTACCACTACATCGGCCAGAACGAGCCGCTCCCCATCCAGAAGGTCGGGGACGCCATCGTGTACTTCGACGAGATCTACGACGCGGACGGCGCGACGATCGGGCACACCGTGGGCATGGTGACCGCCACGCACGTCGCCCCGAACGGGCACCTGATGACCCACTACGACGAGGCGATCGAGCTGCCCGACGGCACCCTGCGCTCCAGCGGGACCATCGACCGGCAGCTCATGCTCGGCGGCGAGTGGGCGCGGTTCCCGGCCATCGGCACCGGCGGCAAGTTCCTCGGGCTGACCGGCACCCGGGAGTGGGGCCTGATCCTGCCGGTGTCCACCATGACCGTCAACCTGCGCATCCACCTGCACGCCTGAGCCGCACGACGAAGGCTGCGGAGGCGGTCCGCCTCCGCAGCCTTCGTCGTGTCCGCCGCGGCTCAGCTCGGCTTGCCGCCCGTCACCAGCACATGGCCGGCGGTGCCGAAGGGCCGCGCCGTGACGCCCTCGAAGCCCGCCTCGGTGAGATAGCCACGGCACTCGGACTCCAGGTACTCGGAGCCGCCGCCCCGCGTGGCCAGGAACATGCTGAGGCTGGCGATGAGCTTCGCCTTGTCGGAGCGCCCGTCGTCCATCATCCGGTCGAACACCAGCAGCGTTCCCCCCGGGTTGACGGCCTGCGCCGCCTTGCGGACCAGCATGCGGCGGACATCGGGCGACCAGTTGTGCAGGACGTCGCCGAAGATGACGACGTCCGCCGCCGGCAGCGCGTCGGTGAAGAAGTCGCCGCCGTAAAAGCGCGTGCGCTCCGACACTCCCCTCTTGGCCATCAACTCCTCGAAGTGCGGCCTGAGCTGCGGCAGGTCGAAGACGCCCACCGACAGGTGCGGGGCGACCTGGGCGATGTGCGAGGCGTGATGACCGCGGGCACCGCCGACGTCGAGGACGCTGCCGTACCCGGACCAGTCGACCGCCTCGGCGAGAAGCCGCCCCGGAACGGAGTTGTAGGAGTCCAGCCCGTCGAGGAAGTCCTCCAGGGTGCCCCGGTCGCCCGCCACCGAGGCGTAGAACCCACTGGTCCAGTGGTCGCCCCGGGGCGCGTCGCCGCTCCCGTCCGCCGTGCCCCGCAGCGCTCCCGCGACCGTGCCCCACGACGGGTACATCAGGCGGCTGTAGTACCCCAGCGAGCTGCCCAGGTAACCGGGCTCCCCCTCGACCAGGAAGCGTTCCGCGGCCGCGCTGTTGCGGAACTTCTCGCCGTCCTTGTCGAGGAGACCGAGGGCGATCAGCAGGTGCAGGAAGTCCGCCGCCGGCCGCGGGTCCAGCTCCAGCCGGCGGCACAGCTCGTCCGCCGTCGCCCCGCCCCCGCGCAGGGCGCTGAAGAGTCCGAGTTCCACGGCGGCCAGCAGCGCCTGTGCCTCGGCGAAGCGATTGGCCAGGTCGAGGATCTGCTGCGGGTCGTCGTTGGACAGTCGCTGAGGGGTCATCTGCCGTGCTCCTTCTCTCGACGTGACACCGCCCTCGGACGGCGTCCTGAAGTCGTCATATGGCGTTGTCCGGCTGAGCGGTGCCGTCCGTCTGCGACCACAGCCGGCGGAACAGCATCCGCTCGGCCTCGCTCTCCGTGCCCGGCGGGCACAGCCGCTCGGGGTGGCCCGGCGGGGGCCCGGTCAGGACCGGGGGCGGGGGCGGAACGTGGCACCAGCACTGGCCGAGGGCGACCAGGGCGTCGTAGAGAGACCGGAGGCAGCGGCCGATGTGCGGGGACATGGCAGCACTGTGCCGAAGCGCGCCAAACTCCCTCTGAAGCGGTACGCCGGAGCGGTTCAGGCCGTCGCGAACCCGGCCGGGCAGGGGCCGAACCAGCGGTCCAGCGCCGCGGCCGGCGCGTCGTGCTCGCCGCCGTGGTCGCGCGCCCAGGCGACGTAGCCGTCCGGGCGGACGAGCAGCGCGGCCACCTCCGGGTGGCCGGGGCACCGTCCCTCGGCCCAGCGGACGTCGTCGCGCGACCGCGCGATTTCGCGCAGGCCGGCCGCGTCCGCGGCGCCCACCAGCAGACCACGGCCGTCCGCGAGAGCGACGGCCGGCCCGGGGCCGCTGTCCGCCCCGGCGGTCACCGGCTCCGGCAGGAACGTACCGACGAGCGGATGCCCGCCGTCATTGCCGTAGGTGATGTCCAGGGCGTGCACCATGCCGATCAGCAGCGCCTTGGCCTGCGGGAGTTCCGCCAGGTCCGTGAGGAGTTCGCGCAGGGCGTCCACCTCCGGCCCGTACCGCAGCAGGGCCGCCTGCGCGCGCGAGTTGCGCAGCACCCGGGCCGCCACGGGGTGCCGTTCGGCGGTGTAGGTGTCCAGGAGTTCCGCCGGTGCCGTGCCGCGCGCGACCCGGGCCAGTTTCCACCCGAGGTTGGCCGCGTCCTGGATGCCGAGGTTGACCCCCTGCCCGCCGAACGGCGAGTGGACGTGCGCCGCGTCACCGGCCAGCAGTACCCGGCCGCGCCGGTAGGCCGAGCTCTGCCGGGCGTTGTCGCTGTAGCGGAAGGGCGCGCCGACGGAGGCCACCATGACGTCCGTTCCGCTCACCCGGCGCAGCACCGTCTGGAGTTCCTCCCGGGTCACCGGTGCCAGTCGCGCGGCGGGCGGTGCGTCGTACTCCAGGGCGACGATCTGGCCGGGGACGACGTCGACCATGAGGACCCCGCGCGGCGTCCTGGTGAAGCCGTGCGGCAGCTGCCCCGGGCCGAGCAGGGTCACGTCCTCGCCGCCGACGGCGAACAGGGTGGGATCGGTGCCGGGGAAGTCGAATCCGGCCAGGCGTCGCACCAGGCTGCGCCCGCCGTCCGCCCCCACCAGATAGCGGCCCCGGATCCGCTGCCCGTCCTCCAGGCAGGCGGTCACGCCCCGCGGGCCGGTCACCAGGTCCGCGACGGCACGCCCCCGGACGATCTCGGCGCCGTGCCGGACGGCGCGCTCCGCGAACACCTCGAGCAGCGCGGCGTACGGCACCGGCAGCAGGGCCACCTCGGCGAAGTCACCGGCCGGATCGGTCAGCGGCACCATGCCGAAGTGCCCCTTGGTGGCCCCGCCGCTGCCGAGGGTCGTGGAGGTGACCTGGCCGTCCACCGGCCGGGGCGGCCCCTGCCGCGCGTCCCGACCGCCCGCCCGGCTGATCAGCCCGCGCAGGGCCTGCTCGGCGGCCTGGGCGACCGGCCGGTCCAGCCCGCGCAGGCCGAGGGTGCGCATCGTGCGCGTGGTGATTCCGCGCAGTGCGGGACTGTCGGCGCGGCCTGGCAGGCCGAGCTTCTCGACGACCACCACCGAGGCGCCGGCCAGCCCGAGTTCGGCTGCCAGGAACAGCCCGACGGGCCCTCCTCCGACCACCACCACATCGGCGTCGACCTTCATGTCAGCGGCATCCACGGTCCCCGTCACTCCCTTCCCGGCCGTCCTCGGCGGCCTTGCGGCCGAACCCGCCCTGTGCGTCCTTCCGCGTCCTTCGGCTCGGCATGATTCAGGCCGCTCTCACGCCCTCGAACGCCGCGTGCAGGTAGCCGGCGAGCGCCGACGGACTGGGGTGCTCGTAGATCTCCGACAGCGGCAGCTCGATGCCCGTGATCTCGACGAGCCTGCCGCGCAGTTCGAAGGCCGTGAACGAGGTGAGCCCCAGGTCCACGAAGGCGACGTCCTCGGGCACGGCGTCGACGGTGCTGTGCCCGAGCGCGAACGCGGTGCTCCTGCGCACCAGTGACAGCAGCGCGCTGTGGCGTTCCTCGGCCGGCAGTCCGTGCAGGTGCGTGGTGAGCCGGTTGCGCTCGCCCGCGGCACCGGGATCGCGGTCGGCCGGTGCCGGGTCGAACAGGTCGCGCAGCAGTGGGTGCGCCGACCGTCCCGCGTACTCGGTGAGCAGCTGGGTGAGCGGGACGGCGGCGACCACGAGGGAGGGCTCGCGGCCGGCGAACGCGCGGTCCAGCGCGGCCGTCAGGTCGGACCCGGCGTCGTCCGCCGGCCTCCAGGCGACGCTGACCCCGGACGCCCCGGCCGCTCGGCGCCGCAGTACCCGTGCGTCGTGGACGGCGTGCAGGAGCGCGTCCTCGATCCGGCTGCCCCCGTCGAGCGGGCTGCCGAACCGGGAGAACAGCACGAGGTGCGCGGGCGGGCGGTCCCGCGTGAGGTCGTCCAGATGGCGCGCGGCGTCGGCCGCGGCCCGTACGCCGGCGTCCTGGCCGGCCGGGTCCCACGCGTCGCCGGCCGGGCCGAGGTGGAGGATCGCGCCGAGGGGGTGCTCGGACGGTACGGCCGCGAGGGCGGCGGCCAGCCGGGACCGGTCGGCGGGATCGCAGGGGACGACCGTGGTGGGGCGGCCGTGCGTCAGGGCGGCCGGATCCTGCGCGGGGGCGAAGGGCCGGCCGGGCCGTGCGAGCACCAGGATGTGGCCGGCGCCGCGTTCCGCCGCCCAGCGTGCCGCCGCCCCGGTCAGCCGGGCACCCCCGTCCGTGATCACGACGGTGCCCGTCAGGGCCGGTACCGTGGCCGGCGGCGACGCCGTGTCGCGGGCGAGGCGCCGCACCCGGACACCGCCGGGACGCAGGGCCACGTGGTCCGGTCCCGTCGGGTCGGCCAGCACCGCGGTCAGCCAGTCCAGTTCGCGCCGGGTGGGCGTCTCCGGCAGGTCGACGAGCCCGTACCACGGCGTCCTGGCGGAGCGCCGGGTCTCACCGAGCGCCCACAGGAGGGCGGCGGCGGTGCCGGGCCGGTCGCCGTCGGGGGCGACGGCCGCCCGGGTGACGCACCACAACGGCACGTCCAGGCCGGCCTCCGCGAGGGCCGCGTCGAGGCGACGGGCCGTCAGGAGGTCCGCCGGGACGGCCTCGCCGGGGTCCTCGGCTCGCGCGTGGCAGGCGGTCAGCGAGAGGACGCCGGCCACGTCCGGGGTCTGCGCGCCCGCCCGCGTGACGGTGCCGAGCGCGGCCCGCAGAGCGCCGGCCACGTCCCCGTCGTCGTCGAGGACGACGGGGACGACCTCCGCGCCGGCGCGGGTCAGGGCGGCGGTGACCGCGGAGAGGTCCGGCTGCCGCGCGCCGTTCGGGGGCAGCACGGCGAGCCAGCGACCGGTCAGCAGCGGCACGCCGGGCACGGCCGTCCACGGCCAGACCGTCCGGTGCACGACGCCGTCGGCGGACGCGGCGGTCTGCGGGCGTCCGCGCCAGGCGGCGAGGCCGGCGACGAGGTCGGCGAGGGTGCGCGGACGGTCGTCGTCCGTGCCCAGGATCCGGGCGACCTCCCCGACGTCGCCGCGGTCGACCGCCGTCCAGAACCGCTCCTGCGGCGGACGGTCCTCGGCGGGGGCCGAGGGGAGCCAGTAGCGCTTGCGCTGGAAGGGATAGGTCGGCAGCTCGGCGGGCTCCGGGTCGGTCCCGCCGAAGGCGGGGCTCCAGGAGACGTCGGTTCCCTCGACGTGGAGCACGGCCAGGGCGGTGAGCAGGGTCTCGGGCTCCGGCCGGTCGCGGCGCAGCAGGGGCGTGACCACCCGCACCGCGCCCGGCCCGGCCTGCGGGTCCGCGGGGGCGGTGACGGACGTGGTCCGCTGGACCAGCGACGCGAGCACACCGTCGGGGCCGACTTCCACGTACGCCTCGGTGCCCAGTTCGCGCAGCCGGGTTAGACCGTCGTGGAAGCGCACCGTGCCGCGCAGGTGCTCCACCCAGTACTCCGGCGAGCGCAGCCGTTCGTCGGCGCTCGCCCCGGTGGCGCCGCAGACGATCGCGATGCGGGGTTCCTGGAAGTCGGCCTGGGCGACGACCCGGCGGAAGTCGTCCAGGACGGGGTCCATCAGCGGGGAGTGGAAGGCGTGGCTGACGGTGAGGCGGCGGACCTGGCGGCCCTGGACGCGCCACCGCTCCGCGATCCGCTCCGCCTCGGCTGCCGCCCCGGACAGGACGACGGCCCGGGGACCGTTGACGGCGGCGATGCCGAGCCGGTCCTCCAGGCCGTCCACGGCCTCGCGCGCCTCCTGCTCGGTGGCCTCCACGGCGATCATCGCACCGCCGTCGGGCAGGGCCTGCATCAGCCGGCCGCGGGCCGCGACCAGCGTGGCGGCGTCCTCCAGCGAGAGCATGCCGGCGCAGTGCGCGAGGGCCAGCTCGCCGACCGAGTGTCCGATCAGGTGGTCCGGGTGCACGCCGAAGGCCGCCAGCAGCCGGAACAGGGCGACCTGGAGGGCGAACAGGGCGGGCTGGGCGTACTCGGTGCGGTCCAGCAGGCCGGCGTCCGGCCCGTTGCCCGACGCCCAGAGGACGTTCCGCAGCGGCCGCGGGAGGTGCCGGTCCAGGGCCTCGCAGACCTCGTCGAAGGCGGTCGCGAAGGCCGGGTAGGCGAAGTGGAGTTCCCGGCCCATGCCGAGGCGCTGGCCGCCCTGGCCCGAGAACAGGAACGCCGTGCGGGGCGGCGCCCCGGCGGTGCCCGTGCGCAGCCGCGGCGAGGTGCCGTGCTCGCACAGCGCGCGCAGGCCGTCGGCGAAGGAGGCGTGGTCCGTTCCGACGACCACCGCGCGGTGTTCGAGGGACGAGCGGGTCGACGCCAGGGTCCTGCCGATCCGTGCGGGCGTCTCCTCGGGCCGGGTCCGCAGGTGGTGCAGCAGCCGCCTGGCGCTGTCGGCCAGGGCGGCCTCGGTACGCGCGGAGAGGATCCAGGGCTGGGTGCCGGGCTCGCCGGTGCCGGGCTCCCGGGGGGCCGGCTCCGGCTCGGGGGCCTGTTCGACGATCACGTGGGCGTTGGTGCCGCTGATGCCGAAGGAGGAGACGGCGGCCCGGCGCGGACGGTCCACCGCGGGCCAGGGGGCCTCCTCGGTGAGCAGCCTGACCGCGCCCGCCGACCAGTCCACGTGCGGCGACGGCACGTCGACGTGCAGGGTCCGCGGCAGGCGGCCGTGGCGCATGGCCTCCACCATCTTGATCACGCCGCAGACCCCGGCCGCCGCCTGGGTGTGTCCGAGGTTGGACTTCACCGAACCGAGCCACAGCGGCCGGTCGGCCGGCCTGCCCTGCCCGTAGGTGGCGAGCAGCGCGTCGGCCTCGATGGGGTCGCCGAGCGGGGTCCCGGTGCCGTGCGCCTCCACGGCGTCGACGTCGGCGGTGAGCAGCCGGGCGTCGGCCAGCGCCTGGCGGATCACCTGTTCCTGGGCGGGGCCGCTGGGGGCGGTCAGGCCGTTGCTGGCGCCGTCCTGGTTGACGGCGCTGCCGGTGATGACCGCGTGCACCGGGTGGCCGTTGCGGCGGGCGTCGGACAGCCGCTCCAGCAGGAGCACCCCGGCGCCCTCGGCCCAGGCGGTGCCGTCGGCGGCGGCGGCGAACGGCTTGCAGCGGCCGTCGGGGGCCAGGCCGCGCTGCCGGCTGAACTCGATGAATCCGCGGGGGCTGGGGAGCACGGTGGCGCCGCCGGCGAACGCGAGGGCGCAGCCGCGGTTCCGCAGCGCCTGCACGGCCAGGTGGATCGAGACGAGGGAGGAGGAGCACGCGGTGTCCAGGGTGATCGCGGGCCCTTTGAGACCGAGGGTGTAGGCGATCCGCCCGGAGGCCACGCTGGTCTGGTTGCCGACGGCGAAGCCCTCGATGCCGGCGGGGACGCCGTGCGGGGTGACCGGGCCGTAGTCCTGGGCGATGACCCCGACGTACACCCCGGTGTCGCTGCCCTTGAGCGCGGCCGGATCGATGCCGGCCCGCTCGGCGGCCTCCCAGGTGACCTCCAGCAGCAGCCGCTGCTGGGGGTCGGTGGCCAGGGCCTCGCGGGGGCTCATCCCGAAGAAGGCGGCGTCGAAGTCGCCCGCCTGGTGCAGGAATCCGCCGCGGTCGACGTAACTGGTGCCGGCGTGCTCCGGGTCGGGGTGGCAGACCTGCTCGATGTCCCAGCCCCGGTCGCGCGGGAACGGTGTGATGGCGTCCGTGCCGGCGTCGACGAGGTGCCACAGGTCCTGCGGGGACTGGACCCCTCCGGGGTAGCGGCAGGCCATGCCGACGACGGCGATCGGTTCTTGGCGTTCCGCCTCCAGGTCCTGCACCCGCCGGCGCGTCTTGATGAGGTCGGCGGTGACGCGCTTGAGGTATTCGGTGAGCTTGCCTTCTTCGGTCACGGCTGGGCCGCCCCTCCCGGTGGTGTGGTCTGCGCGGTCCCCGCTCACCGTCCGAGCTCCCGGTCGATCAGGGCGAAGATCTCCTCCGTCGCGGCGCTGTGGATCTCCGTCTCCGGTTCCCCGGGCCCGGCCGCCTCCGCCGCGTCCGGGCGCAGTCGCCGTGCCAGCGTCTCCAGACGGGTCAGGAGTTCGTCCCGTACGGCGGCTCCGGGTTCCTCGGTGGCGAGTCTCGCCTCCAGGTCGCCCAGGCCGGCGAGCAGCGCCTGGTCCGCGGACTGCGGGGCGAGTTCGCCGAGCAGGTGGTCGGCCAGTTCGGCCGGGGTGGGATGGGCGAAGACGACCGTGGCCGGCAGGCGCAGCCCCGTGACCCGGTTCAGCCGGTTGCGCAGTTCCACCGCGGTCAGTGAGTCGAAGCCGAGTTCCTTGAACGGCTGGGTGACCAGGACGGCGTCCGCCGCGTCATGGCCGAGGACGAGCGCCGCGTTCTCCCGGACCGCCTCCAGCATCAGGCGCCGGCGCTCGGCCGGATCGGCGGCGTTCAGGCGGGGCAGCAGGTCCTCGGGTGCCGCCGTGGTGCCGGTGGCCCGCCTCGGGGTGTGACGGACCAGGTCACGCAGGACCGGGTGCAGCATGCCGCTCTCGGCCTGCCGGCGCAGTGCCGCGGTGTCGAAGAGCGCCGGGACGACCGTCGCGTGGCCGTGGTCCAGGGCGGTGTCCAGCAGGCGCAGTGCGGTCTCCTCGCTCAGGGGCAGGACACCGGTGCGCCGCAGCCGGGCCTGGTCGCCCCCGTCGAGGTGGCCGGTCATCCCGGAGGCTTCCGCCCACAGGCCCCACGCCAGGGAGTGCGCCGGCAGCCCGCGGGCCGTCCGGTGCTGGGCCAGCGCGTCCAGGAACGCGTTCGCGGCGGCGTAGTTGGCCTGTCCCGGTGCGCCGACGGTCGAGGCCAGGGACGAGAAGAGGACGAAGGCGGAGAGGTCCAGGTGTGCGGTGAGCCGGTGCAGGTTCCACGCCGCGTCGGCCTTGGCGCGCAGCACGGAGTGCAGCCGGGCGTCGGTGAGGTTGGGGACGGTGGCGTCGTCGAGGACCCCGGCGAGGTGCACCACGGCGGTCAGCGGGTGGGCGGCCGGTATGTCCGCCAGCAGGGCCGCGAGCTGCCGGACGTCGGCGGCGTCGCAGGCGGCGACGGTGACGTGCGCGCCGAGCCCGGTCAGGTCCCGTACCAGCTCGGCGGCGCCGGGCGCGTCGGGTCCCCGGCGGCCGGCGAGGACCAGGCGGGTGACGCCGCGGTCCCGTACGAGGTGCCGGGCGACGATGCCGCCCAGGGTGCCGGTGCCGCCGGTGAGCAGCACGGTGCCGTCGGCGCCGGGCGGTCTGGGCAGCGCGAGCGCCAGTTTCCCGGTGTGCCGTGCCTGGCTGAGGAAACGCAGGGCCTCCCGCGCCTGGCGGACGTCCCAGCTGTGCACCGGGAGCGGCGTGAGCACGCCGTCGGCGAAGAGCCGGGCGAGGTCGGCGAGCATCTCCGCGATCCGCTCCGGGCCGGCGTCGAGGAGGTCGAACGCCTGGTAGCGGACGTCGTGGTGGTCGCGGGCGACGGTGCCGGCGTCGCGGATGTCGGTCTTGCCCATCTCCACGAACCGCCCACCGGGCCGCAGGCAGCGCAGGGAGGCGTCGACGAACTCCCCGGCCAGCGAGTTGAGGACGATGTCCGCTCCCTGTCCGCCGGTCCGCTCGGCGACCATGGCCTCGAAGCCGAGGTCGCGGGAGGAGGCGATGCGTTCGTCGGGGACGCCGAGGCGGCGCAGCACCGGCCACTTGCCGGGGCTCGCGGTGGCGAGTACGTCGAGTCCCCAGTGCTCGGCGAGTTGCAGGGTGGCCATGCCGACGCCGCCGGTCGCCGCGTGCAGCAGCAGCCGTTCCCCCGGTCGTGCGCCGGCGAGGTCGCGCAGCCCGTAGTAGGCGGTGAGGAAGACGATGGGGACGGTGGCGGCCTGGGCGAAGGACCAGCCGTCGGGCATGCGGGTCAGCAGGCGGTGGTCGGTGACGGTCACCGGGCCGGTGCCGTGGGTGACGAGTCCCAGCACGCGGTCGCCCGGCCGCAGGCCGGTCACCCCGGGGCCGGTCTCCAGGACGACGCCCGCGCCCTCACCGCCCATCCGTCCGTCGCCCGGGTACATCCCGAGGCCGATCAGTACGTCGCGGAAGTTCAGTCCGGCCGCCCGCAGCGACAGCCGCACCTGTCCGGGTCCGAGCGGCTGCCCGAGTTCCGGGCCGGCGGCGAGCACGACGTTGTCGAGGCTGCCGCGTTCGGAGAGGTCCAGCCGCCACGGCCGTCCGTCGTCGGGGACCGCCAGGTCGGGGTGGGGTCCGGTGTCACGGGCCAGGCGGGGACGCAGCGGTGTTCCGGCGCGCAGGGCGAGCCGCGGCTCTCCGGTGGCGAGGGCGGCGGGGACGGCGTCCCAGGAGGCGTCGTCGACGTCGAGCAGCGCGAACCGGTCGGGGGTCTCGGCCAGCGCCGCCCCGACCAGGCCCCAGACGGCGGCTCCGGCGAGGTCGGGGGCCGGCTCCCCGGCGCCTGTGGTGACGGCCCCGCGGGTGACGAGCACGAGCCGGGCGTGGGCGTGCCTCTCGTCGGCCAGCCACTGCTGGAGCAGGCCGAGCACGGCGGCGGTCAGTGCGTGGGTGTGCTCGACCGGGTCGGCCTCCGGGGCGCTCGGCAGCACGGTCAGCACCGTGTCCGGTGCGGGGGCCGCGGTGCCGGTCGCGGCCCGCACGGCCGGCAGGCCGGAGTGGCACGGGGGCGGTCCAGGGCTCGTGGTGAGGCCGGCGATCCGCAGCGCGGCCTCCTCCGCCGCGGCCTGGCCGCCGGCCACGGGTGCGGCGACGACGGCCCAGCCGGGCGGGGCGGGCCGGGCGGCCCCCTGGTCGGGCAGTGCCGTCCAGCCCAGGTGGAACATGCCGTCCCCGGCCTGCTGCGCGGCCGTGGCGAGCCCGGCGGGGTCCATGCGGCGCAGCGTCAGTGCGGCGGCGGTCAGCACCGGGCGTCCGCCGGTGTCGACGGCCAGCAGGGCGAGGGAGTCCTCTCCCACGGGGCTGAGCGTGACCCGCAGTGTGCGGGCGCCGGTGGCGTACAGGCGTACGTCCCGCCAGTGGAACGGCAGCCGGATGCCCTCGGCGGTGTTCTCCTCGGTGAGCAGGGAGTGCAGACAGGCGTCGAGGAGGGCGGGGTGGACGCCGTGGCCGGCGACGTCGGTCTCGGCGGGCAGTTCCACTTCGGCGTACAGGTGGGTGTCGTCACGCCACAGGGCGCGCAAGCCGCGGAAGGCGCCGCTGTAGTGGTACCCGAGGTCGGCCAGGCGGTCGTAGGCGTCCGTCAGGTCGACGGGGCGGCTGCCGGGCGGTGGCCAGGCGGCGCCCGGGCCCGCCGCGTCCGTTTCCTGTGCGGGGTCCTCGGCCAGCAGGCCGGAGGCGTGGCGGGTCCACCCGCCCGCGTCGTCCTCCCGCGCGGGCCGGGAGTGGACGGTGACGCGGCGCCGTCCGTCGGCGTCGGTGGTGACGGCCACCTGGATGCCGACCGCGCCGTCCTCGGGCAGTACCAGCGGCGCTTCCAGGGTGAGCTCCTCGACCCCGGCGCCCCCGGTCTCCGCGGACGCGTGCAGGGCGAGGTCGAGCAGGGCCGTCCCGGGGAGCAGCACGGTGCCGGCGACGGCGTGTCCGCCCAGCCAGGGGTGGGTGCTCCGCGCGAGCCGGCCGGACAGGACCGTGGCACCGGTCTCGGCGGTACTCAGGGCGGCGCCGAGCAGGGGGTGCGGCGTGTCCCGCAGGCCCAGCGCGGGGGCGTCGACGGCACCGTCGGGGGTGTCGATCCACAGGCGGCGCCGCTGGAAGGCGTACGTCGGCACGGGCGCGTGCCAGGGCGGCGCGGCGCACTGCACGGCGCGCCAGTCGACGTCGGCGGCCTGGGTGTGCAGTTCCGCGGCGGAGGTGAGGAACCGGCGGGCGGCGGGCTCGTCACGGCGCAGCGTGCCGACGGTGAAGACGGCCGCCCCGGCCGCCTCGGCGGTCTCCTGGACGGCGGTGGTGAGGACCGGGTGCGGGCTGGACTCCACGAACACGCCGTAGCCGTCCTCGGCGAGCCGTCGCGTGGTCTCCTCGAACCGGACGGGCTGGCGGAGGTTGCGGTACCAGTACTCGGCGTCCAGGGTCGTCGTCCCGACCGGGCCGGCCTCGACGGTCGAGTAGAACGCGGTGTGGGCGGCCCGGGGGGCGAGGCCCGCGAGAGCGCCGGTGACCTCGTCCCGGATGACCTCCACGTGCGGGGAGTGCGAGGCGTAGTCGACGGGGATCAGCCGGGCCTTCACACCGGCCGCCCGGTACTCCTCGACCAGCGCGGCGACGGACTCGGGGTCGCCCGCGACGACGGTGGCGGACACCCCGTTGACGGCGGCGATCTCCACTCCCGGCCGGCTCTCGGCCGCCGTCCGGGCGACCTCGGCCGGGGGCAGGGGCACCGACGCCATCGCCCCCGTGCCGGCGAGCCGGGTCAGGGCGCGGCTGCGCAGGGCGACGACCCGGGCCGCGTCGCCGAGGTCGAGCGCGCCCGCGACGTGGGCGGCGGCGATCTCGCCCTGCGAGTGGCCGACGACCGCGTCGGGCACGATGCCGACCGACCGCCACAGCCTGCTCAGGGCGACCATCATCGCGAAGAGCGCGGGCTGCACGACGTCCACGCGTCGCAGCAGTTCCGACCGGCCCCCCTCGCGCACGACCTCGATCAGCGACCAGTCGGTGTGCGGGGCCAGTGCCTCGGCGCACTCCTCCAGGGCCTCACGGAAGACGGGCGAGCGTTCGAGCAGGTCCCCGGCCATGCCCTCCCACTGGGTGCCCTGGCCGGGGAAGACGAACACGGTGCGTCCGGCCGGGGTGACACCGCCGGCGGTCAGGTACCGGCTGCTGCGGCCGGCGCCGAGGGCGTCGAGGGCCTGCCGCATCCGGTCCCGGTCCTCGCCAAGGAGGACGGCGCGGTGCTCCAGCAGGGACCGGCCGCCCGCCAGGACGGCGGCGATCTCGGCGTCGCCCGCGGTGGCGCCGCCGTCCAGCCAGGTGTGCAGCCGCCGGGCCTGGTCCCGCAGGGCGGCCTCGGTGCGGGCGGACAGGATCCACGGCGGCACCTCGGTGGTGACCACCGGCCGAGGCGGGGCGGCGGCCGGTGCGGCGGGCGGCGCCTCCTCGATGACGACGTGGGCGTTGGTGCCGCTGATCCCGAAGGAGGACACGCCCGCCCGGCGGGGGCGCTCGCCGCGGGGCCAGGGCCGCTGCTCCGTCAGGAGACGGACACCGCCCGCGGACCAGTCGACGTGCGGCGAGGGCTCCTCGGCGTGCAGCGTGCGCGGCAGCAGGTCGTTGCGCAGGGCCATGACCATCTTGATCACGCCGGCCACTCCGGCCGCGGCCTGCGTGTGGCCGATGTTGGACTTGACGGAGCCCAGGCCCAGCGGGGTGTCCGCGTCCCGGCCCTGGCCGTAGACGCTGATCAGCGCGCCGGCCTCGATGGGGTCGCCTAGGGTGGTGCCGGTGCCGTGCGCCTCGACGGCGTCCACGTCGGCGGGGGTGATGCGGGCGTTCGCCAGCGCCTGGCGGATGACCTGCTGCTGGGCCGGCCCGTTGGGGGCGGTGAGCTGGCTGCTGGTGCCGTCCTGGTTGACGGCGCTGCCGCGGACCAGGGCGAGAACGGGGTGTCCGTTGCGTACGGCGTCCGACAGCCGTTCGAGGACGAGGAGCCCTCCGCCCTCGCCCCAGGCGGTGCCGTCGGCGTGGGCGGAGAACGGCTTGCACCGCCCGTCCGGGGCGAGACCGCGCTGGCGGCTGAACTCGACGAAGGTGTCCGGGGTGGCCATGACGGTGACGCCGCCGGCCAGGGCGAGGGTGGTCTCACCGCGGCGCAGGGACTCGACGGCGAGGTGGAGGGCGGTCAGGGACGACGAGCAGGCGGTGTCCAGGGTGACCGCCGGGCCGCGCAGGTCGAAGGTGTGGGCGACCCGCCCCGAGGCGACGCTGCCCGCGCTGCCGCTGCCCAGGTAGCCCTCGAAGGTGCTGGGCATGGGCCGCAGCCGGCCCGCGTAGTCGCTGTACATGACGCCGGTGAAGACACCGGTGGCGCTCGACCGCAGGCTTCGCGGCGGGATGCCGGCCCGTTCGAGGGCTTCCCAGGCCAGCTCCAGGAGCAACCGCTGCTGCGGGTCGGTGGCGAGCGCCTCGCGGGGGTTGAGCCCGAAGAACTCCGGGTCGAACAGGTCGGCGTCGTACAGGAAGCCGCCGCGGGTGCTGTAAGTGCGGCCGGGGGCCGTGGGGTCCGGATCGTAGAGGGCGTCGGTGTCCCAGCCGCGGTTCCCGGGGAAGTCGCCGGTGGCGTCGCGGCCGTCGGCGACGAGCTGCCACAGGTCCTCGGGTGTCTGGACGCCGCCGGGGTAGCGGCAGCTCATCGCGACGATCGCGACCGGCTCGTGCCTGGCGTCGTCGAGGGTGCGCAACTCGGCCTTGACCACCTGGAGCTGGCCGGTGACCCGCTTCAGGTACTCGCGGAGCCTGCGCTCGGTCGCGGTCCGCTCCGAGTCCGATGGTTCGGGGGAGGTAGGTGTCGTGGTCGCTTCGGTCGGCACGCTGGTCCGTCCTCTCGGAGGCTCGGAGGGCATTCGGTGGCTCATCAGGAGGCCCCGAGTTCGCGGTCGACGAGGTCGAAGATGTCCTCGTCGTCGGTGTCGTCGAGGATGTCCGCTGCCGCAGTCGCGGCATCGCGGGGGGCGGCCGGCCGGTCGAGTGCCAGCAGCAGTCCCCTGAGCCGTTCCACGGCGGACGCGCGGACGGCCTCGTCGTCGGTCAGTTCCGGCAGGGACCGGGCGAACTCGTCGAGCGGGGCGAGCGCCCGGGAGGCCGGTGCGGGGTCGTCGGGCCCGCTCAGCGCCAGCAGGTGGTCGGCGAGCGCTTCCGGTGTCGGGTGGTCGAACATGACGGTGGTGCCGAGCCGGAATCCGCTGAGCCGTTCCAGATCGTTGCGGAACTCCACCGCCGTCAGCGAGTTGAAGCCCATGTCCAAGAAGCCCCGGTCGGCCCGCACCGCGTCCGGGCCGGTGTGTCCGAGGGCCGCCGCGGCCCCGCGGCGGACCGCGTCGAGCAGGATGCCGCGCCGCTTGGCGGGGTCCGCTCCCGCGAGCCGGCGGCTGAGCGTCTCGGCGCCGTCGGGTGCGGGCCGGGTGTCGCGCCCGGCCGCGGCACGTGCCGGCCGGGCGGGCACGAGGCCGTGCAGGGCGGCGGGCAGGGTGCCGGAGCCCGCCTGCTCGCGCAGCGAGCGCGGATCGAGGTGGGCGGCTGTCAGCACCGGGTGGGGCAGCGTCAGGGCGCGGTCCAGCAGGGCGAGCGCGTCGTCGCCGGCGAGCGGGACCACTCCGGTGCGGCGCAGGCGCGCCAGCTGTGTGTCGCTGAGCGTTCCGGTCATCCCGGCGCCGTCGTCCTCGGCGAGCCAGCTGCCCCACGCCACGGAGGTGGCGGGCAGGCCCGCCTCCCGGCGCTGTGCGGCCAGGGCGTCGAGCGCCGCGTTGGCGGCGGCGTAGTTGGCCTGTCCCGCCGAGCCGAGGATTCCCGCGATCGAGGAGAACAGCACGAACGCGCCCAGGTTCTCCTCGCGGGTCAGCAGGTGCAGATGGAGCGCGGCGTCCGTCTTGGGCCGCAGCACGCTGTCGATGTCGTCGGGTGTCAGGGACTCCACGACGCCGTCCGCGAGGACGCCCGCGGTGTGGAACACCCCGGTGAGCGGGTGGCCGGCCGGCACGGTGCGCAGGACGGCCGCCAGTGCCTCGCGGTCGGCGGCGTCGCAGGCCGCCGTGGTGACCTGGGCGCCGGCCGCGGACAGTTCGGCTTCCAGTTCGCTCATGCCCGGGGCCGCGGCGCCCCGGCGGCTGACGAGCAGCAGCCGCCGTGCCCCGTGCCGGTGGACGAGGTGGCGGGCCACCCGGCGGCCCAGCGAGCCGCCGGCACCGGTGATCAGGACCGTGCCGTCGGGGTCCAGCGGGGTGGCCGGCGCGGACGGCGGGGTGTCGCCGGTCCGGGCGACCGGTGCCAGGCGGGGCACGCGGGCGGTGCCGGCGCGCAGGGCGATCTCCGGTGCGTCGCTCCGGCAGGCGGCGTGGAAGACGTCCGGCGCGGTGTCCTGTCCGTCGCTGTCGATCAGCGTGAACCGGTCCGGGTGCTCGCGCTGCGCGGCCCGTACGAAGCCCCGCAGTGCGGCGCTCGGCAGGCCGGCGCCCGGTTCCGTTCCGTGGGTGACGACGATCAGACGGCTCTGCGACAGGCGCTCCTCGGCCAGCCAGGCCTGGATGGTCGCGAGGAGCCCCGTCAGCTCCGTGCGCACGGCCTCCGCCTGCTCCGCCTGCTCGGGTCCGGCCGCGGGGCGTGCCCGGCCCGCGAGCACGACCAGGTCGGGTGCGGCACCGGTGGCGTCGACGGCGCGGGCCAGTGCCGCGACGTCCGGGTAGGCGGCGGTCCCGGCGGGCACCGCGCAGCCGGGGGCGAGCGCCGCCGGGTCGCCCAGCAGGGCCCACCGCTGTGCCCGGGGCCCCTGCGGCAGGGGCGGTTCGCTCCAGTCGATGACGTACAGGTCGCCGGGGGCGGGGCCCGTGACGCCGGCCGCCGGCACCGGCCGGGTGGCGAGGGAGTCGACGCGGGCGACGAACCGGCCGTCGTGGTCCCATGCCTCCAGCCGCAGCCGGTCGGCGGCGAGCGGGGTGATGCGTGCCCGCAGCGAGGTGGCGCCGGTCCGTCCGACCCGCACGCCGCTCCAGGCGAAGGGCAGCACCGATGTGCGGTCCGCGACGTCCGGCTCGGTGAGCAGGAAGCCGTGCAGCGCGGAGTCGAGGAGGGCGGGATGGACCAGGAACTCGTCCGGGCCGGTGGCCCTCGGGAGTTCTGCCTCCACGAGGAGGGTGCCGGCGTCCCGCCAGGCGGCACGCAGCCCCTGGAACGCCGGGCCGTAGTGCAGCCCCATGTCGGCGAGTTCGTCGTAGAACCCGTCCACGGGCAGGGGCTCGGCTCCGGCCGGCGGCCAGTGGCCCGGCTCGGGGAACGGGTCCGGGTCCGCGGTCCCGGCGCCCAGCCGTGCGTGGGCCTGTCGTGTCCACGCGGTGGACGGGCCGGCGTTCTCCGGCCGGGAGTACAGGGTCACCGTCCGGTCGCCGTCCTGCTGGGGTTCGCCGACGACCAGCCGCACCAGGACGTCCCCGCTCGCGGGCACGGCCAGCGGCGACTCCAGCAGGAGCTCGGTCACCTCGGTCAGGCCGACGTGGGCGCCGGCGTACAGCACCATGTCGAGGACGGCCGTGCCCGGCAGGAGCACCGTTCCGGCGACGGCGTGGTCGGTGAGCCAGGCCGGGCTGCCGGCGGCGATGCGGCCCGTCAGGGTCAGACCGGCGGATTCCGGGTGGTCCAGGACCGCACCGAGCAGCGGGTGGTGGGCGGTCTCGAGTCCGGCGGTCGTGACGTCCGCCGTCGCGGCGGCCGGCTCCAGCCAGTAGCGCTCGCGCTGGAAGGGGTAGGTCGGCAGGTCGCGTGCGGCGGGGCCCGCGCCCAGGCAGGCGGGCAGGTCGACGGGGACGCCGTGCACGTGGGCCTGGGCCAGCGCGCGGGCCGCGGCGAGGTCCTCGGGCTGGTCGGCCCGCAGGAACGGGATCACGAGGGGCCACGGGTCCGTGGACGGCCGGCAGTCCAGGGCCATGGGCGTCAGCACGGCGCCGGGTCCGAGCTCGATCAGCACCTCGGCGCCTTCCTCGCGGGCGCACCGCACGGCGTCGGCGAAGCGGACCGTGCCGCGCGCGTGGCGCACCCAGTAGTCGGCCGAGCCCAGTTCCCCGTCCGTGGCGGGTGCGCCGGTGAGCGAGGAGACGACGGTGAGCGCGGCGGGCCGGTAGTCGAGCTGCTCCGCGACGGCGCGGAAGGCGTCCAGCATGGCGTCCATGTGGGAGGAGTGGAACGCGTGGCTCACCGTCAGCCGCTTCGTCCTGCTCCCGGTCCCGGCGAGGGCGCGGGCGACCTCGGTGACGGCGTCCGCGTCCCCGGACAGGACCACGGAGGCGGGGCCGTTCACGGCGGCGACGTCGACGCCGTCGGTGTGGCCCTGGCGTTCGATCGCCTCGCGGACCGCTTCCTCGGTCGCCTCCACGGCGACCATCGCGCCACCCGTGGCGAGCGCCTGCATGAGGCGGCCCCGGGCCGCGACGAGCTTCACCGCGTCGGGCAGGGTGAACACCCCGGCGACGTGTGCCGCCGCGATCTCGCCGATGGAGTGGCCGAGCACCATGTCCGGCCGGACGCCCCAGTGTTCGAGGAGCCGGAAGAGGGCGACCTCCAGGGCGAAGAGCGCCGGCTGGGTGTACGCGGTGGTGTCGAGCAGAGCGGCCTCGGGGGTGCCGGGTCCGGCGAAGACGATGTCGCGCAGCGGACGGTCCAGGTAGGGGTCGAACTCCGCGAACAGCGCGTCGAGGGCGGCGGCGAAGAACGGGTGCGTCTCGTACAGGCCCCGTCCCATGCCGGGGCGCTGGCTGCCCTGCCCGGTGAACATGTGGGCCACCGCTCCGGAGCGGGCGAGGCCGCTGAGCATGCCGGGTGCCGAACCGCCGGCGGCGAGCTGCCGGAGTCCCGCTTGGAAGTCCTCGACGTCGCGGGCGACGACGGCCGCACGGTGATTCCAGCGGCTGCGGGTGGTGGCGAGGGCGCGGGCGACGGCCACCGGGTCGGCGTCGGCCAGGCCGTCCCGCAGGGCGTCGGCGAGGTTGGCGGCCTGTTCGCGCAGGGCGGGTGCGGAACGGGCCGACAGCACCCACGGCACCGGTCCCGCCGGTGCGGGGGACTGCGTCGGACCCGTCCCGGCCTCGTCCGGCGCCGGCTGCTCCAGTACCACGTGGGCGTTGGTGCCGGAGATGCCGAACGCCGAGACCGCGGCCCGGCGCGGACGCTCCAGCCGCGGCCAGGGCGTGTGCTCCGTGAGGAGTTCGACGCCCGCGCCGTCCCAGTCGACGTGCTCGCTGGGCGCGTCCACGTGCAGCGACGCCGGCAGCAGCCCGTGCTCGATCGCCTTCACCATCTTGATCACACCGGCCACGCCGGCCGCCGCCTGCGTGTGCCCGATGTTCGACTTCACCGACCCCAGCCGCAACGGCCACTCCGGATCACGGCTGCGGCCGTAGGCGGCGATCAACGCATGGGCCTCGATCGGGTCACCGAGCCGGGTGCCCGTGCCGTGCGCCTCCACGACGTCCACATCGGCCGGCCCCAGCCCCGCGTCCGCCAGCGCCGAAGCGATCACCCGCTCCTGCGCCGGCCCGTTCGGAGCGGTCAGACCATTGCTCGCACCGTCCTGGTTGACCGCCGAGCCCTTCACCACCGCCAGCACCCGGTGCCCCTTGCGCCGGGCGTCCGAGAGCCGCTCCACGAGCAGCAGGCCCGCACCCTCACTCCACCCGGTACCGTCCGCCGCCCGCGCGAACGGCTTGCACCGCCCATCGGGAGCCAGCCCCCGCTGACGGCTGAACTCGACGAACATCGAGGGGGTGGCCATCAGGGTCACACCGCCGGCGAGGGCCAGGTCGCACTCCCCGCGGCGCAGGGACTGAGCGGCCATGTGCAGCGCCACCAGCGACGACGAGCACGCGGTGTCCACGGTGACCGCGGGCCCTTGCAGACCCAGCTGGTACGCCACCCGGCCCGACGCCACGCTGGCCGAGTTGCCGATGGCCAGATACCCCTCCACCTCTTCGGGTGTCTCGCGCAGGCGGGAGCTGTAGTCGTTGTACATCACGCCGGTGAACACACCGGTCTGACTGCCGCGCAGGCCGCCCGGATCGATCCCGGCCCGCTCCACCGCCTCCCACGCCAGCTCCAGCAACAACCGCTGCTGCGGATCCGTCGCCAACGCCTCCCGCGGACTGATCTCGAAGAACTCCGCATCGAAGTCCGCCGCGTCGTACAAGAACCCGCCCTGCCGCGCATACGACTTGCCCCGCACCTCAGGATCAGGATCGAACAGACCCTCCAGATCCCAGCCACGATCCGCGGGAAACGCACCCATCGCGTCAGTCCCGTCGGCCACCAGCCGCCACAACTCCTCAGGCGAACGCACACCACCGGGGAACCGGCAACTCATCCCCACGATCGCGATCGGCTCGTCCACACCCACCGACGCCACCGGCACCACCGCCACCGGCTCCCCGCGGCCCACCAGCTCCTCACGCAGCCAGGCCGCCAACGCCACCGGACTGGGATGGTCGAACACCACCGTCGCGGGCAGCCGGACCCCGGCCACCGCCTGGAGCCGGTTACGCAACTCCACCGCCGTCAACGAATCGAACCCCAGATCCTTGAACGGCCGGCCGTGATCCACCCGGGACGCCTCGGAGTGCCCCAGCACCACGGCGACCTGACCGGCCACCAGCTCCAGCAACACCCCCTCCTGCTCCGCCACCGCCAACCCAGACAGGCGATCGGCGAGGGAGTCGGTGCCCTGCGGGGAGGTGCCGGCGGTGGCGCGTCGCCGTACGACGGGTGCGAGCCCGAGCAGCAGCGGGGAGACGGTCCGGGAGGCGGCCGCCGTGCGCAGGGCCGCGGTGTCGATCCGGGCGGTGACGAGGAGCGGTTCCGGCCGGGTGACGGCGGTGTCGAAGAGGGCGAGACCGAGTTCGTCGGACATGGGTGCGATGCCGGCGCGGGCCATGCGGGCGCGGTCCGCGTCCCCCAGATGCCCCGTCATGCCACCGGCCTGCTCCCACAACCCCCACGCCAACGACGTACCCGACAACCCCCGACCACGCCGCCAGGACACCAACGCATCCAAGAACACATTCGCCGCCGCGTAATTACCCTGCCCCGCCGTCCCCAACGTCCCCGCCACCGACGAGAACACCACGAACACCGGCACATCCCCCGCCACCAGATGCAAATTCCACGCACCCGCCACCTTCGGACGCAACACCCGCCCCAACGCCCCCACCGTCAGGTTCTCCACCGTCGCGTCATCCAGCACCCCAGCCGCATGCACCACCCCCGACAACTCCACCCCCTCCACCACACCCGCCAACGACCCCAGATCAGCGACATCACACGCCGCCACATCCACCACAGCACCCAACGCCCGCAGCTCACACGCCACCGACACCAACCGCTCATCCGCCCCACCACGCC
>NZ_JBVIJO010000027.1:0-46105 GCF_055581365.1 Streptomyces sp. NPDC031445
ACGCAATCCCCGGAACTACCTGGCCTTTCTCGGCCTCGCCGCCGCCCTGTGCTGCTACAAGAGACTCGTCCACCTCACCACATAGGACACCGTCTAAGAGGCCGGATGCCCTGGAATCCGGGACGTACGCACACGAGTTCCGGCTCATTCCCAACGGGGGCCGGAAACGGGGGCACGATCTGGCGTCGCCGCCCGGCGCCGGTCCTCCGCGACCTGCGCGCCCACGGCCCGCCCGCCCGGCTCTTCACCCCTGCGCTGCGCCCGAGGCGGGAGAGCCCCGGGCGGACAGCCAGGGCGGGTGGAGTGCCGACCGGGCCCACCGTGCCGGGCAGGCCGACAGAACGACAGATCGGGACCGCCAGTGGGTGCGGTCGGCCTGGCCGGCCGGTCAGGACGGTCGAGCCGGTCGGCCGGTCGGGCTGGGCGGACCGGTCGGGCTGGGCGGACCGGTCGGCCTGGGCGGACCGGTCGGGCTGGCCGAGCTGGTCGAGCCAATGGGCCGGTCGGCCGGTCGGACCGAGCGAGCCGGTCTGCCGGTCGGGCTGGTCGAGCCGGTTGGCCAGGCGGGCCAGTGAGGCCGGTCTAGCCGGGCAAGCGAATCAAGCCAATGAGCCGGTCGGACCGGGCGGACCAGGTGAGCTGGTCGGCCGGTCAGACTGATCGGGCCGGGCGGACCGGTCGCACTGATCGGCTGGTCAAGCCGGTCAGGTCGGTCGGGTCGGTCGAGCCAGTCGAGCCAATCGGACCGGTCAGGCCCGGCAGGCCGATCCGGCTGGTCGGGCCAGTCGGCCCAGCGGACCGACCAGGCCCGGCGGACCGATCAGGGGCTGCGGACCGATCAGGGGCTGCGGCGGCGGGGGCGCGGTGTCCGTGAGCGGGCGCCGCGCGCCGTCGCGCTCGCGGCCCCCCCGCTCGGCGCCGCCCTGATCTTCGGCGGCCTGCCCGAGGGCGCCGCCGATCTGCCCGCGTCGCCGGCCTCTGCAGTCGCTGACGCGCGGGCTCCGGTATGAGGTCACAGGTACCGTCCGGCGCCCCGGGACGGCATAAGCTCGGCGGATGGCGAAGTACTTCGACGTGCACCCCGAGAACCCGCAGCCGCGCAGCATCGGCCAGATCGCCGACGCGGTCCGCTCGGGCGCGCTCATCGCATACCCGACCGACTCCTGTTACGCGCTCGGCTGCCGGCTGGGCAGCCGGGACGGCACGGACCGGATCCGCTCCATCCGCCGGCTGGACCACCGGCACCACTTCACCCTGATGTGCCGGGACTTCGCGCAGCTCGGCCAGTTCGTCCGGGTCGACAACGACGTGTTCCGGGCCGTGAAGGCGTCGACACCGGGCAGCTACACGTTCATCCTGCCGGCCACCCGCGAGGTGCCGCGCATGCTCCAGCACCCGAAGAAGAAGACCGTGGGCGTGCGCATCCCCGACCACGTGGTCACCCAGGCGCTGCTGGCGGAGCTGGGTGAGCCGCTGCTGTCCAGCACGCTGCTGCTGCCGGACGAGGAGGAGCCGCTGACCCAGGGCTGGGAGATCAAGGACCGGCTCGACCACGTGGTGGACGCCGTGGTCGACTCGGGCGACTGCGGCACCGAACCGACGACGGTGGTCGACTTCTCCAGCGGAGAAGCGGAGATCGTCCGACGGGGCGCCGGGGACACCAGTCGCTTCGAGTGAGCGCCCGGGACACCGGTACCCGCCGGGCGGGCACCCCGGCCGCTCAACGCGAACGGCACGGAAGCCGCGCGGGGGCGGGCGCACACCGACCGCGCACACAGCGCCACCGGCGCCGACCAGCACCGGCACCGGCACCGGCACCGGCACCGGGCGAGCCACCCGAGCACCACCCACCGCGCCCAAGTGCCCCCGGCCGCCCATCGCCGCCCCGCGCGTGAGCGCCCGGGGCACCGGGTGCGCCGGACTGGATCTTGCGTGGCAGCATGGCCGTAGCCGCGGCGCCGGGCGGGCACCCGCCGCCCGCGCCCATCCCCGAGGGAGGGCCTTCTCACCATGACCGATGTCCAGGCGACCGCCGTCGACATCCCCACCGAGGACGGCGTCGCCGACGCCTACCTCGTCCATCCGGCCGACGGCCGGCCCCGTCCGGCCGTCCTCTTCTACCAGGACGCCTACGGTCTGCGGCCGTACCTGCGGTCGATGGCCGACCGGCTCGCCGGTGCCGGATACACGGTGCTGGTGCCGAACGTGTTCTACCGCCTGGGCCGCGCACCGGTCCTTCAGCTGCCCGAGTTCATCGACCCCGGCGCCGACCCGACCCTCTGGGAGCGGCTCGGTCCGATCGTGACCGGACTGACGCCGGACCAGGTCAGGCGGGACGCGGACGCCTACCTGCGGTGGCTGGCGGACAGCCCGGTCGCGGCCGGCGGCCCGGTCGCGCTGACCGGCTACTGCATGGGCGCCCGGCTCGTGCTGTGGACCGCGGGCGCCCACCCGGACCGGGTCGCCGCGGGGGCCGGCTTCCACGGCGGGCGCCTCGCCACCGACGACCCGGACAGCCCGCACCTCCAGGCTCCGGCCATCACCGCCGAGCTCTACTTCGGGCACGCCGACGAGGACCCGTCGCTGCCCCCGGAGCAGGTGGCGCGCCTCGAGGAGGCGCTGACCGCCGCCGGGGTGCGGCACACCTGCGAGGTGTACACCGGCGCCCACCACGGCTACACCCAGGCGGACACCCCGGCCTACGACCGGGAGGCCGACGAGCGGCACTGGGCGGCGCTGCTCGGTCTGCTCGAGCGCACGTTCTGACCCTGTCCCGGGCACGTCCTGACCCCGGGCCCGGCGCCCTCCCGACGGCGGGCGCCGGGCGGATCTCGTCCATGTCATTGACATGCACTCGTCTCGGCCTGAATCTGAGAGCGCTCTCACGCAGGTACGGACCAATTCCGTACGACCCCGACCCCACACGGAGGTGGAGAGTGCTCCACAGGTCCATCCGCCGCGCGCTTCCCCGTCGCGCGCTCCCCCTGGCCGCCGCCGCGGCGCTGCTCGGCGGACTGCTCGGCCTCGGCGCACCGCAGCGCGCCGGTGCCGCCGTCCCCGACACCATCCCGCTGAAGATCACGAACAACTCGGGCCGTTCCGAGCCGGTGTACATCTACGACCTCGGCACCCAGCTGTCCTCGGGACGGCAGGGCTGGGCCGACGCGAGCGGCGCCTTCCACGCCTGGCCGGCGGGCGGTAATCCGCCGACCCCCGCACCGGACGCGGCGATACCCGGCCCGGCCGCCGGGCAGTCCACGACCATCCGCATCCCCAAGTTCTCCGGCCGCGTCTACTTCTCGTACGGCCAGAAGCTCGACTTCAGGCTCACCACCGGCGGACTGGTGCAGCCGGCCGTCCAGAACCCGTCCGACCCCAACCGGAACATCCTCTTCAACTGGTCGGAGTACACGCTCAACGACTCCGGGCTGTGGCTCAACAGCACCCAGGTGGACATGTTCTCGGCGCCGTACGCGGTCGGGGTGCAACGGGCCGACGGCAGCGTCAGCAGCACCGGGCACCTGAAGTCCGGCGGCTGGAACGGCTTCTTCGGCACGCTCCGCGCACAGCCGGGCGGCTGGGCGGGCCTGATCCAGACCCGTCCCGACGGCACCGTGCTGCGCGCGCTGTCCCCGCTGTACGGGGTGGAGACCGGCGCGCTGCCGGCGAACGCGATGGACGACTACGTGAACCGGGTCTGGCAGAAGTACACGACGACGACGCTGACCGTCACGCCGTTCGCGGACCAGCCGAACACCAAGTACTACGGCCGTGTCTCCGGGAACGTCATGAACTTCACCAACTCCTCCGGCGCGGTCGTCACCAGCTTCCAGAAGCCCGACGCGGCCAGCATCTTCGGCTGCCACAAGCTGCTGGACGCGCCCAACGACAACGTCCGCGGGCCCATCTCCCGCACGCTGTGCGCCGGTTTCAACCGCTCGACCCTGCTGGTGAACCCCAGCCAGCCGGACACCACGACCGCGAACTTCTACCGGGACGCGGTGACCAACCACTACGCGCGCGCGATCCACGCGCAGACGGCCGACGGGAAGGCGTACGCGTTCGCCTTCGACGACGTCGGCAACCAGGAGTCCCTGGTGCACGACGGCAGCCCGCAGCAGGCGTATCTGACGCTTGATCCGCTGAGCTGACACGCGAGCGGTCCCGCACCCGGAGGGCCGGGTGCGGGACCGCTGTCGTCAGTGCGGGATCAGCCGGTCGTCAGGGCCGTGTCGTCCACGACGAAGCTGGTCTGCAGCGAGGAGTCCTCCACGCCGTTGAACTTCAGCGTGACCGTCTGGCCCGCCAGCGAGGACAGGTCGAAGGTCTTCTGGGTGTAGCCGGAGGCCGCGTTGAGGTTCGAGTAGGTCGCGAGGGTCGTCGAACCCGCCGTCACCGTCAGCGTGTCGTACTGGGTGCTGGTGGTGGTCTCGGCGGTGTCGACGTGCAGGTAGAAGGTCAGGGTGGCCTTGCAGCCCGCGGGGATCGTCACCGACTGGGAGACGCTGTCGGTGTGCGAGGAGCCGTACCCGTCCAGCCAGGCCTTGTAGGACCCGCTGTGGGCCGCCTGCCCGCTGTCCGTGGTGATGACGCCGCTGGTCGAGGTCCAGCCGGTGCTGCCCGACTCGAAACCGGGGTTGCTCAGCAGCTGGGTGGAGGTGCAGCCGCCGCCGGTCGCGCTGACCGTCCAGCCGAAGGTGGCGGTGCCGGTCGCGCCGGTGGAGTCCTTCACCGTGACCGTGGTGCTGGAGGTGCCCGCCGTGGTGGGCGTACCCGAGATCAGACCGGTCGAGCTGTTGATCGACAGGCCGGCCGGCAGTCCGGAGGCGCTGTACGTCAGGGCGCCGCTGTTGGTGCTGCTCGCCTGGATCTGCAGGCTCACGGCGGTGCCGACGGTGGAGGACTGGCTGCCCGGGTTGGTGACGGTCACCCCGCTGCTCGGCGGGTTGATGTGGCTGCCCACGTTGATGCCGGCGAAGGCGTTGCCCACTCCCGCGTACTGCGTGGAGTTGGTGCCGTACAGCGCGGCGGCGGCGTTGAGGGCGGCGGTGCGGGCGCCGGCGTAGTTGGTGCTGGACGTCATGTACGTCGTCAGCGCCTTGTACCAGATCTTCAGCGCGGCGTCGCGGCCGATGCCGGTGACGGCGACGCCGTCGGAGGTCGGGCTGTTGTAGGTCACGCCGTTGATGACCTTGGTGCCGCTGCCCTCGGACAGCAGGTAGAACATGTGGTTGGCCGGACCGGAGGAGTAGTGCACGTCGAGGTTGCCGACCCCGGAGTACCAGCTGTCCGCCGAACCGCCGTCCTTGCTCGGCTTGTCCATGTAGCGCAGCGGGGTGCCGTTGCCGTTGATGTCTATCTTCTCGCCGATGAGGTAGTCACCGGGGTCGGAGCTGTTGTTGGCGTAGAACTCCACGCCGGTGCCGAAGATGTCGGAGGTCGCCTCGTTCAGGCCGCCGGACTCGCCGCTGTAGTCGAGGCCCGCGGTGTTGGAGGTGACGCCGTGGCTCATCTCGTGGCCGGCCACGTCCAGCGAGGTCAGGGCGTGGGTGTTGCCCGAGCCGTCGCCGTAGGTCATGCAGAAGCAGCTGTCGTCCCAGAACGCGTTGACGTAGCCGCTGCTGTAGTGGACGCGGCTGTAGGCGGCGACGCCGTCGTTGCGGATGCCGCTGCGCCCGAAGGTGTTCTTGTAGAAGTCCCAGGTCTCCTGCGCGCCGTAGGCGGCGTCGGCGCCCGCGGTCTGGGTGTTGGAGCCGGTCCCGTCGCCCCAGACGTCGTCGGCGTCGGTCATCAGGGTGCCGGTGCCGGACGTGCCCCGGTTGAGGTTGTACGTCTTGTGGCCGCCGCGCGTGGTGTCGTTGAGCTGGTACGTCGATCCCGACAGCGTGGTGTTCAGGGTGACGGTGCCGCTGTACTGGGTGTTGCCGGTGCCGGTCTTGACCGCCTGGTACCGGTACAGCTCCTTGCCGGTGCCGGCGTCGGTGATGACGTGCAGCTGGCTGGGCGTGCCGTCGTCCTGGAAGCCGCCGACCACCGTCTCCCAGGCGAGCTTCGGAGTGCCGCTGCCGGCCCAGATCACCTTGCGGGCGCTGTCGGTGGTGGGCTTCTCGGCGCGCAGGGTCTTCGCGGCCTTCAGGGCCGTGGTCGCGGCGGCGGCCTTGCTGACGGTCGCGGTGGTGGAACGCACCTTGATCGTGCGCTTGTTGTTGAAGGTGGCGCTCACCGTGCCCTTGGCCAGCGAGGCGGGCGGGGTGTGCACGACGAGGTCGCCGCCGAGGACGGGCAGCCCGGCGTACGTGCGCTCGTACCGCGTGTGCAGGGTGCCGTCGTTGTCCTTGACGACGTCCTTGACGACCAGCTTCTCCTGGGCGCCGAGGCCGAGAGTGCGGGCGGTCGTGGAGGTCTGCTGCCGGGCGCTCTTGATCAGCGCCTGGTGCTGGGCCGGGCTGAGCTTCGCCTCCAGGCCGCCGGTGCGCAGCGGGCCGGGGTGGGCGGCGGTCGGTGCGGCGGTGGCCGGGACCGCCTGGAGGCCGACGGCGAGGAAGGCCGCGGTGGAGACCAGGGCGGCTCCTAGCGTGGCCCGCTTGTGGGGAAGGGGTCTGTGGGGACTCACTCGTACTCCTCCTGCTGCGGCCGCGGGTCGGCGGCCGGTGACAGACGGGCAGACGGGTCTGCTGCCCGGGGTGAGCTGAGCTGTGCGGGACCGTGATCCAGGAACGGGTGGGGTGGATCAGCGTGCTGAGGGAGAATGACAGCATTGACCGAGCCATGTCACCTCACGGCGAGTCAATCGAGGGTTTTCCCTATCGCTCCGCGCACGCGAACACCATCGCCCGCGGCAGCCGCGCCTCCCCGCGCCGCGTCGTCACCCACCTGGTCCGCGGGGCGGGCAGCCGGCGGTTCCTGGACGTCTGACGACGACGCGACGGTCCCGGCGCACGCCCCGACGCCGCTCTCCTCCTCCCCCGCGGGGGCGGCCGCCTAGGTCGACGCCGGCGTCGTACCGGTCATCCGGTGACGCCCGGAACCCGGTCCCCGGCCCGCAGGCCGTCGCGGAACACCCAGGCACGCGGTCGGACCCACGGTCACCCCGTCGCCCACCGCAGGCAAGCTGCACGCGCCGTCCCGCGGAGGGAGGCGTGCTGCGAACCGGCCGAGCACGCGGGCGCGTTGGGCGTGACCCCGGCGTTCCGCCGCTGACCGGCGCGTTGTTACCGTGCACCGCGTGTCTGACTCCTCACGCGATACCGCACAGGGCGCCGGCTGGGGCGCGGCCGAACCCGGCACCTACGGACGGCTGATGCCGGACCACGTCGAGAAGCTGTCGTGGCTGAACCCGCGCGTCCTGTGGGCCGCCCGCAACGGCGTGCTGGCGTCCTGGTTCGGCGACCCGACCGGCCGTACGCGCAGCCGTTGGGTGGCCTCCCGGGCGGCCGCGGGAGCGCCCGGGGACAAGGTGATCCGCCGGGACGTACCGGAGCGGTTCTCCTTCATGGTCATCGGGGACACGGGTGAGGGGGGCGACTCCCAGTACGCCGTCGTGCCCGGGTTCCTCCGGGTGGGCCGGGACACCGACTTCGCGGTCATCGCCAGCGACGTGATCTATCCCGTCGGCAGCGCCGACGACTACGGCGACAAGTTCTTCAGGCCGTACCAGGACTATCCCGCGCCGATCTACGCGATCCCCGGCAACCACGACTGGTACGAGGACCTCGGCGGCTTCATGCGCGTCTTCTGCGCCGACCCCCCGCCGCCCGCCCCGGAGCCCCGGCCCCGCCCGCTCACCCGCGCCTGGTGGCGCTCCCTGCTGTGGCACCGGGCGCGCCCCGCCGACGAGCAACGGCCGGCGACGGCACGGGAGTCGCGCTCCGCGCCGGGCCAACAGGCGGCACAGCCCGGCCCGTACTGGGCGATCGACGCGGGACCGGTGCGGATCGTCGGCATCGACACCGGTCTGCTGGGCACGGTCGACGCCGAACAGGGCGCCTGGCTGCGGGAGATATCGAAAGGACCCCGGCCGAAGATCCTCGTCACCGGATCGCCGTTGTACGTCGACGGGGAGCACCACCCCTGCCCCATCGAGGGTGGCGGCACGGTGGACGAGATCGTCCGGGCTCCCGAGCACCACTACGTGGCCGCGATCGGCGGCGACATCCACAACTACCAGCGGTACCCGGTCGACGTGGACGGCCGCACGATCCAGTACGTCGTCGCGGGCGGCGGCGGGGCGTTCATGCACGCCACGCACACCATCCCGCCGGTCGCGGTCGGCGGGGTCACCGAAAGCGCGTTCCGCTGCTACCCGCTGCGCGGCGACTCGCTCGCGTTCTACAGCCGCCTGTACGGCCGCAGGCTCCGGCTGCGCCGCTTCTTCACCCTCACCGAGGCGGAGGCGACGGCTGTGATCGCCGAACGGCTCGGCATCGAGCCGGCCCGCGCACCCGGCCCGGACGTCCGGGTCACCCGCCGTGCCCGCCTGGTCGCGAGCCTCCTCGGGGCCGGCCGCCGCCCCGGCCGGTCCGCCCGGTTCCGGCTGCCCGTCCGCAAGATCTACACCCAGTTGTTCTCGCCGTCCTCCGCCACCTACAGCCCGCCCTTCTTCAAGTGCTTCCTGCGGCTGGACGTCGGTCCCGACGCGGTCCGGCTGCGCTGCTTCGCCGCGACCGGCAACCGCGCGCAGGAGCTCGACCCGCCGGTGGAGGACGAGGTGGTGATCCCGCTGCCCCGGACCGCGTGATCACGGGGCCGGCCGAACTGATCACACGGTTGTCACACTCGCCTGCGAGAATCGGTACGGAGCCGACGTACCACCGCTGGAGGAGCCCGTGCCGTCCACCCGTCGCCCGCTGCGCAAGCTGGGCTTCCTCAGCATCGGCCTGTTCGACCCCGCGGACCCGGGCCGGGGCCACGAGTCCACCCTGGAGATCATCGAGCTGGGTGAGCGGCTCGGCTTCGACAGCGCCTGGGTCCGCCACCGGCACCTCCAGTACGGCATATCGTCCCCGGTCGCCGTGCTGGCCGCCGCCTCGCAGCGCACCCGCCGGATCGCGCTGGGCACCGCGGTGACACCGCTCGGCTGGGAGAACCCGCTGCGGCTCGCCGAGGACCTGGCGACGGTGGACGTGCTGTCCGGCGGCCGGCTGAACCCGGGCGTCAGCGTCGGCCCGCCCCTGCACTACGACCAGGTCAAGGACGCCCTCTACCCGGACACCGCCGACGCGGAGGACTTCTCCTACGAGCGCGTGCGGCGGCTGCTGGACCTGGTGCGCGGCAAGCCCGCCACCGACTTCAGCGGGGTGGAGGGCATCGAGGTCTTCAGCGACGTCGTCCAGCCGCACTCCCCCGGGCTCGGCCGGCGGCTGTGGTACGGCGGCGGCAGCCTCGGCTCGGCGCGCTGGGCCGGCGAGCACGGCATGAACTACCTGACGAGCAGCGTCGTCAAGGCGGAGGACCCCGAGGCGCCCCTGGACTTCGCGGAGATCCAGCTGTCCCACATCCGCGCGTTCCGCGCCCATCACCCGGACGGGGAGGCGGCCCGGGTCTCCCAGGGGCTGGTCGTGATCCCCACCGACTCGGCGACACCGGAGCAGCGCGCCAAGTACACGGCCTACGCCGCCGGGCGCCTGCCCCGTACGGCCTCCCCGCAGGGCCCGGCGCGGCTGCTGTTCGCGCCGGACCTGGTCGGCACCTCCGCGGAACTGGCCGAACGGCTGCACGCGCACGTCGCGTTCCGCGAGGTCGACGAGGTGGCGTTCGCGCTGCCGTTCACGTTCGAGCACGAGGACTACGTGCAGATCCTGACCGACATGGCGACGCGGCTGGGCCCGGCGCTGGGCTGGCGGCCCGCCGACTGAGTCACCAGCGACCCGCCTCCGTGCCGGTCACCGGCTCGGAGCAGGTGCATCGTGGCCCGGTTGCTCCAGGAAGCGACACTGCCGGGCACCCAGCCGAAGCGGACCACGGGGCCAGCGGGCCGCCCGCCGGGCGTGCCCGTCACCGGCTCGGAGCACCGCCCGTCCACCCCGACCGGCACCTCACCGCGGAGCATCACCCGGTACGCGCCGAGCACCGGCTCGGCGTCGGCTCCCAGCCCCGGCCGGCGACGACGCTGGGCCGGCGGCCCGCCCGCCCAGTCACCAGCGGCCCGCCTCCGTGCCCGTCACCGGCTCGGAGCAGGTGCATCGTGGCCCGGTTGCTCACTGCCGGGCACCCAGCCGAAGCGGACCACGGGGCCGGCGGCCCGCCCGCCGAGCGTGCCCGTCACCGGCTCGGAGCACCGCCCGTCCACCCCGACCGGCACCTCACCGCGGAGCATCACCCGGTGCGCGCCGAGCACCGGCTCGGCGTCGGCTCCCAGCCCCGGCCGGCGACGACGCTGGGCCGGCGGCCCGCCCGCCGAGTCACCAGCGACCCGCCTCCGTGCCCGTCACCGGCTCGGAGCACCGCCCGTCCACGCCGAGCGGCACCTCACCGCGGAGCATCACCCGGTGCATGACCCGCGGGGAACCCACGTGGGCGTGGTCGCTCGGCGCCAGGTGCATCGTGGCCCGGTTGTCCCAGAAGGCGACGCTGCCGGGCTCCCAGCGGAAGCGGACCGTGTACTCGGGGCGCACGGCCTGCTCCAGCAGCATCTCCAGCAGCGCCGCGCTCTCCGGCCGGGAGACGTCCACGATCTGCTCGACGTAGTAGCCGTTCACGAACAGCACCCGTTCCCCGGTCTCCGGGTGCACCCGGACCAGCGGGTGCACGGAGGCGACCTGGTGGTCCAGCAGATGGCGGAGGTAGGCGTCGTCGCCGGGCCGGGGCTGGTAGCCGACGCCGAGCCGGTGCTCGGCGCGCAGGCCGTCGGCGAAGGCGCGGACCGGCGCGGACAGTCCGGCGTAGGCGGCGGCCAGGTTGGCCCAGGTGGTGTCGCCGCCGTAGGGCGGGACGGTCTCGGCGCGCAGGATGGTCGCGGCCGGCGGGTCGACGCGGGCCCCGTGGTCGCAGTGCCAGCCGCGCAGCAGGGTGTGCCGGCGCCGGCTCAGCCACTCGTCGTGGTCCATGTCGTACCGTCCGCCCAGTTCCAGCCGGTCGGCGGTGGTCTCGATCTCGGGGAAGCCGGGCGGCGAGTGCGGTCCGCGGCGCGGGAGCACCACCGGTTCGCCGAAGCGGCGCGCGAAGGCGATGTGCCCGGCGTGATCGAGCCGCTGACCGCGGAAGAACACCACCTTCCAGCGCAGCACCGCGTCCCTGATGAGCGCGGTCACCGCGTCGTCCAGCGGCCCGGCTAGGTCGACGCCGGTGATCTCGGCGCCGATGTGCCCGGCGACCGGCCGCACCTCCACGCCCGTGACGTGACCCGTTCCGTCCGCGGTCGCCCTGTCCGCCGTCATGCGCCCTCCGGTGCTCGTCCGTGTCCGCTACCGGTCAGATCGTGACACCCTCTGTCCCGGCACGGCGAACTCCCGTATCACCGTGTTGCGGAACACGGCCGTGCCGCCGGCGCTGAACAGGGCCAGGCGGTCGTCGACCAGGTAGGGGAACACCTCGGCGGAGTGCACGTACCGGCCGTCGTCCACGAACATCTCGACGGACGTGCGGTCCACGAGGATCCGCAGCCGCACCCGGCCGGCGGACCGGTCGAACGGGGTGCGGCTCTCCTGCCGGGTGCCGCCGGTGTCGGGGTTGACCGTGCCGCGACGGTTGAGGAAGGCGTAGTCGCCGTACACCCCGGCGTCGATGTGCCGTACGCCGTCCGGGGAGCGGCGCAACTGGACGCCCGCGCCGGTGAGTTCGGACCAGGTGATCTCGGTGCTCAGTTCGTAGGAGATGCCGGTGTGGTCGAGCGTGCGGGTGCCGTCGACCGTCAGGTCGCCGAGGCGCACGGTCCGGGAGACGTAGGCGTCGAGCGCGGGGACCGGGCGGGAGGCGAGGTGGTAGCCGCCGGAGGCGGTCCGCCTCAGGGTGATCTCGCGGACGATCGAGTCGGTGCCGTTGAAACCGTCGCCGTCGATGGTGGGGGTGGTGTGCGCGTAGGCCCAGTTGTTCAGCCAGCCGAGGGCGTGGCGGGTGGCCGGGTCGACCGTGCCGTCCGGGTTCCGCTTCTCGAAGGTGACGGCCGCGTACCAGTCCCAGCCGTGGTCGAGCCACTGCGGGCCGGCGGAGTCGGCGGTGAACCCTGCGCCGTCGAACGAGCCCGTCCAGTAGGCGTAGGTGCCGGGCTGCCCGGAGCCGGTGCCGTCCGCGCTCACGCCCAGCACCCACTTCACGGCGCCGTCGTCGGCGGTGATGCGGAACAGGTCGGGGCATTCGAGGACACCGAGGCCGTCCTTGACGAAACCGCCGGCGTACGTCCAGGACCTGAGGTCCGCCGAGTGGTAGAAGCCGACCTTGTTCCGTTCGGCGAGGGCCATCACCCAGCGGTCGCGGTCGCCGTCGCGGATCACCTTGGGGTCGCGGAAGTCGAGGACGCCCGGGTTGGCGAGAACGGGGCCGGTGCCGTGGTTCGTGAACGTGCGGCCGCCGTCCGTCGAGTAGTACAGGAACTGCTCCTGGTGGTCGGTGCCGCCGCCGGGTGACATGGTGACGACGGCGACGACAGCGCCCGCGCCGAAGCCGGCCGTGCCGGTGGTGTCGACCACCGCCGAGCCCGACCACACGTCGCCGTTGACGGTCGTGTCCTTGGGGACGGCGATGCCCCGGTCGGTGAAGGAGACGAGGTCGGTGCTGGTGGCCAGCCGCCACGCGGTGCCCTCACGGCCGTCCAGGTAGTCGGCGTTGTAGAGGTAGTAGCAGTGGTACTCGCCGTCGATCCAGACCGGGCGCTGCGGGTCGTTCTTCCACTGGTCGGGCACGGTGAAGTGGTAGTCGGCGCGGTACCGCGCGCACCCGGCCGGCGACCCGGGCCGCGGCCTCGCCCCGGCGGGCGCCGCGGGCAGCAGCGCCGCGCCGGCTCCGGCGGCCGTGGAGGCGAACAGGGCCCTTCTGCTCAGACCACGCATCGTTCGGTGTCCCCTTCCTGACGGGTCATCGGCTCAAGGGACTGTAGACCTAACTCGTTAAAGGTCAAGTGTTCCCGCGCCTTGACACGGATGTGACGCGCTTTTCATCATCGGGGGCATCACTCCTCGACTAACACGAGTTAGGCACGCTTGGATGACCGACTCGCTCTACTCCCGCCGCGCCCTGCTGCGCTACGGCGCCTACGGCGCGGGAGCCGCCGCGCTCGCCGGCACCGCCGCGAGCTGGGACCGGCTCACCGGAGCCGACATCCCGGGCCGCGACGACGGCTCCCTGGTCGTCGCCACCCTGGGGTCCGCGTTCGCCCCGGCCGGGGTCCGCGCCCTGGTCGACGGCTTCCGCCGGCTGCACCCCGACATCAAGGTCCGGATCAACGCGGTGCAGGCCGTGGACTGGTCGGACTTCTTCGCCAAGATCCTCACGCAGATCGCGGCGGGCACCGCGCCCGACCTGGTCTACGTGGCCACCGAGGGCGTGCAGTTGTTCGCCCGCCACCTGGGGGTGCCCCTGGACCGCTGGGTGCGGCGGGACGCGGCCGAACTGCGGGAGTACTTCGCCGACGTCCACCCCTCACTGGTGGAGTCGATGATGTACGAGGGCAGCCTGTACCAGCTCCCGATCGAGTTCAACGCCGCAGACATGTACCTCAACACCCGGGTGCTGCGGCGCGCCGGCGCCGAGTTCCCGGCCGGGGACTGGACGCGGGACGACTTCACCGCGCTGCTGCGCCGGATGAAGAGGGCGAGCGACTCGCACTTCACGCCGTACTTCTGGACCAACCGGCTGTGGGGCGGGGTGGTCCCCTGGCTGTTCGCGAACGGCACCAACCTGCTCGCCGAGTCCAAGGCGCCGGGCGGCTCCTGGCTGTGGGACGCCTTCTACCCGGCGGACCGGCGGCGGGGCCGCGGGGGCGGCTTCCGCTGGACGACGCCGCAGGCCACGGACGACCTGGTGGTGGAGGCGTACGACTACCTCGCCGGCCTGGTCCACGACGGACTGTGCACCCGGCCCGAGGGCGGCAACGGCCAGAACCTCATCGGGGTGTTCTCCACGGGCCGGGTCGGGGTCACCCCGGCCGGCGGCTTCTGGGCGGGCGGTCTGCATCTGGCCGGGATGCGCGCCGACGGCTTCGACGTGCAGTACTTCCCGCGCCGGCACACCCAGCGCCACCAGTTCGGCGCGGCCGGCTACGCGCTGCTGCGCACCTCGAAGCAGCAGGACGCGGCCTGGGAGTTCATCAAGTACTCGGCCCGCCGCGACACCCTGCGCAAGCTGTTCACCACCAACCAGACCACCGCGGCCCGCCGTTCGATGCTGACCGCGGACCGCTACCGGGAGACCGGCCCGGCGCACTGGCGGGTCTTCTACGACACCCTCGACCGGTTCCCCGACACCGGCCCCGTCCCGGCCCCGCCGCAGGTCGCCGAGGTGACCCAGGTGCTGCTGAAGCACACCGGGACGGCGCTGTCGAGCCCGGGTTCGGTCGGACCGGCGCTGCGCCGGATGCAGGGCGACCTGGAGAAGGCCATGGAGCGTGACGTATGACGGACACCCGGATCCCCTCCGTGCGGCCGCGCGCCGCGAGCCCGGCCGTGCGGGCCGTGCGCCCGGGACCGCGTGAGCGGGGGACGCGGCTGCTGGCGGCGGTGTTCCTGGCGCCGACGGTGGTCGGGATCGTGGTCTTCACGGTCGTACCGATCGCCGGTTCGGTCGTGCTGAGCCTCTTCCACTGGAACGTGATCGACCCGCCCGCTTTCGCGGGTGCGGCCAACTACCGGGAGGTGTTCGGCGATACGACCGTTCTGGTGTCCTTCCGCAACACGCTGGTCTTCATGGTCTTCGCGGTCGCCGCGCAGCTCCTGATCGCCCTGGCGCTCGCCCTCACGCTGAACGGCCGGATGCCGACGTGGCTGCGGTCGGTGTTCCGGTCGGCGTTCTTCTTCCCGCTCGTGCTGTCCGCCGCGTCCATCTCGGTCGTGATGAAGTACCTGTTCAACCAGGACTTCGGCGTGGTCAACTGGCTGATCGGCCTGTTCGGGATCGCCCCCGTGCCCTGGCTGACCTCCGAGCACGGCGCGATGGCCACGGTCGTCATCGTGTACGTGTGGCAGCAGTTCGGCTTCTCGTTCCTGCTGTTGGTGGGCGGACTGAACAACATCCCCAAGGAGATCCACGAGGCCGCCGCGCTCGACGGCGCGACCGGCCCGCGCAAGCACCTCGCCATCACGCTGCCGCTGCTCTCCCCCACCCTGCTGGTGGCCTCGGTGGTCGGCATCATCAACGCGCTCCAGGTCTTCGAGCAGCCGTACGTCCTCACCGACGGCGGCCCCGGCGACTCCACCCGCACGGTCGTGATGGTCATCTACGAGAAGGCCTTCGAGCAGCTGCGGTTCGGCGAGGCGTCCGCGGTGGGCGTGCTGCTGTTCGTGCTGATCATGGCGGTCACCGCCCTCCAGTTCCGGCTCAGCCGGCGTTTCGTCCACTACCAGTGAGCCGGGTGAGTCCCATGAGCCAAGCAACCCCGACCCTCAGCCGCGCCCGGTACTCGCTCGGACCGTGGGCGCGGGTCGCCGGGCTGGCGGTGTGCGCGCTGCTGACCCTCGGGCCGGTCGTGTGGACCGTGTCCACCTCGCTGCGCACTCCGGCGGAGTCGTTCGACCTGCCGCCGCGGATCATTCCCGCGCATCCCAGTGCCGCCGCCTACCACGGTGTGTTCGAGCAGATCGACGTGTGGCTGCTCGCGCTGAACTCGACCCTCGTGACGGCGTTGGTCGCGGCCGGCCAGATGGTCACCGCGGGGCTCGCCGGTTACGCGTTCGCCCGGCTCGACTTCCGTTTCAAGAAGCCGCTGTTCGGTCTGGTCCTGGCGACCATGATGGTCCCTTTGCAGGTCACCATCGTCCCGGTGTTCCTGGTGCTGAAGTCGATGGGCCTGACCGACACCCTGCTCGGTCTGATCGTGCCGGCGTTCCCGACCGCGTTCGGCACCTTCCTGATGCGCCAGTACTTCCTCGGCATGCCGAAGGATTTGGGCGAGGCGGCGATGCTGGACGGCGCCGGGCCCTGGCGGACCTTCCGGTCCGTGTACGCCCCGCTGGCCCGGCCGGGTCTCGCCATCGTCGGCGTGCTCGCCTTCAACTACCACTGGAACGAGTTCTTCCGCCCGCTGATCCTGGAGACCTCCGGCCAGAACTACACCCTGCCGCTGGGACTGGTCTCCCTCCAGGGCAACCTCGGCACCGGTTCCGTCTCGGTGGTCCTCGCGGGTGTCGTCCTCTCCATGATCCCCGCCGTCGCCGTGTTCGTCGTCGGCCAGCGCCCTCTCCGCGAGGGCATCACCTCCGCAGGAGTCAACCGTTGAGCCCCGCCGCTCCCGCCCAGGACCCGGACGCCCCCCGCTTCCGGGTCCGCCCGCCCGCCCACTGGATCAACGACCCCAACGGCCCCTTCCGCTGGCGTGGCCGCCACCACCTCTTCTACCAGCACAACCCGGCCGCCCCGGTGCACGCCGACGTCCACTGGGGCCATGTCTCCAGCCCGGACCTGGTCCGCTGGGAGCACCATCCGATCGCCCTCGCCCCGACCCCCGGCGGCCCCGACGAGGCGGGCTGCTGGTCGGGCTGCGTGGTGGACGACGGCGGTGTGCCCACGGCGGTGTACACCGGCGTCGACCACGCCCACACCGGGCTCGGCACCATCTGCCTGGCCCGCGCGGCCGACCCGGCCGACGACCGGCTGCTGGCCTGGCGGCCCCGGCCCGTCCCGGTGGTCCCGGGGCCGCCCCCGGGGCTCGACGTGGTGATGTTCCGCGACCCGTTCGTCTTCCGGCACGCCGGCCACCGCTGGGCCCTGGTCGGAGCGGGCCACGCCGACGGCACCCCGTCGGTGCTGCTGTACGGCTGTGACGAGCTGACCGACTGGCGGTTCGCGGGTGTCCTGCTGGACGGCCACGACCCCGTCGCGGCCGGCGCGTTCGGTGACGAGGCGGTCGGCTGGGAGTGCCCGCAGCTGTTCGGGACGTCCGGCGGCGACCACGTCCTGGTGGTGTCCCTGTGGGACGGCAGTCCCCGGACCACCGGCTATCTGACGGGCCGGCTGGCACCGGACACGCGGCCCCGGTTCGTGCCCCGCGCCGGCGGCCGGCTCGACCACGGACGGGACTTCTACGCCCCCGCCGTCCTCCAGGAGCCGGGCCGGGCCCTGATGTGGGGCTGGTCCTGGGAGGCGCGGGACGAGGCGGCGGTGCTGGCGGCCGGCTGGGCGGGCACGCTCACCGCGCCCCGGGTCGTCGACGCCGGTGCCGACGGCGCCCTGCGCGTCGCACCGGCCCCGGAGCTGGAACTCCTGCGCGCCGGCGCGCCGTTCGCGACCGGTCCGGGCCGGGCGGTGCCGCTTCCGCCGGCGTACGACCTGACGGTGACGGCGCGCGGCGCCACCACCGTCACCCTGCTGCGGTCGGCGGACCGGGCGCTGACGCTCCGGCTGGACCCGGACGCCGGCACCGTCGTCCTGGACCGCTCCGGGTGGCCCCGCGGGGGCGTCGGGGAGTCAAAGCCGGTGACGGTGGCGGTGCCGCCGGGGCCGGACCTCTGCGTGCGCGTCCTCGCCGACGGTTCCTTGCTCGAACTGTTCGTGGCGGACCGGGCGACGGTGACCGAGCGGGTCTACCGCCGGCCGGGCGATACCGCCGAGCTGCTGGTCGAGGGCGACGCCGGGGTCAGCGCGTGGGAGCAGGCCCCACCGAGGCGCGACTGACCACCGGACAGGCCAGCCGCCGCACGGTCGCGGGTGGGCTCCGGCCGGTGCCGAGGAGCGAGGAAGGCGGCCATGTGCTCCTGATCGTCACCGAGCGCGTCCACCGCCCCGGCCGGGCGATGCCGCCGAGCCGCTGGTCGAGGGCGACGCCGGGGTCAGCGCGTGGGAGCAGGCCCCACCGAGGCACGACTGACCACCGGACGGGCCAGCCGCCGCACGGTCGCGGGCGGGGTCCGGCCGGTGTCGATGGCGTCGAGCAGCAGCCGGGCCGCGGCCTCGCCCATCGCCCGGTGCGGCAGCGCCACGGTGGTGAGAGCCGGGGTCAGGAAGGCGGCCATGTGCTCCTGGTCGTCGTAGCCGACCACCGACAGCTCGCCGGGCACGGCAATCCCGAGCCGGGCCGCGGCGTGCAGCACGCCCGCCGCGACCCGGTCGTTGTAGCAGAAGATGCCGGTGGGCCGGTGGTGCGGGGCGGTGCCCGCGAGCAGCCGGGTGGCTCCCTCGTGGCCGCCGGTGATCTCGCCGCCGGTGCGTACGACCCACTCCCTGGGCACGGTGACGCCCTCGGCGCGCAGCGCGTCCCGGAAGCCGCGCAGCCGTTCCACCGAGGCGATGTCGTCCTGCCCGCCGACCAGGGCCACCCTGCGGTGCCCGGCCTCCAGCAGCAGGCGGGCGGCGGTCCGGCCGCCGGCCCGTTCGGCGGGGACGACGGCGGGCAGCGAGCCGTCCTCGGGCAGGCAGTTGGCGAGCACGGAGTGGGTGCGGTGCAGGCCCTCGGGGACCCGGACCCGGCGCAGGGACATCGCGGCGTAGATGATGCCGTCCACGCGCCGGTCGAGGAGTTCGGCGACGGCCGCGTCCTCCTTGGCCCGGTCGCCGCCGGAGTCCACGGTGAGGACGAGGTGGTCGCTGTCCCAGGCGGTCTCCATGGCGCCGCGCAGCAGCCGCCCGGCGAACGGGGACGTGGCGATCTCGTCGGTGACCAGGCCGATGACGGCGGTACGGCGGCGGCGCAGACCGCGGGCGACCGGGTCGGGCCGGTAGCCGAGCCGGGCGGCGGCCTGCCGGATGCGTTCCTGGGTGGCCGGTGAGAGGTTGCCCTCGGCACGGCCGTTGAAGACGAAGGAGACGGCGGTGTGCGAGACGCCGGCGAGCCGGGCGACGTCCCGTGAGGTGGGCCGCCCGCCGCCCACGCCGTTGCTGTCCGCGCCGCCGCCCATGCCGTCCGCCGCCCTCTTCCCACCGCCCGGTTGATCACCGCTCACCCTATCCGTGAGGCTGGAGACAGACACAGAGCAGATGATCGAGGGAAGGTCTCATCGTGAACGGTGTTCCGCTGTACACGCTCAACGACGGTACGACGATCCCCGCCGTCGGCCTCGGCACCTGGCCCCTGGACGACACGCAGGCCGAGCGGGCCGTGCGCACGGCGCTGGAGGCGGGCTACCGGCTGGTCGACACCGCGACGAACTACCGCAACGAGACCGGTGTCGGCCGGGGCGTGGCGGGCAGCGGGGTGCCCCGCGAGGAGGTGGTGGTGACGACCAAGCTGCCGGGCCGGCACCACGGGTACGAGGAGACCCTCGCGTCCTTCGAGGAGTCGCGGCGGCGGCTCGGCCTGGAGTACGTGGACCTGTACCTCATCCACTGGCCGAACCCGCGGGTGGACAAGTACGTCGGCGCCTGGAAGGCGATGATCCGGCTGCGCGAGGACGGCCTGGTCCGCTCGATCGGCGTCTCCAACTTCACGCCGGAGCACATCACCCGGCTGGAGAAGGAGACCGGGGTGCTGCCGTCGGTGAACCAGATCGAGCTGCACCCGCTGTTCCCGCAGGCGGAGCTGCGAGCCTTCCACGCGGAGAAGGGGATCGTCACCGAGAGCTGGAGCCCGCTGGGCCGGGGCAGCGATCTGCTGGACGACCCGGCGGTCGCCGGGGTCGCGCGGGCGCACGGGGTCACGCCCGCGCAGGTGCTGCTGCGCTGGCACGTACAGCTGGGCGCGCTGCCGGTCCCGAAGTCGGCGGACCCGGCACGGCAGCGCGCCAACCTGGACGTGTTCGGCTTCGAGCTGGACGAGGACGAGATGGCGGCCGTCGCCCGCCGCTCCCCGCGCCGGCTCGGCGGCGATCCCGAGACGCACGAGGAGTTCTGAGCGTACGAGGGGTCCGGGGCTACGGCTCCTCGATCTGCGCCTCGTCGCGTTCCGCGCTGGGCGCGCCGGTCCGTCCCGGGGCGGCGAGGCTGCCGAGGATGTCCAGCAGCTCGGCGCTGCGGCTGCCGGGTTCGGCGTGGAAGACGACCAGGGTGAGTCCGTCGGTGCCGTCCACGGACAGCTTGTGGGAGTGCAGGTCGATGTCGCCGGCCTGGGGATGGCTGAGGCGGCTGACCCGGCCGCGCCGGGGACGGACCTCGTGGCGGGCCCACAGGGTGCGGAAGCGTTCGCTGCGCAGGGACAGCTCGCCGACCAGGTCGCGCAGCCGGGGGTCGTCCGGATCGGTCCCGGCTTCGGACCGCAGGGCCGCCACGCCTTCCGCGGTGAGGTCCGTCCAGTCCCGGCGCAGGGCGCGCTCGGCGGGGTCGAGGAACACGGCCCTCAGCAGGTTGACGCCGGGCGCGTAGTTCGGGGTGAGCGCGGTGGCCAGGGTGTTGGCGGCCAGGCAGTCGGTGTAGCGGTTCTGGAGGTAGGCGGGGTTGCGCGGCCAGCCGTCGATGAGCTGGAGCAGGCTCGCCGGGACCTGCTGCGCCCGCCGCCCGGGGCGCGGGCCGGGCCCGGGCCGCTCCTGGGCGAGCCCGACGAGGTGGGCGGTGGCGTCCGTGTCCAGCCGCAGCACCCGGGCGATGGCCTCCAGCACCTGCACGGAGGGGTTGCGGTCGCGGCCCTGCTCCAGCCGCAGGTAGTAGTCGGAGCTGATGCCGGCCAGCATCGCGACCTCCTCGCGGCGCAGCCCCGGCACCCGGCGCAGGCCGCCACCGGGCAGCCCCACCTCCTGGGGCCGTACCAGCGCCCTGCGGGCGCGCAGGAACTCACCGAGCGCGTTCGATCCGTCCACGCCCCCACCGTACGGCCGGCCGGGCGGCGGTGACTGGCCCTGTCACTCCCAGGATCGCGGGGGCACTGCCGTGGCGCGCGGACCGGGCGGAGGGTGGAGCGCGAGGCCACCGGGAACGTCCGGTGGCCGGAACACCTGGAGAGGCACGACATGACTGCACAGCTCGGTGGCACCGTCACCCCGGCCGACGGCCTGACCCTGACCCGCGTCGGGTACGGCGCCATGCAGCTGGCCGGACCGCACGTCTTCGGCCCGCCGCGGGACCGTGACCGGGCGGTGGCGGTGCTGCGCGCGGTGGTGGAGGCGGGCATCACTCACATCGACACGGCCGACTTCTACGGGCCCGTCGTCGTCAACCGGATCATCAAGGAGGCCCTGCACCCCTACCCGGACGAGCTGCGCATCGTCACCAAGGTCGGGGCCCGGCGGGGAGCCGACGGCAGCTGGATCATGTCCCGGCACCCCGAGGACCTGAAGGCGCAGGTGTACGACAACCTGCGGAACCTCGGCGTGGACGCGCTGGACGTGGTCAATCTGCGGCTCGGCGACATGGACACCCCGAACGAGGACCCGGTCGCCGACCAGTTCGGCGCCCTGGCCGAACTGCGCGAGCGCGGGCTGATCCGGCACCTGGGGCTGAGCGCCGCGTCCGCCGCGCAGCTGGACGAGGCCCGGGCGATCGCGCCGGTGGTGACCGTGCAGAACCTGTACAACCTGGCGAACCGGCAGGACGACGCGCTGCTGGAGCGCACGGCGGCGGAGAACATCGCCTTCGTCCCGTACTTCCCGCTCGGCGGGTTCACCCCGCTCCAGTCGGACGCGCTCGCGAAGGTGGCCGCCCGGCTGGGGGCGTCGCCGCAGCAGGTGGCGCTGGCCTGGCTGCTGCGCCGCTCGCCGAACATCGTGCTCATCCCCGGCACCTCCTCCCCCGGTCACCTGCGGGAGAACATCGCCGCGGCGGGCCTGGTGCTGCCGGACGACGCGATGGCCGAGCTGAACGGCATCGCGGGCTGACCGCGGGGGGGGCGGGGTACCCGGGGGCGCGTGGGGCAGCGGTGGCGGGCCTCGTGGGAAGGAGCCGGAGGTGGCGGCACAGGACCGGTTGCGGACGTACCGCGGCAAGCGCGACGTCGAGCGGACCCGTGAGCCGTCGGGGCGGCCGGGCCGGACGCGGGGCGGGGAGCCCCGGTTCGTGGTGCAGATCCACGACGCGCGGCGGATGCACTTCGACTTCCGGCTCCAGGTCGACGGCGTCCTGAAGTCCTGGTCCGTGCCCAGGGGCCCGTCCACCGACCCCGGGGACAAGCGGCTGGCGGTGCCGACCGAGGACCATCCGCTGGAGTACGAGGACTTCGAGGGTGTCATCCCGGAGGGCGAGTACGGCGGCGGCACCGTGATCGTGTGGGACCGCGGGACGTACGAGCCGCTCAGCCACGACCGGCGGGGGCGCCCGGTGGACTTCGCCGAGTCCCTGGAGCGCGGGCACGCCGCCTTCCGGCTGCACGGCGCGAAGCTGCGCGGCGAGTACGCCCTCACCCGCTTCCGCGGCGGCGCGGACGGGGAGGAGGCCTGGCTGCTGGTGCGCAAGGGGCCGGCGCGGTCGGACGGGCACGGCACCCCCGATCCCCGGCGGGCCCGCTCGGTGCGCAGCGGGCGCACCCTGGCCCAGGTCGCCGCCGCCGGCCGGGAGTGACTCCGGCGGAGCCGCGCCGTCCGGGGTGACGGTGCCGGCGCGGCCCGCGGGCGCCGGAATCCGGATCACCGGGTTCCGGCCCCAGCCCGCCTTCGGGGCCTCTATGTTCGGGCGGTGTCCGCTCGCGCCCCTGGAGGCCCCGCATGCGCACCGCACTCCGTACCGCCGTCACCGGCGTGGTGACCGCCGCCGCCCTCGCCCTGTGCGGCCCCGCCGGGGCGACCCCGGCCGGTCCCGGTGTGACGGCCCGCGTCCTCGCGCAGACCACCGTCGGCGGCACCGACTACACCCTGCGGGAGATCACGGTCCCGCCCGGCCAGAGCACCGGCTGGCACTACCACAACGGCCCGCTGTACGGCGTCGTCGAGCAGGGCACCCTCAGCCATTTCGACGCCACCTGCGGCTCGGACGGCGTGTACCGGACGGGCGCGACGATCCGGGAGCCGTCCGGGAGCGACCACGTCCACATCGGCCGCAACCTGGGGGACACGCCGCTCGTCCTGGAGGTGCTGTACGTGCTGCCGCACGGCTCCCCGTTCTCCGAGGACGCGCCGAACCCGGGCTGCGCGTTCCAGTGATCAGTCCCCGGGCAGCGGTTGTTCGGCCCAGATGGTCTTGCCCGCGACGGTCTGCCGGCTGCCCCAGCGCCGGCTGAGCTGGGCGACGAGCAGCAGTCCCCGGCCGCCCTCGTCGTAGGCGTGTGCCCGGCGCAGATGCGGGGAGGTGGAACTGGCGTCGGAGACCTCGCAGATGAGGGCGCGGTCACGGATCAGGCGGAGCCGGATGGGCGGTTCGCCGTAGCGGATGGCGTTGGTGACCAGTTCGCTGACGACCAGTTCGGTGACGAAGGCGGTCTCCGCGAGTCCCCAGGCGGTCAGCCGTTCGGTGGCCGCCTGCCGCAGGACGGCGACCTGGGCGGGGTCGGGCGGCACGTCCCAGGTGGCGACCCGGTCGGTGCCCAGGGCCCGGGTGCGCACGAGGAGCAGGGCGACGTCGTCGCCGGGCTGATCGGGCAGGACGGCTTTGAGGACGTCGTCGGCAAGGGCTTCGAGAGAGGCGGCGGGTGCGGTGAGGGCGCGGCGCAGTTCCTCGGTGGCGCCGTCCAGGTCCCGGTCACGGTCCTCGATCAGGCCGTCGGTGTAGAGGGCGACGACCGAGCCCTCGGGCAGTTCCCGTTCCGTCGCCTCGAACGGCAGTCCGCCGACGCCGAGCGGTGGCCCGGCGGCGACGGGGAGGAACTGCGCGCTGCCGCCGGGCAGGACGACGGCCGGGGCGGGGTGGCCGGCGGCGGCCAGGGAGAGACAGCGGGAGACCGGGTCGTAGACGGCGTACAGGCAGGTCGCGCCGAGTTCGGCGACCTCCTCCCCGCTGCCGTCGGCGGCGAGGTGGGTGACCAGGTCGTCGAGGTGGGTGAGGAGTTCGTCGGGCGGCAGGTCGACGTCGGCGAGGGTGCGGACGGCCGTGCGCAGCCGGCCCATGGTGGCGGAGGACTGGATGCCGTGGCCGACCACGTCTCCCACGACCAGGCCGACCCTTCCTCCGGAGAGCGGGATGACGTCGAACCAGTCGCCGCCGATGCCGGCCAGTGATCCGCTCGGCAGGTAGCGGTGGGCGACGTCGACCGCGGCCTGTCCGGGCAGGCCGCGCGGGAGCAGGCTGTGCTGGAGGGTGAGGGCCGTGGCCCGTTCGCGGGTGAAGCGGCGGGCGTTGTCGATGCAGACGGCGGCGCGGCTGGCGAGTTCCTCCGCGAAGACGGCGTCGTCGGGGCCGTAGTCGTCGGGGTGGCGCATGCGGACGAAGACCGCGACGCCCAGGGTGGTGCCGCGGGCCCGCAGCGGCACCGCGATCATGGAGTGGGCACCCTGCCGGAAGGGGCGGCCCCCGGGTGAGCGTGTGTTGCGTTCGGCCAGCCAGTGCACGAATTCGGGCTCGCCGGCCTGGCTGAGCACCGCGCGCCCCTGGTATAGCGCGCGGGCGGGCGGGGAGGCCGGCTGGTAGACGTCGGTCTCCCCGAGGTGCAGGGCCGCCGCGCGGTTGCCGGGGCGGGCGGAGCCGTGGGCGACGCGGCGCAGGACGACCCCGCCGTCCGGCGGCGTCGGCGGTTCGTCGGCGCCGAGCACCCAGTCGAGCAGGTCGACGCTGGCGAAGTCCGCGTACTGCGGGACCAGCAGTGCGATCATCTCCTCGGCGGTGCCGATCACGTCCAGGGTGGTGCCGACGCGGGTCGCGGCCTCGTTCAGCAGGGCGAGGCGGCGCCGGGCCCAGTACTGCTCGCTGCTGTCGGACGCGGCGAGCGCGACCGCGGCCGGTTCGCCGGAGGCGTCGCGCAGCGGCCACATCTCGATGCTCCAGGCATGCTCCTGGTCGAGGGCGGGGGCGCCGGTGTAGCTCTCGTAGCGCACCGGGCGGCCGGTCTCGGCGACCTCGCGCAGACGGGCCAGGAAGGCGCGGCTGTGCTCGGTGTCCGCGACGGTGTCCGGGAAGGACCGGCCGAGCAGCGCTTCCTCGGGGACGCCCATGACGTGGCAGGCGGCGGCGTTGACGCGCAGGTAGCGCTGGCGGAGGTCGAAGACCGACATCGACATGGACGCCTGCTCGAAGGCCCGCGCGGCCAGGGCGGTGCCGGGGGGCAGGGCCGTGACGACGTAGCCGGCGGGCTGTCCGGCGGCGCCGGCGAGCGGGCAGACGGTGAGGGACAGCACGAGGCGGTGGCCGTCGCGGTGGCGCACGGCGACCGGGACGGGGCGGGCGGTGAGGATGCCGCCGGGGACCTCCTCGGCCAGCAGGTCCGTGGCCTGCCGGCCCACGACCTCCTCGGCCGGATGGCCGGTGAGCAGCCGCGCGCCCTCGGTCCACCCGGTCACCGTGCCGTGCGCGTCGATGACCGCCACGGCGGCGACATCTTTCATATGCCCCAGGATGATCCGATTGTCGCGGTCCATCAAGCGGCGGGCCGTCCGCTCCGGTCCCGGTGTCCGCTTCAGCCGCGGTGGGCGCGGAGGGCGGCGAGGGCCCGGTCGGCGTGAGTGCTCATGCGCAGTTCGCTGCGGATGACCTCCAGGACGGTACGGTCCTGGGCGATCACGAAGGTGACCCGCTTGGTCGGCGCCAGGGAGAAGCCGCGTCGCACGCCGAACCGCTCGCGCACCGTGCCGTCGGCGTCGGAGAGCAACGGCATGCCGAGACCGTGCCGGCCGGTGAACTCCCGCTGTTTGTCGACGGTGTCCCCGCTGATCCCGACGGCCTGGGCGCCGACGGCGGCGAACTCGGCGGCGAGGTCGCGGAAGTGGCAGGCCTCGGCGGTGCAGGCGGGGGTGAGGGCGGCGGGGTAGAAGAAGAGGACGACCGGTCCGGCCGCCAGCAGCTCGCTGAGCCGGCGGGTGGTGCCGGTCTCGTCCGGCAGGGCGAAGTCCTCGGCCTCGGCACCGGTCTCGACGCGGCCGGTCATGAGCGCCCCTCCCCGTCCCGGGCGACCCCGCGCGCCCACAGCACCAGCGGCACCTGGAGGGGCAGCCGGGCGAGGGCAGCCGCCCTGAGCGCCGCGGGCCGGTCGCGCCAGTCGACGGCCATCTGGACGTGGGCCGGGAACACGCCGACGAAGAAGGCGGCCGCCGCCTTCCCGGCGAGCGCGCGGGTGCGGGGCGCCGCGACCCCGGCCGCGAGGGCCAGCTCGACGGCCCCGCTCCCGTACGTCCAGGCCCGGGGCGGGCCCGGCAGCGCACGGGGCACGATCGCGTCGAACTGCCGCGGAACGGCGAAATGGGCCACTCCGGCGGTCGCCAGCAGACCGGCGAGCAGCAGGGGTGAGCGTGGGGACCGGGGCACGGTACCTCCTCAGGTGTCCTGCCGCCGGATATTACTGGACGGTAGGCGCGGGGGTGGCCGTTCCCGGCGGACGGACACGGAGGGGTGCCGGGCGGACGCCGAGGACCAGACGGGCCGGCCTGCGCGTACGGGGTGACGTGCGTCCGGCGCCGCGCCTGTGGACGCGGGGCGGTGCCGGGCGCGGGGAAGCGTCAGCCGGCGGTGACCAGCTTCCGTCCGGCCTCGCCGCCCCGGGCGCGGGGCGGCGAGGCCGGAGGAACACCGGGGACGGCACCCCGGCCGGGGCGAAGACCGTGGAGCCCCTCTCGCCGTTGCCCGTGGCGAGCGGCTGCCCGTCGAGCCAGGGGCCGAAGACGGCGCCGTATCGGCCCATGCGGGAGGTCCGGCCGACGGTGGTGGCGCGGTTCCGGGGTGGAGCGGACGGGGACGGTCGCGTGGATCACCGTTCGGGCGTCGTCGAGGAACACGCCGGCAGACGGGCGGCGGTCCCCCTGGCCCCGGCCTTGCCCGGATCAGGCGCCCGGGGCAGCCTGGTAGCTATGGGTGCTCAGGACGGTCCCACCCTGATCGGCTCCGTACAGCGGGCCTTCCGGCTGCTGGAGGCGGTGAGCGCGCACGAGAACGGCGCGCCCGCGAAGCAGCTGGCGCGCGAGACGGGGCTCCCCCTGGCCACCGCGTACCACCTGCTGCGCACCCTGGTGCACGACGGATACGTGCGGAAACTGGACGACGGCGGGTTCGTCCTCGGCGACCGGCTGAACTCGCTCTACGCGGCGGGCGGCGCCCAGTCGCTGCTCAGCCGCGTGCGCCCGGCGCTGGCGGCCCTGCGGGACGAGCTGTCCACACCCGCCTACCTCACGTTCTACGAGGACGGCGAGATCAGGGTCGCCGAGATCGTCGACGGTCCCCGTGTGCCCCGGGTGGATCTCTGGGTGGGGTTCGAGGACGCCGGACACGCCACCGCGCTGGGCAAGTCCGTACTGCGCGAGCTGGACGAGGAGGCCCGCCGCGACTACCTGTCCAGGCACCACCTCGCCGACCTCACGCCCCGCACGGTCACGAGCCTCGCGGAGCTGCTCCGCAGGATCGAGTCGCCCCCGATGGCACCGGCCGTGACCGATCTGGAGGAGTACGCGCTCGGCACCGTCTGCGTCGCCGTACCCGTCTATCGCGGCACCACCCTCGGCTCACTCGGCGTCTCCCTGCCGGTGGAACGGCAGGACCGGCTCCGGGAGATCGGGGCCCGGCTCCTGCCGATCGCCGGCCGGGTGACCAGGGGCCTCTCGCTCACTATCTGAAAATCCCCTCCTTGTGGCCGCACCCTCCCATCCCGTTTGCTGGACGAAACGGACATTCCGGGTGTGCACCCCCTACAGGCGAGGACCGCGGACGAGACATGCGCCAAGCCCTACGCCGGCTGTGCGGGAGCCGGGCGGCCGGTGACCGGGGAGCGGTCCGCCGGCGTGCCGGCGGGCTGCCGGCCGCGGTCGCGCACGGGCTGCCGGCCCTGGTCGCCGCGCTCGTCATGCTCGTCGGCGCCGCCGGGGGCACGGGTACGGCCTGGCTGCCGCTGCTGGCCGCCGGACCGGCCCTGGCCGCCACCGTCAACGGCCCGCACGGCGTGCTCTGCGCCGGTCTCCTCGCCGCGGCGACGGGCACGGCGCTGGCCCTGGCGCACGGGGTTCCCGGACACGAGCTCGCGGCCGTCCTGTCCGCCCTGGTGGCCGTCACCGCGGCGAGCGGCCTGGCAGGGGCGCTGCGCGGTCGCCGGGAACGGGTCCTGGCGGACGTGCGCTCGGTCGCCGAGGCCACCCAGCAGGCGGTGCTCCAGCCCGTGCCCGGGACCGTGGGCCCGTTCCAGGTGGCCGTCCGGTACAGCGCCGCCGCGGCGGAGGCCCGGATCGGCGGAGACCTCTACGCCGTGGTGCCCACCCCGCACGGTGTCCGGGTGATCGTCGGCGACGTGCGCGGCAAGGGGCTGCCCGCCGTGGGGACCGCCGCGCTGGTGCTCGGGGTGTTCCGCGAGGCCGCCCACGACGAGCCCGACCTGCTCGCCGTCGTGAACCGGATCGAGCGGAGCCTGGCGCGCAACCTCGGCCCCGACGACTTCGTCACCGCCGTGGTCGTCGGCTGCCCCTCAGCGGGGCACCTGGAGGTGGTGAACTGCGGGCACGCGCCTCCCCTGCTGATACCGGCCGCCGCGCAGGCGCGGGCGGTGGAGCCCGCCCACCCCACGCCGCCCCTGGGGCTGCGCGCCCTGTCGGGCGAGGAGCCCCGCCTCCAGCGGCTGCCCTTCACGGCGGGCGACCAGCTGTTGCTCTACACCGACGGGGTCACCGAGGCCCGCGACGGCGCGGGCGCGTTCTATCCACTGGCCGAGGGCGTGACCCGGCATCTGTCCGACGAGCCGGCCCGCACGCTCACCGGGCTCCACGGCGATCTGCTGGCCCACGTGGGCGGGCGGCTGCACGACGACGCGGCCCTCCTGCTGCTGCGCAGGACGGCCGCGCGGGAACCGGTCTCCGCGCCGTCCGCACCGCGGGCGGCGCCGGGAGGACGCCTCAGACGAGTTCCGCCCAGCGGGTGACCCCGGCACGACGGACCCGTATACCGTGACGTGTCGCCAGGGCGTGCACGATCGCCTCGCCCCGGCCGTGTTCGTCCGGGTCGAGCCAGCCGAGCGGCTGCCCCGCCGGACGCACGGGTCCCGCGTCGGTGACCTCCACGCGCAGCGTGCCGCCGCCATCGCCCGCCTCCCAGGACAGCCGCAGCTCGGCCGGGGGGCTGGCGTGCAGGATCGCGTTGGTGACCAGCTCCGACACCACGAGCAGCGCGTCCTCGGCGATCTCCGCGGACACGTCCCAGTCGGCGAGGGCCGCCGCCGCACCCCGGCGCACGGCCGAGACGGCGCCGGGGACGGGCGGCACCGGCCACACGTGTTCGTGTGCCGCCGCCCGTAGCAGCGTGTTGAGCTGTGCCGCCATGTTCTCTCCTGATGGTGTGTGCCGGCCGGGCGCGTGAGTCGACGCCTTTCCGGGCTTCCATGCAAACTATGGAGACAAATCGGGCTGGTCAATGAACAGCGGTCGGCATTACCGAACGAGCGGTCCCGGGACCCGTGTCTCGTCCGCGCGGCGAAGCGTCCGCAGCGGTAATAGGCTCGCCTCATGGCCGGCCCAGTCCAGTCGATCGAAAGGGCGGCGGCGATCCTGCGCCTGCTCGCCGGTGGCCCCCGCCGACTCGGTCTCGGCGAGGTGGCGGCGTCGCTCGGGCTGGCGAAGGGCACCGCCCACGGCATCCTGCGCACGCTCCAGCACGTGGACTTCGTGGAGCAGGACGCGACCACCGGGAAGTACCAGCTGGGGGCCGCCCTGCTGCACCTCGGCACCAGCTACCTGGACGTCAACGAGCTGCGCTCGCGCTCCCTCAACTGGGCCGACGCCCTGGCCGCCCGCAGCGGGGAGGCGGTGCGCCTCGGCACCCCGCTGGAGGGCAGCGTCCTCATCGTCCACCACGTGTTCCGGCCGGACGACACCTTCCAGACCCTGGACGTGGGCGCGCTGCTGCCCCTGCACGCCTCCTCGCTCGGCAAGGTCCTGCTGGCCTTCGGGACGGCGACCGTCGAACCGGTCCGGCCGCCGGGGCTGGAGGCGTACACCCGGCACACGCTGGTCGACCCCGAGCGGCTCGCCCGGGCGCTCGCCGAGGTCAGGGAGCTCGGCTGGGCCGCCGAGATCCAGGAGATGAGCATGGGCGAGGCGGGGCTCTCGGCGCCGATCCGGGGGCACGGCGGGCTCGTCGTCGGCGCCATCGGGCTGTCCGGGCCACTCGAGCGGATCTGCGACAGCCAGGGCCGGCCCCGCCCGCATCTGGTCAGTCTGATCCGGGAAGCCGCGCGGGCGGTCTCCAGGGATCTCGGAGCCACCCGCTGGTAGGCCAGGACAGCCGCCCCTCGATCCCCCGGAAGGCAGACCCGATCATGGCTGAACGGTACGTAATGTCCATCGATCAGGGCACCAACTCGACCCGCTGCATCCTGTTCGACCACCGTGGGCGGCTGGTCTCGGTCGCGCAGAAGGAGCACCAGCAGCACTTCCCGAGGCCCGGATGGGTCGAGCACGACGCCGTCGAGATCTGGCAGAACCTGCGGCGCGTGGTGCCCGAGGCCCTGGCGGACGCCGGTGTGGACCAGGGGCAGATCGCGGCGATCGGCCTGGCCAACCAGCGGGAGACGACGGTGCTCTGGGACCGGCGGACCGGCGCGCCGGTCGGCCGGGCGCTCGTCTGGCAGGACACCCGTACGGCCCCCCTCGTCGACGCCCTCGCGGAAGACCCCGGGGAGGCGTTCTTCCTCGACCGGTGCGGCCTGCCGCCGTCGACCTACTTCTCCGCGCTGCGCGTCCGGTGGCTGTTCGACCACGTCAAGGGGGTCGAGCAGCGCGCCCGGGACGGCGAGGTGCTGTTCGGCACGATGGAGAGCTGGCTGGTCTGGAACCTCACCGGCGGACCCGACGGCGGTCTGCACATCACGGACGCCACCAACGCCAGCCGCACGATGCTGATGAACATCCGCAAACTCGTCTGGGACGACGAGCTGCTGGCCTTCTTCGGGGTGCCCCGCTCGATGCTGCCCGAGATCAGGCCGTCCGCGGAGCCGTACGGCGAGGCCCGCGCGCTGCTGCCGGGCGTCTCCATCACGGCCGCGCTCGGCGACCAGCAGGCCGCTCTGTTCGGCCAGACCTGCTTCTCCCCGGGCGAGGCCAAGTGCACCTACGGAACGGGCAGCTTCCTGCTGCTCAACACCGGGGCCGACCTGGTGCGGTCCCGGCACGGACTCCTCACGACAGTCGCCTACAAGATCGGCGACCAGCAGCCGGCCTACGCCCTGGAAGGGTCGATCGCCGTCACCGGCGCGCTCGTCCAGTGGTTCCGTGACCGCCTGGGGCTGATCAGCAGCGCGCCGGAGATCGAGACCCTGGCCCGGACGGTCGAGGACAACGGCGGCTGCTACATCGTGCCCGCCTTCTCGGGCCTGTTCGCGCCGCGCTGGCGCAGCGACGCGCGGGGGGTCATCGTCGGGCTCACCTCGTACATCACCAAGGGGCACCTGGCGCGGGCCGTCCTGGAGGCGACCGGGTGGCAGACCCGGGAGGTCGTCGACGCCATGAACGCCGACTCCTCGGTCGCCCTCCGGCAGCTCAAGGTGGACGGGGGCATGACCTCGGACAACCTGCTCATGCAGTTCGTGGCCGACGTGCTCGACGTGCCGGTGGTCCGGCCGATGGTCGCCGAGACGGTCTCCCTCGGCGCCGCCTACGCGGCCGGGCTCGCCGCCGGCTACTGGTCCGACCTGGAGGTGCTGCGCCGCAACTGGCACAAGGCCGGCCAGTGGCTGCCCGCCATGGACCCCGCGCGGCGGGAGGAGGAGTACGACAACTGGCAGCGGGCCGTCGAACGCTCGCTGGGCTGGGTCGGACCGCCGCGGTCCTCCTGACCCCGGGCGGTGGGCCCGGCCCGCCGCCCGGTTCAGCCGCCCGCGGCCCGGCGGGCGGTGCCCACGGGGGCCAGCCACAGGCCCACGATCGCGTCCGCGAGGCCCGTGGCCACCTCGTCCCAGGTGGCGCGCGGGGTCGGGGTGCCCTCCGCCAGGGCCCGCTCCCGCTCGGCGCAGGTGTGCAGGATCAGCAGCCGGACCATCTGGCCGCGTTCGGCGCGCACCTCGGGCGGCAGCTCCGGCAGGGTGCGGTTCAGGCCCTCGACCGCCTCGCGCAGCGCCGGTGAGGCCAGGGACTCCTCGACCATGATCTCGTGCAGGGCCGGGTCGGTCATGGCCTGGGCGCAGAACCGGGCGTACCAGGTGGGGCTGCCGAGGCTCGCCAGGTGCCCGGTCACCGGCCGGACCAGGCAGTCGACCCAGTCGCGTACGTCCGTGGAGTCACCGGCCGCCGCCAGCGCCCGCTCCCGCAGGGTCTCGATGTGCTCGGCGTGCCGCCGGGCGACCGCGCGGACCAGGTCGGCCTTGGTGCCGAAGTGGTAGCCGACCGCGGCGTTGTTGCCCTGCCCCGCGGCCTCGCTGACCTGGCGGTTGGAGACGGCGTACACGCCGTGCTCGGCGAACAGCCGCTCCGCCGCGGTCAGGATCGCCTCCCGGGTCGCGCTCACCTGCTCGGCCCGCGCCGTCCTGCGCGCCATGCTCACCACCGCTCCGGGACTGCCGACCGCCTGGGCCGGCCCGTCCCGCGCTCCGTCCCAGGTCCTCGACCGGGGCGGCGAGGTCCAGCCAGGGCAGCCTACGGTCCCGCCCGCTCCGGCGGGGACAGGCCCCCGCGTGCCGCTGCTCCGTACCGCTACAGTAAGTCAAGCAGTTGACTTAAAAGCAGCCGGTCACCCGTCCGGCTCCCGTGCCCTGCCTCGTCCCGGAAGGTTCTCCCATGTCCGACGCCCCCGCCCGGCCCGCCGAGGCCGGCCGCTCCGCTCCGGCCCGGCCGGGCGCCGTGGTCGCGGTGCTGGCCCTGGCCGGCATCACCGTGTCGCTGATGCAGACCCTGGTGATCCCGATCGTCCCGGAGCTGCCCGGCTATCTGCACGCCTCGGCGTCCGACGCCGCCTGGGCGGTCACGGCCACACTGCTGGCCGCCGCCGTCGCCACCCCGGTGGCCGGCCGGCTCGGCGACATGTTCGGCAAGCGGCTCCTGCTGATGGCCAGCCTGGTGCTGCTGGTGGCCGGCTCGGTGGTGTGCGCGCTCAGCGACGCGCTCGTCCCGATGATCGTCGGCCGTACGCTCCAGGGGCTCGCCGCCGCCGTGGTGCCGCTGGGCATCAGCATCATGCGCGACGAGCTGCCGCCGGAGAAGCTGGCCGGCTCGACCGCGCTGATGAGCGCCTCGCTGGGCGTCGGCGGCGCGCTCGGGCTGCCCGCCGCGGCCTTCATCGCCGACCACTTCGACTGGCACGTGCTGTTCTGGACCTCCGGGAGCCTCGGCGTCGTCGCGTTCGTGTGCGTACTGAGCCTGGTGCCGGAGTCCAGCGTGCGCACGGGCGGGCGCTTCGACGTGGCCGGCGCGCTGGGCATGGCCGTCGGTCTGGTCTCCCTGCTGCTGGCCGTCTCCAAGGGCGCCGACTGGGGCTGGACCAGCGGCACCACCCTGGGTCTGTTCGCGCTCGCCGTCGTCGTCCTGCTGGGCTGGGGCCTGTTCGAGCTGCGCACCGCGCAGCCGCTGGTCGACCTGCGCACCACCGCCCGCCGTCAGGTGCTGTTCACCAACCTGGCCTCCATCGCGTTCGGCTTCTCGATGTTCGCGATGTCCCTGGTGCTGCCGCAGCTCCTCCAGCTGCCGACCCAGACCGGGTACGGCCTCGGCAGGTCGATGCTCACCGTCGGCCTGGTGATGGCGCCGCAGGGACTGGTGATGATGGCCATGGCGCCGGTCTCCGCCATGATCACGAAGTCCCGGGGGCCGAAGATCACGCTCATGATCGGAGCGGTCGTCGTCGCCGCCGGGTACGTGCTGAACATCGTGCTGATGAGCGAGGTCTGGCACCTGGTCCTGGTCTCCTGCGTCATCGGCGCGGGCGTCGGCTTCGCCTACGGCGCCATGCCCGCGCTGATCATGGGCGCGGTCCCGGCGTCGGAGACCGCCGCCGCGAACAGCCTCAACACGCTGATGCGGTCCATCGGCACGTCGGTGGCCAGCGCGGTCGCGGGCGTGATCCTGGCCCAGCTGACGATCAGCCTCGGCGGTCACGCGCTGCCGTCCGAGAACGGCTTCAAGGCGGTCATGGCGCTCGGCGCGGGCGCGGCGGCCCTCGCCTTCGTCCTCGCCTCCTTCCTCCCCCGCCACCGCCCCGGCACCCCGGCCCCGGCCCCGGCCCCGGAACCGACGACCGAACGGGTGTCCTGAGCGGGCACGGCGGTGCGGGCTCACCGGTGCGCGGGGTGCCGCGCACCGGTGAGCGGACCGGCGGCGGCCGGCGGGGCAAACCCGTCCCGATCGGCCCCGGCCGGCTCCTCCCAGCGGACCGGCCGGCCCGGTGCCACACCCGCCCACCCGCCGCACCGCGAGGAAAGGCGAGCGACGAGTCCCGCCGGTACGGCACACCGGCTCGGCCCGGCCCGGCGGCGCATGGCGGACTACGCCCCGGGCGACACCGGCAGCCGGTACCGCGCCCGCCCGGCACCCCGTAACCGCCCGCCCGACGTCGGACCCCCGCGAGCCCGGCCACCACGCCGTCTGCCGCCCCGCACCGAGCCCCGCCCGGACTCCGCGCCCTCTTCACCTCCCCGCACCGGCCCCACCCCTGTGCCGCTCCCCGCGCAGCCCGGGCGGCGGGACCGTTCAGGGGAACCCGGTGGGAAAGGCGCGTGAGGCGGCCGGGGGCGGTCGAGATCTCTGCCGTGACCGCCGTGACCCTGCCGCTGATTCCGCCCATGCTCGCGACACCCGGCAGCCTGCCGCCCGCCGCGCAGGACGCGCGGTGGGCGTACGAGACCAAGCAGGACGGACAGCGGGTGATGGCGTATCTGCCCGGCGACGGCAGCGTGCTGCTGCGCGCCCGCTCGGGCGAGGACATCACCGGCGCCTACCCGGAGCTCCGGCCGCTCGGCGGGGCGCTGGGCACCACCGCCGCCGTGCTGGACGGCGAGGTGCTGGCCCTGGACGAGCGGGGCCGGGCCGACTTCCAGCTCCTCCAGAGCCGGATGGGCCTCGCGCACGCCCCCGCGCGGGCGGCGCGCCGGGCCGCACAGGTCCCGGTGCACCTGGTGCTGTTCGACGTGCCCTATCTGGCGGAGCCTCTCGTACGGCTGCCGTACCGCCGGCGGCGGGCGCGGCTGGAGGAGCTGGGGCTGGCGGGCCCGTACTGGTCGACGCCCGGGGCGGTGACCGGGCACGGCGCCGAGGCGCTCGCGGTGACCAGGGAACACGGCCTGGAGGGCCTGGTGTGCAAGCGGCTGGACTCGGTGTACGAGCCCGGCGTGCGCTCCCGCGCCTGGATCAAGATCCGGAACATGCGGGCCGAGGACGTGATCGTCGGCGGCTGGCTGCCCGGAAAGGGGCGGCTGACGGGGCTGCCCGGCGCGGTGCTGGTCGGCCAGCGCGACCCGGAGGGCCGGCTGCGGTACGTCGGCGGGGTGGGCACCGGGTGGAGCGAGGCCGAGCGCGCCCGGCTGGCGGACCTGCTGCGGGACACGGCGAGCGACCGGTGCCCCTTCGACCCCGTGCCGCGTGTCCCCGGCGCCCGCTGGGTGCTGCCCCGGCTGGTGGGCGAGGTCGGCTACAGCACCCGCACCCGGCACGGCATGCTGCGCCAGCCCTCCTGGCTGCGGCTGCGTCCGGATCTCGCCCCGGAGGAGTCGGCGGCGGACCTGCCCGGGGAGTCCGGTTGAGGCCGGTGGGTCTATCGTGTCCCGCATGCCGGTTCCCGAACTGATCCGAATCGTCTCCCGCGACTCGCCCATGGCCCTGGCCCAAGTCGAACGGGTCCGCGCCGAGTTGGCGGTCCTGCGTCCGGGCGTGCGCACCGAGGTCGTCCCGGTGAAGACCACCGGCGACAAGTGGCTCGGCGATCTCTCCCAGGTCGAGGGCAAGGGGGCGTTCACCAAGGAGGTGGACGCCGCCCTGCTGGCCGGGGAGGCGGATCTCGCCGTGCACTGCGTCAAGGACGTGCCCGCCGACCGGCCGCTGCCGGCCGGGACGGTGTTCGCCGCGTTCCTGAAGCGGGACGACATCCGGGACGCGCTGGTGCACCCGGACGGGCTCACCCTGGACGAGCTTCCGGACGGCACCCGGATCGGCACCTCCGCGGTGCGCCGCATCGCCCAGCTGGCCGCCACCCACCCGCACCTGAAGTGCGTGCCCTTCCGGGGCAACGCCAACCGCAGGCTGGAGAAGCTGGCCGCCGGTGAGGCGGACGCGCTGCTGCTGGCGGTGTCCGGCCTGGAGCGCATCGGCCGGACGGACGTGATCAGCGAGGTGCTGTCCCCGGAGGCGATGATGCCGCCGATCGGCGCGGGCATCCTCGCGTTGCAGTGCCGGGAGGACGACAGCGAGCTGATCGACGCGGTCAGCGGGCTCAGCGACCAGGACACCCACCGGGAGGCGACGGCGGAGCGGATGTTCCTGCACGTGCTGCAGGGACACTGCAACAGCCCCATCGCCGGGTACGCGCGGGTGGACCGCAGCGGCGAACTCTCCCTGCGGGCCTGTGTCTTCACCCCGGACGGCAAGACCCGGCTGAACGCCCACGAGTGGGCGGGCCGGCTCGATCCGGCCACGCTCGGCACCTCGGTCGCGGTGGCGCTGCTGCGGCAGGGCGCGCGCGAGATCATCGACGGCATTCCGCACTGAGCGCCGTACGACGCCCCGCGCGGGCGTCCGTCAGGCGGAACCGGGCTCGGCCTGGTCCTTCAGGAACGCGCTGACCTGGTGGGCCAGGCTGCCCTGGCCGGTGCCGCCGGGCGCGGCCGGCGCGGCCGGTTCCCCGACGCCGATGCCGCCCGCCCACAGCCGGCGGTCGGTCCACTCGTCGTCCACCCGCAGCTGGACCTGGACGTCCACGTGCGTGAGGGCGGCCTCGGGCGCGGCGGCGTAGACGACGGCGGTGGCCCGGCGCAGCGGGTAGACGTCGAAGCCCTCGATGAACTGGGAGTTGCGCCAGTCGATGAAGGCGCCCTCGCCGTCCTGGCCGACACGGACGTCGATCTGGCCGTCCTCCAGATGGATGCCGTAGTGCCGCGCGCCGCGGTTCTCCACGGTCACCCGGACGCTGAAGTACGTCAGCCCGGCGGCGGCGTCGTCCCGTCCGCGCGGCGGTTCGGCCTGCTCCAGACGGTGGACGCGGACCCGCAGACCGGCATGCTCCTCGTACTCCTGCCAGTCCCCGACCACGTTCGGCTCGTACACAGTGCCCCTCTCGACCTTCGAGAGGTGCTGTCTATCTGTGCGCTCAGCGCACTGTCAAATGAGCGGAATGCGCCGTGGCCAGGGGATTCACCCGCTTTGATCGGTGATCAAGCGCTGCGCAGGAAGAATCCGTGTCCAACCTCTCGCGGCCGGGTACGCGCGCGTGCCGCACATCACGTCCGCGGCAAGATCAACGGGCCAGCCGGCCGAGCAGCGCGGAGGCCGCGGTGATGCCGGCCGCCGCGGCCACCGCCAGCACCCCGAAGTCGGCGGCGAGATGCGCAGGCGTACCGAGCAGCAGGCCCCGCAGGGCGTCCACTTGATAGCTCAGCGGGTTGACCTTGCTGACCGCCTGCAGCCAGCCCGGCATCACCGACACGGGATAGAGGGCGTTGGAGCCGAAGAACAGCGGCATCGTGATCGCCTGCCCGAAGCCCATCAGCCGGTCGCGGCTGAGCACGATGCCCGCGATGGTCATCGACAGGCAGGAGAAGAACACGGAGGCGAGGACCACCGCGAGGGCGACGCCGAGCAGCCGGAGCGGGTTCCAGGTGAGGGCGACGCCGAGCAGTGCGGCGATCACGATCACGACGACCGCCTGGACCAGGGACTTCACCCCGGCCGCGAAGGCCTTGCCGGTGATCAGGGCCGAGCGCGGGGTCGGGGTGACGAGCAGCTTGTTCAGGATGCCCGCGTCCCGCTCCCAGATGATCTGGATGCCGTAGAAGATCGCGATGAACATGGCCGACTGGGCGATGATGCCGGGTGCCAGGTAGTCGAGGTACGGGACCCCGCCGGTGGGTATCGCCCGGATCCGGGTGAAGGTCTGGCCGAAGATCAGCAGCCACAGGGCGGGCTGGACGGCGCGGGTGTACAGCTCGGTGCGGTCGTGGCGCAGCTTCTGGAGCTCGACGGCGCACAGGGCGGCCACCCGGGCGGGCAGGACGCGCCAGCCCGCGCGCGGTACGGGCGGGGTGAGCAGCAGGGCGGTGCCGTCTCCGGGAGTGCCGTCAGCCGACGCGGTGCGCGGTGCGGCGGGTGCTTCGGACATCGCGGAAACCTCCAGCGGGGTGGTCTTCGAGGCCGCTGCCGGCGACGTCGCGGAAGACGTCCTCCAGGGTGGGCAGGCGGTCGGCGCCCTGCCGCTCGGCGAGGCCGCGGCGCAGGGCCGCCGGGGTGCCGAGGGCGCGGACCCGGCCGCGGTGCATGAGGCCGACCCGGTCGCAGTACTGGTCGGCCTCGTCCATGTAGTGGGTGGTGACCAGGACGGTCATGCCGGTGGCGGCGCGTACGGCGTTGATGTGCTCCCAGACGCCGGTGCGGGCGATCGGGTCCAGGCCGATCGTCGGCTCGTCCAGGATGAGCAGCCGGGGTGCGCTGACCAGGGCCTGGGCGAGTTCCAGGCGGCGGACCATGCCACCGGAGTAGGTGCCGGCCAGCCGGTCGGCGGCGTCGGCGAGGCCGACGGCGGCGAGGGCCTGGGCGACACGCGCCGCGCGCTCGCGGCGCGGCACGTCGAAGACCCGGGCGAACAGGGCGACGTTCTCCCGGCCGGTGAGCCCGCTGTCGGCGGACAGCTGCTGCGGGACGTAGCCGAGCAGCCGGCGCACCGCCATCCGCTCCTTGGCGGCGTCGTGCCCGAAGACGCGGACCATGCCGGCGGGGACGGGCAGCAGGGTGGTGATGCACCGGATGGCGGTGGTCTTGCCGGCCCCGTTGGGCCCCAGCAGCCCGAAGACCTCGCCCTCCCGTACGGCCAGGTCGAGCCCGTCGACGGCACGGTTCTCGCCGAAGGCATGGGCGAGCCCGGTGCAGGACACGGCTTCGACGCCGCCCCGGGTTGTGGAGGCAGCGCCGCTCGGGCTCTCCGGCGCGCCGGGGACCCGGGACGCGCCGGCCCCGGAGGAGCCCGCCGCCTCAGAGGCACCGATGACCTCGGAGGCGTCCCTGGTCCCGGATCCGTCGGGCATGTCGCTCGTCATGTCTCCTCGGCCTCCTCGTGCAGCGTGACGGCCAGTTGGCGCAGGGCCGGGAGGGCCGCGCGCAGGGCCTCGCGGTCGGCCTCGCCGAGCCGGGAGACGTGCCGGCCGACCAGTTGGGCCCGGCGGCGCCGCCAGTCCGCGAGCCGCTGCTCGGCGGCCCCGGTCAGCAGCAGCCGGGCGGCACGCCGGTCGGCCGGGTCGGTCTCGCGGACCAGATGGCCGTCCCGGACGAGCCGGTTGACCAGGGTCGACACGGAGTTGCCGGCCAGGTGCAGTTCGCGCGCCGCGTCCGAGACGCCGATGCCGGGCCGGGACTCGACCAGCCGCAGCAGTTCGACCTCGGCGCCGCGCAGCCGGGGCCCGGTGAGCCCGCCGCGCAGCCGGCGCCGTACCAGCCTCTGGATGCGTACCAGCGCGTCGGCCAGTTCCTCCGGGAAGGCGTCGGCGTCCACGCTTCGGAGATTACCTCTGTTACAGAGGTATCGCCTCCCAAGGACCGGTCAAGGCACCACGCCCCACTCCCCCGATATGTCCGTATTTGTTTTGAGATGCCCCTCAGCGGGAAAGGGCAAGACAGTGCTTCGGACAGGAGGCACGTCCGTGGGAGCCGGTCTTTTGCCGGACGCCCCGGTGTCCTCTCCATGGTCCGAGCGCACCTCCCACGGTGTCTGTCATCCAGCACCTGCTGAGAGAGGTGCGCGCGATGCGTGTCACTGGCAGCACGAAACCCCATCCACACGACGACGCCCCGGACACCAGCGGCGCTTTCGAGCGGCTCGCCGGCCTGTCCGACGGTCCCGAGCGCCAGGCGCTGCGGGACGAGCTCGTCCAGCTGTGGCTGCCCATGGCCGAGCGGATCGCCGTACGGTTCCGCGGCCGTGGCGAGGCCCTTGAGGACCTGTACCAGGTGGCCGCGCTGGGCCTGGTCAAGGCCGTCGACCACTACGATCCGGACCGCGGCCGGGCCTTCGAGGCGTACGCGGTGCCCACCATCACCGGGGAGATCAAGCGCCACTTCCGCGACCACATGTGGACCCTGCACGTGCCGCGCCGGGTGCAGGACCTGCGCAACCGGGTCCGCGCCGCCGCCAAGGAGCTGGCGCAGACCACGCCGGGCCGGGCGCCCACCGTCGCCGAGATCGCCGCGTTCACGCGGCTCAGCGAGGACGAGGTGCGCACCGGGATGGAGGCGCTGGAGTGCTTCTCCGCGCTGTCCCTGGACGCCGAGGTGGCCGGCACGGACGGGTACGCCCTGGGTGACTCGCTGGGCGGCCTGGACCCGGGGTTCGACCTCGTCGTGGACCGGGCCGCGGTCAAGCCGTGCCTGGAGGCGCTGCCCGAGCGCGAACGCACCATCCTCTACCTGCGGTTCTTCGGCGGTATGACACAGAGCCGGATCGCCCAGCAGCTGGGCATCTCGCAGATGCACGTCTCGCGGCTGCTGAGCGGCTGCTTCGACCGGCTGCGCGACGAACTGCTGGCGGAGGTCCGCGCCCGCTGATCCCCCGGCCCCCCGTTCCCCGGCCCGGGGGCCCCTGTTCCCGGCTCCGGGTGGGCCTACTGGCCCTCGGACCCCGGCACCTGGGTCGGGCCGTACCGGTCCAGCGCGTCCTCCAGCTCGGCCCTGATCTGGGCCGGGATGTCGCCGCGCCGCCCCCAGATCAGGATCAGCTCCGCGATGTTGCGCAGCTTGATGTTGGTGTGCTGGGAGACCTCCTTCAGCACCTGCCACCCCTGGTCCGGGGTCACCCGGCCGAGGGCCACGACCATCCCGATCGCCTGGTCGATCACCGCGTGGGAGGTCATGGCCTCCTTCAGCTGGTCGACCTCCGCCTGCAGCGCGGCGATCCGGTCCGGCTCGATGTCTCCCATCCCTCCATCCTGCGCAGGGGCCTGTACCCCCGCCACCCGGGGTACTCGACAGGCAGCCCACCCGCTTCCGGCCGGACACTGGTGTCAGACCGGTGGCCGCCCGGCCCCGAGAGCAGGACGCGACTGCCATGAACCACGACACCCGCACCGGCGGCGAAACGCGCAGAAAAGACGTCGTCTCCACCCACTCCGTCTTCGGCGCACCGTGCTGGGTGAGCCTGACCAGCCGCGATCTGAAGACCACCCAGGACTTCTACGCCGCCGTCCTCGGCTGGCGCTGGCGCGGCGCCAAGCTCGGCGAGCACTTCCGGATCGCCCTGGCGGACGGGGTCCCGGTGGCCGGGATCGCCGCCGTGGCCTCCATGTGGCAGATGGCGGTGGCCTGGACGCCGTACTTCGCCGTGGCGGACGCGGACGTGGCCGTGTCCCGGGTGCGGGAGCGCGGCGGCACCTCGGCGGTCGGGCCGCTGTCCTTCCCGCCGGGCCGGGCGGCGCTGCTCGCCGACCGGGACGGGGCCACGTTCGGTATCTGGCAGGGCGAACTGGTCACCAACTGGGAGGCGTGGCGGCAGGCGGCCCCGACCTTCGTCCGGCTGCACACCCGGGACGCCTTCGACGCCGCGATCTTCTACGGCGAGGTCCTGGGCTGGGCGACCGGGCAGCCGGGCTGCTGCGAGGTCCAGTACGAGGGCGGCGAGGTGGTACTGCGCAGCCAGGGCGACATCGTGGCGCGCATCGACTCCGGAGCGGTGGAGGCGGCCCCGGACCCCTCGGTGCGACCGCACTGGCAGATCCACTTCGCGGTGGCCGACGTGTCCGGCTGCGCCCGCACGGCGGAGAAGCACGGTGGCAGCGTCCTGCGCGAGGAGGAGACGGAGGCGATCCTGCGCGACCCGGACGGCGCCCAGTTCACGGTGACGTCCCGCCGGAGCCCTTGAGGCCGGCACTCCGAGCCGACGGCGCCGCACCCCGGGCGGGTGCGGCGCCGTCGGCCGGTTCCGTCACTCACGTGCCGGCGGCACGCGACGGGCGGGACAGCAGGACCAGGCCGCGCGCCTCCACGCGCAGCTTGGTGCCCGCCTTCCGCTCCCGTTCGTCGGGGACGCCCTCCGGGTCGGCGGTGTCGATCAGGGTGGTCCAGCGCTCCCCGAAGGAGTCGTCGGGCAGGCGGAAGACGACCGGCTCCCAGTAGCCGTTGACGAACAGCAGGAAGGAGTCGTCGACCATGCGGCGGCCGTAGGAGTCGCGCTCGGCGATGGCGTCCCCGTTGAGGAACACCCCGACCGTGTGCGCGTCCCCGCGCTGCCAGTCGCGGTCGGTCATCTCCCGCGCGTCGGGCCGCAGCCACATCAGGTCGGGCAGCGGCTGCCTGGCGTGGGTCGCGGTCTCGCCGCGGAAGAAGCGGCGCCGGCGCAGCACCGGGTGGGCGGCGCGCAGCGCGATCAGGCGCCGGGTGAAGTCGGCGAGGGCGCGCTGCTCGTCGGTCAGGTCCCAGTCGATCCAGGAGATCTCGTTGTCCTGGCAGTAGGCGTTGTTGTTGCCCCGCTGGGTGCGGCCGAGTTCGTCGCCGTGGCAAAGCATCGGGATGCCCTGCGAGAGCAGCAGCGTGGCCAGCAGGTTGCGCTGCTGCCGGGCCCGCAGTTCGAGCACTGCCGGGTCGTCGGTGTCGCCCTCGGCCCCGCAGTTCCAGGACCGGTTGTGGCTCTCGCCGTCCCGGTTGTCCTCGCCGTTGGCCTCGTTGTGCTTGTCGTTGTACGACACCAGGTCGCGCAGGGTGAAACCGTCGTGCGCGGTGACGAAGTTGACGCTCGCGCGCGGCCGGCGCCGGCTGTGCTGGTAGAGGTCGGAGGAGCCGGTGAGCCGGGAGGCGAACTCGCCGAGCGAGCCGGGCTCGGCGCGCCAGAAGTCCCGTACGGCGTCGCGGTACTTGCCGTTCCACTCCGACCACAGCGGCGGGAAGTTCCCCACCTGGTAGCCGCCCTCGCCGACGTCCCAGGGCTCGGCGATCAGCTTGACCCGGCTGATCACCGGGTCCTGCTGGATCAGGTCGAAGAACGCCGAGAGCCGGTCCACCTCGTGGAACTGCCGGGCGAGGGTGGCCGCGAGGTCGAAGCGGAAGCCGTCGACGTGCATCTCGGTGACCCAGTACCGCAGCGAGTCCATGATCAGCTGGAGTACGTAGGGGTGCCGCATCAGCAGGCTGTTGCCGGTGCCGGTGGTGTCGTAGTAATGCGCCCAGTCGCCGTCGACCAGGCGGTAGTAGGAGGCGTTGTCGATGCCCCGGAAGGACAGCGTGGGGCCCAGTTCGTTGCCCTCGGCGGTGTGGTTGTAGACCACGTCGAGGATGACTTCGAGGCCGGCCGCGTGCAGCGCCTTCACCATGGCCTTGAACTCGTTGACCTGCTGGCCGCGGGTGCCGAAGGCGGCGTAGGCGTTGTGCGGGGCGAAGAAGCCGATGGTGTTGTAGCCCCAGTAGTTGGACAGGCCGCGGTCCTGGAGCACGCCGTCCTGGACGAACTGGTGGACCGGCATCAGCTCGACGGCGGTCACCCCGAGCGAGGTGAGGTGCTCGGTCACCGCGGGGTGGGCGAGGCCGGCGTAGGTGCCGCGCAGCCGCTGCGGGACGTCCGGGTGGGTCATGGTCAGGCCGCGCACATGGGTCTCGTAGATCACCGAGTCCGCGTACGCCGTCCGGGGCGGGCGGTCGTCGCCCCAGTCGAAGAACGGGTCGGTGACCACGCCCAGCATGGAGTGGCCGGCGCTGTCGGCCGGGGCGGGCCCGTCCGGGGCGCGCTCGTAGAGGGAGGCGTGGTTGTCGATCTGGCCGTCCACGGCACGGGCGTACGGGTCGAGCAGCAGCTTGGCCGGGTTGCAGCGGTGGCCGAGCGAGGGCTGCCAGGGGCCGTGCACCCGGTAGCCGTAGCGCTGGCCGGGTCCGACGCCGGGCAGGTAGGCGTGCCACACGAAGCCGTCGACCTCTTGCAGCGGGACGGGGGCGGCGGTGCCGGAGTCGTCGACGAGGATCAGGTCGACGCGCTCGGCGACCTCGCTGAACAGGGCGAAGTTGGTGCCCTGTCCGTCGAACGCGGCACCCAACGGGTAGGGGTGCCCGCTCCACACGGGCACCCCTTCGCGGTTCTTCCGGGCGGTCACCGGCTGCCCTCCAGGGCGTCGTCACCGGCGGGCGCCGGCGCGGCGAGCACGGCCACCGGCTCCTCACGCGGCACATCGAGGCCCTCCCGCAGCGTCGGCGCGGGAGCGGTGGGCACCAGCGGGACGCGCTGGCCGGCGCGGGCGCGCTGCGAGAACCAGATGATCTTGCTGCCGGTGTCCGAGGCGCAGCAGCCCCAGCCGTCGCTCATCGCGGCGATGTCCGCGAGGCAGGACCGCAGGTCCAGGTCCGGGCGCAGATCCGGGTCGTCGTCACCGAAGGCGGTGATGAGGTGCTGGCCGTTCCACCACATCTCGATCGAGGTGTGCTTGTCCGTCGCATGCTGGTCGATCGCGCGCAGCAGCAGTTCCGCGCCGCGGCGGACGGGGTCCACGAGGTTCTCGAGGTCCCAGTAGCGGAGGTGGGCGGCCAGGATGCGGCTGACCTGTCCCACCCGCTCCGGGCTGACTTCCACGTCGAGGTGGTAGTAGCAGGGCACTGCGGTCTTCATCGTCGCTTGCTCCTCACCGGCGAAGCTCTCGCTCCCCTTGCCCCGTCCGGGAGGGATCCCGGACACATAGCGTGAGCGCTGATCGCTTCTGAGTCACCTCCACGGTGCGCCCGCTACGCCATTCGTGCAACACGAGCACCCGGCCCCCCGAATGATTGAAGCTCCAACAAGACGCTGCGTCGTCGCGCGTGCACCATAAGTGAAAGCCTCGATCGCCGTAACGGTGCCGCGCCTTCCCCTGCGCGGACGCCACCCGACCGTCGGGAACGCGCCCAGTCGAGAGCGTGGAAGGTGGCTGAGGGCCATGCTGCTACCCGCCAAGGCCGAAGTGGCCCGGCAGTTGCGGCGTTACCGGGCGTGGGAGCGCGTGATGCTCGCCTCGCCCCACGACCGCACGGTCCGGGCCACCTTCGAGGACTCGGGATACACGCTGTGCGTGCTGATGGGCAAACGCTGCGCCCGCGAGGCCGCGGACGCCGCCGAGCGCTATCTGCGCACGAACCTGGTCACCTACCTGCGCGAGCAGGACGGACGGCCGCAGCCACGCCGGGCGGCCAGAAGGGCGCCGCCGCCGGAGCGGCGTTCCACGGCGCCAAGCCCCTGACCTGGCACCGTACAAGGCGTTCCTCTCGGGACCGGCGCGCGCCGGCCCGACTTTCGGATCGCGGAGCCGGGCCGGGTGCCCGGCTCCGCGCACGGCGGAGGTGAGATACATGCGCAGGACCCCGGCCATCGGCCGTGTCCCGGTACGTGACGTCCGGCCGGCCGTGGAGTGCGGCAGGCGCCCGGCGAAAGCGGTGGCCGGGGAGACCTTCGAGGTCACCGCCACCGTGTTCCGCGAGGGGCACGAGGCCGTGGGGGCGAACGTGGTCCTGCGTGATCCCCAGGGCCGCCGGGGCCCCTGGACGCCGATGCGGGAACTCGCCCCGGGCAGCGACCGCTGGGGTGCGCGGATCACCCCGGACGCGACGGGCCGTTGGACCTTCCGGGTGGAGGCCTGGAGCCATCCGCTGGCGACGTGGCGGCACACCGCGTCCGTGAAGGTGCCGGCCGGGATCGACACCGGCCTGGTCCTGGAGGAGGGCGCGGAGCTGTACGGGCGGGCCGCCGCCGGAGTGCCCAAGGGCCCCGAGCGCGCCCTGGTCCTGGCCGCCGCACACGCCCTCGGCAACGACTCCCTGTCGGTGCACGACCGTCTCAAGGCGGCCCTGGCGCCGGAGGTGGAGTCGGTGCTCGCCCGGTATCCGCTGCGGGAGCTGGTCACCGCCTCGGACCCGATGCCGCTGCTGGTGGAGCGCGAACGCGCGCTGTACGGCTCGTGGTACGAGTTCTTCCCGCGCTCGGAGGGCACCGCCGAGGAACC
>NZ_JBVIJO010000028.1:0-43890 GCF_055581365.1 Streptomyces sp. NPDC031445
CCGCCACACACGCCACCCACGCCCCAGACACCACACGCCAGCCACCCCACACAACCACACCAACCAAGACAACCCACACCACACAGCAAGCCTGGAACGGGACCGGCTCACCCGCCTCGCCGTGCCCTACCTGGAACACCTCCGCCCCGAACACGAGGCGGAAGACGCACACGAGATCACCCTCACCTTCACCCTGTGGGCAGGCCCGCAACCGGCCGCGCCACTCGACCACGACTGCGACAGGGCTACCGACGCAGCCGGCCGCGGCACCGGGCATGCCGCCGGCGCTCACCGAGGACCCCCACCAGGCGGAGCTCGACCTCACGCACCAAGACTCCGACGAACTGCGCGCGCTTCGAGGCGCGCCCGGTCTGCACAGTCGTCAACGTCGTCGCCCCAGGGGAGCCGGTGGCCTCCTGCTCCGGCCGTCCCGACGAGTTCAGTGACGTCGTGGCCGACCGCCCACCGCCCTGGACGCGGACACACCCGACTCACACACCTGCCCCGACAGCGTTCCTGCACCCGTCTCCGAGCCTGGTCCTTGCCCGCCCCACGGCCTCCTCGGCATGCGGTCCGGGCGTCGTCATGGCAGCTCGGTTGGTAGCCTTCGGCGATGGACAAGGCGTTGGACGAGGGGCCGTTCTTCCACGGCACGAAGGCCGACCTCAAGGTCGGAGATCACCTTACCGCCGGTTTCCGATCCAACTACCGGCCCGACATCGTGATGAACCATGTCTACTTCACCGCGTTGCGCGACGGCGCGGGACTTGCCGCCGAGCTCGCACCCGGCGACGGGGCCCCGCGGGTGTACGTGGTGGAACCGACCGGAGAGTTCGAGAACGATCCGAACGTCACCGACAAGAAGTACCCCGGCAATCCCACCCGCTCGTACCGCAGCAGAGACCCGCTCCGGATCGTCGGCGAGGTCACGGACTGGACGCGGCAGACACCCGAGGCTCTCCGGATGTGGCGGGACCGGCTGGCCGCCGGCCGTCTGGACGGTCGCGCCGAGATCGTCAACTGATCGTCGTGCCGTGACGGGAGGGCGGTCCCGTCCGTCGGCTGGTCGCTGCTGACGAAAACCGTCGGTACGCCGGACGATGCCCGGGGGCCGCCTTTGAGTTCGCGGCCCTCGGGCTGTGTCAGGCGGGCGGATCAGCAGGGACCGAGGTCCTGCCAGACGCCCCACTCACCGGTGGTGCCGGGTTCCTCGCCCGTCGTCCACCACTTGGCCTTCCAGTTGTGGCCCTTGTACGAGACCTGCTGGCCGCCGGTGTACACCTTGTCCTTGGCCCAAGGCGCGGCGGTGCACTGGTTGCCGGAGCCGCCGGTGATGGTGAGGGAGTAGGCGGCCGAGTGGCTGCCCGAGGTGCCCGCGCCGGTCACGGTCACGGTGTAGGTACCGGAGGCCGCGGCCGAGGTGGTGGCCAGGGTGAGGGTGGAGGTGCCGCCCGCGGTGACCGACGTCGGGCTGAGGGAGGCGGTCACGCCCGCCGGGGCCCCGCTGACGGTCAGCTTCACGCTCTGGGCGTTCCCCGTGGTCACGGCGGTCTTCACGGTGGCCGTAGCGGACTGGCCGGCCGTCACGGAGCCGGAGGACGGAGTGAGCGCGACGGAGAAGTCGTTCGACGGTGTGGTGGAGCCGCCACCGGTGAACGGCGCGAAGATGTGCGTGAAGTCCCACGTGTTCTGCTGGATGCCGGAGCAGTTGTCGGCGGCGGCACCGCCCGCGCAGCTGCCGTTGTCCCGCTGCAGCGCCCAGAAGGACAGGGTGTTGATGCCCTTGGCGACCGCCCAGTCGTACACGGTGCGGGCGTTGTCCAGGGTGAAGGTCTCCGCCTTGCCGAAGTCGTCGACGCCCGGCATTTCCGTGACGCCGACCATGTTCCACAGTTGGGTCGAGGTCTTGCCCGGGTAAAGCTGCGCGAGCAGGTCGTACAGGCCTTGGGCGGCGGTCTGGGTGTCCTTCGCCATGTCGTGGGCCTGGTTGTCGTAGTAGTCGAACGTCATCAGGTTGACGACGTCGACCCGGGTGCCGTTGGCGACCGCGTTGCGCAGCAGCGCCTCGCCGGTGTCCCCGAGGCCGTGCGTGGTGGTCGGCAGGGTGTAGGAGATCTCCACCTTGCGCCCGTTCGCCGCGGCCCAGTCCTCGACCAGCTTGATGGCCTTGTTGCGGCGGTCGATGGCGGCGGTGTTGTCGAGCGAGTCGACCTCGATGTCCATGTCGAGCCGCGAGATGTCGTAGGTCGTGATGACCTTCTCGTACGCGGCGGCGATCTGCTGTACGTCGGTGCAGCTGTCGGCGATCTCGGTGCCGGTGGTGTCGGCCGTGTACCCCCCGAACGAGGGGATGACGTCACCGCCGTTGTTCTGGATGGTCTTGATGTCGGCACCGAACGTCGAGGCGGCGACCGGCATGCTCGTGTCGCCGTTCCAATACGGCGTGCAGGAGCCCTTCGAGGCGGTCTGCAGGAACGCCATCGTCAGGTGCTTGGCGCCCGACTGGGCGGACAGGGCGGCGGGGCTCTCGCCGGTCCACGCCTCGAAGTAGGGGGCGAAGACGTGGTTCGGCAGGGGCGTCGCGGCCTGGGCGGTGCCGGTTCCCGTGAGGGCGAGGCCCGTCGCGGCCGCCAGGGTGGCGGCCGCCGTGAGGGCTGCGCGGAAGGAGCGCACGAGTCTCATGTCAGTCCCGGTGTGTGGAAGGGTGGCCGATGTCCCTGTGGGGACAGGGAGTTGCCGACTACTGGGATAGCGCTCGCCGGAATGCCGGGTCAATGGTCTGGACCAAAAAGGGACTAGACCAATTCGCGGTCGCCCGACGCCCCGCCCCTGACCAGGGCGCCCCACGGCGGACTGGACCACGCTCGAACTTCCGGCGCGGGGCGCGCTCGCCACTGCGAGGCGGACCAGCCATACGCGTGCTCATGCTCGGTACCCTCACCACCCTCTTCAAAGCGGTGAGGAGGCGCGGAGGGCGGCGGCGGGCACGGACGGCGGCGCGGCACGGGTGCAGCGAGCGGGACGGCGGGCACGGCCGCAGGACGGGGGACGGCAGGCGGCCGGGCCTCCGGACGGCGGACAGGCGGCGCGGGACAGACGGGCGGCGGTCAGGCGCCGCACGGCCGGATCGGTCGGGCCGTCAAGACGCCGCGCAGCTCGGCGCAAGGCTCCGGACGGCCAGGGACCGGCGCGGTGCGGTGAGCGGGACGGCGGACCGCCGACGGGTGACCGGAGGCCAGGCGCGGGCGGCCAGGGACGCGGACGGGACCACGGCGGCCGGACGGCGGGAGGCGGCCTCCGAGCATGGCACCGCGCGGCCGCAGCACGGCGGGGGCAACGCGGCCGGCGCGGGGACGCCGGCAGCACGGCGGGGGCCCGGGCGCAGGACGGCCGGGCCCAGGGCGTACCCATCCGGTCGAAGCGCAAGTAGGCCGTGTTGCGGTGCTGGTGGTGCTGGAACGGCCCGGCCAGCAGGGTCACCGCGGTGAGCGGGAACGGCCGTGCGGCGGCGGCTCGCCGGTGTGCTGTCCGCGCGGTCCGCCGGGCGGCTTGGGCGGTGCCGCCGTCCGTGTCCGACAGGGCCGCCGCCGTGGCACCGGCCACGGTGAGGAAGGAAGGTCTGCCGAGCGGCGGGGTCACGAAGTCCGCCGCGTCGATGGCAGGGGTGCGGATGCCGATCCCCACCCGGCAAGGCATCGTCGAAATATCGAAAGCTGTGCGACATGCTGTGCGAGGGTCTACGGTGACGGACTTGCTCAATGTCAACGGCACAGGCGAGAACATCCGCCGGGGCCCCGCTCCCTGACACTCCCGGCCCGGTGGCTACGATCCCTGCCCATGTCCGTACGCGCACCCGGCGGTACCTCCCGGCCGAGACGGCTCACCCGCACGGCGTTCCTGCTGGCGGGCGGCCTGTTGCTCCTGTCCGGCGGCGAGGACCGGCTGGGCGGGCCCCCGCCGCGCCCGGTGGGACCGCCCGCCGTCACCGCGTGCCGGACGCGATCGGGGGACCTGATCGCCGACGTGGACAACGACGGCCTGCAGGACCGGATCACCGACCCGTCCCGCCGGGGTGCCCTGCTGGCCGTCACCTTCGCCGTCGGCACGCCCCGCGAAACGACGGTCCCGGCACGGGGGTTGGCCGATCGCACCGCTGGCCGGCAGGAGTACGTGAGCGCCGCCGTCGCGGACTTCGACCGGGACGGCTGGAACGACCTGGTCGTCGTGGCGGGGAAGGAGCAGGGCGGCGACGACCCGGTCCGGCCCCGCGTGGCCGAACTGAGGCTGGGGCCCTTCTCCGACACCGGCCGCAGCCGGCGCACGGTCCCCCTCGACCTGGGGGCCACGAAGGACATCGCGGTGGCCGACTACGACCACGACCGGTATCCCGACCTGACGGCGTACACGTACACCGGAGACGGCACCTACGAGATCCAGGGCCGCCTCGGCGACCCGCACACGGGCCTCTCGCCCAACGCCCGCGCGTACACGACGGACACCGCCGCCACGGGCTACCACCCCCCGTCCCCGCTTCCCCACGCGGGCCTGGCCCCGTTCTACCCTCCCTGCGGGACACGGGCGCGAGCCGGATGACCCCTGGGCCCCCCGAGGACAAGGGGGAACCTCCCGGCCAGGGGCCCAGTCCGGTCCGCTGGGTGGCGGCCGGCGTACCGCGCGCGAGCCGCGGCTTCACCGCACCTTCACCGACAAGGAGTTGCCGGAGGTGCTGACCACGCTGTCGATGGTGCACCGGCGACACACTGTGCGGGGTGTGGGTCGATGCGGCGCGGCGGCTCGCCGGGGGGCGGGCGGGGTGGTGTGTGCCGCTGTGTTGGTCGTGGCAGCCGGATGGTAGGCGCCGCATCCCCAACTGGGGCCCGTTGCCGGGAGAACGATGTAATTTCCGCCTCGTGTACACCTGGTAGAGCATCAGCGGGCCTGGCACCGTCGACGACCTTGTCGCGGACTCCCATGCGGCCGGCCGTCCGGACATGACCGCACGGCGCATCCACGACTGGATCGCCAAGGGGCTGCTGGACCAGCCGCGGCTGCGTACCCGGCGCCGCGGCTCGGACAAGACCGAGCACAGCGCCGGCTGCTGCCCCTGCTCCACCACGCCGGCGTAGAGCCGAGGCTACCCATCAACCCGGTTCAGGAACAGGCACTCACCTTGTTCTTTGACCTTCGTCCGGTCCTGGCATGGTGGCTGGCAGGCCTGAGCATGAGCGGTCGAATCGGGATGCGTTGTTGGGCAAGGCAGTTGCATACTCACCGCATGGCCTTGTTCTCTGCTCGGTTCCGGGACCCGCGCAGTACCGAGTACGACTTCATCAGCTTGATCATTGTGCGGTGCCCCGGTTGTGAGAAGGCCGCCCGTGTCGTTCCGGCGCCCGAAGACTCCGGTCCCGGGGGGCGAATTCTGTTCAGGCCGCGGCGCCTGGTCTGTCATGGCTGCGGACTGTCACGGGTGTGGAGCGGCCGTCATGTCACGCTCTCTGCCGGGACAGCTCAACCAGGGACGGATCCGTACTTCGGTATGCCGCTGTGGCTCCAGGTCGAGACTCGGCACGGGTGGTTGTGGGCGTACAACCTCGAACATCTCGACTTGATCCGTCGTTTCGTCCAGGCGTCGCTGAGGGAACGAGCGCCCTGGTACGACACTGGTCAGAAGATGACCTTGGTGGCCCGGCTTCCGGCATGGATCAAGCGGGCGAAGAACCGCGACGAGATCCTGCGTGCCGTCAGCCGGATCCACGCCTCACTGGTTGCCACCTGACTTGCTTACCAGCGTCCGAACGGCACTCGAACTTGATCTCTGGTTCCGCTGTTCGGCGGACGTGCGGGCGGCCTTCGCACGATCATGTGCTCCGACCAAGGCCCCACATCTCACCTGTCCGGCCCGGGCGCCGAAACCCTCAACGCCCGGCCCAGGCAGGCCACTTGGCTCGAAGAACCGGCGGCCCGTCACCCGCTACGACGTGGGCAAGACCGTGAAACAACCCGAGAGCATCACCGAACGAAATCGACTCAGACCATAAAGAACAAGCTCACGGCTGCTCACTCAGCAGCCTTTCTGTCACCAGACCTTGGAGGGGTGCGCGGCCGTTGGCGCTCGCCCTGCGGTCCGAACATGATCAGGTACTCGACCGGACCGCTGGGGCTGGAGTTCGCCACCCCGTGCGGGGTGAGGGTGTCGAACTCGGCGACGTCCCCGGGGGTCAGGACGAGGTCTTGGTCGCCGAGTGCGAGCCACAGTCGTCCGTACAGGACGCACAGCCACTCGTAGCCGTCGTGCGAGACCTGACGGGGCCGCTTGGGCCGGTCCTTGAGGGCGGGCAGGACGTGTTTGTGGGCGTGCAGGCCGCCGACGTACCGGGTCAACGGCAGCACCGCCTTGTCATCCCCGAAGCTCAGCGGCGCGGTAGCGCGCGGCTTGGCCGCGGGGGCGGGCGCCGTGCCGGCCAGCTCGTCCAGGGAGACGCCGTACTCCTTCGACAGTTGCAGCAGCACCTCCAGGGTGGGCTTGCGTCGGCCGGTCTCGATCCGGGACAGCGTGCTGGGCGAGATGCCGGTCGCGCGGCTGACACCGGCGAGCGTCGCACCGCGGTGCTCGCGTGCGGCCCGCAACCGGGGCCCCATCGCGGCCAGTGTGCCGTCCACGTCGTCGGCTGCCACCTTTCACGCTCCTTCTTGAGCCGCTGCACCGCTCTGTCCTGCAAGGTTGCCAGAGTGGCAAGGCTGATCGCGTCGGGAGGGTGCCGCACCGCATGATCGATGGGTAGCCGCGTCACCGGGAACCGAGGAGAAGCCCATGCAGTTCGAGCCGACCGCCGAGCTCCGCCACCGCACCGTGCAAGCCCCGGCCGGGCGTCTGCACCTGGTCGAGCAGGGCACAGGCCCGCTGGTACTGCTCGTGCACGGCTTCCCCGAGTCCTGGTACTCCTGGCGCCGCCAGCTCCCGGCCGTCGCCGCGGCCGGCTACCGGGCAGTGGCGATCGACGTGCGCGGTTACGGCCGCTCCTCCAAGCCGGAGGCGACCGACGCCTACCGCATGCTCGATCTGGTGGAGGACAACGTCGCCGTCGTGCGTGCCCTCGGCGAGGAAAGCGCGGTGGTCGTCGGCCACGACTGGGGCTCCACCATCGCCGCCACCTCGGCCCTGCTCCACCCCGAGATCTTCCGCGCCGTCGGCCTGCTGAGCGTCCCCTACGCGCCGCCCGGCGGGCCCCGCCCCAGCGACGTCTTCGGACAGATCGGCGGCCCCGAGCAGGAGTTCTACGTCTCCTACTTCCAGAAGCCCGGCCGCGCCGAAGCGGAGATCGAGCCCGACGTCCGGGGCTGGCTCGCAGGCTTCTACGCGGCCCTGTCCGCCGACACCATGCCCGCCCAGGGCGAGCCCGACCCGCACTTCGTCGCCCGCGGCGGTGGCCGGCTACGCGACCGCTTCCCCGACGGCCCGCTCCCGGCCTGGTTGAGCGAGGAAGACCTCGACGTCTACGCCGGGGAGTTCGAGCGCACCGGCCTGACCGGCGCACTCAACCGATACCGCAACATGGACCGGGACTGGGAAGACCTTGCCCCGCACCGCGGAGCCCCGATCAAGCAGCCGTCCCTGTTCGTCGGCGGTGCCCTGGACGCCTCCACCACCTGGATGTCCGACGCCATCGACGCCCACCCCACCACCCTCCCCGGCCTGTCGGCCTCCCACCTCCTGGACGGCTGCGGCCACTGGATCCAGCAGGAGCGCCCCGACGAGGTCAACCGCCTGCTGACCGACTGGCTCGCCACCCTCCAGGGATGAACCAGGCAATCCAGGCGTAGCAGTCCGCGCACTGGCGCGGTGCCCGAGGCGGCAGCGGAGCTGTGATCCACGGAGTGCGGGTCGGCTGTCGGAGACGGAGAACCGCGTGGGCTTGTCAGCCTCGGCGAGGAGCCCGGCCCGCATCAGGACCAGGCGGGTGGTCAACGTGCGGGTGGGAGCCACGGGCAGCGAATCGCTCGGCGGCTTCCAGCCGGATCCGCGCGCGAAACGCCTGCCGTTCGTGCGTCAGCCCGCCACCTCGCGGATACCTCACCCAACAGGCATACCGCTCCGATCGCACATCGTCCGTCCCTGCCGGCATCACGTTGCAAAGGTCAGGAGCGCCAGATTGCCTTTCGTTGAAGCGAGTTCGGCCCTGCCGACGTCCTCGTATGACCCCGTCAGGGTGGCCCGGTGACCGACGCGGGCGTGGACAGAATGAACCGCTTCCGGGCCGATGCGGCATCCCGGGGTCTGCCGACGGCCGGTTCCCCGGCGGTCGGCAGCGGCCCTCCCCGCCCACGCTCACCGGGTCCGTGCCGCCACTGTTGCTGGTCGTCGCTCGGTGTGCCCCGGGCCACGGCAGCGGCCGTGGGGAACCGGGCTGGTCAGTGGTCGCCGGATCGCGGGGCTCGCCCGCCGCCGCCCGTGGCCCGGGCGGCGGGCTCAGCGGCCCAGCGGCCCAGCAGGTCGCGGATCGTCTGCGTGATCTCGTCGGGCGCCTCCTCCGCCATGAAGTGCCCCGCCCTCGTGAGCCAGGGGTCCAGGTCCGTGCCCACGCGTGCCACGGGAGATGACCGGCATCATCCGCGGACCCGCTCCCACGCCTGCTCCTCCCGCCTGGGCCGGGCAACGGGACCTCCGGACCGGCCCGACCGTATGTGCACAAGGGAGGCCATGACTTGGTCTTCAACGTCCGGCGTCGATTGGTGCCTCGAACTTGATCACTCGGTTCGATGTCCGGCGTACACGGAGGCGGCCTTCGTGGTGGGTGAACAGCCGTGGTCACGGAGGGCCCTGCGCCCTGGTGGCCCGCGGTCGGGTCCATCACGCATCCCTGCCACCCCATAAGGGGTGCCTGGACGAAGGAGGCCACGTCACAGCCCGTAGCGCCCTACCTCCGAGCCCGGTCCTTCAGGGCCGGGTCGAGATGACCGATGAAGCCGACCAGAGCGGCCGCGACAGCGTTGGGGTGTTCGTCCGGGATGAAGTGGCCGGCGTCCGGCACGACGATCCCGGTGGTGTCGTCGGCCCACGGCCGGATGGAAGCCGCCATGTCAGGGACGGAACCGTGGCTGCTGGAAATCCCGAGAACCGGCACCGTCAGGTGGTGCTGTTCAAGGGCCTCGTGGTTCTTCCGCGCCGATTCGGCGGCGTCCCGGTAGTAGGCCAGGGAAGCGCGGAGCCCGCCGTCAGCGGCGATGGCCGCGGCGTACTGCTCGATCTCGGCGTCGTCGAAGGTGTCGGAGGCGAGGGCCTTGGCCTTCAGGAACCAGCCGACGTACTCGCGTTCACGGCCTGTGAGCAGTGTTTCGGGCAGGTCGGGCACGAGATGGAATGCGAAGTGCCAAGTCTTCCACGCCACCTCGGGGTCGGTCGGGATGGTGTCGGGGAGGGTGATGCCCGGGATACCGGCGTCGAGCAGCGCGAGGCCATGCAACCTGCTCTCGTACTTCAGGGCGAGGGAGAAGGCGACCCAGGCGCCGATGTCGTGGGCGGCCAGCCAGTATGTCGACACTCCGAGCGCTTGCACCGCGGCGTGGACGTACGCGGCGACCGTGTGCGTGTCGTAGCTGCCGTCCGGGCGTTCGGAGTGGCCCTGGCCCGGCAGGTCGATCGCGATGACGTGGCACCGGTCGGCCAGGCCGGGCATCACCTTTCGCCATGCCCACCAGGTCTGCGGGAATCCAGCGAGCAGCACGACGGCTGGGCCGTTCGGCTGACCGCCCTCGACCGCATGAAGCCGGACACCGCCTGCGTCGACCCAGCGGTGGGTGAAGCCGGCCAGGTCGTGCAGTGGCAGGTCGCGGACCGGGTTGTCGGGGACGCGGGCGGTGGTTGCCGGGTCAGTCATGGTCTTCCTCCATCGGTATCGGGTGTCCTGGTTCGGTATGTCAGCCGGGGCGGGGCCCGCGAGCGCGGTGGACACGACGAGAGCGGCACCCGTGTGCACGCGTTCCGGTCACATCGGATATTTATGGTGTTCAGCGCCATTCTGGCTCGCCGTGGGTGCCCGTGCGGAGCCCGTCGTTGAGGCGCGGGGTGCAGAGCCACTCGGTGCGGCAGCCGCTCAGGTCATGGTGGTGGCTGGGCGGCTGAGTGCGCTCGCGAGGGTCGTCGCCATGACGGCGGCGGCGAGGATCAGGGTGGCGAAGTCCTGGTTGCTGCTCTGGCCGAGGAGTCCGAGGGCCGGCGTGGGCACGATCGTGCCCGTGTAGGCGAACAGGAAGTACGTAGAGAGCAGATCCGCCCTGCGCCGCGGGCCGGCGAGCCGCTGGGCGACTCCGACGCCGCCGCGGAAGACCAGGCCGATGCCGGTATCCGCCAGAGGTGTTCCGGCGGCGAACGTGGGCAGTGACCGTGCCCACAGGCCGGTCTCGGACACCACGACGCCCGCTGTGAGGAACGTTGGTGCCGGCCGGCGCCCGGAGATCCGCCGCTCCGGGACGGCCACCTGCGCGATCAGGGCGACGATGGACAGCAGCCCGACCTGTGCGCCGAGAGCCGCGACGTCGTGGACGTGCAACTGTTCGCGGAGGAAGGCAGGCACCAACGACGAGAGGAGTCCGCTGACCGCGAACGCGGCGAGAACGGCCGCGGCCGCCCGCAGGAACTCGGTCCGCGCTGTCCGCGGGCCGGGAATGGCGGGGCGGCGGATCGGCGACGCAAGGCGCTGCCGGGCCGTGACGGTCTCCGGGGTGACGACGACGGCCAGGAACGCCGGGACCAGGCTGGCGAGGCAGGTCCAGAACACCGGGTGCGTGGGAGCGGTCCCGTACTGTGCGAACAGGGCGGCGGCAATGGCGTCCAGTCCCCAGTCCGGCCATGTTCGGCACCGTGGAGACGGTCGACGCTCGCCGGGTGTGCTCGGCTCCGGCGAGTTCACCGAGCGCCGCGGTCGCCGTGACGGTGAAGACGCCGGCGCTCAGGCCGCACAGGGACCGTGCCGCCGGCAAGGTTCCGACGTCATGGGCGACGAGGAACAGCACCGTGCTCGTCGCCGCGGCCAGCAGGGCGGCGGCCAGGAGGGGACGGCGGCCCGCGCGGTCGGAAAGCGACGCGAACAGCATCAGCGCGAGCACCGTCCCAGGGCGTAGGCGGCGAAGACCAGCGTGGTGGTGAAGGGCCCGAAGCCCATCTGCGGCACCCGGAACGCATACAGCGGAATCGGCACCGTCCCGCCCAGCATGAGCAGGGTGTACACAGTGGCTACCAGCCAGAACCCGGCGCCCCTCGGAGGCGGGACCGACGTGTGTGCGGACGTCTGGCGCGATGCCGTTGATCATCGTGCGGCCTTTCGGGTGAGGGACCCGCCAAACCCTCACGCTAGCCATCTTGGATCGATCGGTCAAAGATGATGACCGATCGGTCCAAGATGCGGGTAGGCTCGCAGCGGAGCCGTGAAACGGGAGGTGCACGCCATGTCCGGCCGGAAGCAGTTCGACGTCGGTACGGCCCTGGACCAGGCCATGCGAGTGTTCTGGCAGCGCGGATACGCGGAAGCCTCGCTCGATGCCCTCGGTTCCGCCACCGGTCTCGGCCGCGGCTCCCTCTACGGCGCCTTCGGCAGCAAAGACACCCTCTTCCGCCAGTGTCTCGACCGCTACGCGTCGGTCTACGGCGCGCAGTACGAACAGGCGCTGACGGCACACCCGGGTGACCCGGTACGTGCGGTCGAGGCATTCTTCGACGTCGTCCTGAGCCGCATCGCCGACCCGTCGGTCCCCGTGGGATGCCTCATCGCACAGTCCGCCGCACAGTCACCGACTCTGAAGGAGGAAAACAGCACTCACGTGCGCGGCCTGCTCGACCGGCAGCGCCAACGGGTGCGCACGGCGCTGGCGGGCTCCTCGGCCGACACCCGGACACTTGACGAACTCGCCGCGTTCGTCGTCGCCGTCAACCAGTCGCTGGCCGTACTGAGCCGTGCCGGCGCTTCGGACGCCGAGCTGCGCTCCGTGGCCCGGCTCGCTTCCACAACGGTGGCAGACACTCTTGGCCGGGCGGCATCGGCGGATGTCGCCCAAGGCTGACGGGCACCGGCTCCGCCGGGAGGGGGCCTGCTTCGGGCGACTGTCCCAGCGGTGGGTACTGACCGAAGCCGGCCAATGCCAGGTCGGCAGGCTTACATAAACGCCTTCCGCCACCACCTCACCGGCGGCAAGCGGTTCGACGCGATGCTGACCGGCACGCGACACCCCCTGGCACGCATCGCCTTCCTCGACATGACAGCCGAGCGCCGCTGACTGCGCTCTGCTCCTCCGTCATCGGCCCCTCGCGCCGAGGAGCGCTGTCACGAGCCGACGCGCGTACGCGGCGTCGAGTCCGTCCGGGCGGAAGAGGATGCGGTACATCAGGGGGGCGACGACGTGATCCATGACCGTCTCGACGTCGGGTGCCTCCTCCCCCCGTCCGGTCGCGCGGGTGAGGATGACGTCGATCTGTTCGGCGGCGTACGCGGAGCACTGGCCGGCGTTGCCACCGTCCGGGTCGCCGAGCAGGGCGTCACGGACATAGGCGCGGCCGGCGGGAGAGGACATTTCGTCGAGGAACTGCTCGGCCCAGACCGTCAGGTCGAGTGACAGGGCGCCGTGATCCCTGGGCGCGGTCTCAGGGCGCAGACGCTCGACCGCCACGTCCGACAACAGCTCCTGCAGATCCCCCCAGCGGCGGTAGACGGTCGAGGGTGTCACACCCGCGCGCAAGGCGATCATCGGCACCGTCAGCGCGTCCCGGCCCACCTCCGAGGTGAGTTCGCGTACGGCGGCGTGCACCGACGCCTGCACCCGGGAACTGCGCCCCCCGGGACGTACCATCTGCCTGCTCATGGAGTCCATCTTAAAGCGAAATCATTGCGTCTGACGGCGGCCCCCTGCGCCTCTGTGCGGCCAACGGGCCGCCCTCCGACGGCCTTCTCTCCGCGCGTCGTCCGCTTCTGCGCCGCCTCGGTGCGCGCCGGCAACGGGCAAGGCCCCTGTCCGCTGCATCGCCCCCCCCCGGCCCCGCCACGGCTCGGCGCCCGTGGGGAACGTCCGCACAGGCTCTGTCGTCGGGGGCGGACGAGTGCCCGGCGGCGGCTGCGGCGGAGCCGTCGGGCATCGGCCCTGCCGGAGTGATGCCGCCGGGTCCGTATTCGCTCACGCCGCGCGTGCGAGGTCACGGACGGGCTGGGTCTGCTCATAGGCGTGGCCGACCCGCAGGAGCAGGCTCTCCTCGAGCGGTCGCCCGAGCAGTTGCATGCCGATCGGCAGGCCCGCCGTGTCGTGGCCGACGGGCAGGGACAGGGACGGTATCCCGGTGATGTTGGCAGGGGCCGACAGGCGTACGTAGGCGTCGGAGACACCCTCGACAGCGCCGTCGGCCCAGGTGATCGTCTCCTGACCGGCCCTGACGGCGGTCGCCGGGACGGTGGGGGCGGCGATCAGGTCGACGTCCTCGAGCATGCGGGCCCATTCCTGGCGCATGAGGGTCCGGGAGCGCTGGGCGCGCAGGTAGTCCCCGGCGGTCATCAGTTCGCCGGCCTCGAGGAGGATGCGGACATCGGCCTGGTAGAGCTCGGGGACCGTGCGCAGGGTGTCCGCGTGGTAGGCGGTGGCCTCGGGCACCATCAGACCCCACTGGGTGGCCTGGACGTAGCGCGTCATGGGGATCTCGACCTCGACGAGGCGTGCGCCGAGGGCTTGAAGCTGGTCGATGGCATGCCGGACGGCGGCTTCGATCTCGGGGGCGATGTGGTCGAAGTAGTAGTTCCGCGGCACCCCGATCCGCAGCCCCTTCAACTCCACGGCCGCGGGCGGCCGGTAGTCGATGGCGGGTGCGGTCAGGGAGGCTGGGTCGAGGGGGTCGTGTCCGGTCAGGGCGGTCAGGACCAGGGCCGCGTCCTCCACAGTGCGGGTGATCGGGCCGACGTGGTCCAGCGACCAGGACAGGGACGCGACGCCGTGGCGCGGGAGAAGGCCGTAGGTCGGCTTGAGGCCGACCACCCCGTTGAGCGCGGAGGGCACCCTGATGGATCCGCCGGTGTCGGTGCCCAGGGCGAAGGTGGCCATGCCCGCCGCGACGGCGACGGCGGATCCGCCGCTGGAGCCGCCGGCGACCCGGCCTGTGTCCCAGGCATTGTGGGTCTGCGGGGTGGTCAGGCCATAGGCGAACTCGTGCGTGTGCGTCTTGCCCAGCAGGACCGCACCGGCCCGCGTCAGCCGCGCGGCGACCGTGCTGTCGGTCTGCGCGCGATGGTCGGCGCGGACCCGGGAGCCGGCCGTTGTCGCCACGCCTGCCACGTCGATCAGATCTTTGACGCCCATGGGAATGCCGTGCAGCGGACCGCGATAGCGGCCGGCCGCGATGTCGTGTGCGCCTTCACGCGCGGCCCTGCGGGCACGCTCGGCGGTGACGGTGACGTAGGCATGAAGGTGCGGCTCCGCCTGTGCGATGCGCTCAAGGACGGAGTCCGCCAGTTCGACAGGCGACAGCTGCCGGGCCCGGATGGCGTCGGCGGCTTCGGTCAGGGACAGTTCATACGGCTGCATCGCGCATCTCCCGGACCGCGCGGTAGGCGGGGGCGGGCGGGGTGTCCCCGAAGTCCAGCTCCCGCAGGACCGCGACGACCGAATGGATGTGGTTGGCGGTGGCCGCGACCGCGGCGTGGCGGTCGGACGGCAGCAAGAGCCCGCCACGGGCGGCCCAGCGGGCCGCTTCGGGCGGGGTGAGGTCTTCGGCGGACATGAGACTCCCCTCTTCTCGGGCCGGAGCGGTGCCGCGCACCCTCTCACTCAAAAGCTAAGAGTTTGCGTTAGCTCACTGTAGGCGCCTACGATGCTCTAAAGCAAATAAATAGCGTTTAGGCGCACAACGGCCTTCCACTCCGAGACCCGAAGGACAGAACGATCATGAGCACCGCACCGGCCCCCGATCCGGCCGCCGCTCCTTCCTGGACAGTGGGCGACGTGGCCGTCCGTCGCATCGACGAGGTCCTCCTGCCACCCGCCACCGGGCCGTGGCTGCTGCCCGACGCCACCCCGGAGATCGTCGCCGCGCAGGACTGGCTGCGCCCCTGCTTCGCCGACGACAAGGGCACCCTCCGCCTGGACAGCCACAGCTTCGCGTTCACCCTCGGCGGCCTGCGCATCCTGGTCGACACCGGCATCGGCAACGGCAAGAAACGGGTCAACCCCGCCTGGCACGACCTGGACACCGCCTACCTTCAGGACCTCACCGCCGCCGGATTCCCCCCGGACTCGGTCGACCTGGTGATCCTCACCCACCTGCACGCCGACCATGTCGGCTGGAACACGCGGAAGGCGGACGGCGAGTGGGTTCCCACCTTCCCCCACGCCCGTTACCTGACCTCCCGCACCGAGCGGGAGTTCTGGGCCGCGTACGACATGGAGGAGGCGCGCGAGCAGATGTTCCGGGACTCCGTGATCCCCGTGGAGGAGGCGGGGCTGCTCGACCTCGTCGACGTTCCCGCCGAGGGCGTCGACGTCGTACCGGGCGTGCGTCTGCTGCCCACCCCCGGCCACACCCCGGGCCACGTCGCCGTGGAACTGACAAGCCGCGGCCGGAGAGCTCTGATCACCGGCGACTGCATCCACCACCCCGTCCAGCTCGCCCGCCCCGCCATCGGCTCCTGTGTCGACATCGACCCCGAGCAGTCCGAGACCTCGCGCCGCACGCTGCTCGCCTCGCTCACCGACACGGACACCCTCGTCCTGGGCACCCACTTCGCACCGCCCACGGCGGGCCATGTCGTCCGCCATGAGGGCGGCTACCGGCTGTCGCCCGTCCACGCCGACTCGCACTGACCGGCGACCGTCCGAGCCGTCAGGACTCCGCTCCCGTGTCGACCCGAACCTCCGGCCCGGTCGCACCGGGCCCGGACCGAACCGTCCCCGGCAGGGCTCCGCTTCCTGCATTCCGGCCCCCGCACAGGATCGGCCGGCATCAGCGGCTCGATCCGCTCCTACATCGCATCAGTGATCACTAATCGGACGCACTCATCCTGATGACGCCCGAAGAGATCAGCGCAAGGCAAGATCGCGCTTCGGCTTGGACAAGATGGGCGCCCGCGACTGCACGCTCCATACTGCGATGCCGGCTCAAGCTGCGATGTCGGATTCGGGTTGGAGTGCGGGGCCGAGCAGCAGGCCCCCGTCCAGGACGAATTCCGAGCCCGTGGCGAAAGATGCGTCCTGGGAGGTGATGAAGAGCAACAGGCGGGTGATGTCGGAGGGTTCGGCGAGGCGAGGGATGGCGAAGGGATCGGGTGAGTAGAAGTCTGCGATGGCCGGCTGGCCTGCGACGGTGGGTTCGTTGATCAGCGGTGTGGAGACGACGCCGGGGTGGATGGAGTTGACCCGGATGTTGTCCCGCCCCAGCTCCAGCGCGGCCGTCTTGGTCAGCCCGCGCACGGCCCACTTGCTGGCCGTGTAGGGGGCGTAGAAGGCCGTGCCGACGTGGGCCATGGTCGAGGCGATGTTGACGATGGTTCCGCCACCGCCCCTGCGCATCGACGGAGCCACGGCCCTGATGCCGAGGAACTGGCCGGTGACGTTGACGCTGAAGGTGTGCTCCCACGTGCGGAGTTCGGTGTGCTCGATGGGGGCCGCCGGGTTCTGGACTCCCGCGTTGTTCACCAGGATGGTGACCGGCCCGAAGTGGCCTTCGACTTCTCGCACCAGTGCCGCCCAGTCGTCCTCGCTGGTGACATCCAGGTGAACGGACAGAGCCCGATGACCGAGCTGAGCAGCGAGATCACGACCGGCGTCGTGGTCGCGGCCCGCGATGACCACGTTCGCCCCCTCGGCGTGGTAGCCCCGCACATGACTGCTGCCCATACCCCCGCTGCCGCCCGTGACGATGACGGTCTGGCCCTCAAAGCGTCCCATGATGCTTCCCTCCAGGCTCACATAGTGGTGAGCCGAGTGACTCACCTCCTCTCTCAAGGTAGGAGCAGGACTAGAGGTGAGTCAAGTGACTCACCTCGTAGTGAGGGGCATACTGGAGGGCATGACGGCACAGCCTTCGGAATACCACCGGCGCGTGGCAGCGCAGAAGCGGACGTCCATCATCGAGGCAGCGACGAAGCTGTTCCTCGACTCCGGTTACGACGGCACCTCGCTGGCCCGCATCGCCGAGGCGGCCGGAGTGTCGAGGGCGACTCTGTTCAAGCAGTTCGCCACCAAGGCGGCCCTGTTCGAGGCGATCGTCACCGAATACTGGAAGGTCGACGACGAGGAAGCGCCCCTCCCCGAGCCAGGGAACCTCCGCGCGGGGCTTGAGACCATCGGACGCCGATACGTGGCCCTTCTCACCCAGCCCGGCATGGCCGCCCTCTTCCGCATCGTCATCGCCGAGGTACCACGCTTCCCCGAGCTCGGCGCGACCCAGTTCAACCTCGGCAAGATGCCCTACTTCGAATCGGTCCGCCGCTACCTGGAAGCGGAGAACGCCGCTGGTACAGCCCGGCTCGACGATGCGGAGATGGCGGCGACCCAATTCCTCGGGATGATCTCCAACTACGTGTTCTGGCCGCGGATGCTGCTCGCACGCTGGGAGCCCGACGACACCGCCCTCACCAACGCGGTCGACCAAGCGGTGCTGACCATGCTCGCCCGATACGGCGCACCGGGGACCCACGGCGCCTGAGACACGAGGCCCCACCGCTCTGCGCACATGCGCCCTACAGACGGTCGTGACGGACGAAACTGGCTCGGGCGCGCGGACGGCCGGCGGGCGCCGCGCGGGGCGGGTCCGTCCCCGGGCGACGACGGCGCGGCGGAGTCAAGGGCTCCGGCCGCGGCCGGACGGTTTGGGGGCGGCCCGGCGGCGCGCGTGAGGACGGCGGCGCGGCCGGCGCGCGAGCGGGGAACCGACGCGGCGCCGACAGGCGAGCGCACGGACGGTTGACGGCGCGGGAGGTCGACGGCGCGGGCGCGGACGGCGCACGACTGGGAGCGGGACAGCGGACGCAGGCCCAACCCGGCTGGTCGGAACGCAAGTTAGCCGGGGACGGCGGGCGGCCGGGACGGCGACCCGCCGAAGGGGAACCTGGAGCAGCGCGCGGCACGACCACGGCGCTGCCGGGGCACGGCGGGACGGACGGGGCACCACAGGCGGCCGGCGGTCGCAGCAGCGTCAGCGCGGGCGCGCGCGGACAACGGCACGGCAGACCAGTGCGGCGGGCACGGTATCGCCGGCAGGCACGACACGGGTTGCGGCCGGGGCGCGGCGAAGGCGCAACGGGTGAGGAAGCGGCCGGACGGCACGGCCCGCGGCCCGCGCCCAGGGCGGCCGGCCGGTCGCCGCGCAGCTCGGGCGCAAGCCGACGGACGGCGGGAGGCGCGCGCGGACGGCGGGCGGCCCGGAGGCGTGGGGGGTGGGGGCCAGCGCGGGCGTGCGGGCGACGTGGCGGCCGAAGCGTAGCGGCATGTGGCCGGTGGCCGATAGTGCGAGCGGGGCCCGGGGCGACGGCGGCGGGCCATTGCGGCACGGCGCGGACGCGCGGCGCACGCAGACGGGACGGCCCGGCGAGAACTCAGGGCGAAGAATGAAGCGAAAGCGGCGGCCAACGGCACGGCACCGGGCCAGCGACCTCGGGCACCCAGGCGCAAAGAGGAGGCGGCCGGCAGCCGGAATCCAGCGGACCAGCGGCGGCACGGCACCGCGCCCTCGACGGAGACGGGCTGAGCGAGCCCGCCCGGCACGGCGGGGGACGGCCCGGCGGCCGGGGACACGGGCCGGGACAGCCGCACGACGCGAGACACGGCAGCGCAGGCCGGGCGCCGTGGCAGGGCCCCGGGGACTGTGAAAGGCTCGGAAGCAGTGGCATATCCGTCCTTCACCGCACGTCGACGGCGGACGAGAGAGCCGGCCCGTCCGTGACGGGGGTCCACCCGGTCCTTGGCCCTGTGTTCGCCGAGTGGGGAACTCACGATGACGACGACCGAGCACCCGCGCGACCACGACGGCCACCAGGACCCGACCCTGTACCGCACCCCGGCGGACGCCGCCGCCGCGCCCGGGGAGGGACTCGCCTACGTCGTCGGGTTCGACCCGGCCGGAGCGCGTCCGGACGGGCTGTTCACCGTCGGCACCGACCCCGGCTCCGCGGCGTATGGCCGGGTGATCGCCCACGCCGAGGTACCCGGCGTGGGCAACGAACTGCACCACTTCGGCTGGAACGCCTGCTCGAGCGCGCTGGCCCATGCCGGTCACCACCACGCCGCGCGCCGCTATCTCATCGTCCCCGGACTGCGCTCCTCCAGGCTGCACGTCTTCGACACCGTCCCCGATCCGGCCCGCCCCCGCCTGGTCAAGACGGTCGAGCCAGGTGAACTGGCCGCCCGGGCCGGGTACTCGCGCCCCCACACCCTGCACTGCGGTCCCGACGGCGTCTTCCTGTCGTGCCTGGGCGGCGCGGACGGCGCGGACGGGCCCGGCGGCGTGGCGCTGCTGGACCACGAGACCTTCGAGGTGCTGCGCGGTTGGGAGAGCGAGCGCGGGCCGCAGCATCTCGCCTATGACGTCTGGTGGCACCTGGCCCAGAACATCGCCGTGACCAGCGAGTGGGGAACCCCTTCCATGATCGAGGGCGGTCTCGTCCCCGACCTGCTGCTGGGACGCCGTTACGGCCACTGCCTGCACTTCTGGGAACTCGGCACCGGCCGGCACCTGCAAGAGGTCGACCTGGGCGACGCCCACCAGATGGTGCTGGAACTACGTCCCGCACATGACCCCGGGGCCACCTGGGGGTTCACCAACACCGTGGTCGACATCGAAGACCTGTCGGCCTCCGTGTGGCGGTGGCACCGCGACGGCGAGGGCTTCCACGTCACCAAGGTGATCACCCTCCCGGCCGAGCCCGCCCCGGCCGAGGACCTGCCCCCGGCGCTCAAGCCGTTCGGCGCCGTGCCCCCGCTGATCACCGACATCGACCTCTCGGTGGACGACCGGTGGCTGTACGTCTCTGCGTGGGGCACCGGCGACCTCATCCAGTACGACGTGAGCGACCCGCGGCAACCCCGGCGGACCGCGGCCGTGCGGCTCGGCGGCATCACCACCCGCCGGCCGCACCCCGCAGCGCCCGACGTGCCGCTGACGGGCGGGGCCCAGATGGTCGAGGTCAGCCGCGACGGGGAGCGCGTCTACCTGACGAACTCCCTGTACGCCGCCTGGGACGAGCAGTTCTATCCCGCGGGCATCGAACCGTGGATGGTCAAGCTGGACGCCGATACCTCGCGCGGCGGGCTGTCGGTGGACGGCCGCTTCTTCCCCCACGGCGAGGACTTCGCCGGCCTGCGCGTGCACCAGACACGCTTGCAGGGTGGCGACGCCTCCTCCGACTCCTACTGCTACCGCCGCTGACCCCAGGGCCGGTACCTACGTCCGGGCCACCGCCGGTGCGCCAGGGCGCCGCCCGCCGCCTGCATGGGACCGGGCTGAATCGTCTCCGCGCTCGACAGGCAGTTCCTGACCGCAGCCCATCAGGGAAACCTGTGGGAGATCACCAGCAGTCAGCAAGCCAAGACCGCGGCACAACATCGCCCTTCACGCCCGACGGGGTCGTGGAGGCGTGGCGTCCTCTGCCGGGGACCCGCCCATGCGCCGTGGTGCGACCGGCGAGGTCCCGCGTGCTCACGTCCCAGCCGTTGACCCCGCCGCCCGCCCGACCAAGCCTTGGTGGTCAAGCTGGGTGACACGAGCCGGTAGCCGATCGCCAGCGGCCCCCGGGGCACCGCGAGTACGGGCCGCCTCCGCCATCAGCTTCGCCTGAAGCGATCCGTGCGTGACGAGGCCCGCGTAGCCCTCGACCTCGCGCGCGTACGCGCGGGCATAGTGGATGCGGTGACCGTTGCAGGTCAGCGCGGAGAAACGGGGGAACAGGGCGACTGGTCCATCAAGATCGACCAGTCGCCCTGGGCCAGAGCCGGGTCCCCTGACGGCTCGACCGCTCCCCTGTCGCGACGGCGAGGCGCGACTGGCTGGTGAGTTGCTGCGTACGCCGCGTATGTCACTCGCTCGACCACTGACCGGATACTCACACACATGAGGGTTGCAGGACCTGTGGTACCTCGCTGTCCGCCGGAGCTGACGAAACCCCCGGCCTCCTCCGGCCTTTGCCCACGAGGCGCGGAGGGGGTCTCTCCGGTCCGGTCAAGGGGTTGCTCGGGCTCGGCTGCGGTGTCCGTGCCGGGCGGCTGGTGTCGCGTACCGGCGGGTGCAGCTGCGCGACCGGCAGCGCGTGCAGCCCGGTCGCGGAGTGCCAAGTCAGCTCGGCGCTTCCTCTCGTCGCCGGTCATCGCTGGTTGTGGCGGGGATGGCGTTGTCGATGAGGACGGCGGCGATGGCGGCGGCTGTGGGCAAGGTGTCGGCGTCGAGGACCCGGGTGCGGGCCGCGGCGGCCGTCGAGGAGCGGCGCGAGCTGCTCGCCGAGTTGTTCAGGGTCGGCGGCGCCGGCTTCGCGCGCGGTGTCGGCGAGCCGCGCGGCGACGGCTTTCTTGAAGTCGCGTGCGTACTGGGATGCGGGGTGCTGGGGGTCGAGTTCGACGGCGGCGGTGATGTAGGGACACAGGGAGGTGGTGGGGGGACGTCGAAGGCGGCGAGGAGCCGTTCGCGGGGCGCGGGAAGTCGCCAAGGCCGCCCCGGCCGGCGCCAGCGTGGTGAAGGCGTTCAACACCGTCTTCCGCCATGTCCTGGAGAGGGCGTCGGCCCGACGTCTTCCTCGCCGGCGACAATGCGCAGGCCAAGTCCAGTGTGCAGGCGTTTATCGAGAGCCTCGGGCTGCGCCCGCTGGACGTCGGCGGCCTGCAAATGGCGCACTGGCTGGAAGGGACGGGCGTGGTCACGGTGGGCCTCGCCAACTACCGGGTCGGGAACCTGAACTTCGCCCTCAGCATCACCGAACTTCCTGCCTGAGCACACGATTGACTGAGGCCTTTTCGGAGCAGCTGCCGACCCGGGGACAGAGCTGGCGTGAGGACGCGGTGCGCAAACGCACAGGGCTCCCATGCTGTTGAGGGAGGCATTCGAAGTTTCGACTCGGCACCGCAGGAGCCCTGTCGGTTCCCCATCCTGCCGCACTCGACCTCCCACACACTCTGGTCGAGTGGGTCACGATGCTCATCGCCCCGACTGTGTGACGACGTTCGACGCTCTGGACAGCTGCCTGCCACCGCGCGTGGCGGCGCCCGCAAGGAGAATCGCCGAAATACTGGAGATTCCGCAGCCGGTCACCGCATGACGCAGGGGCCGCAGCGTCGTTGGATGGTGCGCCCCCCTACCCAGGCTCCGGGGACGTCAAGAAGCCGAGGCATTCGCCGCCGGCCTGTCCGACGTCGCCGCGCGGCCACATGCCGTCGACCCCGAGATATACGCCAAGACGATCTGGGCCGACTGGCTGTGCGGCCAGCACAAGCCGGGCCACCGGCGGCGGGTCCGGGAGAGTTCACGGCCGAGATCGCCACGGACGGCACTCGTGGCGGAGGGATGACCCGCCGGCCCACAGCCGGCGCGACCCTCTACCGGCTGCCGGGCCAGGTGGCCAGCACAACATCTGCTCAGGGGCAGATGTAAACAAGATTGCCCGGCGGAATGAGGTCGTCCGGGCCGCCGTGGAACCAACTACTGTTGTCGTAGAGCAGTTTGTAGACGTTGATTCCAAACCTCGCCGCATACTGGGAGAAGGTGTCCCCGGCCCGCGAAGTGATGTGGCTGCAGGCCGCCGGGTGTGCGGTGCTCTGGGGGGCCGATTCCGCAGACGCTTCAGTGGCCGCTCCGGCCAGAGTGCCGAGCGCGATTCCTACGGCCACGCCGAAGGACGCAATGACGCGACGTTTGTGCATGATCTCCCCCATGGGCCTGAAGAGCGACTTGGTCGTGATCACGCTTGCACAGTACGAAAGGCGTAACAACGGTGATAATGAGCCATCGGTACTTCAGCTTGCCTGAGCACATGTTCCACTCCCGCTCTCTCGGGACCCGGAGTGCAGGACGCGCAGTATGTGGTGGGCCGGCGCCTGTGGCAGTGGTAGGTCCTGGGCGCCGAGGCTGATGGTCATGTCGCCGTTGACGGACGCGTACAGGGTGCCGTGCAGCAGGTTGATCTGGGGGTGCCGAGGAACGATGCGACGAAGGCGTTGTCGGGCGGCTGTAGAGGTCGGCAAGGGTGCCGACCTGTTGGAGGGCGCCGTCGCGCAGGACGGCGATGCGGTCGCCCAGGGCCATGGCTTCGGTCTGGTCGTGAGTGACGTAGACGGTGGTGGCGCCTGTACGCCGTACGACGGAGAGGATCTCGGTGCGCAGGCGTGCGTCGAGGCTGGAGAGGGTTCCTCCATGAGGAAGATCGAGGGGCGGCGGATGACGGCGCGGCTCATGGCGACGCGTCGGCGTTCTCCTCCGGGGAGCTGGGGGTCCGGTTCAGGAGGGAGCGGATGCCGAGGCGGTCGGCGACGGTGTCTACGGCTTGGGCGATGTGTTGTTCGTCTTCGCCGCGTGCGGTGAGGGGGAAGCCGGCCTCGGCGGCGGTCATGGTGGGGTAGAGGGCGAAGCTCTGGAAGACCATGGCCACGTTGCGTTCGCCGGCCGGGCCGGTCGTTGGCGTGCTGCTGGTCGAGGAGTAGTTCGCCGCTGGTGATGCCTTCGAGGCCGGCGATCATGCGGAGCAGGGTGGAAAGGCCGCCGTCGGGGTCGTCCTCGTGGTCGGGTGACACGGTGTGAAGCCGGCGCTCTCCGGGTCGAAGCGCATCCGGGCCGCGAGGGCTTCGAGTCCGGCGCCGGCAGTCGGCGGCCGGACGGGTCGCCGCCCGTTCCGCGCCGTTCCTCGGGCCGGGTAACGGGTGACCCACGCCCGGGAGTTGCCGGCGGCGCCGGATGAGCCGGCGGAGACGGCCAGTCGAGGCAACTGTGTTGTCACCGGCCAGGCATCCCCTTGTCACACGCGCTCATTCGGCAGGCTTTCTGTCTCCAGTACCGAAGAACCGGAGTTCCCGGGCACCCCAGCGGTGCCGTGCCCGGGGCTGAGCCCTTCCACAGTGAGGCGGAAGAGGCGGCCGGCCTGGGTGTCGGGGTCCTCGTGATGCTCGGTGGCCAGGGCGATGCCGGCAGCGAGGGTCAGCAGGTCGTGGAAGGTGACATGCGGTGCGACCGCCTTGTCGCGAATGGCTCGCTGCAACAGGGGATTTCCGGCCGCCTCGATTCTCTTGCCGCACGAGTGCGGGGAGAGTTCTTCGGTGGGGGGCTCGTAGCTGAGGATGCTGGCGAATCCGCGGGCCGAGACCGCATAGACAACGAGAGCGCGGAGCCATTCCAGGAGGGCGGTGCGGCTGTCCTCGGCCGCACTCAGCCGGTGGGCATGCTCGCACAGAGCTTCGATGCGCTCCTGGAAGACGGCTTCAAGGAGGGCCCGACGGGTGGGGAAGTGGCGGCGTACGGTCGCCGACCCGACGCCTGCGATCCGGGCGATCCGCTCCTGGGACGCATTGGCACCATGCGCGGCGACCTCGGCTTCGGCGACAGCGAGGATGAGCCGGTGATTGCGTCGGGCGTCTGAGCGTTGGCCGGTCATGATCTCCCCATTGCTAAGCGGCGGGCCCCGCCATATCGTAGCGGCAGAGGAAACGGCGGGCCCCGCCGTTTTCATTCTCCGGCTCGTGAGGAGCAGCGGTCATGCCCGTCGACAGCGATACCGTCCTGGTCACCGGAGCCACCGGCCGGCAAGGCGGGGCCACAGCTCGCGCACTCCTGGCCGCCCGGATACCCGTACGTGCACTCGTACGCGATCCGTCGTCGAAGCCAGCACGGGCGATCCAGGCGCTGGGCGCCGAGCTGGTGCGAGCGGACCTTTCCGACCGGGCCACCCTCGGCCCGGCGGTCGAGGGGGTTCGCGCCGTGTTCTCCGTGCAGATGCCGCCGATGACCGAGACCAGTGTGGACTTCGCGGGCGAGCTCACCCAGGCCACCAACCTGATCGATGCGGCGAAGGTCGAGGGCGTGCGGCAGTTCGTGCAGTCCTCGACCAGTGGAGTCGGTGAGCACACCCAGGCCCCCGGTTGGGGTGAAGGCCGCTGGGCGGCGATGGCCGACTACTTCCGTACCAAGCAGGCGATCACGGAGGCGGTACGCGATGCGGGCTTCGCCCGCTGGACGGTGATCAAGCCCGCCTTCTTCATGGAGAACCTGCCCCTGCTGGCGCCCCGAGGGCCCCGTGGCGGCCTGCTGACGGTGCTGAAACCGGATACCGAACTGGCCCTGGTGGCCGTGCGGGACATCGGCACGGCCTCGGCGCACGCCCTCCTGGACCCCGACCGGTTCCACCAGGTGGAACTGGAACTGGCCGGCGACCTGCGCACGATGGAACAGATCGCGCAGACCTTGTCCGCCGCCTGGGGCGTGCCTGTGAGCGCGCCTTCCATGAGCCTGGAAGAGGCCCTCGACGCGGGCATGCCGAAGTGGGGAGCCGGACACGAGTGGAACAACATGGTCCTCCAGCCCGCCCGGCCCGAATTCGCCCAGGAGTTGGGCATCCCGACCACCACCTTCGCCGAGTGGGCGGATGAGCAGCTGACAGCCGTGTCCGGCCATGGACATCCGGCGCTGTGACCTTAGGCAGCGCCCGGCGGATGCCGGATGTGCCGGGCGCCCACTGGCCCGCCTGCCGTTCTGCACCAGGGCGCTCTCAAGAGCAGCGACTTCCGGCTGCGCCCAAGCCAGGATGCCTTGGGACGCGAGCGGGCGCCGCACACGGAACCCGTGGTCTGAGCAGCGCCGTCGCGCCGAGGAGGACGAGGGCCGGCCGGGTTCTGGGCGAGCCTATTCGTTCTCCTTGAGTTCTGGTGGGGTGAGAGGGGTCGACGGGTGTGGCACCCGCGCCACGAGTGGTCAGGTCGCCTCCTTGGAGCGGGGGACCACGACGGTGCGGTTCGCCGACGCGGCTGCTGACGGGCCGGGGGGTGTTGCGGCGTGGCGCAGCAGGGACAGCAGCAGAGCCGCGGCGAGCAGGCCGGCGCAGACGCAGGAAGCCAGTGCGTACCCGGCCCGGGCATGGCTGCCTCCCGGCGGACCGGACGCGATGTGCAGGTACACCGCGGGGACGGCGCTGAGGCAGACGGCTGCGGCGATGCGCTGGGCCATCTGCAGGATGCCGCCACCCACTCCCGCCGCCTCTGCCGGAGCGTGCTGGAGCACCTGGGTCTGATTGGGCGAGACGGTGAGCCCTCCGGCGACACCGGACATCAGCTGCGTTCCGGCCAGAGCCACGGGCAGCACCGACGTCGGCGCCCCGAGGGCGGCCGCCACCCCCGCAAGCGCGGCGCCGATGCCCATGGTCAGGCCGACGCTCACCGTGCGCGGTCCGATCCGCCGGACCAGCCGCCAGGCGAGGGCCGAGGAGATACCCATCCCGACTGCCCCGGGGAGAGTGACCGCCGCCGTGAGCAGGGCGGACAGGCCGAGCCCGTCCTGGAGGAAGACGGTGAGCACGAGGAACGCGGCCAGTGAGGAGCCGAACTGGGCCATCGCGACGGCCGTACCCAGCGCATACGGTTTCGACGAGGTCAGCGTCGGGTGCACCAGCGGCTGACGCCCCCGTCGCACCCGCAGACGCTGATGCGCGGCAAGGACGGCCGCCAGCGCGCACACCGCGATGCCCCACAGGAGCGCCTCTCCCCCGCTGTCCGGGGTGCGGATGAAGGGCACCATCAGCGCCAGCGTGCAGCCGCAGAGCAGACCGAGGCCGAGGAGGTCCAGCCGGGAGTCGCGGGCGGTGCGCCGCGGCGGGGGCAGCCAGCGGGCCGCGAGGGCCAGGGTGAGCACGGCGCACGGTCCGCTCAGCAGCAGACAGCACCGCCAGCCCGTCCCGGGGCCGAGCCCGGCGACGAGCGCGCCGCCGAGCGGCGGGCCGAGGGCCGTGGCCACGCCGCCGGTGACCGCGTAGAGGCCCAGTGCACGGCCGCGGGCCGCACCGTGGAAGACGTCCTGGATGGTGCCGATCACCTGCGAGTTGACGAGCCCGGCAGCGGCGCCCTGCACCAGCCGGGCCCCGATCAGGGTCCCCGGGCTTCCGCCGGTTGCGGCCGTCACCCCGGCCAGGAGGAAGAGCGCCACCCCGGCCAGGAAGAATCGCTTGCGCCCGTGCAGGTCACCGAGGCTGCCGCCGGGGACGAGGGCGAGGCCGAAGGCCAGCGAGTATCCGGCGACGATCCACTGGACGTCCGCCCCACTGGCGCCGAGCGACTGGCGCATGCTCGGCACCGCGATGTTCAGAACGGCCTGGTCCAACAGGGTCGTTGCGCCGGCGGCCATGCACACCAGCAGCACGCGTCGTGCGGCGCGGTCGTCTCCCGGGAGCACTACGCCCGCCGGGACGGCCGCGGCAGGCCCAAATGGTCGCGCAGCGTACGGCCCGTGTAGTGGGTGCGGAACAGGCCGCGGCGGCGCAGCTCGGGGATGACGAGCTCGGCGAAGTCGTCCAGGGTGCCCGGCAGGTACGGGAAGATCACGTTGAAGCCGTCGGCGGCGCGGCCGTGGAACCACTCCTCGATGTGGTCGGCGATCTGCTGGGGTGTGCCGGTGATGGTGCGGTCGTCGTTCGCGACGCGCCGGACGAGGTCGCGGATGGTGAGGTTGTCGCGGCGGGCGTCCTCGTAGATCTGCTGCTGGGCGGTGTGCGACTGGTTGGAGACGGGGAGTTCGGGCAGCGGACCATCGAGCGGGTAGCCGCTGAGGTCGAAGCCGCCGAGCCAGTAGGAGCTTGGTGTGGAGTGCACCACGATGTCGGCGCCGTGTTCGAAGGGCCGTAGCAGGTACGGCGTGAGCACGGTGTTGTCGACGACGAGGGGCACGCCGATCTCATGGGCGATGCCGGCCACCGCCTCGATGTCGAGGACGTTGCCGCGCGGGTTGCCGAGAGTCTCGCCGAAGAACGCCTTCGTGGTGGGGCGTACGGCCGTGTACCAGGCGTCCGGGTCGTCCGGGTCGTCGACGAAGGTGACGTCGATGCCGAGGTCGGCGAACGTGTGCTCCAGGAGCGTGCGGGTGCCGCCGTACAGGGACGAGGAGGCGACGATGTGGTCGCCCGCGCGCGCCAGGTTGAGCAGGGCAAGGCTGGTCGCGGCCTGTCCGCTGGCCACGGCGACCGCCGCCGTTCCGCCCTCCAGGGCGGCGATCCGCTCCTCGGCCACGGCGGTGGTCGGGTTCGACAGCCTCGTGTAGGCGTGGGTGGTCAGGTCGGCCAGCCCGAAGGCCGCGGCGGCGTGCGCGGTGTCCCGGAAGACGTAGCTGGTGGCCGGGTGGATCGGCACCGCTCGCGCGCCGGTGGCCGGGTCGGGTACCGCTCCGGCGTGCACCTGCCGGGTCTCGAAGGCCCAGTTGCTCATCGGTTCCCCCGCTTCTCCAGTACGTCGGACCACCAGCGTTCGGCGACGCGTGGATGGGAGCGAAGCCAGCCGACGACCGCGTTCTCCCCGAAGGCGGCCAGGAGCGGGTTGTCCGGGTCGTCAGTGACACCGCGACTGAGCGCCGCGAGTTCCGGGGGGAGTTGGAGCGGCTTGACGACCGCGTCGAGGCGCGGGCCGAGGAAGAAGGGGATCGAGTAGCGGTGCACGCCCGACTGCGGGCTGACGACCCGGTGTCGAGTGGCTTTCAGATAACCCTGGGTGGCGATCTCCAGCATCTCGCCGATGTTGAACACGAAGGCGTCGGGTACCGGAGTCACGTCGATCCACTCGCCGTCCTCGCGCTGCACCTGGAGCCCGCCCACCTCGTCCTGCTGGAGCAGCGCGAGATAGCCGTAATCCTTGTGCGCGCCGACCCCCTGCTCGGCGTGCTCGGCGGCGCGCGGCGGATAGTGCACGATCTTCACGTGGACGGCCGCCTCGTCGTCGAACCACTGGTCGAAGTAGCCCTCGTCCTGTCCGAGCGCCGCCGCGAGGGCCCGCAGCACCTCACGGCTCACCCGCAGCGCCTCCGCCTGCCAGCCCAGTACGGTGTCCCGCAAGTCCGGTAGCGCGGAGGGCCATTGGTTGGGGCCGATCAGGCGCAGGTAGTCGGGTTCGTCCGGACCGACATCGAGCGCCTCGCGTTCCGGCCCGATGTCGATCTGCTCCCGCCAGTCGGCGCTGCCTGCCGTGTACTCGGTTCCGGTGCGCGTATAGCCGCGGAACTGGGGCGAGTTGAGGTTCTCGATCTCCAGTCGCCGCTCCTCGGGCAGCGCGAAGAAGGCGCGGGCCGCGCTCAGCACCTCGTCGCGCAGTGGTGCGGGGACGCCGTGCCCGGTGACGTAGAAGAAGCCCACTTCGTGGGCGGCGGTACGGAGTTCGGCGAGGAAGGCGTCACGGTCGGCGTCCGGGGCGCGGAAGCGGGAGATGTCGATGACGGGCAGGGCTGTGGGCTGGGCCATGGGGATTCCTTCGCGGCACGGCAGGCCGACCGGGCAGCACAACTGCCCAGGGACGTGGCTGGTCGAGTGGCGGAAGCGGGATCAGGCGGAAAGAGAAGGAGGCAGGGTGCGGGTCCCGAGCCGTGGAACGGCGGTCAGCAACAGACCTGGTCGAACTGGTCGGCGCGGCGGCTCACCCAGAACGGGTCGAGCAGCACCGTGTGTGCCGTGCCAGTGGTCTCCATGACCGGATCAAAGCACACCCGGGAAGGTGCGTCCACCACGCATCCCGCAACGTGAGACACCCTCGTTGTGCTGGTGAATACCGCCGCCGCTGTGGTTATCTGGCTGCATGACCGTGCTCGTGACCCGCCGCCACGTGGACTACGCGCGTGTCACCACCACGGGCTGTTCCGCCGCGAGCTGACGCCGCGCTCCGGCTTCTGACCAGCGTCTTTCTCACCGTTTCACGCTGACCGCCGCCCTTTGCCGGGGGCGGCTTCCAGCGCTGCGGTTCCCTCACGCCTTCCCCGCTCTCACCCTCCGCACAGGGAGCAGCCCCATGAGCCAGCCCGTCGACTCCGTCACCGCCGGTCACACCCCCGAGGAAACCTCCGCCGGGCCTGACACCTCCGCGTCGTCCTTCGAGACCAAGCACATCCATGCGGGTGCCGCGCCGGACCCGACGACCGGGGCGCGGGCGACGCCGATCTACCAGACGACGTCGTTCGCGTTCCGGGACCCGCCGGAGAAACTGTTCACCCGCCCCCGCCACCACCGTCGAGTCCATCACGAGCCGAGGGTCGTATGAGCACTCCCGCCATCACGTCACTGGCCCTTCTCACCCCGGGCAACTTCACCGACGACGACCCGTACACGGGCCTTGAGGAGACGCTCCAACTCTTCGAGTACGGCGAACGATCGGGTTTCGACGGCGCGTGGATCCGACAGCGTCACCTCGAACACGGCGTCGGCTCGGCCGCCGTGTTCCTCGCCGCGGCCGGCCAGCGCACCGAGCGGATCGAACTGGGCACCGCGGTCATCCCGATCGGCTACGAGAGCCCCTTCCGCCTCGCCGAGGATCTCTCGCTGGCCGACGTCCTGTCCCGGGGGCGCCTCCAGGTCGGCTTCAGCACCGGGATGCCGCACGCCGACCTGCTCGGCGACCTGGTGTACGACGGGGACTGGCGCGGCTTCGACCTGTCGTACGGCAGGATCGCCCGCGTCCTCGACAACCTGCGCGGCGACTACCTCGGTGGCCCGGACACGCTCATCCACTCGCCGGGAAACGTCCAACGCCCGCGCCTTCAGCCGCACGACCCCGGTCTGGCGCAGCGCGTCTGGTACGGCGGCGGCAGCCTGCGCTCGGTCCGCTGGGCCGCCGAGAACGGCCTCAACCTGCTGTCCGGCAACATCGTCACCGGCGAGGGCACCGACGACTTCACCACAGCCCAGCTGAACCTGCTGGCCGAGTACCGCCGCACACTGTCCACGAAGGACGCGGACCGTCCGGCGCGGGTGGCGGTGGGGCGGGTGATCGTGCCCTTCGACAGCGCCGACGCGACCGGCCGGGCCCGCTACCGCGCGTACGCGGCCGGCCGCCACGAACGGACCCTGGCGCCCCAGGGACCGAAACGCACCCTGTTCGCCCCCGACGTGGTGGGCACCGCCGAGCAGATCCTCGAACAACTGGCCGCCGATCCCGTCCTCGCGGAGGTGTCGGAGCTGCGCCTGGAACTGCCGTACGAGTTTCACCGGGAGGAGTACGAACAGATCCTGCATGATGTACGACATCTGATCGCCCCGGAGCTGGGCTGGCGTCCGGCGTCCCTGACGGCGCAGGAGGCAGCCGTCCGATGAGTCTCCTTCCGGAACCGGCCGTGCGACTGGAGGTGTGCACCCGCCGAGCCGTTCGCTGACGGCCACCGCTTCGCCGAGGCGGGCGCGTACGAGGTGCGGTTGTTCTTCGACCGGGGCGTCGGCTGCACGAACTCACCGAGGAGTTCCTGACGTGGCTCTGAGCGTCGGCCGGCGGCATACGCGCGCAGGAAGGTGCCGACCGCAGCCTCGGCCAGGACACGCATCCCGGCCGTGGCCAGCTTGCGCGTGCCGAGGCGGGAGCGGGGCTCCAGCGGGCCGGTGACCAGGGTGAGCGGTTGCTCGGCGGCCAGGGCGGGGGCGCAGGGGCGCGGGTGACCGGAGACGGTGAGCCGGGCGAGACGGTCCGGCCATCGAGGCACGCGAACGCCTCGGCCAGCCTGCGGTGCCCTGGAACCGGCCGCGCGCACCCCGCCCGGCGAGGACCCGGCCCGGGTCGCCGAGGAGCACACGGCGGCCTTCACCGCACCATCCGACGCCAGGCCAGCGCGGTCAGGTCCACGAGCCCGCGGGGGCATCGGAGCGTCCGGGGCGACAGGGACGGCGACCGGGCCGCACCGACCTCCGGCGACGGGCCGGGCTGCCGGCTGCGCCCCAGTCCCGTCGTGGTGTGCCGGACGTGGACCGGCGCGGTCCGCCGGGACGGACGCGGCGGTCCGATACCGTCACGCGTGCGGTCCCTCCGAGAGCGTCCTGGTGAAGTGTGTGACGGGGCGTTCCCGGGGTTCGCCGTCGACGGTGATGTCGACGGCCTCGTTGTAGAAGGCGAGGAGTCCCTTGATCGGGCCGACCGCGGGCAGCGGGTCCGGGTAGGACCAGACGACGTTCGACGGGATGCCGGACTCGCCGCGCCAGGACCAGTACTCCGCCGTGCCCTTGTAGGGGCAGCCGGTGTGGTGGTCGGTGGGTTCGAGCAGGTCGAGGCGGACGTCCTCGCGCGGGATGTAGTAGCGCGTGGGCAGCCCGGTCTCGAACAGCAGCACGGGGCGGTGGGTGTCCGCGACGACCGTGCCGTCGATCTGGACCACGAGGTGGCGGCTGCTCGGGATGGCGTCCACGCGTTTGTGCGGGTCGCGGGGGTGGATGAAGATCTCTTCCTCCTCCTCGTACCAGTGGTCGAGGCCCCGGCCGGTGCGCCCGAACCACTCGAAGGCGATGTGACCGGCGAGGTCGGCGGCCGGGAACGTCCAGGCGGCGTTCTCCAGCAGGTCGCCGTCGATGTCGAGGTCGTAGAAGATCCGTGAGCCGGTGTGCGTGCCGGTCGGGGGGTTCTTCGCGGGGCGGAGCAGGTCCTCACGGACCTCGGTGCGCGGGAAGGCGTACAGCGGGACGGGGACACCCGGCTCCCAGACCAGGACGGGATGCCGGCTGTCGACGACCGTCACCTCGCCCTTGCGGCCGCGTACCCAGCGCTCGCCGGGCTCCCAGAGGAGGCCTTCCGGGGTGGTCCGCACGGCCTGTGCGGTGGGGAACGTGGTCATGAGCTGCTCTCCTCCGGCCGGCTCACGCGGTGACTTCCGCGACGTAGGGGCGGTTCTCGCGCCAGGCCGCGAGCTGCTCGGGGCGGCCGAACACGCGCAAGTACTCCTCGACGTTACCGCTGGCCCGTTCCCACACGGAGACGGGTTCGAAGTCAGAGCCGTCCGGGTCGGCGAACTCGGGCAGCGGTGCGACGACCGTGTCCAGGCTCGGGTGGACGAAGACGGCGGACGAGCGCCGGGTCACCGAGCCACCGGCCACCACGCGGTGCCGTCCGGGGCGCAGCCGGCCCTCCGTCCAGTTCGTCAGCAGGGTGCCGGTGAACACCTGGAGGGCGCCCGGCCGGATCGGTACGGGGGTCCAGGTGCCGTCGGGGCGCTGACCCTGCAGGCCCGCGTAGTCGCCCTCTTGGTGGAGCACCGTGAGCACGGAACCGTCGGCGTGTTCCAGGAGGAGGAGCTTCTCCTCGTCCGACGCACCCGGGTGCGGCCACTTAGGGTAGTTGTTGACGACCACCGTGGTGTAGACGTCCTCGCCGAGCGGGAAGGTCTGCGCGGGGACGTCCAGCACGCGCGCGTACAGGCCGAGGACGCGGCGGGCGACGTCCACGAAGGCGTCGTGATAGCGCTGGGTGGCCGCGCGCAGCCCGGGCTCCTGCGGCGGCCACACGTTCGCGTGCTCGTAGAGGGTGGCGTGTTCGGCGGACAGTCCGGCGGTCCTGGCCGCTTCCGTGTCGTCGTACTGGGCGATGCTGAACCGTTCGAGCTCCAGGCGTCCGAAGTCGTCCGGCCACTGGCGCCAGCCGCGGTAGGGGTGTCCGGTCGGGCTGGCCAGTCGCTCCTTCTCCGCGCGCGGCAGGTCGAGGACGCGGCGGAAGCCGTCGTCGAAGCCGGCGATCACCTCGGTGGGCACGCCGTGGTTGACCACCTGGATGATGCCGATGGTCTCGGCGGCGGTGCGCACGGTGGCGAGCAGGTCTTCGGGGGCGTCGGGGGCGAGGGCGGCGGCGAGGTCGATGACGGGGATGTCGTCCGACATAGTTCAGGCTCCTTCGGGGTTCAGTGGGTCAGGGGTCGCAGGACGTCCGCGAGGGACTGGGGGTCGGCGTGGACGGTGACGATGTCTGCGTCGGGTACCTGGGCGCGAAACCGGTCGAGGGAGACCGCGTCGAGCGGGCCGTTCTCGGTCCGGATGAGCAACGGGGCCTGAATGGTGACGAGTTGATCCCAGAGCGTCTCGTCGTCGAGGGCGGTGGGCGCGTCGGCGGGCAGGCTGCCGAGGTGGTGGCGCCAGGACCAGGTGCCGTCCGCCGCCTGCTCGGTCTCCCGTTCGGCGGTGCGGGCCGGGTCGGTCGCACCGCGCTCCGCCAGCCAGGTCGCCGCCTGCTCACGGGTGGCGAACTCCGGGCTGGGCTGCGGCCACAGCCGCAGGCCGGCTGACGATGCGCCGGGCAGCGCGTCGATGAGGACGAGACGCCCGGCGCCGTGCGGGAACTTCGCCTTCAGCGCGATCGCGGCCAGCCCGCCGAATCCGGCGCCCACGACGGGCACGCCACCGGGCGCGAAGGAGCGGACGGTCTCCTCCAGCGTGGCCGCCAGCCGGCGCGGGCGGTAGTCGCCCCGGCCGCGCCTGCTGGAGCGGCCGTGTCCGGGCAGGTCGAGGGCGACGGCCGGCCGCCCCAGGGCCAGCAGTACGTCGTCCCAGGAACGGGCGCTCAGTCCGGCGTCGTGGAGGAGGACGACGGTGGGCTTCCGCGTGTGCCAGAAGACGCCGCCGACGTGGCCGCCGGTGGCGACGGTCACCCAACGGCGCTGGATGGCGGGGGCGTTCGGCAGCCCGGCGAACTCCTCGGCGGCAGTGTTCGTGGGCGTAGTCGTGGTCGCGGTCGTGGTCGTGGTCATCAGGGCTCCTGGTGCTCGGGGCGGTCATGGGGTCACAGGAGGTCGGCGGCCACGCCCGGCGCGGCGGAGGCGGGAATGCCGGCGGGCAGGTCGGAGGGGTCCAGGTGGCAGCGCACGACATGGCCCCCGCCGAGGTCGTTCTCCGGGGGCGGCACGTCCTCGCACAGCCCGGTGATGCGGCGCGTACAGCGCTCGGCGAACCGGCAGCCGGCCGGTCGTGCCGGGGCGTTCGTCGGGGTGGCGGGCGGGCCGGCCACCACCAGGCGGGAGGCCGCCTCGACCAGCAGGGCGGTGTACGGGTGCGAGGGACCGCGCAGCACGCCGGACGCGGGCCCCTGCTCGACGATCACCCCGCGGTACATGACGGCGATCCGGTCGGCGAGATGGCCGACGACCGCGAGATCGTGCGAGATGAAGAGGTACGACGTCCCTGTACGGTCCCGCTGATCGGCCAGCACGTCGAGCACGGCCGCCTGCACGCTGACGTCCAGGGCGGACACGGGCTCGTCGCAGATCACCAGATCGGGCCGGCCCGCGAAACTCCGGGCGATGGAGACGCGCTGCTTCTGCCCGCCGGACAGCTGCGCGGGGCGGCGGTCCAGGAGGTCGGGGTCGATGCTGGTGCGGTCCAACAGGGTGTCCAGGGACGCGGCGGAGGGATCTCCGAGCGTGGCGAGCGATCTTTTCAGGACGGTGCGCACGGTGTGGCTGGGATTGAGGGAGGCGTCCGGGTTCTGGAAGACCATCTGGATGCGCGGGCGTACCTCGGCATCACGCCGGCTCAGGCGCGCGGGGAGGGTTTCGCCACGCAGGCGCAGTTCGCCCTCGCCGTCGGGGCCGAGCCCGGCGACGGCCCGGGCGAGGGTGGTCTTGCCGCTGCCCGACTCCCCCACCAGACCGAGGATCTCGCCCTCGCCGATCGTCAGATCGACATGGTCGACGGCGACGGTGCTCCCGAACCGCCGCACCAGGTCACGCACTTCCACGAGGGCGGCTGCGGACTCACTCGGTGGTGCACCGCCCACTGCCGTACGCGCCCCCGTGCCGGCCTCCCCCGGATGCAGGCAGCGCACCGCCCGGCCCGGTACCGCCTCCGCGTCCAGCGCGGGTTCAGCGGTCCTGCACGCGTCCTCCGCCAACGCGCAGCGCGGCGCGAAGGCGCAGCCCGTCGTGGCCTCACCGGGTAGCGGCAGCCGGCCGGCGACGGGCCGCAGCGGGCGTTCGGCGCGCGTCGCGCCGAGCACCGGCACGGCCGCCAGGAGGCCGGCGGTGTACGGGTGGGCCGGAGTGGCAAGAACCTCGCTCACCCGCCCCACCTCCACCAGCCGCCCCGCGTACAGCACGCCCACCCGGTCGCACATCCGGCCGATCAGACCGAGGTCGTGGCTGACGAAGACCACGGCGGCGTCGAGTCGGCTCCGCAACTCCTTGAGCAGGACCAGCACTTCGTGCTCGACCGAGGCGTCGAGGCCCGTCGTCGGCTCGTCGAGGATCAGCAGGCGGGGCTGTGCGGCCAGAGCGGCGGCGATGACGACACGCTGCTGCTGGCCGCCGGAGAGCTGGTGCGGGTAGCGGCGGGCGAGCCGCTCCGGGTCGGGCAGCCTCACCGTGCGCAGGAGGCCGACGACGCGCGTGGCGGTCTCGGCACGCGTCAGACCTCTGCCGCGCAGGACTTCGGCCAGTTGGGCGCCGACCCGCATCGTGGGGTCCAGCGAGCCCGCGGCGTCCTGGTGGACGAAGGCGAGCCGGGACGCCCGCCATTGCCTCAGCTGCCGCCCGCCGAGGCCCAGTACGTCGGTGCCGTCCAGCCGTACGGCACCGCCCAGCACCGTGCCTCCCGGTGCGAAGTGCCGGGCGATCGCGTACGCCAGGGTCGACTTGCCGCAGCCCGACTCGCCGACCAGGCCGAAGATCTCGCCGGGGGCCACCTTGAAGGACACGTCGTGCAGTACCTGGTCGGGGCCGTAGGCGGTGCTCAACTCCTCGACGACGAGTCCCTGTCCGGCCGTACTCATGTCTCGCCCCCTGCGGCCCGCCGTGAGCTGTCCGCGACCAGCGCGACCCCGACCACCAGCGAGACGATCGCGAGGGCGGGCGCGAGGACCGTCCAGGGCGCGGTGCCGAGCCAGACCCGGTTGTCGGCGACGGTGGCGCCCCATTCCGGTGAACCCGGGGGCTGGCCTAGGCCGAGGAAGGAGAGGGTCGCGGCGGCGAACACGGCGTCGCCGAGCCGGGAGGTGGTCTCGACGTACACGGTGCGGCGGACGTTGGGCAGCATCTCGCGGCCGAGCAGCGACCACAGCCGCTCACCGCGGAGCAACGCGGCTTCGACGTAGGGCTTCTCACGCTCGACGAGGGTCGCCGCCCGTACGCTGCGCGTGACCAGCGTGGTCAGCGCGGCCGCGACGACGAGGACCAGTACCCCAGGGGAGCGGCCGAGCAGCGCCGCGAACAGGACGGCGGCGATCACGGCGGGGAAGACGACCAGCGCGTCGACGATCCGCATCACCACCTCGTCCAGCCAGCCGCCCACGCCCCCGGCGAGCAGTCCGACCATGGTGCCGGCGAGGACGGCCAGCGCGGTCGCCGCGGGTGCCACCTCCAGGACGGGGCGTGCCCCGGCCAGCATGCGGGAGAAGACGTCACGACCGAACTGGTCGGTGCCGAGCAAGTGTTCACCGCTCGGCCCCAGGAACCGGTCCCGGGGGCGCTGGACGTCCGGGTCGTACGGCACCAGGTGCGGCCACGACAGCGCCACGGCGGTCCACAGCACGATCAGGGTGGCGCCGAGAACGGAGGCGAGAGGCAGCCGCCCCACGCGACCCAGTGGCCGCAGAACGACGGTCATGGTGGTCAAGCGGCACCCCCGAGGCGTATCCGCGGATCGAGCAGCCGGTAGACCACGTCGGCCAGCAGCACGACCAGCATGTACAGGACCCCCAGCGTCATCGCGCCGGCCTGCAGCGTCGGCAGGTCCTTGTCCTGCGCGGACTGGAGCAACAGAGCACCGGCGCCGGGGTAGTTGAAGAGCAGCTCCACCACGACGATGCCGCCGAGCAGGTACTGCAACTGGACCCCGAGGGCGCTCGTGGCCGGCACCGTGGCGTTGCGCAGGACGTGCCGGACGACGATCCGGGCCGGTCCGGCCCCGCGCAGCCGGGCCGCGCGCACGTAGGGGCCGTCGACGACGGCGATGGTGCTGGCGCGCACGTGCCGGGCGACATAGCCGGTGCACACCAGCACCAGCGAGATCGCCGGCAGCAGCAGGTGCCACAGGGTCTGGCCCAGGCCGTCGGCCCCGGGCCGGGTCTGCGCGGACGCGGGCAGCCAGTTCAGTCGCACCGAGAACACCACGATCAGGACGACCCCGGTGACGAACTCCGGTGTGGCGCCCAGCGCCAGGGTCGCGGCGGTGATCGTCCGGTCCGGCACCCGGCCGTGGTACAGCCCCGCTATCAGGCCGAGCGTGAGCGCGACGGGTACCAGCAGCACGAACGCGAACAGCGCCAGGAACAGCGAGTGGCCCAGCCGCTCCAGGAGCAGTCCGCGCACGGGCACGTGCAGGGTGTACGACGTGCCCCAGTCGCCGGTGACGAAGTGCCCGAGCCAACTGCCGTACTGCATGACGAGCGGCCGGTCGAGGCCGAGTTCGTGGTCGAGGGCGCGCACGGAGTCGTCGGACGCCTCGCGGCCGAGGACGGTGCGGGCCACGTCGCCGGGCAGCACCTGGGTGGCGAGGAAGACCAGGAGCGAGACCCCCAGCAGCGTCAGCGGTATCGCGGCGAGCCGCCGCAGCAGGAACCTGGTCATGTCTCAGACCCGGGAGACGGTGGTGAAGTCGACGTACTGGCTGGGGTGGGCCTCGACGCCCCGGAATCTGTTGCCGTTGTAGGCGCGCGCCGCGCCGCTCCAGTACGCGATGACGATCGGCACGTCCTCGTGCAGGGCCTTGGCGATGATCTCCGCCTGCCGGCGCCGCTCGGCGTCGCTGGTGGCGGTGTCATAGGCCTCGGCGGCCGCGTCGAGTGCCTTGTTGGCGTACTTCGAGCCGTTCCAGACGCCGTTGCTCTTCACCATCGGGATGATGAACTGGCTGGGCACGGCTCTGCCCGCCCAGCCGACCAGGTTGGCGGTGGTGAACAGCCAGGGCGTGTCCTTGGCCTGGTCACCGCCGTAGAACTCCTTCGAGGACCGCTGGTCGAGGTCGACGGTGATGCCGACCTCCTTCAACTGGCTCTGGACGGTGACCGCGTGGTCCTTGTTGGGCGGGTCGAAGGTGAGGGAGAAGCGCAGGCTCTTCAGGCCGGCCGCCTTGAGCAGTTCGGCGACCTTCGCCTTGTCCTTGGCACGCTGCTCGATGTCGGTGGGCGCGGCCGGGAACAACGGAGCGAAGAGGTGATCGTTGCCGAGGTCGCCGAGTCCGCTGCCGGCGGCCTGGCGGACGGCGGGCCGGTCGAGGGCGTAGGCGACGGCCTGGCGGACCTCTTTCCGGTCGAAGGGCGCCTTGTCGACGCGGAGGGTGAGGACGGTGGCTCCGGTCCCCCTGACCTTGTCGACGGTGACGCCCCCGCTGTTTCCCAGGGGTTCGACCAGCGCCGGCCGGCTGAGGAACTGGGCGTCTGTGTCACCGGACTGCAGGGCGACGAGGTCGGCCTGATCGTCGGCGTAGAACTTCACGTCCACCCCGTCGAGGTAGGGCCTGGGGTTGTCCCAGTACGTCGGGTTGCGCACGAAGGAGGCGCCGGTGGAGACGTCGTACGACGTGAGGGTGAAGGGGCCCGTGCCGATGCCGTGCTCGGCGAAGTCGCCGGCGTAGTCCGTCTTGAGGATCACGGCGTTGTAGTTGCCGGCCGACACCAGGTACGGGAAGTCGGAGAAGGGCCGTTCGAGGGTGAAGACGACGGTGGAGTCGCCCTGGGTGCTCACGCCGCCCGCCTTGAGGACGGTGTCGAACGCGGACAGGGCCGCCGACTTGTTCTTCGGGTCGAGCAGCCGGTCGAACGAGGTCTTCACCGTCGCGGCGTCGAGCTTCGTGCCGTCGGAGAAGGTGACGCCCTCGCGCAAGGTGAAGGTCCACTTCCGGGCGGACGTGTCCGAAGCCCACTTGGTGGCCAGCCGCGGTACCAGCTTGAAGTCCTTGTCGAGCCAGATCAGGTATTCGGCGACCAGTTGGCAGAGGGCGATGGCGGTTCCGTCGTACGCCGTGACCGGGTCGAGGGCGGTGGGCGGCGGCGGGGCGCCCACGCGCAGGGTGCCCCCGCGCCGGGCCGGGCCGGTGGCCGGCGCCGTCGCCCGGGCCGACGCGTCGTCCGCTGCGCCCGGCGCGCAGGCCGAGAGCAGGGCGGCCAGGGCGCCGCCGCCGGTCAGAGTGAGGAAGCCGCGGCGAGAGGGGCCGGCCGGCAGGACGTCCTGCCGGATCTGGGGCGGTGCGTCGGCATCGGATGCAGGCATGGGTTCTCCAGGGAACGACCGACGGCACGGCACAACCTGGGGAGCTGTACACGGGCGTGTGCGGTACAGGCAGAAAAGTGACAGGTGAAGAAAGGCGGAACGTGAAGGAGCGAGGGGCCGAGGGCCGTCAGAAGGCCGGCGCGGTGGGCTCGGTCGGACGCCTCAGCGCTGCGGACAGGCGCACGTGCCGACGCGCAGCAGATCCACGTGGATCCTCCTGGTCAGCAGCGTTTTCGCGGTCACGACTCATTGATAACAGCCCGGCTCGGCGGTAGACAATGCGGGATCTGTTTCAGAATCGAGAAACTCTGCCGCAAAACTCCGCCCGTAGACTTCCCGGCATGACCGACTGCCGCCGCGCGCCCTCGCGTCTCGCCGCCGGCTGTCGTCGCCACGGTTGTGACGACCACCGGACGTCTCCGAGGCACGACAAGGGAGTTGCTCGCGATGCAGTCACCGGCGTACATACGGCCCGATGGCCCTTCGGGCGGCACGCCTGACATCGGTCACTCGACGATCGACGAGTTACTGGCCCGCGCCCGCAGCCGCCTGCGGCGGCTGGCTCCCGAGGACGCGGCCGCCGAACTCGCGGACGGCGCTCTGGTGGTGGATGTCCGCGCGGACATGGTGCGGCTCGCCGAGGGCGAGATCCCCGGCTCCCTCGTCATGGACCGGAACGTGCTGGAGTGGCGGCTGGACCCCTGCAGCACCTGGCGCATCGAGGAGGCCACCGACCACTCCCTGCGGGCGATCATCATGTGCTCGCAGGGGTACATGTCGAGCATGGCCGCCGCGGGCCTGCACGATCTCGGACTGGTGCGGGCCACCGACATCGTCGGCGGTTACGAGGCCTGGCGTGCCGCCGGTCTGCCGGTGGTGCCGGGCGGCACGCTGCCAGGCTCCTACGTGGCCGCCGCGCCGCCCTCGATCAGCCTCGACCCGGGCGGCCGGCGCATGCTGGTGGACGGCGCTCCGGTCGCTCTGACCCCGCTGGAGTTCCGGCTGCTGACCGCCCTCCTGCGCGGCAACGGCCGGGTCATCACCCGGGAGGACCTGCGCTCGGGGCTGGGCGAATGGGCGGGCAGCCGCAGTCGCTCCGTCGACCTGCACATCCACCGCATCCGTCGCAAACTCGGCCCGCGTGCCGCGGCTCTGCTGACGACGGAACGAGGCGTCGGCTTCCGTCTGCGCGCGACACCGGCACCGGCCGAGGGCGGCTGACGGCCCAGGTCACGACCGTCGCGGCCGGACGGCTCCGACCACGGAACGCTGCCCTCCCCGCCGGCCACCTTCCCCTCCGCCACGGGCCCGCGTCGTCGGTGGTCCGCGGGTGGGTCCGGCGCTGTCGGCCGGTGACCCGCAGCCGGGCCACCGCCCGATAAGGCACGATGAGACGAGGCCGCGCAGGCTGATGACTTCACATCCACGGCCGTCGCGCCTTACACCGCCTGCGCCTGCCGGCGCTCCCACTGCCCCTTCGTGATCTCGTACCGCACACCCCCGTGCTCGGAACCCTCAACCGCGATCATGTCGTCCGGCGTGGGGATGCTCTCCGTGAGCGTCATCCCGAGCTTCTCCATGACGTTGCGCGAAGGGCGATTCACGGTCATCGTCTCGGCCCAGACCATGCGGATGCCGAGCTCGGCGAACCCCTTCGCCAGCAGCGCCCGCGAGACCTCCGTGGCGTAGCCCCGCCCCCAGGCCGCCTGGCGCAGGCGGTAGCCGAGCTCGGCCTCCTCACGCGGGCCGCTGCGCAGTGGACGCAGGCAGAACCAGCCGACGAACGCTCCGCCGTCCTTCTCGTACGCAGCGAAGAGGCCGAGGTCGTGATCCCAGCGCTCGTAGCCGGCGAGGATGCTGGGGATGACGAGGTCGCGGACCTCCTCAGGCGCGGTCGGAGCGCCGCCGGTCAGGTAGCGCATCACCGCCGGGTCGCTGTCCAACTCGACCAGTAGGTCCGCATCGGCGGCGACGAAGGGGCGCAGAGTCAGGCGCTCGGACTCGAGGTAGGTGGTCACGTGAGGATGATGGCCGAGCCGGTTCGGAGGGTCCAGGGAGTTTTCGGGACGCGCCTGTCACCAGGTGGGGTGCTGGAGGAGCAGCAGCATGGCACGGCCGCCTTCACGTCACCGCCGAGGACCCACATCTATCCGCTGCCCAAGTCGTCAGCGCAGGGGGTGAGGATGAGCGGCTTGCAGTAGTGGGCGGCTTGGAGGCCCCACAGTAGATAGGTAGCCAGGCGACCGTCCTTGTCCCGGCCATCAACGAGTGGCTGTGACCGGCACATTCGATCCACGCCCTAGTCGGGAGGTGACTCGTCGGCGAGCTGGTTGCTGCGGTTGATCTCCGGCATGTGCGTCTCGGCCCAGACCCGCAGGGCTGAAAGCGGTCTTTCGAGGGAGAGACCGAGCTCGGTGAGCCGGTAGTGGACGGCGGGCGGCACGGTGGGTTCCACGCGGCGCGCGACCAGGCCATCGCGGGCCAGGCTCTGCAGGGTGACGGACAGCATCTTCTGTGAGATGCCCGGGATACGGCGCCGTAGTTCCGCGAAACGGAGCTCGCCCGGAGCCTCCTCGGCCAGCACCTTGACCGCCATCGACGTCCACTTGGTGCCTATACGGTCGAGCAACTGGCGGGTCGGGCAGCGCGGATCCAGCAGGTCACCGCGCTCACCGGGCCGCCGGTCACGTCCGCCGGGCTTCGACGTGGTCACCCCGGGCTCACCACCTGAAGGGAAAGTGCCGTCTTGGGCGGACCAGCATAGTTCCCTAGCGTGACCTGGTCACCATCACTCACCACACCTGGAGCCCCTGCATGCCCGAGCTACGTCGCGTCCCCGCCAACGGTGTCGAACTGAACGTCGCCCTCGCCGGATCGGGCCCGGCCGTCCTGCTGCTGCACGGTTTCCCGCATACCTGGGAGCTGTGGACGGACGTCATGGCCGACCTGTCCGGCCACTACCGCGTCATCGCGCCGGACCTGCGCGGATTCGGCGCGAGCAGCCCGGCCGCCTCCGGGTACGACGCGGACATCCTGGCCGAGGACGCCGCGGCGCTTCTCACCACGCTCGGCGTGTCCTCGGCTGCAGTGGTGGGCATCGACGCGGGCACCGCGCCGGCCTTCCTGCTCGCCCTGCGCCGCCCCGGTCTCGTCCGGCGCCTGGTCGTCATGGAGTCCCTTCTGGGCAGGCTACCCGGCGCCGAGGACTTCCTCGCCGACGGGCCACCGTGGTGGTTCGGCTTCCATTCCGCCGCACCCGGCCTTGCCGAGACCGTGCTGGAGGGCCACGAGGCCGCCTACGTCGACTGGTTTCTGAGCGCCGGCACGCTCGGCGACGGGGTGCGCCCCGCCCTCCGGGACGCCTTCGTCCGCGCATACACGGGCCGCCAGGCGTTGAGCCGCGCATTCTCGTACTACCGGGCCCTGCCCGAGAGCGCGGTACAGATCGAGCAGGCGGTCGCCAGTGCCCGCCTGACGGTGCCGACGATGGCGCTGGGCGCCCGGCCTGTCGGTGCCGCGCTGGAACGTCAACTCCGCCCGGTCACCGACGATCTCACCGGACATGTCATCGAAGACTGCGGCCACATCATCCCGCTGCACCGGCCGCGCGCCCTGCTGACGCTGTTGCATCCGTTCCTGGCCGGTGAGGACGCGAGAGCAGCGTGACCGGGCCGGGGTTGACATTCGATGCACGCCCTAGTAGTGCTTCGTTACGTCGTGTGATCTTTCCTGGTGGTGGGCATCTTCTCCGATATGAGGCTGGGGGAGGTGGAACGGCTCCGGGGTGA
>NZ_JBVIJO010000029.1:0-35481 GCF_055581365.1 Streptomyces sp. NPDC031445
AAGACGTCCAGACCGACCTCCTCGGCCTTCAGCGCGATGGCGACCATGGCCTTGATCCGCTCGCGCTCGGTCGGCGTACGGCCCGTGGTGGGGTCCGGCGTGACATCACCGACCGAAAAGATCCCGAACTGCATGGTCGCTCACCCTCCAGATTGTTGAGCGTTCAACTATACCCCCTCCAACGGTCACCCCGCCCCGGGTATTCCAGCCCCCCTCCACCACCCCGCCAGGCGCCCTCCCCCAGGTGACGCGCCCTCCCCCGGATGACGCGGGCGGCGCGTGCGAAGCTGCCCCCATGCCGATCCTCCGCTCCGCCGCCCTGTTCGTCGTCGCCGCGCTGTTCGAGATCGGCGGTGCCTGGCTGGTCTGGCAGGGCGTGCGGGAACACCGGGGCTGGCTGTGGATCACCGGAGGCGTCCTCGCCCTCGGCGCGTACGGCTTCGTCGCCACCTTCCAGCCGGACGCCCACTTCGGCCGCATCCTCGCCGCCTACGGCGGGATCTTCGTGGCCGGCTCGATCCTGTGGGGCGTCGTCGCGGACGGCTACCGCCCCGACCGCTGGGACATCACCGGCGCGCTGATCTGCCTCGCCGGGATGGCCGTCATCATGTGGGCGCCGCGAAACGGCGGCTGAAGCTCACTTACGCTGGACGGAACCGCCCGACCGCCCGCCCGAACGACCGCCCAGCCGCAGCCCCAGGAGCAGCCATGGCCACCGCCGCACCGTCCGCCGCCTCCCGCATCGCCGTCGTCACCGGCGCGAGCAGCGGCATCGGCGCCGCCACGGCCCGGCAGCTCGCCGCGGCCGGCTACCGCGTCGTCCTCACCGCCCGCCGCAAGGACCGCATCGAGGCCCTGGCCGAGGAACTGGCCGAGGCCGGCCACTCCGCCCTCGCGTACCAGCTGGACGTCACCGACCGCGCCGCCGTGGACGAGTTCGCCACCGCCTTCCAGACGATCGGCGTCCTCGTCAACAACGCCGGCGGCGCCCTCGGCGCGGACCCGGTGGCCACCGGCGACCCGGCGGACTGGCGCACGATGTACGAGACCAACGTCATCGGCACCCTGAACCTCACCCAGGCGCTGCTGCCGAAGCTCGTCGCGAGCGGCGACGGCGTCGTCGTGGTCGTCTCCTCCACCGCCGGCCACGGCACCTACGAGGGCGGCGCCGGCTACGTGGCGGCCAAGCACGGCGCCCACGTCCTCGCCGAGACCCTCCGCCTGGAGATCGTCGGCCAGCCGGTCCGGGTCGTCGAGATCGCCCCCGGCATGGTCAAGACCGACGAGTTCGCGCTGACCCGCTTCGGCGGGGACAAGGAGCGGGCCGAGAAGGTGTACGAGGGCGTCGCCGAGCCCCTCACCGCGGACGACGTGGCCGAGACGATCACCTGGGCCGTCACCCGCCCCAGCCACGTCAACGTCGACCTCCTGGTCCTGCGCCCGCGCGCCCAGGCGTCCAACACCAAGGTGCACCGGGAACAGTGACGGACGACGAACCCACCACCGAGGACACCTTCGAGAAGCGGCGCCTGGCCCAGGAGACGAAGAACGAACGCCAGGTCTGGTACTTCCTTGCCTACTTCCTCTTCGGCATCCACTTCATCGCGTTCATCATGATCTACGCCGTACGGCACGCGAAGTAACCCGCCGGCTACGCGAACGCCGGCAGGTTCCGGGCCACCCACGCGGCGAAGGGCGCGGCCGGGCGGCCCAGGACCGCCGCCACGTCCCCGCTCGGCCTGCGCTCGGCCGGCAGCGGTGCGCCGAGGACGTCCAGGGTGCCGGCGACGACCTGCTCCGGCATGAACCGCGCCATCCCGGCGTGCGCCGCCGCACGGGACAGCTCGACGAAGGCCACCTCCTCGCCGAGGGCCTCGGCGATGACCGCGGCCTGCTCGCGCGGACTGACGGGCGCGGGCCCGGTCAGCTCGTACACCCGCCCGGTGTGCCCGTCCTCGCGCAGCGCGGCGGCGGCCACCGCGGCGATGTCCGCCGGGTCGACCACGGGCAGCGCGACATCGCCGAAGGGGGCGAAGACGGTGCGCTCGGCGCGGACCGCATCGGCCCAGGCGAGGGCGTTGGAGGCGAATCCGCCGGGGCGCAGGACGGTGAACTCCAACCCGGACGCGCGTACCGCGGCCTCGAAGGTGCGCAGCCGGGCGTGCGAGGGCGCGTCCGGCCGGGTGGCGCTGACCTGCGACGACACCAGCACGATCCGTCCGACCCCGCCGTCCGCGACCGCGTCGAGCAGGGCGTCGGGGCTCTCCCCCCGGACGTTCAGCTCGCCCCCGAGGACGAGGAACAGCGCACGGGCGCCGTCGAGGGCGGGCCGCATGCCCGCCGCGTCCCCGGCTCCGCCCCGGGCCCACCGCACCCCGGCGGCGGACGGCGCGGCCCCCGGCCGCCGCGACACGGCCACGACCTCCTCACCGGCCCCCGCCAGCGACTCCACGAGCACACGCCCGACGTTCCCGGTCGCACCGGTCACAACGATCACCACGGCCCCCTACTTAGTCAGTCAGCTAACTAACTCGAACCCTAGGACCCTCCACCCCCGCTGTCTATAGTCAGTCAGGTGACAAACTCAGTGGACCGGCGGGCACAGGCGTCCCAGAAGCGCCGGCGACTCACGGCGGCGGCGGCCCGGGTCCTGCACGAGCAGGGCGTCGAGCGCACCACCCTCGCCGACATCGCCCACGAGGCCGGCGTCCCGGTCGGGAACGTCTACTACTACTTCAAGACCAAGGACGAACTGGTCCGGGCCGCGCTCGCGGAACACCGCGCCCACCTCGACGAACTCACCGCCGGACTGGACCGGTTGGCGACCGGGCGCGACCGCCTCAAGGCCCTGGTCGAGGCATGGACCGCCCAGCGCGAGACCGCCGCCCGCCACGGCTGCCCCACCGGCACGCTCGCCGTCGAACTGGACAAACGCGCGGACGGCACGCTGGACGCGGAGGCCGGCGCGGTGATCCGCCGCCTCCTGGACTGGACCGCCGACCAGTTCCGCACCTGGGGCGTCCCCGACCCCGAGGACCACGCCCTCACCCTGATCGCGGCCTACCAGGGCATGTCCCTCCTGGCCAACGCCCTGCGCGACCCCGACATCATGACCAGGGAGGGAACCCGCCTGCTGCACTGGCTGGACTCACTGGAACCGGGGGCCGGGTAACCCACACGGGCGAACCTCTTCGATCACCCGATCAGCGCACGAACATCCGCCCTAGGCTCGCGCCACACGATCGACTCGACGGTCCCCGGCGGGGAGTGCCATCCCGGCCGAGGACCTGACCAGCAAGGAAGTGGAGGCTTCCCGGTGGCTGACTGCGAGCCTAACGCCCACCGGTTCATGGACCTCACGGTCCCCGAGTACGCGTACATGTTCGGGTTCTTGCAGGCGGACGGGCATCTTGCACAGGGCCCTGGGCGGAAAGGACGCCTGACCGTCGAACTCAGCGCCCGGGACATCGATCTCCTGCGTGCGTTCCAGAAGCTCACGCCGTACTACAGCAGCATCACAGAGCGTACGCGGTCGACAAACTTCGTCAAGAGTCACAGCTCTGCGACCTGGACCCTCTGTGCCCTCGAAGCCAGGACAGCACTCAATGACCTCGGCCTGCCCTACGGCCGTAAATCCCGGACGATCGGCCCCCCGGAAACCCGGTTTTCCCGCCGCGACTACGTTCGAGGTCTGATCGACGCGGATGGCTCGGTCGGCCTCACCAGCAAGGGCATTCCCTTCGTCTGTCTGACCACGGCCAGCAGCGCCATCGCATCCTGCTTGCGCGACTACGCCAAGGACGCGGGAGGGGCGGATCGCACCCTGAAGCGCAACGCCCGTGACGGCATCTTCAACATCCTCTACACGAAGGAGGTGGCTCAGCTTCTTGTCGCCGACCTGTATTACCCGGACTGCCTGGCCTTGGCGCGCAAGCGCTCAGCCGCCGAAGCTGTCGCCAACTGGGTACGCCCAGAACACATGAGGGTCGCGCCGCCACGACGCAGCTGGACTGAACACGAGGACCGGGTTCTGCTGGAACTGAACAGTCCGATGGCTGCCGCAGAAGCACTCGGCAGGACGACTACGAGCTGCAACCTGCGCCTCTGGCGTCTCCGAACCGGCCAAGCGCCCGCGCCCAGCAAACGGTGACCACATGAAAGAGCCCCTCGGTACCGACCGGGGGGCTCACGCATCACCCCTTGACGCAGACGACCTGCCTCAGCTTCGCCACGACCTGGACCAGGTCCCGCTGCTGGTCGATGACCTGGTCGATCGACTTGTAGGCGCCCGGGATCTCGTCCACGACGCCGGAGTCCTTGCGGCACTCCACGCCCCTGGTCTGCTCCTCCAGGTCCTTGGTGGAGAAGCGCCGCTTGGCCGCGTTCCGGCTCATGCGCCGACCGGCGCCGTGCGAGGCGGAGTTGAAGGCCAGTTCGTTGCCGAGACCCTTCACGATGTAAGAACCCGTGCCCATCGAGCCCGGGATGATCCCGTACTCGCCGGAGCCGGCGCGGATCGCTCCCTTGCGGGTCACGAGCAGGTCCATGCCGTCGTACCGCTCCTCCGCCACGTAGTTGTGGTGGCAGGAGATCTCCGGCTCGAAAGTCGGCTTCGCCTTCTTGAACTCCTTGCGGATCACGTCCTTCAGGAGCGCCATCATGAGCGTGCGGTTGTACTTGGCGTACTCCTGCGCCCAGAACAGGTCGTTGCGGTAGGCCGCCATCTGCGGGGTGTCCGCGACGAAGACGGCGAGGTCCCGGTCAACCAGTCCCTGGTTGTGCGGGAGTTTCTGAGCCACACCGATGTGGTGCTCGGCGAGTTCCTTGCCGATGTTCCGCGAGCCGGAGTGGAGCATGAGCCACACCGAATCGGACATATCTACACAAATCTCTACAAAGTGATTCCCCTGGCCAAGGGTTCCCATCTGAGCTACGGCCCGCTCACGCCGGAACTTTACCGCCTCCGCAACCCCCTCGAACCGCCCCCAGAACTCCTCCCACCCCGCCGTGGCCAGACCGTGGAAGTCCCCCGGCTCGACGGGGTCGTCATGCATCCCCCGCCCCACCGGAATCACCTGCTCGATCCGCGACCGCAGCCGCGACAGGTCCCCGGGGAGGTCGTTCGCCGTCAGGGACGTCCTCACCGCCGACATCCCGCAGCCGATGTCCACCCCGACCGCCGCCGGGCACACCGCGCCCCGCATCGCGATGACCGAGCCGACCGTCGCACCCTTGCCGTAGTGCACGTCCGGCATGACGGCCAGGCCCTTGATCCACGGCAGGGTGGCCACGTTCTGGAGCTGGCGCAGGGCCACGTCCTCGACCGTCGCCGGGTCCGTCCACATCCGGATCGGGACCTTGGCGCCCGGCATCTCCACGTACGACATATCTTCCTCGTTCCCCCGGAATCAACAACAAAGTGCTTATAAGCAGCAAAACGCAAAAGCGGCGCCAAGGTCGATGAAAAGGGACAAGGGACCGGCGTCCACGGCAGTGCGTGCGATACACATTGTCCCCAGGGGGCGCCCCGCCGCGGCAAGCGAATAACCAGCGGGGACACTGGAGCACCAGCGATCGCACACCGTCGAGAGGAGCCCGACCGTGCAGCGGAAGGCGTACGTAACCGGCACCGCCGCCCTTCTCGCGGCGCTGCTGGCCGGCTGCACGAGCGGCTCCGGGGACAAGGACCCGGCGGACAACGCCAACCCGGGCGACGCCGGCTCGGCCGCCGCCGCCGCCCAGCCCGGCAGGTACCGCACGCTCCCCGAGCCGTGCGGCGCGATCGGCCACGACACGCTGGACGCGCTGCTGCCCGGCATCCAGCAGATCACCGACCCGGCGCAGCGGGACAAGGCCTACCAGGGCGACGCCGCGCTGACCTACGACACCGATCGCAAGGTGGGCTGCCGCTGGAAGGTCGAGTCGGCCGACGCCACGGACCGCCTGTCCGTCGACTTCGAGCGCGTGGTGTCGTACGACAACACGGTCAGCGACGACGACCAGGCGCGGAAACTGTTCCTGGACAAGGAGACGGCCGCCGACCTCCCGGCGCCGGCGGTTTCCTCGGCGCCGCCCGCCTCGCCCCCGACGCCCACCGCGTCCGCGTCCGCGTCGTCGTCGTTGTCGTCGGGGAAGGGTTCCGCGGGCGGTGCGGGCTCGCCGGGCGCGACGCGTCCTTCTTCCTCCAATTCCCCTGCCTCCTCGGGGGCCTCGGGCTCTTCCGACGCGTCCTCCGGTGCCACGCCGGCCGATCTCCAGCCGCGTGCGCTGACCGACCTCGGTGACGAGGGGTATCTGGACGACCGGCTCAGCACGTCCGGTTCGACGGCCGAACAGCGGACGGTGACTGTGGTGTTCCGCACGTCCAACGTCATCGTCACCATCCAGTACGAGGAGCAGCCGATGGCCATGGGTGCGGTCCCGGACAGCAAGGAAATGCAGGACAGGGCCCGTAATCTGGCCTCTCGGCTGGATGACGCGCTGGGCGGCTGACGGCCTTGCCGGTTCCGTCGGCCCGCGTCCGTGAAGGGTGCGAAGGGAAACCGCACGGGACCTTCACCGCGTACCGTGGCCCCGCAGGAACCCGCACGAACACCGAGCGTCATGAGTGAAGGAACCATGCAGCGAGCAGCCCAGCGAGACGACCGTGCCCAGCGACACCAGCGAGCCAAGCGCCTTCGCCGCGTCCTTGTCTGCGCGGCAGCCGTTCCGGCGGTTCTGATCACCGCGGCGTGCTCCTCGGACTCCGGTGACTCCAAGGCGAAGTCCGGTGGGGAGAGCAGCCCGCGGTCTTCGGGCGGCAGCAGTTCGCAGCCCTCGGCGAGCGCGTCGCCGACCGTGCGGGCGGCGGCGTACGGGAAGCTTCCCGACGCGTGCGCGGTGCTGTCGCGGAAGACGCTGACCGATCTGGTCCCGAAGAGCGGGAAGTCGGGCAGGAAGGGCAGTTCGGACGAGCCGTCGTCGCGTGCCTCGTGCTCGTGGAACAGCCTGGACAACAACGGTGTCAAGGGTTCCCAGTTCCGCTGGCTGAACGTGTCGCTGCTCCGCTTCGACTCGGATGTCACGCGGGGTTCGGGTGACGATCAGGCGCACGCGTACTACGCCCGGCAGGTGAAGGACGCGCAGGCGGTGGACGGCGCGAAGGGCACCAAGGCGATCCCGCTGTCCGGGACGGGCGCGGAGGCGACGGCGGTGCGGTACGACCTGTCGAAGAAGGAAGGGCTCTTCAAGCAGCAGACGGTCGTGGCCCGGGTGGAGAACGTCGTCGTGTCGGTCGACTACAACGGTGCCGGTCTCGCGGGTGAGAAGACGCCGGACGCCGATGACCTGACGAAGGCCGCGGAGAAGGCGCTGAAGGAGGTCGTGGCGTCGGTGTCGTCGGCCAACGGCGCGGGTGGTGCGGCGAGTTCGCCGGCGTCTCCGTCGAAGTCGGCGTCGCCTTCGGGGGCTCCTTCGAAGTCGCCCTCCAAGTCGGCCTCCGCGAGCGCGTCTCCGTCCGAGTCGGCCGCGAAGGACAGCTGACCGGGGGCTGTGGCGGCCGGCGGGGGGCCGTGGCGGCTGACCGGCACCACGTTCGCCGGACACGTGTGCCACTCTGTTGCGCGCAAGGACACGCAAGGGGAGGGGAGTGCGAGTGGCCGCGCCACTGCAGCTGACTCGGATGCATCGCGTGCTCATCGGCGTGGTCGTGACCGGCGCGCTGATCATCGCCGGTATCGGCTTCGCCGGTTCGTACGCGGCCGTCCGTGAGCTGGCCGTCAAGAAGGGCTTCGGGAACTTCTCGTATGTGTTCCCGGTGGGCATCGACGCGGGCATCTGTGTCCTCCTGGCCCTGGACCTGCTGCTGACCTGGATCCGCATCCCCTTCCCGCTGCTGCGCCAGACGGCGTGGCTGCTGACGGCGGCGACGATCGCGTTCAACGGCGCCGCCGCCTGGCCTGATCCGCTGGGTGTCGGCATGCACGCGGTGATCCCGGTGCTGTTCGTCGTGTCGGTCGAGGCGGCCCGGCACGCGATCGGCCGGATCGCCGACATCACGGCCGACAAGCACATGGAGGGGGTCCGCCTCACCCGCTGGCTGTTGTCCCCGGTGCCCACGTTCCTGCTGTGGCGGCGGATGAAGCTGTGGGAGCTGCGCTCCTACGACCAGGTCATCAAGCTGGAGCAGGAACGTCTGGTGTACCAGGCGCGTCTGCGGTCCCGCTTCGGTCGTGCCTGGCGCCGCAAGGCTCCGGTGGAGTCCTTGATGCCGCTGCGGCTGGCGCGGTACGGCGTTCCCTTGGCGGAGACGGCTCCCGCGGGCCTGGCGGCGGCGGGCATCGAACCGGCCCTGTTGCCCGCGGCCCCGCAGCCGGAGTTGGAGGCGGCGGCACCCGGCGTGGTCGCGGGTGGTCGTCCCGCGGGGGCGGCGGCTGTTCCGCGGCAGGTGGGGCCCGCCGGTGAGCAGCGTGAGCAGGAGCCGCCGGCGGACGAGCAGAGCCCTTGGTTCCAGGCCCCGCGGGAGGTCGAGTACCAGGGCGGTTACGACCCCACGTACGACCCGATGCTCCAGGAGCCCCAGTACGCCCCGGAGGAGCAGTACGAGGACTGGTACGAGGACCAGCCGCCGGAGCAGTTCCAGCAGCCGTCCCCGGAGGAGACCGGCAGTTTCCCGATTCCGGTGGGCCCGAACCGCACCCGTGAGCTGGGCGAGGGCGGTGGCACCGCGCAGCCGGACCCGACGGAGGAGGACTATTACCAGGTCTTCCGCAAGTCGATCGACGGCAGCCTGCCCACTCCGCACCAGTTCGCCGAGGCGGTGGAGGCGACGTTCCGTATCGCGTTGCCCGCGCGGGAGGCCGACCGTATGGTCAACCGTTTCACCAACCGCTTCAACGCGGAGCTGGAGGAGGACCACATCGCCTGACGGCACGGAGAAGGGGCCCTCCGCGGCGGAGGGCCCCTTCTTCGTGTCTTCGTGGCTTCGTGTCGCTTACTCGCCGAGCAGGTGCCGTACCCGGTCCTGTCCGACGGCCAGCAGCAGGGTGGGCAGCCGGGGTCCGGTGTCGCGGCCGACGAGCAGGTGGTACAGGAGGGCGAAGAACGTCCGCTGCGCGGTCTTGATCTCGGCGGGCAGTTCCTTGGGCGTGGCGTCGGCGGGGAACCCGGCCTGCACCTTGGGCACGCCGTACACGAGGTGGGTCAGCCCGTCGAGCGACCAGTGGTCGGCGAGTCCGTCGAGCAGCAGGCGTACGGACTGCTGGGAGGGCTCGTCGAGGGACTTCAGCAGTTCGGCGTCGGGCTCGTCGCGGACGATGGTCCGCTGGTCGGCGGGGACGTGGGTGTTGATCCAGGCCTCGGCCCTGTCGTACCGGGGGCGTGCCTCGTCGAGGCCGGCCAGCGGCTGCTCCGGGTCGAGTTCGGAGAGGATGCGCAGGGCCTGGTCCTCGTGTCCGGCGGTGATGTCGGCGACGGACGCGAGCGTGCGGTAGGGGAGCGGTCGCGGTGTCTTCGGCAGTTCACCGGCGGCGGTGCCGACGGCGCGGGTGTAGGCGGCGACGTCGCCGGGCAGGGCGGCACCTTCGGTGACCTTGGCGGCGAGCTTGTCCCACTCGTCGTAGAGCCGCTGGATCTCCTGGTCGAAGGCGATCTTGAAGGACTGGTTGGGGCGGCGGCGGGCGTACAGCCAGCGCAGCAGCTGCGGCTCCATGATCTTCAGTGCGTCGCCGGGGGTCGGGACCCCGCCCCGCGAGGAGGACATCTTCGCCATGCCGGAGATGCCGACGAAGGCGTACATGGGGCCGATGGGCTGCTTGCCGCCGAAGATGCCGACGATCTGGCCGCCGACCTGGAAGCTGGAGCCCGGCGAGGAGTGGTCGACGCCGCTGGGCTCGAAGATGACGCCCTCGTAGGCCCAGCGCATCGGCCAGTCGACCTTCCAGACCAGCTTGCCGCGGTTGAACTCGCTGAGCCGGACGGTCTCGGTGAAGCCGCAGGCGGTGCAGGTGTACGACAGCTCGGTGGTGTCGTCGTCGTAGGAGGTGACCGTGGTCAGGTCCTTGCCGCAGTCGCCGCAGTACGGCTTGTACGGGAAGTACCCGGCGGAGCCGGAGCTGCCGTCGTCCTCGGACGCGGCGCCGGAGCCCTCCTCGGCCTCCAGTTCGGCCTCGTCCAGGGGCTTTTGCTGCTGCTTCTTCGGGGTCTTCTTCGTGCGGTACTGGTCGAGGATCGCGTCGATCTCGTTGCGGTGCCGCATGGCGTGCAGGATCTGCTCGCGGTAGGCGCCGGAGGTGTACTGCTCGGTCTGGCTGATGCCGTCGAACTCGACGCCGAGCTGGGCGAGCGACTCGGTCATCGCGGCCTTGAAGTGCTCGGCCCAGTTGGGGTGCGGCGAGCCCGCGGGCGCCGGGACGGAGGTCAGCGGCTTGCCGATGTGCTCGGCCCAGGCGTCCTCGTCGACCCCGGCGATGCCCTTCGGCACCTTGCGGTAGCGGTCGTAGTCGTCCCAGGAGATCAGGTGCCGGACCGCGTGGCCGCGGCGGCGGATCTCGTCGGCGACGAGGTGCGGGGTCATGACCTCGCGGAGGTTGCCGAGGTGGATCGGACCGGAGGGGGAGAGTCCGGACGCGACGACGACCGGTTTGCCCGGGGCCCGGCGCTCCGACTCCTCGATGACCTCATCCGCGAAACGGGAGACCCAGTCGGTGGTCTCGGTGCTCTGAGCCACGATCGGCACGTCCTTCTTTCTGAACGGGGTGACACCCCATTCTCACAGACCGGCTCGCGCCCGGGAAAACGGCTTTACCCCCCGTGGGATACTGGCCGGGTCTATCCATCCCCACGAGGAGAACGGCACCCACTCCTATGGCCTCGGTCACGTCCCTCAGCGACAACGTCCAGCAGCACCTCGCGTCCGCCCTCTCGGCCACCCTGCCGGAGGCCGCCGGCGCGGACCCGCTGCTGCGACGAAGCGACCGGGCCGACTTCCAGGCCAACGGCATCCTGGCCCTGGCCAAGAAGGCGAAGGCGAATCCCCGGGAGCTGGCGGCCCAGGTCGTCTCGCGCGTGGTGACCGGTGACGTGATCCGGGACGTCGAGGTCTCCGGGCCCGGCTTCCTCAACATCACGGTCGCGGACAAGGCGATCACCGCCAGCCTGGCCGCGCGGTACGCGGACGAGACGGGCCGCCTCGGCGTGCCGTTCGCGGATCAGCCCGGCACCACGGTGATCGACTACGCGCAGCCGAACGTGGCGAAGGAGATGCACGTCGGTCACCTGCGCAGCGCGGTGATCGGCGACTCGGTGGTGCGGCTGCTGGAGTTCACCGGCGAGAACGTGGTCCGCCGCCACCACATCGGCGACTGGGGCACCCAGTTCGGCATGCTCATCCAGTACCTGGACGAGCACCCGCACGAGCTGGACCACAAGGACGCCCGGGTGACGGGTGAGGAGGCGATGTCGAACCTCGACCGCCTCTACAAGGCGGCGCGGAGGAAGTTCGACTCCGACGAGGAGTTCAAGACGCGGGCCCGGCGCCGGGTGGTCGACCTCCAGGCCGGGGACGAGCGCACGCTCGCCATGTGGCAGAAGTTCGTGGACGAGTCGAAGATCTACTTCTTCTCCGTCTTCGAGAAGCTGGACATGGAGATCCGGGACGCGGACATCGTCGGCGAGTCCGGTTACAACGACATGCTGGCCGAGACCTGCCGGCTGCTGGAGGAGTCCGGTGTCGCGGTCCGCTCCGAGGGCGCGCTGTGCGTGTTCTTCGACGACATCAAGGGCCCGGACGGCAACCCGGTCCCGCTGATCGTGCAGAAGTCGGACGGCGGCTACGGCTACGCGGCCACCGACCTCTCCGCGATCCGTGACCGCGTCTTCAACCTCAAGGCGAACACCCTGCTGTACGTGGTGGACGCCCGGCAGGCCCTGCACTTCCGGATGGTCTTCGAGACCGCCCGCCGGGCCGGCTGGCTGAACGACGACGTGACGGCGGTGCAGCTGGCCTTCGGCACGGTCCTCGGCAAGGACGGCAAGCCGTTCAAGACCCGTGAGGGCGAGACGGTCCGCCTGGTCGACCTGCTGGACGAGGCGATCGACCGCGCCTCGGCCGTGGTCCGGGAGAAGGCGCAGGAGCTGTCCGAGGAGGAGATCGCCGAGCGGGGCGCCCAGGTGGGCATCGGCGCGGTGAAGTACGCGGACCTGTCGACGTCGGCGAACCGGGACTACAAGTTCGACCTGGACCAGATGGTCTCGCTGAACGGCGACACGTCCGTCTACCTCCAGTACGCGTACGCCCGTATCCAGTCGATCCTGCGCAAGGCCGGCGAGGTCGTGCCGGCGGCGCACCCGGAGCTGGCCCTGCACGAGGCGGAGCGGGCCCTTGGCCTGCACCTGGACTCCTTCGCGGAGACGGTCCGGGAGGCGGCCGCGGAGTACGCCCCGCACAAGCTGACGGCGTACCTGTACCAGGTGGCGTCGCTGTACACGTCGTTCTACGACAAGTGCCCGGTGCTGCGCGCCGAGACCCCGGCGCAGGTGGAGAACCGCCTCTTCCTGTGCGACGTCACGGCCCGCACCCTGCACCGGGGCATGGCCCTGCTGGGCATCCGCACGCCCGAGAAGCTCTGACCCGGCGCGGTACGACGCCGGCGGCCCGCCCTCACTCCGGGGGCGGGCCGTCGGCCGTCTGCGCGTCCAGCAGCTCCCGGGCGCGGCGCACGAAGGCGTCCCGTACGGCGTCCGGGGCGAGGACGCGCAAGGGGGTGGCGAGGCCCAGCAGGTAGCGGGCGAGGCCGTCCGGGTCCGGGCCGCCTATGTCGACGAGGGTGGCGTCCGGGCCGTCGGCGCGGTGGGTGCCGACGGTGGCCGGTACGACCCGCAGCGCGTCCGCCAGGGGCAGCGGCAGCCGGATGGTGGCCGACACCGGGTAGGGGCCGTTGGCGGTGTTGCGGGAGACGAGCTGGGCCGGGTCCGGGGGGTCGGTGATCTCCACGGGGCGGCCGGTGGGCCGGAGCCGTTCGACCCGGTCGGCCCGGAAGGTCCGCCAGCCCCGGGTGACGTCCCGGGCGACGAAGTACCAGCGCCGGCCGGTGTGCACGAGCCGGTAGGGGTCGACGTCCCGGACGGTGTGCCGGTCCTGCCCGTCGCGGTACGACAGCCGGGCCCGCTCACCGCGCCGGCAGGCGGCGGCCAGCTCCAGCAGCATGCCGGGCCGGATGCGTGGCTCCTCGGGCCAGGGGAGCCGTACGAGGGCGTCGTCCCACTCGGCCAGCCGCTCGGCGATCCGGGGCGGCAGCACCTGCCGCAGCTTCAGCAGCGCGGACAGGGCCGCCTGGTCGCCGCCCAGCGCGCCGCCGAGCGCCGCCTCCCGCAGCCCCACGGCCACGGCCAGCGCCTCCTCGTCGTCGAGGATCAGCGGCGGCACGCGCGAGCCCGCCCGGAGCCGGTAACCGCCCCAGGGGCCGGCGTCGGAGTCGACGGTGTACCCGAGTTCGCGGAGCCGGGCGATGTCCCGCCGGACGGTGCGGTCGGTGACGGCCATGCGCCCGGCCAGCTCGGCACAGGTCCAGGAGGGCCGGGCGGCGAGCAGCGCGAGCAGGCGGAGCAGACGGGCGGAGGCGCTGAGCACGGGCGGAAGTTTTCCACACCGGACCGCACGACCAGGACCGAAGCTGTCCGGGTCGTGTCCTACGGTCGTCCCCATGAGCACAGACACCGCTTCCGCACCCGTCTTCCGCTACGCCGCCGTCACCTTCGACTGCGCCGACCCGGTCGGACTGTCCCGGTTCTACGGCGAGATGTTCGGCCTCCCCGTCGCCTACGCCTCCGACGACTTCGTCTTCCTGGGCGGCAAGGACGGCGCGCCGGGCCTGGGCTTCAACCGCCTGGCCGGCTACCGCCGCCCCACCTGGCCGGACCCGGCCCAGGAGAAGCAGGCCCACATCGAGGTGGGTGTGGACGACCTGGACACGGCCGAGGAGCGGCTGCTGGAGCTGGGCGCGACCAAGCCGCAGGCCCAGCCGCAGCCGGACCGCTGGCGGGTCCTGCTGGACCCGGCGGGGCACCCGTTCTGCATCACGACCCTGGTCTGACACCGGGCCGGGAGTGGGCCCGCCAGGGTGGCCGCGCAGCTCAACGGCGTTGTCAGTGGCGGGCTTTACAGTCACCGGCATGGCGACTCTTCCCAACCCGCTGCCCAAGCTGGCCACCGACCCCAGTGGGCGTTCCCTCGGCCTTCGGCTGCCGCCCGGAAGACTGGTGCACGAGACGGACGACGGCCCCTGGCACGAGCCCCTGCTGTGGCACGCGGAGAAGCCCTCCTCGCCCGGCACCTTCAAGGCGCTGGGTGCGCCGGCGTCCCGTGCCGGGCTGCTGCCGGTGCTGGTGGACATGGCCGGTTGCCGGACCGGGCCGGAGGACTGGGTGCTGCTGCCGGGCGAGGCGTCGTACCCGGGGGACCACGAGGCCGCGGAGGTGCTGTCGGAGTACTGGGCGGAGGCCACCGGCGGGCAGGGCGGCGAGGAGACCGAGCCGTTCGGCCTCCCGTGGCCGGGGCTCGCCCCGGCCGGGCTCCTGGCCGCCGATCCGGGCAGTCGGGCCGCGCAGGTCGCCGACGCGCTGCACCGGGACCCGGACACGTGGGCCGAGTGGCTGGAGGAGCCGCACCTGGCCCTCGTGCCGGCCCGCCGGTCGGCGGACATACCGGCGGCGATCGGCTGGACCGGCACCCTGGACCACGACGGGGACGTGGCCCGGATCTGCGCGGTGCTGCGGTCGTGGGAGGACCGGTTCGGGGTCCGGGTGGTGGCGCTCGGACCGGACGTGCTGGTGGTGTCCGTCGCGGCGCCGCCCACCGGCCTGGACGACGCCGAGGTGCTGGCCGCCGAGCACTACGCCCTGTGCCCGGACGCCGTGGTGCAGAGCGGCCCGGGGAGCGTGGCGGCGTACGCGAAGGAGCTGGTCGGCGCCACGAGCTGGGCCTTCTGGTGGGAGTGAGCCGCAGGCGTCAGTCCGCCTCCGACGCCGGACGCCACTTCTCGCCGCCGAGGGGGAAGGCGTAGGCGGGCCGGCCGTTGTCGCCGCTGGTGCGGAACGGCCGGCCGGCGTCGTCGACCACCAGCGTGCCGTGCCGGTTCCCGCTGGACCAGGACAGCTCCAGGTACCAGCTGACGTCGTAGGCGGACGCGTCCGCGGTGACGTGGAAGACCTCGGGGTCCGCCCGGCTCACCTTGAACGGGAAGTTCCGGCTCCCGGCCTCCGGTACGGGCGCGGGGCGCATCGCGTCGAGGGCGACGGTGAAGGAGCGGGTCGGCACGCCGCCGCCGCAGCCGACGCCGGGATAGCCCATGGCGTAGTCGTTCCAGGCGAGCGGGGAGCGCTTGCCCGCCGTGCGCACGGACAGCTTCTCCAGGACGACGGTGTCGTCGCCGGTGCCCTGCACGGTGAAGGTGACGAACTGCTCCCCCGCCGAGACCGCCTGGTGCACGTCCACCCAGGCGGGCGCGTCCTGTTCCAGCGGCGGCGGGGCGACGGCGGTGGGCGGCCGGTCGATCAGGTAGTGCTGGGAGCAGGGGCTCTCCCAGCTGTAGGGGTGGGTGGTGACCGTGAGGGGCGGGGCGGCCGTCGTCCGCCCGGTCGTGGCGGCGGCCGGGCCGCCCGCCGGGGTTCCGCCGCGGGCGGCGGGGGCCTTGGCCGAGGGGGAGGCTGACCGGGTGGCGGACCGGTGCGGCTCGGGGCCGGCGGCCGTCGACTCCGGCGGTGCGCTGTCCCGGGCGGCGGCCTCCCAGGTGGCCGTGGTGCCCTTGCCGTCCCGGCCCGCCCGGCCGTCCCGCGCTCCGTCACCGGAGTGCCCGGAGGGCAGGTTCAGTACGACCGCGACGGTGCCGAGCAGCGCGGTGACGGTCAGGGCGGCGAGGAGGGCGGCGGGGCGGCGGCTCCGGCGCCGGGGGGCGGCGGGCGCGGGGTCCGAGGGCGGCTGGGGTCCGGCTCCGGCCGCCGGTGCCGGGTCGGGTCCAGCCGCCGGCTCCGTGACCGCCGCCGGCTCCGGCTCCGCCACCGCCGGCGGTGAGGGCTCCTTCCGTCCCCGCCACGCGTCCGCCCGCACCCACCGCCGGTGCAGCTCCACGAGTTCCCCGGGCGTGGCACCGCACAGCCGGGCGAGCCGCTCGACGGGCGCGTAGTCCGCCGGCACGGCGTCCCCGTTGCAGTACCGGTGGAGCGTCGACGTGCTCATGTGCAGCCGTTTGGCGAGCGTGCCGTAGCTGTGCCCGGAACGGTTCTTCAACTCCCGGAGCAGTTCGGCGAATCCGCTTTCCGGCGTGCCTTCCGACACCGTTTCTCCGTCCCCCCTCGTCCCACCCGGGCGTTCCAGGGAGGGACTGTTCCCGCAGGTCAAAGCCGGTGTGGGCGTTCCAGCGTCCCGGATGTCCGGCCGTTGCCGGCCGCCGGGACGGACCGGCCCACAGGCTGTGGTCATCCAAGCACGTCAACCGGCCCAGCCCGAAAGAGGACTTGCCATGCGAATGCGCCATATCCGTCTGCTCACCGCCACCGGCACCGCCGTCGCCGCCCTCGCGCTCACGGCGTGCGGCAACGGGACGGGCACCGAGGACGAGGGCGCCGCCCGGCCGACGACACCGGTGGCGTCGGCGGAGAAGGCCGCGCCGGGCGAGGCCGCGATGCGCACGCCCCGGGCCGCCGCCGGGGGCCGTACGGCGAACGGCGCGCCCGTGGCCCGTACCCACGCACCCGACGCGCGGCCGAGCGCCTCCCCCGCCGCGCGCGGCACCCAGGGCGGCACCCGTACCGGCACCTCCGGTACCTCCGTGGTGCTGTGCAACGGCGCGAACACGACCGTCGCCGCGCAGCCGGTCGCCCGGCCCCTGAACCACATGCTGATCACCGTGAAGAACACCGGCGGCAGGACCTGCGAGCTGCCGTACTACCCGGTGCTCCGCTTCGACCGGATGCAGTGGGTGCCGCAGGCGGACCGGGACACCCAGCCGCAGGCCGTGGTGTCCCTGGCGCCCGGCGAGTCGGGGTACGCGGGGGTGCTGCTGTCGGCCGCCGACGGCAGCGGCACGGGCGGGACGACGGCCCGCAGGCTGACGGTGGGCTTCCAGGGCCTCACCCCGAACAGCAGCGGCGGCCCGTCCGCGACGCCGTCCCTGCCGGCCGGGGGGGTCTACTACGACAGCTCGCTGAAGGTGACGTACTGGCAGCAGGAGATGGACGACGCCCTCAACTGGTGAACGGGGACCGGCGCAGCTTCTGGGCCACCTCGGTGGCCCAGTAGGTGAGGATGGTGCGCGCCCCGGCCCGCTTGATGCCGGTCAGGGTCTCGAAGATCGCCCGGTCGCGGTCGATCCAGCCCTTCTCGGCGGCGGCCTCGATCATCGAGTACTCGCCGGAGATCTGGTAGGCGGCGACGGGTACGTCCACGGCGTCCGCGACCCGGGCGAGGATGTCGAGGTAGGGCCCGGCCGGCTTGACCATCACCATGTCGGCGCCCTCGGCGAGGTCGAGCTCCAGTTCCCGCAGGGACTCGCGCCAGTTGGCCGGGTCCTGCTGGTAGGTCTTGCGGTCGCCCTGGAGGGAGGAGGCGACGGCCTCGCGGAAGGGGCCGTAGAAGGCCGAGGAGTACTTGGCGGTGTAGGCGAGGATCGCGACGTCCTCGCGGCCGATCTGGTCCAGCGCGTCCCGGATGACGCCGATCTGGCCGTCCATCATCCCGCTGGGCCCGACGACGTGGGCGCCGGCGTCGGCCTGCACCTGGGCCATCTCGGCGTACCGCTCCAGGGTGGCGTCGTTGTCGACACGGCCCTCGGCGTCCAGGACCCCGCAGTGCCCGTGGTCGGTGAACTCGTCCAGGCACAGGTCGGACATGACGAGCAGGTCGTCGCCGACCTCGGCCCGGACGTCGCGGAGGGCGACCTGGAGGATTCCGTCCGGGTCGGTGCCGGTGGTGCCCTGGGCGTCCTTCTTGGCCTCCTCCGGCACGCCGAACAGCATGATCCCGGAGATCCCGGCCTCCACGGCCTCCAGCGCGGCCTTCTTCAGGCTGTCCCGGGTGTGCTGCACGACGCCGGGCATCGCGGCGACCGGCACCGGCTCGGCGGCGCCCTCCCGGACGAACGCGGGGAGGATGAGGTCGGCGGGGTGCAGCCGGGTCTCGGCGACCATGCGGCGCATGACGGGGGTGGTGCGCAACCGTCGGGGACGCGTACCGGGGAAGGATCCGTACTTCGTCATGCCCTCTACGCTACGCCCGCCGGGCCTGCGCCTTTGCCGACGCGATGTCGGGCCGGGAGCGCGGTTCGCGCCACGGCAACGACCGGGCGGAGCGTGCCAGCCGGCACGCTCCGCCTCACCTCAGGTCGTAGACCTCCGCCTGCGCGCCCCCGGCCTCCGCTCGCTGGGCCGGGTCACCGGGTCACCCGCCTCCAGCGCGGCGGCGCGCCGCTTCATGCCGAAGTCCGCCAGCGCCTCCGCCAGCTTGTGCACGGACGGCTCCGGGGCCATCACGTCGACCCGCAGCCCGTGTTCCTCGGCGGTCTTGGCGGTCGCCGGGCCGATGCACGCGATCACCGTGACGTTGTGCGGCTTGCCCGCGATGCCGACCAGGTTGCGCACCGTGGAGGAGGACGTGAAGAGGACCGCGTCGAAGCCGCCGCCCTTGATCGCCTCGCGGGTCTCCGCCGGCGGCGGCGACGCGCGCACGGTCCGGTAGGCCGTGACGTCGTCCACCTCCCAGCCCAGCTCGATCAGACCGGCGACCAGGGTCTCGGTCGCGATGTCGGCCCGGGGCAGGAAGACACGGTCGATCGGGTCGAAGACCGGGTCGTAGGGGGGCCAGTCCTCCAGGAGGCCGGCCGCCGACTGCTCGCCGCTCGGCACCAGGTCGGGCTTCACGCCGAAGGCGACCAGCGCCTTGGCGGTCTGCTCGCCCACCGCGGCCACCTTGATGCCCGCGAAGGCGCGCGCGTCGAGGCCGTACTCCTCGAACTTCTCCCGGACCGCCTTCACCGCGTTGACCGAGGTGAACGCGATCCACTCGTAGCGGCCCGTCACCAGGCCCTTGACCGCCCGCTCCATCTGCTGCGGGGTGCGCGGGGGCTCCACCGCGATCGTCGGGACCTCGTGCGGCACCGCGCCGTAGGACCGCAGTTGGTCGGAGAGTGACGCCGCCTGCTCCTTCGTGCGCGGCACGAGCACCTTCCAGCCGAACAGCGGCTTGGACTCGAACCACGACAGCTGGTCGCGCCGGGCGGCGGCGGAACGCTCGCCGACCACGGCTATCACCGGCCGGCCGCCGTCCGGGGACGGCAGCACCTTCGCCTGCTTCAGCGTCTGCGCGATCGTGCCGAGCGTCGCCGTCCAGGTCCGCTGCCGGGTCGTCGTACCGGCGACCGTCACCGTCAGCGGGGTGTCCGGCTTGCGGCCCGCCGAGACGAGTTCGCCCGCCGCGGCGGCGACCGAGTCCAGGGTCGTCGAGACGACCACCGTGCCGTCCGACGCGCCCACCTCCGTCCAGCACCGTTCGGAGGCGGTGCGGGCGTCCACGAAGCGGACGTCCGCGCCCTGCGCGTCCCGCAGCGGCACACCGGCGTACGCGGGCACGCCGACCGCCGCCGCGACACCGGGGACCACCTCGAAGGGCACCCCGGCGGCGGCGCAGGCGAGCATCTCCTCCGCCGCGTACGTGTCGAGTCCGGGGTCCCCGGACACCGCACGGACGACCCGCCTGCCGCCGCGCGCGGCCTCCATGACAAGATGAGCGGCATCCCGGGCGGGGGCCGGGACGGCGACGGGTGCTGACGTGCCGTCAACGACCGTCAGCTGGGGCGTGCCCGTGCCCGGCGGGGACATCGCGGCGAAGTCCGCGTCCGTCCGCACCACGGAGACGCCCTGCCGCGCGTGCGTCCGGATGACGTCGAGCACCTCGTGCTCGGCGACCAGGACGTCCGCGGTCGACAGCGCCTCCACGGCGCGCAGAGTCAGTAGTCCCGGATCCCCGGGTCCGGCACCGAGGAAGGTGACGTGCCCGTGTTCCGGACCGGCGGGAAGGGTGGTGGGGCTCAATGTGCTCGCTCCCCCATCAGACCGGCCGCGCCCTGGGCGAGCATCTCGGTGGCGAGTTCGCGACCGAGTGCCGTCGCCCGGTCGTGCGTCTGGGGCACGGGACCGGTGGTGGACAGCTGCACCATGCGGGTGCCGTCGGTCGTGCCGACGACGCCGCGCAGGCGCATTTCCTTGACAGTCTGCCCGTCGGCCAGAAGGTCGGCCAGCGCGCCCACAGGTGCGCTGCAACCGGCCTCCAGGGCGGCGAGCAGTGACCGCTCGGCGGTGACGGCGACCCGTGTGAACGGGTCGTCGAGCGCACAGAGCGCGGCGACGAGGTCCGCGTTGCCCGCGGCACACTCGATCGCCAGGGCCCCCTGGCCGGGGGCGGGCAAAACGGTGTCGACCGACAGGAAGTCGGTCACTTCATCGATCCGGCCTATCCGGTTCAGTCCGGCGGCGGCCAGGACGACCGCGTCCAGTTCGCCGTCGCGGACGTATCCGATCCGCGTGTCGACGTTGCCGCGGATCGGGACCGTCTCGATGTCCAGGCCGTGCGTGCGGGCGTACGCGTTCAGCTGCGCCATGCGGCGCGGCGAACCGGTGCCGACGCGCGCGCCCCGCGGCAGGTCCGTGAACTTCAGCGCGTCCCGGGCGACGATCACGTCCCGCGGGTCCTCGCGCACCGGCACGGCGGCCAGGACCAGCTCCTCGGGCTGCGTGGTCGGCAGGTCCTTGAGCGAATGAACCGCGAAGTCGACCTCGCCCCGCAGCAGCGCGTCGCGCAGCGCCGTGACGAACACGCCGGTGCCGCCGATCTGCGCGAGCGCCTCGCGGGAGACATCGCCGTAGGTGGTGATCTCGACCAGCTCGACGGGCCGCCCGGTCACCTGGCGGACGGCCTGCGCCACCTGCCCGGACTGGGCCATGGCGAGCTTGCTCCGCCTGGTCCCCAGCCGCAACGCCTTCTCAGTCATGCCGGTCGGTCCTTCGTGTCTGTGCTGTCCCCGGCCCGGGAGACGGCGGCCACCGTCTCGGGGTCGAGGTCGAACAGGGTGCGCAGCGCGTCGGCGTACCCGGCGCCGCCGGGCTCGGCCGCGAGCTGCTTGACCCGTACGGTCGGCGCGTGCAGCAGCTTGTCGACGACCCGGTGCACGGCCTGGCGGATCTCGCCGCGCTGGCGTTCGTCCAGGCCGGGCAGGCGGCCGTCGAGGCGGGCGATCTCACTGGCGACGACGTCGGCGGCCATGGTGCGCAGTGCGACGACGGTGGGCGTGATGCGCTCCGCCCGCTGTGCCGCCCCGAAGGCCGCGACCTCGTCGGAGACGATACGCCTGACCTGGTCCACGTCGGCCGCCATCGGCGCGTCGGCGGACGCTTCCGCCAGCGACTCGATGTCGACCAGGCGGACCCCGGCCAGCCGGTGCACGGCCGCGTCGATGTCGCGGGGCATGGCCAGGTCGAGCAGGAAGAAGAAGGGCGCGGGCCGCTCGGCGACCGGCTCGGGCCTGCGCCGCTCGGGGATGCGGCCGACGGTGGCGGCGGTCGCGGCGAGCGCGGTGATCAGTTCGGCGTCCGCTTCCGGGGTCCGGCGGTCCCGGCGGTCGACGGTGCCTCCGGCGACCCAGGCCGCGTGCTGTTCGAGGGTGGCCGCGTCCAGGCCGGCCACGGCGGCCTCGCCCATGACGGAGAAGCCGGGCTGTACGGCGGCCAGGTCCAGCGGGCAGTTCTCGTCGGCGCCCGTGCCGGTGGGCCGTGCGGGGGCCTCGGGCTGTACGGCCTCCGGCCGCGCTGCCGTGGCGCCGGCGTCGGCGGCGGGGGCTCCGGTACGGCCCTCGACCGCGTGTGCGACCGCCTCCGCCGTGAGCACCAGGCCCGTCGCCCCGGTGCAGGAGACGACGACGTCGGCACGTGTCAGCTCGTCGGCGACCGCGTCCATGCGCACGGCGCGGGCGGTCACCTCGTTCTCGTCGGAGTCGGTGAGGATCCCGGCGAGCCGCTCGGCCCGCTCGAAGGTGCGGTTGGCGACGACGACCTCGGCGACCCCGGCGCGCGCGAGCGTCGCGGCGGCCAGGGACGACATCGACCCGGCGCCGATGACCAGCGCCTTCTTGCCCGCGGCCCACTCGGGGACGGGCGTGCCGACGGCGAGCTGTTCCAGGCCGAAGGTGACCAGGGACTGGCCGGCGCGGTCGATGCCGGTCTCGGAGTGGGCGCGCTTGCCGACCCGCAGGGCCTGCTGGAACAGGTCGTTCAGCAGCTTGCCCGCGGTGTGCAGCTCCTGGGCGCGGGCCAGGGAGTCCTTGATCTGGCCGAGGATCTGCCCCTCGCCGACGACCATCGAGTCGAGCCCGCAGGCCACCGAGAACAGGTGGTGGACGGCCCGGTCCTCGTAGTGCACGTAGAGGTACGGGGTGAGTTCCTCCAGGCCGACCCCGCTGTGCTGGGCGAGCAGCGTGGACAGCTCGGCGACGCCGGCGTGGAACTTGTCCACGTCGGCGTACAGCTCGATGCGGTTGCAGGTCGCGAGCACGGCGGCCTCGCAGGCGGGTTCGGCGGCGACGGTGTCCTGGACCAGCTTGGCCTGGGCGTCCGCGCTCAGCGCGGCCCGCTCCAGCACGCTGACCGGGGCACTGCGGTGGCTGAGTCCGACGACGAGGAGGCTCATGCCGGCATCACGGCGGGGACGTCCCCGTCGGGCCCCTGGTCGGCGGAGTCGTCGGCGGCCGCGCCACGGGACGCGGCGGCGGGCAGGCCGCCGTCGCCCGCGGCGGTCTCCTCACCGGCCTTGCGCTGCTCGTGGAAGGCGAGGATCTGGAGCTCGATCGAGAGGTCGACCTTGCGCACGTCGACGCCGTCCGGGACGGACAGCACGGTCGGCGCGAAGTTCAGGATGGAGGTCACGCCGGCGGCCACGAGGCGGTCGCAGACCTGCTGGGCGGCGCCGGCCGGGGTGGCGATGACGCCGATGGACACGCCGTTGTCCTCGATGATCTTCTCGAGGTCGTCGGTGTGCTGCACGGGGATGCCGGCGACCGGCTTGCCGGCCATCGCCGGGTCCGCGTCGATCAGGGCGGCGACCCGGAAGCCGCGGGAGGCGAAGCCGCCGTAGTTGGCGAGGGCGGCGCCGAGGTTGCCGATACCGACGATCACGACCGGCCAGTCCTGGGTCAGGCCGAGTTCGCGGGAGATCTGGTAGACGAGGTACTCCACGTCGTAGCCGACACCGCGCGTTCCGTAGGAGCCCAGGTAGGAGAAGTCCTTGCGCAGCTTGGCGGAGTTGACCCCCGCCGCCGCGGCCAGCTCCTCGGAGGAGACCGTGGGGACCGAGCGCTCCGACAGTGCGGTCAGGGCTCGGAGGTACAGCGGAAGCCGGGCGACGGTGGCCTCGGGAATCCCTCGGCTACGGGTCGCCGGTCGGTGTGTTCGGCCAGTTGCCACGGTGCTCCTGCGGGTAGAGCGGGGCTGTAGGCGGTCATACGTCCCCAGACCGCCCCGTCGACAGCAGGCTATGTCTTTGTGAACGCGTGCACAAAGATGGTGTCCGTTTTGCCCGGCAGAAGTGACCGGCGTCACGCCACTTTTACGCCCGCGCCGGGAACCGGCGCATACGCAGCGGCGTTCCTTAGTTACTGGGGGCAAAACCGCACACACTCCTCACGAATCCCGCCCCCGAGACCAAACCGCCGTCGATCCTAAGCGACTTTCCGGCCGGTTTGTACTAGTCGGTCAGTGCCCGGCGCAGCCGCTCCTCGTTCACGCGCCAGAAGGTGTGCTGTTCACCGTCGACCAGTACGACCGGGATCTGCTCCCAGTAGCGGTCGTGCAGCTCACGGTCCTCGGTGATGTCCTTCGGCTCCCACGGCACGCCGAGGTCGCCGCACACCTTCTCGACCACCGCCTGCGCGTCGTCGCACAGATGGCAGCCCGGCTTGCGGATGAGGGTGACCAGCCGCGCGCGCGGCTCGGCCCTGCGTCGGAAGAGGGGACTCATACCGGCCATTCTCGCGCGCCCGGCGCCCGTTCCGGATCGCTTCGTCAACGGTCCGGTCGCGCAGAGTTCACAACCTCCCAACCTCCGCTCGCCGGAACCGCCGGGCGGACTGGCTATGCTCACGACATGGCCGCTCTCGGATGGCTCACTTCCCGTAGGCGCTCCGCCACGGCGCGGAGCGTGTTGGCAGGCGAGGCCTCGGCGGAGGCCGCCCGCAAGTCCTCGCAGGAAGCCCCGCGCGCCACGCCGGAGGAACCGGAGTTCCCGGTGATCGGGGACGACCGGGCCGCCGCCTTCTTCGACCTCGACAACACGGTGATGCAGGGCGCCGCGCTGTTCCACTTCGGCCGGGGGCTGTACAAGCGGAAGTTCTTCGAGACCCGCGACCTCGCCCGCTTCGCCTGGCAGCAGGCGTGGTTCCGGCTGGCCGGCGTCGAGGACCCCGAGCACATGCAGGACGCCCGCGACTCGGCGCTGTCGATCGTCAAGGGCCACCGGGTCGCCGAACTGGAGTCGATCGGCGAGGAGATCTACGACGAGTACATGGCCGACCGCATCTGGCCCGGCACCCGCGCCCTCGCCCAGGCCCACCTCGACGCCGGCCAGAAGGTGTGGCTCGTCACCGCGGCCCCGGTGGAGATCGCCCAGGTGATCGCCCGCCGCCTCGGCCTCACGGGCGCCCTCGGCACGGTGGCCGAGTCGGTCGACGGCGTCTACACCGGCAAGCTGGTCGGCGAGCCGCTGCACGGGCCGGCCAAGGCCGAGGCGGTCCGCGCGCTCGCCGCCGCCGAGGGGCTGGACCTGTCGCGCTGCGCGGCCTACAGCGACAGCCACAACGACATCCCGATGCTGTCCCTGGTCGGCCACCCCTACGCCATCAACCCGGACGCCAAGCTGCGCAGGCACGCCCGCGAGAAGGACTGGCGCCTGCGCGACTACCGCACCGGCCGCAAGGCGGCGAAGGTCGGCATCCCGGCGGCGGCCGGGGTCGGCGCGGTGGCCGGCGGCACGGCCGCGGCGATCGCCCTGAGCCGACGGCGCCGGTAACCGCCACGGCGGGTCCCGCGCGCACGGATTATGCCGCGGCCATTTCAACACGCGCCGCTCCTCGCCGAAACCGGCCTCTTTCCGGTCAACAAACGATCAACTTGCGAAACTTGACCCGCCATCAAACGGTTACGCATGCGACGCAATCGATGATTTGAGCAACTCGGTGTAGCAGGCCCTGTACGAAGCGTTATTCTCCTCAGACGCAATCCGGTACCCCTCCGTCGCTACGACGGGTGAACGGTCCCGCACTGCACGTGATGGAAGCTCTGCCTCTGGGAGTCCCGTGTACCCACACGTCGGGGTTGACGCCTCGGGCCTGGCTACGCTGCGCGCAACGGTCGCGATGGTCAAAGAGACGCTGCGCGGCCACGTCCCCACCGCGTACGCCGTCCCCGCCTCCGCCGTCCCCGCCTTCGCCGCCGCCGCGCCCGCCGGCCCGTGCTACGCACTGGCCGACGGCAGCGCCGCCGTCGGCAGACGAGGGCGGGCCACCGGCGCGGCCACCGCCCGCCGTCCGGCCGCCGACAGCGACAGCGCCCGGATGATGGACCTGGTCGAACGCGCCCAGGCGGGGGAGGCCGAGGCCTTCGGGCGGCTCTACGACCAGTACAGCGACACCGTCTACCGGTACATCTACTACCGCGTGGGCGGCCGGGCGACCGCCGAGGACCTCACCAGTGAGACCTTTCTGCGGGCGCTGCGCAGGATCGGCACCTTCACCTGGCAGGGCCGCGACTTCGGCGCCTGGCTGGTCACCATCGCCCGGAATCTGGTCGCCGACCACTTCAAGTCCAGCCGCTTCCGGCTGGAGGTCACCACCGGCGAGATGCTCGACGCCAACGAGGTCGAACGCTCCCCGGAGGACTCCGTCCTGGAGTCCCTGTCGAACGCCGCCCTGCTCGACGCCGTACGGCGGCTCAACCCCCAGCAGCAGGAGTGCGTGACGCTCCGCTTCCTCCAGGGCCTCTCGGTCGCCGAGACCGCCCGGGTCATGGGCAAGAACGAGGGCGCCATCAAGACCCTCCAGTACCGCGCCGTACGCACCCTCGCCCGGCTGCTGCCGGACGACGCCCGCTGACCACGTGACCCAGGGCGACGGCCAACTCACCTTCGGTGAGAGCCCGTTGCCTTCCCGATCCGGTCATCCGCCGTCCGTAACCCAAGTGCCGCGCCAGTCGTTGTGCGGGATACAGGCTCCCTGTGGTCACGTCCTGGCCGACCCCGATCGCCCGATCGCGTGGAAGTTCCATGGGCGTGCAACCCTCAGGACCCCCTGGGGAGTCGACCGTCATGACGAGAGGAGGTGCCGCCAGTGATCGCGAACGTATCGGCGCACCGGCGGGCGAACGCCTTCGCCCAGGCCCTGGAGGAGCAGTCCGACCGGGACACGGCGGCCGAGCAGTCCGTAGGCACGGCGGGACCACCGCCGACCGCCGAGGACCGGACCGAGCAGGGCGGACTGCTGGCCCTGGCGGCGGGCCTCGGCGCGCTGCCCAAGCCGCAGCTCGACCCCGAGGTCAAGGTCGTCCAGCGGGCCCGGCTGGTGGCCGCGATGGAGGCCATGCTCCAGGAGGGAACCGGGGCGACGGGCGCGTCGGTACCGGAACAGCGCTCCCACCGGGCCAAGGGCGCCCACCGGGCGAGCCCGCTGGGCAAGCTCCGCCCGCGCACGAGACTGACCAAGGGCCTGGCGGCCGGCGGACTCAGCGTCGGCGTGGCCGCCGGGGCCTTCGGCGGGGTCGCCGCCGCCAGCTCCGACGCCCTGCCCGGCGACTCGCTGTACGGACTGAAACGCGGCATCGAGGACTTCAAGCTCAACTACCTGACCGACGGCGACGACCAGCGCGGCCAGACCTACCTCGACCAGGCCTCCACCCGCCTCAGCGAGGCCCGGCGCCTGCTGGAGCGCGGCCGGGGCGGCCACCTGGACCACGAGTCCATCGGCGAGATCCGCCGCACCCTGTCCGGGATGCAGCACGACGTCACCGAGGGCCACCGCCTGCTCCACGCGGCCTACGAGGCCGACCCGGACTCGCTCGGCCCCATCCAGGCGCTGTCCACGTTCTCCCGGTCCCACCGCCAGGTCTGGAGCGCGCTCAGCGACCGGCTGCCCACGCAGCTGGGCGATGTGAAACAGCAGGTGTCCTCGGTCTTCGACGCCATAGACGAAGAGGTCGCCCCGCTGCAGTCCCTGCTCCCGCAGCCACCCGCTCAGCCGGGCGGCGGCAGACACCCGGGCGGCTCCGGCCCGGCGTCCACCGGCACCTCCGGCGGCCACCGGTCCACCACGCCCAGCGCGGGCAACACGCCGTCCGCGGGCAAGCACACCGGCACGGGCACGCCGAGCGGCCCGGCCACCGGCAGCAGCGGCGACGGGCTCATCGGCGGTGACACCGGCGGCCTGCTCGAACCGCCGAAGACCGGGTCCGACACCGCGTCCCCGTCCGCAGGGAAGTCCCCCACGGGCCAGCCCGACGTCACGATCCCCCCGCTCATCCCCGACCTGCTCCCCGGCCTGGGGATCGACGGGCAGGACGCGGACTGACGCCATCCGGCCGTACGGCACCGAGGGCGCCCTTTTCCGAGCAGGGCGCCCTCGGTGCCGTCCACCGGACGCCTCAGAAGAACACCGAGCGCCGCTGCACCAACAGCTTGTACAGCGTGTGCTGGATCTGCTCCCGCACCTGATCGGTCAGGTTGAACATCAGCATCGGGTCCTCCGCCGCCTCCGGCGGATACCCGTCCGTCGGGATGGGCTCACCGAACTGGATCGTCCACTTCGTGGGCAGCGGAACGGCGCCGAGCGGACCGAGCCAGGGGAACGTCGGCGTCAACGGGAAGTACGGGATGCCCAGCACCCGCGCCAGCGTCTTGGCGTTGCCGATCATCGGGTAGATCTCCTCCGCCCCGACGATCGAGCACGGGACGATCGGCACCCCCTGGCGCAGGGCCGTGGAGACGAAGCCGCCCCGGCCGAACCGCTGGAGCTTGTACCGCTCGCCGAACGGCTTGCCGATCCCCTTGAAGCCCTCCGGCATCACCCCCACCAGCTCGCCCTGCCCCAGCAGCCGTTCCGCGTCCTCCGCGCAGGCGAGGGTGTGCCCCAGCTTGCGGGCCAGCTCGTTGACCACCGGCAGCACGAAGACCAGGTCGGCGGCGAGCAGCCGGAGATGACGGCCGGCCGGATGGTGGTCGTGCACCGCCACCTGCATCATCAGCCCGTCCAGCGGCAGCGTCCCGGAGTGGTTGGCGACGATCAGCGCCCCGCCCTCGGCCGGGATGTTCTCGACGCCCTTCACCTCGACCCGGAAGTACTTCTCGAACACCGGCCGCAGCAGCGACATCAGGACCTGGTCGGTCAGCTCCTCGTCGTAACCGAAGTCGTCGACCTCGTAGTCCCCGGTGAGCCGGCGCCGCAGGAAGGCCAGCCCGGCCGCCACCCGCCGCTCCAGGCCGCCGTCCCGCCCGCCTGCCTCCACGGTCTGCGGCGGCTCCTCCTCGCGGCTCTCAGGGGCGTCCTCCCGCGCCCGTCCCGGCAGCGGCTGGACCGCGCCCATCTCCCCCGGCTCCCCGAGCGCACCGCGCCGCCGCCGCGGCTGGCGCTGTGCGGCGCTCCCACGGGACCGGTCGTCGTCGAACGGAATGACCTTGGCGTCCGCCATCGTTGCCGCTCTCCTCAGTTGGCGCTGTGCTTCTGGGGGTGGCCGCCTGCCCTCGCGGTCAGCGCGGCGACCCGGTCGACGGCCGCCGCCAGGCCCTCCGGCGGCAGCAGCCCGGCACCCTGGCCGCGCGCGAAGTCCGCGAAGGTCCCGGCCGTCGTGTGGCGGGGCGTGAAGCCGAGCGTCTCGCGCATCTGCGCGGTCTCCACCACCCGCCCGTGGGTGAGCAGCCGGATCTGCTCCGGCGAGAAGTCCGTCATACCGAGCGTACGCACCAGGGACCCGGCCCAGGTGACCGCGGGCAGCGGCAGCGGCACGGTGGGCCGCCCCAGCCGCCGGGAGCACTGCGAGAGCAGCAGCACGCCGTCCCCGGCGATGTTGAAGGTGCCGCTGTTCAGGGTGCCCCGGCGCGGCTCGTGCGAGGCGATCCGCAGCACCTCGACGACGTCGTCCTCGTGCACGAACTGCAGCCGCGGGTCGTAGCCGAACACGGTCGGCAGGACGGGCAGCGCGAAGTACGAGGCGAGCGGGGTGTCCGCGGCCGGTCCGAGGATGTTGGCGAACCGCAGCACGCACACGGCGACGTCCGGCCGCCGCCGGGCGAAGCCGCGGACGTACCCCTCCACCTCGACGGCGTCCTTCGCGAAGCCGCCGCTGGGCAGCGACTTGGGCGGGGTGGTCTCGGTGAACACGGCCGGGTCGCGCGGCGCGGAGCCGTACACGTTCGTGCTGGACTTCACCACCAGCCGCCGCACGGCCGGCGACTTCTGGCACGCGCCGAGCAGCTGCATGGTGCCGATGACGTTGGTCTCCTTGACCGTGGCCCGGCTGCCGCCGCCCAGGGCCGTGCCCGTGACGTCCAGGTGGACGACCGTGTCCGCGCCGGTCTCGGCGAGCACCCGGGCGATGGTCGGCTGCCGGATGTCGGCCTGGACGAAGTCCGCGCCGCCCAGGTGGTGCGCCGGCGGCACCGCGTCCACGGCGATCACACGCTCGACCTCCGGGTCCCGCTGGATCCGCCGCACGAACCGGCCGCCGAGCTGCCGGGCGACTCCGGTGACGAGCACGATCCGTCCCAAGACCAGCGCCTTCCTTCCCGCATGACCGGTATCCCGCGTTCCCCGTGTGCGGCCAACCTAGCCGGTCGATGGTGCGCTGTGATGACCACAGGTGCGCCCGGCGACGCGAATTCCCCCATCGGTATATGCCTGTGGCCCCCCACCACTGCTGGTGGGGGGCCACAGGGCCACGCTCTCGCTGCGCCGCTTACTTCTTGTTACGGCGCTGAACGCGCGTGCGCTTGAGCAGCTTGCGGTGCTTCTTCTTGGCCATCCGCTTGCGCCGCTTCTTGATAACAGAGCCCACGACTACCCTCGCTCACTTCTCATCACTCGGTTGTTTGGGCGCCATGGGCCCACACGACCTACGAGGGGCTAGCCTACCCAACCGAGCGCCGAGGTCGTAATCGAGGGGTGCCCGGGGTCACCCGGGCGTCGCCGTCAGGCCGTCTCCACCCCCACATAGCTGTCGCGGAGGTACTCGTGTACCGCTTGCTCCGGGACGCGGAACGACCGTCCCACCCGGATCGCGGGCAGATGACCGCTGTGCACCAGGCGGTACACGGTCATCTTCGACACTCGCATCACCGAGGCGACCTCCGCCACGGTAAGGAACTGAACCTCGTTCAGAGGCCTCTCGCCAGCTGCAGCCATGACACACCTGAACCTTCCGCACTCGACGGCCACCGGCTTCCCCTTCCGGTGACTCTTCGTCGTTGCGTGCTCACTCCCCAGACTAGGGGCGGGTGATGCGAGTGGGGAAGAGGTGCACCCATCGGCGGCCTACTGTGACAGACACGCCCGATTGAGCACGTAGCGGATCAGCGGCCGGTAGTGAGCAGACCGCACTGCGTCATCAACCGGAACGGCGACGGACACCCGCCCCTCGGCCTCACCCACGAACAGCGCGGGGTCATCCGTGTCGGCCAGACCGATGGCCTCGAACCCCAGCTGACCAGCACCGCAGACCCAGCCGTGGTCTCCCACCACCAGCTCCGGCAGCGGCCCGCCGGCCTCCGCCGCGGCGTCCAGCGCGACCCGAACCGGGAGCGGCGAGTGGCTGTGGGCGCCCGGCTCACAACCGGGGCGCCCGCTCGCCGGTTCCCGCACCAGGGCAACCCCTCGGACGTATTCGAGGCGAAGGGTACGTAGACCGAACCGGGTCAATATGTCGACACAGCGACCCTGCGCCGGGGTGAGGACCTCACATCCCGCCGCCGACAAGGCGTCCGCCAGACCGGCGTAGAAACCGAGCAGCGGACGCGGGTGCCCGGTACCGAGCAGTACCGGCGCGCCACGCCGGGCCACCTCCCGGATCCGCCCGGCGAAAGCGTCCAGGGCGGCGAGCGTCCGCTCCGGATCGATCACATCCGGTCCGGAAAGGTATCGAGGATCGGCCGAAACCCCGCACTTCTCCGCCATCAACCCGAGCAGGTCCCGGACACCCCATGCCCCTTCGGGATCGATCCCGATCAGCACGCGCGGGTCCCGGGCGGCGAACAGCCGGTAGCTCCGCAGGCTCACCTCCCGTGACGTCGCCACCACACCGGCCAGCCGGGCGGCCACCAGATGCGCTCGGAGACGGGCGGCGGTCGACACGGATGCGATGGTGGCCCATCACCGGTGCGGACGGGACGGGAACGCCGGAAGTCCGCACGGTTGGCCTAATCCCGGCCCCCGGGCGGGCCGGGGGACACCGTCAGGGAAGAAGGCCGCGCAACGGGAACACGGCCCGCCGGGTCGCCAGCACCGCCTGGTCGACCCGGTCGGCGGGGTCGTACCCCTCCTCCCAGGACGCCCACGACACCGGCCACAACCCGTCCGTCATGCGCCACGGCCCCGACTGCCGCGTCCGGGCGTACACGGCCTGCCGCCACTCCTCGGGGATCACCGCCTCCGGAGCGACCGGCTTCCCGGCCGCGATCCCCACCAGGTGCGTCCACGACCGCGGTACGACGTCCACCACCGCGTAGCCGCCCCCGCCCAGGGCGACCCACTTCCCCCCGGCGTACTCGTGCGCCAGATCGTGACACGCCACCTGCACCGCCCGCTGCGCGTCCAGCGAGACCGCCAGGTGCGCGAGCGGATCCTCGAAGTGCGTGTCGGCCCCGTGCTGGGTGACGAGGACCTGCGGCCGGAACTCCGCGAGCAGCTCCGGCACCACGGCGTGGAAGGCCCGTACCCACCCGGCGTCCCCGGTCCCGGCCGGCAGCGCCACGTTCACCGCGGCCCCCTCCCCCGCGCCCGCCCCGGTCTCCTGCGGCCACCCGGTCTGCGGGAACAACGTACGGGGATGCTCGTGCAACGAGATCGTCAGCACCCGCGGGTCCTCCCAGAACGCGGCCTGCACCCCGTCCCCGTGGTGCACGTCGACGTCCACGTAGGCGACCCGCTCGGCCCCCAGCTCCAGCAGCCGCGCGATGGCGAGCGAGGCGTCGTTGTAGATGCAGAACCCCGACGCCCCACCGGGCATGGCGTGGTGGAGCCCGCCCGCGAAGTTCACGGCGTGGCCGGCGTCGCCCCGCCACACCGCCTCCGCCGCCCCCACCGACTGCCCGGCGATCAGCGCGGACACCTCGTGCATCCCCGCGAACGCGGGATCGTCGGGCGTTCCCAGCCCGTACGAGCCGTCCGCCCCCGCCGGATCGGCCGACGCGGCCTTCACGGCGTCGATGTAGTCCTCCCGGTGGACCAGCCGGAGCGTGGACTCGCCGGCCGGCTTCGCCGCGACGACCTCCACCTCCCGGTCGAGCCCGAAGGCACCGACCAGCCGGCGGGTCAGCTCCAGCCGGACCGGATCCATCGGATGGTTCCGGCCGAAGTCATAGCCCGTTACTGCCTCGTCCCACATCAGCTGTGCGCGGCCGCTCATGCCCGCCACCGTATCGGTCCGGTTGAGTGGCGAACGACCTGGCGTACCCCAGTGTCACCAGCACCAACACCATCGGCACCAGCATGGCCCCCCGGTAGCTCCACGCGTCGCCCAGAGCGCCCACCAGCGGCGCGCCGACCAGGAACCCCACGTAGTTGAAGATGTTCAGCCGCGCGACCGCAGCGTCCGACGCCCCGGGGAACAACCGTCCCGCCGCCGCGAACGTCTGCGGCACCAGCACGCACAACCCCAGCCCCAGCAGGGTGAATCCGAGCATCCCGGCCCACGCGCCGGGCGCCACGGCCACCACCGCGAACCCGCAGGCCGCGACCACCGCTCCGAGCCGTACGACCGCCACGGCCCCGAGCCGCCGGACCCCGAGGTCCCCGAGGGCCCGCCCCACGAGCGTGGTCACCATGTACACGTTGTACGGCACGGTCGCCAGCTGCTCCGAGCTGCCCAGCACGTCCTTCAGGTACTTGGCGCTCCAGTTGGAGACGGTCGAGTCACCGATGTACGCGAACATCATCACCAGGCACAGGGGAAGCAGCAGTTTAAAGACGACGGTCCCCCGCTCCGCGTTCCGCTCGGCGTCGGGCACGGGTTCCCCGTCCACGTACCACCGGCTCCCGGCCAGCGCCGCCGGCAGCAGCACGGCCACCGCCGGCAGGTACGACGCCCACAGCGTCAGGTGCCAGTGCGCCCCCGCCCAGGCCAGCGAGGCCCCCAGGATCGCGCCCAGGCTGTAGACGGCGTGGAAGCCGAGCATGATGCTGCGCCCGTACGACCGCTGGAGGCTGACGCCGAGCATGTTCATGGAGGCGTCCAGCGCACCCACCGCCAGGCCGAACACGCCCAGCGCCACGGCCAGTACGGCGACCTGTCCGTGCCCGCCCGCCCCGACGCCGAGCAGCGCCAGCAGCACCACCGGCTGGGACCAGCGCAGCAGCCGGCTGGGCCGTACCCGCTTCACCAACTGCTCGGTGCACACGCTGCCGGCCCCGGCGAGGACGGGCACGGCCGCCAGGAAGACCGGCAGCAGCGCGTCGGACACCCCGTACCGGTCCTGGATGGCCGGGATGCGCGTCACCAGCAGGGCGAAGGCGACGCCCTGGGCGAAGAAGCCGAACGCCAGCGAGGCCCTACCGCGCCGCAGCACATCAGTCATGGCGGCGAGAGTAGGGCCCCGGGCTACCGCTGGGTAGATCCGGCCAAAGATGAATTCTCCTCAGCTTCGGTCCGGGCTCCGGCCACCCGGTCTCCGCTCGGCGATCAGGCGGCGACGGCCACCTCGGGCCGCTCCGCCCGGCCGGCCTCCACCTCGGCCGCGAGCATCCGCTCCATCGGTTCCGCGGCCAGCCCGCCGCTGACCACGAAAGCGATCACCATCGTGACGATCAGGATCACGGCGCCCAGCCACACCATGGTGTCCACGGGGACGGTGTAGGCACCCACGACCCGTACGACGCACTCGGTCAGCAGGGCCAGGCCCCACACCACGGAGAACACCCGCTCCCTGGACCGGAAGGCCGCGGAGTCGGACACCAGCCGCTGCCAGGCGGCTTCCCTCGCCGCGCTGCCCTTCACCAGGAAGGGCTTCATGCCCGCGGTCATCATCGGCCTGCCGAGCCGGACGGACACCAGGATGCCGATGGCCACCGTGCTGCTGACCCCGCTGTCCTTGGCCAGCATCAGCCGCGGGTCACCCGAGACGAAACTCAGCAGCAGGGACACGACGTTGACGAACAGGATCAGTCCCGCCAGCGCGTTGGTCCTGCGCTCCCTGACCAGTCCCCCGACCGTCCGCACCGCCGGTACGACACTGCTCCAGGCGAGCGCCGCGAAGGTGCTCGTCCCGAAGGCGTCCTTGAAGAGGTAGTACGAGCCGAGCGGCAGCGCCACATCGACGAGCAGCGGCTTGAAGTTGTCCAGCACACTCGGCTCGCGGCCCTGGTTCCCCGTGTTCTTCGTCATGCCCTCAGCTTCGCCGCCGGACCGGGTCCGGCAGTAGAAACGTTCGTCCGGAGCTGCGCATGACAGATGTCAGCCCGCACGGCCGACCGGGGTCATACCAGCAGGTCGAGCAACTGGTCCATGCGGGCGAAGAGGTGACCCGCACCCGCGAGCTTCGCCGCCGGCGTCATCGCGGTGAACCCGTACACGTCCATCCCGGCCGCCACAGCCGCCTGTACGCCCAGCGGTGAGTCCTCCACGACCACGCACCGCCCGGGGGCCACACCCATCCGCTCGGCCGCGTGCAGGAACAGATCCGGCGCCGGCTTGCCCCGCCCGACATCCTCCGAGCTGAAGACCCGCTCCTGGGGAAACCACCGGTCCAGCCCCGTCGTCCGGTGCCCGACCCGGATCCGCGCGTGACTCCCCGAGGAGGCCACGCAGTACGGCACCCCGTCCGCGGCCAGTTTCTCCAGTACCTCGGTCACCCCGGGCACGGGCCGCAACTCCCGCTCGAACGCGGCGAACACCCGCGCGTGGAAGACCTCGTCGAACTCGGCCGGCAGCCGCTCTCCCGTCCGTTCCAGCACCAGGTCATGGATCCGGTGCATCGCCGACCCCATGTAGTCGCGGATGGAGTCCTCGTACGTCGTGGGATGCCCGAGCTCGGTCAGATAGGCGGCCAGAAGCCGGTTGGATAGGGGCTCGCTGTCCACGAGGACACCGTCGTTGTCGAAGATGACGAGGTCATAGCGCATGAGTGCACCCTAAACGCAGAAAACCCCCGCACCGAAGGTGCGGGGGTTTTCCCAAAAATTGTTCGGCGGCGTCCTACTCTCCCACAGGGTCCCCCCTGCA
>NZ_JBVIJO010000030.1:0-29262 GCF_055581365.1 Streptomyces sp. NPDC031445
CAATCCCCGGAACTACCTGGCCTTTCTCGGCCTCGCCGCCGCCCTGTGCTGCTACAAGAGACTCGTCCACCTCACCACATAGGACACCGTCTTAGCTCAGGGGGAGACCGCCGTGAGTCCGGGCTGGGTAACGCCGCCCGCGCGGGGCCCCTCGCGGGCGCGAGTGGAGCCCTTGTCATCGTGAGCCGGCGCGACGTTCGGGGTCGCCGCTGGGGGACCGGCCGCAGGAGGGGCTGGTGCCGGAGAGCGGTTCCCATCCTGTGGAGCGGGTGGTCCGGAGGCCGGTGGCTGACGGGATGGAGAACGAGACGATAGTCCGCGTGCACAGGGAAGCCGTCGTACCGTGCCGGGACCCGGTAGCGAGGCCGGAGCCCTGTTCGGTGTCCGGAACCGGTCGCTGATCGCGCTGCCGGCGACGGGCCGGGGGCGACTGGGGGGCAGCCCGCGCTGCTGTGACCGTCACCGGCGCCGAGGGGCCGTCCGCCGGCCTGTGACGCCGGCCGGCTCGGCACCCCTGTAGCGGTGGCCGGCCCCCCGCCCAGGCGGCGGCGCCGGTGCCACGCCTTCCCCGGCCGTGCCGGCGCCTTGTCGGCTACGACCGTCGCGCCGGCCGCGACGGCATCCTCAACGCCGGACGTCGTAGACGCGGTTGGTGGGGGTCTCGACGGCGAGCCGCCAGCCGCGCAGACCCGCTTCGGCGGCGATCGCCCGGAGAGCTTCCGGCCCCGGGTGGTTGCCGAGCGCGTGCGGGCCGCCCTGCGACATGGCCGCCGGCAGGCACAGAACGGCCGAGGTGGAGGCGAAGGACCGGCCGATCGGGTGGATGTTCTCCCCGGGGTCGGCTGACACGTTCGGCTCCACGACGAGGCAGCTTCCGTCCTCCGCTAGGGCCTTTCCGGCGTGCCGCAGTGCCGCACCGGGGTCACCGAGATCGTGGAGGCAGTCGAAGAACGTGACGAGGTCGTAGTCACCACCGGGGAAGTCGTCCGCGGCGGCGACCTCGAACGTCACGCGGTCGGCGACGCCCTCCTCCTCGGCCAGCTTCCGGGCCTTTTCGACGGAGGGCTCGTGGAAGTCGAAGCCGTGGAAGCGGGAGAGCGGAAACGCCTTGGCCATGAGCACCGTCGAGTGACCGAAGCCGCATCCCACGTCGGCGACCGAGGCGCCTCGCCGGAGCTTGGCCTCGACGCCCTCCATGGCGGGCAGCCACTCCTGGACGAGGACGGCGTCGTAGCCGGGCTTGAAGAAGGCGGCGACGCCCTCGGCCAGTTCCGGCCCGTAGTCCCGCCAGCTCACGCCGCCACCGTTGCGGTAGGCGTCCGCCAGCGCCTCTTCGGCGCCGTAGAGGGCCTTCAGCATGGTGAAGCCGCCACCGACGTACGTCGGCAGGGAGGAATCGGCCAGTACCGCCGCGTGCTCGTCCGGCAGGACATACGTGTTCGTCCGCTGGTCGTGCACCACATACGCACCGGCGACCTGCGCCGCCAGCCACTCCCGGACGTACCGCTCGACGAGCCCCGTCTTCCCGGCCAGCTCCTCCGAGGTGAGCGCCCCCGCCCCCGACATCGCCTCGTACAGTCCGAGGCGGACGCCCAGGGACGTCGACACCCCCGCGAAGGCGGCCGCTTGGTCTGCGACCACCCGCTGCAAGAACTCCATCACACGATTCTCATCCGACATGCGAACATACTTCCGTCCGGCGCCGCCGCGAAGCGGTCGCGCTGCTCAGGGCAGGTGGTGACGAGGAAGGACCTCTCACTCTCCCAACGCGTCGGAGTCCCCCCTGGTTCACATCACCCGCCGGGAGCGGGCGGACGGGGCTACCGGAGTTCCAGGACGACACAGTGGGCCGGACCGTCGTACTCCATGGCGCGCAAGACCCATGGAGCCCCCTTGACGATCCGCTCCAGTTCCGCTTCGGAGAAGAACGTGTAGTCGAACCACTCCGTGACGGTCCGGCGGTACCGGACGCGCATCCGAGTCTGCCCCGGGAGCCGTCCCGTCCTGCGGTTCGACCGCTGATGATCCGCGCTGTGGTGACGGCGGTGCTCCGGATATCCGGTGATGTGCGGGTCCAGGCCGGACCCGATGAGGCGAGCCCCTGCGCCGGCCACGGACGCCGGCCGGGTCAGTGACCGGGCGGCCTGCTGCTCGTCGACGAGTATGCCGAGATCGACGTCGCCCTAGCGGACGTCGAAGACGCCTTGCAGGCAGCGCCGGTCGTCCACCGACTGTACCGCGCGCTTCCTGCGGCCATCGCGGAGCCAGCAGGGCGCTCCCGCGTATCCCACCGCCGCTAGTGCTTCGCGAAGAATTCGATGATTTTCTCGTTGACCTCTTCCGGGCGCTCCAGGAAACCCAGGTGCCCGCATGACTCGATCTCCACGTAGTCGCAGTCCGGGATGACCTCGGCGACCTCGGCACCTAGATGGGGCGGAGTCACGAAATCGTCGCTGAAAGAGATGACTCGGCACGGCACCCGCACGCCCGCGAGCTTGGGCCGCCGGTCCTCCTCGGCCACGTCCAAGTCCGCCCAGAGCTGGCCACCGGCCTGCCGGTCGGGGTCGCCGGAGAGTTCGAAGACGTCCAGCCAGACGCGGACGGCGTCCTCGTCGTTCAGCGTCTTCCGGGAGAACATGTGCCCCACCGTCATGGCGGCCTCGTACGCGGCGGGCAGCCGCACACCGTTCTCCGAGAGCGCCAACTCGGCCCGCAGCATGGCCATGCGCATGGCGTCGGCCCGGGCTCGGGTGGCGATCAGCACGGCACAGCGCACCGTCTCCGGGAACGCCAACGCCAATTCCTGAGCGATCAGGGCTCCGAGGGACGTTCCCACGATGCGGCACGGCGCCAGGTCGAGACCGTCGATCAGCTCTTTGGTGTCCGCGACCATCTCCGCGAGGGAGTATTTGCCCGGTGGCACATCGGACGGTACGACGCCCCGGTTGTTGAACGTGACGCATTCATAGCCCTGTTTGACCAGCGCCGGCGTCTGATGCATCGTCCATACGCTGCCGCTCGCTCCCGACCCCATGATGAACAGCACCGGCTCTCCGGTGCCGAATCGTTCGTACGACAGCGTGATGCCGTTCGCTGTGATCTTAGGCATGTGGAGAAGGGCACCTTTCATCGTGCTTCCGGGACGCGGGGCGATTCGCCGCGGGAACCTGATCGGTGGACCGTGCACCCGAACAGGAGAGCGCACGGTGCGCCGACCGGCCGCTCGCCTTCGCGTCATCGCCCGGGGGGCGAGCGGACACCACGGTGTTGAGTCGCAAGGGGACCAGGACAATACTTTCGTAACCGTGGCCCTCTCGGCGTCGCCGTGGCATCGGTGGTTACCGCCGTTACGCGAGTAACCCCAGGCCCGGCAGAGGACGTCCCCGCCGCGGCCAGCCTCTCGGAGCAGATCGGCCCCGTACCGGTCGGCACGGGCCGCTCGGCCCCGGGCCTGCCGCGACGGCGCGGACGGCCCCTCACGAGTCCGGCGTAACTGCGGATATCGCCGTTGTCTCGTTCATGCCAGAGTCGGATTCTTTTGTTCCCGCACTCGGTCTTCTGGAGGAACAGGAGTCAACCATGGAATTCGACGTCATCGTGGAGATACCGCAGGGATCGCGGAACAAGTACGAAGTGGATCACGAGACCGGTGGAATCCGGCTCGACCGGCACCTTTTCACGTCGACGGTTTATCCGGCCGATTACGGTTTCGTGCGGGACACCCTCGGTGAGGACGGCGATCCGCTCGACGCGCTGGTCCTCCTGGAGGAGCCCACGTTCCCGGGCGTCCTGGTCGACTGCCGGGCGGTCGGCATGTTCCGGATGACGGACGAGGCCGGTGGCGACGACAAACTGCTCTGCGTGCAAGCGTCCGACCCGCGCATGGCACACATCCAGGACATCACCGACGTACCGGAGCATCTTCTGGCCCAGATCAAACACTTCTTCGAGGTGTACAAGGCGCTGGAGCCCGGCAAGTCGGTCCACGGCGCCGACTGGGCGGGCCGCGCGGAGGCCGAAACGGAGATCGAAGTCTCCCGGAAGCGGTTCGAAGCGAGCACCGCGGCGCACTGAAGACACGTGGCACGGCGCCGACGGGACGGCCGTTGAGCAGGGGTAGGAGTGGAGGGAATCGAACCCTCACGTCCGCGAGGACACCGGGACTTGAATCCGGCGCGTCTGCCTGTTCCGCCACACTCCCCAGCACACCACGGCATCGGGTCCCCGTCGGGTCACGTGTGAAGGCCGCACGGAACATCGATCTCGCCGAGACGAAGCGGCCATCATCGTACAGTCGGCGAACCCGGCTGCCAACAGCACACCCGCAGCCGGCCGTTCGACGCGCGGCACACACCTCGCTGTCACGCAACGCCAGAGAGGGGACGACGCGACCGGCACACACATGTCGACCCCTCCCGCCCCGTCCGGCAGCGCCGCATCCGGCCGCGTCACCGGCGTAACTGTGGTCATCGCCGATGCCCGGCGCCCCCACCCATGGCAGCATTCACACCATGAACCCCTTTGACGATCCGGACGGCGAGTTCCTGGTACTGGTCAACGACGAGGGACAGCACTCGCTGTGGCCGCATTTCATCGACGTACCCGACGGCTGGCACGTGGCCCACGGCCGGGACAACCGCGCCGCGTGTCTGGCCTACATCGAAGAGAACTGGACCGACATGCGGCCCAAGAGCCTCATTGAGGCGATGGGCGGCTGATCAGCCGCGTCCGCCACGCGCTCGGCCCTCGAAGGGGCAACCGGTCATGCCGATCCGGCCTTCGAGGGCCGTCGTGTGTGCACCCGACGGACGCCCACGGAACACCATGAACACAACAGGCTCCAGGAGGACTCCCGTGCCCCCCGAGTCACTGTGCGCGAGCTGCGGAACCCCACTCACCGGCCCGACCGTGCGGACCAAGGCGTCGCGCTCACTGCGCTACTGCTCCAACGCCTGCCGCCAGCAGGCGTACCGGCAGCGCAGGAAGACACGCTCCCTGCCCGTTCAGCTCCCCGTCGGACTGTGCGCGCACGTGAGCAGCTTCCACGGTCGCGACGACGATCTGCTCGCCGCCGGCCGGCTCGTCTCCTCCTGCCGGCTGCTGACGGTCGTCGGGGAACCGGGAGTCGGCAAAACCCGGCTGACCGTCGAGCTGATGAAACGCCGGCCACGGTCGACGACCGCGTCCCCCGTCTTCCACGTCGACGTCGGAGCCCTCGACAGCGAGGAGCCGGTGGCCGCAGGCATCGCCGCCGCCGCGGGCCTGACCGACGGAACCGCACCGCCCCTCGCATCGGTGATCGAGGCGTTCACCGCCCAGCACGAGGTACAACTCGTCCTGGACAACTGCGAACACCGACTGGACGAATGCGGAGAGCTGCTCGCCGTGCTGCTCCCCCAGTGCCCCGGGCTACGCGTGCTCGCCACCAGCCGCGAGCTGCTGCGCCTGCCCGGAGAAGTGGTGTACTCGTTGCGCGGGCTGACCGTCCACACACCCGACGACGGTGCTGCGGGCCGGCTCTTCCTGGACCGGGCCCGGGCGATCCGGCCCGGCATCGACTACGCCGGGCCGGACAGGGAAACCATCGACGAGATCTGCGTCCGGCTGGACGGCAACCCACTGGCCATCGAACTGGCGGCCGCGCTCGTCCGAGTGCTGTCACCCACCGAAATCCTCGAAGGACTCGACGACCGCTTCACCCTTCTCGACTCCGGATGGCGAACCGCCGACCCGCGCCACCGAAGCCTGGACGCCGCGATCGACTGGAGCTACCAGAGACTGGCGCCGGAGGAACGCACGGTGCTGCGCCGCCTCGCCCTCCTCCCCGGGAGCTTCGGACTCGACACCGCCGCGGCGGTCACCGGCGCTCACCCCGCCTCGACGGACGCCGCCTACGCCGTGCTGCCCGTCCTGCGCGGCCTCGAGGCACGCTCCCTGCTCCACGCGGAGAACGGCACCGCCCACTCCACCCGGTTCCGCATGACCGAGTCCGTACGGATCTTCGCCCGCAACCGGCAGACCGACGCCGGCGAGCGCCGCGAGACGGAAGAGGGCCTGGTCGCCGCCATGACCGAGCTGGCCGACCCACTCGGCGAGACCATCGTCCCACCCGGCACGAGCGTGGCCCGGCTGCTCGAAGAACGCGACAACCTGCGAGAAGCGGCGCGCGCACTGGAGGGAACCACCGATGAGCGCAGACTGACCCTCGCACTCGCCCTGCTCGCCGTGGAGGACGCCGTCGGGCCGGAGATGGACGGGCGCCGCGCACTCGCCACCGCCCTGCGCGACACCCCGCCCACCGCACGTCACCGCGGCGCCGTCCTCGCCGCCGCCGCGGTCCTGGCCGGCCGGGCCGATGACGCCCCCACGGCGGCCCGCCTCGCCGACGAAGCCGTCCTGACGGCCCGGCGCGACGGCGACGGCCCCGGTCTCGCCCGGCACCTACGGGCGCGCGCGGCGGTCGGCGCCTACACGGGCGACCTCACGGCCGCTGTTCACGACGCCGCCCGCGCACTGCACCTCAGCCGAATGCTCGACGACGAACAAGCACAAGTGTGCTGCACGTCCGAACTCGGCTGGTACCTCCTGGGACACGGCGACCTCGAGGCAGCCGCCGAAGCGGCCGGCGCCGCCATCCGGCATGTGCCGCCCGCGCCGAACGGCGGCTCACCCCACCTCTCCGCTGTGCTGTACACCGCGGGCGCCGTCGAACTGCAACGCGGCAACCACCAAACCGCCCAGCACCACTTCACCGCAGGGCTCTCGCTGGCCTCGGGCAGCCGAAGGTGTCTCCCCTGGGGACTGGAAGGAGCGGCGGCGATCGCGCGGACCGCCCGCCGGCCCGAACGCACGCTGCGCCTGCTCGGAGCGGCCGCGGCGCTGCGCGATCAGGTGGACAACCGAGCACCTCCCTGGTGGCGGCAGGTGATCACCGAGACCCGCACCGGCGCGGAACGGGCGCTGTCCCGTACGCGAGCGGTCTCGGCGCTGCGAGCCGGCCGGTCGATGTCGGCCCGGCAAGCCGTCGACTACGCGCTGGAGGACTGCCTCGCCCTGCCCGGCGAGCCACGGACCATACTGACCCGACGGGAAACCGAAGTGGCCGACCTCATCGCGCAGGGCATGACGAACCGTGAGATAGCAACACGACTGAACATCTCCGTCCGGACCGTGGAAACACACACCCGTACCATCCGGGAGCGGTTCGGACTGCGCTCGCGAGCCCACCTCGCGGCCTGGTCCGCCTCCCGTGCGGCAAGCCCGGTGACGTAACAGTGCGGACTGTGCCGATGACGCCTGTGACCCAGATGCCGCACGCTGACGGCAACTGTCGAGCGGATGGATACCCGTCGCAGACCCCGGGAACGTCCCGTGTCCCCGACGACCCCTCCGCAGGCCGCGACCGGAGGATCAGCCGTTGAACATCATGCTCGCCGCGCCACGGGAAACCGAGGACACCACCTCGCCCCGCACGCGTGACAACCCCCTGCCTGCCCGGGACCTGCCCGCCATCCTCGGCGTAGGCACCTCGGTACCAGCCCACTCCTACACACAGCAGGAAGTACTCGACTACTTCGCCATCACCGACGAGCGGGTGCGCTCGGTCTTCGCGAACAGCGCGATCGACCGCCGCAATCTCGTCCTCCCACCGCTGGACGACCAGGGACGTCCCGTCATCGAGACCCAGGGCGAACTGCTGCGCAAGCACACGGCCCACGGAATCTCCACGGCGGCCGACGCACTCCGGGCCTGCCTCACCACCACGGGCCTGTCCCTGGACGACGTCGGCTACCTGTGCTGCGTGACCAGCACGGGACTGCTGACACCCGGGTTCAGCGCCCTGCTCATCAAGGAACTCGGACTGGGTGTGGACACCAGCAGACTCGACGTCGTCGGCATGGGGTGCAACGCGGGCCTCAACGCACTGAACGCCGTGGCCGGCTGGAGTGCTGCCAACCCCGGGCGGATCGCCGTCATGGTGTGCGTGGAAGTCTGCTCCGCCGCCTACGTCTTCGACGGAACCATGCGCACGTCCGTGGTCAACAGCCTCTTCGGCGACGGAGCGGCCGCCGTCGCACTCACCACCGCAGCCGGCGGGACCCGGCCGGGCCCGCGACTGGTGAAGTTCAGCAGCCACATCATCCCCGAGGCATCAGCTGCCATGCGTTACGACTGGGACGACGACGCCGGGAAGTTCAGTTTCTTCCTCGACCGGGACGTGCCCTACGTCGTCGGGGCGAACGCCGAGACCGCGGTGGACAGGCTCCTGCGCGACACCGGGCTGCGGCGCAGCGACATCGCCCACTGGGTGGTCCACTCAGGAGGCAAGAAAGTGATCGACTCCGTCCAGGTGAACCTCGGCGTGGCCCGTCACGACCTGCGCCACACCACGGGCGTGCTGCGAAGCCACGGCAACCTCTCCAGTGGGTCCTTCCTGTTCTCCTACGAACGCCTGCTGCGTGAGGGTGTCACCCGACCCGGCGACCACGGCGTCCTCATGACGATGGGCCCCGGCTCCACCATCGAAACCGCCCTCATCCGCTTCTGACGACGCCACCACCGGATCACACCCGGGCCGCCAGCGCCCGGAAGTCGTCAGACACCAGCACCACAGGAGAACACACCACATGACCGCCACCATGACCCGCCACCTCGTGGAAACCACCCTCGACCTGTCCCGATCCCTGACAGCCGGCCTCGTGGCCGAGGTCACCGACGTCTGCGACCGGGCGGAGGACATCGACGACGGCTGCGTCGTCGTCCTCCGCCTCACCGGCACGGCAGCCCTGCCCGCCCCCTGGCCCGGAGAAGCGCAGGTGCATCTCGTGGGCAAGTGGGAAAACGCCTTGCGACGACTGGAGCGCCTCAACGCGCTGACGATCGGCCTCGGCCTCGGCCACTGCAACCAGGCCGCACTTGAGCTACTGCTCGCCACCGACCACCGCATCGCCGGCCCCGGCCTGGTCCTGGACCTGGACGCCCGGCCCGACGGCATGTGGCCGGGCATGGTCCTGCACCGCCTGGTGCACCAGACGGGACTTGCCACCGCCCGCCGTATGGTGATGTTCCCCGGTGACATCGACGTAGCGGGCCTGCTGGCAGCCGGAGTGCTCGACGAGGTCACCGAAGACGCCGACAGCGCCCTCGCCCGCACCCTCGAACGCGCCGCACGCTCCACCGGCACCGAGGCCGCCGTGCGCCGCCGGCTCCTCCTGGACGACCGCACCTCCACCTTCGAGGAAGCGCTCGGACTCCACCTGGCGGCCTGCGACCGGGCACTGCGCCACACCGCGGCGGCGGGAGACGCCAAATGACCGGGCCGGCCCTGGCCGAGGTGCGCCGGACCCTCGCCACACCCCCCGCCCTCAGCGGGGTGTTCCACCAGGACCGCGCATCGGTCACCGCGCACCTCCAGTACACGGACGAACTCCTGAGCGCGCTGCCGCCGCGCTCCCGGCGCACTGCCGCCGACAGCGACCTGGCGCAGACGACACACGACGCCGCGCGCCGTGTACGGGCCGACTTCCTGACCCTCCACGCCGAACGTGTGTACGACGAGCTGACCGACGGCCGGACGGCCCACCCCCGCCTCGGAGAACTGGCACAGGCCGCCGGCCGCGACTTCCCCGGCCTCGCACCGTCCGCCCAGCAGATGGCCGACGAATCCAAGCGCCCCCAGGCGGACAAGGAAGGGCGCGAAATCGACCAGGGCATCCTCTTCCGCGCCCTCCTGCGCTCACCCGGCCCCGGCCGCCATCTCCTGGAGTCCATGCTGCGTCCCACCCGGCGCGCACAGGAACTGCTGCCCGCATTCCAGCGCACCGGCGAAACGGTCCTCGAAGCGGCACGGCTGGAGCGCCGGGGCACCGCGGGATTCCTGACCATCACCAACGAACACTGTCTCAACGCCGAGGACAACCAGCACGTCGCCGACCTGGAGACCTTGGTCGACCTCGCGCTGCTCGACCCCGAGATCCACGTCGGCGTACTCAGGGGCGGCTACATGACACACCCCCGGTACGCCGGCCGACGCGTCTTCAGCGCCGGCATCAACCTCAAGGAACTCCGGGCAGGAAACATCTCGTTCGTGGACTTCCTGCTGGGCCGCGAACTCGGCTACATCAGCAAACTGATGCGCGGACTCGTACTGCCGGAAACCACCTGGCAGGGAACAGCCGTCCACAAGCCCTGGCTCGCCGTGGTGGACGGGTTCGCGATCGGCGGAGGGGCCCAGATCCTCCTCGCCTGCGACCGCGTACTCGCCGCCAGCGACGCCTACTTCAGCCTCCCCGCCGCTCAGGAAGGCATCGTGCCGGGAGTGGCCAACCTACGACTGACCCGGTTCCTCGGCGCCCGCGAGGCACGCCGCGTCATCCTGTGGGGCCGCCGCATCGAGGCCGATGACCCTGCCGCGAGCCTCGTCTTCGACGAGGTCGTCGCCCCGGAAGCACTCGACGCAGCGGTCGCGGCATCGGTCGCCGGACTGGACAACCCCGCCGTCGTGGCCAACCGGGCCATGCTCAATCTGGCCGACGAACCCGTCGAGGAGTTCCGCGCGTACCTGGCCGAGTTCGCCCTGCAACAGGCGCTGCGGGCCTACAGCCCCGACGTCCTCGCGAAGCTGCACCGCTGACCGCCGACGTCCACCGCTGTCTCGGTCACCCCGACCGAGGCAGCGGAAACGGACGACCAGCCGACGTCAAGGGGAACCGAGCGACATCTGTTCCGTGACGAGCGCGGCCAACCGGTCGAGCCCGGTCTCGACCAGCTCCGGAGTCAACGCACTGCACGACAGCCGCAGCTGGTGACTGCCGCCGTCGGAGTCCGCGTAGAAATGCTGCATCGGTGTCCACAGCACACGATGGCTCCGCGCCGAGTGCTCCAGCACCGAGTCATCGGTACGAAACGGCACGTCGACAACGATGAAGAACCCGCCGCCCGGCACCGTCCAGGTCACCGCGTCGCGGTCCCCACCGGCAAAGCGCTCCCGCAGTCCGTCCAGCACGAGTCTCCGGTTGCGCCGGTACACCGCCGACAGTGACGCATTCGCCTTGACCAGGCTGAAATCGTTCTCCAACAGCTGCCCCGCCACCACGGCCTGACTCAGCGGCGGCGTGTTCACCGTGACCATGCTCTTGATCTTCGCCAACTCGTCCGCGAAGCGGCCCGGCCGGCCACCACCCGCACTCACACGCTGATCCGCCACCACGAAGCCCAACCGAGCCCCGGGGAAAGCGGTCTTGGCGAACGAACCCAGGTAGACCACCTGCTGGTGACGGTCCAGGGCCTTGAGCGTCGGCGGCCGATCGTCCCCGTCCGCGAACTGACCGTACGGATTGTCCTCCAGGAGCAGCACATCCTCTTCCCCGGCCACCTCCAGCAACCGACGCCGCGACTCCACATCCATCGAGATCCCCGTGGGATTGGCGAAGTCCGGACTCACGTACAGACACCTAGGGCGCAGACCGCTGCTTCTCGCCGCCCGCAACTGCTCACGCAGATCGTCGAAATCGATGCCCTGCGGCCCACCGGCCACCGGCAGTACGGGCATGCCGACCAACCGTGCCGCCCCGCTGAAGCCCATGTACGTAGGTGCTACCGCCAGCGCCACGTCACACGTGTCACGACGCAGCGCCCGCAGCACCAGAAACATCGCCTCCTGCGCACCGACCGTCACCACGAGCGACTCGGGATCGACCGAGACACCTTCGTCAACCAGCAGATAACGGGCGATAAGCTCATGTATCAGCCCTTTCGTACGCCCGTACTGGAACAGCGCCCGGACGATGTCACGCTCGCCGTAGCCCAGTTCCGAAGCGAGGAAGTCCTGGTACGTGCGCAGATAGCGGTCGAGGTCGTCGACAGCGAAGAAGTCCTCGCAGGGGCGCCCCGCAGCGAAGGAGACGGCGTCCGGATAGCGAGTCGCCACCTCGTTGAGGAAATTGACCGAGCCGAGCAGCGGATCGGCCAGCATCGCGTGGAGGTTGGAGAGTTCCATTCGGCTCAGTATCCGCTGCACCACCCCCTTGGCAATCAGTGGTCACCACCGTTACGCGTCGGGACACTGGCGCGGATGTGCGGACCAGACACCACCGACGCAGGCCGCGGCCCGCCCGATACGGCTGACACACCCGCTCCGCGCGGCACCGAAAGCGCAAGGCACGACTGCGGAACAGCGCCGTCCGGCTCAAGGGCGAAGTGCACCCGAGGCCTGGCCGGCGGCGCTCACGTGATCGTAACCGTGGCTATCACCGATGCTTCGGAGGAACCCTCCGCTCGATAGTGAGGACCATCTGTGCGTACGAGGCGCCGCGGTTCGGCGACCGATCGCTAGCTGGTGCCGGAGGTTGAAAGCATGAGTCATTCTGGTGATGAGCTGCTGCGTCCCGCCGGGCGAGAGGCGGAACCGTCAGAGACGCGAATCGTTCAGCACCAGAAGGCGAACCGCGCAGTCCATGACACTGTCGCAGACGCCGTCACCGACCCGGCCACCGGGCTCGAAACCCCCGGCACCTTGGACGCCACCCAACGCCACCGCATCCTCGTGGACTGGAACGACACCCACCATGAGGTGCCGGCGGCGACCGTGCCGCAGCTGCTCGCCTCCCAGGCGGCCCGCACTCCGGACTCGCCCGCCGTGGTCTTCGACGGCACCGAGGTGACGTATGCCGAGGTGGACGACCGGTCCAACAGGCTGGCCCGGCTGCTGATCCGTCACGGCGTCGGCCCCGAGTCCTTCGTCGCGGTGTCGATGGACCGCTCCATCGACCTGGTGATCGCTCTGCTCGCAGTGGTCAAGGCGGGCGGAGCATACATACCGGTCGACCCCGACCATCCGGTGGACCGGATCGCCCATATCCTCCAGGATGTCTCCCCCATCGTGGCCCTGACGGACCGAATCAACGACGAACTGGTCACCGTGGCGACCGGTCCCGTCTGGATCGCACTGGACGAGCCGCAGGTCCACGCCGCACTGGCGAGCCTGGACGGCCGCCCGGTCACCGACGCGGACCGTCGGACACCCCTGCTCCCCGAACACCCCGCATACGTCATCCACACCTCCGGTTCCACCGGCACCCCCAAGGGTGTCGTGGTGCCGCACCGTGGGCTGGTCAACCTACTCGCGTGGATGAGTTCGGAGTACGGTCTCACACCCGCCGACCGGATCCTGCAGAAGACCCAGTTCATGTTCTCCCCGTCGGTGTGGGAGTTGTTCTGGCCGTTGACGCGGGGTGCGGTGCTGGTGGTGGCGCGGCCGGGTGGTCATCGTGATCCGGAGTATCTGGCGGGGTTGATCGCTGCTGAGCGGGTGACCATTGCGCATTTCGTTCCCTCGATGCTGTCGGTTTTCGTCGATGCTGAGGGTGTGGGGGCTGCTTGTGCGAGCCTGCGTATGGTGTTCTGCGGCGGGGAGGCGTTGACGTCGCGGTTGCGTGATCGTTTTGCCTCGGTGCTGAGTGTGCCGCTGCACAATCATTATGGTCCGAGTGAGACGACCATCGATGTGGCGGCGTGGTGGTGTGATGCGGCTGTGGATGGCGGTTCGGTGCCGGTTGGGCGGCCGTTGTACAACACGCGTGTGTTCGTGCTGGATGGCGGGCTTCAGCCGGTGGCGCCTGGGGTGGCGGGTGAGTTGTATGTGGCGGGTGTTCAGCTGGCGCGGGGTTATCTGGGGCGTGCGGATCTGTCGGCGGAGCGGTTCGTGGCGTGTCCGTTCGGTGCGCCGGGTGAGCGGATGTACCGCACGGGTGATGTGGTGCGGTGGTCTGCGCAGGGCGTGCTGGAGTTCGTGGGGCGTGCCGATGACCAGGTGAAGATCCGTGGTTTCCGGATCGAGCCTGGTGAGGTCGAGTCGGCGGTGGCCGGGTGCGAGGGCGTCGCTCAGGCTGCGGTTCTGGTCCGGGAGGACGTTCCTGGTGACAAGCGGCTGGTCGCTTATGTGGTGCCGGCACCGGGGGCCGTGGATGGGGTGACGGCTGCTGGTGTGCGGGAGTTTGTTGCCTCCCGGTTGCCGGAGTACATGGTGCCGTCGGCGGTGGTGGTGCTGGAGTCGTTGCCGTTGACGGTGAACGGCAAGCTGGACCGCAAGGCGTTGCCGGCGCCGGAGTACGGCTCGGGGACGGGCCGGGGTCCTGCGACGGTGCGCGAGGAGATCTTGTGCGCGGTGTTCGCTGAGGTGCTGGGGTTGGACCGGGTGGGCGTCGACGATGACTTCTTCCAGCTTGGTGGGCATTCGCTGCTGGCGGTGACGTTGGTGGAGCGGTTGCGGGCTCGTGGTGTGTCGGTGGATGTGCGGACGTTGTTCTCGGCGCCGACGGTGGAGCGGCTGGCTGCGGCGGCGGGGCGGGAGGGTGTGCGGGTTCCGTCGTCGTCCATTCCGGTGGATGCGGGGGTGGTGTTGCCGGAGATGGTGCCGTTGGCGGGGTTGACGGTGGCGGAGCTGGCGCGGGTGGTGGAGTCGGTTCCGGGTGGTGCGGGGAACGTGGCGGATGTGTATCCGCTGGCTCCGTTGCAGGAGGGTTTGTTCTTCCATTACCGGCTTGCTGTGGATGAGGGACGCGATCCGTATGTGACGAGGCAGGTGTGGGAGTTCGAGTCGCGGGCGCGGCTGGACGAGTTCGTGGCGGCGTGGCAGCGGGTGATCGACCGGCATGACGTGTTGCGGTCGGCTGTGGTGTGGGAGGGGTTGTCGCATCCGGTGCAGGTGGTCCACCGCACGGCGCAGCTGCCGGTGACGGAGGTGGAGATCGACAGGGATGGAGACCCGGTTCACGCGCTTCTGTCTGCTGCTGACGGCCCGATGGATCTGCGGCGGGCGCCGTTGTCGCAGGCGTTTGTGGCGGCGCTGCCGGACGACTCAGGCCGGTGGCTGTTGGTGTTGCGGTCACATCACATGGTTTCTGACCACACGACGCTTGATGTGGTGATGGATGAGGTGCGGGCGGTGCTGGCGGGTGAGGAGGATCGTCTGCCGGCGCCGATGCCCTATCGGGAGTTCGTCGGCCAGGCGTTGCTGGGCGCTTCGACCGAGGAGCATGAGGAGTACTTCGCGTCCGTGCTGGCTGACGTGACGGAGCCCACCGCCGCGTTCGGTGTGGTGGACGTGCTGGGCGATGGCAGCGTCGTGGAGGAGTCGCGGGTGCTTGTGCCGGAGGGTCTGGCCGGGCGGGTGCGTGAGGTGGCTCGTGGGTGTGGGGTGAGTCCGGCGACGGTGTTCCATGTGGTGTGGTCGCGGGTGCTGGCGGCGGTGTCGGGCCGTGATGATGTGGTGTTCGGCACGCTGGTGTTCGGCCGGGTGCAGGCGGGTGCGGGTTCGGACCGGGTGCCGGGGTTGTTCATCAATACGCTTCCGGTGCGGGTACGGACCTCGGGTGTGGCCGTCGGGGACGCGGTGCGTGGGATGCAGGGCCAGTTGGCCGAGCTGATGGTGCACGAGCACGCGCCGCTTGCCGTGGTGCAGCGGGTCAGCGGGATCCCGGCACCGGCCCCGCTGTTCACCACCCTGTTCAACTACCGGTACAGCGAGGTCGGTCAGGGGGCGGGAGGCCCACTGGCGGGTGTGACGGCGCTGGGTGGAGCCGAGCGGACGAACTATCCGCTGACGGTCTCGGTGGACGATTTCGGCGCCGTGGGAGGTTTCGGTTTCTCGGTGCAGGCGGTGGAGTCGATCGATCCTGTGCTGGTGACCGGGCTGATGCTGGCGGCGACCGAAGGTGTCGTGGAGGCGCTGGAACGGGACTCGCGCACCGTCCTGGGCACCGTTCCTGTTCTGGGTGAGGTGGAGCGGGAGCGGGTGTTGGTGGAGTGGAACGACACGGGTCTTGAGGTTCCGGCGGGAACGCTGCCGGGGTTGTTCGCGGAGCAGGTGGCGCGGACGCCGGACGCGGTCGCGGTGGTGTTCGAGGGTGCCGGGGTGTCGTATGCGGAGCTGGACGAGCGGTCGAACCGGTTGGCGCGGTTGCTGATCGGTGGTGGGGTGGGGCCGGAGTCGTTGGTGGGTGTGGTGATGGACCGGTCGGTGGAGCTGATAGTGGCCCTGCTTGCCGTGCTGAAGGCGGGGGGTGCGTATGTGCCGGTGGATCCGGAGTACCCGGCTGAGCGGATTGACGGGGTCCTGGCGGATGCTGGGCCTGTGGTGGTGCTGACCTCGCGGGCGGCTGACCGTGAGGGTTCGGGCTGGATCGTGGTGGATGAGGCCAGGGTGCTGGAGGGCTGGTCGGGTGAGGCCGTCACGGATGCGGACCGGCTGGGCGTGTTGCGGCCGTCGCATCCGGCGTATGTGATCTACACGTCCGGTTCGACCGGGCGGCCCAAGGGTGTGGTCGTTCCGCATGCGGGCGTGGTGAACCTGCTGGGCTGGATGCAGGACCGCTACGAGCTGGACGCCACGGACCGAGTGCTGCAGAAGTCGCCCTTCGTCTTCGATGTGTCGGTGTGGGAGTTGTTCTGGCCCCTGGTGCGGGGTGCGGTGCTGGTGGTGGCGCGGCCTGGTGGTCATCGTGATCCGGAGTATCTGGCCGGGTTGATCGCTGCTGAGCGGGTGACGGTGGTGCAGTTCGTGCCGTCGATGCTGCCGGCGTTCCTCGCGGTGCCGGGTGTGGCGCAGTGCGGGAGTCTGCGGGCGGTGTTCTGCGCGGGTGAGGCGTTGCCGTCCCACATGCGGGATGCGTTTCACGGGGCGTTGCCTGGTGTGCTGCTGGAGAACCAGTACGGGCCGACTGAGGCGACGGTCCTGACGACGGTGTGGGAGTGCACGGAGGAGGACAGCGGACCGGTCGTCCCGATCGGGCGGCCGGTGGGCAACGTCCGTACCTTCGTGCTGGATGGTGGCCTTCAGCCGGTGGCACCCGGAGCACTGGGTGAGTTGTATGTGGCGGGCGCTCAGCTGGCGCGGGGTTATCTGGGGCGTGCGGGGTTGTCCGCGGAGCGGTTCGTGGCGTGTCCGTTCGGTGTGCCGGGTGAGCGGATGTACCGCACCGGTGATGTTGTGCGCTGGACTGACGCCGGTGTCCTGGAGTTTGTCGGGCGCGTCGATGACCAGGTGAAGATCCGTGGTTATCGCATCGAGCCGGGTGAGGTCGAGGCCGTGGTCGCCGCCTGCGAAGGCGTGGCGCAGGCTGCGGTACTGATCCGGGAGGATGTGCCGGGTGACCAGCGGCTGGTCGCCTACGTCATGCCGGCCGCGGGGGGCGTGGATGGGCTGACGGCTGCTGGGGTGCGGGAGTTCGTTGCCTCCCGGTTGCCGGAGTACATGGTGCCGTCGGCGGTGGTGGTGTTGGAGTCGTTGCCGTTGACGGTGAACGGCAAGTTGGACCGCAAGGCGTTGCCGGCGCCGGAGTACGGCTCGGGGGCGGGCCGGGGTCCTGCGACTGTGCGGGAGGAGATCTTGTGTGCGGTGTTCGCTGAGGTGCTGGGGTTGGATCGGGTGGGGGTGGAGGACGACTTCTTCCAGCTTGGTGGGCATTCGCTGCTGGCGACGCGGTTGGTGAGCCGTATCCGCACGGTGTTCGGTGTGGAGGTGCCGCTGCGTGTGGTGTTCGAGGCGCGGACGGTTGCGGGTGTGGCGGCCCGGCTGGAGGCGGCCGGTATGGCGCGTCCGGCGGTGGTGGTGGCCGAGCGTCCGGAGTTGGTGCCGTTGTCGTTCGCTCAGCAGCGGTTGTGGTTCCTTGCGCAGTTGGAGGGGCCGAGCGCGACGTACAACGTTCCGGTGGCGTTGCGGCTGAAGGGCGGGGTGGATGTTGCGGCGTTGAGGGTGGCGTTGGGGGATGTGCTGGCGCGGCATGAGGTGCTGCGGACGGTGTATCCGGTGGTCGACGGTCAGCCGTGGCAGCGGGTGCTGCCGACCGGGGAGACCGGTTTCGACCTCCAGGTCGTCCAGACCGCGGAGGAGAAGTGGCGGGAGCTGGTTGAGCGGGCGGCGTCGTATGCGTTCGATCTGTCGGCCGAGATCCCGGTGCGGGCGTTGTTGCTGAGCGGGCCGGACCAGGCGGACCAGGTCCTGGTTATGGTGATGCATCACATCGCCACTGACGGCTGGTCGATCGGCCCGTTGTGGCGGGATCTGTCGCAGGCGTATGAGGCGCGGTGCGCGGGCCGGGAACCGGCTTGGGAGCCGTTGCCTGTGCAGTACGTGGACTACGCCTTGTGGCAGCGTGGCCTGCTGGGTGAGCTGGAGGACTCGGACAGTGTGCTGTCCCGCCAGGTGACCTACTGGCGTGCGGTACTGGAAGGGGCGCCGCAGGAGCTGGTTCTGCCGTTTGACCGGTCTCGTCCGGCGGTGGCCACGCATGTGGGTGCGGTGGCGGGGATTGATGTTCCCGCAGGCGTGCATGCGGGGTTGGTGCGGTTGGCGCGTGAGCAGGGCGTGACGATGTTCATGGTCTTGCAGGCGGCCGTCGCGGTGCTGCTGTCACGGCTCGGCGCCGGTGACGACATCCCGCTGGGCACTGCGGTGGCGGGTCGCACGGATGAGGCCCTGGATGATCTGGTCGGCTTCTTCGTCAACACGCTGGTTTTGCGCACGGACCTGTCGGGTGATCCGTCGTTCGCCGATGTGCTGGGCCGGGTGCGTGAGCGGAGTCTTGAGGCGTTCGCGCATCAGGATGTGCCGTTCGAGCGCTTGGTGGAGGAGCTGGCACCGGAGCGTTCGATGAATCGGCACCCTCTGTTCCAGGTGATGGTGGGTTTGCAGAACGCCGATGGCGGCTTGGCGACGGGGCTCCTGGGAACGCAGGCGGAGCCTTTCAGCGCCGGTCCGTCGGCAGCCAAGTTCGATCTGGATTTCGACTTCGCTGAGCGTTTCGGTTCCGAGGGGGAGCCGGCGGGTCTTAGTGGTGGTCTGGTGTTTGCGGTGGACTTGTTCGATCAGGGCACCGTGGAGCGTTTGGTGGAGCGTTTGGGGCGGGTGCTGGAGGCGGTTGCCGCTGATCCCGCCGTGCCGGTGCGCGCTGTTCCGGTTCTGGGTGAGGTGGAGCGGGATCGGGTGTTGGTGGGGTGGAATGACACGGCTCGGGGGGTTGAGTCGGCGACGTTGCCGGGGTTGTTCGCGCAGCAGGTGGTGCGGACGCCGGACGCGGTCGCGGTGGTGTCCGGGGACGTTGAGGTCTCGTATGCGGAGCTTGATGAGCGGTCGAACCGGTTGGCGCGGTTGTTGATCGGTCGTGGGGTGGGGCCGGAGTCGTTGGTGGGTGTGGTGATGGACCGGTCGGTGGAGCTGGTTGTGGCCCTGCTCGCTGTGGTGAAGGCGGGGGGTGCGTATGTGCCGGTGGATCCGGAGTACCCGGCTGGGCGTATCGCCTCGGTGGTGGCGGATGCCGGCGTGAGTGTGGTGCTGGCTGACGGCGCGTCGGCCGGTGTGGTGGCTGACGCTGGTGTGGTGGTGCCGGTGGTCGTGGTGGATGAGGCCGGTGTGCTGGAGGTACTGGCCGGTGTTGAGTCGGGGCCGGTCGGTGACGGTGATCGGCTGGCTGTGTTGCGGCCGTCGCATCCGGCGTATGTGATTTACACGTCTGGTTCGACTGGGCGGCCCAAGGGTGTGGTGGTGCCGCATGCGGGTGTGGTGAACCTGCTGGGCTGGATGCAGGAGCGGTATGGGCTGGATGTGTCGGACCGGGTGCTGTTGAAGACGCCGTTTGGTTTTGATGTTTCGGTGTGGGAGTTGTTCTGGCCGTTGACGCGGGGTGCGGTGCTGGTGGTGGCGCGGCCGGGTGGTCATCGTGATCCGGAGTACCTGGCCGCGTTGGTGGTGCGGGAGCGGGTGACGGTGATGCAGTTCGTGCCGTCGATGCTGCCGGCGTTCCTTGCGGTGGCGGGTGCGGCGGAGTGTAGGAGTTTGCGGGGGGTGTTCTGCGTGGGTGAGGCGTTGCCGTCTCATACGCGGGATGTGTTCCATGGGGTGTTGCCTGGTGTGCTGTTGGAGAATCAGTACGGTCCGACGGAGACGACGGTTCTGACGACGGTGTGGGAGTGCCGGCCGGAGGAGGACGGCGGGTCGGTTCCGATCGGTCGGCCGATGTGGAACACGCGTGTGTTCGTGCTGGATGGCGGGCTTCAGCCGGTGGCGCCTGGGGTGGCGGGTGAGTTGTATGTGGCGGGTGTCCAGCTGGCGCGGGGTTATCTGGGGCGTGCGGGGTTGTCGGCGGAGCGGTTCGTGGCGTGTCCGTTCGGGGCTGCGGGTGAGCGGATGTACCGCACCGGTGATGTCGTGCGCTGGACACAAGACGGTGTCCTGGAGTTCTTCGGACGCGTCGATGATCAGGTGAAGATTCGCGGTCATCGGATCGAGCCGGGTGAGGTCGAGGCCGTGGTCGCCGCTTGTGAAGGGGTGGTGCAGGCGGCGGTCCTGGTCCGCGAGGACACTTCCGGCGACAAGCGCCTCGTCGCCTATGTGGTGCCGGCGTCGAAGATGGCTGGGGTGACGGCTGCTGGGGTGCGGGAGCAGGTTGCCTCTCGTCTGCCGGAGTACATGGTGCCGTCGGCGGTGGTGGTGCTGGAGTCGTTGCCGTTGACGGTGAACGGCAAGCTCGACCGCAAGGCGTTGCCGGCGCCGGAGTACGACTCGGGTGCCGGCAGGGGTCCGGCGACGGTGCGTGAAGAGATCTTGTGCGCGGTGTTCGCAGAGGTTTTGGGCCTGGACCGGGTCGGGGTGGAGGACGACTTCTTCCAGCTTGGTGGGCATTCGCTGCTGGCGGTGACGTTGGTGGAGCGGTTGCGGGCTCGTGGTGTTTCGGTGGATGTGCGCACGCTGTTCTCCGCGCCGACGGTGGAGCGGCTGGCCGCGGCGGCGGGACGCACAGAGGTGCGGGTTCCGCCGTCGTCCATTCCGGTGGGTGCCGAGGCGGTGTTGCCGGAGATGGTGCCGTTGGCGGGGTTGACGGTGGCGGAGCTGGCGCGGGTGGTGGAGTCGGTTCCGGGGGGTGCGGGGAACGTGGCGGACGTCTACCCATTGGCTCCGTTGCAGGAGGGCTTGTTCTTCCATCACCGGCTCGCTGCCGGTGCCGGTGCCGGTGCCGGTGCCGGTGTGGAGCAGGACCCGTATGTGCTGAGGCAGGTGTGGGAGTTCGAGTCGCGGGTGCGGCTGGACGAGTTCGTGGCGGCGTGGCAGCGGGTGATCGATCGCCACGATGTCCTGAGGTCGGCTGTGGTGTGGGAGGGGTTGTCGCATCCGGTGCAGGTGGTCCACCGCACGGCGCAGCTGCCGGTGGTAGAGGTGGAGATCGACCGGAGCGGAGATCCGGTACAGGCCATCCTGGGGGTATCTGGCGGGTCGATGAATTTGCGGCGTGCGCCGTTGTCCGACGCGTTTGTGGCGGCGTTGCCGGACGACTCAGGCCGGTGGCTGTTGGTGTTGCGGTCGCATCACATGGTTTCTGACCACACGACGCTTGATGTGGTGATGGATGAGGTGCGGGCGGTGCTGGCGGGTGAGGAGGATCGTCTGCCGACGCCGATGCCCTATCGGGAGTTCGTCGGCCAAGCGTTGCTGGGCGCTTCGACTGAGGAGCACGAGGAGCACTTCGCGTCCGTGCTGGGCGACGTGACGGAGCCGACCGCCGCGTTCGGTGTCATGGATGTGCTCGGCGACGGCACTGTGGTCGAGGAGTCGCGAATCCTGGTGCCGCAGGACCTGGCCGGGCGGGTGCGTGAGGTGGCTCGCGGGTGTGGTGTGAGTCCGGCGACGGTGTTCCATGTGGTGTGGTCGCGGGTGCTGGCGGCGGTGTCGGGCCGTGATGATGTGGTGTTCGGCACGCTGGTGTTCGGCCGGGTGCAGGCGGGCGCCGGTTCGGACCGGGTGCCGGGGTTGTTCATCAACACGCTTCCGGTACGGGTACGGACTGCGGGTGTCGCGGTCGGGGACGCGGTGCGCGGCATGCAGGGCCAGCTGGCCGAGCTGATGGTGCACGAGCACGCGCCGCTTGCTGTGGTGCAGCGGGTCAGCGGGATCCCGGCACCGGCCCCGCTGTTCACCACCCTGTTCAACTACCGGCACATAGCAGGGTTCGACCAGCCATCGGACCCCCACGCCCCCATGGCTGGTATGTCTCCCAGGACTGCTCAGGAACGGACAAGCTATCCCCTGACTGTTTCTGTCAATGATTATGGCGGTGGGTTCGCTTTTTCGGTGCAGGCGGTGGAGTCGGTCGATCCTGCGTTGGTTGCCGGGCTGATGCTGGCGGCGACCGAAGGTGTCGTAGAGGCGCTGGAATTCGACCCGCGCACCGTCCTGGGCACCGTTCCCGTTCTGGGTGAGGCGGAGCGGGATCGGGTGCTGGTGGAGTGGAACGACACAGCTCGTGACGTTCCGCCGGCGACGTTGCCGGGGTTGTTCGCGCAGCAGGTGGCGCGGACGCCGGATGCGGTCGCGGTGGTGTCCGGGGACGTTGAGGTCTCGTATGCGAAGCTTGATGAGCGGTCGAACCGGTTGGCGCGGTTGCTGATCGGTGGTGGGGTGGGGCCGGAGTCGTTGGTGGGTGTGGTGATGGACCGGTCGGTGGACCTGGTTGTGGCCCTGCTGGCTGTGCTGAAGGCGGGGGGTGCGTATGTGCCGGTGGATCCGGAGTACCCGGCTGGGCGTATCGCCTCGGTGGTGGCGGATGCCGGCGTGAGTGTGGTGCTGGCTGACGGCGCGTCGGCCGGTGTGGTGGCAGGCGCTGGTGTGGTGGTGCCGGTGGTCGTGGTGGATGAGGCCGGTGTGCTGGAGGTACTGGCCGGTGTTGAGTCGGGCCCGGTCGGTGACGGCGATCGGCTGGCTGTGTTGCGGCCGTCGCATCCGGCGTACGTGATCTACACGTCTGGTTCGACCGGGCGGCCCAAGGGTGTGGTGGTTCCGCACGCGGGCGTGGTGAACCTGGTGGGCTGGATGCAGGACCGCTACGGGCTGGACGTCACGGACCGGGTGCTGCAGAAGTCACCCTCCGTCTTCGATGCGTCGGTGTTCGAGCTGTTCTGGCCGCTGGTGCATGGGGTGGCTGTAGTAATTGCCGGGCCGGGCGGTCATCGTGATCCGGAGTATCTTGCCGCGTTGGTGGTGCGGGAGCGGGTGACGGTGATGCAGTTCGTGCCGTCGATGCTGCCGGCGTTCCTCGCGGTGCCGCACGTGGCGAACTGCACGAGTCTGAAGACCGTCCTGGCCGGTGGCGAGGCGTTGTCTTCGGCACTGCGTGACCGGTTCCATGCGGTCTTGCCGGGTGTGACGCTGGAGAATCAGTATGGGCCCACCGAAGGCTCGGCAATCACGGCGGTGTGGGAGTGCGTTCCCGGCCAGGATGGTGCCGTGGTGCCGATCGGGCAGCCGATGGGCAATATCCGTGTGTTCGTGCTGGATGGCGGCTTGCAGCCAGTGGCACCCGGGGTGGCGGGTGAGTTGTATGTCGCCGGTGCGGGGCTGGCGCGGGGTTATCTGGGTCGCGCGGGACTGTCCGCGGAACGCTTCGTGGCCTGCCCGTTCGGGGGGCCGGGTGAGCGGATGTACCGCACTGGCGACGTCGTGCGCTGGACTGACGCCGGTGTTCTGGAGTTCGTTGGGCGTGCTGATGACCAGGTGAAGATCCGTGGTTTCCGGATCGAGCTGGGTGAGGTCGAGTCGGCGGTGGCCGGGTGTGAGGGGGTCGCTCAGGCTGCGGTTCTGGTCCGGGAGGACGTTCCTGGTGACAAGCGGCTGGTCGCTTATGTGGTGCCGGCACCGGGGGCCGTGGATGGGATGACGGCTGCTGGGGTGCGGGAGTTCGCTGGTTCCCGGTTGCCGGAGTACATGGTGCCGTCGGCGGTGGTGGTGTTGGAGTCGTTGCCGTTGACGGTGAACGGCAAGCTGGACCGCAAGGCGTTGCCGGCGCCGGAGTACGACTCGGGTGCCGGCAGGGGTCCGGCGACGGTGCGTGAAGAGATCTTGTGCGCGGTGTTCGCAGAGGTTTTGGGCCTGGACCGGGTCGGGGTGGAGGACGACTTCTTCCAGCTTGGTGGGCATTCGCTGTTGGCGGTGACGTTGGTGGAGCGGTTGCGGGCTCGTGGTGTTTCGGTGGATGTGCGCACGCTGTTCTCCGCGCCGACGGTGGAGCGGCTGGCCGCGGCGGCGGGACGCACAGAGGTGCGGGTTCCGCCGTCGTCCATTCCGGTGGGTGCCGAGGCGGTGTTGCCGGAGATGGTGCCGTTGGCGGGGTTGACGGTGGCGGAGCTGGCGCGGGTGGTGGAGTCGGTTCCGGGTGGTGCGGGGAACGTGGCGGACGTCTACCCATTGGCTCCGTTGCAGGAGGGCTTGTTCTTCCATCACCGGCTCGCTGCCGGTGCCGGTGCCGGTGCCGGTGTGGAGCAGGACCCGTATGTGCTGAGGCAGGTGTGGGAGTTCGAGTCGCGGGTGCGGCTGGATGAGTTCGTGGCGGCGTGGCAGCGGGTGATCGATCGCCACGATGTCCTGAGGTCGGCTGTGGTGTGGGAGGGGTTGTCGCATCCGGTGCAGGTGGTCCACCGCACGGCGCAGCTGCCGGTGATAGAGGTGGAGATCGACCGGAGCGGAGATCCGGTACAGGCGCTTCTGTCGGTTTCTGACGGCCCGATGGATCTGCGGTGTGCGCCGTTGTCGCAGGCGTGTGTGGCGGCGTTGCCGGACGGCTCGGGCCGGTGGCTGTTGGTGTTGCGGTCGCATCACATGGCTTTCGACCACACGACGCTTGATGTGGTGATGGATGAGGTGCGGGCTGTGCTGGCGGGTGAGGAGGGTCGTCTGCCGGTGCCGATGCCCTATCGGGAGTTCGTGGGGCAGGCGTTGCTGGGCACTTCGCGGGAGGAGCATGAGGAGTACTTCGCGTCCGTGCTGGCTGATGTGACGGAGCCGACCGCCGCGTTCGGGGTGGTGGATGTGCTCGGCGACGGAAGCGTCGTCGGTGAGACACAGGCGCTGGTGCCGCAGGGTCTGGCCGGGCGGGTGCGTGAGGTGGCTCGTGGGTGTGGGGTGAGTCCGGCGACGGTGTTCCATGTGGTGTGGTCGCGGGTGCTGGCGGCGGTGTCGGGCCGTGATGATGTGGTGTTCGGCACGCTGGTGTTCGGCCGGGTGCAGGCGGGTGCTGGTTCGGACCGTGTGCCGGGGTTGTTCATCAACACGCTGCCGGTGCGGGTACGGACTGCGGGTGTCGCGGTCGGGGACGCGGTGCGTGGGATGCAGGGCCAGCTGGCCGAGCTGATGGTGCACGAGCACGCGCCGCTTGCTGTGGTGCAGCGGGTCAGCGGGATCCCGGCACCGGCCCCGCTGTTCACGACCCTGTTCAACTACCGGCACAGCGATGTCGGTCAGGGGGCGGGAGGCCTACTGACGGGTGTGACGGTAGTGGGCGGTCGCGAGCGGACGAACTATCCGCTGACAGTCTCGGTGGACGACTTGGGCGCCGTAGGGGGTTTCGGTTTCTCGGTGCAGGCGGTGGAGTCGATCGATCCCGCCCTGGTTGCCGGGCTGATGCTGGCGGCGACCGAAGGTGTCGTGGAGGCGCTGGAACGGGACTCGCGCACCGTCCTGGGCACCGTTCCTGTTCTGGGTGAGGTGGAGCGGGAGCGGGTGTTGGTGGAGTGGAATGACACGGCTCGGGAGGTTGAGCCGGCGACGTTGCCGGGGTTGTTCGCGCAGCAGGTGGCGCGGACGCCGGACGCGGTCGCGGTGGTGTTCGAGGGTGCCGGGGTGCCGTATGCGGAGCTTGATGAGCGGTCGAACCGGTTGGCGCGGTTGCTGATCGGTCGTGGGGTGGGGCCGGAGTCGTTGGTGGGTGTGGTGATGGACCGGTCGGTGGACCTGGTCGTGGCCCTGCTTGCCGTGCTGAAGGCGGGGGGTGCGTATGTGCCGGTGGATCCGGAGTACCCGGCTGAGCGGATTGACGGGGTCCTGGCGGATGCTGGGCCTGTGGTGGTGCTGACCTCGCGGGCGGCTGACCGTGAGGGTTCGGGCTGGATCGTGGTGGATGAGGCCGGGGTGCTGGAGGGGTGGTCGGGCGAGGCCGTCACGGATGCCGACCGGCTGGCTGTGTTGCGGCCGTCGCACCCGGCGTACGTGATCTATACCTCCGGGTCCACTGGGCGGCCCAAGGGCGTGGTCGTTCCGCATGGGGGTGTGGTGAACCGGTTGGCGTGGATGGATGGGTTGGGTCTGGGTGCGTCTGACCGGGTGTTGCACAAGACGCCGTTTGGTTTTGATGTGTCGGTGTGGGAGTTGTTCTGGCCGTTGACGCGGGGTGCGGTGCTCGTGGTGGCACGGCCCGGTGGTCATCGTGATCCGGGGTATCTGGCCGGTTTGATCGCTGCTGAGCGGGTGACGGTGGCGCACTTCGTGCCGTCGATGTTGGAGGTGTTTTTGCGGGAAGCGCCGTCTGTGGTGGGTGGGGTTCTGGGGGCGGTGTTCTGCAGCGGTGAGGCGTTGTCGGCGGGGCTGCGGGACCGGTTCGCGGGTGTGTTCGATGTGCCGTTGTACAACTTGTACGGGCCGACGGAGGCGGCTGTGGATGTGACGGCGTGGGAGTGCCGGCCGGAGCAGGACGGCGGGTCGGTTCCGATCGGTCGTCCGGTATGGAACACGCGTGTGTTCGTGCTGGACGGCGGCCTTCAGCCGGTGGCGCCCGGAGCGGTGGGTGAGTTGTATCTGGCGGGTGTCCAGCTGGCCCGCGGCTACCTGGGGCGCACGGACCTGTCCGCGGAGCGGTTCGTGGCGTGTCCGTTCGGTGTGCCGGGTGAGCGGATGTACCACACCGGCGACGTTGTGCGCTGGACCGACGCCGGTGTCCTGGAGTTTGTGGGGCGTGCTGATGATCAGGTGAAGATCCGTGGTTTCCGGATCGAGCTGGGTGAGGTCGAGTCGGTGGTCGCCGCCTGTGAGGGGGTGGCGCAGGCCGCGGTTCTGGTCCGCGAGGACACCCCAGGCGACAAGCGCCTCGTCGCCTACGTCGTGCCGGCCTCGACGGAGACGGCCGCTGTTGGGGTGCGGGAGCAGGTTGGTTCCCGGTTGCCGGAGTACATGGTGCCGTCGGCGGTGGTGGTGTTGGAGTCGTTGCCGTTGACGGTGAACGGCAAGCTGGACCGCAAGGCGTTGCCGGCGCCGGAGTACGGCTCGGGGGCGGGCCGGGGTCCTGCGACTGTGCGGGAGGAGATCTTGTGTGCGGTGTTCGCTGAGGTGCTGGGGTTGGATCGGGTGGGGGTGGAGGACGACTTCTTCCAGCTGGGTGGGCATTCGCTGCTGGCGACGCGGTTGGTGAGCCGTATCCGCACGGTGTTCGGTGTGGAGGTGGCGTTGCGTGTGGTGTTCGAGGCGCGGACGGTCGCGGGTGTGGCGGCCCGGCTGGAGGCGGCCGGTACAGCGCGTCCGGCGGTGGCGGTGGCCGAGCGTCCGGAGTTGGTGCCGTTGTCGTTCGCTCAGCAGCGGTTGTGGTTCCTGGCCCAGCTGGAGGGGCCGAGCGCGACGTACAACGTTCCGGTGGCGTTGCGGCTGAAGGGCGGGGTGGATGTTGCGGCGTTGAGGGTGGCGTTGGGGGATGTGCTGGCGCGGCATGAGGTGCTGCGGACGGTGTATCCGGTGGTCGATGGTCAGCCGTGGCAGCGGGTGCTGCCGGCCGGGGAGACCGGCTTCGACCTTCAGGCCGTCCAGGCCGGTGAGGAAGAGTGGCGGGAGCTGGTTGAGCGGGCGGCGTCGTATGCGTTCGATCTGTCGGCCGAGATCCCGGTGCGGGCTTTGTTGCTGAGCGGGCCGGATCAGTCGGAGCACGTGCTGGTTGTGGTGATGCATCACATCGCCACTGACGGCTGGTCGATCGGCCCGTTGTGGCGGGATCTGTCGCAGGCGTACGAGGCGCGGTGCGCTGGTCGGGAACCGGCTTGGGAGCCGTTGCCGGTGCAGTACGTGGACTATGCGTTGTGGCAGCGTGGGCTGCTGGGTGAGCTGGCGGACCCGGACAGTGTGCTGTCCCGCCAGGTGTCCTATTGGCGTGAGGTGTTGGAAGGGGCGCCGCAGGAGCTGGTTCTGCCGATTGACCGGTCTCGGCCGGCGGTGGCCACGCATGTGGGTGCGGTGGCGGGGATTGATGTTCCCGCAGGCGTGCATGCGGGATTGGTGCGGTTGGCGCGTGAGCAGGGCGTGACGATGTTCATGGTCTTGCAGGCGGCGGTCGCGGTGTTGCTGTCGCGGTTGGGTGCGGGTGACGACATCCCGCTGGGTACTCCGGTGGCGGGTCGCTCGGACGAGGCCCTGGACGACCTCGTCGGCTTCTTCGTCAACACACTGGTACTGCGCACGGACCTGTCAGGTGACCCTTCGTTCGCGGATGTGCTGGGCCGGGTGCGTGAGCGGAGTCTGGAGGCGTTCGCGCACCAGGATGTCCCGTTCGAGCGTCTGGTGGAGGAGCTGGCACCGGAACGCTCGATGAGCCGCCATCCTCTGTTCCAGGTGATGGTCGGTTTGCAGAACGTGGGTGATGGCGGGGTTGAGGGCATGCCCGGGGTGGAGACTGAGTCGTTCAGTACGGGCCTGGTCCAGGCGAAGTTCGACCTGGGGTTCGACTTCGCTGAGCTTTTCAGTTCCTCGGGGGAGCCGGCGGGTATTGGCGGCGGTTTGGTCTTCGCGGTGGACTTGTTCGATCAGGGCACCGTGGAGCGTTTGGTGGAGCGTCTGGGGCGGGTACTGGAGGCGGTCGCCGCTGATCCCGCCCTGCCGGTGCGCACTATTCCTGTTCTGGGTGAGGTGGAGCGGGATCGGGTGTTGGTGGAGTGGAATGACACGGCTCGGGAGGTTGGGCCGGTCACGTTGCCGGGGTTGTTCGCGCAGCAGGTGGCGCGGACGCCGGATGCGGTCGCTTTGGTGTCCGGGGGCGTTGAGGTGTCGTATGCGGAGTTGGATGAGCGGTCGAACCGGTTGGCGCGGGTGTTGGTGAGTGAGGGTGTGGGGCCGGAGCGGTTGGTGGGTGTGGCCTTGCCTCGGTCGGTGGAGATGGTGGTTGCGGTCTTGGCGGTTTTGAAGGCTGGTGGGGCGTATGTGCCGGTTGATATGGAGTATCCGTCTGAGCGGGTAGCTTTCATTTTGCGGGACGCGGATCCGGTGTGCGTGATCACGGTGATGGATATGGCGGTGGGGTTGCCGGCTGGGGACGCGGTGCGGGTGGTGTGTGTGGATGATCCGTCGGTGATTTCCCGGGTTGCAGGTATGCCGAGCGGTGATGTGCTGGAGGAAGAGCGGATTGTGCCGCTGCTTTCTGCGTCTCCTGCTTATGTGATCTATACGTCGGGTTCGACCGGGCGTCCGAAGGG
>NZ_JBVIJO010000031.1:0-27964 GCF_055581365.1 Streptomyces sp. NPDC031445
CGCGATCTCCCACAGCCCGTCCGGAACAATCCAACTCCACGTACCCCGCCCCATACGCAGCCCAACGAGCGATCACCACATAGGACACCGTCTAAAAGGCAAGGTGAACGTTGTTACGCGGTCGTCAGAATGAACCGACGCCGATTCCTCTCTGGCGTAATCGCGACTTCCTCCTGCTGTGGACGGGGCAGGTCGTCTCAACGATCGGCTCCCGGGTCAGCGGAATCGCGTACCCGCTGCTCGTGCTGGCCCTGACCGGTTCTGCCGCTCAGGCTGGCCTGGTGTCCGCCGCGCAGACGGCCCCCTTCCTGGTCTGGTTCGTGCCGGCCGGCGCGCTCGTCGACCGCTGGCCCCGCAAGCGGATCCTGCTCGTCGCCGACGCCGGCCGGGCGATCGCCCTGGCCTCGGTCGCGGTGGCAGTCCTGCTCGGCCGGCTCACCATCGGCCACGTCGTCGTGGTGGCGTTCACCGAAGGGACGCTGTACGTCTTCTTCCTCCTCGCCGAGACCGCCGCCCTGCCCTTCGTGGTGTCCCCCTCGCAGCTGCCGGCGGCGGTTGCCCAGAACCAGGCCCGCGACCAAGGTGCCGGCCTGGTCGGCCAGCCGCTGGGAGGCTTCCTCTTCGCCCTGGGCCACGCCGTCCCGTTCGCGCTCGACGCGGTGTCCTATCTGGTGGGCGTCGTCATGACTGCCCCCCTCCGGCGGCCTCTGCAGGAGGAACGCCCGCCGGAGCGCCGCCACTTGGTGGCGGAGATAGGGGAGGGCCTGCGCTGGCTGTGGCGTCAGCACCTGCTCCGTACGCTCGTGGCGATCGCCTCGGTCGGCAACCTCGCCTTCAGCGCCCTCAGCCTGACCATCATCGTGCGCGCCAGGGAACTCGGCGCGTCCACGACCTCGATCGGTACCGTCCTGGGCCTGTTCGGCGTGGGCGCGATCGCCGGCGCCGTGGCCGCCCCACGGGTGCAGCGGCTGGTCCCCTCAAACGCGATCCTGCTCGGCGCTCTGTGGTGGTGGGTGGTGCAGATGGTGGCGCTCGCGCTTGCGCCGAGCGTGTTCGTGCTGGGTGCCGTCTACACAGTCGGTGGCCTGGTGGGCCCGATCTTCCAGACCGCCAACGCCGCCTACCGTTACGCCTTGACGCCCGACCGTCTCCAGGGCCGTGTGTATGGAGTCTCCCGGATGATCGGCTGGTGCACCGTCCCATTGGGCGCCCTTCTCGGCGGCTTCTCGCTGCAGAGTTTCGGCGCGGTGCCTACCTTCGCCGCTCTGGCAGCATGCCTGGCGGTTGTGGCGGTCGTGTCGACGGCGAGCAGGCAGGTCAGACAGGCAACGAGACCGGAAACCGCGGCAGCCTCCAGCACGCGATGATATGCAGTCCTCCCTACCTTGTTGATCGGGACGAGCGAGCCATTCGTAGGGTCCTACCTTCTTGACCCGGTTGATCAAGGCCACTTGTAAGGTCTGGAGGCCCAGAGACACCGGGTATGGCTTTCGGAGGGTCGCCCTCGATGGCTCCCCCAACCTGGCCGCCCGGTGTCTCACGACGGCCTGACCGCTGATTACTGAGGTTTTCAGGGTGGAGTCGGTTGGTCGATAGCCAGGCCGGTGGCGGTGAGGCAGCCGTCGGTGAGGTGGGGTCGGAGTTGGATCCTGCGTAACTCGCGGCGGAGTTTGCAGTCGAGGTCGTGGGGTGTGTCGAAGGCAGTGTTGGCCATGGCCCTGCGCACGAGTGACCAGACGGCCTCGACGGGGTTCAGGTCGGGTGCGTATGAGGGGAGACGGACGGTGGTGAGCCAGTCGTGCTCGGCTTCGTACTTTTTCAAGCCCGCTGCCAGGTGGGTGTTGAGATTGTCCCAGACCACCACGATGGGACCGTCGAGCTGAATGTGGGCCCTCACCAACAGGTCTCGGTAATCCTGCCAGGAGAAGCTCTTCCGTGCTCCTTTCAGGAGCAGATGCTGACGGGGCCGGTAGATCAGTCTTGCGGTCTCGCCGGGTTTGTAGCAGAACAGCGCGGCGACCGAAGTCCTGCGGCGGGATCTTCCCCGAACGCGGACAACGGGCGTGTGGCCACGTGGTCCCCAGGTCCGGGCCCGGGGCGGAGTCATCGCGAATCCGGCCTCGTCCTCGAAAACGATCCACGCCCCGGACGCCGCCGCGAGACTTTTACCCGCGGCCACACCTCCTTCTTCCACAGCTCCACCGCGTGCTCGTCGCGTTCGAGTGCACGGCGGGCAGGTGCCTGCCAGGACCAGCCGTGCCGCTTTAGAAGTCATCTCAATTGGCGACTGGCGGCGTGCATAGTGGCTGGCAGACGGGCTGCGATGGCGGTTGAATGCGTCGGTGAGCGACTACTGGACACCCGCCCATCGCGCGGTCGAGCACGAGGACGCGGAGACTCTGGCCCGGTTGCTGGCCGACGGTTCCGATCCCGATGAGGTCTTCAGCAACATGACGCTGCTGACGCACGCGATCGACGTCGAGGGCGACGGCTCTCTGCAGAGCGGCCAGGCGTTGACTGTGCATACCACCGCTGTGCTGCTGGCCTTCGGGGCTGACCCGCAGCTCGCCGATCCCGACGGTCGCACCCCCATGGACATGGCCAATCACTGCGGCCACGACCTGGCGGTGAAGCTTCTGCAAGCCCACATCAGCGGGCGAGCCGCCGGTAACAGATGAGGGTGCAGGCGATGCTTGTGAAAGCGAGGAAGTGCTCGGCCTTGTGCTCGTAGCGACGGTGGAGGCGGCGGCAGCCGGCCAGCCAGGACATGGTGCGTTCGATGGTCCAACGGTGGCGCCCCAGACGCTGCGACGTCTCAACTCCCTTGCGGGCGATGCGGTGTCGGATGCCTCGGCTGCTTAACCATCGCCGCAGGCGGGCGTAGTCGTAGCCCTTGTCGGCGTGGAGCTTGCCGGGCTTGCGGCGCCGGGGGCCTCGGCGGGACCGGACCGGCGGGATGCCCTTCACGAGGGGTATCAGGGCCTGGCTGTCGTGCACGTTGGCCCCGGAGATGCCGACAGACAGGGGCAGACCGGTCCGCTCGGTGATCAGATGGATCTTTGAGCCGTACTTGCCCCGGTCGACAGGATTCGGACCTGTCAGTTCCTCCTTTTCAGGGCGCGCATGTTCACCGAGTCGATCGCGCATCGCGACCAGTCCAGGTCGCCGCGGGAGCCGAGCTCGTCGAGGACCAGGCGGTGGAGCTTGGCCCACACCCTGGCCTTCGTCCACTCGGCGAAGCGTCGATGGGCCGTGGCACCCGACGGCCCGAACGACGCCGACGGCAACTGCTGCCACGTGCAGCCAGACGCGGCCACGAACACGATCGCGGCCAGCACCTCACGGTCACCGTGCCTTCGTCTGCCACCGCCCTGAGGCCGTACCGGCGCCTCCGGCACCACTCGCTGGAACAGCTCCCACAACTTGTCCGGCACCAGCCGCTCAACTATCCCCACCACGGCCGACAGCCTACCCAGGCAACCAAATGAGATGACGTCTAAGTGACCTACGCGCCCACGGTGCCCGAGCGCCAGTTACGCGAACTCGGCTCGGTGCTGCCGCATCTGGTGTCCCTGGCCGTGGAGTGCCCCGAGGAGCCGTACGACGGCGAGTTGCAGCCCGGGGATGTCGAGATTCGCTTCCGGCCGCTGAGCCCGCTGAGCCCGCTGGACCGTAGTGACCTGTCCGTGGTGATCGAGATCAGGTCGAAGTGGGCCGCCGGCAGGGAAGCCAACCGGCAAGAGCGCGTGGATGCGCTTCACGCGGACGTCCGCGCTGCCACCGGGATCGTCGACCTCGGCGTTTACCTGTCCCTGCCGAGCGCCGCCTGGTCCCAGGGAGACTGATCACCCACACCGGACGGCATTGTCTCCCGGTACGTGTGTCTGACCGTCCGAGGCGATGAGCTGTTCGAGCCGGCGGACGCGGTGTTGTGTGCGCCGGGTGCGGTGCGCTCGGCGGTTGAGCTGACGTGGTTTCCCGACGGGCGCCGGGGCCTGGCCTTGGACGTCTCGCCCTGGCAGCGGTCGGGCGCACCGTGCTCGCCGGACCGGCTGTTCCGCCATGTCTACGGACGGGCGACCATGCGTTTCGCCACCTTCAAGATCCCCGCAAAGACCCTCACCGCGAAGCAGAAGGAGGAGATCCTCATCCGCACCACCGAGTTGTACGTCGAGCTCTGCGGTGAGCGCGCCGGACAGCACCTGTGAACCGAGGGCCAACCGGCCGCGCGAGGCCGGCCGGGACCTCCTGGCCGACGGGACCAGGCTCATCAGGCCCGCGAGGGATGATCCCCGCACAGGCCGCCGTTGGGCACGACCACCCGGTCGGGGCGGGGTCGGCACGGTACCGACCACGGGTGAGCCGTCGAACGGCTCGGGTTCGCTCGTCCGCAGGGCGAACTGCCCCAACCGAGACAGCGAGGCCAGGCCGCTGGGGAGACATCTGGCCGGTCGCGCCTACGGGTGCGTGTCCGTGATCGCGATCACCTCGTCGAGGCGGTCCCGGGCGGCCTCCAGGTCTTCGATCTTGGCCTGGATGCGCTCGCGCTCGACGCGCAGCATGGCTCGTTGATCGGCGTCGGTGTGCCCGGAGTCCCAGCACGGAAGGAGTTCGGTGATCCTCCGGCTGGTCAGGCCGGCGGCGAACATCTGCTGGAAGAAGCGAACCAGGGGGATGGCCTCCTGCCGGTACAGGCGCTGGCCGGACGGGCTGCGCTCCGCGGTGAGCAGCCCCTGCTGCTCGTAGTAGCGCACGGCGCGCACCGAGACGCCGGCGCCCCGTGCCACCTCTCCGATGCGGATCAACCGCTCGGTCGCGTCCGCTGTGACAGACATGGTGACTCCTCTCACCCCGGCTCTGACGGTCGGCACTTGCCTCTGACGTTAACGTCAGGTTTTAGCGTACCGGCCATGGATATCAACAACTCCGTCGCCCTTGTCACCGGAGCCAACCGCGGCTTGGGCCGCGCCTTCGCCCAGCGCCTGCTCGAACGGGGCGCCCGCAAGGTCTACGCGACCGCCCGCCGACCGGAGACCGTGGACGTGCCCGGGGTCGAGGTCCTGCCCCTCGACATCACCGACCCCGCATCCGTGAGGGCCGCCGCCGAGGCCGCCCCGGACGTCTCGCTACTCGTCAACAACGCGGGAATCAGTACGGGGACCGACCTGGTGACCGGTTCGCTGGACACGGTGCGGCGCGAACTGGAGACCAACATGTTCGGCCACCTGGAAATGATCCGGACATTGGCGCCGGCGCTCGCCAGGAACGGCGGGGGCGCGATCGTCAACGTCCTCTCCGCCATGTCGTGGTTCGGGGGCAAAGGCGCCGGCGCCTACCACCTGTCCAAGGCCGCCGCCTGGGCCATGACCAACGGCGTCCGCCTGGAGCTCGCCGAGCAGGGCACGCTCGTCACAGCGGTACACCTCGGCCTGGCCGACACCGACATGGCCGCGGGCTGGCCCGTGGACAAGATCGCTCCGCCGGACCTGGCCGACGCGGCGCTCGACGGTGTCGAGGCGGGCTCCGCCGAGGTCCTCGCCGACCAGTGGAGCCGGGATGTCAAGTCCCGTCTGCCCCTGACGCCGGAAGAGTTCAACGCCGCAATGGACCGCGCGCTGGCGGCGCTGATGGCAGCCTGAGGCCCCCTCGGGCCGCACGGGCTTCAGTCGGCTGCTTATCGACTTTCAGCGCCGGTGAATCGATGCCGTCGACCAACACCGCAGTCCCTGCGAACGCCGAGGCGAGGCCTTCGCGGCTACTCACCGACCCGGAGGGACGAACCCAGTACGCCGACATGGGCCGGGCGATCCTGGCGGTGTACCGGTCGGCGGCGAAGCCGGCCATGGCCGAGGCCGGCCAGAAGTTCGCGTCGGCGGCCGTACGACCGGGATCGGCCTTGCTGCCCGCCGACGACTCCTTCGACGAGGCCAACGACACCCGGCGGGCCGCCGACCGCGCCGGCGCGCGCATCGACTAGCTCGAAGGACTGGGCACTGAGCGCTGCGCACTGGTGTGGATGGTGCAAGGCCCGCACCACGGCGCGGAGGCGCTCAACCGGTTCTAAGGCACCCTGGGCTGGGGCTCAGCACCGGCCGCGGAGTCGGTCGGCGGCGGTCGGCCAAGTCGGCTCCCGGTGCCAGTAACGCAACGATGCGAGCCGTGGCAGGAGGTGGCCAGGTAGCGCAGGGCCGCCTGGTGCCGGCCGTACCGGTGCGGGGCGCGGCGGACCGCCGCCTCCTCCAGCTCCTCGAAGCAGCGGTGCCCGGCGCGCCGAGCCGCGCGCGTGGTCCAGCGCGATCCGCCACGGCACCGGGTGCGGCACCGGGTCCAAGTCGTCGGCACTGGCGGCGGAGCGGAAGGGACACGGTCGTACATCCGTGGCGCTCTGCCGCGCTCTGCCGAACGTCGCCCGGTGCTCCGGCGGGACGCCGCAGCGGCCGTAGGGAGGCGGCCCGGTCGGCGGCAGCCGGATCGCGGGGCCCGCCCGCTGCCGGCCGTGGCCCGGTCCGCGGGCTCAGCGGAGCAGCAGGTCGCGGATCGCCCGCGTGATCTCGTCGGGCGCCTCCTCCGCCATGAAGTGTCCCGCCCTCGTGAGCCGGTGGTCCAGGTCCGGTGCCCACGCGTGCCAGATCGCGGTGGCGTCGTAGCCCAGTCGCACGCCCCAGTCCTGCTGGACGACCGTCACGGGCATGGCCAGCTGGGAACCGGCGTCCCGGTCCGCCTGGTCGTGTGCGACGTCGATGCCCGCCGAGGCCCGGTAGTCGGCGACGATCGACGGTACGGCCGCGGCGCTCGCCCGCAGGTACGCGGCCCGGACCTGTTCCGGCATGGCGGCGGGATCGCCGGCCCAGGCGTCGAGGAAGGAGCCGAAGTAGGCGTCCGCGCTGTTGGCGATCATCGTCTCCGGCAGCCCCGGCGGCTGCGCCATGAGGAACAGGTGGTAGCCGACCGCCGCCGGGACACCGTGCAGGACGTCCCACATGTCCAGCGTCGGCAGGACATCGAGGATGCCGAGGTGTGTGAGGGTCTCGGGATGGTCCAGCCCCGCCCGGAAGGCGACCAGGGCGCCCCGGTCGTGGCCGACCAGGGCGAAGCGCTCATGGCCGAGAGCCGCCGCCAGGGCGACGATATCGGCGGCCATGGTGCGCTTGGAGTACACCTCGGGGCCGGTGGCCGCCGGCTTGTCGCTGGCGCCGTAGCCGCGCAGGTCGGGACAGATCACCGTGTGCTCGCCGGCGAGCCGCTCCGCGACGTGCCGCCACATCAGGTGGGTCTGCGGAAAGCCGTGCAGCAGCACGACCGGGCTGCCGTCGCCGCCGACGGCGGCGGCCAGCTCCACTCCGTCCGTGCCGGGCAGGCGGACGTGGTCGAAACCGGGAACGGTGAGCGTCATGAAAGGCCCTTTCCTGGGGTCGGCGGACCGGTGGAAGCCCTGGTCCGAGGACTGACCGGACCAGCGTGCGCGACGGCGATCAGCAGCCGATCAGTACGCTTCGACGCCGCGCACCGGCGGCACGGAAGATGGAGGGCATGCAAATCGACGTGCTCGGTGCCGTGCGGGCCCTCCGGGATGACGGCACACCGGTGGACCTGGGCGGGCCCCGCCACCGCGAGGTGCTCGCCCGGCTCGTCGCCGCCGGGGGGCGGATGGTCGCCACCGACACCCTCGTGGACGACCTGTGGGCCGAGCCGCCGGTGCGCGCCGTGGGTGCGTTGCGCACGTTCGTCGCCGCGCTGCGCCGCGCCATCGAACCCGACCGGCCGCCGCGCACTCCGCCGCGCGTCCTCGTCACGGAGGGCCCCGGCTACGTGCTGCGCCTCCCGCGCGACGACGTGGACGTCCACCGGTTCGAGGACGCCCTGGCCCGCGCCCGGCGTACCCCTGATGCGCTGGCCGGCCTCGACGCGGCCCTCGCGGCCTGGCGCGGCCTCGCCTACGCCGACGTGACCGGCTCCGCCTGGGCCCAGCGCGAGCGGACCCGGTTGGAGGAGCTGAGGCTGGAGGGGGTGGAGCTGCGCGCCCGCCTCCTCCTCGACTCCGGTTCAGGAGCCGAGCTGGTCGCCGAACTGGGCGCCCACGTCACCGAACACCCCTGGCGCGAGCCCGCGTGGGGGCTGCTGGCCCGCGCACTGCACCGGGCGGGCCGGCAGGCGGACGCGCTGGCCACCCTCCGCCGCGCCCGCACGATGCTCGCGGACCAGCTCGGACTCGACCCCGGTGCCGACCTCCGGCGCCTGGAGACGGACATCCTCCGCGGAGCTACGACGCTCCAGCCCACCCGTACCGCGCGTACCGCGTGGACGTGGTCCGCCGGAGTACGGCTCGGCCCGCGCACCACCGTCGAGCTGGCGCGCACCCTGGCCCTGGCCGGTGGTGACGCCCTCGTCCACTCCCGGCGCGACCGCCTCGCCGCCGCCCGGGCCGCGGAGCGCACCGGGGACATCGCCCTGACCGCCCGCGTCATCGGCGCCTACGACGTCCCTGCCCTGTGGAGCCGGGCCGACGACCCCGAGCAGTCCCGCGCCGTCGTCGCGGCGGCCGAACGTACGCTCACTGCGCTCGGTCCCGACGGCCCCGCCGAACTGCGCGCCCGGCTGCTGGCCACCGTCGCGGTCGAGAGCCGCAGCGCCGATGCGTCCGGCACCGAACGAAGGCGTGCCGGACAGGCTGCGCGCGAGGCGGAGGCGCTGGCCCGGGAGCTGGGCGACCCCGCCCTGCTGGTGTTCGCCCTCAACGGTGTGTTCCTCCAGTCCTTCACCCGGCCGGGGCTCGCGGCGGCACGGGACGCGATCGGCATCGAGATGCTCGACCTGGCCACCCGGCACGAGCTGTCGAACTTCGCCGTGCTCGGCCGGCTCATCCGCCTGCAATCCGCCTCCGCCCTCGGCGACCTGCACGCCGCGACCGCGCACGCCGAGGCCGCCGAGCAGCTCGCCGTCAGCACCGAGGCCTCTGTCGTGCCCGTCCTCACCGACTGGTTCCGGGCCCGGGCAACGGCCGCCCGCAGCGCCGAACCGGGCGGACCGACCGCCGCCACGGCCGCGGCGCAGTACCGCGTCGCCGAGGACGCCCTCGCCGGAACGGCGGGCATGCCGGGACTGCACCGGGGCCTGTTCGCCCTCGCCCTCCTGGGCCTGCGTCTCCTGCACGACCGTCCCGCGCCCACCGACTCCGCCCTCGACTGGGGCCCCTACCGTCCCTGGACGCAGCCCTTGGTGCTGCTCGCCCGGAACCGGGCCGAGGAGGCCCGCACCGCCCTGGCCTGGGCGCCCGAGCCACCTCCTGATCACATGCAGGAGGCGCTGTGGTGCCTGACCGCCCACGCCGCCGCCCGCCTCGGCGAGCGCGCGGTCGCCGCCCGCGCCGCGACGGCCCTGCGCCCCGCCCGCACCGAACACGCGGGCGGGGCGAGCGGGTTGCTGACGCTGGGGCCGGTGGCGCGGTATCTGGCTGAGGCGGAGGCATGCGCCCGCAAGAGATGACCGGCATCGTCCGCGGTCCCGCCGGCACGCCTGCTCCTGCCACCTGGGCCGGGCAACGGGACCTTCGAAGCGGCCCGTTCACCTATGCCCGAGGGGGGCCGTGGACTCTTCCGCCCCGCCGGACCGCGGCAAGCCTTCTCCTTCTCCTGCTCCTGCGCAGGGCCCGCGGCTGTCACGCGGCGGGCGGCCACTGCCCATGCCGCCGCCCGTACCGAAGCCGAGGACCACGCCGATCGGCTGGTGAACGCGCCACCTCCCAGGTCCGACGCGTCTTCGCCCTTGCCTTCACCGACCCTGATCGGGCCACTGGTGGAGTGGCACCGTCAGGCGGAGGGGTGCCGGCGGACGGTGCCGCCGCCGCGTCCGCTCAACGGGATCAGGGTCTCCAGATGAGCGCCCCTCACCCAGGAGCCCAGCAGGTCGCGGTGCAGGGCCACGATGTCCTGCCGCACCGCCAGGCCCAGCGCGGCCTTCGTGAAGGCACGGCAGGTGGTGACGAACAAGGCGACGTCGGCGCCGTGTTCGAGGCGGGCGGTGCCGACGAATTTCTGCATGTCCTGCGAGGACACACTGCGGTGCGGAGCGTACTTCTTGCACTGGACGACCAGCTTGCGGCCGTCGGCCAGGTAGCCGACGACATCCGCGCCCAGATCGCCGCTCCTGCCGTTCACGACGACGCTCGTGCAGCCGTCGCGCCGGCACAGATCGGCGACGTACGCCTCGAACTCCTGCCACGACAACGCGTCGACCTCGGCCATGGACAACTCCCGCGCCCTGGTCTCCTCCTGCTCCCTCCATTCACGGTCCTGGCCGACCGCACGACGGTGCGCCCGCAGCAGCGCCCACCCGGCCCCGCCCACCACGGCCGCAGCTAGGACGGCCACCAGGACGGGCCACAGCACCGACCAGTGCCCGGCCACCCACACCCCGGCGGCCACCGCACCCCAGCCCTGCAACCGCCTGCGCGTCCGCTTCTTCAGACGTCGGCTCCGTCGACGTGCTGCCATCACTCCCCCGCTCCTCGGCCCCGTTGCCCGGCCGTGGGCGCCGGCTGCCCTCGGCATGTGCGGTGGCTCATCGGCCGGCGGCAGTACCGCCACGTTGATGGTCAGCACCCGTCCAGACCTCCCCCGCCGGCCCGCCACCACTGCACCGGGACGGCGAAACGCCGCCCGGCCTTCTTGTGTAGCCGGACCTTGGTGACGCTGGAGGCGGGTCGTCTGCAAATGGCTGAACTGACAGCGCACTGACCGGATCAGGTGTGCGGGACCCGAACTCGCCGCCGGCACCGGTCATCTCGCGCGTTCGGCTCTGTCTGCGGCCAGGACGCTGTCGAGTACGGCGGAGGCGGGGGCCCGCGTCCTCGGTGTGGGCCGCCGAGAGACAGCCCTGGAAGAGACCGCCGCCGTCAACTCCAACATCGCGACCCTCGCCGTCGACGTGCGCTGGGAGCAGGCTCCCGGCCTGATCACCGACGCGGCGATCGACCGGTGGAGCCAACTGGACGTGCTGGTCATCGCGCCCACCATGCTCGCCCAAGCGGCACTCCCCCATCTGCGCCGCAGCCATGGCTCGATCATCAAGTCCCCAGCACCTACGGCCACCGCCCGCGGCGTCCTGGATCGTTCGCTTCGCCGATCCCACGTCGACCTGGCTCACGGGCCGGATCCTCACGATCGACGGCGGGCTGGAAGTGGTCTGATCCGCATGCCCTGTCGGGGCTCGTGCCCGGTTCCGGGTTTCCGCGGGCCCCGGCCGCATGCCGGTGAGCCCGCACGGTCTTCCCCACATGGCCGGACCTTCGCGGACGGGGGGGGCGAGCGCGCCGCGCCTGTTCCGACCGACGACCCGAGGCCGCGCTCACACCGATGTGTGTGTCGCCTCCCACGAGGTGCGCCGAGCCGGGAACACGTCGGCATCCGGTGCCACGCGAAGGTTCAGCGTGCCGGGCGGTAGGTCGCGATGATCACTCCGCTGCTCGTGGGCCGGGCCTCGACCAACTGGAGCCTCCTCATCGGGGCGTCGTCGGTGAACAACTTCTTGCGGCCCTCGCCGGCCACCACCGGGTGGATCAGCAGTGTGAGTTCGTCGAGCAGGTCGAGTTCGAGGAGCGAGCGCACCAGCGTGGGGCTGCCCGCGACGGTGATGTCCTTGCCCTGGCCCGACTTGAGCTCGTTGACGGCGGACGCGAGGTCGCCCCTGATCAGCGTGCTGTTCGCCCAGTCCTCGACGCTGTCCAGCGTGGAGGAGACGACGTACTTGGGCGACTCGTTGATCCACTTCGCGAAACCGGCGTCCTCACCGCTGGTGACCGTCGGCCAGTAGCCGGCCCACTCGATGAACGTCACTGCGCCCAGCAGGATCGTGTCCGCCGTCTCCAGCGTGCCGGCCAGCGCCGCGCCCATCTCCTCGTCGAACGCGAACTGCCACTCGTTGGGCGACTGCGCGACACCGTCGAGCGAGACGAACAGACCCGAGACGACCTTGCGCATGATTCCTCCATGAGTGCTTCCAAGGGGCTCTCCGCCCGCCCCGGCCGGGGCGGGGAGACCCGTCGGCCACGTCGGCCACGTCGGCCACGTCGGCCACGTCGAGGACATTAGGCAGGCGCCAGGAGCGAGGTCTTGTACAGAAGCGACAGCGGTTCCGTCGCGTCCGGTGCGCTCAGCTGGGTGGCGGTCCTTCCCACATACCGTTTCAGGGACCGCGCCAGGTGCGGCTGGTCGAAGTACCCCAGGCGGTGCGTGACCTCCGGGGCCGGCACGCCCTCCTGGATCAGCACCGCCGCCTGGCGGGCGCGGTGGATCTGCCGGATGGCGCCCTGGGTCAGGCCGGTCGCCGCGACGAAGCGCCGCTGCAGCGTCCGCTCGGACACGTCCGGGCCGGCGCCGCCGAGCACCGCGGGGACGACCGGGTCCACGTCCACGATGCCCTCGCGCACCATGCGGCGCACGAACGCCTCGGCGTTGCCGTAGTCGGGGACGTGCCAGGCCGACCCTTTCAGCCACAGCGAGCGCCTCGTCACGTCGGGGATCTCCGCGCTGCCGCCCACCAGCCGGCTGACCGGGATGTGCGGCATCGACGTCCCCAGGGCGAAGCTGATCCCGAAGAAGACGGAGTCCTCCGGCACCGGGGCGAGCGACGCCTTCGCCTCCGGGCCCAGCACCGCCGCCTGCGCCTCGCCCCGGTGCCGCCAGAACACCAGTTCCCAGTGCGCCGTCGCCACGGACATCATCCGGCAGACGTCTTCGCTTCGACTGCGCCACACCCGCTCGACGTACGCCAGCTCCGACGGTCGGCTCTCGATCAGCAAGCCCATCACGGTCCCCCAGCTCCCGCACAGGCCCCGGCCCGGCCATGGCGCGTTCCGTACCATCCTGTCAGCCCGCCGGCGTCTTCACATTCGGTCAACGGCAGTCGGCACCTTCGACGGCCCCGGCCGGCACACGTGTCCGGCTCGACACCTGATCGGCAGGACCCTGGGCGGGCCGCGACATCCGGAGGACCTCGGCGCCTCTGATTCACCTGCCTGGTCAATAGTTCGCGGCGTTCAGCAGGTCTCCGAGGTCGCGGGCAGCGCCCGGCGTCGCAGAGGTCGGAGGCACACCGGGGCCGGTCCGCCTGCCGAGTGGCGGGGCCGGGAGCCCACACTCCCGGGAAGCCGGCTACGAGGCCGCACCCGCCCCGGGGTCAGTGCGCCCAGTACGCGCCGCGCAGCCGTGAGGCGATCGGGCGGCCCGCGCTCGTCGCGGCCGGCGACAGCGACCTCGCCATCCGCCCTCACACGTCGAGCTGCTCGGCGTCCGCCACCCCAACATCCGCATGCGGGCCCGGCCTTCGCCGTTCAGCGAGCCGCCCCAGGGCCACTCCCCACCGGTCTCCGACCCCGAGCGGTGAACGACCACCTCACGAAGGTCGCTTTGTCCAGACGCGTTATGAATGCCCGACCTTCCGCCTCACCTCTCCCCCAACTGAGTTGTGCACAACTTAATTGGACGCTATGTTTCTCACGTCACCCCGGAGCGGACCGCCCCGGCAGACACGTTCCGTCGCACGCCCACTGTCCGAGGAGAGCCACCATGGACCTGAAGACCGTCTTCCGCCCCACCCGCACGCGCATCGCCGTGCTGGGCGCCATCGCCGGGGTCTCGGCCCTCACGCTGGCAGTCACCACCCCCGCCAGCGCGGCCAGGGCCGAGCACCGCGCGGCGGGCGAGAAGCCCACCGTCGTCCTGGTCCACGGCGCCTTCGCGGACGCCTCCAGCTGGAACGGCGTCGTCAAGCGGCTGCAGCACGAGGGCTATCCGGTGGTGGCGCCCGCCAACCCGCTGCGCGGACTGGCCGACGACTCCGCCTACGTCCGCAGCGTGCTGGCGAGCGTCAAGGGACCGGTCGTCCTCGTCGGCCACTCCTACGGCGGCGCGGTGATCAGCGAGGCCGCGACCGGCGACCAGAACGTCAAGGCGCTGGTGTACATCGGCGCCTTCCTCCCCGACAAGGGCGAAAGCGCGCTGGAACTGTCCAACAAGTTCCCCGGCAGCACCCTCGGCGAGAACCTCGCCCCCGTCACCTTCCCCCTCCCCGGCGGCGGCACCGGCACCGACCTGTACATCAAGGCGGACAAGTTCCACGACCAGTTCGCCGCCGACGTACCCAGGCCCACCACCGACCTCATGGCCGCCACCCAGCGCCCCATCGCCGCCAGCGCCCTGGAGGAGAAGGCCACCGAGCCCGCCTGGAAGGCCATCCCCTCCTTCGACCTGGTCACCACCCAGGACAAGAACATCCCGCCGGCCGCCCAGCGCTTCATGGCCAAGCGCGCCCACGCCCACACCGTCGAGATCGACGCCTCCCACGCCGTCTCCGTCTCCCGGCCGGCCGCGGTCACCCACCTGATCGAACAGGCCGCCCGCAGCACCACCCGCTGACCCCGCGCACACCGTCCGGCGCCCGGACGACCGGAGCCGGCGCGGCAGACGCAGACACCGACCGCCGTACCACCGCACGAGAAGGAGACACGCCATGAACAGCAAGCCGGAGAACAAGCCCACGGTCGTCCTGGTCCACGGAGCGTTCGCCGACGCCTCCAGCTGGAACGGTGTCATCGAGCGGCTGCGGCACGCCGGCTATCCGGTGGTGGCACCCGCCAACCCGCTGCGCGGACTGGCCGACGACGCCGACGGTCTGCGCGACTACCTCCACAGCGTGCAGGGCCCCGTCGTCCTGGTGGGCCACTCCTACGGCGGCGCCGTGATCAGCCAGGCCGCCACCGGCAACGCCGAGGTCAAGGCCCTCGTCTACATCGCCGCCTTCATCCCCGACGCGGGCGAGAGCGCATTGGAGCTGTCCGACAAGTTCCCCGGCAGCACCCTCGACCCCAACCTCGACCCGGTCGGCAACGGCACCCGGACCGACCTGTACATCAAGGCCGACACGTTCCACGACCAGTTCGCCGCCGACGTGCCCAGGCCCACCACCGACCTCATGGCCGCCACCCAGCGCCCCATCGCCGCGAACGCCCTGGAGGAGAAGGCCACCGAGCCCGCCTGGAAGACCATCCCCTCCTGGAGCCTGATCGCCACGCAGGACTACAACATCCCGCCGGCCGCCCAGCGCTTCATGGCCGAACGCGCCCACGCCCACACCGTCGAGATCGACGCCTCCCACGCCGTCTCCGTCTCCCAGCCGGCCGCCGTGGCCGACCTGATCGAACACGCCGCCCGCACCGTCACCCGCTGACCGCCCCTCACCGCACAACGGTCACGCACAGGCGAGTTCGTCGTGGCGCGCCCACCCGGACCGCCTCGCCACCCGGATCTACGGAGTGGAGAGCCGGATCATCAACCGGTCCACCCTGCCGTCCCGAGCGGATCCGACGGTCGGACAGGACACCCTCCGTGCCACGCTGACCTAACGGGAGGCATGACGCGACAGAGGCCCACCGGACACCCGGTGGGCCTCCGCGCTGCGTCCCGGCCGGTCACCGCCGACCGTCCGCTGACGCTCCGGCAGACGCGGCGCGGGCCGATCTCCATGCCGCTGACGATGGGTGCCCGCACCACGACGGCGCACCTGATCGCGCCCCAGAACAGGACGGCATGCCGACGGCCGCGGCGATGCCCCCTTCGCAACGAGGCCGTTCGGCACATCACGGCCAAGCGACTCGTCTGGGTCCTACCGGCCCGCGTCGCCGAGCGGTTGTCCGGCAGAGGGGTCCACAAGGTCGGTGCGTCGAGCCCGCCACCACGGCACAAGCTGGACGACGCCGAACGCCACCTCGGCGACGAAGAACAGCCACAGCCAGCGCGGAGCACCGTGTGCCAGCGCATACGCCTGCCACGCGGCGAAAAGCGTGCGCGCGATGCCGTCGAACAGTCCGTGCACCGGCAGCGGGTCGATGATCCGGAGCAGCGCCCAGACGACCACCACTGAACCCATCAGATTCGCGTAAAGAATCTCTATCGGGTCGAGGGCAGGCAGGGCGCCCAGCCCGAGCGCGTCACCGGTCTTCGACAGCGCGTCGTGCACCAGGGGGTAGGTCCACGGCGTGGCGAAACCGGCTGTGACCACGAGGTCGTACCAAGCACTTGTGCGTACGACGCGAAGACAGGCGGGGTGGGAAGAGGCGAAAAGACGGAACACGGCGAGGCTCCTGCTGGTCTCCTGCACGGACGCCACGACGGTAAACAGTGGAGTACTGTCCAAGGTCAAGTCCGCAGTTCAGGGCGAGCCGTGCGTATCGGGGAGCTGGCCGCGCAAGCGGGACTGACCAGGGACACCATCCGTTTCTACGAGAAGATCGGTCTCGTCACGGGGCGGCGTCTGGCCAACGGTTATCGCGACTTCCCGCCGGAGGCAGTGCCCTGGCTGCAGTACGTCCGCACCGCACAGACGCTCGGCTTCTCGCTGGCCGAGATCGCGCAGACCGGCGAGGAACTGCGGAACGCGCCCGACACCGCCGAGGCGTTGTCCGCGCTGTTCAAGGAGAAGATCAAGGTTATCGACGCGCGTATGGCGCAGCTTGCCGCCCTGCGGGCCGAGCTCGACGCACGTGCCGGCACCGGATGCCCGCTGCGGGCCGCCGGCTGAACCGGGTGGGCATCGACAACAGGCCTCGACCTCTCTCGAATCATTTTCCCAACCTGATCGCGCCGTGGGCGATGTGGCCAGCTGTACCGCGCGACGAAGCTCCTGGTGGCTGGGGTCACGGCCGAGATCACCCATGCACACCAGATCGGGACGCTCCGGCGGCGGCTTCCCGTCGGCCGGCAGGCTCTGCCTGCGCTTGCCCACCCGCGGTGCGGGGACACCTACGCCCGACTCGCCGCCGGGTTCGGCGCCGGTATCGCGACCGTGTATCGCTGCATACACGAGGCCGTTGACGTCTTGGCCGCCATGGCCCCGCCCCTGGTCTCAGCGATGATCACAGCGCGCAGGAAGGCGTTCGTCATCCTGGACGGCACGCTCCCTGTCACCCGTCCGGACGCCGCTGCGGTGCAAGCCCCCGGCGACCGCAGCGACCTCCGCCCCCTCTGCCGCCTGCGCGGTCCGGGTGGCGCTCGCCCTCCTCCGGTCACCCGCCGAGCCGGCGAGTGACCCCCGAAGTCGTGGCGGCGGCCCTGTCCGGTCGGGCAGACGTGAGGAGAGGGCCGCCGAGGCCGTACGGGAGGCCAGGCCGGTGGACCGGACCGCCGCACGGGAAACGGGTCACCCGTCGTCGCGGCGTGTCACACCGAGGCGGCCGTCCCGCTGCCGCCGCCCGCGTGGACGGAGGCAGCCCTCACAGGTGACGACGAGGAGACCCGCGCGAAGGGTTCACCCGGGGATGCCCGTGGCGGGGCCGGCGGCGGCGCTCGTGGTCAGGTCAGCCTGTGCCAGGTGAGTTCGGCCGTGCGCTCCGCACCCCAGAGCCGGGTGGGAGTGGCGACGGCGAGCCGGAGGAACGAGCCCACGAAACGCACCTTGCGCACCTGGGAGCGGCCGATCCAGTTCGGGAAGAGGCTGGTGGTGACGTGGTGCTCCACGGTGGTGGGGTCCACGACCTCGAACGGCCCGCCGTAGGAGACGTAGCCCGCCGCCGCCCGCGCCAGTTCGTCGGTCTCCGCTTCCTCGAGACGTGCCGACCTCAGAGGCGGGCGGCCGTCGCGTCCCAGCTGGGCGGACATGTAGCCCTCCGGGGTGTAGACGATCAGGCCGTACGGGGCGGGGCCGAGGGGGTGGATGACCTCTCCGTCGGAGCTTTCGGCGGTGTATGACACGAGCTGCCATGCGCCGAGCAGTCTCCGGCGCACCTCCTCGCGGGCCTCGCGCTCGTCGTCCGCGGCGGTTTGGCCGGTGGCGGTCACAGAAGGGCTCCTTTCCTTGGTGGGGGGCGGGCCCCGTCCGGTGGCGGACGGGGCCGTGGGGGCGGTTCAGTCCTGGGTGAGTTCGCCGTCGACGACCCGCCACAGGTGCAGCGGGTTCGCCTCGCGCAGCGGCTGCGGCAGAAGGTCGTCGGGGAAATTCTGGTAGGTGACCGGCCGTATGAACCGCTCGATCGCTCCCATGCCGACAGAGGTGAAGCGGCTGTCGGAGGTGGCCGGGAACGGGCCGCCGTGGGTGGTGGCGTAGGTGACCTCCTGCGGGATCGAGAAGGCGTTGAACACGATGCGTCCCGTACGGCGCTCCAGGACCGGCAGGAGCCGCTGGGCCTCGGTGCGGTCGGCGGCGTCGGCATGCAGGGTGGCCGAGAGCTGTCCGCGGAACGCGCGGGCCGCCTCCAGCAGTTGCTCCGGGCCCGTCAGCCGTACCAGCAGGAGGGCGGGGCCGAAGACCTCCTCGCGCAGGGCCGGCTCGGCCAGGAACCGCTCCCCGCTGACTTCGTACAGCTGGGACTGGCCGTCCCACGCGCCGTCCGGGGCCGGTCCCGCGGCGATCCGGGTGGCGCCCTCGTCCGCCAGGCGCCGGGCGTTGCGGGTGTAGGCGTCGTGGATGCCGGGCGTGAGCATGGTCCGCGCGGCCACCTTCTCCACCTCGGCGATCGCGGCGTCCCGCAGTTCCCGGAAACCGGGCCCGTCGACTGCGAGGAGGACGGCGGGCTTCAGGCAGGCCTGTCCGACGTTGTACATGCCGCGCTGGACCAGGCCGCCGCCGATCTCCGCTCCGCGTGCCGCGAGGGCGGCGGGCAGGACGAAGGTCGGGTTGACGCTGGTCATCTCGGTGAACACCGGGATGGGGTCGGGGCGCTGCTGGGCCCGGCGGTACAGGGCCATGCCGCCGGTCTCGGAGCCCGTGAAGGTGACCGCCCGGACCAGGGGGTGGTCCACCAGCGCCTCACCGATCTCGTTGCCCGCGCCGCGGACGAGGGAGAAGACGCCCTCGTGCAGTCCGGCCTCGGCGACGGCCTCCTGGATGACCCGGCCCTCGATCTCGGAGGCACCGGGGTGCGCGTTGTGGGCCTTCACGATGACCGGGCAGCCGGCCGCCAGTGCCGAGGCGACGTCACCACCCGCCACCGAGTAGGAGATCGGGAAGTTGCTGGCGCCGAAGACCACGACCGGGCCGAGGGCGACCTTCTGCAACCGGTGGTCGAGGCGCGGTGCGGGCTGCCGGTCCGGCTGCGCGGGGTCGACGGTCGCCTGGAGGAATCGGCCCTTGCGGACGACGACGGCGAACTTGCGGAACACGCCGGCGGTCCGTACGGCCTCGCCCTCGAACTGGGCGGCCGTCAGACCGGTCTCCAGCTCGAGACGTGCGGCGAGCCGGTCCTTGGCCGCCTCCAGCTTGTCCGCGACGAGCTCCAGGAAGGCCGCGCGCTCGGCCAGGCCGGTGTGGCTGTAGCTGTCGAACGCCTCGTCGGCCAGGCGGACCGCGCGGTCGACCTCGGCCGCGCCTCCGAAGGCGAACTCGGGCCCGACGAGTTCTCCGGTGGCGGGGTTGAGCGCCTTCATGGTTCCCGCGGTCGCGGGCACCTGGGAGGCTCCGATCAGCAGGTCTCCGGTGAGGGTCATGCGTGTGCTCCCTTGAATGCGGCGGTGAGCTCGTCGGTGGTGGTGATGGCGTGGGCGTAGGTGGGACCGTTCAGCTCGTGCGCGGCGTGCACCATCTCGGGCAGGAACGCCGCGGTGGCGTCGCGCACCAGGGTCACGTGATAGCCGAGTTCCATGGCGAAGCGGCCGGTCGACTCGATGCACGTGTTCGCCAGCAGGCCGACGAGCACCACGTGGGTGATGCCGTGCTGCTTGAGCTGGAAGTCGAGGTCCGTGTTGGCGAACCCGCTCTGCGCCCAGTGCTCCTGGACCACGGGCTCGCCCGGCTGCGGCTGGAAGTCGGGGTGGAACTCGCCGCCCCAGGTCCCGCGAGCGAAGCTGTGGCGCTCCATGATGCCGAGCTGGGTGGGGTTGGGGTGGTCCCACGTCTCGTAGTCGCCCGGCTCCCAGCGGCGGTGCGGGACGAACACGACGCGGACGCCGTTCTCGCGGGCGGAGGCGACCACGGAGCGGAGGTGGTCCAGCAGCCTCACCTCCCGCGCCACGGGTTCCAGGCGCGGCCAGATCTTGCCGCCCTCGGAGAGGAAGTCGTTGAAGGGGTCGACCAGCAGGACGGCCGTGCGACGGGGGTCGTAGGTCCGGGTCATCGGTTCAGCTCCGATCTGGATGATGAGTAACATCCTGAATCCAGATTACGTACGTCATCCAGAAAGTCAAACGGAGCGACTGGACGGCCTGCTTTGACAGGCGCAGGTGTATGATGTACGTCATCCAGTTGCGCGGTTCCCCACCGCGTCGCTCCATGAAAGGCAGGGTCGGATGGGCCACTCACAGGCGGAGAAGGCGGCGACCCGTGAACGGGTGCTGCGGATCACCTCACGCAAGATCCGCGCCGAAGGCGTCACCCGCCCCGGGATCGCGGAACTCATGAGCGAGGCCGGGCTGACGCACGGCGGTTTCTACAAGCACTTCCGGTCGCGGGACGACCTGATCACCCAGGCCGCCGCCTTCGCCCTGGCGGAGGGCACCGCGAAGATGGAGCGGTCCGCGCGGAAGAACGAGCAGGATCCGCGAGCCGGACTGATCGACGCCTACCTCGCCAAGCAGCACCGGGACGCACCGGCCACCGGTTGCGCACTGGTCACTCTCGGTGCCGCCGCCGCGCGCGGCGGCCAGGACGTCAAGGAGGCGTACGAGAAGCAGGTCCGCACCTACCTGGACCTCATCGCCGGCTTGGACGACGACGCCGAGGACGGGGAGGACGCCCGGGCGGAGGCGATGGTCACCCTGAGCGCCCTCGTCGGTGCCGTGCTCATGGCCCGGGCCGTGGATGATCAGGAGTTCTCCGACGAACTGCTGGAGACGGTCACCGCCCGGCTGTCGCGGCACGCGTCACACGACACGGTTCCGGCCACCTGATACGTGTCCCGGGCCGGGAGCCGGCGCCGGGGCGTACGACCGCACGGCGCCGCCCGGTTCCGGGCCGGGGGCGCACCTCCGGGGCGTGCGGCGATCCCTGGTGCTCAGCGGGCCACCCGCCCGCGGCGGCGGGCCGCGACCGCCCGGTACCGGCCCGCCAGCCGAACCGAGGGCGGACCGGGTCTCTGGTCTGCTCCAGCCAGAGGCGCATGCCCTCCGGGCGGGCCTCGGGCTGTTCGAGCCGGCTCTCCACACGCGGGACAGCCGCGTGGCCTTCACGCGGTCGGCTCCGGTCTTCCGGCCGCCGACGCGGGGCGAGCCCGGGTAACTCGGGAACGGTGAACGCCCCGGCGCCTCCGTCGGCGGCCAGGGGCGTGCCCGAGGAGAAGCGGGTGGTCGCGCCCGCGACGCCGACCGCGGTGGGAACGCCGTGCTCGCGGGCCGGGACGGCGGGGTGTGACAGGACACTGCCCGTGTCCGCCACCAGCCCGCCGATGTCCGGCGGCCGGGGCGCGAGGGCCGGGTCCGGTGAGTCCGCGACGAGTACCGTGTGATCGGGACGCGCACCCTGTCCGTGCCAGGCGGTGCCGACGCCGAACCCGCCGCCCGGCGGTCCTGGCCCCTCTTCGGCAGACGGCCGCCGTGACATCGGGCCCGGCCGGGGCGTGCCGCGTGAACTGGTGGCGTTCCCTGTGCGTGCTGCCGTCCATGAGCCGGTCGGGACCACCCCGCACCACCTTCCCCAGGACACGGTCGGTACGGCCCTCGACCGGATCCGCACCGGACACCCCGCCGGCGACCGACGCGAGCATCGGCTGCGCGAGCACCGCCATGCCGTCGGCGGACAGGTGCTGGAGGAGGTCCGGCGCCTGGAGAGCTTCCGGGACGTGACGCTCCTGGTCGAACCCGGCGACCGCGTCGTTCCCACCACGTGGGATCTGGGGTACCCGGCGACGCTCACCTTGAGCCACCCCGTGGAGGCCGTCCTGCGGCGCGACATGAACACGCTCCGCTTCCTGGACGGCACGGGGATGTACGAGGTGCAGGAGGACCCGGGCCCCGCACGGGTGTGACCGGTCCGCCGAGCGGCCGGTGACCTCGCCCGGACCGGGGCCTCGCGCGGACCACCGCGGCCGGCGTCCGCCGGCCCGCGCGGGCAGCGGAGGACCTGACCCGGCAGGCCCCGGCCCGGCCAGGACGAGCCGGCCCACGGTCCGGGGCGCCGTCGGCCGGCTGCGAGCGGGCGCGCCCGCGGACCCCGGCCGACGGGGTGGTCCGGCCGGGCGGGGCACGAGGACACCGCGCAGGCTCGTGGCCGACGCGGGCGGTTCCCGTTCTCCAGCGGCCGACCGGCGGGGGCCCGCGGGCGCGCCCGGCCGGGACCCGTCGCGGCGAACCGGGTCACGCGGGTCCGCCGGACCCGGTCAGCCCTGCCCGGCCGTGGGGAGGATCTGGTCGATGAGGTCGGCCTCGTCCAGCAGGACAACCTTCGCGCGACGCGTAGGCGCTCACCCGGCCGTGAGGAACTCGTCCGCGGACAGGGGACGGTTGACGACGCGGATGTCACCGATGTTGCCGTGGAAGACGATGTCCACGGCGCCCGCGTACTCGTGACCGCCGACCAGCCACGGCAGCCCGAGCGAGGTGAGGCCGCTCGACACCCGGTGCGGGTTGTCGACGACCGGAGCGCCCTCGACGTACAGCTTCGTGTAGCGCCCGTCGTTGACGACCGCCAGGTGCCACCACTTCAGCTCGACCAGGCCGTGCCCCCAGTTGGTGGTCGGGTAGGTGTTGTTCAGCGGGTAGTGGTTGAACTGCGGCTCGCGGCCGTTGTTCGAGATGGAGAGCTGTACCAGGGGCTCGTCGGGGTCGGTGTTCCTGCCCTGCTTGCCGGCGGCCCCGGCGGAGCCGCGACGGCTGAGTACCGACGCGAAACCGTTCCTGCCGGCGTCCCAGTCCAGCGGCATCCGCACGAAGGCCTCGATCGTGTACCCGCCGCGGAACGTCTCCCTGTTCAGCGGCGCGTTCGCCCCGGTGCTCAGATACGCGCCGTGGAGCGGGTCGCGCCCGCCGGCGAAGTTCAGGCTGGCGTGGCCCGGCTGGTCCGGGTGGTGGTCCTGCGACCAGGTCAGCGCGTCGGCGGCCGTGCCCGGCACGGTCACCACCGTGAGGTCGTTGCCCTTGCCGGACAGGTCACGGATCGTGTGGCCGGCGGGGAGCGGGGTGCCGGGTGCGCCCTGTCCGTCGAAACGCCAGTAGGCCAGGGTGCCCTTCACGAGTTCCCCGGCGGCCGGGCGGGCGGGCCGGTCGGGTACCGGCAGGAAGCCGGAGAACCGCTTCGCGAAGTCGATCGGCACGGAGAAGTCGTCGACCGGGCCGGTGATCCGGGCGTGTTCGGCCGCCAGCTTGTTGCGTGACTCCGGGGCCTGGGCGAGGATCCACGGGTTGACGGTCTCGACGTCGATGGTGTCGCGGGCCAGGTCGAAGTGGTACAGCCGGATCATGCCGCCACCGCCGAAGTAGCGGTTCTGGTAGTTGGCGATGTGCAGGTGCACGTCGTTGCCGGCGGCGTTCTTCCTGGTCGTGCGGCCCGACGGCCAGTAGTGGCCGTTGAGGGTCAGGAAGATCTGATCGTTGTCCTTGATCAGCTTGTCCCAGATCTTCTGGCCGTAGCCGGAGAGTTCGGCGTTGTCCTCCGGATCGCCGGACTCGTACGGGAAAACGTTGTCATCGTAGGTCGAGTAGACCAGGTCGTGCGTCGTGAGGATCACGGGCATCTTCGGGTGGGACCTGATGAAGTCGCCGGCCCACGCGAAGGCCTGGTCCGTGGCCCGCCAGTCCAGGGCGAGCACCAGCCAGGAGCGGCCGGCGGCCCGGAAGACGTGTGCGGTGTTGTAGCCGGTCGGGTCCGCCCCGGCGAAGGTCTTCGAGCGCCTGAAGCGCTGCGGTCCCAAGGTCCGCAGGTACGGCGTGTCACCGCGGTCGTCCTCGCCGCTCACGTCGTGGTTCCCGGCCACCACGCTGTAGGCGGCCCCGTGCGCGTCCAGGAGGGAGAACGCCTTGTCGACCTGGTCGAACGACACCGGGTCGGCGTCCTGCGTCAGGTCGCCGAGGTGCGTCATGAACACGATGTTGTCCGTTCCGCTCCCGCTGTTGCGGATGATGTAGCGGAACGACTCCTCCTGCGGTGTCCTGTTGACGCTGTCCTGGCTGCCCCAGTACAGGAACTGCGTGTCCGGCATGACCGCGAGGGTGAACTGGAGGGCGTCGGGGTCGGGGCTCCACGTACCGGTGCCGCCGCTTCCGGCGGTGTCCGCGGCGTACGCAGCCGGTTCGCCGAGCAGGGGGGCGCCGATTCCCGCGGCCGCCGCCCCGGCGCCCGCCAGTGTCGCGTTGCGCAGGAAGCCACGCCGGCTCTGCCCGGCCGGTTCGTGTGAGGGGATGTCAGCGTCAGTGCACATGGTGTTCCTTGGCGGGTGTCGATGGAACAAACGCCACGACGCTAGTCAGAACCCGCCCGGGCCGGGCGGACATGGGGTGACGAATGCCGTACGGGTGTTCGTCCATCAGGGGAACCACCCGCCCGGCTCCGGCCGGCAGCGAAGCGCGGAGGCGTCTTCGGGAACCCGCACACGTGTCGTCATCCCTACTCGGACGTCCGGCGGCCGCTCACGCCTCCCGGCTTCTCACCCGGTGCCTTCGCGCGTCTTCCGGCGGAGCGTGTGACGTTCGGCGGGCGGCTGTTCGTCACGTATCTCCGCCAGGAGCGCGGTGATGGCGGCCATGATGTCCTCGGTGGCCGCCGCCAGTACATCGGAGGTGAGGGGCATGCCGCGGTACCGGCTGAGGTCGACGGGCGGCCCGGCCGTCACGTGGACCCGCTGGCGGGGGACCAGTCGCACCCTGCGGTTGCCGCGACCGCCGCGCGCGTACGGCGGCACGATGCGGTGGGCCCCCCACTGGGCGACCGGGATGACGGGCGCCCCGGTCGTCAGCGCGATCCGCGCCGCACCGGTCTTGCCGGTCATCGGCCACAGCCCCGGGTCGCGGGTGACGGTGCCTTCGGGGTAGACCGCGACGCACTCCCCCCTGTTGACGGCGTCCACCGCGTCCCGCAACGCGAACGCGGCGTCCGCGGTCCCGCGGTGGACCGGGATCTGGCCCGTCCTGCGCAGCACCGTGCCGACGAAGGGGATGGTGAAGAGCGACGCTTTGGCGAGCAGGCGGGGCGGCCGGCCGCTGTCGTACTGGAAGTGCCCGTAGGTGAGGGGGTCGAAGTAGGAGATGTGGTTGACGGCGGTGAGGAAGCCGCCCTCGGCGGGTATGTGCTCCCTCCCGCGCCACTCGTGTCTGACCAGAAGGAACAGCACCGGTTTCGCGATGGCTGCGGCCAGTCGGTACCAGAAGCCGTAGGGGTTGTGTGTCCTGCGGGGCACCCGCGATCCTCTTTCCTCCGTGCGGCGCGGTCCGGCCGCCTCTCGCGCGCGCGTCCGTTTCCCCGCCGCGGCCGGTCACGGCACGAGGACTCCGGTGGCGGGAAGGACGGGTTCCCGGGGCCGGGGGCCGGTCCCCGCAGGTGCCCTCGGGGGGTTTCCGGCGGACACGTGCCGCCGAGCGGAGGGAGCGCGCCGAGGCACGGACGCCGTACACCGACCCATGTGCTTGATCGTGCAATATGTTACGGCCGGTGTGTGCCGCGATCAACACCGCCGCCGGTGACACCGGGTTCCAGTCGGTACGGGCGGCGCGGCGCGGGCCAGGTCCGCACGTCTCCGAGACCGGCGGGCAGCGGGACGGGGCGCGCTGCACATCCGGATCGGCTCGCCTGCGAACGGGCTGCGCCCGATTCGGTGACCGATGCTTTTCCGTCCGACCGCGATGAAACGCCGTCCTGCCGGAGGCACGCCATAACGGGGCAATTGCTCGGCCGGCCTGTAACAGGTCCGGGCGGAAGTGGTCGACGTCGGGTACACATGGAGTTCGACGCGCACCGCCGATGTCATCGCGGTCCTCCGGCCCGAGCGCGAGGCTGCTGACACGTCGGCGGTGGCCAGAGGGCCGGTCACTGACGACGGTCATGGACGCCGGACACCCGTCCGGGACACCGCGGCGCGATGCCGACCGGGCACGTGTCTCCTGGACATCGTGAAGTAATTTTAGTTTCCTCGGCAATTTAAGCCGACCGGTTCCGGCATTTACACTGGCGCCATGGCAGACGTGACGACCATCAAGCCCTTGAACCGCGACGAGGAGGCCTTCCTACGGGCCTTGGGGAGGGTAATCACATCCCTGCCCCGGGTCGTGGACGGGGACATGCTGGAAGAGCATGCGATTTCGAGTACCGAGTACATGGTCCTCGTGCACCTCTCCGAGGCGCCGGACAACCGGATCCGGATGAGCGAGCTGGCCGGCATGTGCGGGCTGTCACTGAGCGGGATGACGAGGGTGGTGAACCGGCTGGAGGCGCAGTCGCTGGTCGCCCGTGAGAAGTCACCCGACGACGGGAGGGCCTGGCTCGCCGTTCTCACCAGTGCCGGGTGGACGCAGCTGAAGCAGGCGTGGCCCACCAATCTCGCGAGCGTACGGCGCCATGTGTTCTCGCGTCTGGAGGGCTGCGACATCGCCGCCGCCGCGAAGGTTCTGGAGCGCATAGCGTCCGTCTGACGCTCCGTTGCCCGAGCGGGCCGGTGGCGGCGATCTCGTCGCGGACGCGGGACACGGCGGCGGTGAAGCTCGCCTCCGACAGCACCCGGCGCAGCTCCGCGCGACAGCGGCGGGATCCTGTTCTCAGGACGGCAGCGCCATGCCCGCCCCTGCGGCGAACCTCCGGGCCGCACCCGGCCGGCACTGACCGCCGTCCGGCACCACGCCCCCCGCTCGCCGGTCAGTCGGTGGCCGGGTCCGGGTGGCGCAGCAGCGTACCGGCCCTTTCCTCGAGCAGTGCCACCGCCAGCAGTTCGCCGTCGACGGGCCCGTACCGTTCGAGGGCCTCCTCGTGCAGGCGCCGGACGGCGTCCGCGACGTCGTGCGGAGTGCCGCGCTGTTCCGCCAGAGCGGTGATCGCCGCCAATTGGTCGTGGATGCGGTCCAGGCCGTACGCGGGCAGGTAGTCACCGGCGAGGAGGGCGGGCAGGTCCCGGCGGACGAAGGCGGACGAGGCGGGGCCCGTGGCAAGGACGTCCGTGAGGACGCCCAGGTCGATGCCGGCGCGCCGGCCGAGCAGCAGCGCCTCCGCGGTGGCGACCGCCTGACCGAACCACAGGAGGTTCACCAGCAGTTTGGCGGTGTAGCCGGTACCGGGTCCGCCGACGTGGCTGATGCGGTCGGCGACCGCTGACAGCAGGGGACGGTGACGTTCCAGGAGGGTGGCGTCGCCTCCCGCGAAAAGCCGCAACCGCGCCGCGGCGGCGTCCGCGGGCGAGCCGCCGATGGGCGCCTCCAGGAAACCGACACCGTGCGCCGCCGCCCGCTGCCGGCAGGGGTCCGCTGCCGTAGGCGTGTTGCTGCTCATGTCGATCCACGTGGCGTGCGCGGCCAGCGCCTGGAGGACGGTGTCCCGCACGGCCGCCGTGACCTCGACCGGACCGGGCAGCACCGTGAGGAGCACGTCCGCCCCCGACGCCGCGGCCACCGCCGAGTCCGCCCACCGGGCCCCGCACGACCGGACCGCCGCCCGGCGCTCGGGCCGGATGTCGTAGGCCCGCACCTCGTGCCCGGCGAGGACGAGACGGCGGCACACCGGTTCGCCCATCCGTCCCACACCTATCAGGCAGATCGTCGACATGGGCGGATGCTATCCCGTCACCCCCTGCGGATCCGGGGGGAGGGCGAACCACGTGTGCCATCCGGTCCTCGGTGTGTGTGAGGCGGACACAGTGCGCCCGCCCGCACCTCTCGACGGCCGGCAGGCCGAGGAGCCGCCGTCGCGGGCGCGCGCAAGGGTGACGCGGTCGGCGTTCTCGGTTGACTACTAGCCGACCGGTCGACTAACTTCGAGGAAGGAAGCTTCACCCACCCCGGAGAGATGATCATGAGCACTCAGAAGGTCGCCGTCGTCACCGGTGCCTCGCAGGGCCTCGGCGCGAGCATCGTCG
>NZ_JBVIJO010000032.1:0-26951 GCF_055581365.1 Streptomyces sp. NPDC031445
TGCGTTTCCGACTCTATCAGATCTTTTCTCGATCCGATTTCCTCGGTGCTTTCCAGGTTCCCGCTCTCGCGTTTCCCTTTCCGGCGGTTCCGACTTTATCAGAAGCTTTTGGCCGGTCGAACCAGCCGCTCATTTCCGAATGATCGGGGGGTTGCTTCTCGGAATGTCACTCAGGACTTCCGGAGGAAGCTCATAGATTCTATCGGCCGCCAGGGAGCTTGTCCAGCTCCGGGCAACTGTTTGAATCTACCTCCCCACGCGCTCCGTGTCAACGGCTCTTGTGGGGCGAAGAGGAGATTAGCAGCTCACAGGGGTCGAGCGCACATCCGCCGGGCGTCAGGCGGCCGTGGGGACCGAGGCGCTGCGGTCCATCGCTTCGAGATCACCCGTCTCACCTGCGCGCGCGGCGCGCCCGCCCAGCACGTAGACGTACGCCAGGAACGCCAGCTCGGCCGCGACCCCGATGCCGATGCGAGCCCAGGTCGGCAGGCCGGAGGGGGTCACGAAGCCTTCGATGGCCCCGGAGACGAACAGGACCAGGGCGAGGCCGATCGCCATGCCGACGGCGGCCCGTCCCTCCTCCGCGAGCGCCGCGCGCCGGGTGCGCGGGCCGGGGTCGACGACGGTCCAGCCGAGGCGCAGGCCCGTACCGGCGGCGACGAACACCGCGGTCAGTTCGAGCAGGCCGTGCGGGAGGACGAGGCCGAGGAAGGTGTCGAGGCGGCCGGCGGAGGACATGAGGCCGAAGCCGACCCCCAGGTTGAGCATGTTCTGGAAGAGGATCCACAGGACGGGCAGTCCCAGGAAGACGCCCAGGACCAGGCACATCGCCGCCGCTTGGGCGTTGTTCGTCCATACCTGGGCCGCGAAGGCGGCTGCCGGGTGGCTGGAGTAGTAGGTCTCGTACTCACCGCCGGGCCGGGTCAGCTCGCGGAGCTGGCGAGGGGCCGCGATGGACGACTGCACCTCGGGGTGGGCGCCGATCCACCAGCCCAGGAGGACGGCGACGGCGGTGGAGACCAGCGCTGTGGGCACCCACCAGTGCCGGGTGCGGTAGACGGCGGCCGGGAAGCCCCGGCCGAGGAAACGCGTCACGTCCCGCCATGAGGCGCGTCTGGTGCCGGCGACGGTGCTGCGCGCCCGTGCCACGAGCCGGCTGAGCCGCCCGGTCAGTTCCGGGTCCGGAGCACTGGACTGGATGAGGGACAGGTGGGTGGCGGTGCGCTGGTAGAGGGCGACGAGTTCGTCTGCTTCGGCGCCGGTGAGCCGGCGTCGGCGGCCTAGCAGTGCGTCGAGCCGGTCCCATTCGGCGCGGTGTACGGAGACGAAGACGTCCAGGTCCATCTGGTCTGCGTGCTCCTCGGCTGATCGTCCACGGCTCGTCGTGGCTGCTCGTACGTACTCGTGGGTGCTCGTGCTCGCTGTCAGCTTGTCGTACTGCGGCGCGATGTGCGCTCAGCTTGGCAGACTTGCGGTGCGGGGGGCGGACCAGGAAGGGCGGCGGGCGTGAGTGAGCTGGTGACGGGCGAGGCGGTGGCGCTCGAACTGCGGCCCGCGAAGCTGCCGAGCAGGGCACTGGCCGTGTTGGTGGACCTGGTCGTGGCGGTGGTCGCGTACGTCGTCGTGATGATGGTGCTGGCCGTGTCGACGGCTTCGCTGGACGAGGCCGCGCAGCTGGCGCTGTCGATCGCGACGTTCCTGCTGGTGCTGGTCGGCGGGCCGATAGCCGTCGAGACGCTCAGTCACGGGCGTTCGCTGGGGAAGCTGGCGTTCGGGCTCCGGGTGGTGCGGGACGACGGTGGGCCGATCCGCTTCCGGCACGCGCTGGTGCGGGGCGCGATCGGGGTGGTGGAGATCCTGATGACGTTCGGGGTGGTGGCCTGTGTCGCCTCGCTGGTCTCGGCACGGGGGCGGCGGCTCGGGGACGTCTTCGCGGGCACCCTGGTCGTGCGGGAACGGATACCCGCCGCGCGGACCGGCGTCGTTCCGCCTCCGCCGCCGTGGCTCGCGGGGCGGTTCGCCGGGCTGGACCTGTCCGCGGTGCCGGACGGACTGTGGCTCGCCGTCCGGCAGTACCTGACCCGGATGCAGCAGCTCGATCCGCAGGTCTCGGCGGGTATGGCGCAGCGGCTCGCGGCCGACCTGGCGGCGCGGACCGGGACGCCGGTGCCGGGGGATCTGCCTCCCGCCGCCTTCCTGGCGGCCGTGGTGCACGAGCGGCAGTCCCGTGAGGCCCGGCAGGCGTTCGGGAGGGACGGCGGCATGCCGTCCGACGGCTTCGCTGCGCCGATGGCGGCGCCCGCGGTACAGCCGGTGGCCGCGCCCGCGGCCCCGGAGGCGGCGGCACCCGCCGCACCGCCGATGGCACACGAACGCGCACCTCAACCGCCGCGGGCCCCCCTCGGCCCCGCGTCGGCGCAGCCGCGGCAGGAGTCGCAGGCGGCCGACCGGCCGGCCACGGGGTTCGCGCCGCCGGCGTAGCGCGGGTGTGGCCCCGCCGTGCTCGCGGCCTCCGGGGCTGCCGGAGGTACCGGGTTCAGTCGAATCGCGACGGCGGTGACTCGAGGTCTTCCAGTTCGATCCCGGGCGCGGCGAGGACGACGTCGCCGGCGATGTGGACGGTGTGCTGTTCACCGGTGTCCAGGGCCGTGACCTGGTATTCGTCCACGATCAGGGGCCCGTTGTCAGTGGCGTGTGCTTCGCTGTTCACCAGGGCCCAGGACTGGTCCACGGTGCGGGGGGCGAGGACGGGGTCGGTGAAGGCCAGGAGGCGTACGCGGGTCGCGGCGGACGAGGGGGTGAGGCGCAGCAGCCGGGCGGTGGCGACGAGGAACGCGGGGGACGTGCCGGTGAAGGCGTGGGCGCGCACATTGCCTTCGGTGGCCTCGGTGCCGGTGGGGTCGGTGCGGACCCAGGTGACGCCGTCGAGGGCGGCGCCGCGCACCTGCCAGTCACCCGCGTGGAGTTCGAGGCGGATGGGACGGCCGAGGTCGTCCAGGGCGAGGTCGACCGAGCCGCGGTGGTCGCCGGCGGGGCCGGTCAGCCGGGAGACGTAGCGCCAGCCGGACGGGCCGGGGGCGCACTGGAAGTGTTCGTCCGCGAGGGGGGTGTGATCGTGCGGATCGTGGAGCGAATAACGGCCGCGGGGCATGGGGGTCCTGGGTCTTGACGGGCTGATCCGGCCGGCAGGCGTGGTCCGGGGGCGATGCGGCGAGGGGCGCCGGGACATCCCGGCTCTCCGAGAACTCGGCATGCCCCCCGGGGAGCCAAAGGGGCAGGCCCCCGGCACGGGGGTGCGGGGGGCCTGCCTCGGTGGACCTGCTGCCGGGGAGGGTGCGTCGGTGCACCGGCGCACTCCCCCGGCGGGCCGGGCTACGGGATCGGTGGATCAGTAGCGGTAGTGGTCCGGCTTGTAGGGGCCGTCGACCTCCACGCCGATGTACGCCGCCTGCTCCGGGCGCAGCTTGGTGAGCTTGACGCCGAGCGCGTCCAGGTGGAGGCGGGCGACCTTCTCGTCGAGGTGCTTGGGCAGCACGTAGACGCCGATCGGGTACGCGTCGGGCTTGGTGAACAGCTCGATCTGGGCCAGGGTCTGGTCCGTGAAGGAGTTGGACATCACGAACGACGGGTGGCCGGTGGCGTTGCCCAGGTTCAGCAGGCGGCCCTCGGACAGCACGATGATCTTCTTGCCGTCCGGGAAGGTCCAGGTGTGGACCTGCGGCTTGACCTCGTCCTTGACGATGCCGGGGATCTTGGCGAGGCCGGCCATGTCGATCTCGTTGTCGAAGTGGCCGATGTTGCCGACGATGGCCTGGTGCTTCATCTTGGCCATGTCCGAGGCCATGATGATGTCCTTGTTGCCGGTCGTGGTGATGAAGATGTCGGCCTTGTCGATGACCTCGTCGAGGGTCGTGACCTGGTAGCCGTCCATCGCGGCCTGAAGGGCGCAGATCGGGTCGATCTCGGTGACGATGACGCGGGCGCCCTGGCCGCGCAGGGACTCGGCGCAGCCCTTGCCCACGTCGCCGTAGCCGCAGACGACGGCGGTCTTGCCGCCGATCAGGACGTCGGTGGCGCGGTTGATGCCGTCGACCAGGGAGTGGCGGCAGCCGTACTTGTTGTCGAACTTCGACTTGGTGACGGCGTCGTTGACGTTGATCGCCGGGAAGAGGAGGACGCCGTCGCGCTGCATCTCGTACAGGCGGTGGACGCCGGTGGTGGTCTCCTCGGTGACGCCGCGGATCTCGGAGGCCAGCTGGGTCCACTTCTGGGGGTTCTCGCCCAGGGTGCGGTGCAGCAGCTGGAGGATGACGCGGTGCTCGTCGGACTCGGCGGTGTCGAGGGCGGGGACCTCACCGGCCTTCTCGTACTCGACGCCCTTGTGGACGAGCAGGGTGGCGTCGCCGCCGTCGTCCAGGATCATGTTGGGGCCGCCGGTGGGGCTGTCCGGCCAGGTCAGCGCCTGCTCGGTGCACCACCAGTACTCCTCCAGGGTCTCGCCCTTCCAGGCGAAGACCGGGACGCCCTGCGGGTCGTCCGGCGTGCCGTTCGGGCCGACGGCGATGGCGGCGGCGGCGTGGTCCTGGGTGGAGAAGATGTTGCAGGAGGCCCAGCGGACCCGGGCGCCGAGGGCGACCAGGGTCTCGATGAGCACGGCGGTCTGCACGGTCATGTGCAGCGAGCCGGTGACGCGGGCGCCGGCGAGCGGCTGGGCCTCGGCGTACTCCTCGCGGAGCGCCATCAGGCCGGGCATCTCGTGCTCGGCGAGGGTGATCTCCTTGCGGCCGAACTCGGCCAGCGAGAGGTCGGCGACCTTGAAGTCCTGTCGGTTCTCGACAGTCGTCATTACGAGCTGCTCCTCGGGGTTGGTTCGAGGTGGGTACGGCTGGTCTGCGCGGCGGCGGACACAGGGGTGCCCGAGAAGAGGACACAGGCATGCCCGCGTACGCGCAGCGCAGTCCGTCGGAGGCCCTCTCTCCCTCGGTCGGTCCGTCGTGGACCGCCCGACCGCCATCAGCAGCGACGTCTGGCTCCGTCCCAAGCTACACCGGTCGGCCCGGTCGGCCCCAGTCCGCCTGAGCATTCGACGGGTCGTGTGCGCGGTGTTCCCGTCGGCCGGTGCCGGTGGCGGAGGAGGGTGCGCCGAGCGGTCACGGCTGGCTCTTCGACACGGGGTGTTCAGAAGGGGGCGCTATTCTCCACGCCGCGGACGGGCCGCGTGGGGAGGATCGGCATGGCGGGCAGAGGGCGGGGACTGGGGATCGCTGCGCTGGTGGCGGGGCTGCTGGGTGTGATGCTGGCCGGGGGTGCCTTCGTCTACGGGCGCGGCGCGTACGGCACGGGCACGCAGCCGGGCGGGAGCATGGAGCCGACGTACCAACGGGGCGACCGAATCGTGTGGGAGCGGGTGGACGGGAGCGAGGTGCGGCGCGGTGACGTCGTGGTGTTCTCGATGCCGGGGCGCTACCGGGCCGGGGGTGTTCTCTTGCAGCGGGTGATCGGGGTGGGCGGCGACCGGGTGGCGTGCTGCACGACCGTGGGCTCCGAGGAGCGGGTCACCGTGAACGGCAAGCCGGTCCAGGAGCCGTACGTCTCCGGGGGTGACGCCGACGGGGTGCACCGGCCGTACGACGTGGAGGTGCCGCGGGGCCGGCTGTTCCTGATGGGTGACCACCGGTCCGACTCGATGGACTCCCGCTTCTTCGCCGCCGATCACGGCGGGACCGTTCCGGTGGACGCCGTGCGGGGGCGGGTGACGGACGACCGGACGGGCCCGGTCCTGCTGGGTACGGCCCTGCTGCTGGGCGGTCTGTTGGTGCTCACCGGGGCCGGGCTGGGCATCGCCGCCGTCGTGGTGCGGCGGCGGAAGGCGCCGACGGTGCCGCCGGCGCCCTGGCCCACGCAGCCGGTTCAGGGCTGAGGGCTCAGCGACGCGGCTTCCTCAGTGGCCCGCGGGGTGCGGGGTCGGGCCGCCCGGGGTCGCCTCCGGGTCGGGGCCCTTGGCGGCCTCGGCCTCGCTGTAGATGTCCGGTTCCAGGTAGATGACGCGGGCGATGGGGACGGCGGCGCGGATGCGGGCCTCGGCGGCGTTGATGGCGTTCGCGACCTCGGTGGCCGTGTCGTCGTGCCGCACGGCGATCTTGGCGGCGATCAGCAGTTCCTCCGGGCCGAGGTGGAGGGTGCGCATGTGGATGATGCGGGGGACCGTGTCGCCGTCGACGATCGCGGCCTCGATCTTCTGTATGTCGTCGGCCCCGGCGGCCTCGCCGAGCAGCAGCGACTTGGTCTCGGCGGCCAGGACGAGGGCGATCAGGACGAGCAGGACACCGATGCAGAGGGTGCCGATGCCGTCCCAGACGCCGTCGCCGGTGAGCAGGGAGAGGCCGACACCGCCGAGGGCGAGGACCAGGCCGATGAGGGCGCCGAAGTCCTCCAGCAGGACGACGGGCAGCTCGGGGGCCTTGGCGCGGCGGATGAACTCGGTCCAGGAGAGCGTGCCGCGCAGGCCGTTGGACTCCTTGATGGCCGTGCGGAAGGAGAAGCCCTCGGCGATGATCGCGAAGGCGAGCACGCCGACCGGCCAGTACCAGTGCTCCAGGTCGTGCGGGTGGCGGATCTTCTCGTAGCCCTCGTAGATGGCGAACATGCCGCCGATGGAGAAGAGGACGATCGAGACGAGGAAGGCGTAGATGAACCGCTCGCGGCCGTAGCCGAAGGGGTGCTGCGGGCTCGCCTGGCGCTGCGCCTTCTTGCCGCCGACGAGCAGCAGGAACTGGTTGCCGGAGTCGGCGAGCGAGTGGACGCCCTCGGCGAGCATCGAGGAGGAGCCGCTGAACGCGAACGCCACGAACTTCGATGCCGCGATGGCGAGATTGGCGCCGAGTGCCGCCACGATCGCCCTGGTACCGCCTGACGCGCTCATGTGGTCGCGTTGTCCCTTCGCCTCTGTCGTCCTGTGCGTCCGTCCGGACGAGTGCCCGGCTTTGCCCGGCCTTTGCCGATGGGTCATTCTTGCAGCCCGGCCGGGCACTGGTGCGTCAGGTATCCACAACCCCGGTCATATGATCCACAGGACGTCCGCGGCCTTGGTCACACGATCACGGTGGCGCGGAAGACCGTGCCCGCGCCGGAGATCTCCGCCCGCTCGCCGGCCGGGACGAAGACCGACCGGCCGGGACCCAGCTCGTGCTCGCCCGCCCGGACGGTACCGGCCGTGCAGAGCAGGATCTGCGGGGTGTCCCGGGTGAGGTCGCGGGCGGCGCCGCCCTCGGGCAGGACGTACCGGGAGAGCCGGAACTCGTCGATCGGGGTCTCGTAGACCTCCTCGCCCTCCGGGGACGCCTCCGGGCGCAGCACGCCGGGGTCGCTCGGCTCGAAGCGGACGATCCGCAGGAGTTCGGGGACGTCGACGTGCTTGGGGGTCAGGCCGCAGCGCAGGACGTTGTCGGAGTTGGCCATGATCTCGACGCCGAGGCCGTTGAGGTAGGCGTGCGGGACTCCGGCGCCGAGGAACAGGGCCTCGCCGGGCTGGAGCCGGACGTGGTTGAGCAGCATGGCCGCGATGACGCCGGGGTCGCCCGGGTAGTGGCGGGCGATGTCGGCGTAGGGGGTATAGGCCCCGCCGAGGCGGGTGCAGGCGGCGGTGGCCTCGGCGACCGTGTGGGCCGTCTCGTCCGGGTCGGCGCGGAGGATCGCGGTGAGGACCTCGCGCAGGGCCGCTTCCGCGGGGTGGGCGTGCAGCAGGTCGACGTACGGCTTGAGGGAGTCGACGCCGAGCCCGTCGAGCAGGCCGGCGGCCTGGACCGGGTCGCGGAAGCCGCACAGGCCGTCGAACTCGGTGAGGGCACACATCAGTTCGGGCTTGTGGTTGGCGTCCTTGTAGTTGCGGTACGGGGCGTCGATCGGGACGCCGCGCCGCTCCTCGTCCGCGTACCCCTCCTTGGCCTGCTTCAGGTCGGGGTGCACCTGGAGGGACAGGGGCGCGCCGGCGGCGAGGATCTTGAGCAGGAACGGCAGGTGGGGGCCGAACTTCGCTACCGCGGGGGCGCCGAGCTCCCGCTCCGGGCCGGCGTCGATGACCTCGACGAGGGTGCCGCGCGCGGTGCGCGACGGGGCGCCCGGGTGCGCGCCCATCCACATCTCCGCCTGGGGTTCTCCGGTCGGCTCGACGCCGAGGAGGTGCGGTATGGCGGTGGGGGAGCCCCAGGCGTAGGGGCGGATGGTGTTGTCGAGGCGGTCCATGTGTCTTCTCTGTCTCCGTACGTACGCGCTCGGCGGCGCCGGCGACCGTGCCGGTCGCGGCGCCGGGGGTGGGGCTCGGATCGTCCGGCCCGGAGCAGGATCAGGCGCCGGAAGCGAGCGCCAGGTAAACGGCGGTGAAATCCGTGACGGCGATCAGTTCCGCGAGGGTCTCCAGTTCGCCGCCCTCCTCCGGTTCGAGTTCGCTGATCGCCGTGTCGTGGCCGAGGGCGACGTCACGGGCCGCGGGGGCGGCGGTGAGGCCGCTGATCGGGCGGTCGCGGAGCAGCACCACGCGCGCGTGCAGCGCGGGGGGCTCCTCGACGCGGTCGCGGAAGAAGTCCTCCGGGTCGGCGCTGGCGGCGAGCGGGCCGGCCAGCAGGGCGCCGTGCGCGGCGAGCGCCTCGGGAAGTTCGGCGACCAGGGCGGGGCGGCCGGCGAGTTCGGCGAGCGCGGCGGCGAAACGGCGGCCCGCCGGGCCGGCCGAGGGCCCTTCCGTCCACACCAGGGGCAACGCGTCGGCGAGTTCGGCGGCGAGGGTCTTCGCCGCGTTGCCGTAGGTCGCGATGGCGGGGCCGCAGCGCTCCGCGATCTGGTCGAGGCGGTCGGCGACCTTCTCCAGGGCGTCCGGCGGTGCGGCGATCAGGCCGATCCGGTCGAGGAGCGCGAGCAGCGGGGTCAGCAGCGCCCAGAAGACGCCCGGGGAGGACGCGGCGAGCGGCTCCTCCTGGTCGTACGGCGCCGTCGCCATCGGCACGAACAGGCCGTGCGCGCCGGCGACCGCTTCGGCGAGCGGGGTGCCGGGCGGGGCCACGGCGACGACCGAGCAGCCGCGGCGGTAGGCCTGGTCGGCGAGGAGGGACAGGCTCGGTTCGGTGCCGTCCGGGGTGGCGATCAGCAGCAGGTCCACGGAGCCGGCCCAGCCGGGGAGTTCCCAGCGCAGGGCGCCCGCGGCCGGGGCGACGCCGGTGGGGGCGAGCCGGACGACGGGGCTGCCGGGGCCGGCCAGGGTGCCGAGGAGGTCGGCGGTGTGGGTGGCGGCGGCGCCGGGGCCCGCGATGAGGACCGCGCGGGGGCGGCCGTCGGGCTTGAGTTCGCCGACGCCGGCCTCGGTGGCGTGCCGGGCGGCGGTGCGGACGCGGGCGCCGGCCTCCGCCGCGCCGCGGAGCAGACCCCGGCGGTCGGCCTCGGCGAGGCCCTCCGGGGTGTCGAGCAGCGATTCGTCCAGCATGGGCGGCAGCCTCCGATCGCCGGGATCCTGGGGTGCTACGAGGTGACGGGCCTCGTCACTCGGGGCGGCGGGCCTCGTCGACCAGCAGGACCGGGATGCCGTCGCGGACCGGGTAGGCGAGGCCGCAGTCCTGGCCCGTGCAGATCAGCTCGGTGTCCTGCTCCTTCAGGGGGGCATGGCAGGCCGGGCAGGCGAGGATCTCCAGGAGGCCGGCTTCGAGCGGCATGGGCTGTCCCTTCAGAGGGCGTGTGGGTGTCTGTGCATATGCCTGGTCAGCGTACCGCTCATGGGCAGGCCGCTCAGCCCCTGATGATCGCCAGGGCCTCGTCGCGGATCTTCGCCATGGTGGCCTCGTCCTTCGCCTCGGCGTTCAGGCGCAGGAGCGGCTCGGTGTTGGACGGGCGGACGTTGAACCACCAGTCGGCCGCGGCGACCGTGAGGCCGTCGAGGTCGTCGAGGGTGATGCCGGGGCGGCCCTCGTACGCGGTGCGGACGGCGGCGAGGCGGGCGGACTGGTCGGCGACGGTGGAGTTGATCTCACCGGAGCCGGTGTAGCGGTCGTACTGGGCGACGAGGGCGGACAGCGGGCCCTCCTGGCCGCCGAGGGCGGCGAGGACGTGCAGGGCGGCCAGCATGCCCGTGTCGGCGTTCCAGAAGTCCTTGAAGTAGTAGTGGGCGGAGTGCTCGCCGCCGAAGATCGCGCCGCTGCGGGCCATCTCCGCCTTGATGAAGGAGTGGCCGACGCGGGTGCGGACGGGGGTGCCGCCGTTCTCCTCCACCACCTCCGGGACCGTGCGGGACGTGATCAGGTTGTGGATGACCGTGCCCTTGCCACCGTTGCGGGCCAGCTCGCGGGCGGCGACCAGCGCGGTGACGGCGGACGGGGAGACCGGGTCGCCGTGCTCGTCGACGACGAAGCAGCGGTCGGCGTCGCCGTCGAAGGCGATGCCGAGGTCGGCGCCCTCCACCGGGACCCGCTTGCGCAGGTCGACGAGGTTGGCCGGGTCGAGCGGGTTGGCCTCGTGGTTGGGGAAGGTGCCGTCCAGTTCGAAGTACATCGGGACGAGGGTCAGGGGCAGGCCGGCGAAGACCGAGGGGACCGTGTGGCCGCCCATGCCGTTGCCGGCGTCGACCACGACCTTCAGGGGGCGGATGGCGGTGAGGTCGACCAGGGAACGCAGGTGCGCCGCGTAGTCCTCCAGCGTCTCGCGCGCGCGGAGGGTTCCCGGCCGGTCCACGGGGTCCGGGGCGCCCTTCGCCAGCCAGCGCTCGACGAGTTCGCGGATCTGCGCGAGGCCCGTGTCCTGGCCGACGGGGGCGGCGCCCGCGCGGCACAGCTTGATGCCGTTGTACCGGGCCGGGTTGTGGGAGGCCGTGAACATCGCTCCGGGCAGGTTCAGCGCGCCGGAGGCGTAGTACAGCTGGTCGGTGGAGCACAGGCCGATCTCGGTGACGTCCGCGCCGCGGTCCGCCGCGCCGCGCGCGAAGGCGCGGGAGAGGCCGGGGGACGAGGGCCGCATGTCGTGGCCGACGACGAGGGCCGTGGCTGCCGTCACCTCGGCGAAGGCGGCGCCGAAGAGCCCGGCCAGTGCCTCGTCCCACTGGTCCGGGACCACTCCGCGCACGTCGTACGCCTTCACGATCTGCGACAGATCAGCAGTCACGGCCAACCCTCCTGAAGTCCTATGGGTGCCCACAAACTACCCGCCGGGAGCGGGGGCGCCCGCGCGGACACCGGCCGGGCGCCCGGCGGGCCCCCTTGCGTAACGCCCGGGCGGACCGGCCGTCACGCGGGACGGGGGTGGCGTGAGGTGGCGTTCAGCCGTGGCGCGCGGTGAGGCCCCGGGCGTGGTGCCGGCCGGTCGACGCGCTCAGTTGTCCGGGGAGCGCAGGACCCTCAGATGGCCGCGGCGGGCGACCTCCATGGGGTCGGCGGCGCGCGATCCGCCGCCGCCCGCCTCGGCCGCGCGCTCCTGCGGGCGGGCCGCCTCGCGCACGGCGTTGGCAAGTGCTTCCAGGTCGTCCCCGCTGGGCCGGGCCGGCGCGGAGGCGTCGAGGAGCCGTACGACCTCCCAGCCGCGCGGGGCGGTGAGGCGCTCGGAGTGCTCGGCGCACAGGTCGTAGCAGTGGGGTTCGGCGTAGGTGGCGAGCGGGCCGAGGACCGCGGTCGAGTCGGCGTAGACGTACGTCAGCGTCGCGACGGCGGGTCGGCCGCAGGCGGTGCGCGAACAGCGACGTACAGGGCTCACGACGTTGGACGGTACCGCACTCTTGAGCGGGCCGCGACGACTCTCCACCAGGTCACTCCCCCGTGTCGTGTTGTGAAACGCCCCACACACCCCATCGAGCGGACTTCGTTGACCTGCATGGACGCATGCCGGGCGGGTACCGGACGGGATCGCGTCCGGTCAGGAGCCGGTACAAACACCGTCAATTGCCTTGAGTTCGGCGGTCTTGGAGAGTTACGGAATCGAGCCAGACCTTGGCTGAAACGGTCATCCTGCGACACGTGCGGGCAAGGGCCGGTTGCCGCGCGGAGCCGGACGCGCGGAGGGCGCGGGGACTACCCTTCACCAGTGATGGACAACCGTGTACCGCCCCGTACCGCCGGCCCCGGGCCCCGTCGCCGTGATCGCCACGGGCGGGGCATGCGAGGGCCGATCGCGCCGCCGCAGGTGCCACTGGCGGCCAGCCGCGCCGAGGTGTTCGCGGACCTGGTGCAGGACTCCGTGGAGCGTCTCGAGCGGCGGTGGCCGCAACTGGCCGACATCGACTTCCTGGTGCTGGAGGTGCCCCGGCTGGAGGGGCGCGGGGACCAGGCGGCATGGACGGACGACGCCGTTCCGCTCGGCGGGGTCATGCCCGCGCGGGACGGGCGGCGGGCCCGGGTGGTCGTGTACCGGCGGCCGGTGGAGATCCGGACCAAGGGGCGGGACGAACGGGCCGCGCTGGTGCACGAGGTGGTCGTGGAGCAGGTGGCCGAGCTGCTGGGGCTGACGCCGGAGACCGTGGACCCCCGGTACGGGGAGGACTAGGGCGCGTTCGCCGGTGGAGGTGCTGGGCGGGGCGGGTTCGCTCGAAGGCGACCGGCCGCCCCGGCCCCTCACTTCTGGAGGATCGACAGGTCCTGCTCCGTCGCCGGTACCGACACCGTTCCGCGGTCGTCCGGGAGGGTCTGGACGGTGAAGGCGGGAACACCGCCCTCGGTGGCGGCGAGGGTGCGGGAGGCGTAGACGGGGGCGCCGGAGACGGGTTCGACCGTGAGGGCGTACGTGCCCTTCAGGCCCGCCGGGACCGGGACGTCGACGTTCTGGGTGGTGCCGGCCTTGAGCGTGTACGTCTTGGTCACCGGGGTCCCGCCCTCGCTGCCCGCCGACGCCGTCACCTTGACCGTGGCCGCGCCGGTGGGGGCGGTCAGGGCGAGCGTCGTGCCCTTCGCGCTGTTGTCGGCCGAGGTCGCGCGCGCGCCGACGGCGGCCGTGGCCGGAATGAACGCCGTCTCCTTGCCGGCGCCCTTGCCGCGCACCACCTGGAGCGCCGCGACGACCGGGACGCTCTGGTCGGTGGGGGTGAGGAACAGCGAGCCGGCCGCGCCACGCGTGACGTCGCCGAGATCGACCGCCGTGGTCATGCCGGACTTGACGTGCAGCGTCTCGTGGCCGGCCGGGGTGATCAGGCCGCTGGGCGTGGCGAGCCGGATCTTCAGGTCGGCGTCGTCGTCGCCGGGCGTGAAGGCGATCAGGCGGACGGCGGTGGCGTCCTTCGGGATGCCGGGCAGGACCTGGCTGCCGGCCGGGTCGGCGGCGGCGGCCAGCCAGTCGCCGCCCGCCTTGTCGTCCAGCGCCTGCACGGCCGCGCCGACCCGGCCGCTGCGCACGCTGACGTGCACGGTCAGGTCGGTCTGCCGTTCGTCGGTGAGCGTGGAGAGCAGGACCGGCTCGCTCGCGTGCGGCTTGACGGTGAGGTTCTCGCCCAGCGGGGACTTGATCGGGCCGTCCTTGCCGTACAGCTCGATGTCGACCACGGCGGCCGAGTCGTCGGGGTTGGTCAGGTGGACGTAGTCGGTGCGGCCGGTGGCCGTACTGGCGCCCGGGAACCAGAACTCGGTGTCCGCGCCGGTGCAGTTGACGCCCAGCAGGCCCCGGCCGGTGCCCGCGGCGACCTCGGTGGTCTCCTGGACGGTCCAGCCGGACGCGAAGCCGCCGTCCGCGGTGCCGACGAGCGCGGGCGTCTCGGCTCCGGAGGTCTCGCCGGTGGCCGGCGTGCCCGGTGCCTTCGGGGTGAGCACCGGCTCGTCCTTCTTCCCGGCGCCCTTGCCGCCCTTGCCCTTCCGGCCGCCGTCGGCCGACTGTCCGGCGGCCGCCTGGAGCCGGGCCTTGCCGCCGCTCCCGGCGGCCTTGGTGACCGGTGTGAACGACGTGTACGCCGTGTCGGCGATGTCCGACATGCTCGGCGCCGGGCACAGCAGGGTGGTGCGCTCCACGGGCAGCCGGGCCGCCGCCCGGGGCGCGGCGGCACCGGAGGCTGACGGCGCGTCGAACGCGGCGAAGGCGGTGACGGCGGCCAGCGCGGCCGTGCCGGCGATCAGGGACAGGGTGGTGCGGTTCACTGCTGGCTCCCGTCGGGGCGCTCGCTGCCGGTGCCGTGGGGGTGCTGGGCCGGGTCATAGCCCTGCTGGGCCGGGTCATAGCCCTGCTGGGCGGGGTCGTAACCCTGCTGGGCGTCGTACGCCGGGTCGTAGCCCTGCTGGTAGGCCGCCGGGTCGTACGGCATCTGGTCGGGGGTGCCGCCGTAGGCGTACGGGTCGTACGGGGCCGTCTGGTAGGGGTCGTGCTGCTGGTACTGCTGCTGGTCGTAGCCGGTCGCGGCCTGGTACGGGTCCGTGCCGTACTCGCCGTACCCGGCGTTCTCGGCGTTGCCGTAGGCGGCCGGGTCCCCTTCCCAGTCCTGGCCCGGCCCGGTCGCGGGTACCCCCGTGTCGTACGCCTGCTGGTGCGGTACGGCGGCCGGGGGCTGCTCGGGCCACGCGGGCGTGCCGGGCTGCTCCTCGGCGGCGGCCTCCTCCGCCTGGGCGCGCAGACGGCGGGCGCGGCGGCCCTCGCCCGTGGCGACCTGGACGGGCAGGGGCTGCTCCTCGGGCAGGTCGTCGTCGACGTCGCGGCGGCGGCCGGGCAGGGCGAGGACGACGAGGACGACGGCGAGCGCGCCCTGGGCCCAGAGCCACGCCGTGTGGGCGACCGGGGTGTCGTAGGTGACGTCCAGCCGGCCGCCGCCGGCAGGGAGTTGGAAGCCCTGGGCCCAGCCGTCGACCGTGGTCCGGGTGAGCGGTTTGCCGTCGAGGGTGGCCGTCCAGCCGTCGTCGGCGCTGTCGGCGAGGCGCAGGACGCGGCTGCCGGAGCCGGCGGGGATCGTCGTGTGGATCTCCACCGGCCCCGCGCTGACCGGCTGGGCCTTGCCCGGGCCGGAGGCGGGCACGACGGCCGCGCGGCCGACCTCCTGGTCGACGCGCCACAGGGCGCTGCCGTTCTGCTGGCTGAGCCGGCTCAGGCCGGGGGTGGCGTCGAGGACGCGGGTGATGTCGCGCGGCGCGCCCTTGTGGACGAGGACGTAGCGCACGGCGAAGCCGCCGAGTTCGTCGGCCTGGTCGGCGCCGGAGCCGGCGACGAGGTTGGCGACGGTCTTGTCCAGGCGGGCGTTGTGGCCGTCGGCGGCGATGAGTTCGGCGTCGCCCATGCGGGCGCCGGAGCCGCGGACCAGGGTGTAGCGCACGCGCGCGGTGGAGTCGCTGTCGAGGACCAGGGTGCGGGCCTGGTCGCCGCCGCTTGAGTCCTCGGCGACGAACGCGGGCACCTGGGCCGGGTCGCGGCGCTCCAGCGGGCCGTCGGCGCCGCGGATCATCCAGCCGGCGGCGACGAGCAGCGGGCCGGCGGCCGAGGCGAAGGCGATCAGGGCGGCGACGGGCTGGCGCCAGCCGAAGCTCTGCTCGGCCACGCGCGCGCGTGCGCCGTCGGCGCCGAGGGCGGCGGCGGCCAGCAGGGCGATGCCGTAGACGAGGGTGGCCGGTCCGGCCCAGGCGGACTTGTTGGACAGGACGGCGAAGACGAGGCCGGTCAGGGCGACGGCCCAGGCCGTGCGGATGCCGAACTGCCGTTCCGAGCGCAGCAGGGCGGCGAGCGCGGCGAGCACGACGCCGATGAGCATCAGGCCGTGCACGGTGCCGGGACCGCCGGGCGCGGCGCCGAGCAGGTCGAGCGCGGAGGCGGCCGAGGGGCCGTACTCCAGGCCGGCCTCCCGGAAGAAGCCGGTCGGCAGGAGGGTCAGCGACCAGGGGGCGAGGAGCAGCAGCGGGGTGCCGAGCTGGGCGAGGAAGCGCAGGCCGTGGGCGACGGGGTCGCGGCGGCGCAGCACCAGTACGCCGAGGCCGAGCAGCAGGGCGACGGGCCAGACGATCGGGGTGAAGGCGGTGGTGATGGTCAGCAGCAGCGCGTACGCCCAGGTGGCGCGCCAGCTGCCGCGCGCGCCGGTGCGGCCGGCCAGGCCGCTCGCGGCGACGCCCGCGCGGGCGATGAGCGGCAGCAGCACGGCGAGGACGGCGGTGCCGATGCGGCCGCCGGCCAGGGCGCCGGTGGTGGCGGGCAGGAAGGCGTAGGCGATGGCCGCCCAGGCGCGAAGCAGCCGGGAGGTGACCAGGGGACGGGAGGCGAAGTAGGCGGTGATGCCGGCGAGCGGCACCGAGCAGACGAGCAGGACGGTGACGGTGACTCCGGTGGAGCCGAACAGGATCGAGGCGAAGGCGGCGACGATCGCCAGATAGGGGGGCGCGGACGGGCTGCCGCCGGCGCCGACCGGGTGCCAGGCGTCCAGGTAGCGGGACCACAGGTCGCCGGCGCCGGCCGGGACGGGCAGCAGGGCGCCGCCGGCGAGTGCGCCGCCGGCGAGCAGGGCGCGGCAGGCGGCGAGGGAGATGAGCAGCAGAGCGAGGAAGAGCACCGGGCCGGGTCTGCGGGCGATCCGCTTGAGCCGGGCGAACTGCTCGACCTCCAGGAACTCGGCGTCGTCGCCGCCGGGCCCGGACTCCACGGCACCGCCGTGCCGGCCGGCCGAGGCGGTGTCGCCGTCGGTGCCGCCGGAGAAGTTGCCCGCGATCTGCTCCACGGTGGCCCGGATGGTGGCGCCGGGCGGCGGGAACAGCGCGCGCAGCTCGCCCTTGTCGATCCGGGCGGGGCCGCGGGTGCGCCGGGCGGCGATGATCCGCTCGGGCCGCAGCAGGGTGCTCAGCAGGCCGCGGATCTCGTCGACGGCCTGGCCGGGGACCTTGCCGACGAGGTAGGCGAGGGTGCGCAGGACGGTGCCGAGGACGAGCCGGAGCAGGACCCAGGGCAGCGCGGCCGTACGGGTGTTGACGAGCAGGGTGTAGACGGCGCCGGCCTTGTCGACCTTGTGCGGGGAGGCGGTGGTACGGCCGGCGCAGTCGACCGTGCGGCGCTCGCGGGAGGCGGCCTCGGCGTGCCGGACGACGGCGTCGGGGGCGACCAGGACGCGGTGGCCGGCGGTGTGGGCGCGCCAGCACAGGTCGACGTCGTCGCGCATGAGGGGCAGCCGGCGGTCGAAGCCGCCGAGCTGTTCGTAGACGTCGCGGCGGACGAGCATGCCGGCGGTGGAGACGGACAGCACGCTGCGGACGTGGTCGTGCTGGCCCTGGTCCTGCTCGCGGCGGTCCAGACCGGTCCAGCGGCGGCCGGAGTTGGCGATGGAGACGCCGACCTCCAGCAGCTGGCGGCGGTCGTACCAGCCGCGCAGCTTGGGGCCGACGACCGCGACGTCGTCGCGGCCGAGTTCGAGTTCGTTGTCGACGACCCGCAGCAGCTGGGCGAGGGCGTCGGGTTCGGGGGCGCAGTCGTCGTGCAGCAGCCACAGCCACTGGACGGGCTCGCCGTGCGGCAGGTCGGGCAGGTCGTAGGCGTCGTCGCGCCAGCTGCGCGTGACGGGGTCCCAGCCGCTGGGGCGCTTGAGGTACGGCAGGTCCTCCGGGGTGAGGAGGGGCGCGGTGCGGCTCGCCTCCTCCACGGCCTGTCCGAATCCGGTACGGCGGGCCAGGTGCAGCACGTTGGCGTCGCCGAGGGCCTCGGTGAGCAGCCGGGCGGAGTCGTCCGCGCTGCCGGTGTCGGCGGCCACCGCGTACTGGACGGGGCGCTCCTGGCCGAGCAGCCCGGCGAGCGCGTCGGGCAGCCAGCGGGCGCCGTCGTGGGAGACGAGGACCGCGGTCACCACGTGGCGCGGGAACTCGGGCGGGCGGGCTGGGTCGAACGCTGCTGTGGCGGTGCCGCTCTGGGCCGCCGTATGGCTGTGCACGGACACTGAGGTACGGGCCCCGGTTCGGTGGACTGCGGTGGACGCCTGTGCCTCCCCCCGTGCGTCGAGCGGATCGAGTGCGTCGAGGGGACAGCGGGGCGTCTCGGACGAGCGACCACACTATCGGCTGGGCATGACGACGGCCCGCCGCCTGTGGACAACCCACTGGCGACGGGCCGTTCGCGAGGTCGGCGGCCGGCCGTGCGGTCACACGGCGGCCTTCTTCAGACGGCGGCGTTCGCGCTCGGACAGGCCGCCCCAGATGCCGAAGCGCTCGTCGTTGGCGAGGGCGTACTCGAGGCACTCGGAGCGGACCTCACAGGCGAGGCAGACCTTCTTGGCCTCTCTGGTGGAGCCGCCCTTCTCGGGGAAGAAGGACTCGGGGTCGGTCTGGGCGCACAGCGCGCGCTCCTGCCAGCCGAGTTCCTCGTCCGCGTCGTCGACCAGCAGTTGCTGCACCAGCTCGGTCATGTGCGCCCCTCGTCTGTCTTTCGCGTCCCCGTGCGTAGCCGTTACCGATTTCGGCTGAACGACACGAGTGAAATTACAAGTGTGCTGCTCCGGGCGAGTCAAGCCGAGATCTGCTATTGGGTCCGTTATTCACTCTGCGGAACCAAGGCCGTGCGGAAAGTGTTCAAATCGCCATAAACCTCGACACACAGCAGGACCCCGCGGGGCGGTCACGACCCGCACAGATCTCTGTACGGGGAAAGACGCCTCCGTGTTCGATCCCGTTCCGCAGGCTCGAGCGCTCGGATGTGCCCCATGTGTCCCGACCTCCCGGTGAGCAAACCTTTCACCTTTCAGATGAACCGGATGAGGTGAAACATGTCCCACATACCGGGCGTCGAGTTGACAGTGCGAGTGTGAACCGATGTCCTAGTGGGCATGCTCGCGAACTTGGCACCCACCTCGACCCGCACCGCCGGGTCCCTCGGTGCCGCCCGCGCGCGTTGTAGCTGTTGTCGCTGTTCCAGCTGTTGAGCCAAGCCGCTCCGGCTGTCCCCGGGCCCATCACCGGCCCGGCCGCGTCTCCACGCCGCGTGATCCCTCATCCAGGGCAACCCGCCCGCCCGTGACCCGGGCGGACCGTACGCGTCACCCAGCACCGCACCCCGGCTCCGGCCCCCCACTCTTCACCGAGGACCACCGACCCCGATGAACAGCGACAACGACCTCCAGATCGCCGGCGACATCCTCGAAGTCCCGCACCTGCTCCAGCCGCCGCGCGAGCACCCGGCCACCGTCGCCGAGTTCGCGGGCCTGGCCCGCTCGATCGCCGCCGACCGCGCCCAGTGGGCGCACCTCGTCCGCTACGACGCCGCCACCCGCTGGTACCACCGGCTGCGCACCGGCCCCGGTTACGAGGTCTGGCTGCTGTCCTGGGTCCCCGGGCAGGGCAGCGGGCGGCACGGCCACGGGCGCTCGTCCGGTGTCCTCACCGTCCTGGAGGGCACCCTCACCGAGCGCACCGAACGCGGCACGCGCGCGCTCGCGGCGGGCGCGCAGCGGGTGTTCGCGCCGGGGTACGTCCACGAGGTCGTCAACGACGCGCTGGAACCGGCGGTCAGCCTGCACGTGTACTACCCCGGCCTGACCGAGATGCCCATGCACACCTCCCCCCACTGCGATGCGCACGGCGAGACGCACGGCGCGGCGCGTCCGGTGACTGCCTGACGCGTTGTCGGACCCGCCTGCGAGACTTGGTCGCATGCGCATTGTGGTTCTGGCAGGCGGCATCGGCGGTGCCCGTTTCCTGCGCGGTCTGAAGCGGGCCGCGCCGGACGCGGACGTCACGGTCATCGGCAACACCGGCGACGACATCCACCTCTTCGGTCTCAAGGTCTGCCCGGACCTGGACACGGTGATGTACACGCTGGGCGGCGGCATCAACGAGGAGCAGGGCTGGGGGCGGACGGACGAGACCTTCCACCTCAAGGAGGAACTGGCGGCCTACGGCGTCGGCCCGGAATGGTTCGGGCTCGGCGACCGGGACTTCGCCACGCACATCGTGCGGACGCAGATGCTGAGCGCCGGCTATCCGCTGAGCGCGGTCACCGAGGCGCTGTGCGACCGCTGGAAGCCGGGCGTGCGGCTGATCCCGATGACCGACGACCGCGTCGAGACGCACGTGGCCGTCGAGCTGGACGGGGAGCGCAAGGCGATCCACTTCCAGGAGTACTGGGTGAGGCTGCGGGCCTCCGTCCCGGCCGAGGCGGTCGTCCCGGTCGGCGCCGAGCAGTCCAAGCCGGCCCCGGGTGTGCTGGAGGCCATCGCCGGGGCGGACGTGATCCTCTTCCCGCCGTCCAACCCGGTCGTGTCCATCGGCACGATCCTCGCCGTGCCCGGCATCCGCGAGGCCATCGCCGAGGCGGGCGTGCCCGTGGTCGGCCTGTCCCCGATCGTCGGGGACGCGCCCGTGCGCGGCATGGCCGACAAGGTGCTGGCCGCCGTCGGCGTGGAGTCCACGGCCGCCGCGGTCGCCGAGCACTACGGCTCCGGGCTGCTGGACGGCTGGCTGGTCGACACCGTCGACGCGGGCGCGGTCGAGCGGGTCGAGGCGGACGGCATCCGCTGCCGGGCCGTACCGCTGATGATGACCGACGTGGACGCGGCCGCCCGGATGGCACGGGAGGCGCTGGCGCTGGCCGAGGAGGTGCGGGGGGCGTGAGCGACACGGCGTCCGCCGGGGCGGGGCGCCCCGGGTACCGCGTCTGGGCCCTGCCCGGCATCCCCGAGGTGCAGCCGGGTGACGACCTCGCCAAGCTGATCGCCGCGACCGAGCCGGGGCTGGCCGACGGGGACGTGCTGATCGTCACCTCGAAGATCGTCTCCAAGGCCGAGGGCCGCATCGTGCGGGCGGCCGACCGGGAGGCCGCGATCGACGCCGAGACGGTCCGGGTCGTGGCCCGGCGCGGCCCGCTGCGCATCGTGGAGAACCGGCAGGGTCTGGTCATGGCCGCCGCCGGGGTCGACGCCTCGAACACCCCGGCCGGGACCGTGCTCCTGCTGCCCGAGGACCCGGACGCGTCGGCGCGCGCGATCCGGGCGGGCCTGCGCGCCGCCCTTGGGGTCGACGTCGGCGTCGTCGTCAGTGACACGTTCGGGCGGCCCTGGCGGGCGGGGCTCACCGATGTCGCGATCGGCGCCGCCGGGGTGCGCGTGCTGGACGATCTGCGCGGGGGCACGGACGCGCACGGCAACCCGCTCAGCGCGACCGTCGTCGCCACGGCGGACGAGCTGGCCGCCGCCGGTGACCTGGTCAAGGGCAAGGCGGCGGCCCTGCCGGTGGCCGTGGTGCGCGGACTGCCGCACGCCGTGGCCGACGAGCACGGGGCGGGAGCCCGGACCCTGGTGCGCGGCGCGCGGGACGACATGTTCCGGCTCGGCACCTCCGAGGCCGTGCGGGAGGCCGTGACCCAGCGCCGTACCGTGCGGGCCTTCACCGACGAGCCGGTCGACCCCGGCGCCGTCCGGCGCGCGGTGGCCGCCGCCGTCACCGCGCCCGCCCCGCACCACACCACGCCCTGGCGGTTCGTGCTGCTGGAGTCGCGGGAGTCGCGGGTACGGCTGCTCGACGCGATGCGGGACGCCTGGATCGAGGACCTGCGCCGGGACGGCAAGGGCGAGGAGTCCATCGCGAAGCGGATCCGGCGCGGTGACGTGCTGCGCAACGCGCCGTACTTGGTCGTGCCGTGCCTCGTCATGGACGGCTCGCACACCTACGGAGACGCCCGGCGGGACGCCGCCGAGCGGGAGATGTTCGTCGTCGCGATGGGCGCGGGCGTGCAGAACCTGCTGGTCGCGCTGGCCGGGGAGCGGCTGGGCTCGGCGTGGGTGTCGTCCACGATGTTCTGCCGGGACGTGGTGCGCGAGGTGCTCGGGCTGCCGACGGACTGGGACCCGATGGGCGCGGTGGCGGTCGGCCACCCGGCGGAGGAGCCGGGACCGCGGCCGGCGCGGGAGGCGGGGGCGTTCGTGGAGGTGCGGTGAGTGCGACGCGCGGCCCGGTCCGCCCCGGTCCGCCCCGAGGCGGCCCCGCGGGCGCGCCGACCGCCTAGTCTCGTAGGCGGCACCGCACCCCTTTGGACACAGAGGACCCCTCGTGGCAGGACGTTTCCCCCAGCGGCCCACGCGTACGACCGTGCGCGGCGGGCGTGTCGCCGTGCCGGCGGGGGCCGCCGCCGGGATACCGCGGCAGGGTGCGGCGCCCGCGCGGGTACGGCGCTGGGTGCCGGACGGGCCGCTCGACCTCGGGCTGACCCTCGGGCCGCTCCGGCGCGGCCCCGCCGATCCCACCTTCCGGGCCACGGCCGACGGGTCCGTGTGGCGGGCCTGCCGTACGCCCGCCGGGCCGGGGACGCTGCGGGTGCGGGCCTACGGCGGTGAGGTGTCCGGCGAGGCGTGGGGGCCGGGTGCCGCGTGGCTGCTGGAACAGTTGCCGGAGCTGCTCGGTGCCGGTGACGACCCCGGGGCGTTCGTGCCACGGCACCGGGTGGTCGCGCTGGCGCGGCACCGGCGGCCGGGGCTGCGGCTGACCCGGACCGGGCTGGTGCTGGAGTCGCTGATCCCGTCCGTGCTGGAGCAGAAGGTCACCACCGACGAGGCGTACCGGGCGTGGCGGCTGCTCGTCCGCGGGTTCGGGGAGCCGGCGCCGGGCCCCGCGGGCGCCGGTGAACGGCCGATGTGGGTGATGCCGGCGCCGCGGACCTGGGCGCTGATCCCGTCCTGGGAGTGGCACCGGGCCGGGGTCGACGACAAGCGTGCGTCCACGATCCTGCGCGCCGTGCGGGTCGCCGCGCGGCTGGAGCAGGCCGTGGGGATGCCGGCGGCCGAGGCCCGGGCCCGGTTGGAGGTCGTGCCGGGGGTGGGGCCGTGGACGTCGGCGGAAGTGGTGCAGCGCAGTCATGGGGCGGCGGACGCGGTGACCGTCGGGGACCTGCACCTGCCCGGGATCGTGGGGTGGGCGCTGGCGGGGAACCGGGAGGCCGACGACGCGGAGATGCTGCGCCTGCTCGAGCCGTACGCCGGGCAGCGGCACCGGGCGGCTCGGCTGATCCTGCTGAGCGGACGTGTACCGGCACGGCGCAAGCCGAAGATGCGGCGGGTGGACATCGGGTTGCTGTGACGCGCGGTTCGCTGCGCCGGGCCGGCGCCGGGCTGGACGGCGGATTCGCTCGCCGGTGCCGGGGGCTGCCGCCGGGCCTGGGCGGGCGCGCCTACCGGCACCGGTGGGGAGCGGGACGCTGCCGCCGGCCGGGGGTCCGCTCACCGGCGCCCGCCGGGTGCGCGGAACTGCCGCCGGCCCGCGGGGTGTCGCTCACCGGCGCCGGCCGGGTGCCGCAGCGCCCACCCGTGCCGCCCCAGCGGCACGACTGCCCGCAGCGGCGCGGGTGACTGGGCAGGCCGTGGGGCGGCGGCGTGCCGGCTCCGGGCTCCTCTACTGGTCCGAGGAGAAGCGCAGCGCCCCCGCCGGGATACGGGCATCGCACCAGACCCGCGCGCCGTCCAAGAGTTCGTTGTCGGCGCCCACGACCGCGCCGTCGCCGATGACCGTCCCGGTGAGGACGGAGCGTTCGCCGACGCGGGCGCGAATGCCGATGAGGGAGTCGGTGATGACGGCGCCGGGTTCGATGACGGCGCCCGGCAGGATCGTGGAGCCGAAGATCCGCGCGCCCTGCGCCACGAACGCGCCCTCGCCCACCACGGTGCCGCCGGTCAGCTTGGCGTCGGGCGCCACCGTGGCCGTCGGCAGCACGAGCTGGTCGCCGCAGCGGCCGGGGACCGCCGGGGACGGCGCCCGGCCCAGGACCAGGTCGGCCGAGCCGCGGACGAACGCGGCCGGGGTGCCGAGGTCCAGCCAGTAGGTGGAGTCGACCATGCCCTGCAGATGCGCGCCGGCCGCCAGGAGGCCGGGGAAGGTCTCGCGTTCCACGGACACGGGCCGGCCCGCCGGGATGGTGTCGATGACCGAGCGGCGGAAGACGTACGCCCCCGCGTTGATCTGGTCGGTGACGATCTCCTCCGGCGTCTGCGGCTTCTCCAGGAAGGCCAGGACGCGGCCGGTCCCGTCCGTGGGCACGAGGCCGTAGGCACGCGGGTCCGTCACCTGCGTCAGATGGAGGGAGACGTCCGCGCCCGTCGACTCGTGGGTGTCCACGAGGGCCCCGATGTCCAGCCCCGTCAGGATGTCCCCGTTGAAGATCAGCACCGGGTCGTCGGGACCGGAGTGCAGACGGCCGGCGACGTTGCGGATGGCTCCGCCCGTGCCGAGCGGCTCCTCCTCCGTCACGTACTCGATGTGCAGGCCCAGCGCGGAGCCGTCCCCGAAGTACGGCTCGAAGACCTCGGCCAGGTAGCTGGTGGCGAGGACGATGTGCTCGACGCCCGCCGCCCGGGCGCGCGCCAGCTGGTGGGTCAGGAACGGTACCCCGGCGGCCGGGACCATCGGCTTGGGTGTGTGCACCGTGAGCGGCCGCAGCCGGGTGCCTTTGCCGCCGACCAGGAGGATCGCTTCTGTCACCTGTCGTCTCTGCTTCCTGCCGGGACCGGCCGAACTACTCGTCACACTCTTTTCGGCCGGTCAGTGTATGCAGACCGTGCGACGACGCCTTCGATGGCCGCGCGGTGTCCCGCGAGATCGGCGTGCGGTTTCCCCCGGCCGCCCCCGCTCCGGCCGTCCCCGCTCCGGCCTCAGCGCCCCTGGTACCGCGCCGCGCTGGAGCGGGCCGTGCCGAGCCTGGCGTAGAGCCGCTTGCCGGGGCACTCCGTGGCGAACCCGTCGCGATGGCCGGAGATCACGTTCAGTCGTACGTTCTTCCCCTTGGGGTAGAGATTGCCACCGCCCGACGTGAGGTATGTCCTCCCGCTCGGATCGACCCCGTAGAGCCCCAGCTTCCACGCGGTGAGCCGGGCGACGGCCGTCACCGCGGCGCTCGACGGCTCGGTCGCGCCGTAGGTGCCGATCACGGCGATCCCCATGCTGTCGCTGTTGAAACCGAGGGTGTGCGCGCCGAGCACCGCCTTGGCAACGCCCCCGGCCCGGCCCTCGTAGAGGGTTCCGCACTTGTCGACGAGGAAGTTGTAGCCGATGTCCCGCCAGCCCATGCTCTTGACGTGGTAGCGGTAGATACTGCGGATGACGGAGGGCGCCTGGGCGCAGGTGTACGCGTTGCCCGTGGCGGTGTGGTGGACGAAGGCCGCCTTGATCTTCTTGGTGTAGACGAACCCGCGCTCGCGCAGCGACTCGTCCGCGCCCCAGCCCCGGCGCGTGACGATCCGCGGGCGTGCCCCGATGTACGGCTTCCCCCGCACCGGGCCCTGGAGGCGGGTCAGCTCCCGCTCGGTGGCCGGCCGGTCCAGTTCCGGGATCGCGGTGGCGCCGAACGCGGCGATGTCCGCGTTGGCGGCCGAGGCGGCCAGCGCGGCCTCCGTGTCGAGGGCGGTGCGCGGCGGGTCGTCGCCGCGCGGGTTCCGTGGCGGTCGCCCTCCGGCCGCCCCGCCCTCCCCCGCCGCCGGCCCGGCTCCCGGGTCCACCAGCTCCAGCCGCAGCCCCTGCGGCAGTGACGCGCGCGGCCCGCCGGCCCGCTTCCCGGAGGGGAGCCCGGTGCGGGCCCCGCCGCCCGGTCCCGCCGCCCGCACCCGTACCTCCACACCGTCACAGTCCCCCACCCACAGCGGCGCCGTCCCCCCGCGCACCCGCCGGGACGAGCCCTCCGCCGTACCGGGGTCGGCCCGGTGGTCGGCGTCGTGCGTCTCGACGTCCTGCCAGCCGGACCACTGCCCCGTCACGGCGGACCGGGTGCGCACCCGCACCCGTCCTCGCAGCTCGGTGTCCGGGTCGTCCCAGACCACGCCGAGCAGCGAGAACCGTGCGCCGCCCACCCGGCGCAGCCCCTGCTCCGGGGCCGCGCCGGAAACCCGCTCCCGGGCGAGCGGGACGAGCGGCAGCGACCGGGTGCTGCCCGGGACCGCGGCCCGGTCCCGGACGGTCGCAGTGGTCACGGCGGTCGCCGGGGTCGCAGTGGTGGCGGCAACGGTCGCGGCGGTCGCGGGCGCGGCCGGGACGAGCACGAGGGCCGTGGCGAAGGTGAGGCCGAGCGAACGGACGGCGAGCGGGGAGGCGCCAGGACAGGAGGTGAGGAATCGACGCATGGGCATGATCTTGGACATAGTTGTACATATCTGTCCATCCCCGAACTGACGGCCTGTCGGGAGGCGTTCCGCCGAACCGGTGGCCCCGCCACCCGCCGCGCGCACCCGCCCGCGCGTACCCTGTCCCGGGTGAACGCCACCGATCGCACCCCTGCCGACCTGCTGACTTCCGCGCTCGCCGCGGATCCCGGCCGCCCGCTGGTGACCTTCTACGACGACGCGACGGGCGAACGCGTCGAACTGTCCGTGGCCACCTTCGCCAATTGGGTGGCCAAGACCGCCAACCTCCTCCAGGGCGACCTCGCCGCCGGGCCCGGTGACCGGGTCGCGCTGCTGCTGCCCGCGCACTGGCAGACGGCGGTGTGGCTGCTGGCCTGTGCGTCGGTGGGTGCGGTCGCGGACGTCGCCGGGAACCCGGCGGCGGCCGACGTCGTCGTGAGCGGACCGGACTCGCTCGACGCGGCGCGCGCCTGCCCGGGTGAGCGAGTGGCGCTGGCGCTGCGGCCGTTGGGCGGACGCTTCCCGCAGACTCCGCCCGGGTTCATCGACTACGCCGTGGAAGTCCCGGGCCAGGGCGACCGGTTCGCCCCGTTCGCTCCGGTGGATCCGGAGGGGCCGGCGCTCGTCGTCGCCGGGCGGGAGTCCAGCGGGGCGGAGGTCGTCGAGCGGGCCGCTTCCGAAGCGGGAGCGCTCGGGCTCACGGGCCCCGGGTCCCGGTTGCTGTCGGGGCTGCCGTACGACACCTGGGAGGGGCTGGCCGCGGGGTTGTTCGCGCCGCTGGCCGTCGGGGGGTCGGTGGTGCTGTGCCGGAACCTGGACCGGCTGGACGAGGAGGCGCTCGCCAAGCGGGTGGAGAGCGAGAGGGTGACCGCCGTGCGGCGCTAGGGCCTCTCGTTTGGATCATGCCGGGCTCGCGGGCCCTGGCACCGCGCCTCGCCGCGTTGTCGTCGGTTGCCATGGCTCCGCCATGGCGCCC
>NZ_JBVIJO010000033.1:0-26540 GCF_055581365.1 Streptomyces sp. NPDC031445
ACAACGCCTGTTGCTGACCGGCAGGAACGGCCGCAGCCGTTCCCACTCGGCATCCGTCAGATCACCCCGCCCCATGTCCACATCAACGACACGACTGCGGAGTGGTCACATGATCGGCCGGACAAGTCCTAGAGCAGAGGTGAAGGCCCGGACCACGTCGTGGTCCGGGCCTTCACCTCTGCTCGGAACTTGCAGAACTTTCTTCCCGGTCTCTGCTGTCCGGGCTGCGGATTTCAACACCAGAGGGTGAAAAAGCCGTTCCCGGCAGAAGGAGACGCAAGCACCCGAGACCTGTCACTGTCCCGCCCGCCAAGCCGAACCCGACTCGGAGGTAGTACCGATGACCACCGGCCAGACCACCAAGGGAACCCCCGCACCGATCGCGACTACTCTGGGCACGCCACCCTGGGCCAGGGCCGAGACCCCACTGGGATGCTCCCAGGCAGAGAGCAGCAGGACCGCCGACCGCGAGGCGCGCACCACCCCCACGCGGACGACACCACCACTGGTGTCCGCCGTCCTCGATCCCTCTGCTCAAAGGAGCAGCATCATGACCCGGGACAACGTGCCCCCAACCGTCCAGCCGCCCGACCCCGCACCTGCCCCGCAGCAGCAGCCTGTTGCCGGTGCCGGCCTGCCCGCCGCGGTAACCCACGGCGACACGCGGGGTGCGGTCCGGTCCACCACAGCCTGGCTGGTGGACAAGTTCCTCACCAACCCGCCCGACCGGCACAAGTCCCTGTGGCACGCGCTACCGAAGCCGTGGGAGTAGCCATCAGCAGCCGGGCAGGGCGCTCCTGCCCGGCTGCCGCCGCACCCACCGAAGTCTGCGGCCCTGGAGGCGATACGCCCCCGGCGACTACCGGCCGTTAGGTCACCGTGAGCGGAGCCGACAGTCGTAGACCGCCATCGTCAGCGCCTGCAGTGTGGTCCGCGCGGCTTCAACGTCCTGGCCGTCGTCTATGACCTCCAGCGCCTCGGCCGCCGATAGGCGCACCTGGCGAGGCAGGCTGTCGTACGCGGACATCCGGTAGGCGATCGTGCGGCGGGCCTGCTGTTCCTCTGCACTGACCGACCCGGCAACGATCGGGAAGACCGCAGCCCTGTACAGGGCGACAGCCATCAGCACGGCGTCGGCGGTCCACTGCGAGCGCAAGGTGGTGTTCCGCCTGAGAGTCAGACGGAACACCGCTCTCACAGGCGCCGACCTCTTCTAAAGGGTGTTGATCTGCCAGGCGAGGACACCCGTGGAGCCCTTGGCGCCGGAAACATCGATCCGGACCTCGCCATCGCCCTTGATGCGTTGCTGGACCACGGACTGGTCGCAGGGCACCGGAGCGTCGGAACCCGATGTGGTGGGGGCGATGGTCAGGTGTGCGTTGCCTCGCCCGACGCACGTCACGACAAGCCTGTATGTCTTTCCCTTGCCGAGCTCCGGTCGCGTGTGAATACCGTCTGCGACACGTTCCGATCCGCCCTCCAGGAGAGAACCGCCGGAAATACTGGCCACGATGGCTGCCGCCCGTTTCATCAACACCGTCTCCGACGGCGGACTCGTCGTTTGAGAGGGGGCGGCTGACTGCTCAGAGGGAGTGGCCCGGCCGTCGCTACGGCCGTCGGAGTCCTGGCTGCAGGAGGTGAGCAGCAGGACTGATGCGGCTATCGCGGTGCAGGCCGAAAGGGTGCGTGAGCTGATCGGAGGGGTCACGACGACGTTTCCCAGTACTTCCATCCGGTCTCGGACGTCGGCAGTGTCGCCTTTCCGCTGCCGAGTTCTTTGGACCCGCAGGCGCCGATGCGCTGGTACTTGGCCCATGTCACCTTATACCCCCATGAGCCGTACTGCAGATGACCGTACTTGTTGGACTTGACGTTGTGAGTGTACTGATGTCCGGTCGTGATGCTGACGCTTCCCCCGACTTTTACACTCACCTGCGCCTTGGCTTTGGCGATGATGGCGTTCGAGCTCCATTCGATGGAACCGGAAATCTCCGCGCTGATCGTGCCGGCCTTGGTGACCGAAACGCTCATAGTGCCGCCAGGTCCGTCTTTGTAGGAGGTGCCGTTCCACCACGAGGGCACGAAGTAGGGCTTCTTCGACGTGATGCTATACCAGGTGTACGGCCCGTCGCAGTAGGTGGGCTCGCTGATCGACTGCTCAGGCCCGTCCTCCCAGTCCGCCCTGTCATTGATCTCTGTTGTCTCGTCCGCAGAGATCGTCGGGACGCCTTCAGGTGCCTCATCGTCAGCGAGCGCAGGAGCAGAGGCTAAGGATGCCAGGAGAACGGCAGCAACTCCCGTACCGGCAAGCTTCTTTGCATGGAGGTTCACACGGTGTCCTTCGCGGAAATCGCCCGGCTGGCGATCGAATGCCTGGACGCTACCCACTAAGCATGCGCACAACAATCACAAGCGGCGGGTTCTGAGGTGTATTTGAGGGTCATGTAACGGGGATCGGCCAAACACGGCCGAAAGACATCACCGGGCTGTTCAGGTGGTCCAGTCGGGAGCATCCTGCCCACCACCGCGGCGGCGCCAGGCATCGTATACAGCACCATCGGGTTCACGGCGTTGTCGTAGATGCAGCCGGGCCGGGCTGCGGACATCCAGAGCAGGCGGCCTTACCTGCGCAGCGCGGGGCGGGGATGAGGGTGCCGTCGATCAGGACCACCTCCCCGCCCCGCTTGGCGACCCCTTCAGAGTTCGTCCAAGCATGGTGCCTGAGCGGCGAGCATGGTGATCACGCCTCCCAGCGCGCCCTGGGCCGGACGGGTGGGCGAGTCTGCCTGGGACAGTCAAGGAGTGTCGCCAGTCCAGTCCCAGTGGTCAGGGTCGCCGGGGCGCGGGTAGTACACGGCCCGGTCCCCGGCGCCGAACTGCCCCCGCTCCGTGGAGAGCGCAGCGCCAGTGCCGGCCTCATCGCGCGTCCAGCCGGTGATGTCGAGCAGCAAGCCGTCCAGCGGGCTGCCGACCAGTTCGGCGTAGCGCCGGTCCGGCCGCGGGCCCGGATGGTCGTGGTCGGCGGCGTAGCAACTGCTCCTCATCACGGTCCATCCGTTCAGCCTCGCATCCGCCACTGACAGCCGGGCCCTCGTGTCACCTGCGGAAGCGGGAGAACCAGGTGCCGCCGGTCTTCTGCTCGGGCACGGCTTGGCCCTGCTTCTGGTGCCGATGGGCGCTCGGCCAGGCTTGCTGTACGTCGGTGACGGCCTGCCGGTCGCAGTCCCCGCACAGAGACGGCCGCGGCTCTGGGGTGGCGCTCCAGCCGACGCGCTCGACCGCGCTCCACCGTTCGTCGGTGAACTCGGCACCGCAGTCGGTGCAGACGGGACGACGGGCATGTCGCTGGAAGTCCTGCTGCCCTGCCCCGTCACGTACCGGCTCCTGGTGCCCGCACTCGTCGGCTGCCGGGGCCTTTACGGTGTCAGCCTTCTGCTGGCAGTCGTCGCACAGGTGCGGGTGGGTGTCCCTCGGCCTCCCCCAGTCCGTTGCCTGTGCCGCCTCCCAGCGTTCGTCGGTGAACTTCGCTCCGCAGTTGGCGCAGACGGGACGGCGGGCCTCCCGCTCTGCTGCCTTCCTCGCCGCCTGCTCCTGGGCCGCCCGCCGTACCTGTGCTTGGTACCCCTCCTGTCGGATCCTGGTCTCTTCCCAGGCGCGGGCATCGGCCGCCTCACGGCGGGGATTGCCGATCGCTTCCCACAAGTGCTGCTTGTGGTCGCGGCCGAAGCGGAGGAACACGGCGCCGGCCGGACCGTGCTCGCGCAACTGGTTCAGGCCGTGGGAGGCGCCCGTCGTAGTGGTGGTGCCCGCCCTTCTGCCGCTGGCCCTGCCACAGGTGACGGGTGAGCTCCATGAGCCGCGGGACGGTGCGGTCGGGGTTGCGCTCACCGATGCGGTTGAACACCAGCAGGACGGGCGGGAACGTCGCATCGCCGGACCAGGTGCCCGGAGCGGGCCAACGGGTGCGCCACATCGGGCGCTCACGGCCGTCGGTGTCCTTCACCTTCCGCAGAAAGAACCGGACGTACTTCTCCAGCTTGTCGGCGAGCTCCTCAGCGGTCTCATGGCAGTTGTCGACCTCGATGAACAACAGCGGCACCCGGTCCTGCGGAGCGGTCACGACGATGTCGGCCTGGGCGCCGCCCTTGCCGGGCGCGTTCCAGGTGCCGGTGGCGGGCAGCGACACCTCGGTCCAGTACGAGGCGATGGTGCCCACGCCGCGCGGTCCGTCGACGGCGGCCTGGGCAGCGGCGCGGACTTCGGCCGAGTCTTTGGCGAGCTTGGCCATGTTCGGCTTCGGGCGCAGCAGTGCGATCACGGTCTCGTTGACGGCCATGGGGTGGGAGGCGCCGCTGGAACCCGCGCCGCGCGCGGTGGACCCCATCTCCGTCATCGGGCGCCGCAGCTCGTAGGAGGCGGCTTGCAGGCCCTTCGGGGTCAGGTTCCTCAAGCGGTCCCCGTCTCGGTGGAGCCGCCGTTCTCGACCAGGCCGTGCCCCCGCATGTCGGACAGCGCGCCGGTGTGCGAGGCGGTGCGAGCCTGCTTCTGCTTCGACGGAGTCGGCTTGCCGGCGTGCCGGTAGCTCAGGTGCGGAGCACCGATCCTCTGGCTCTGATCAGCGGTCGCGACCTTCAGCACTCCCAGCACGCGCAGCACGTCACCGCGGAAGTGGTTCGTCGATCCCGCCGGGTTCGTCTCCCGCTTGCCCGCCATCAACGTTGCGGGATACGGCGCACCAGCGGTCGTCGTCGGTCGGGGAACTCGCGACCAGGCTCGCGTTCAGGGAAGCGGGCTTCGGCCGGTACGCGCCGGTGGCCGTGGCGAGGGCCGGGGAGGGATCGTGTCCGGAGCCGCTGCCGGCCGTTTGCTGCACGCTCTGCGTCAGCCTCGTCCCGGTGGCGATGGCGGTGCTGGTGACCGTTACAGGCTCGTCGCGGTCGTCGGCGGGTGTGGCCGTCTGCAGAGCGGGTTCTGTGGACTTCGTGAAGCCCTTACCTGCGTCCTTGATATGCGCCAGGCCGGCGCGTACGCCGGGAGTGAGGATTGGGTCGATCGCGAGACGACCGTGCGAGGACACATCGGTGCCCGACGGAGCGTCGAGGCGAGTGACGCCGGTTCCCGCGGTGGCGGGGCTGCCTTTGGGGTGGCCGGTGAGGAAGACACTTCCTTCACCACCTTGCATGAGGGCGAGATCGCCGAGTGTGCCTGAGGCGATCTTCGGCTCGAAGGAGCCGTCCCGGTCGCGGGGCACGACGATCTCCACCGGCCCTACGTCGGTCAGCACGGTCTTGGAGCGTTTGCCGGTTGCGGGAGTTGCCGCCGTTCTTGCCCGCCGGATCGTGCTTGTCATAGCCGAGGTGGTCGGTGACCTCGCCCTCCAGGGCGGACTCCAGCAGCCGCTTGGTCATCTGCTGCAACAGCCCGCCCTCGCCGGTCAACTGCAGCCCCTCGGCCTGGGCCCGGCTCACCAACTCGTCGATCAGCTGTTCGTCCACGGCCTTCGCCGACACAGCCGCTGCCGACTCGACAGCCTCGTGCTCGGCCACGTTCCACTGGTCATCGATGCATCTTCCATGATCGGGAGTTACACCGAACGATCTACAGTCCCTTACCCGGGACGTTTGCGCGTTCCCGACCGCGCGGCACTCGCCGCCATCCTGTACGTGCTACGGACCGGGGTCGCCTGGCGCGACGTCCCCGCGGAGACCGTGGGCTGCACCGGGGTGACGGCGTGGCGCCGACTACGCGACTGGACTGCGGCAGCCGTCTGGCCTCGCCTGCACGCCGCCCTGCTGACCGAGCTGCGCCGCGCCGACCTGCTGGACCTGGGCGACTGCGCCGTGGACGGTTCCCACGTCCGGGCCCTCAAGAGGGGGGAACACACCGGCCCCTCGCCCGTCGACCGCGCCCGCCCGGGCTCGCAACACCACGTGATCGTCGACCGTCACGGAACCCCGCTCGCCGTCACGCTCACCGGCGGCAACCGGCACGACGTCACCCAGCTCCTGCCCCTGCTGGACGCGGTCCCACCCATCCGGGGCCTGCGGGGACGCCCCCGCCGCAAACCTCAGCGCCTGTACGCCGACCGCGGCTACGACTTCGACAAGTACCGTCGCCTGCTGTGGAAGCGCGGCATCAAGCCCCTGATCGCCCGACGCGGTGTCGCGCACGGCTCCGGATTGGGCAAGGTGCGCTGGGTAGTGGAGCGCACCTTCGCCTGGCTGCACCAGTACAAACGACTCCGCATCCGCTACGAACGACGTGCGGATCTCCATCAGGCTCTGCTCGACCTGGTCTGCAGCCTCATATGCCTCCGCCGCCTGCGAACCTCATTCTGAAACGATCTGTAAAAGAGCGTTTTATTTCGATGAGGTTGTTTGGTGGCGCTTCGGGATACGAGTCGGCCTGTGACTGCTGAAACGGGAGTGACCAATGCGGGCTGTGCGGCAGGGGACTTCATACCTCTGCCCGTTTGAGGCGAGTCGCTCCTGTCTGATCCCAAAGCGCCCCCGGTTGGCGCTGTTTGCGCCCTGGGGACGCGTCGTGCCGACGGTACTACCGCAACATGACGCGACGCCGCCCCTATCCCAGCGACCTCTCCGATGCTCGCTGGGAGTTGATCGGCCCCACGCTCAATGCCTGGCGGGCCGAGCGCCGAGGCAAGGGCCTGGACATCGACCGCCCACCCGAGCACGACCTGCGCCGCATCGTGGACGCCATCCTGTATGTCGACCGCACCGGCATCCCCTGGCGCTACCTGCCGCACGACTTCGCACCCTGGGAGACGGTCTACGGCTACTTCGCCGCATGGCAGAAGGACGGCGTCTTTGATCAGCTCAACGGCCTGCTGCGGCGCCTGGTGCGTGAGGCCGAAGGCCGGGATGCCGAACCGAGTGCCTGCGTGCTGGACGCGCAGAGCGTCAAGACCTCCGCCAACGTACCCGCGGCCGGCCAGGGCATTGACGCAGGCAAGAAAATCGCAGGTCGCAAGCGCCACATCGGCGTCGACACCCTCGGCTTGCTGCTGGCCGTCTGGGTGACCGCTGCGAGCGTTTCCGACAACACCGGCGGCATCCACCTGCTCTCCCAGATCCCCGCCACAACCCCTCGGGTGACCAAAGCGTGGGCCGACACCGGCTACCGCACGAAAGCCATCGAGCACGGCGCCCGACTCGGTATCGACGTCGAAGTCGTCCAACGCGACCCCGGCGTCAAAGGATTCAAGGTCATCCCCCGACGTTGGGTTGTCGAGCGGACCTTCGGCTGGCTGATGCATCACCGCCGTCTCGCACGCGACTACGAGACCCACCCCCACCGCTCCGAAGCCATAATCCACGTCGCGATGATCGACCTCATAAGCCGACGACTCACCAGCGAATCCACCCCCAACTGGCGCGACACCTGAACCTCGAACCAAACAACCTCATCGGGATAAAACGCTCTTTAAGTGCTGCTCAGCACCGTTGTCGACTGAGCATGCGGGCGTGATCGCGCACTATGCGGTCGCAACGCCCAGGAAGCGCAACACCGCCAGGACGCGGCGGTGGTCGGCGTCGGCCTTGGGCAGGTCGAGCTTGGTAAAGATGCTGTTGATGTGCTTGGCGACCGCGCTCTCGCTCAAGACCAGCTCGGCGGCGACGCCGGAGTTGGACCGGCCGCCCGCCATCAGCTCCAGCACCTCCCGCTCGCGCGGCGTCAGCCGGTCGAGCGGATCGCTGTGCCGGCGCACCAGCAGCTGCGCGACGACCTGCGGGTCGAGCGCGGTGCCGCCGGTCGCCACCCGGCGTACCGCCTCGGCGAACTCCTCGACGTCGGCGACCCGTTGCTTGAGCAGATAGCCGACGCCCGAGGTGTTGGCGGCGAAGAGATCGGCGGCGTACCGCTCCTCCACGTACTGCGACAGCAGGAACACGGCGGTACGCGGGTACTGGCGGCGGATCACCAGCGCGGCGCGCACTCCCTCGTCGGTGAAGCCGGGCGGCATGCGCACGTCGACCACGGCGATGTCGGGCCGGTGCTCCTCGACGGCTGCCAGCAGCCCTTCTGCGTCGGCGACTTGCGCGCACATCTCGAACCCGGCCGCCTCCAGCACCTTGACCACGCCGATGCGCAGCAAGAGGGAATCCTCGGCGATCACGGCGCGCACGGCAGCTCCACGGTGATGACGGTCGGGCCCCCGGCGGGGCTGCGGCAGGAGAACGCGCCGTCGACGGACGCGACGCGCTTGGCGAGCCCGGCAAGCCCTGTGCCACCGCCGGCCACCGCGAGATCCGCGCCGCCCGCTCCGTCGTCCGCGACGACCACCAGCAGTGTCTCCCCGATCCGCTCCACGGTCACGTCCGCCCGGGTCGCCTGGGCGTGTTTGACCACGTTCGTCAGGGCTTCGGAGACCACGAAGTACGCGACGGCCTCGACCGTGGGTGAGGCGCGCTGCGGCAGGTCCACCGCCACACCTACCGGGATCGGGAGGCGGGCGGCGACCCCGGACAGCGCGGCGTCGAGGCCGAGGTCCTCGAGGACGGCCGGATGCAGGCCGCGCACCAGGTCGTTCAGCTCGGCGATCGCTTCCTTCGCCTCGCGGTGCGCCTCCTCGATCACCTTGCGGGCCTCCTCCGGCAGGTCGCCGAGGGTGGCCCTGGCCAGGCCCAGGTTGACGGCGAGTGAGACGAGGCGCTGCTGTGCGCCGTCGTGTAGGTCGCGCTCGATCCGCCGCCGCTCGGCGTCGGCGGCGTCGAGCACGCCGGCCCGGCTCTCGGCGAGGTCGGCGACCCGGCGGGCCAGCTTCTCCGTGTGGCTGGGGCCGAGCAGGACCTCGGCCGCACGGTTCTCCAGCCGCACCAGAGCGCCGGTCAGACGGGGCCCGAGGAACAGCAGGGCGAGGCCGCCGGCGGTGATGTACGCGGCCTGCGTGGTGTAGCCGAGTTCGGTGACCCGCCACTGCGGGGGCAGCGCCCAGATCCACACGTAGATAGAGGCGGCCACGACAGCGGCGGCCCAGACGGCGAGGACGCCGAGGTCCAGGACGGCGAGCAGTGGTCCCGCCACGGCGTGGTAGCAGATCTGCCGCCACGAGGCCCGGCCGGTCAGCCGGCGAACCACCGACTTCCCGTTGACGGCGGGGCGCGGGAGGTCCTTGCCGACGAGCGCCCGGTAGCGCCGCCGCTGCCCGGCGGTCAGCAGGGGTGTCACCACGAGCGTGAGCAGCACGGGCAGCGGAGTCACGGCCACCGCGCCGGGCGCGCGCACCAACGCCGCCATCGTGCCGAGCAGCCAGAGCCACAGTGGTACCACGGCGAGGTGGAGCGGCAGGCCGGCGGCGACCAGCGCGGTCCGATGTCCTGCCCTGCGGAACGGCGGGCCCGGCGCCAGCCGCAGCCACGTGGTGAGTTGCATGCGTCAGACGGTAAAGCCGCAGGCCATCCCCGTGCCATGACGTCCTCGCCCGGTTCGGGGGTGCACTTTTCTCCACCCCAGGTCGGAACCCTGCGTGACCGACGGCGCCCTGGTGTCCGACGGAGGGTGGAGCACATGAAGGGACGAGCCGACGGGCCGCGGGAGAAGACGATGCGTCAACTGGTGTTTTGCGATGAGGATGTGGCCGGTGCCGAGGTCGTCCCGCTCCACGAAGAGGCGGAGGAGCCGCGCCCGGCGCGGGGCATGCGGCGTGCCGAGTGGCTGCTGGTCGCCTGCGGGCTCGCCTTGCTGCCGTGGCTGTACGTGCTGGCCACCGGCCTGCCAGCCACCGCGACCGCGGCGCACTGGCCGGCCGCCTGGGTCGGACTCGACGCGCTGGAGGCGCTCGGCCTGATCGCCACCGGCCTCCTCGCCGCACGCGGCGACCGGCGGCACGCCCTGGCAGCCGCCGCGACCGCGACGCTGCTGGTGGTGGACGCCTGGTTCGACACCACGACCGCGGCCCCGGGCGGCGATTTCGCCACCGCGGTCGCCATGGCGCTCGGCGCCGAGCTGCCGCTCGCTGCGCTGTGCGGACGGCTGGCGCTGCGGGCGCTGAGCCGGCCCGCGTGACGCCGACCGCCCAGCCACATGCCACGGACCAAATCAATCCACCGGAGAACACCATGCACCGCATTACCGCCCACGTCGCCCCGATCCCGGCCCGGACCCGGCTTGGACCCGCTGGGCGGTCGCCGCCGGTTCGGCGGTCATCTTGATCGACGCCGGTTCCTGGGACGACTCACGCTTCGGCGACCGGCACTTCACCTTCTGGGAGACCCCGGACGGCACCCCCGTCTCGATGGCAGCCGCGACCTCGGTCATCGGCGGCATGGTCCGGGTGGACCCCGTCTACACCCCGGCCCACCTCCGGGGCCGCGGCTACGCGGGCGCCGTGACGGTCGAGGCGAGCCGGGCAGCGCTGGCCGCGGGCGCGACGGACGTCGTCCTGTTCACGAACCCGCCCCGTTCTGTACCTGGCCTGCGTGTAGTGGGAAGTTGGAGGGCCTGCGCCGCTCGGCTGGCGCCGGCCCTCCAACCGCTGCAGAGAGGATCGATGATGACCTCGGACCACGACACGCTGTGGCGTCACTGCGCGTACCTGGGTCGCGCTCTGCTGCCACAGCTGGACCAGGAGCCATGGCGTCAAGATCGCCGCCGGGAGCGGCTGCACTCCTGGGGCATCGACACGGCGGTGGGGGAACGTCTCATTGGGGTCTTCGCGGCCTTAGCCGCCCACGCCGTCGCGGTGGACACTTCTTTGCCGGCATCAGAGTTCGAGACCCTGCCCCTCAGCGCGGTGGCCGACGCGGTGACTGGAAAGCAAGACTTCGAACTACTCGCCGGGCTCCCAGACACCTTCGCCGACGAACGCGACGAAATCGCGGTCAAGGTCTTCCGCCTGTACGCCTACAAGGGCGGCCAAACCAGTCTCCAGCTCCTTCGGCTGAGCACGGAAGTGCGCCATACTCTGACCGTCCTTGCCGCCCGCGAGCCGGTGCCCGCACCCACCTGCGGAGACATCTTCCGCCAAGCGGACCAGGCCAACCTGCCGCGGTAGGCACGGAGATCACCCGCTCCGAGCCGTCGACGCCGGCAACGCAACCTGACGGAAGACTGCCGCCGAGGAGCTCCCGCGCGCTCCGGGCCGCCCGGCCGCTCGCCGCCCTCCCGCCTGCCGCCTCCCGCCGTCCGTCGGCCTGCGTCCGTCCGGCCGCCCGCCTTCGGGCGCGGGCCGCGGGTCAATGCCGCCGGGCCGCTTCCCCACCGCGCTGCCGGCCGCCTTGGCCGTCCCCCGGCCGTGCTCCGCTCGTTGCCCACCGGCAACGCCGCACTCGCGTGCCCGCTTGGCATCACCGTGCTCGCCGCTCTCCCCTGCCGAGCCGTTGTCCGCGCGCTGGCGCTGCTGCGGCCGCTGTCCGCCTGCGGTGCCCCGTCCGTCCCGCCATTCGGACCCGGCTCGGGAGGCTGACCGTCGTGTTAGGGTGCGGCGCCACGGGGAAGCGCCGCACCCTGCCGTCCAGGGTAACGACGGTGATGCCCGGGCGCGTTGCGTTGCGCCGCACCCGGCTCACCGCTTGACTGATCGTTTCAGAATGAGGTTCGTAGGCGGCGGAGGCATATGAGGCTGCAAGCCAGCTCGAGCAGGCCCTGGTGGATGTCGGCGCGTCCTTTCGTAGCGGATGCGGAGTCGCTTGAACTGGTGGAGCCAGGCGAAGGCGCGCTCGACCACCCAGCGGACCTTGCCCAGTCCGGAGCCGTGGGCGACACCGCGTCGGGCGATCACGGGCTTGATGCCGCGTTTCCACAGCAGGCGACGGTACTTGTCGAAGTCGTAGCCCCGGTCGGCGTACAGCCGCCGGGGCCTGCGACGGGGGCGCCCCCGCACACCTCGTATCGGCGGGACCGCGTCCAGCAGGGGCAGGAGCTGGGTGACATCGTGCCGGTTGCCGCCGGTGAGTGTAACGGCGAGCGGTATCCCGTGACGGTCGACGATCAGGTGGTGCTTGGAGCCGGGGCTGGCCCGGTCAACGGGTGAGTCACCGACGTGATCCCCCCTTCAAGGCCCGGACGTGCGAGCCGTCCACAGCGCTGTCGTCCAGGTCCAAGAACTCGGCGCGGCGCAACTCGCTGAGCAGGGTGGCGTGCAGGCGGGGCCATACACCGGCCTCGGTCCAGTCCCGCAGCCGGCGCCAGGCCGTCACTCCGGAGCAGCCCACCGTCTCCGCGGGGACATCGCGCCAGGCGACACCGGTACGCAGCACGTACATGACGCCGGCCAGCGCCGTCCGGTCGGGAACACGCAGTCGCCCCGGATAGCGGCGGCGCCGCTCGGGAGCAGGTGGCAGGAACGGGGCCACCCGCTCCCACAGATCGTCAGGAACAAGATCAGCACGCACTCCGGACAGCCCGCCGACCAAGATCAGCAAGCACAAGACCCACAACTCAACTCATTCTGAAACGATCAGTTAGACAAGGCGTCGCCAAGGCCCGCCGCCCCACCGCTGTGAGCCGGTTCACCCGAAAGTGAGTAACAGGGTGTGGCGACCCCACTCCAGCCGCCAGAGAGGGGAACGGGCTCGTTCCTCACGGCCGGTTGCGCCCCGGACGCGGAGTAGAGAACTTGTCCGGACTCTGCCCACAGGCCAGCAGACGGACCCGCGGGTCGGCGTACTTCCCCTGGTCTCTGACCTGCGATTGGCTTGGAGTGACCGGTGCCCGCAACGGACAGGGCTCCCGTGCCGTTGGGTGAGGTGTTCTAAGTCTCAACCTGCCGGTCCAGGAGCCCTGTTGGTTCCTTATCTTGCCGCACTCGACCTGCCTCATGCGCTGGTCGAGTGGGTCACGACGCTTATCGTCACCCGTGAGGGTGACCGCCGTTGCAAGCTCCCGCCGCACCAGCGCGCCCTCGTCGCTCTCGCCTACCTGCGCAAGCACGACACTCTCGCGCAGATCGCCGCCGGGTTCGGCATATCCGTCGGCACGGCCCACGCCGACACCACCGCCGTCGTGCGGCTCCTCGCCGACCGGGCGCCGGGCCTGCTCAAGACCCTGTGCGAGCACGACCCGGACTACGTACTCCTGGACGGCACCCTCAGCGAGTGCGACCGCCTGGGCGACGGACGCGCCGATTACTCCCACAAGCACCGGCGTCACGGCGTGAACGTGCAGGTCGTCACCGATCCCGAAGGCCAGCTTCTGTGGATTTCGCCGGCCTTGCCGGGCCGTGCTCACGATCTGACCGCCGCACGCACCCACCGCATCATCCGAACCTGCGAACGCCAGGGCGTCCCGATCGTCGCCGACCGCGCCTACATCGGCGCCGGCTCCTGGGCCACCACCGCCATCCGCCGCCCGCCCAACGGCGAACTGTCACCGACCGAACGGACGCTGAACCGGGCACTCGCCCAGGCCCGAGCTCCCGTCGAACGAGGCGTCGCCCGCCTGAAGGCCTGGCGGATCTTTCGCCGGAGCCGCTGCAGCCCCAACCGCATGACAGACATCGCCGCCGCGGTCCTCACCCTGGAGAGGCAACGCTGAAAAGGCTCACTGAACGGGTGGGGGGTGACGTCCGTACAAAACGGATGTCACCCCCCACCCGTTCCTCCTGCACCAGCCGGACACCGCAGCAGGCCCGCGTCCGCGCCCGGTGAAGCCGTGGTTAACGGGCCAGTTGCACCGTGATCAAAACGTCCGGACAGCGGCTGAGGACCTCGGCGAGCGCCGCCGGTTCACCGGCATCGGCACTCAATTGCCAGCGGATCTTGTCGGCCACCCAGTCGGTGACGTACTGGCAGCGGTAGTCGGCGGCCGGCGGCAGCCACGTGGACGGGTCCTGGTCGGCCTTGGACCGGTTCGAGGCCGCCGACACCGCGATCAGGGCCCGGTCGTCGCCGAGGTCGTTGGCGTACGCCTCACGTTCCTTCGCGCTTCAGTCGGAGGCGCCGGAGTCCCAGGCCTCGGCGAGCGGGACCAATGGTCGATGTCCAGACCGCTCGGTCCTTCGATGAAGCGGTCGTCATACGGCGAGAACCAGGCTCCCCCGCTCAGCCGGCAGCTCGCGCCCCGCTCAGGAGCGATGACCGCCTCGGCCTTGAGGACCTCGGCGCGGGTTGTCGCAGCCGTCCTTGTCGGCATCGACCCAGTGCTTGAACTTCGTGCGCTTATACCTGGTGCGATCCTCGCTGCGCACCGGTAGGTGCGCACCGCCGCCCCTTGGCTGGGCTCGGATTGGCCCGCGGCAGCGAGCCCGGTCCGAACCAGCGCCAGCGGATTCACCCTGTGCCGCGCCTACGCCTTCTCCTGTGGCTCGGAGCCGGCGGCGCTCAGTACTCCGCGAGTTGCTTCCAGTACACCGGGTAGAATGGGGCGGGAGTGGTGGCCAGGAGAATCAGGTATACAATTCCCCAACTCCCCGCCGAAAGCCACGGGTCCGCTTCCGTACCGAAGTTCGTGCTCTCTCCGTGCCAACCATCGTTGGCGATGGTGTTGTTAGCCCCGCTCAGGTTGGTGTAGGAGATGCTGTGATAGTTGTTTCGAACGGCGATGGTTCCCCGCAGGCCATTGTGGTTGGTGAGCGCCACAGCCGGCGTTCCCACTGAAACGACGCCCTGGGCGGTCCAGGACGGCCACCAGAAGTTCGTTCCGTACTCCTGGTAGGAATAGCGGACATCGCCGTTCGTCGCTGTCCAGGCGATAACGATCCGATTCCATGCGGCGTTGAAGGCGATGCCGGGGGCGTGATACGAGTCCCCGGCACTGTTGCTCTGGATCCGCTGAATGTTACCCCAGGTTACGACATTGGCGGCACGCTGGTGGTACTGGCCGTAGAGGTGTCCGTCATTGCCCAGCCATGACAGGTACCACTCCTCGACGGCCCCATTTCCCACCGCGGTGACCGCAGGGGGGTTGCTGTACTGCGTGGTGACAGCACCCGGAATGGCCACCCAGTTCCCCAAGGTGATGGTGCCGTTGGAGTTGTGCTGGAGCCCGGCGTAGTAGATGTGGCCGTCCGCACCGGTATGGAAGACCCTGAATCCGTAACCGGTCCAGATCACCCGCGGTGCGGCGTCCGTTACGGCCCCGGGCCAGGCCTGGGCAGGCCCGTGGTTGTAGGACATGTAGATCTGACCGCTGGTGGCACTGCGCCAAACCTGGACGATGATACCGTCGGGGCCGCTGTAGGCCTCGGAGTACCCTTCATCCGCCGTGATTTGGCTTCCGTTCGCGGTTTCGGGTTGCCAGTTTCCACTCTCAGCCGCAGATGCGGGCGAACCCGCGCTAATCGCCAGAGCGGTGACGGCGAGTGACGTTATGAGTGCGACCACCCATAGGTTGAGTCTCTTAGCCGAATAGAGCACGTGAAGTGATTCCCTTACGTCTTGGTTGGCCGCGGGCCCGTGGGGGGGCTCTTCTTTCGGGGTGCCTCCCCGACTGGACGGTGGGGTCGCGTGATCCCACCCCCCATCAGGATGTCACACATCATACAGATGATTGACGTGAGAAGTATTTCCACTCACTGAAGGGGCTGGACCAACCGGTCTGAGCGCTCGCTCAGCTGTCTAGAGGCCGCCTAGCCTTGATCTTGCATGACGGTCCGCCGACGGAGTCGGCGGACCGTTCCGCTTACTGTGGCTGGTGGCGGGCATGTCGGGGACCCGAGTGTCGCGTCGGGTGGGCGCCGGGTTCCACTGCTCCGGGCGGGGCGGTGCTGCTCGCAGGGACGGAAAGCTGTCGGTCAGCCGGGGTTCGGCAGGAGGACAAGCCGTTCAAAGGCGCCGGTGATTTCGCTGGTCCAGGGCCAGTGACGGGCGAGGCGGAGGATGCGGCGCCGGCCGGTGGTGACGAGCTGGGCGGCCGCGGAGAACAGGCGGAACCGCAGGCGGCGGGGCTCCCACAGCCGGGCTTGGCCGGTCAGGGCGAGCATGGGCATCCAGGCCAGCAGGTCGAGTGCGATCTGGACGATCTCCAGCCAGACCTGGTTCTGCGTGGTGTGGTGCAGGGGCAGGTTGCGTAGGCCGGTGGACCGGGCGGCCCGGATCCGGTCCTCGGCCCGGGCCCGCAGCCGGTGACGGAGCTCGAGCTCGGCGATCGGCCGGCCGGAGATGTTGGTCGCGAAGCACGTGATCCGCATGCCGTCTGCGTCCGTGATTCTCAACTGGGCTCCGGGATGGGGTCGTTCCTTGCGGAAGATCAGCCGCATGCCCTTCGGCCAGCCGTCCAGCAGCTTGCCCGTGAGTTCGGCGACCCAGGCCCCGTCGCGGACCGTGCCGTCGGCCTCGACGGCGGGACTGTAAAACGTTCGGTGTAACTCCCGATCATGGAAGATGCATCGATGACCAGTGAGAACGTGTCCGAGTCCGAGACCGCCGAGCCCACGAAGGCTGTGTCGGTGAAGGCCGTGGACGATCAGTTGATCGACGAGCTGGTGGGTCGCGCTCAGGCCGAGGGCCTGCAGCTGACCGGCGAAGGCGGGCTGTTGCAGCAGCTGACCAAGCGGCTGCTGGAGTCTGCCTTGGAAGGCGGGATCACCGACCATCTCGGCTATGACAAGCACGACCCCGTGGGCAAGAACGGCGGCAACTCCCGCAACGGCACACGCTCCAAGACGGTGCTGACCGACGTCGGCCCGGTGGAGATAACCGTGCCCCGCGACCGCGACGGCCCCTTCGAGCCGAAGATCGTCAAGAAGCGGCAGAAGCGCCTGACCGGTGTCGACGAGATGGTCATCTCGCTGGCCGCGAAGGGCCTGACCACCGGCGAGGTGCAGGCCCACCTGGCCGAGGTCTATGGCGCCGAGGTCTCCCGCCAGACCATCTCGACGATTACCGACAAGATACTGGAGGGCATGGTCGAGTGGCAGAGCCGCCCGCTCGACACCGTCTATCCGGTCGTCTTCATCGACGCCATTCACGTGAAGATCCGCGATGGTGCAGTGGCCAACCGGCCGATTTATGTGGCTCTGGCCGTTACCACCGAGGGTCGGCGGGAGATCCTGGGACTGTGGGCCGGCGACGGCGGCGAGGGTGCCAAGCACTGGCTGCACATCCTCACTGAGATCAAGAACCGTGGCGTCAGCGACGTTCTCATGCTCGTCTGCGACGGGCTCAAGGGCCTGCCCGACGCGGTGGAGACCGTCTGGCCCAGGACGATCGTGCAGACCTGCGTTGTCCACCTGCTGCGGAACTCCTTCCGCTATGCCGCCCGACAGGACTGGGACAAGATCGCCCGTCTCCTCAAGCCCGTCTATACCGCCCCCACCGAAGAGGCCGCCCTGGACCGGTTCGCCGAGTTCGCCGACGCGTGGGGACGGAAGTATCCGGCGATCGTGAAGCTGTGGGAGAACGCCTGGGAAGAGTTCACGCCCTTCCTGCGGTTCGACACCGAGATACGCCGCATCGTCTGCACCACCAACGCGATCGAATCGGTGAACGCGCGCATCCGCCGGGCGGTCAAGGCCCGCGGGCACTTCCCGAACGAGCAGGCCGCCCTGAAGTGCGTCTACATGGCGATCATGTCCCTCGATCCCACGGGTAAGGGCCAGGCCCGCTGGACCATGCGCTGGAAGACCGCCCTGAACGCCTTCGACATCACCTTCGACGGCCGCCTGTCGGCGGCCCGTCAGTAACCCCAACTACCGCAGTTGCATGGCTTGTTTGACAGACCCTCAGGCGCGTGGGCGTGTTCCACAGGTGACCACCCGAGGATCCCGGGCAGCCAGTCGCGGGTACGTGGGGATCTGGTCGATCCCCACTTCCCTGCGGAGCTGGGCACGTCGGGGAAGTACTGGGGCCGGATCTCTCCCGTCATCGGTCCCGGCGAGAAGGAGGTGCAGGGGCCGGCGTGCCGCTCCCTGTCGGGGCCGCGGCCTTCGTTGATCAAGACGGTGAGGGTCGACGACTACGGGTGCTTGGTCATGGAGCTGGACGACTGACCGCTCAGTGCACCGGGGCGGTCAGAGACCTGTCGTGTCAGCCATTGGGGCGGCCTCACCCAGCATGCGCACCGGGACACGGCCGGATCCGTGCGCGTAGTTGAAGGACGGCACCGCTCCGTTGCGGAAGTGGACGGTCCGCACGTAGCGCGTGCGGGCGGAGGGTGTCGGACGTCAGACGTGTCTGCAACCCTCTGGGCATGGATGTGACGTGGCAATTGACCATTGACTGTGCGGACCCGGAGAGGTTGGTTCGCTTTTGGGCTGATGCGCTCGGGTACATACCGGAACCCCCGCCGGGCGGGCACTCCACATGGCGCGAGTACTGGGCGGATACGGGAGTGCCCGAGGAAGAACTGGAGGGCGCGGGGGCACCCCGGAGTCGATCGTCGACCCGACGGGGCAGGGGCCGAGGGTGTGGTTCCAGCACGTTCCCGAGCCCAAGATCACGAAGAACCGGCTGCACTTCGACCTCAAGGTCGGTGGAGGACGCAGCGTCCCTCTGGCTGCCCGCACGGAGCGGGTCACCGCTACGGTCGAACGGCTCACGAAGGCCGGCGCGACCGTTTCGCGGATTACGGACGAGCCGGCCTCGCAGCACTACGCCGTGCTCATGCAGGACCCCGAGGGCAACGAGTTCTGCGTCGTCTAGACACCGTGCCGACCGTACCGGTCGCCGCTGCTGACACGGTCGCTCTGTACACGGGTGCGCCCCCAGCTACCGGAACCACTCGATCGAAGTGGAGCCACATCAACCCGGTACAGGGGGCGCGAACCAGCCGGCGGGAGCGATAGTCAAATCTTGTGGACGGTTCGCCCCGCCGATCCCGGCACACTGACATCCCTGCGGCGACCGGAGGGCGGCAGGGCACGGCGGCCGCGGCAGCGGTACGGGCCGCCCCGGGCCTGGACCGCTCGCACCGCTCAGCGAAGGTTCGGACCGCTCGCACCGCCGTGCGGAGCGTGTCCCACCGCCCGACGGCACGGCGGTGAGCCGTCCGCCGCAGGCCTTCCGGCGGCGGACGGACCTCCTCTCAGTCGAGCAGGCGTGCGGCCTCCGTGTCCAGGACGAGTTCCGCGGCGCCACGTATGAGCCGCGTCCACATCTCGTCGCCCCGCTCCGTCCGTTCCAGCGTGACCGATGTGAAGATGGTCAGCAGGAAGGGCGAGAGGGACGCCGCGCGATAGCTCTCCCACGCGTCCGCGGAGCCGAAGTCCCGTACGCCCGCTTCCTTCAGCCCGTCGACATAGACGTCGAGCAAGTCGCTCTCGATGGTGCGCCGCGTCTCGGTGTCGACGCTGGAGGCGAGGAAGACGGCGGCGTCGAGGCCCGGTGGGCCCGGACAGGTGGTCTGCCAGTCGACGACCGTCAGCGAAGGCGCCGAAGGCACCTTGCCGAACAGCATGTTGTCCAGACGGTAGTCGCAGTGGGCGACGACGAACGGCGGTTTCCAGACGGCCTCGAAGGCCTGCGGAGACCGTGGCGCCAAGGCTTCGACGAGGGCGATGTGGCGACTGTCCAACCGCTCCCCGAACCGGTTCACGAACTCCTCGACCGCGCCGGGCACCTCTTCGAACAGCATGCGCATGCCGCCGAGGTCCAGCCATGGCAGCCGGTACAGGTGCGGATGGTCCCACAGAGGGGCCTGCAGGCCGACCAGTTCCCCGATCGCTGCGGCGGCCTGCCCGGCTGTCGCGCCTTCCATCATGTCGCCCGCGGTGGAGGTGGGCGCGAGGTCTTCGAGGACCATGGTGAATCGCCCGGTATCGTCTTCCAGCGCCCCCCAGTGCAATGCGGGCGTGTGCAAGCTGACAAGGGGGGCGATCTGCTCGTAGAAGCGGAGTTCGGAGCGGTAGACACCCATGTTCACACCCACCCGACGGCTGCCCTCGTCAAGGGAGGGCTGCTTGACGACCAGCGTGGCGGGGGTGTTCGCCGGGCCGTCGTAGGTGAGGGCCACGCGGGTGACGGAACCGAGCTGACCGGTCCCTATCTGCTGGGCCTCGACCGACTTGACAGCCGTTCGGGGACCGATGGTGCCTGCCTCGCGCAGGACGCGGGTGAACCAGGTGGGGGTCAGGTCCTCGAGCCTTTCGGCGATCAGGTCCGTCGTGGACTCGGGCTGCCCCAGGGACCGCCTGGTCGGTGACACGTACGGTGCGGCAAGCGGTCGGCCGCCGTCAGCGTGATGTCCGGCCCGGCTCATGGCCGGCTCCTGTCCCGCCAAGCCGCGATCAGCGAGGCGTTCTGCATCGGAGTCGACCCATAGGTGGCCACCTCGTCGGCGCCGGCGTCGCGGTAGCGCTGCAACTGGGCGACGCATTCGGCAACGGTCCCGATCGCCGAGCTGTCCTTCACCCACTCCCAGGGCAGCTCGGCGGCGGGGCCCAGCATCTCGTGCCGATGGAAGGCGTGGCCGGCCGCACGGTCCAGGCCCCGGAACTGTTCGTGGTTGCGCAGGCGCTCGATCGGTTCGGGGGCCCAGCCGTTCTCGGCAGCGAGCATGTCGCCGTAGTAGCGGAACTGCAGATAGTTCACCAGCCGACCGGCGGAGATGGAGATCGCCTCCTCCTCGTCCATATCGGGCGCGGTGACGACTGGAACACAGATGCGGACACTGGCGGGATCGCGGTCGATCCTCTCGCACGCTTCACGGATGCGTGTGACCGCCTTGCGGGTGGCCTCGGGCGTGAACATCGGAGGCAGCAGAACACCGTCGCAGGCCCGGGCGATGACCTCGGCCCCCTTGCTCTTGGCCATGCCCGCGAGCCAGATCTGCGGTGGGGCGCCGTGATAGGTCTGGGAGAAACGGAGGTTCTCGAAGTGACCTGCCGGACCGTCGTAGGTGACCGTCTCACCGGCCCACAGGCGCCGGTAGATGCTGATGTAGTCGACCATGGCCTGGAAGGTCGCAACCTTGATGCCCATCCCTCTGAGGGCATCCCCCTCCCCACGGCCGAGCCCCAGGACGAAGCGCTCGCCGAAGGCAGCGTGCATGGTCGCCCCGAGCGAGGCGGCGGCCCAGGGATGGCGGGTGGTCGGGACGATGGCCCCGGTGCCGATACCCAATCGCGTCGTGCGTGCCGCCACTCCCGCGAGGATCACATCGGCAAGTTTGATGTTCAGGCGCTCGGACAGCCACACCCGGGAGAACCCCAACTGTTCGGCATCGACACCGTCCTGAATGCCCTGAGCAGGTGTCCGGCCGTCGGTTTCACGCTGGAAGCGGTCGGGGTCGGATCCGACGGCGCCGGCGATGATCCACGCGCTCATGTCCTCGGCGACCGGCGCCATTCCGTCCGTCGCTCCTGCCGGGGCGATGACCCCAGTGGTCACGTGTTCTCCTCTGTTCGAGCTGTGTGATGTGGTACCGCGCGAGTGAGTGATCACGGTCAGAGCGCCAGCTCGACCCGGTACTCGCGAAGCCAGCTGTCCAGCGCCAGCACGAACTCCATGCTGTAGCTGTACTGCTCACCGGTCGAGCGGGCCGCCAGCTCGGCACCGGGCAGGTGGAGCAGGTCATGGACTGGCGCGGACCGGTCCGAGAGGAGCGCTCGCAGACGCGCTCGGAGCATTTCGGGGTAACGCGGGTCCTGACTGCTCGGGTAGGGGCTCTTGACCCGCTGGGCGACCGACTCGGGCAGGAGGTCGGCCGCGGCCGCGCGGAGCAGCGACTTCTCCCGGCCGTCGAACGTCTTCATCGACCATGGGGTGTTGAACACGTACTCCACCAACCGGTGATCGCAGTACGGCACTCTGACCTCCAGTCCGGTGGCCATACTCATGCGGTCCTTGCGGTCGAGCCAGAACTGCAGATGCCGCGTGAGGTGGAGGTAGCCGATCTCGCGCATACGGCGTTCTTCGGCGGTGTCCGTGCGCAGCTGCGGGACCTCGGCCAGCGCCTGGCGGTACCGGGCGTCGAGGTACCCCTCCGGATCGGTCTTCCGCAGCAGTTCCGGGTCCAGCAGGGACCCCTTGGTTCCCATGTTCCCGTCGCCGGAGAAGCCGCGCTTGCCGAAGACGGCCGCCCAGGGGAACGTGTGACCTGCGGCCGCGGTCCCGTCGTGGAACCAACGGTAGCCGCCGAAGAGTTCGTCCGCGGCCTCTCCGGACAGTGCGACAGTCGTTCGTTCCCTGATCGCTCTGAACAGCAGGTAAAGAGAGGTGTCGAGCTCGCCGACCGCGAGCGGGACATCCCGTGCGGTCAGCACGGCCGCGCGGTGGACCGGATCGGTCAGGTCCGCGACGTCCAGGACGATGTCGATGTGCTCGGCGTTCACGTGTCGGGCGAGCGCCTGGGCATAGGGGCGGTCCGGGGTTCCACGCAGGCTGTCGGCGGCGAAGTTCTCGTCCTGGCCTGCGAAGTCGACGGCGAACGAGCGCACGGAGCCACGTCCGGACCCACGCAGCTCTCGTGCGGCCAGCGCGGTGATGACAGAGGAGTCCAGACCGCCCGAGAGCAGTGTGCCGACCGGGACGTCGGCGACGAGCTGGCGCGCGACGATGTCGTCCAGCAGTTCTCGTACCCGTGTGATCGTCGTGGGCAGGTCGTCGGTGTGCTCGCGGGCTTCCAGTGCCCAGTAGCACCGTTCTGTCAGCCCCTCTCGTCGCACCCGCACCGTGTGTCCGGGCTTGACCTCGTACATGTCCCGGTAGATGGCGTGCCCGGGTGTCTTGGCGATGGTCAGGAGTTCTGCCAGGCCCTCGCTGTCCACCACGGGGCGGACTGAGGGGTGGGCGAGGATCGCCTTCGGCTCGGAGCCGAACAGGATGCCGTCGTCGATCGGTCGGTAGTACAGCGGCTTGATGCCGAGGCGGTCGCGGACCAGCAGAAGTTCCTGCTCGCGCGGATCCCAGAGGGCAAAGGCGTACATGCCGTTGAGCCGGGAGGTGAAGTCCTCGCCCCACTGCGAGTAGGCGCGCAGAACGACCTCGGTGTCACTGTCCGTGGTGAAGGTGTGGCCGTGGCCGCGTAGCTCCTCGCGCAGCTCGCGGTAGTTGTAGATCTCACCGCTGTACGTGGTGATCAGCGGGCCGCGTCCGGCGTGCTCCACCGCCATCGGCTGTCTGCCGCCCTCGAGGTCGATGATCGCGAGCCGGCGATGTCCGAGCGCGGCGTGGGCGTCCATCCATATGCCCGACGCGTCTGGCCCTCGGCAGGCCATCGTGTGGGTCATGGCATCGATGATCCGCCGAGTTTCGCTGTCGGCACTCGCTTCCCGCCGGAACGAGAGCCATCCCGCAATACCGCACATGAGAGGGGCACACTCCTTGAGAAAGTCGCTTGGTGGCATGCATGGCCGCTGTCCGTGGCTCCGGGGCGGTGAACAGTACGGCCGGGGCTGTGTCCGTCCTGTTCCGGGCCCGGCGTGTCAGAAAGAGACAACGAGGGACTTGAGCCCGTGGAAGCCGACGTACGAGTTCCATACCGGCCGGGTGTCAGGGCAGACGCGCAGCTGCGGCTTGCGGTTCAGCAGGGTGCGCAAGGCGATGCCGGTCTGCACGCGGACCATTCCCGCACCGATACAGCGGTGAACGCCTTCCCCCATCGAGAGGTGACGTGCCCGGCGGCGCACATCGAGGACGTCGGGGTCGGGGAACTGCTTCGGGTCACGGTTCGCCGAGCCCACGAAGGGCAGTACCGCCTGACCCTTGCGGATCTCATGTCCGCGGTAGCTGAAGTCCTCGGCCGCGAGGCGGCCTATGTACTGCACGGGTGGATCGAACCGCAGAAACTCCTCGACGGCCGAAGGCCAAAGACGCGGATTCTCCTCGAGCAGGCTCCGCTGATCGGGGAACTGCTCCAGCGCGAGCACGGCACTGCCGATGATGTGCCGAGAGGGTTCCAGCCCGGCGAACATCAGCAGCACGCACTGGGCGCACGCCTGCGCCAGGTCGAAGTTGAAAGCAGAACCCTCCTGCGCCAACAGGCCGGCCAGAATACTCGACTTGGGCAACCGGGCCAGATCCGCGGCCAGATCGTGCAAATAGACCATGAAAGCTTCGGCACTCTTCTGCGCCTTGCGGACGTCGTCGGCGGCCAAGTCGTTGGTGCCGAACAGATAGGCGAGATCGTCAGCCCACTCGTCGAGCAGGTGGTGGTCGCTCTCCGGGGCTCCCATCAGCCGGGTGAGGACCATCGCGGGTAGCGGACGGGCGTAATCAGCGACCAGGTCGACACGACTTCGGTCTCGCCATCGACTGATGAGGTCGTCGGCGGCTTCCTGGACGACCCTGCCGACGACGGCCGGGGTAAGAACTCGGAAGACCTCGTCCATCCGGTTCCGGCGGAGCATGTGCTCCTCACCCTCGTGGAAAGCGGTCCACGTCCTGAGGAAGTCGACGAAGCCCGAGAACTCCGCCCGCTCGCTCTCCGGCAGGGCTAAGATGGGCAGGTTCGCCCGGTTGTTCGTCAGCTTGTCGCTGCGCAGCAACGCGTCAGCGTCCTCGTAGGCGAACAGGATCCAGGAACCGCCGTACATCCGGGACCGGTGAAAGGGCTCCCGTTCGCGGATCTGTCGATAGACGGGGTACGGATCGACAAACAGCTCCGGGTTGCTGAAGGAGAAGTCTTCCGCCTGGAACGAGATGGCCGGCGTGCCCCCGGCCGCCGCTGCAGCGGAGCCCTCTGGCGCGTTCAACCGCTTCCTCCCTGATACATCTTAGGGGTGACCGTCCACCACATGTGTGTTGTCCCCTGCCTCGGATGAGGCGCCTCTCAGTCAAACACGCGTCTCGTAGCTCGGCCTCAAAGTGTGTTCTACGCAACACACTTGCCGATCCGTCAGTCCCCGTGACGACATCGGCAGAGTGTTGTCGGTCCGATGCGGCTGGCTTGGTGCAGCGATCCCCTGGACTCACCGCGGTCCGTCCCGACGCACGGGAGCCATCCGTCCCGCCACTGTGACATGTGTGCCGTCGGCCACCAAACACTCACATCTGTCGAGATGGGCATGGTTGCATGTGTGGTGTCCGGCGACATACTTGCCGCTACCTGACTCGAAGGCACGGAGGCCCTGATGACCTACCATGTACTCGCCGTCACCTCTTTCCGGCCACTTCCTCCGGAAGTGCTGACGTCCTGTCTCATCGGCAAGCTCACCGTGATCACCGAACCCGCGCAGGTGCGGAACTACCCCACGGGAGTCGATGTGTTCACCGTGAACAGCATCGACGACTTCACGGCTGTCAGGGACACCGCACTCACCATACTGAGCGACCGGCGCATCGACGCGGTGCTCTGCCCAACCGAACTCGGCGTTGCCGTCTGCGGGTTGCTGCGTTCTTACTTCGGGATCCCGGGTATGGGTTTCGACGTCGCCAACGCCTTCTCCAACAAGTACGTGATGAAACAGAAGCTCGCGGAAGCGGGCCTGCCCGTGACACCTTTTCGCATGGTGCCCCGTCTGGACGGCCTTCCAGCCGCGGCCGAGGACCTCGGCTGGCCGATCGTCGTCAAACGCTGCTTCGGCGGAGGCACAATGGACGTTGCCGTCATCGAGTCGGCTTCCGAGTTCTCCCGCTTCTACCGCGCGCCCGAGTCCGCCGGCCTGCGCGATGCCGGCTGCCCCCTGATCGCCGAGCAGTTCGTCGACATCGAGGCCGAATACCATTGTGACGGAATCGTGGACGGGGGAACGACGAAGTTCGCGTCCGTTTCGAAGTATCTGTCACCGGTGCTCACAGGCCGCGGAGGCATACACGGTTCCTTTCACCTTTCGGCGTCCGATCCGGATGCGGAATCCGTCCGCCGTCTCCACCAGGACGTCGTACGGGCGCTCGGAATGCACTCCGGAGTGACGCATCTGGAGGTATTCAAAACCGCCTCAGGGCTGCTGGTCGGTGAGATCGCGTGCAGGCCGGGGGGTGGCGGCATCGTCAAGTCCGTCGCTCTCCAGTACGGCGTCGATCTATGGCGCGCGTTCATCGAGACATCTCTCGGCCTGCCGCCCACGATCGACATCGACGCCCGCGAGGAGACGGTGGTCAACGTCATGCTTCCGGCCAGGCCCGGTCGCATCCTCGACCTCAGTACCGCGGAGCACTTCGCGAACGCGCTTCCCGGCGTCCTCGACACCACGATGGTGCTCAAGCCGGGAGACATCGTCGATGACGTCGCGCACTCCATGAAAATCACCGGACTGGTCTTCCTCACGGCCCCTTCCGTGCACGACATCGACGATCTGGTGCGGAGCGTCACCGATACCTACGTGCTGCGAACCGAGCCCTACGGGGCGGGCGGCCTCCACGGACCGATCGCTGAACAATGAGATCGGTCTGCCGGCCCGGCGGTGTGTGGTGCCGGCCGGGCGTCCGACGCTCCCGTGGTCGATGACCACGGAGCAGCTTCATCTCGAAGTCGCGGCACACGGGGCCGACGTGGGTCGAGGCCGGGTCGCTCGTACTGCTCGTGGGCGTGGTCGGCAGCAGGTGATGGTCCGTCGCGGGACCTCTTCGCCGGAATCGCGGTACCGGGCCCGAGTGCCTCCTAGGACTTGTCCGGCCGATCATGTGACCACTCCGCAGTCGTGTCGTTGATGTGGACATGGGGCGGGGCGATCTGACGGATGCCGAGTGGGAACGGCTGCGGCCGTTCCTGCCGGTCAGCAACAGGCGTTGTGGCAGGTGGCGGGATCACCGGCAGGTGATCGA
>NZ_JBVIJO010000034.1:0-2699 GCF_055581365.1 Streptomyces sp. NPDC031445
GGGTTGTTCCTGGACAACACCCGGCGGCGGGCCGACAAACTCACCCCCGAACGACACGCCGAACTCGACCAGATCGGCATGCGCTGGTAACCCCGACCGGACACCGAAGGGGCGGCAGGCGCTCGCTCGCCCACCGCCCCTTCGTCCTCTTACACAGCCGTGACCCTACCCACGAACCCCGGGAACCGCGATGACCGACACCGAGAACCACCCCACGCCGCGCACCGCCGCGCTCGCTCTGATCACGACGGCCGCGTTGGATGAAGCCGCGCGCAACGACCCCGCCGCGGACGGACCGCCCCGGCCAACTGGGAGATCTACGACTGCCTGACCGCCGCCGTGCTGGAGACCTGGCACACCGGCGGCACGCTGCGCGAGGACTCCCTGCGGCTCACCGAACACCTCGCGGTCGAGCTGTGCGCCTACCTCTTCCAGCGATTCGACCGCGACCCGGACCGGTTCGGCAGGTGGCTGTGCGACTTCGGCGACCAGGTCGCCCGCACCCAGCAGCACGCGCACCCCGCCGGCCCCACCACGATCGAGATCTTGTCGGTCGTCGCCGACGACCTCAGCCCCCGCCCGGCCGGGCCCGCCGGGACTGAACGCGAACGGCTCACCCGCCTCGCCGTGCCCTACCTGGGATACCTCCGCCCCGGTCACGAGGTGGAAGACGCACGAGAGATCACCCTCACCTTCATCCTGTGGGCAGGCCCGCAACTGGCCGCACTCCTCGATCCCGACTACCAGCGGATCAACGCCTACACCAGCGCCCGGAACTGATCGGCAACGCCATGAGCAACCGGGCCCAGACAAGAGGGCGGTGCCCCTGGGGTGTCGCCCTCTGTCATGTCTGCGAAGCCGGCAGGGTGCTCCGCCCTTCGACAGCGGTACGGGAGGCTTCCGAACGCCGGGGTGGAATCGGATGTTCACGAGTTTCCGACAGCACAGGGCCTGCGGGAGGGGGCCCGACGAGCGACCCTGAAGGCGTGGCCCGTATTCGGTTCTGCTTGTCCTGCGGGGCCCGGCTGCCGAGAAGCGCCTCGGCCAGGCGCTACTGCGACGGCGTCTGCCGGGCCCAGGCGTACCGGGCCCGGCGAGTCTCCGACCGGATCATGACCCTTGCGATGATGCTGGCCGAAGCGGAGTGGACCGACGACAGGCGCATGATCAGACTGCTGACCTACCCGGAGTGCGGCCGGATCACGTTCGCCGGCGGCGACCGCCGCCGCGACGCGGTGTACTGCTCCAGCCGCTGCCGCTCCAGAGCCTGGCGCCGCCGCGCGGCCCACCACGCCGGGGCCTCAGCGTGACGTACAGCCGTCACAAAACCGCGCCGTACCAGCGAGTATGACGCCTCGACGTCACGCACATGCCCGTCCCCACTGCGCGCGGCCACGCCGCTGCGCGCGAGCTGTAACGGGCCGGTACCCAACCCGGAGCACGCCCTGCGCAACGCTTTGTGTACCGCCGGGTCGGGCCTGCGCGGTGGTCAGCCGCGGCGGGAACGTCAGTGCTGCCGCTCGCCTTGCTCCTGGCGGTGGCTATCGCCCGGTCGGGCGCGGCCGGGGTCATGGCGGGGGTCGGCATCGGGACTGCCGAGGGTGGACGGGAGGAAGCGGGAGGCGGCGTGGCGCGGGCGCGGCGGCTCGGGCGGCCGGACGGCCGGGAACGGGACAGAGGACGCGGGCCCGACTCAGCAGCCGGCACAGTGCGGCGGCCCGTGCACGAGCGGGCGGGGAACACGGCGCCCCGGCGCGGGCGGGACGGCGGACGCAGGCCCAACCCGGCGGGTCAGGACGCAGCAGGCCGGCACCAGTCGGCGGGACGGCGGCCCGGGCCCGCCGGGCGGCCGGGAAGCGGCGCGGGCACACGACCGGGTGCGGGGCGCGGGGCGGGCCTGGCCCGAGCCCGGCGTCGCCGCGCGGCGACAGGACGGCAGGCCCAGGAAGTACGGGAAGTATGGCGGCGTGCGCGGACGGCGAGGCGTCAGGCCTCCGCAACGGCGGACAGGCGGGGGCGGCACCGCACGGCCGCCGGGCGCAGCGGGGGCGGGGCCCGCGCGGGCCCGGCCGGCGGCAGGCGGGCCCGGCGCGCGGCGAGACGGCCCGGCGCGCGGCCGGCAGACCGGCGCGGGCACGACGCGGCCCGGCGGTCCGGTCCGATGCGCGGAGGGCCGTACGGCGCAGGCGGTGACGGCCGGACTGCCGAAGGCGACCGGGAAGGGAAGGCGGCGCGGCTCGGGCGCGGCGGCGCGGGCGGCCGGACAGGCAGGAGCGGGACGGCGCACGCAGGCCCAAGGCCGGCGGGACGGGGCGCAGCAGATCGTCACAGCACGGCGGCCCGTCCCCGAGCGGGCAGAAAACACCACACACCGGCACGGGCGGGAACGCACGAACACGGCGGCACGAACGCGGGCCGCCAGACCGCCGGGGAGCGGTGCCGAGGCACGCAGGATACGGCGGCGGGCACGGACGACGGCTCGGCGCAGCCGAGGACCGACAGCGGCGGGGTGGGCGGGGCAGGCGGGGCGCGGCCATGGGATAGGCGACGGCAGCAGGCGGCCGGGGGCCGGGCGCGGGCGGACAGGCGGCGATCAGGCGCCGCACAGCTCGGCGGCAAGCCTCCGAACGGCCAGGGGCTGGCGCGGCGCGGCCGGGACAGGCGGGCCGCCGACGGGCGGCCGGAGGCGGGGGCGGACG
>NZ_JBVIJO010000034.1:2790-26146 GCF_055581365.1 Streptomyces sp. NPDC031445
GTACGGACGGCCGGAGGCGGGGGCGGACGGCCGGAGGCGGGGGCGGACGGCCGGAGGCGGGGGCGGACGGCCGGAGGCGGGGGCGGACGGCCGGAGGCGGGGGCGGACGGCCGGAGGCCGGTCCGACGCAAGTCATCAGTCGTCCCCCGCTCAGTTCCGGCCCCGGCCCGGTGACGCCCGGGCCCGGCCGGTCAGTCGGTCGCCGTGGCCTGGGCCAGGTCCACCTCGCCGGCTTCATCAGGGCCCGGCGCAGTTGTTCGGTCGCGGCAGGACGCTCGGCATCAGGCAGCGCTACAGCGGCCTTCAGCAGCGTGCGGGCGTGGCGGCGGACGTCGGTGTCGTTCAAGGGGCCGGGACCGGGGCGGGTCAGCAGGTGCACGGCCAGGAGCAGGGCATCGGGGCTGCGCGGAGGGGCGGCCGCGCGTTCGGCGGCCTTGCCGGCGTTGTCCTGGGCGGGGGTGTGCTCGGCGCTGCGCCGGGCCAGAGGCAGCCACACCTCGTCAGTGAAGGCGGCGAGGGTGAACCAACCGGCGCCGGCGAGTGCGCCGGGCGGCAGATCGGCCTTCAGCGCCGCCGTCCACCACGCGCGCGATGTCCTGGGGGGCGCGGGCGGCCGGGTCCTGTGCGTCGTCGCTCATGCGGGGGCGTCCTCGCGGGGGCAGAGCGAGCGGCATGAGCAGGCGCAAGACGCCGTCGGCGCCGTCCGGGCCGGCGGCCAGCTCACGCCAGACCTCCGCAGGGTCGCCGAGCAGGTCGGGCGGCTCCTGAAGCAGGAGCGCGAACGAAACGCGGGTGGCCGCGCGGTACGCGTTGGCGCGCACCGCGGCCAGGAGCTGGCCGTGGTCCAGGGCGGCGAGCAGCAGCGGGTCGGGTCCGCCCCTCTCCAGCCAGGCGGCGGCCGGTGAGGGGCCATTTGGGCTGAGGGCGTACAGCTCGGGGTGGGCGGCGGTAAAGGCGGTGGCCCGGCGATGCAGGAGCGGCAGGTGCGCGCCGATCACCGCAGCGACCGCCTCGTTGCCGCCGCGGGCGGCCAGGACGCCGGCGAGCAGGCGGAGAACACCGCCGGGCATCGCACCGTCCTTGGTGGCCTGGCCGGCGGCGTAGTCGAGGAGGCAGTCCAGCGCGCGCACCGCCGGGTGGGTCTCCAGCAGGCCCGCGGGCAGTTCTTCCTCTTCACCGGCCGGGTCGGCGGCGGGGGGAGCGGGCGCTGACGGGGCGTGTGTGGGCGGCGGTGCGGGGCGGGTGAGGGGCTCGGTGAGGGCATGCAGGTGGTCGAGGACGGCCGGCAAGTCGCCGGCGAGGCCGCCACCGGTGCGCCACACGAAGCGAAGCAGAGCCGGCCACGCCCGGCCGGCGAACTCCGCCGCGTCGGGGACATGCGGGTCGGCGGGAGCGGGCAGGACGCGGCTGAGGGTGAGCGCGGCGTGGATGGCCTCGGCCGGCCCGGCGGAGAAGGCGCCCACGTGGCGCGCGGTACTCGCCGCGTCGGCGAGGTAGAACGCGGCGAGCTCCTGCCGGGCCAGGGCCTCCAGCACCCGGCGGACGTCGGCGGTCCAGACTGCGCGGGCGGCCGCCACAAGGCGCTGCAGCACCAGAGGGTGGCCGGCGGCGCCCGCGTCCGGAGCGCCGGCCAGGGCGGCGGCGGCCGCGAGCGGGCCGGCCGCGGCGGCCAGCTCCAGCAGGACCTCCACCGCGACGGCGGTGTGCTGGCGCGACCGCGGGCGGGCAGCGGTCCGCGGATCGGGCGGCCCGGCCGGCCGAAGCCCGCGCAGCGCGGCTGGCAGCGGGGCGAAGCCGGCCAGCAAGGGCGCGGGCAGGATCGGTGACCAGGCCTAGATGCGCAGCCAGGAGGCGAGCGGCTCGTCCCGGCTGGCGAGGCGGGACGGGCTCGCGGCCGGCAGGACCCGGTCGATCTCCTCGCCGGCAGGGGTCGGGCCAAGTGCCGCGCGGACCCGCTGGTACAGGCCGGCGGCCCGCTCGGGCGGGCAGCCCTCCAGCACGAGGACGGCCAGCCGGGCACCTTCCGGCGTCGGGCAGCCGACCAGCAGCCGCACCGTGGCCTCCGCCGCCCGGTCCCACCACTCCCCCACTTCCGCGGCGTGGGTGCCGGCGGCGGGCGGGTGGGCGGCGAGGTGAGCGGCGAGCACCCGGTCGTGCAGGTACTCGTCCGCGGCGGCGATCCGCGGGCAGGCCCGCGTCCGCTCGGCGAGCGGCAGGCCGGCCGCGGCGTCCGCCGCGGCGAGGCCGAGGACCGCGCGGGCCAAGAGCGGGCCCATCTCGAGGACCGGGCCAAGGAAGACCCTCTCGTCCAGGACGCGGACCTCGTCCAGGTCGACGGAGGCGGAGGCGGAGGCGTGCCAGGACTGCCTGACATGCGGGGTGATGTCGCGGTGCAGCAGGCCCGCCAGGGCGTTGCGGGCCGGGCGGGCCCAGCGGAACGGGCCGCCGGCGCCGGCATGGACAGTGAGCACCAGCTCCCGCAGCAGGCCGATGACGTCATCGGTTGGGCAGGCGGGCGGCCCACTGCCGCTGCAGGACCTCGGTCAGCTCGGGACGCGGCCGCTGCCCGGCGTGCGCGCGCCGGCACGCGGCGTCGTAGGCCAGATAGCCGGCGTGCCCGAGGTCGACGGTGTCCTTCAGCAGTGCCTCGACGACCAGGAGCCAGTCCCCCTCGCGCGCGGACACCGAGAGGGTGCCCGCCCAGCCGACCACGAGCCGGCGCTTAAGGCTCCCCTCCTCGGCCGGCATCCCGGCCCGGGCCGGGGACACCGCAGACAGGGGACGGCGGGCGGTACGGCTTCCGATACAGCGGCGCGGGAGCGAACGCTGCCGGGGCGTGTGCGGGCGGCCGGGCGGGGAGGGTGAGGGACTCGGAAAGGGGGTGCAGCTGGTCGAGGACGGCCGGCACGTCACCGCCGGGCGCCAGCGGGAGGCCGGGGCGCCCTGACGTTCCGTGCGGACCTACCGGAAGTAGGCGGTGACACAGGCGAGGGTCTGGCCCCGGTTGGCGTTGTCCAAAGACGCAAGTAGAGCAGCACACTGCTCCAGGACGGTCTCGCTCCGGAACTACGCCGCGCCCTCGTCGCGGGCAGTGTCCCTCTCCCAAGCGGCGTCCAACTCCACGGCCACGTGCCTCAGACGCTCTCGCAGCTCGGTGTTGTCCGCTCCACGCGTCTTATTGGCATGGCAGTTGGGGCACAGAGCGATCATGGAAGCCGGATGGTCACGGCCTCCCAGGGCATGGTCGTCGATATGGTCGACCTCCAGTAGGGGGCCACCCGCCGCCGTCCGGTAAGGCAGCGCACGCAGGAGGCACCACGGGTTCTCGCACAGACCTCCACTGCGAAGGAGGACCGCCTCGCGGGCCTTGCGGTCGCGCACCCTGCGGGTACCGGCGGTGGCGGCATGCGCCTGGTGGCGGCCGGCCGCCTCCCACTCCTCGACCCAGCGCCGCAGTTCGCGATATCGCTCCCGCCGCGACACCACACGTCCGCGGATCGCGCGGCGGGCGAACGACTGCGGGGTCAAGGGAACCTCGACGCGCCCCGCATCCCCTTGGGGGGCTGTATATCGGGCAGACTCCTCCGACCGCTGTCGCCACAGCCCCGAAGTTCGATTCTGTCCTTCGCGGACCACCCAGTGGTCGACGCGCCGTGAACGAAAACGGACCAACTCGGCGATGATCAGACCTCCTTCGACGGTCTTTCCCAGGCCAACGGAAATCTGATCGGCAAGCTTGTAGTCCGCGCCGAACCGTCCGAGAACACTCACCGGACAGTCGTGATCGGATACCGGATTCAGTCTCTGTCGACCCCTCAGCCAGTCGGGTAGGTCCTGTCGCTCCAGCCCGTAGCTCCCCCGCACTTCTCCCCCTCGCTTTCCCTGATGAGTCAAGACGGCAGCCTCTCACCTCCCACTGACAATCGACTGGCTGATGCGGTGATCGCTGCCCGCCGCACCTCGGACAACGGGTTGTCCGGTCCGTGCACATGACGCGACCGCTGACGGCAGCGGTCACGGTCGGGCTGCCGACAGCGCATGCCCGTCCCCGCAAGCGGTGACAGCCATGATGATGCCAAGCTGGGTGGGTAATCCCGCTGGTTGCTGATAGCAGCGGCGTACAGTGAGCTATTTCCAACCTCCCATGACAGCCGAGCAGTTGGGCTGACAGACAGCTGAAGCCCCTGGTAGATGGGTTTTCGACCAAGAGAACCGTCTCCACCAGAGGCTTCGACCCGGATCACGAGCCTCGTCCAAGCCGTCCTGGTCCTCCAGCTCGCCACCTCGGGCTGAGATCAACCCGCAGCATTCACCAGGTCCGTCACTTCGGCCTCGGTCGTGCCCGCTCGCAGACGAACGTCGAAGGTGTAACCCTCATCGCAGAACACCAGGTCAAGGTTCATGGGCGCCAGCTCGCGGAAGACGATCGCCAACCAGATCGCGTCTTCCTCCCAGACGTCCATGTACAGGCATGTGCCGTCCTGGTGTAGAAGCGCCTCACCTGGGCCGTTCTCCGTCTCAAACTGCCATATGCGGCTGCGCACTTCACTGCTGTGCACAGAGTCGATCTCAACCTCAGACCACCGGGAACGGATCGCGTCTGTCAGCGCATCTCGATCGATGCGCCATCCGCCCACATCACCCTCGACCACCGCCATGAATGTCATAGCCAGGGTCTACCAGACGTCTGTGACACAGCGCCGATCGGCTATCGCATGAAGTTGGAAAACGCTCAGTGGTCTCGTCCATCAATCTCTCACCTCATGACAGCGACCTACCCCACCACAACGGCCGCCGACCAGCCCCGTAACACCCCACCCCAGAACACCACCACTGACTCTCACTACCGCCGACGCGAAGCCGAGAGATCTCGCTGGCCGGGCGGGCGCGCTTCGGCCTTGGCCAATGATGGCCGACCGCCGAGCCTCACCCGAAGACGAGATACGAGGCTGGTACACCGCGTTCGTGGAGCAATGCCCTGAGCGACGAGACCGCATCGGATGCGGAGGTAATGGCGGCGACCTCCGCATCGCTGATCCGGATGGTCGGGAGCCAACCGTGCAAGGGTGGGAGTAGATCTGCCAGCGCATCTCGGAAGGCGCGCTGCCGATGGCGGCCTCCGTCGCCGGGGAACAGCGGTGGTGTCGGCCGGCCGAAGCCACCGCCGGGCTCGCGCCCGGCAAGGGCCCGTGAGCGGGCCAGCCATTGAGAGGCATCGAAGCCGAGCTTCACGCCTGCCGGATAGTGCTCCAGGGTCAGGGCGCGGGCCCCGGTGAAGTGCTGCTTCTCGTCGACCTCCAGGATCTGCTGCTCCCCATTCTCGTAGGTCAGCAGGACATCCAGGCGTCGCCGCTCACGAGAAGGGGCCTGTTCGGGAAGGACCAGCCCGGTGAGCGCGCCGTGAATCGCGGACACCGTCTCCCACATGGCGAGGCACTCGATCCGCCCTGGCCGCAGCAGCCAGGCCGGACAGCTCTCTGATTCGATCTCCGCTTCCACTGCGTCAGCCAGTAGACGGGTTATGCCGTCCTAAATCTCTTTCACGCCCACTTCCCTTCGCCCGATCGACCGCCCCGAGTATGCGTGCCGCCTCTGACAACGAAGGGTGATGGGGTCCTGGCAGTGGGGAATCTCAGTGAGCAGGTCTGTCCCACCCCCGAGCGCTGGATGGGGAAGTTCAACCAGGGGCCGGAACGGCGCGGGCGTGGCGGCGTCCCGGGCGGCCGGAGGCCGGACGCGGACGACCAGAGGCGCGGGCGGGGCCACGGCGGCCGGACGGCGGGAGGTCGCCATTTGTGCACGGCGCCGCACGGCCGGAGCACGGCAGGGGTGCGGTACGGGCGGCGCGGAGGCGCGGGGAGTACGCCCGACCGGCCCGGGCGCCGGGCGGGCCCAGGGCGTGCCCGTCCGGCCGCCGGCCCAGGGGGCCGGTGCGGCGAGTGGCCGGCCGTGGGACGGCGCATGGGCGCAGCGGGAGCGGGAGGACGGCGGACACGGGCAGCGCGGCGGGCGCCGGTGGCTCAGATGGCGGCCAGCGGTCGACGTGAGGGCGGGCCCGGGAGCGAAAGGCGCAGCGGTCATCAAACCGCCGCCGGCCGGACCTGCCCGGCCGGGACCCGCGCAAGGCCCGCCCGCCGCGGCATAAGCCAGGGCACGGGACGAGGTCAGCGACCTGATCCCGTGCCCTCGGCCGTTATGCGGCCCCGCGGCTACACCTGCAACACAGCTGCGGTGAGTGCGTCCTCAAGCACGGCCCGGCGGGGCAGGTCCAGACTGAACTCCGCTCCAACCATCGCCAATACCCGCAGCATAGTGTCCGGAACGTCGTGCCCGTGCTCGAAGGGCGCCGACCCGTCGGGCAGGACGAGTCCGGCGCGTCGCAGGGCGGGCAACAGACGGTCCGGTTCGGTTCCCGCACGCTCATGCTCACGGCCTGGGTTCGAAACGGCATACCGTCCGCCCGTTCTCGGCCAAGGCACAACCCATGTCGGCGTTAACCGTCCGCCACAGCTCCACAGCCGACGTACCGGCCGACAGGGCCTCCACAGCCTGGTTCGGCGCTCGACTGACGGGACCACCCTCTACGATCCCGAACGCCCAGCCCGCGCCGGCGCCGGCCCGCATCACCACACCGTCGTATTCATCCTCGATGGCGTCCACGCCCGACCATTAGGGAGAGCGACTGCTTCCTGCGCCGTGGCCGTCGCACGCGCGGCGCCGGGACTGGCCCCCAGGCGTACAGCCAACTCCTCCGGTGTGATGCCACGAGCGAAGGTGACGCTGTAACACCACTCGGACTCCGCAAGCCAGCGCACGCCTTCAATCGCCATGACCACATCCTGCCGTACGGTCGCGAGCGGTCCCGTCCGCAGCGCAGATCGCCCCGGCGGGTGCCCGCCGCGGCGCCGACAAACTCAACCCGAACAACGCGCCCAGCTGGACCAACTCGGCATGCGCTGGTACCCACAGGGGTCCCATCCGCTGGCGTGGAGGGCCGCGAGCAGAAGCACAACAGGCATCACCAAAGCAGGCGTTGTCCCTTCGCGTCAGTGACCGGCCCTGCCCGGGGACTCGCTTCTGGCAACGCCGGTGCACGCCAGTACTGCGGTGGCGGTGGCGTTGAGGAAGAGCATGAACGCCCAGGGCGTGTCTGCTGCGTCGATGCGGCCGATACGGACAGGCTCCTCTGCTGCCTGGAAGAGGACGTCGACTGTGGCGGCGAGGGCCAGTGTCGGCTGTCCGCGCCTTTGAGTGATACGAAGCCGCCTCCGGTAAATGCGTGCGAGGCGGTCGGCAGGAACCGCGCCGTCCCAGACGGTGAAGGTTCCGCCGGCGATCAACGCGTCGCGCGCAGGTACACATGCATTGGTCTGCTCGCCGAGCATCCCGGCGAGCCGGTCCCGCGTCACGCCTCGACCCGGTGACAGCGCAGCTGCTGATTGAGCGTCGGTGACAAGTGGCCGGCCTCCCAGGTGGCAACCAGGCTGCTTCGGCCCGGCTCTTTGCCAGCCTATTCGGCCCTGTCGGTGACAACCATCGGGCCCCGGCACAACCAGCGCCCGCCGCCCTTCGCACCCAACACGGCCGTGAACACACCCAGGAACCGCCGGGAAACCGCGATGACCGACACCACGGGCCACCGCGCGCCGCCGCGCTCGCTCTGATCATCACGGCCGCGCAGGACGAAGCACAGGCGGGGGCGGCACCGCGCGGCCGCCGAGCGCGCCGCGGCCCCGGGGGCCCCTGTCTGATGCGCGGAGGACCAGACGGCGCAGGCGGTGGCGGCCGGCCTGCCGAGGGCGACCGGGAAGAAGCAGGTCGGCAGCGCGGCGGCGGCTCGGGCGGTCAGACAGGCGGCAACGGGACGGCGCACGCAGGCCCAACCCGGCGGGACGAGGCGCCGCAGGCCGGCACAGCACGGCGGCCCATGCACGAGCGGACGGGGAACACGACACACCGGCGCGGGCGGGAACGCATGAACACGGCGGGACGAGCGCGGGGCCGCCAGGCCGCCGGGGAGCGGCGCGGAGGCGCGGAGGATACGGCGGCGGGCGTGGAGGGCGGGGCGGCGCGGCACGGGCGCAGCTGGTGGGGCAGGCGCGGCGGCGAGCGCAGCATGCGGGACGCGGCCGCAGGACGGGCGACGGCCCGGCCTCCGCAACGGCGGACAGGCGGGGAGCATCACGCGGGACGGACGGACGGCCGTCAGGCGCCGCAAAGCTTGGCGGCAAGCCTCCGAACGGCCAGGCGCCGGAACGGCGTGGTGGCCGAGACGGCCGGGCCGCCGGCGGGCGGCCGGAGACCGGGCGGGGACGGCCAGAGGCGCGGGTGGGGCCACGGCGGCCGGACCGCGGGAGGTCGCCTTCGTGCACGGCGCCGCGCGGCCGCAGCACTGCAGGGGTGCGGCGGGGGCGGCGCGGAGGCATGGGAAGTACGGCGGCGGGCCCGGGCCCAGGACGGCCGGGCCCAGACAGGCGGGCGCGGCGACCGACTGCCAGGAGCGGGGGCCCGTCCGGCCGCCGGCCCAGGGGGCCGGTGCGGCGGGTGGCCGGCCGCAGGACGGCACACGGGGCGCAGCGGGAGCGGGAGGACGGCGGACACGGGCAGCGCGGCGGGCGCCGGTGGCTCAGATGGAGGCCAGCGATCGACGTCAGGGCGGGCCCGGGGGCGGAAGGCGCAACGGGGCACGGCGAGGCACGGCGGGGCACGGCGGGGCAGGCGGCCATCAAACCGCCGCCGGCCGGGCCTGCCTGGCCGGGACCCGCGCAGGCCCGGCCGGCGACATACGGCCCGACACGGCACACGCCGCTTCCGGAGCTTCCTCGACCGCGCCGGACTCCGGCACATCCGCTTCCACGACCTCCGCCGACCGCCACCCTGCTCCTGGAACAAGGCGTCGACCTCGTCGTCATCAAAGAGCTGTTGGGCCATGCCCACATCGGCGTCACCGCTGGCGTCTACGCCCACGTACGACTCCGCCTCCAACGCCAAGCCATCGACGCCCTCAGCCCGACTGACGATGAACCGGAAGACCCACCCTCCGCAGCCGTCGTCCCCCGACATTGCCGTCAGCGTTGCCCGTCAAGAACGCCGTGAAGCCCCGCAGGACAGCTCCTGCGAGGCTTCACGGGCTACAAGCGTCAGACTCTCGAAAGTGGATCACCATAGTGAATCGGGGACGTATTGCACCCTTCACCCTTCCTTAGCAGGGTGAGAGGGTGGAGCATCTAAATCAAGAAATCCCCCCATCGCATGGTGCAGTACAACGGCGTTGCCTTTTATTGACGATCAGACCGGCGCTGCCTAGCAACAGAAGACGGCCTAGCGGACAGTCGAAGCTCCCCCCAAGGCATGAAATCGAGAGTCACAGCATCCAAAATGGCCCCGATCTCCGGGAAATCTTCAGGCGTCACTTTGGAGCCCGCCTCTACGAGCAGAATAGAGTCGATGAAAGCGGGAACCCCCGCGACGGGAGATGTCAGTTCCACGTCGACACCGAAGCGCCCGCGATGCTCAGTGACCTTGCACTGAACGATCTGAAACTGATGCAGGCCGCTCTGCTCCCACAGCTGATCGCGGTCTACCACGCGTACCCCTGATAGTAGTTGATCCATTTACGGTCGGCGATCAGCGAATTGAAGAGCGGAATTTTATCCCGGGGGATAATCCACTGATATTCGCCGGGCTTGTTGTCGTGTGGAGTCCGGTATTGCGAAGCCGGGAAGTGTTCACTGAACTCCGGCTTCATCGTGTACTTCCAGTAGCCGTCCTCGTAGATTCCCTGTTCGGCGTACTGCTGCGCGACGCCCTCCGTGTGCCCGAGGTAAGCCGTCCCCGGGTGTCGGCCGTTGTCCGGGTGGTGTGCAGGGTTCAGCCCATCCGCCTCAGCCGCCTTATTCCCCCTATGGGGAGCTCGATAAAGGGTTTCTCCACCGCAGTTGTGAACCAGGACCGGAGTGGTTCCGGCCAGCACATAGTACGTGTGCGTGGTGGCTACGGTGAGGTCGTGGGTGAGGTGCTGGTGGTGCCAGACGAGCACGGAGGTGACCGGTACTGATGCGCCTTGGGCGGTTCGTAGGCGCATGCCGGGTTTGATGTGGCCGGCGTCGATCCATTCCCGTTGGGTGGTGACCCAGAAGGGGTGGGTGACGGTGGCGACGATCTTGGAGGCTCCGCCGTTGTCACGGATGGTGAGAGTGGCGAAGTCCTTGTCGTGCTTAGTGGTGATCAGCTTCTTGACGGTGCGGGATCGAGTCTTCCCGGTGTGGGGGTCGGTGGCCCGGACCTTGTCGCCCGCCTTGATGTTCTTGATTGGCTTCGTGCTGCCGTCGGCCATCAGGACCTTGGTGGCGGGCAGGAAGCTGTGGTTGCAGCCGCTGGCGCCGCTCTTGGGTGCGGCTTCCTCGGCTCGTTGGCCGCCTCGTGCCGCGCCGGACGCAGCGGTTTCCTCAGCTGCGGTAGCGGCCACCTTGGCGCCGGAGTCGGTGGCGGCCTTGGACGCGGCTGCGGTTTCCGTGCCCTTTTCGACGGCTGCGGCTCCCGCTCCGGCTATGCCTGCCGCTCCCGCGACGACTGCGCCGCCTGATTCGATCACTCCTGCGGATGCGCCGACCGCTGCTGCTGTGAGGCTGCCTGCTTCGGCGCCTGCCGAGAATCCGCTGGCGCCGGCTGCGAGGACTGCTCCGCAGCCTCCGGCTGTGGCGGCGACGCAGGCGACGACTCCGACGACGACGGCGGTTGCGACGACTGTGGCGATCACCGGGTGTCGCTGGACTGCGTGGTAGGCCTTGTGCCCCCAGTTGGAGACGTGGCAGGAGAGTGACCAGCCGCAGCTGTGGTGGCTGCTTCCGCCTCCGCCGCCTCCCCCACCTCCGCCGTTGTGGTGGGTTCCGGTGTCGAGGTTGGGGTTGCCGTCGAGTTGCTTGGCCGACTCGGTGCCGTCGCCGCCGCCGGTCTCGAGGACGTTTACCAGTCCGGTGGGGTCGCTGCCGGTGAGGGGGTTGTTGGCTGCGTAGGTGTAGCCGTCGATCTGCTGGGCGTCGGTGAGTTCGAGGAGGGGGTCGTCGGAGATGAAGCGGCCGATGGTGGGGTCGTATTCGCGGGCGCCGAGGTGGGTCAGGCCGGTGGTGGTGTCCTGGATGCCGTTGATGAAGCCCTTGTCGCCGAGCCAGGTGCCGGTGGCGGGTTGGGTGCCGCGGGGGTTGCCGAAGGGGTCGAGGCGGCGGCGGGATGCTGTCTGGGTGGTGGCGTCGACGGCGGTTTCGGCGGTGTTGTGGGCGTCGGTGACCTGCCATTGGAGGCTGCCGGTGCTGGTGCGTACGGCGATGGTCTGGCCGGCCCAGGTGTAGTAGCGGGTGCCGGTGGTGGTGCTGGTGCCCTTGGCGAGGTGTACTTCGGTGTCGCCGAGGTAGAGGGTGGTGCCGGTGTCGTCGCGGGCCAGGAGGCGGTTGCCGTCGGCGTCGTACAGGTAGGAGGTGGTGGTGGCGTCGGTGGTGGCCTTGGCGAGGTGGCCCTCGTCGTCCCAGTCGAGGGTTTGTGTCTTGCCGTCGAGGACGCGTGTTTGGGTGTTGCCGGAGGCGTCGTAGGTGTAGGTGTCGGTGGTTGTGGTGGTGCCGGTGGTGGTGGTCGAGTCGGTGAGGGTGTGGGGCTGGTCGCTGCCGGGGGCCGGATAGTGGAAGGTCGTGGTGGCGTCGTCGCCGCCGGCGGTGGTCGCGTGGTTGACCTGGGTTCTGCGGTTGCCGAGGTGGTCGTAGGTGAAGCTCTGCCAGTACGGTGCCGGGCCGCCGAGGACGGCCGTGGTGGGGTCGGCGGAGCAGCCGTCGGTGGCGGTCCATGCCTGGGTGAGGCGGTCGTGTCCGTCGTAGCGGTAGCACTGGACGTCGTCGGTGCCGTCGGCGTGGGTGGCGGTCTTGGTGGGGTTGCCGGCGTCGTCGTAGTCGAAGCTGGTGTCCTGGACGGGCGCGGTGTGGGTGTCGTCGGTGACGAGTTGCCGCTTCAGGCGGCGGGTGCCGTCTTCGAGGGTGTTGCTGATCTGCAGCCATTTGGCGGTGTCGGCGGCGGAGACGCCGAGGGTGAGCTGCTTGATGTCGCCGAGTTTGGTGTAGCTGGTGTCCTGGACGTAGCCGGTTGCCCCGTTGAGGGTGGTCGGCATGCTCAGTTCGTTGTAGCCGTACTCCAGTGATTCACCGGGCAGGCCGCCGGCTGCGGGGAGGGAGGTGAACTGGACGCTGCCGTCGAGGTTGTATCCGATGCTGGAGGTGTAGCTGCCGGCCAGTGCTTCCTCACCCGTGACCGAGGGGATGGTGACGCGGGTCAGGGTGGGCCGGTAGAGGGCGTCGTAGGAGCCGACCTGGCTGATGTAGGCCTTGCCTGTGGTGCCGGAGCCTCCTACATAGCGGATGGCGGAGGTCGGCTGGCCCTTGGCGACGCTGTCGTAGGTCCACTTGGCGAGTTGGTGATCGGCATCCGTGAGGGCGCCGTCGTACATGCCGGTTTTGCGGCCGAGGGCGTCGTATGTGTAGCTGAGGGTCTTCTCGTCGGCCGTGCCGACTGCGGTGGTGGTGGAGGCGACCTGGTCGAGTTCGTTGTATGTGGTGGTGGTCTTGCCGGTGTCCGGGTCGCTGGAGCTGATCTTGCGGCCCATGAGGTCGTAGTCGTAGGACCAGGTGTTGCCGTCGTCGTCGACGACTTCCTTCAGTCTGCTCTTGGCGTCGTAGTGGTATTTGATCGAGGTGTAGGAGCCGGAGGGGCTGCCGTTGTCATACTGCCGGGTTTCGGTGGTGCGGCCGAGGGGGTCGGTCAGTGTCGTGGTGGCGATGCCGCCCTTGGGCGGGGTGACGGTGACGCGGTCACCTCCGTAGGAGGTGGAGGTGGTCCATCGCTTGGTGCCTGCGGTGTAGAAGTCGGCCGCCGTCGGGCGGCCGGCGCCGTCGTAGGTGGTGAGGGTCTGTGCGGGGATGGCCGAGGTGATGGTGGCGAGGACTGCGGAGGGAGCGCTTGTGTCGGTGTAGTCGGCGTTGGACGCGACGGCCAGGCCGCGGCTGTCGTAGGTGCTTTCGGCGATGACGCGTCCGCCGCCCGGGGCGGGGGTCTGGGTCTGGCGGGGCCGCAGCAGCGCGTCGTAGAGGGCGTAGGTGGTGTCGTAGGTGGTGCCGTCGTTGTTGAGTTTGCCAGTGGCGACGGCGGAGGCTGCTGTGTTGGAGATCGTGTAGGTGTAGACCAGGCTGGGGGTCTGGTTGTTGGCCTTGGAGCGGTTGGGGAGCCAGAGTTTGGTGAGGCGGCCGAGGCCGTCGTAGGCGTAGTCGGTGCGCTTGTTGTTCGGGTCGACGACGGAGGTGGCGGTGCCTCGGCCCGGGTCGAAGGTGGTGGTGGTGGAGTAGGTCGCGGCGTCGGTGGTGAGGGTGCTGGTCAGCGGGCCGCCGGTGGTGGGGGTGTACTTGGTGGTGCTGACGGTGGCGGAGTTGGTGTCCTTGACGGAGTCGACGCGGCCTTGGGGGTCGTAGTGGCTGGTGGAGACGGTCTGGTAGACCGGGCTGCCGTTGTTGTACGAGTTCAGCCGCTGGGTGGAGGTTTCGTCTCCGAGGGTGGGGGCTGTGCCGTAGGGCTGGTTGTCGTAGAGGGTGCGGACGTCGGAGATGACGTCGTCGGGGCGGCTGGTGGCTGCGCTGCAGCTGACGTCGACGGTTTCCACGCGGGTGGGGAAGGCGATCAGCCAGTCGGTGGTGTTGTCGGCGAGGGTGGTGCGGGTGCACTGTTCGTCGCCGGTGACCGACTCGTCGCCGGAGTCGTCGACGGTTTGTGCGGCGCCGGTGGTGTCGTCGTAGGTGGTGGTGACGGTGGTGTTGCGGGTGCCGCCGGAGGACAGGTCGGTGCGGTTGTGGACGGTCTGGGGGCGGGTGTAGGCGGAGGCCCGGGTGCCGTCGGTGCCGGTGGTGTGGATCCAGGGGTCGGTGATGGTGCCGGAGACTTCGTCGCTGCCGTTGTAGGTGATGGATTCGCGGACGGTGCCGGCGAGCGGGTCGGAGTCGGTGAGGGAGGTGCCCTTGGAGTCGGTGATCTTGGCGCTGCGGGTGGTGCCGTCGGACTGTTTGTCGCCGTCCATGCCACGGAAGTACGTCGCGACCGTCTTGGTGCGGGTGCTCTGGTCGTTGCCTGTGGTGGTGGTGACGCTTGTGTAGCCGCGCCAGACGGACCATGTCTTGCGTTTGGCCGGTGAGGTGACGTTGTCGCTGTCGTAGTGCCAGGCCGGCGAGCCGTTGTAGGTGTAGTCGGTTTCCTTCAGCGGAGCGCCGCCGGTGGGGTCGGACTCGGTGACCTGGGTGATGACGTACTTGTGGAACCAGTCGAGCTGGGGGTCGGGCGTGTAGGGCGGCTGCCAGTAGACGGGGAAGCAGCGCAGTGTGTCGGCGTCGGGGCTGGAGGGCATGGTGGAGCCGGCGACGCATTGTGGATCTGAGTAGTTGACGGTCAGGACCGAGCCGGTTTCGGAGGTGATTTTGCGGACGCGCCACTTGACCAGGGCGGCGATGTCGTCGTGGGTGGTGTCGACCCGGTTGAACAGTTGTATGCCGGCGAAGGTGACCGGCGGCATGGCCGTGGTCGCGCCGTCCTTGCCGGTGCGGGTGATGGACGTCAGCCACAGACCGGCAGAGGTGCCGTCACCGGGGTCGGGGAAGGACTGGGCCAGTGCCCAGCTGTCGATGTCCCGGTAGGCGGGGGTGGCCAGGCTCACGTCCCAGATGCTGGTGGTGATGCCGGTCAGCCGCTTGCGGGAGAAGAACGTGGGCCCGGTGGCGGTGCAGGTCTTGCCGGAGGCGCAGATCTGGTCGAACGGGACGTCCGGCCAGTGTGCGGCAGTGGTGGAGTTGAGTGTGGAGCAGGTTTCGGTGCTGGTTACCAGGCAGCGCTCTGCTGTGGTGAAGGTGACCTTTTCCGGGGCGTTGCCGAAGACGGTTGCGGAGGTGATGCCGTAGTCGATCCGGCTGAGGTAGCCGCCGCGGTCGTATGCGGTGCCGTTGACGGTGGTGGCGCCGTCTTTGGCGTAGTAGTTGGTCTCCTTGGTGTACCAGTACGACATGGCGTTGCCGTGGGGGTCGACGACGTAGTCGAGGTTCCACCGCCAGGCCTGGGTGAGGGCGCGGCCGGAGAAGCTGGTGCCCTGGTCGTAGCCGGGTTCGCCGGAGTCGTCGCCGAAGACGGGTGCGGTCCACACGGAGTTGGTGACGGCGGCGCCGGTGGTCCAGCCGGGAAGGTGGTTCTTGCCGAAGACGTACTGGGTGCCGTCCTGGGTGGTGACGGTCCAGTACTCGCCGTCGTTGTCGCCGTTGGTGGCGCCGGTGGAGCGCACGACGCGTTCGCCGTCGTCCGTCTTGGGGTGCCAGGTGCCGGTCTTGCTGTCTTTGATCAGCGGGCTGGACTTGCCGCCGAGGACGAGGGTGGCGTTGTCGTTCGCCCAGCATTCGTCGTTTTTGCCGGACTGGCCGTCGTCGTCGCAGGAGTCGTAGGAGCGTTCGATGTAGGAGGTCGAGAGGTCGAATCCCTCTCCGATCCAGGACGGCTGGTTGTTGGTGGAGGGCAGCCGGCCGTCGACGCTCTGAGCGTCGTAGGTGATGGCCAGGTTGGGGGCAGGCCCCCCGTTGGACGGGGGCGCGGTGAGTGGGTAGGACCAGGTGAAGTCGCCGCTGGAGCCGCCGGCGTTCCAGGCGGCGGACGGGCTGAGGGAGGTTGCCTGGTAGGAGCCGGCGCCGGACTTGGCGGTGGTGGTCGCGGCGAGCGTCGTGTGGGCGGAGGACACCGGGGCGGTGGCCGTGAGGGTGTGGTGCACGACATCGTTGGTGGTGGCGACCGGTGTCGTGGTCCGGCACTTCTTCACCGTCGGGGTGGTCAGTGCGCAGGCGGGCAGGCGGACCAGGGTGAGCCGGGAGGCGTAGTCGCCGCCGTAGGCGTGCGCGAAACCGGAGTAGTTGAGGGTCAGCCTGGCTCTGACCGCGCCGTTTCGTCCGTCGGCGCGGGCGACGGACAGCACGGTGCCGTTGATGCCCAGGGCGGTCGCGGTTTTGTGCGCGGCCACCTGTACCGACACCTTCTGGGGGGCCGGTCCCTTGGCCGGGGCGCTGACGTTGACCGGCAGCTTGCCGACCGCGGTGGTCTTGGCGGAGGCCGGCTTTTGGGCGACGGGCAGGGTGACGGTGGCCGCGGCAGGCCAGGTGGTGGGTTTCGCTACTTCTGCGGCTGTTCGGACTGCGGCCGTCCGGGCCGGATCCTTTTTCGTGGCCTTTTTGGCTTTGAAGGGCACGGCGGTGCCGTTCTTGACGTCCGGCGCTTCGACCGTGTGGTGCCCGTGCTGTTGGCTCGCCCATACGGCGGGGGCTGTTCCCAGCCCCGTCGCCACCAGGGCGCCTGCTGTGACAGCGACGACCCACAGCCGTGTTCGCCGTAGCCCACCCATGACTGCTCTCCCGGTTCGTGTCGTGTGCAAGGTCTGCTGAGGATGCGTCGCGTTCGCCGTGCGGCGGGAACGGGATCAGATCGGGCTGGTCGCTTCCTTGTCGTACATCTGGTCGATGTCGGTGTCGGACATCACGCCTGTCCACACCCGCACGTCGTCCACGAGGCCGCCGGTGTAGTCGCTGTAGGCGCCCGTGCTGATCCGTCCGCGGCCGATGTTGAAGGTGCCGGTGGCCTGCCAGGGCGAGGTGAAGACGATGCCGTCACCGGTGTCGTTGTCGGTGTCGCTGTCGCCTTGGGCTCCCTGCCGGGCGCCGTTGACGTAGAGGAAGAGCTGCTGGTGGGCACCGTCGTAGACGCCGGTCAGGAAAGTCCACGCCCCAGGGTCGACCAGTTGCGCGGACGCGATGCTGGCGGGGACCTTGACGACCGAGGCGCTGGTGGTGTCGGCAGTGGTGCGGCCGAAGACCCACATGCCTTGCGCGGAACCCGCGGCCTGGTCGTACCACAGACCCCAGGAATCGCGTACGCCGCCTGACTGAGTGGCGATCCTCATGTGATGGGCCACGCTCGTGTCGGCCAGTGATGCCGCGTCCAGCTTGGCCCAGGCCGCCAGAGTGAAGTCGCCCTGGGAGTCGACGATCGGGCCGGAGGCGGTGGCATTGGCCGTGGAGGTTCCGTTCAGGGACAAGACCTTGCCCCTGCCGCCGTCGATGTCGGTGGTCCAGGTGCCGCCGGCCGCGACCGTGGCCGCGTGACCGTACCCGGAGGAGTCTGAGGCGCTGGTGCCGGAGCTCTCATCCATGCTCCACTCGGCGGCAAGTGCCGGTCGCGCATGGCCGTTGCTCGCGTCGGTCATCGCCTCCAGATCGGCTATTTCCTCAGCGGACAGGATGCGGTTCCACATCGTGACCTCGTCGATGCCGCCGTCCGCGTACTCGCCGTAAGTGCCCTGGTAGAGACGGCGGCCGATGTCGAGCGGACCGGTGGCCTTCCATGGCGTGGTGAACGATGCGTTGCGGGATTCATCGTTCCTGCCGTTGACGTAGAGCCGGATCTCCTGGGCCTGGGCGTCGTAGACGCCGAGCAGGTGGGTCCACACGCCGACGACCGGAGTCGCGGAGGAAAGGGCCCGCGCGATCGTCGGCGACGTCACATCGGATGCATGCCGGTTGAACACCCAGCCGAAGCCGGTGGAGTAGTAGAGCTGGAAACCGTCGGCGTTCACGCCTTCCTGCGCGATGAAGGTGCTGTTCGTGGCCAGGGAATTCAATCTCACCCAGGCGGAAACGGTGAAGCTCTTGCTCGTGTCCAGGGCCGAGGAGCCCGTCACCGCGTAGGCGGAGGTTCCGTTGCCCTGCATCGCCTTGCCGAGCCGGGCCTTGTCGGACCAGCTCGCACCGGCGGCGAGGGTGGCGTTCTTGCCGTCGACGGAGTCTGCCGCCGTGGTGCCGGTTCCCTCGTCCATCGACCACTGGTCGACCGCGCCGGCGCCTGCCGCGACCTTGAAGAAGTAGGTGTAGCTGTCTGATGACTTGTTCCCGGCGGCGTCCCACGTCTGGACGGTAAGGGTGTTCACACCGCGTACGTCGGGCGAAAGGGAAACGGTGTAGCTGGGTGTCGCCGTCGTGAAGGTCTTGGTCTTCTCTTGGTTGTCGTTCAGCTGGTACGTGTACTTGACGACATCGGGCGCCCCATTGGCCTTCAGCGTGAACGAGCCGGGCTTGCCGACGCCGTCGTAGAACGCACACAGGTTCGGCGTGTCCGGGGTGGCGCACTCCGGATAGTCCGCCGAGTCGACATCCGGCTGGGCGGGACGGGAGGTGTCGATCGTGAACCAGCATCCGGGGGACCAGCCCGAATACATGTACCCGGTCGTGCCGTTGAAGGAGTACTTGTATTCGGTACGAGCTCTGAACCAGTAGGTCTGCCCATCGGCGAGCGCCGGTGTCGTCCATGTGCCCGCTGTGCCTGACGTCGTCCACGCCGACGGACTGCCCGAGCCGACCACCGGGTCAGTGACATCGGGGTTGTACTTGAAGACCTGGAAGTTCGGCCGCAGCGTGGACTGTGAACCATCGGACGACTGCGGCGTGGCCGCCAGGGTCGGGGTCGTATCCCGGATGACGACGGCGGTGGTATGCGACGACGCGCACGCCAGGCTCGGGCTCGACATCCTCACGCCGCTCGGTGTGCTGGGCTTGGACACGAACGTCACCGACAGCGTGGGCTTGTGGTCGGACGGCGAAGCGAACTGCTTCCAGGCGATGGCGTCGTCCTCGTCACTTGCCCGCAGACCGAGGGTCGTGGTCGACGCGGACTGGCCGGCGGTGTAGCTCACCGCGCTCGTCGCGTCGAAGGACACGTTCCCGCCCGGGCAGGAAGAGGAGTAACCCTTGGCGGTCGTCACGGTGTCGACGTGGGAGGACCACGACGGCTGCGCCGACCACGTGGTCGATGACGAAATCCCGCCGGTCCGCCACAGCTCCACGGGTTTGTCCGTGCAGTTGGCAGACCACACCTCCAACGCGGTGAAGGTCGCCGACACAATCTTCTTGCCACCCAGGGTGTGGGTGTCGAACTGGTACAGCGAACGCGCCTTCTTGTTGTCCACCCAGGCGTCGTACCCCACACCCAGCGCGTGGGAAGTCTTCCAGAACGACGTTGAGGAGGAGCTCGACCATACCGTCGTCCAGCCGGACAGCGACGCGCTGGTCGTCTGGGGGTCCAGCACCACAGGGTAGGTGGTGGCAGGGTCCTGAAGGAACGACTGGTCCGGCGTCAGAGTCAACGCCTCGTTTGAGACCGTCACATCCATCGCTGTCGTCCTGGCCCCCGGGTCCGGGCCGTCCACCACACCGGGGTCCGCTGCCGCCGTGTCCGCCGAGGCGGCCGTCACGTCATGTGACGCCCTGGAGACCGGCGAGCTTTGAGTGGGGCTCGCGGGCGTGGAGGAGTCGTACATCAGCGCGGTGCCCGTGGTGAACACCGGGCGCCCCTGATCGTCAACGAAGGCGGCTCCGCCGGCGTGCGTGTCGTGTGCGGAGACGCCCTCGACCGAGACAGGGAAACGGATGCTCGACAGCTCCGTGTTCTGGGCCGCCTCACGGGTCTTGACCACGAGGTTCTCGCTGAAGCCGTCCGGCGTGGCCTGAACCACCAGATCCGTGCCTGGCATGACGTTGGCGTATGTAGCCGTGGATCCCGACAACGTGGGCGTCGGCAACGTCCACGGCGAACGGACGCTGTATGTCTTCCCGCTTTGGGAGATCCTCGCCAAAGGCGCACTGGAACCACCGCCGGAAAAGGCGATGTCTGCCGCGGCGGCCTTCGGCGCCAGCTCCCGGGAGGACGTCACCACCAGGTTGGTATCGACCGGCACCCATCCCGACGCCTGCTTCACCCGCACCGGCGCCGGATCGAACTCGACCGTGAACGTACCGTCCGGCTGAGCCATGACCAACTGGGTGGGAGTCGTCTCCTCCCCCACCTCGACCGGCGAGCCCGCCTGCGCGGCCTTGCGTGACGCAGCAGCCTCAGGGGAGAGATCCCCGCCGTCGGCACTCGCCGCGGCAACGTTGTCGCCTGCGGCGAAGACCTCATGAGCTCCTGCGGCAGTCAGCATCTGCACGAGTAGAACCGGAGCAAGCAGCCCGGCACAGCGTGCATACACACGCCGCCTCCCGCCGCCCGCGCCAGTGCGCAGCACACCCCACCCCATAATCCCCGCCCTTTGATCACATGGCTTCCACAGCCTGGCGATCAAAGCCCGGCTTTGCATACCTGTCAATCAGCAGGCCCAGGGAATGAAAGTCACCGAATCCCCCCAACACGGCATCAAAAAGCCGTCAAGAGCTCGTCACGAAACGCAAAAATACTTGGCTCGAAGCACCAACACTTTGCATGGTGAAGGTAAACAGGTGTCGCTCAAAAACGGACACATCTTTTTCGAAACGTGAATCACCCGACACTGCAAGCAAAAAGATCACCATGGTGTGGCAGCCTGTGGAACCCAACAGTCAGAGCTGACCGATCTGCACGCTCGACAGGTGCTCAACCAGCTCTCTGTGAGCGGGGCTTGGCGGCCGGAGTGCTGTCCGGAACGGTCCTGGGCAGGTTCTGGTGGGCACCCTCCCCCGTGGGACCAACCTTTCGTGCCGGTGAACGTGATGGGAGCGGCAGCTACCCGATCGGGGTGTGAGCGAAGACCAGGTGTGTGGGACCAGCACGATGCTGCAGAACGCCGAACGGCGCCGCGGCGGGTGTGAACCCGTGTCCGGCCGGCTTCGGCGAAACATGGCTGCAGGCCATACGGGAACTGCCGGCCCCAGGCGGACGCCGGGCGGTGGCACAGACCACGTACCGGGTGAACGGCCCGCGTAAGACGCCGTTGCATGTGGCGATCCGTCGCGCAAGAGACCAAGTGCTTCAGTCCGCAACGCAGGAGCGGAATCGGCTGAGCAGCTCAAGGGCGACAGGGCTCTCCGCGTCGAAGGCCTGGTTCCGTCGCTCGGCGGAGAGGTCCGGCCCCCAGATACGGGCACCGTGGCAGCGGAAGCAAAAGGCGATCTCGAAGAGCTGATCGGTGGAGCTGTGGGCTCGAATGCCCCAGCCGGGAGGAAGCAGCGGTACCGTTCGCTGCCCGGCAGGGCCTCGATCAGCTCAAGAACCTGCTGTGCCTGGCTCCCTGCGCTGGCTCCTCCGGGTGGTGTGCTCCAACGGGTGCCGACTATCGCAATGATTGTCGTCAATCCCCCCGGACCTACGGCAAGAGCGACCACTGGCTGCCGCAGGCGTTGCGTGAACGGTATCCGGAGGGGTTGCGGCTGATCGACCTCACGGCTATCCCGACGATCCCGGGTACGACATGGGGGTCGACGGGATGGTGCTGTCGAGTACGGTGCCGGACGCGGCAGGACGGCGGATCGTGCTGGGCGGCTTCCTGATGGGGACCACCACGACGCTGGCGGCGGAGATACAGCAGGGGGACAAGGTGCTGGCCAGCTGGAGCGAGTATGTGAACGTTCTCCTGCCCAGCGCGGTGGTGGCCCTGCGGCGTATCACCGGCGAGGCAGCGGCCGCGTACGGCAGGCTTCCCTGACCGAACCGACAGCGTGTACCGGCCGCGAGAAAGACACACCCGTGCGTGGAGGCTCTGTTCCGGCCGACGTGCGGACCTGCCCAGCCGGGTACGGATGAGAGACCGGATGCCGGCTCCCTCAGCGAGTTACCGGTCAGGCAGCCCGGCCTTGGCACGCCAGTAGCCCGGGTCGTGAGGGTGCGTCAGCCAGCCGGTCAGACGTGCAGCGCCGGCACCGAAGGCGTCTGGCAGTGAGGTCTGTTCGCCGACCGTCATGCGGCGCGCGTCGACGTCATGCGTGGCGTGGTCGGTGTCGCACCAGCAGGCCACGTTCACAGCGGTGTCGACCGCGAGCCCGCCCGCGTCGGTCCACACCACCTGAAGCAAAAACTCCAGTTGGTCAGCCCCTTCGGCGTGCCTGATGACATCCAGTTGGAGGATGATCGGCGTCCCGGCCGGCGTCCCTGGGAAGGCGGCGTGCTGGGGCCAGCGCGGTGGTGGGGCGGCGCCGGTAGTCGCCGATGGCGGTCAGCAGGCGGGTGTAGGTGTGCTGTTCGGTCTCGTCGTCGCCGGGGGCGGTGATCTCCTCCATCCACGCTTCTGGCAGCCGTTCGCCGGCGAGGACAGCGGCCAGGGCGCGCCGCGCGAGGCGCGCGTCGAGTGCGCCGTAGGTGAGCGGGGCGACGCCGAACGGGTCGCGCAGGGCCGGGTGGTCGGGCAGGTGTCCGCCGGGCGGCGGCGTATCGAGGTGCCCCAGGGCTGCCTCGATCATGACGGAGGCGGGGGCGTCGGGCGACGGGAGGTGCACCGGGCGGCGTCGTTCGGTCAGGGCGCGTACCCGGGCGTCCAGGTCGTCCCAGGCCGTCGCGCGGCCTGTGAACGGCGGCTGACGGCAGCTTGCCCGCGTGGGTCAGGCCGCTCGGCCTGCGCGCCGGGCCTGTCCCGTTACACTGGAGCGGAAAGGCATCCATCGGCAGGTGCGTCCCGTGGGGCGGGACACGTCCGGTGAGGGGGGCCTTGCGCGGGCGGAGCGGTGGCGAAAGTGCAGTGCAGTGCAGTGGCCTCGCGGGCGACGAGCTGATCCTGATCGGTCCGCGAGCCTTGATCGTTAGCGGGCCTGCTGATTGGTTGGCCGGTATGAGTGAACTGGGACCCGTCGCCTGGCCGCCTGCCCCGATCAAGACCGAGCGTCTGGTGCTCCGTGAACCCGAGGCCCGGCACCGAGCGGCGTTCATCGAGCTGTACGCCTCGCCGGAGGTGCACACCTACCTCGGCGGCCCCCGGCCGCGTGACGAGCTGGAGCGCGAGATGCCCGAGGTGCCCGGGCGGCGGCCCGGCAGTTTCGTCGTCGAGTTCGACGGGGCGATGATCGGCCAGATCCTGCTCAGGAGAGCACCGGAGCACGGTCGCCCGGCTGCCGTGGGGAAGGTGGATCTCGGCTACCTGTTCCTGCCGCACGCATGGGGATCCGGGTATGCCACCGAGGCCTGCGCAGCGGCACTCGACTGGTTCGACGGCGCCCTTCCCGGCGAGCCGGTAGTGCTCCACACCCAGACTGCCAACGTCGCCTCGATGCGCCTCGCGGCGAAGCTGGGCTTCACCGAGGTAGAGCGGTTCCACGCCTGGGACGCCGAGCAGTGGCTCGGCCTGCGGTCCCCACTCACGCCGCACGACTGAGTTTCCATCGCCACATGGGACCGACCCCAATGGTGACTGATTCCCGAAAGCAGCGGGCCTTAGACGGTGTCCTATGTGGTGAGGTGGACGAGTCTCTTGTAGCAGCACAGGGCGGCGGCGAGGCCGAGAAAGGCCAGGTAGTTCCGGGGATTG
>NZ_JBVIJO010000035.1:0-21580 GCF_055581365.1 Streptomyces sp. NPDC031445
ATGGCGACCATGGCCTTGATCCGCTCGCGCTCGGTCGGCGTACGGCCCGTGGTGGGGTCCGGCGTGACATCACCGACCGAAAAGATCCCGAACTGGGTGGGCGTTGCGGAGTGTTGCACGGGTGTCAAGGGGATGTCCTCGGACTCGACGGGCCTGGTCACACGACGTTATGACGCCGGTTCGCCCCGAATGACTTGTCCGTGCACAGCTCTGTGACGCTAAGTGCACGGTGTGCCTCCGCACCGCCCGGCGTCGTCGTCGGCGGCCGTGGGGTGGAGGCGGTCGCGGTCCGGATCAGCGGCTGATCAGCCGCTGATCAGCCGTTGAGGACCCCGGGACGCACGCGCCTGCCGTCCTACGCGGGTCGGCAGACGTCCGGCCTGGCGCACGTCACCGTGACCACGACCGCGGCCGGAGGGTGCGCCCGCGCAGGAAGCGGCGCACACGGGTCCGGGCTGCCGTCAGGGCCGGCAGGACCTGCGCGGCGGCCGGTGGCAGGTCCAGATCGTCGGTCACGGACACCTCGACGCCCCCGCTGTACAGGGACGACAGGTTGTAGAGGAAGGTGCCCAGCGTCGCCAGGCCCGTGCCCAGGAGGACCTCCACGGTGACGACGCCGATCCCGATGGCCAGGACGGTGCCCAGGTCCGGCAGGACGTCCGGGGCCATGGCCTCCATCAGGATCCAGAGGACGACCGTGGTGGCGAGCGCCAGGATGCCGACCCCCGCGAGGAGCAGGAAGCTCGTCACCATCACCGACCAGGGGTCCCCCTCGGATATGCGCATCCGGATCGTCCGGGGTCCGGGAGCGGGGGACGCCGACGCGGGCCCGGCGCGCTCGGCGACGCCGGACTCCTGAGACTCCTGAGACTCCTGCGGCTCTAGAGGCTCTTGCGGCTCCTGTGCCGGAACCGGCCGCTCCGTGGGGCGGAGAGGTGCGGGGGAGCCGCCCTCCGGGGAACCGTGTGCTCCGTCGCACCGCGTCACCGCCGCCTGCTCTCCGGCGGTGGTCGGGGGCCTGCGCTTGGCTCGAAACATGCCTGTCTCCCTGACTGGCCCGGCGGCCTTCGCAGTGCCCTCCCGCAGCGAACGGGCCTCCGTCGACCGCCAGGCGGCCTCCGGGGCCTGCTGGTCCGTGCCTTCGACCGTATGGGCGACAGGGCGGCCCCGCACCCAGACGAGGTCCCCGGGACCGGCCCCGCGCACCGGCCGCGGCGGCACGGGAACCGCCTCACGACGGGCCGGACCGCGCCCGCCGCGCGGCACCGGACCGCACCCGCGCGACACCGCCGAACGGGTGTACGGGCGCGTCGGCCGTACGACGGACACGCGCCCCGGACGGCGGAATCCCGTCAGGCGCGGTGACGGCCGGTGTGCCGGTGCCCCGGCCGACGTCCCGGCTCAGCCCGTCCGGCGAGCACCCTCGGACGTGCGCGCCCTCCACTGGTCCCGGGTCATCCGCCAGATGACGTGGAGTCCCGTCTCGCCGGGAGCGGCGGGCCCCTCGGGCGCCCGTACGCGTCCGGCCTCGGTGAAACCCAGGCGGGCGGCCACGGCCCCGCTGGCCGGGTTGGCGGCGTCGTGGTGGATCTCGATGCGGTCGACGCCGGCCAGCTGTAGGCCCTGGCGGACGAGCGCCCCGGCAGCCATCGTGGCGAGCCCCTGTCCCGTCCAGTCGCGGTGGAGCCAGTAGCCGATGTCGAACCCGCCGGCACCGATGCGCCGGTGCAGACCGCAACTGCCGGTCACCACGCCGTCCACGGTGATCGCGTAGCCGAAGGCCTGCCCGGTCTCCCACTCCTCGTGGGAGCGGGCCAGGAAGCCGGCGGTCTGCTGCCGGCCGGGGTCGGCCGCCCAGGGCATCCAGAGCACGAGGTGGTCCAGGGACTCGGAGATGGCCCGGCTCAGGGCATCGAGATCGGTCGTCCGCCACCGGCGCAGTACGACCCGGTCGGAGGTGAGCGTTTCGGCAGGCTTGTCCATGCCCGGATGCTCTCGCAGCCCGGCTCGGAGTCACAACGCGATATGTCCGGGCCGCGGTTCGCGCGGGCGCGGCCCGCGAGGGGGGCCGGGGGAATCAACCGGTGAGGGGCGCATCCGCCGCCCGGCCGTGGTGCGAGGCCGGTACCGCACGGTGTGCGGGGCTGGCTGCGTCGTATGCGGGCGGCCGTCACCCCCGGACGGCACGGCGTCGTCGCCCCTGGCGGAACCGCCTAGGCGTCCGGGCGGGTGCCGCGGGTGCCGCGGGTGGCGCCCGCCGACGCGGCCACCACGCACAGCACCGCCAGCCACTGCGACCAGTGCAGCGACTCGCGCAGCACGACCAGGCCGACGAGCGCCGCCATCGCCGGTTCGAGACTCATCAGGATGCCGAACACGCGCGGGGGGATCCTGCGCAGTGCTTCCAGATCCAGCGAGTACGGGATCACCGACGACAACAATGCGACGCCGAGCCCGGCGAGCAGGATCCACGGCTGGATCAGCGCCGTACCGCTGTCGGCCACGCCGAACGGCACGGCCACCAGCGCCGCGACGGCCATGCCCAGCGCCAGGCCGTTGCCCTCCGTGGTGTGGCGGCCCAGTGCGGCGCCGAGCAGGATGTACAGGCCCCAGCACGTTCCCGCGGCGAGGGCGAACAGGAAGCCGACGGGGTCGAGGTCGCCGCGTCCCTCCATCAGCAGGACCACACCGCCTGCCGCGAGCAGGGCCCAGAACGCGTCCAGCCATCGCCGCGACCCGGCCAGCGCCACCACCAGCGGCCCGAGGAACTCCGTGGTCACCGCGATCCCCAGCGGAATCCGCGCCAGGGACAGGTAGAAGCACAGGTTCATCAGGCCGAGGACCACGCCGTAGCCGAGCACGACCGCCCAGGCGCGACGGCGCATACGCGGCGACGGCCGCCACACCGCCACCAGTACCGCCGCGGCGAAGAACAGCCGTAACGCGACGGTGCCGAAGCTGCCCACCGCGCTGAACAGGTGCTTGGCCAGTGCCGAGCCCACCTGCACGCTGACGATGCCGAGCATCACCAGCGCCGTCGGCGGGATCGCGCCGAAGCCACGTCCGGCCGACGCGGTGAGCGAGAACCGGGGGGACGTGCCGCGCTCCGCCGCGTCGACGTTCATCATGGCCACGCCGTGATCATCGACGGTCGGGCGCGACGCGTCACGTGAGTTTCCCGGCCGTGCTCGTGGCCTCCTGGGCGGATGCCTTCGTGTAGGTGAGGACGACGGTCCCGTTGTCGAACACGCGACTGCCGGAGAGCTTGAAACCGCGCGGGGAGAACTCGGCGCGGAAGAGGGGAACGCCGGATCCGGCCACGACCGGGTACTGCTTCAGAATCAACTCATCGATCTCTGGGAGGAGTTGACCCGCCAGGTCGGCACCGCCGCAGAGCCAGACGCCCAGGCCGTGCTCCTGCTTGAGCCGGCGGACCAGCGCGATCGGGTCCTCGGCGGTGACCTCGACGGACGGGTCGGGGCTCACCTCCAGCGAGCGGGAGAGGACGATCTGCCGCAGATGGGCGTAAGGGCTGGTGAGCCCCACGGCCAGCCCCGGCTGGTAGGTGCCGCGGCCCATGACGACGGTGTCGAAGTGCGTGTTGGGGGCGTCCGCGACGCCGAAGGCCGCGCGCGCCGGAGTGGGCAGGGTCTCCGGGAAGTCGACCGTGAGGTGCGGGAGGTAGTCCTCGGTGAGGTAGGGGGAGAAGAAGTCGGCGTCGCCGTCGGGGGCCGCGATGAACCCGTCGATGGTGCCGGCGACGAAGTAGGTGAGCTTGCGCATGCGTGTCCTCGTGGGCCGGGTGACGGTGCCGGGTGACGTATGCCGGGCGACGCGCGTCGGGCGACGCACGCCGGGTGAGCTCTCTCGTCGACGGCAAGCCGCACGTCACGCACCCCCCGATCCCCCGGAACGTGGCCTGGGTTCCGGCCACGGCCGACGATTCTGCGGCATCCCCCGGGGCTTGCGGCAAGCCCCCCAGGGGGCTGTACGTTGATCACGACGGCGTGTCGGGCGCACGGTCAGCACCCGGGCACGGACGCCCGTCCGGCCACGCTCCTCCAGAAGTCCCGCATCAGCGGCGTCGGCGTCGGGTTCTCCATCGCCACCTGCGTGAGCAGGATCGCGACCGTGCCCGTGGCCGGGACGATGTGTGCCGTCGTGCCCGTGCCGCCCACCCAGCCGTAGCGGCCGGGGACGTTCCAGGGGTCGGCCGGGGTGACGTCGACCTGGCCGCCGTAGCCCCAGCCCTGGCCCTCCAGGAACAGCCTGGCTCGGGCGCGCTGCTCCGTGGTGAGGTGGTTGGTGGTCATGCGGCTGACCGAGGTGCGGGTCAGCAGGCGCCGGCCGTTGCCCTCGCCTCCGTGCAGCAGCATGCGGGCGAAGGCCAGCCAGTCGTCGGCCGTGGAGACGAGGCCCCCGCCGCCCGAGTGGAAGCGCGGCAGGCGGCTCCACAGCCCGTCGGGGGTGTCCGCCGGTTCCAGGGTTCCGTCCGGGGACGGGCTGTACGACGAGGTGAAGCGGTGCCGCTTCGCCTCCGGGACCTCGAAGGCCGTGTCCTGCATGCCCAGCGGCTCGAAGACGCGTTCCGCGAGGAAGTCGGGGAGCGGGCGGCCCGACGCGCGGGCGACCAGGATGCCCTGGAGGTCGGAGGAGGTGCCGTACAGCCAGGCTTCCCCCGGGTGGTGCAGCATCGGCACCCGCGCGAGGAGGCCCAGCCAGGTGTCCGGGTCCGGCCAGTCCTGGAGGGCGCGGCCGTCCTTCTGCACCGTGAACAGGGACCGCACCGCCGGGAGGGAGAAGTCGTCGGGGAAGCCCCAGCCGGTGCGCGAGCTGAGCAGGTCCTCGACCGTGATCGGGCGGGCGGCCGGGACGACGTCGTCGACCGGGGCGTCGGGGGCGCGCACCACGTCCGGCTCCGCCAGCTCCGGCAGCCACCGCTCGACCGGGGCGTCCAGGGCGAGCCGCCCCTCCTCCACGAGCATCAGCACCGCCGCCGCGGTGACGGGCTTGGTGAGGGACGCGATCCGGAACAGCGAGTCCCGCGCCATCGGCGCCGTCCCGCCGGTGTCCAGCGAGCCCGCGGTCACCACCTCCACGTCGTCCCCGCGGGCGACCAGGCCGACGGCGCCCGGCACCTTCCCCTCGTCCACATACCGGTGCAGGGTGTCTCGCAGCGTGTTCATCGGCGGCCTTCCGCTCGGGTGGTGTCCTGTGTACGACTCCGGAGCCGACGGGAAATCATCGCTCCACCACCGTGCCTGTTCGCGCCCCGGCAGGCGCGCTCCGGTACGCGGTTGTGCGGGCGAGCGCGTCGGCGTCCGTGTGGTCACGCTTCGGCAGCGGTGCCGTGCTTCGCCGACGCGCCCGCCCGCGCGAGCAGATCGCGCTTGAGCTTGGAGCTTGGAGACCTGAGCACGGAGCCCGGAGGCCGCCTGCGTCGGGTTGCCCTGGCGATAGCCTGATCGTCGTGACGGCTGAGAAACAGGCACTGGCCGGCGGGATGGCGAACGCCGGGGCGGTCTTCCGCCGGGGCGCGTGGGTCGAGCGCCCGGCCCCGCGCCACGCGCGCGCCCTGCATGCCTGTCTCGTCGCGCTGAAGGAGCACGGCTTCGACGCGGCGCCGACCCCGGTCGGTCTCACCGCGGACGGCCGTGAGCGGCTGACGTTCATCCCCGGCGACGTGGCCCTGCCGCCGTACCCGGACTGGGCGATGACGAACGCCGCCCTCGCGTCGGTGGGAAGCCTGCTGCGGCGCCTGCACGAGGCCGGCGCGGCCGTAGCGGTGGACACCCGTGCCGAGTGGCCACGGGACCTGGCCGATCCGGAGGGGGGAACGGTGCTGTGCCACAACGACGTCTGCCCGGACAACGTCGTCTTCCGTGGCGGCCGTGCCGCCGCCCTGATCGATTTCGACCTGGCGGCCCCGGGCCGGCCCCTGTGGGACATCGCCATGACCGCCCGCTACTGGGTGCCCATGCTCGATCCCGCATCGGCAGCCGCCGCCCACCCACCGGGGCTGGACGCGCCCGCACGGCTGCGCATCCTCGCCGACGGCTACGGTCTCCCGCGTGAGGAGCGCGCCGAGTTGCCCGGCGTCGTCGAGCAGGCCACGGAGGTCTGCCGGGCCTTCGTCGCCCGGCGCGTGGCCGACGGCGACCCCGTCTACCTGCGGGCGCTGGCCGAGCGAGGTGGCTGGGAACGCTGGGACCGGCTGCGGACCTGGCTGGCGGATCACCGCGAGACGTTCACGGCCGCCCTGCTGAACTGACCGGTCCGGACGTTCGAGGACACCTCGGCGACCGCCCGCCGGACAGGGCGAGCCCGGCGCCCCGCTGCCCCGGTGACCGGCGGATTCGGTGCACCCCCGCCCGCGGGGCCAGGGGGTGGGGGGAACTGGCGCTCGCCGAGGCGGCGTCCACTGATGCACAAGAGCACCAGTGCACGCAGGAGACGCTGGGGACGCAGAGGAGCCCGATATGAGCGGCACGGCCACCCGTTACCTCTATCTCGTCCGGCACGGCGAGGCGACGTCCGACGAGAGCGGACTGACACCGGCCGGCCGGCGGCAGGCCGCACTGCTCGGCCGACGCCTGCGGGACATCCCCTTCACCACGGTTCACCACGGCCCGCTCGCCCGGGCGGAACAGACCGCACAGCTGATCGGCGACCACCTCGGGAACGCCCCCCTGTGCGTCTCGGAGGTCGCCGGTGACTACGTGCCCTACATACCGGAACGCGACGAACTCCCGGCCGGCTCGGCGGACTTCTACCTCCGCTTTTTCGCGGCCGCCAGCGAGGAGGAGCGCGAGCAGGGCCCCGCGCTCGCCCGCCGGGCGCTGGACCTGTTCACCGGGCCGGCGGACGGCGCGCAGGACCGGCACGAACTGGTCGTCACCCACAACTTCCTCGTCGCCTGGCTCGTCCGGGACGCCATGTACGCGCCGAAGTGGCGCTGGCTCGGGCTCAACCACGGCAACGCCGCACTCACCGTGATCCGCTACGCGCCCGGCCGAGCCGCCTCCGTCCTCGTCTCCAACGACATGCGGCACCTGCCCGTCGAACTGCGCTGGACGGGGTTTCCCCCCGAACTCCACATCTGAGGGCGCCCCGGCACGGCGGTGAGGAGCCGTCCAGGACCGTGATACTAATACCGGTATAAGTATTGGTTCGACGTGCTCCGTGGAGACGAACACATGGTGGAGATCAAGACCGATGCCGCACTGGACGCGATGCGGGAAGCCGGGCGTGTGGTGGCCCGCGCCCTGGCCGCCGTCCGGGAGGCGGCCGGCGTGGGGGTGTCCCTGCGGGAACTGGACGAAGCGGCCCGGTCGGTTCTGGCCGAGGCCGGAGCCGACTCCCCGTTCCTCGGGTACCGGCCGTCCTTCGCCCCGGTCGCCTTCCCGGCCGTGATCTGCACGTCCGTCAACGACGCCGTGTCGCACGGCATCCCCACCGGCTACCGGCTGCGCGACGGCGACCTGGTGAGCGTCGACTGCGGCGCCCGACTCGACGGCTGGACGGGCGACGCCGCCATCAGCTTCACCGTGGGAACGCCCCGCCCCGGCGACCTCGAACTGATCGACGCCACCCGGCAGGCCCTCGACGCCGGCATCGCCGCCGCGCGGGCGGGCGGCCGCATCGGCGACATCTCCCACGCCATCGACACCGTCGCCCGCGGGGCGGGCTGCGGCATGCCCGCCGACTTCGGCGGCCACGGCATCGGCCGCCAGATGCACGAAGATCCTCACGTCCCCAACCGCGGCCGCCCCGGCCGGGGCTTCCCCCTCCGCCACGGCCTGGTCCTCGCCATCGAACCCATGCTCATGGCCGGCGGGCGGAACACCTACCGCACCGATGCCGACGGCTGGACCCTGCGCACCGTCGACGGCAGCAGGGCCGCCCACTTCGAGCACACCGTCGCCATCACCGACCAGGGCCCCCGCGTCCTGACCCTGCCCTGACGTCCCGCGCGGCCACCGACCGCTGTGACACCGCTCAGGGGCCCCGCCGCGGATGCCCCTCCCGGTTTCCCCGGTCCCCGTAGTGCCATGCGCCCCGGCCCATGCCGGCCAGGCCCCGGGGCCGCCGCGCGAAGCGTCACATCAGAGGCAGTCCGCGTCCCTCGCGCAATGCCGCGAGCCGGGCCATTTGCTGACCCATGCCGCGTGCTCCGGCCAACGGCGTGCGGACGTGCGGCCAGACGGAGCGCACGAGGCCGATGTGCCGTGCCCCGCCGAGGGCCACCACGGGGTCGAGGTCCACGATGTCACGCTCGGTTGCCTGTTCCAGAAGGACCTGGCTCGTCACCGCGTCGGCCGCGCCATGAGGTGTGTCGTACGGCTCGATGACGTCGTCGAGGTCGAGGAGCCCGTGGCGTGCGGAGAGAATGAGCAGCAGGTCGGGGTGGAGCGCGTCGGCCGCCTTGCGGCATGCCCGGTGGTAGGAGCCTACGTACATGTCCGCCGCGCGCGCGGGCAAGCCCAGTTTGCGGCTGCCGCACGGGATGACGACGAGTCGTGGCTTGAAGTAGTCGGGATGGTCGTTCGCGGTCATGCCTGTCGTCCTGCCTGTGCGTGTGAGGTGAGCGGTACGGCTCGTGCGCGCCCGGCGTGTTCTGGTGCGGACCCGCCCGCCGGGCGGTCGAGCCGGGGGATGGCTATGACGGAGCGGAGTTCGAGAGATCCCGCTCTCGCCGCCGGCGGCACGTCAGACCACGCGCTGATGGGCGTCGTCGGCCCGCACCGTCGGGGTCTCGGCCGGCGTCGAGTGGATCCCGAGGAAGCCGAGGAGCGCGCCCAAGGCCGTGACGCAGGCGGCGACGGCGAAGCTGAAGGCGTAGCCGTGCGCGGCGGCGGTCACCTGGTCGGCGCCCGCACGCCGCAGCGCGGCGGCGTGGCCGGTGCCCAGTGAGACCAGGGCAGCCAGACCGATGGCACTGCCGATCTGCATGGACGCGTTGTTCATGCTGGTGGCGATGCCCGCGTCCTCACCGGTGGCGCCGTCCACTCCGGCGACGGTGGATCCGACGAGGACGAGGCCGCCTCCCAGCGGCACGAGGATCAGTCCGGGCAGTACGTCGGCCACGTAGCTGCCGTGGCTGCTCAGCCTGGCGAGAAGGAGGTAGCCGACCGTGGTGACCGCAAGCCCTCCTCCGTTCAGGGCTCGCAGACCGAAACGGGGAAGGAGGCGGGGCGCCATCACGGTGGCGCTGAACAGAATGACCAACCCGAACGGTACGAAGGCGAGTCCGGTCGCCAGCGCGGAAAAGCGCAGTATGCGCTGGACATACAGGCTCAGTGAGAAGAAGAGGGTGGCGAAGCCGACGTAGTAGCAGATGCGGACGACGTTGGCGATGCTCCGGTTACGTGAGCGCAGGAACGAGAGGGGCACCAGAGGCTGGGCCACGCGGGTCTCCACCAGCACGAAACCGATCAGGCAGAGCACACCGATCCCGACGCAGCCCAGGACGGAGAACGAGAGCCATGCGTGGCTGTCCTTCTCCAGGAGGCCGAACACGACCAGGAGCAGACCGAGGGTGACCGCCACGGCGCCGAGGACGTCGGGCCGACCGCGCTTGGTGGCCCGGCTCTCGGAGACGAGCTTGAAGGTGGCGAGAAAGGCGAACGCGGCGATGGGCAGGTTGATGAAGAAGATCCAGCGCCAGGAGGCGATGGTGGTCAGGACGCCCGAGAGCACGACGCCCAGGGCCACGCCGACTCCGGCCAGGCCGCTCCAGATGGCCATGGCCCGGGCCCTTTCCTGCCGCTGTGTGAACAGCAGCGTCACCAGGGACAGCGCCGCCGGGCTGACGAGTGCCGCACCGACGCCCTGTACGAAGCGGCCGGCGATCAGTACACCGGCTTGCTGGGCCACTCCGGCGCTCGCCGACGAAGCCGCGAAGATCGCCAAGCCGGTCAGGAAGAGGCGTCTGCGGCCGAGCAGATCACCCAGGCGCCCGCCGAGCATCAGCAGCCCGCCGTAGGTGACGGTATAGCCGTTGACGACCCAGGCCAGGCCCGTGGTCGTGAGGCCGAGATCGTGCTGGATGGGGGGCAGCGCGACATTGACCACGGTCACATCGAGGAGCAGCATCACCTGTACGAGGCAGATGATCCCGAGCGCCCGCCATCTGCGCGGATCCGGTTCGGGAAGGGGACTGATCGCAGTCATCACTGATCGCCTTCTGTTCGGTCGGGCCGCCGCCGTACCCCCGGACGCCGTGTCAGGAGGAAAGGTGGCAAGCCGGCCCGGCCCACGGACATTTCCTGAGCTGTTCAACTCGCGGGCGCCGGGTGTGCTTGGCCGCGGATAAGGACAGCGAAGGCGCACATCCGGTCTTCGCCGCGGGCTCGTCGCCGACCCCGGTGCCGGTACTGGGGCGATGCCGAAGCACCTTGGGGTGCCGCCCCCTCCGGGGAGCGGCACCGGCACGCGTGGTGCGCCGGGCGGGCGGAGGGGTCAGCCCTCCGCCCGCCTCCGTGGGCGGGACCCCGGGTGCGCCCGATAGGCGCTGACGCTCGGCTCGCCCAGCACCCAGAAGCGCCAGGGGTACGAAGCAGCAGGACCGCCCACCCCCGTCCGCGGCCCTCGGCCGACCCGCGCGGAGGGGACGCCCCCGGCGGGCTCCGCGAGGAACAACTCCGCCGCCCCGTCGCATGCCGACTGCCCGTCATGACGCAGATCGGCGATGCCCAAGGCACGGGCGAGGTTGGCCGGGCCGCGCGCCAGATCACGCGCCCGCACCCCGGGCCCCCGGCGTTCTCGCGCGACGTCTGCTCCCTCCACGACGGTCCCGGCGCGGAGCAGCACCGAAGCGGGACGCCGCCCGGGTCCGCAGACGGCGTTCAGGCACCGGTGCACCGCGTGCGTCCGGTACACGTAGAAGGTCCCCGGGGCCCCGAACTCCGCTCGGTTGGTCCGGTTCGGGCCCCGGAACGCGTGCGAGGCCGGATCGTCCGGCCCCTCGTACGCCTCCACCTCGGTGATACGCACCGCCGTCACGTCGCCCTGCGAGCGCGAGACCACGAGAGCCCCCAACAGTTCGGGAGCCACCTCGAGGGCGGGCCGGTCGAAGAAGTGCTCGCGCAAGGCGGACTGCCCTGCCGACGCAGCCCCGGGTTCATCGAATGCCCGCAGCTGCTCGTGATCGGTCCCCGCCATGCCCGGGACCGTCCGGTTCTGTGCCAAGCCGCCGCCTCCTGTCGAGGTTCCGGGACGCCCGATCCGACGCCCCCACCGACCCAGCGCTCTCCTCGCGTCGCCCCATGGCCCGGGAAACTGCCGTGAGGCGCTCGGATACGGACCTTCGAGCCGGGCGCACACCATGCGAGGGGAGGGAGGAACACGCTTGCGGACGAGGTGGCATCGAGGCCGAGAGACGATCGCGGCGCGCGCCCGCGTGGCCGGCCGCGCTCTCCGAACCGGTGCCGGGGCGGACTGTCGAGGAGACCTGACCGGCCTAGAGCGCCAAGATCGAAGGGGATGCGGCGGCGGCGCGGCGGAAGGCGGCGGTCGTCCAGTCCGCGCTCGGCGGCAACGTGCCTGGTCCGCTGATTGCCACGCTGAAGGGTCCCGTGCTGTCGGATGCGGTCGAGCAGGTTCTGACCGCGACCGCGTACGAGCCGGGGATGGCGGTGCTCGCCGGCCTGCACATCGAGGCGAGTGACGAGGCGATCGTCCTGAGCGGCGACCGACCGGTACCGGCTCTCCACTCGGACCCTGGTGCCGGCGCGGCCGGCGGGGCAGTCACGATGTCGGCATGCCGCTGCCGCTGCCGGTGCCGTGAACGGCTTGCAGCGCGGTGACCAGCCGGCCGAGGGCGGGCAGCGCCTGGTCCAGGGCCGCCCGGTCCGAGTCGGGCAGTTCGTCGACGACCTGGGTGAGTGCCGCGGTACTGGCCCGGTCGTAGCGCTCCAGCAGGTTCAGGGCTTCCTGCGACGCGGTGAGTACCACGGTTCGCTGGTCGTGTTCGGGGCGGACTCGTTCCACCAGCCGTGCGCCGGACATCGTCCGGACGAGGTTGCTCACGGTGGAGGGAGCCACTCGCAACCGTTCTGCCACCGCGCCGGGGCTGAGGCCTTCGGGTGACGAGGACAGCGCCCGTAGCAGCTCGATCTGTGCCTCCGGCAGATCGGGCAGCCCCTCGGCGTTCCGGGTGGCGCGCAGCACGGCGCGTCGCAGCGGACCCAGCAGCCCGCCCAGTGCGACAGCCACCCGGGCTGATCCCGGCACCCTGGGCGCACCTGCGCCGTGCTTCCCGGCCACTGCTCCGTCTGTGTCGCGCATGCCGTCATTGTGACCTGTGACCGTACGGTTTTGCACCGCATACATTTTTGTAGCAAAATAGTTTCAGGGTTGTTGGGATCGGTCAGTACCGCATGCCGGACGCCCTCCACCTGAAGCACTGCAAGGAGCACCACCGATGACTGTCGACCACGCCACTCCGACCACCGTCGAGAACCCCGTCCCGTCGCAGGACCTGTCCGGCATCGTCGGGCACCGATTCATCTACACGTACGCCAACGGCTGGCAGTACGAGATGTACGTGAAGAACGCGACGACCATCGACTACCGCATCCACTCGGGCATGGTCGGCGGCCGCTGGGTGAAGGACCAGGAGGTCGATCTGGTGCAGCTCGCCGACGACGTGTACAAGGTGTCGTGGAACGAGCCGACCGGCACCTCGGTCGTCGTCAATGTGCTGCCCCGTCGGCGGGTCCTGCACGGCACCATCTTCTTCCCCCAGTGGATCGAACAGGACGGCAGCAAGACGGTGCTCTTCCAGAACGAGCACCTGGACGACATGCGCGCCTACCGGGACGCCGGCCCCACCTACCCGATCTACGTCGTCCCTGAGTTCGCCCGCATCACCCTCTTCGAGTACGTCGGCGAGGATGACGAGGGTGTCGTCGCGGTGGGTCCGGAGGGTCTGCCCGAGGGTTTCGCCGACCGCACCAACTGATCCTGTGGCTGGCACAACGCCTGCCCGAGGGGGAGCACGCCCCGCTCGCCGTACGCCTGGCCCAGGACACCGGATGTCCCGCTGCCTCCGCCGACGGCACGGCCCGCGCACCGGCCCGCGAACAGTGAGGCGTGATGGAGGGCTCGCGCAATGGGGTCCGCCGGCGCGGGCCGGCGGCGCTGGTCCTGGCTCGTCTGCTGTCCAAGGTGGCCCAGGACCCGACGGAGCTGCGGGTGGTTTCCGCTGCGGAAATCACCGGCAGAGCCCCGGGTCCTGTTGGTACGGTGCACCCGATGTCAGCGATCAGGAAGTTCCAGGTCACCTTCGACTGCGCAGAACCCGAGCGGCTCGCTCGTTTCTGGTGCGAAGTGCTGGGGTACGTCATACCGCCGCCACCCGAGGGGTTCGCCACGTGGGACGAGTACCAGCGTGCGCAGCCACCGGAACAGCGCGGTGCTTGGTTCGCTTGCGTCGACCCCTCAGGTGTGGGCCCACGGCTGTACTTCCAGCGCGTCCCCGAAGGGAAGACCGCCAAGAACCGGGTGCATCTCGACGTGAGGGTCGGCACCGGACTCGTCGGTGCGGAACGCCTCGCCGCACTTGAGGCCGAATGCGCGCGACTGATTCCGCTCGGCGCGGTACACGTGCAAACGCTGTACGACGGCAATGACTCGTGCATCCCGATGCTGGACATCGAGGGCAACGAGTTCTGCATCGACTGAGCACACGAGGCGGCAGTCGTCCCCTTCTGGGCGCGACGAAACACGAGGTCACCGTGCCCTTGCCGCCCTGTCGCCAGGCGATCTCTTCGAAGGCGTGGCAGCGCCGGTGGGGCCCCAGCCCGTCACAAGCGGGTTGATACGGCTCCGAATCGGCACCGGGCCGCCGTGGTAGGGGCGTCCCGGTTCAGCCGTCGCGCCCTGTGACCTTGTCGAACCAGCCCGCGTGGGCGGGCGCACTGGTGTAGAGCCCCGGGCCCTCGCTGCAGCGCACGCTCGGGGCGCCATGGCCCTGGGCACCTGGCTGATCGTGCACAGACGCGTGCTGTTCGCGTAGCCCGGCGCGCACTCGGAGACCGCGCCTCTGCGTGTGTCGGGTACCTGTACGCGCCGGCGTGCGCGCTCGTGGAAGCCGACCGGGCCCGGCCCGGCACGGCGGAACACCTGGGCGGCGGCCCACAGCCAGATCGCGGCCCAGCCGGCCGGGGACCGATGAGCGGCCTCTGCTGCTACGACGCCGCCGTCGGCCCCGGCCCCGATCATTACCGTTTCGGCGGCTTCACCGACGTTCCCCGGCCATGCCCGCCACCCCTGACCCCGCTCGACGAAGCCGGAACTCTGAGCACCGTCCCGACGCCCGCCCCGCCCCGTCGAAGAGAGCAGACCCTGCCGTATTCCAGGGCACCCCGATCAGGAGCCGGTCCGCTTCTCGATCCGCTCCAGGGCCTGCCCCAGGTACTGGGCGAAGCGCGGGTAGTTCTCGCTCATCGGGAAGTGGCCGATCTCCTTCATCTCGATGAACTCCGCTCCGCGGATGGCCTCCGCGGTCCGCCGCCCGTCCTCGGGGGTGGTGAGGTAGTCGTACTCGCCGGTCAGCATGATCACGGGACACCGGTCGCCGTCGATGTCGTCCAGCCGGTCCCTCAGATCGTGGTCGACCGAGTAGAAGTACAGGTCGCCCTTGAACGCCTCCGATCCCTGGGTGTAGTAGAACCAGGTCGCCCAGCGGTCCTGTTCCGGGGACTGTGGTGCCATGAGGTCCCACACGCCGCTGGCGCACACCTGGGCGGCGTTGGCGTGGGGATGCTGCCACCAGTCGAGGTAGAAGCCGGGTGAGTAGTCCGCACCCTCGACGGGGATCACCGCTTTGAACCGGTCCGGGTGCCGCAGGGCGAGTTGCAGGGCCACGTTCCCCCCGAACGACGACCCCATGAAGATCGGGTCCTGCAGTTCGAGGGCGTCGCAGAAGGCGACGATGAAGGACGTGAAGTGGTCCGCGGTGAGCCGGTACTCCTCCTTCCACCACTCCTGGTTCCACGGCGGGTCCGACTTGCCGTGCCGGGCGAGGTCGTAGGCGATCACCCGGTAGCGGCCGGTGATCTCCTCGTCCTCGAGGAGGCCCCGCCACTGGTGGTTGTGGCAGCCCGCTGTGTGCTGGCACACCAAAGGCGTGCCCTGCCCGTTCTCCAGGTAGAACACCCTGTACTGCGCGTCCTCCACGTCGATGGTGACGTAGTGACCGGTGACCGGGGAGATCCTGCCGCTGACCATGGGGAGCTCCTATGTCTGACGAGGGGATGGGGCGGACCCGGCCTCCTCCGCCGGCCCGAGAGGGCCCGTGACGCGCAGCAGCTCCAGCTGCCGGGTCACGCAGCGCAGGTTCTGCATGAGCACGAGCAGGTCGCCCTCCAGGCGCATGCCCCGCCGGAACGTGGCCGCCCAGATGCCGTGGCACATCGGCGGAGGCGTCTCCCGGCAGAAGCCCTGCCATGTCTCCGCGTCCGCGCGGATCGCGAAGTCGTAGGCCGCCAATGGCTCGGGGTCGGTGATCAGTTCGTCCACCTTTCCCTTGTGCATCCGCACGAGGAACCGGTGGGGGTCCATGTCCAGCAGGAAGCTGCACGAGTAGTACGTGCCGTGGGCCTGCAGTTCCGGATCGTCGTCGCTCAGCCGGCGGAACTCCTCCGCCGCGTCGCTCGTCGTCGCTGATGTCATGTGCCACCTCGAGACGTGTCGTCGCTGCCGTACGCCGGGACGTCACACCGGCACGGTGGCCGGCCGTTCGCCGGCCGGCGACCACTTTCCGGCCTCGCTCCTTCCAGCCTGGGCACCCTGTCGGCCGCCTGCAATCCGGGTGCGAGCCCCCGGGCGGACGGAACCCTTCGCAGAGGTCCTCTTCCTGCTCGTGGTCGATGACCCCGGTCACCGGGACACGGCCTGGGGCCGCTGTCCGGAGAGGCTGGTGACGTGGTCGGCGCCGCTCGGCGGCAGCCGCGCCCGACCACGTGCCGCGTGGGCCAGGCCGGCGACGCGCCGGCGAGTCCGACGCTTCCGGCGCCTGCGGGCACACATCACCGCAGCGTGTCCCGCCCACCGGTTCCACCGCGAAGCGGGTCCGTTCTCCCCTGTTCTCCGACCACCGCCGGCCGGAGACCGGAGCGCGGGATGCCTGGAAGAGGACCGGCGACCGCTCCGTGTGCGGCAGCTGCCACGCCGGCGGTGCCGCTCACGGGGAAGCCCACCGTCGAAGCCGTCCGCCGCCAGCCGGCCATGCTCTCGGAGCCGGACGACCACGAACAGGGCCGGCCCGCCGCGCCACCCCGGACTGCGAGAGGCGGCATCGCGGACAGCGGTGAGGGTCAGGCCAGGGCGGTCTGCTTCGCCGGCGCGACGAGCGCGGAGCGTCGGCCCCCCCCGTCGTGCACAGCGCTCCCACTCCACCTCGGGGCACCCGGGGACGACCGCGCCGACGGCGGCGGTGGTGCGGAGCGCGACGTCGGCCTCCCCGGCCTGGACCCCGATCGGCCAGGAGCGCGGGCCGGTTTCAGACGGAATCGCCCACAGCGACGCTCCCTCGCCGACGGGACGTTGCCGTACCGAACGTACCGGGTGATCATGAGGATTTGGGCAGGCACGGGCGGGGAGGGATGCCGTGGGCTTGGGCACGGAGGGTCGCCGGGGTGCGGAGCGCGGTGGCTGGGACGACAGGGAGCCCGGGAAAGGGCTGCGGAGATCGGCGGACGTGCTCCACTGGGGCGGCGGGGCCTGCGTCCTCCTCGGGTGGCTCGCGCTCTGCGTACGGATGGCCGTGCCCCGTGCGTGGGAGGGGCCGTGGTGGCAGGCCACCGCCCTGATCGGTGCAGGGGGAGCGGCAGCCGCCGGAGCTCACGCGATCGAACGGCGCATCCGGCGGGTCGAGCGCTTCCACGCCTACCGGGAGATACTGGAGAACCCAGTCCCGCACCCGGCCGAGGCGGGTGCGGACCCCAGTGTCTTCCGGCTGCTGTCGCCGCTGCACAGCCCCGTACCCTTCCGCGACCGGGCCGACGAGCTGGCCCGGCTGCGGCACTGGTGCGAGGACGAGACCGATCCGCACCCGATCATGCTGCTCGCCGGTGATCACGGTGTCGGCAGATCACGGCTGGCGCTGGAACTCGTGCGGGCGCTCGGCGATTCGTGGACCGCCGGGCGGTTGCTGCGCGGCCCCGGGCAACTGTTCCCGGCGTTACGCGACCGGGCCAGGCCCGCGCTGGTCGTGGTGGACGATGCCGACCTGCGCTCCGACGTCGACAGCCATCTGCACTCGCTGGTCCGCGCGGACGTCGTCCCGCTGCTGCTGGAGTTCGGTGCGCGTCGGCACGACACGACGACGCCGGTGCGCCTGCTGTTCGTCGTCCGGCACGCCGAACGCTTCCGTGCCGTGGTCGGCGAGGAACTGGACTACTCCGGAGGCGACCCCGACGTGCTCCGCCTCCTGGCCGACGCGCCCGTCATGAAGCTCGCGCCACCGGTGCTCGACCAGGCCGTCCTGGCCGAGCGCCACGCGGAGGCATGGGCCGCCTTCACCGCGGCCCTCCCGGACACCGCGGGCGCCGAGCCGGCGGACGACGCCGAGGCGGCTCACGCCGGTTCCTCCCTGGGCACCGTCCCCGTCCGGTCCGAGCGGCCTCCCCTCCAGACCCCCCTCGAACTGCACGCCCAGGCCCTCGTCACCGCGCTGACCGGTGAGCCGGCGCCCGCGGTCCCCCGGCGCTTCGAGGAAGTCGCCGGTGTCCTCTTCGCACGGGAGCGCCGGCGCTGGCGGCGCAGCGCCGCGTCGTTCACCGGACCGGGCGTTCCCGCACTGCCCCGGCTGCTCGACCACCCTGGCCTGCCCGAACGCGTCATGCTGGCCCTGCTGTTGATCGGTCATCGGGAGTACGTCACCGCCGCACACGCCCTCGAACGGCTCCCCGAGTTCGCGGGGCTGGAGGAGGAACGGATCCGGTCCGCGGCGTACGCCTGGGTGACGTGGGCGCTCGCGCTGCACGGCGGGACGCACCCGGCCACTCGCATGGCGGAACCCTGGATCGGACCGGAGACCTTCACCCACTGGTTCCTGACGACACGGCTGCGCGCCGAGCCGGAACTGCTCGACCAGCTACGGCCGGGACTGAACGCACGCCGGTCCGAGCACCTGGCGGCCGTGCTCTGCCGAGCCTGCGAGGACTTCCCCGCGGCGGGCGAGATCCTGCAACGGTACGTCGCGAGCCACCCGTCGGCACACGGCTACGACGCCGTGCGCGGCGCCAGGATGCTCGCCCGTCCCGAGCGGGTGGACCCCTGGATCGCCGAGGGTCTGCGCAAGCTGGATCCCGGGTCCCGCCCCGCCCCCAGCGCCCCGGCTTCCCGCGACTTGTACAACCTGGCGCGGCAGGCCCTGCCCGAGGTGGTGCCACGGGCCCACGCCGTGCTGATCCGCGCGTACCAGCGCACCCGCCGGGCCCAGGACAAGCATGCGCGACAGCGCTGGAAGGAACTGCGGCGCCGGGGGCGCGGTTCGCGCACCTGACCGCGCTGCGGCCCTACCGTCCGCCGGCCCCACAGCATCTGCGGGTCCGCCAGTCGTCGCCGGCCATGACGCTGGTGACACTCACGTGGAGGCGTGAGACTGGAGGAGACGGCGCGTTCGAAGACCGCGGCGCGGCAGTTCGCGCCGTTCTCGGTGACCACACGCACGATCCGGTGGATGCCGTGGGCGGCGAAGAACGCGTGGGCCCGGCTGACCAACGCCAGGGTGGTGGCGGCCTTTTCGTCGGCAAGGGGCTCGGTAGAGGCAAGGCGGGGAAATCCGTCGACGGCAGAGTGCAGGTAGACGTACCCGCCCTTGCCAAACCGGTCTTTCGCGCGCTGTGCGGCCCTGGCCTGCTCGGAGCCTCGTCCGTGGACCCCGCCTGTGTCGTACCGGTTCTTCCACTTGGACCGACAGGCGCGGGAGACACCGGCCTCGGCGGCGACGTGCGCGATCGGACGGGTGCGGCGGCGGCGCTCCACAAGCCGCCGGCGTCCCTCGATGCCAAGGGCGCGTTCGCATGTGTCACCGCGGCGCCCCGGTGCTCCGGCCGGCCGTGATGACGGTGAGGAGGGGGAATGCGAGGAGCAGCGCGACCGCGACGAGGAACCCGCTGGCCCAGAGCGGTCCGAGGACCCCGGCTTTGGTGCCGAGCGTGGCTGCGGCGACGACGGGGCCGACGGCGGCGCCCACGTTCAGCGCCGCCGTCGCATACGAGCCGGCCATCGTGGGGGCTCCCGCGGCTTCGTAGAGGACCCCTGTGATCAGCGTGCTGCCCAGCGCGAACGACAGCGCACCCTGCACGAACACGAGGGTGTACAGGGCGGCCGGCTCGTTGGCCAGCACCGCCAGAGCCGGCCAGCCGATGAGCAGCAACGGACCGGCGACCGCGATGACCGGGCCGGGACTTCGGTCCGACAGCCGTCCGGCGACGGTGACGCCCACGAAGGAACCGGCGCCGAAGAGCATCAGGGCGACAGAGATCCACCACTCGTCCAGCCCGGCGCTGTCGGTCACCACGGGGGCAAGGAAGGTGAGGCTGCCGAAGGTTGCCGCGTTCACCAGCGCCGAGCAGCATCACCAGGAGCAACCGCGGCCGGCCGAGCTGGGCGAGCTCCGCTCGCAACGCCGGCCTCCCGGCTGCCTCGTCCTCGTCACGTCCCGCGAGGACGCCTTTCAGGATGCCGAGAGCGGCAGGCAGGCAGAGAGCGGCGACTGCCCAGAAGGCGGCCCGCCAGCCGAGAGCCGTGCCGAGCACCGACCCGCCAGGGACACCCACGATGGCGGCCGCTGTCGTGCCCGACAGCAGGACGGCCAGCGCGCGTCCCTTCCTGTCGGGTGAGACCAGCGTGGCCGCAGCCGTCAGAGCGACGGCGAGGAACCCCGCGTTCGCAAGCGCGGCGACGACTCGGGTGGCGAACATGATGCGGAAGCTCGCGGTGACGGCGCCCAAGGCGTGAGCTGCCGCGAAAACGAGGACGAACCCCAGAAGGACCGGGCGCCTGGGCCAGTTGCGGGCAAGCGCGGCCACCAGGGGGGCGCCGACGATCATTCCGATCGCGAAGGCCGAGGTGAGCACGCCTGCCGTCCCGACGGTGACGTCGAAATCCGAGGCGATGTCCGGCAAGAGGCCGGCGAGCATGAACTCCGAGGTGCCCATGGCGAAGACCGCCAGGGCAAGCAGGTACAGCGGGAGAGGCATCGAGTGGCTCCGAGGCGAGGAGAGGCACGAGAAGGTCATCTCGTCACCGCGGCCAGCCCCGAGCGCACACTCGTCCCGCCACGGAAAGCGGCGCGACGACAGGGCTACGAGCTCAGTGGTTCATGGGGCTGACGGCGTGACCGAAAGCCCCCGCCTGTCTGACTCAGGACTCGACATAGTCCGCACGCTACCCGACCGATGCCCGTCGAAGCATCCTGTTTCCCAGGCAGCGGCCTGAGACCGGGAGTGGGCTGCTCGGCGGCCGGGCACGGCGGCACCGACACGTTCACGGCAAAGGCCCCGACCAGCGGCCGGGACCCCGTCCCAGGCGTCACGCGCGGGTGTCGGATCGGCCCGCCCGCCTGTTGTCGTTCGTGATGCGGACCGTCCTGCCGCCACGCGAGGGTGACGTCTTCAGTGACTGCGGGCGTGAGAAGCAGCCCAGGGACATCACTTCACTACGACGTTGTCCCCGGCCGAAGTCGACGGCCCGGTGGTGGTGTTGCCGTAGTACGCCCAGCGCCACGTGCCCGTCTTGGACGCCTTCACGGTCGTCTTGAGATCACCCGAGCCGTTCGCGTACACCTTCTTCACCGTGGTGTAGGAGGTGGCCCCGGTGGGCTTGAACTGCAGGCTCACCAGGCGGCCTCCGTAGGAGACGTACTTCTTGGTCTCCCAGTTGGCTCGCGTGACCTTTCCGGTCACGGTGATGGTCCTGCCCTTGGTGACCGGCTCGGGTGCGGCGTTCACGGTCAGGCGGGAGTTGCGCTTGACGTAGACCGTGAGGCCCTCGTCATCAGTGTCACCGCCGCCGCCCTGGAAGTACACCTCGGCCGCGACCTTCCAGGCTCCGGCCTCGCTGTTGTGCATGTCCCACACGCTCGGGTCGAAGTACATCGTCTCGTTGAAGTCGCAGACGCCCGAACTCACCTTGACGCAGTCGCTCGTCTCGATGGCGTGCCACAGTCGATCACCCGTGTCGCCGCGGTACAGGAACACCGCCGGCCACTTCCACTTGTGGGTGGTCGCCATCCGGAAGGAGGCGGGTACCGCGACCTCATTCGACACGCCGATCACGATCGGCTTGCCGCCGTTCACCTGGACGCGGGTGAACGAGACCCCGCCTTCGGCCGCGCCGGCCGGAACCGCGGCCATGCCGGTGAACACAGCGACCGCGCCACCGGCCACGACAGCTCTCCAGAGCTTCTTCCCCACTTGATCCCCGATCTCTGTACCGAAAGGCGCCGGAGACTCATCCTCCGGCACGCTCTAGTAGTGCTTCGTTACGTCGTGTGATCTTTCCTGGTGGTGGGCATCTTCTCCGATATGAGGCTGGGGGAGGTGGAACGGCTCCGGGGTGAGTT
>NZ_JBVIJO010000036.1:0-18631 GCF_055581365.1 Streptomyces sp. NPDC031445
CGTAATACGTACGGGCCGACGGAGATGACGTTGTGCGCGACGCAGGTCGCGGTGCGTGATCCGCAGGCGGTGGGTGAGGTGATGCCGATCGGGCGCCCGATGGACAACACGCGTGCGTTCGTGCTGGACGGTGGGCTTCAGCCGGTGGCGCCCGGGGTGCCGGGTGAGTTGTATCTGGCGGGCGCCGGCCTTGCCCGCGGCTACCTGGGACGCGCGGGACTGTCGGCGGAACGCTTCGTGGCCTGCCCGTTCGGGGGGCCGGGTGAGCGGATGTACCGCACCGGCGACGTGGTGCGCTGGACCGACGCCGGTCTGCTGGAGTTCGTGGGGCGCGTCGATGATCAGGTGAAGATCCGTGGTTATCGGATCGAGCCGGGTGAGGTCGAGTCGGTGGTGGCCGGCTGCCAGGGGGTCGCTCAGGCTGCGGTTCTGGTTCGCGAGGACGTCCCGGGTGACAAGCGTCTCGTCGCCTACGTCGTGCCGGCCGAAGCTGGCGGGGTGACGGCTGGGTCGGTGCGGGAGTTTGTCGGCTCGCGGTTGCCGGAGTACATGGTGCCGTCGGCGGTGGTGGTGTTGGAGTCGTTGCCGTTGACGGTGAACGGCAAGCTGGACCGCAAGGCCCTGCCGGCGCCGGAGTACACCCTTGCCCCCTCGGGACGTGGCCCTGCGACCGTGCGTGAGGAGATTCTGTGCGCGGTGTTCGCTGAGGTGCTGGGTCTGGATTGGGTGAGCGTCGACGATGACTTCTTCCAGCTGGGTGGGCATTCGCTGCTGGCGGTGACGTTGGTGGAGCGGTTGCGGGCTCGTGGTGTGTCGGTGGATGTGCGGACGTTGTTCTCGGCGCCGACGGTGGAGCGGCTGGCCGCGGCCGCCGGGCGGGAAGGCGTGGCGGTTCCGCCATCGTCCATTCCGATGGATGCCGAGGTGGTGCTGCCGGAGATGGTGCCGTTGGCAGGGTTGACGGTGGCGGAGCTGGCGCGGGTGGTGGAGTCGGTTCCGGGTGGTGCGGGCAACGTGGCGGACGTGTATCCGCTGGGCCCGCTGCAGCACGGATTGTTCTTCCATCATCAACTCGACGCTGCACAGGGGCATGATCCCTATATCCTCCGCCACGTATGGGAGTTCGATTCGCGGTCGCGGCTGGATAAGTTCCTGGCGGCGTGGCAGCGGGTCATCGACCGGCATGACGTCTTGCGCGCCTCGTTTGCCTGGGAGGGACTACCTCATCCAGTGCAGGTGGTCTCCCGGGAAGCACCGCTGTCCGTAGTGGATGTCGATCTAGGGAACGATGCCGGACACGCCGCCCCCGCTCCGGAGTCGGTTCAAATCCTGCTGGCATTGTCCGATCAACCCATGGACCTGCATCAGGCGCCATTGATGAAGGCGCATGTTGCGGCACTGCCCGACGACTCCGGGCGGTGGCTCCTTGTCATGCAAATGCATCACATGGTTTCTGACCATACGACGCTTGATGTGGTGATGGATGAGGTGCGGGCGGTGCTGGCGGGTGAGGAGGATCGTCTGCCGGCGCCGATGCCCTATCGGGAGTTCGTCGGCCAGGCGCTGCTGGGCACTTCGCGGGAGGAGCACGAGGAGTACTTCGCGTCCGTGCTGGCTGATGTGACGGAGCCGACCGCCGCGTTCGGGGTGGTGGATGTGCTCGGCGACGGAAGCGTCGTCGGTGAGACACAGGCGCTGGTGCCGCAGGGTCTGGCCGGGCGGGTGCGTGAGGTGGCTCGCGGGTGTGGGGTGAGTCCGGCGACGGTGTTCCATGTGGTGTGGTCGCGGGTGCTGGCGGCGGTGTCGGGCCGCGACGACGTCGTCTTCGGCACGCTGGTGTTCGGCCGGGTGCAGGCGGGTGCTGGTTCGGACCGTGTGCCGGGGTTGTTCATCAACACGCTGCCGGTGCGGGTACGGACTGCGGGTGTGGCCGTCGGGGACGCGGTGCGCGGTATGCAGGGCCAGCTGGCCGAGCTGATGGTGCACGAGCACGCGCCGCTTGCTGTGGTGCAGCGGGTCAGCGGGATCCCGTCACCGGCCCCGCTGTTCACGACCCTGTTCAACTACCGGTACAGCGAGGTCGGTCAGAGGGCGGGAGACCCACTGGCGGGTGTGACGGCGCTGGGTGGAGCCGAGCGGACCAACTATCCCTTGGCCGTGGCGGTGGACGACTTGGGCGGTGGGTTCGCCTTTTCGGTGCAGGCGGTGGAGTCGATCGATCCTGCGCTGGTTGCCGGGCTGATGCTGGCGGCGACCGAGGGCGTGGTGGAGGCGCTGGAGCGCGAGCCGCACACCGCCCTGGGCACTGTTCCTGTTCTGGGTGAGGTGGAGCGGGATCGGGTGTTGGTGGAGTGGAACGACACGGGTCTTGAGGTTCCGGCGGGAACGCTGCCGGGGTTGTTCGCGCAGCAGGTGGCGCGGACGCCGGACGCGGTCGCGGTGGTGTTCGAGGGTGTCGGGGTGTCGTATGCGGAGCTGGATGAGCGGTCCAACCGGCTGGCGCGCTTGCTGATCGGTCGTGGGGTGGGGCCGGAGTCGTTGGTGGGTGTGGTGATGGACCGGTCGGTGGAGCTGATAGTGGCCCTGCTTGCCGTGCTGAAGGCAGGAGGAGCGTATGTGCCCGTGGACCCGGAATATCCGGCCGGGCGTATTGCTTCGGTGATGGTGGATGCCGGCGTGAGCGTGGTGCTGGCTGACGGCGCGTCGGCCGGTGTGGTGGCGGCCGCGGGTGTGGGAGCGCCGGTGGTCGTGGTGGATGAGGCCGGGGTGCTGGAGGGCTGGTCGGGCGAGGTTGTCACGGATGGGGACCGGTTGGGTGTGCTGCGGCCGTCACATCCGGCGTATGTGATTTACACGTCTGGTTCGACTGGGCGGCCCAAGGGTGTGGTGGTTCCGCATGCCGGCGTGGTGAACCTGCTGGCCTGGATGCAGGACCGGTATGGGCTGGATGTCACTGATCGGGTGCTGTTGAAGACGCCGGTGGTGTTTGATCCGTCGGTGTGGGAGTTGTTCTGGCCCCTGGTGCGGGGTGCGGTGTTGGTGGTGGCGCGGCCGGGTGGTCATCGTGATCCGGAGTATCTGGCTGGGTTGATCGCTGCAGAGCGGGTGACGGTGACGCAGTTCGTGCCGTCGATGATGCCGGGGTTCCTCGGGGTGCCGGGGGTGGCGCAGTGCGGATCTTTGCGGATGGTGTTCGCTGGTGGGGAGGCGTTGTCTTCGGGGTTGCGTGATCGTTTTCATGCGGTGTTCGGGATAGCGCTGCACAATCCGTATGGTCCGACCGAGGGCTCGGTTATCACGGCGGTGTGGGAGTGTGTTCCCGGCCAGGGTGGTGCGATGGTGCCGATCGGGCGTCCGATGGGCAATGTCCGGGCCTTCGTGTTGGATGGTGGGCTTCAGCCGGTGGCGCCTGGGGTGCCGGCTGAGTTGTATGTCGCGGGTGCGGGTCTGGCGCGGGGCTATCTGGGGCGTGCGGGGTTGTCGGCGGAGCGGTTCGTGGCGTGTCCGTTTGGTGTGCCGGGTGAGCGGATGTACCGCACTGGCGACGTCGTGCGCTGGACCGAAGACGGTGTCCTGGAGTTCGTGGGGCGTGCTGATGATCAGGTGAAGATCCGTGGTTTCCGGATCGAGCTCGGCGAGGTCGAGTCGGCGGTCACCGCCTGCGAGGGTGTGGCGCAGGCGGCCGTACTGGTGCGCGAGGACGCTCCTGGTGACAAGCGGCTGGTCGCTTACGTGGTGCCGGTCGCAGGGTCAGTGGATGGGCTGACGGCTGGGTCGGTGCGGGAGTATGTCGGCTCGCGGTTGCCGGAGTACATGGTGCCGTCGGCGGTGGTGGTGTTGGAGTCGTTGCCGTTGACGGTGAACGGCAAGCTCGACCGCAAAGCCCTGCCGGCACCGCAGTACGCCCTTGCCCCTGCGGGACGTGGCCCTGCGACCGTGCGTGAGGAGATTCTGTGCGCGGTGTTCGCTGAGGTGCTGGGTCTGGAGCGGGTGAGCGTCGACGATGACTTCTTCCAGCTTGGTGGGCATTCGCTGCTGGCGGTGACGTTGGTGGAGCGGTTGCGGGGTCGTGGCGTGTCGGTGGATGTCCGCACGCTGTTCTCCGCGCCGACCGTGGAGCGGCTGGCCGCGGCGGCGGGACGTGCAGAGGTACGGGTTCCGCGGTCATCGGTTCCGGTGGATGCGGGGGTGGTGTTGCCGGAGATGGTGCCGTTGGCGGGGTTGTCGGTGGCGGAGTTGGCCCGGGTGGTGGAGTCGGTCCCGGGTGGTGCGGGGAATGTGGCGGACGTGTATCCGCTGGCTCCGCTGCAGGAGGGCTTGTTCTTCCATTACCGGCTTGCTGTGGATGAGGGACGCGATCCGTATGTGACGAGGCAGGTGTGGGAGTTCGAGTCGCGGGTGCGGCTGGACGAGTTCGTGGCGGCGTGGCAGCGGGTGATCGACCGGCATGACGTGTTGCGGTCGGCTGTGGTGTGGGAGGGGTTGTCGCATCCGGTGCAGGTGGTCCACCGCACGGCGCCGCTGCCGGTGACGGAGTTGGACAGCGGTGTCTTTCCGCAGGGCGCGGATGCTGTGGAAAGCATCCTGGGGATCGCGGACGCGCCGATGGATCTGCGGCGTGCGCCGTTGTCCGACGCGTATGCGGCGGCGTTGCCGGACGGCTCGGGGCGGTGGCTGTTGGTGCTGCGGTCGCATCACATCGTTCAGGATCACACCACGCTGGAGATCGTCCACGACGAGGTGGGGGCCGTGCTGGCGGGTGAGGAGGATCGTCTGCCGGCGCCGATGCCGTATCGGGAGTTCGTCGGCCAGGCGTTGCTGGGCGCTTCGACTGAGGAGCACGAGCAGCACTTCGCGTCCGTGCTGGGCGACGTGACGGAGCCGACCGCCGCGTTCGGCGTCACGGATGTGCTCGGCGACGGAAGCGTCGTCGGTGAGACACAGGCGCTGGTGCCGCAGGGTCTGGCCGGGCGGGTGCGTGAGGTGGCTCGCGGGTGTGGGGTGAGTCCGGCGACGGTGTTCCATGTGGTGTGGTCGCGGGTGCTGGCAGCGGTGTCGGGCCGCGACGACGTCGTCTTCGGCACGCTGGTGTTCGGCCGGGTGCAGGCGGGTGCTGGTTCGGACCGTGTGCCGGGGCTGTTCATCAACACGCTGCCGGTGCGGGTACGGACCTCGGGTGTGGCCGTCGGGGACGCGGTGCGCGGTATGCAGGGCCAGCTGGCCGAGCTGATGGTGCACGAGCACGCGCCCCTTGCTGTGGTGCAGCGGGTCAGCGGGATCCCGGCGCCGGCCCCGTTGTTCAGCACCTTGTTCAACTACCGGCATATCGGTGAGAGCGTTCGTCAGGCCGGCGGGCTGGCCGAGGGCGCGCGGGCTGTGTGGGGGCAGGAGCGGACGAACTATCCCCTCATCATGGCTGTCGATGACCTGGGCGAGATCGACGGTTTCGGTTTCGCGGTGCAGGCGGTGGAGTCGATCGATCCCGCGTTGGTCGCCGAGTTGATGCTGGCGGCGACCGAGGGCGTGGTGGAGGCGCTGGAGCGCGAGCCGCACACCGCCCTGGGCACCGTTCCCGTTCTGGGAGAGGTGGAGCGGGATCGGGTATTGGTGGAGTGGAATGACACGGCTCGGGACGTTCCGCCGGCGACGTTGCCGGGGTTGTTCGCGCAGCAGGTGGCGCGGACGCCGGATGCGGTCGCTTTGGTGTCCGGGGACGTTGAGGTGTCGTATGCGGAGTTGGACGAGCGGTCGAACCGGCTCGCGCGGTTGCTGATCGGTCGTGGGGTGGGACCGGAGTCGTTGGTGGGTGTGGTGATGGACCGGTCGGCGGACCTGGTGGTGGCTTTGCTGGCTGTGGTGAAGGCGGGGGGCGCTTATGTACCGGTGGATGCCGGGTTGCCGGTGGAGCGGATGCGGGTGGTGTTCGAGCAGGCGCGGGTGAGCGTGTTGCTGGTGGATGAACGGACGCAGGACCTGGCCTTCGTCGAGGAGTTCGCCGCCGGTGGTAGCGGTGACGAGGCCGGCAGTGGGGGTGTGGTGGTGCGGGCTGATGTCGAGGCTGGCGTTGAGGGGATGGCTGGTGGTTTGTTGCCGGTGGGGTGTGTGCCGGGGCAGTTGGTGTATGTGATGTTCACGTCGGGGTCGACGGGGGTGCCGAAGGGGGTGGGGGTGACGCACGGGGATGTGGCTGATCTCGTGCGGGATGCGTGCTGGGCGTTTGACGGGGTGGTGCGGGGGTTGATGCGGGCGCCGCATTCGTTTGATGCGTCGACGTATGAGGTGTGGGTGCCGTTGTTGTCGGGTGGGTCGGTGGTGCTGGCGCCGGAGGGTGGTTTCGATGGTGGGGTGTTGCGTGGGCTGGTCGAGCGGTATGGCCTGACGCATGTGCATGTGACGGCGGGGTTGTTCCGGGTGATCGCGGAGGAGGATCCGGGGGCGTTCGCGGGGTTGTGTGAGGTGAGCACGGGTGGGGATGTGGTGCCGGCGGGTGCGGTGCGTGGGGTGTTGGGTGCGGTGCCTGGTGTGGTGGTGCGTAATACGTACGGGCCGACGGAGATGACGTTGTGCGCGACGCAGGTCGCGGTGCGTGATCCGGGGGCGGTGGGTGAGGTGATGCCGATCGGGCGTCCGATGGACAACACGCGTGCGTTCGTGCTGGATGGTGGGCTTCAGCCGGTGGCGCCCGGGGTGCCGGGTGAGTTGTATCTGGCGGGCGCCGGCCTGGCGCGGGGTTATTTGGGGCGTGCGGGACTGTCGGCCGAGCGGTTCGTGGCGTGTCCGTTCGGGGGGCCGGGTGAGCGGATGTACCGCACAGGTGATGTCGTGCGCTGGAGGCAGGACGGCCTGCTGGAATTCGTCGGACGTGCCGATGATCAGGTGAAGATCCGTGGTTATCGGATCGAGCCGGGTGAGGTCGAGGCCGTGGTCGCCGCCTGCGAGGGCGTGGCGCAGGCCGCGGTACTGGTCCGCGAGGACACACCCGGCGACAAACGTCTCGTCGCCTACGTCGTGCCGGCCTCGGAGGTAGAGGACAGGGTGACGGTCGGATCGGTGCGGGGGTATGTTGGCACCTGTCTGCCGGAGTACATGGTGCCGTCGGCGGTGGTGGTGCTGGAGTCGTTGCCGTTGACGGTCAACGGCAAACTCGACCGCAGAGCCCTCCCTGCGCCCGACTACGCTGCCACTAGAACCCGGCGCAAGCCGACCACGCCCCGCGAAGAGAAGCTCTGTGCGGTATTCGCGGACGTACTGAACGTGGACGAGGTCGGTGTCGACGACAGCTTCTTCGACCTCGGTGGGCACTCGCTGACAGCCACGCGTCTGCTGAGCCGCATCCGTACTGTATTCGGCACGGAGATTTCACTCCGGGTCGTATTCGAAGCGCCCACGGTGGCTGAGATCGCCGCCCATCTGGACACCGCCGCACCTGCGCGCCCCTCACTTCGCCCCATGCGACGTCCCAAGGAGCTTTCATGATCCCCGCATCGTTCGCTCAGCGCCGCGTGTGGTTCCTCAACCAGGCGGTCGGCGGGCCGGCCTACAATCTTCCGCTCCAGGTACGGCTGTCCGGAGCGCTGGACTCAGATGCATTGGGACAGGCACTGCATGATCTCATCGAGCGACACGAGAGCTTGCGTACTCGCTTCCGCTACGTAGATGGCGAGCTTTATCAAGACATTGTGTCGGAGCGAGACGCTTACCCATCATTGGATGTCGTTCGAGTCACCGAGGAGGAACTGGGCGATCAGATTAGTCGAACAGCTACGCATCTGTTCGACCTGGAATTCGAGCTTCCCATAAGAAGCGCTCTGTTCGCCCTTGTTGACCAGGAGTCGGCGACAGAGGGCGAGTACGTTTTGGTTATCGTCATGCATCACATTGCTGCCGACGGCTGGTCGATGGGCCCGTTGTGGCGGGATCTCGCGGTGGCGTACGAGGCGCGGTGCGCTGGTCGGGAACCGGCCTGGGAGCCGTTGCCGGTGCAGTATGCGGACTATGCGTTGTGGCAGCGTGAGCTTCTGGGTGAGCTGGAAAATCCGGCAAGTGTGCTGGCGCGTCAGGTGAGCTACTGGCGTGATGCTTTGGCAGACGTACCAGAGGAGCTGGTTCTGCCGTTTGATCGGTCTCGGCCGGCGATGTCCACGTATGTGGGTGCGGTGGCGGGCTTTGATGTTCCCGCGAGGGTGCATGCGGGGTTGGTGCGGTTGGCGCGTGAGCAGGGCGTGACGATGTTCATGGTCCTGCAGGCGGCCGTCGCGGTACTGCTGTCACGGTTGGGTGCGGGCGAGGACATTCCGCTGGGCAGTGTGGTCGCCGGGCGGACGGACGAAGCTCTGGATGATCTGGTCGGGTTCTTCGTCAACACGCTGGTCCTGCGCACGGACCTGTCGGGCGACCCCACGTTCGCCGACGTGCTGGGCCGGGTGCGTGAGCGCAGCCTGGAGGCGTTTGAAAACCAGGACGTGCCGTTCGAGCGCCTGGTGGAAGAACTCGCACCGGAACGCTCGATGAGCCGACACCCTCTGTTCCAGGTAATGATCAGTCTGCGGAACGTCGACGGCGGGAAGAGGGAGCTTTCCGGACTGGCAGTGGAGACGTTCCCAGGGGGACAGCCGCCCGCGAAGTTCGATCTGGATTTCGACTTCGCTGAGTGTTTCGGTTCCGAGGGGGAGCCGGCGGGTCTTAGTGGTGGTCTGGTGTTTGCGGTGGACTTGTTCGATCAGGGCACCGTGGAGCGTTTGGTGGAGCGTCTGGGTCGGGTGCTGGAGGCGGTTGCCGCTGATCCCGCCGTGCCGGTGCGCGCTGTTCCCGTTCTGGGTGAGGTGGAGCGGGATCGGGTGCTGGTGGGGTGGAATGACACGGCTCGGGGGGTTGAGTCGGCGACGTTGCCGGGGCTGTTCGCGCAGCAGGTGGTGCGGACGCCGGACGCGGTCGCGGTGGTGTTCGGGGACGTTGAGGTCTCGTATGCGGAGCTTGATGAGCGGTCGAACCGGCTGGCGCGGTTGTTGATCGGTCGTGGGGTGGGGCCGGAGTCGTTGGTGGGTGTGGTGATGGACCGGTCGGTGGAGCTGGTTGTGGCCCTGCTGGCTGTGCTGAAGGCGGGGGGTGCGTATGTTCCGGTGGATCCGGAGTACCCGGCTGGGCGTATCGCCTCGGTGGTGGCGGATGCCGGCGTGAGTGTGGTGCTGGCTGACGGCGCGTCGGCCGGTGTGGTGGCTGACGCTGGTGTGGTGGTGCCGGTGGTCGTGGTGGATGAGGCCGGGGTGTTGGAGGGGTGGTCGGGTGAGGTCGTCACGGATGTGGACCGGTTGGGTGTGTTGCGGCCGTCGCATCCGGCGTATGTGATTTACACGTCTGGTTCGACTGGGCGGCCCAAGGGTGTGGTGGTGCCGCATGCGGGCGTGGTGAACCTGCTGGGCTGGATGCAGGACCGGTATGGGCTGGATGTCTCGGACCGGGTGCTGTTGAAGACGCCGTTTGGTTTTGATGTTTCGGTGTGGGAGTTGTTCTGGCCGTTGACGCGGGGTGCGGTGCTGGTGGTGGCGCGGCCGGGTGGTCATCGTGATCCGGAGTATCTTGCCGCGTTGGTGGTGCGGGAGCGGGTGACGGTGATGCAGTTCGTGCCGTCGATGCTGCCGGCGTTCCTTGCGGTGGCGGGTGCGGCGGAGTGTAGGAGTTTGCGGGGGGTGTTCTGCGTGGGTGAGGCGTTGCCGTCTCATACGCGGGATGTGTTCCATGGGGTGTTGCCTGGTGTGCTGTTGGAGAATCAGTACGGTCCGACGGAGACGACGGTTCTGACGACAGTGTGGGAGTGCCGGCCGGAGGAGGACGGTGGGTCGGTTCCGATCGGTCGGCCGATGTGGAACACGCGTGTGTTCGTGCTGGATGGCGGGCTTCAGCCGGTGGCGCCTGGGGTGGCGGGTGAGTTGTATGTGGCGGGTGTCCAGCTGGCCCGCGGCTATCTGGGGCGTGCGGGGTTGTCGGCGGAGCGGTTCGTGGCGTGTCCGTTCGGTGTGCCGGGTGAGCGGATGTACCGCACCGGTGATGTCGTGCGCTGGACTGAAGACGGTGTCCTGGAATTTGTGGGGCGCGCTGATGACCAGGTGAAGATCCGTGGCTTCCGGGTCGAGCCGGGTGAGGTCGAGGCCGTGGTCGCCGCCTGCGAGGGGGTGGCGCAGGCTGCGGTACTGGTCCGCGAGGAAGTCTCGGGTGACAAGCGCCTTGTTGCTTACGTCGTCGCAGACAACGTTGCCGGTGCGCAGGCCGGCACTGATGTAGCCGGGTCGGTGCGGGAGTTTGTTGCCTCCCGTCTGCCGGAGTACATGGTGCCGTCGGCGGTGGTGGTGTTGGAGTCGTTGCCGTTGACGGTGAACGGCAAGCTGGACCGCAAGGCTCTTCCTGCACCCGAGTACGGCTCGGGTGCCGGCAGGGGTCCGGCGACCGTGCGCGAGGAGATCTTGTGTGCGGTCTTCGCCGAGGTGCTGGGGTTGGATCGGGTCGGGGTGGAGGACGACTTCTTCCAGCTTGGTGGGCATTCGTTGTTGGCGACGCGGTTGGTGAGTCGCCTTCGCACGGTGTTCGGTGTGGAGGTGGCGTTGCGTGTGGTGTTCGAGGCGCGGACGGTCGCGGGTGTGGCGGCCCGGCTGGAGGCGGCCGGTATGGCGCGTCCGGCTGTGGCGGTGGCCGAGCGCCCGGAGTTGGTGCCGTTGTCGTTCGCTCAGCAGCGGTTGTGGTTCCTTGCGCAGTTGGAGGGGCCGAGCGCGACGTACAACGTTCCGGTGGCGTTGCGGCTGAAGGGCGGAGTCGATGTTGCGGCGTTGAGGGTGGCGTTGGGGGATGTGCTGGCGCGGCATGAGGTGCTGCGGACGGTGTATCCGGTGGTCGACGGCCGGCCGTGGCAGCGGGTGCTGTCGGCCGGGGAGACCGGTTTCGACCTCCAGGCCGTCCAGGCTGGTGAGGAAGAGTGGCGAATGCTGGTCGAGCGCGCCGCGTCCTACACCTTCGACCTGTCGGCCGAGGTTCCGGTACGGGCGTTGTTGCTGAGCAGGCCGGACCGGGCGGACCATGTCCTTCTGCTGACCGTGCATCACGTCGCCACTGACGGCTGGTCGACCGGCCCGTTGTGGCGGGACCTCTCGCAGGCGTATGAGGCGCGGTGTGCGGGCCGGGAGCCGGCCTGGTCGGAGCTTGGCGTGCAGTACGTGGACTATGCGTTGTGGCAGCGTGGGCTGCTGGGTGAGCTGGAGGACCCGGACAGTGTGCTGGCGCGTCAGGTGAGCTACTGGCGTGAGGCTTTGGCAGACGTACCTGAGGAGCTGGTTCTGCCGTTTGACCGGTCTCGTCCGGCGGTGACCACTCATTTGGGAGCGGTAGCGGACATAGAGGTTCCCGCAGGCGTGCATGCGGGGTTGGTGCGGTTGGCGCGTGAGCAGGGCGTGACGATGTTCATGGTCCTGCAGGCGGCCGTCGCGGTGCTGCTGTCGCGGCTGGGCGCGGGCGAGGACATCCCGCTGGGCAGTGTGATCGCCGGGCGGACGGACGAGGCCCTGGACGATCTGGTCGGCTTCTTCGTCAACACGCTGGTTCTGCGCACGGACCTGTCGGGTGATCCGTCGTTCGCGGATGTGCTGGGCCGGGTGCGTGAGCGGAGTCTGGAGGCGTTCGCGCACCAGGATGTGCCGTTCGAGCGTCTGGTGGAGGAGCTGGCACCGGAACGCTCGATGAGCCGCCATCCCCTCTTCCAGGTCGCGGTCGGCCTTCAGAATCTGGGTGATGGCGGGGTTGAGGGCCTGCCGGGGGTGGAGAGCGAGCCGTTCGGTACGGGTCTGGTCCAGGCGAAGTTCGATCTGGATTTTGGCTTCGCCGAGGTGCTCGGTGCGGATGGGCAGCCGGAGGGGTTGGCTGGACGTCTGCTGGTGGCGGTGGATCTGTTCGATCAGGGCACCGCGGAGCGTTTGGTGGAGCGTCTGGGTCGGGTGCTGGAGGCGGTCGCCGCTGATCCCGCCCTGCCGGTGCGCGCTGTTCCGGTTCTGGATGAGGCGGAGCGGGATCGGGTGCTGGTGGAGTGGAACGACACAGCTCGTGATGTTCCGCCGGCGACGTTGCTGGAGTTGTTCGCGCAGCAGGTGGCGCGGACGCCGGACGCGGTCGCGGTCCTGTTCGAGGACGTCGAGGTCTCGTATGCGGAGTTGGACGAGCGGTCGAACCGGTTGGCGCGGTTGCTGATCGGTGGTGGGGTGGGGCCGGAGTCGTTGGTGGGTGTGGTGATGGATCGGTCGGTGGAGTTGGTGGTGGCTTTGCTGGCTGTGGTGAAGGCGGGGGGTGCGTATGTGCCGGTGGATCCGGAGTACCCGGCCGAGCGGATTGACGGGGTCCTGGCGGATGCTGGGCCTGTGGTGGTGCTGACCTCGCGGGCGGCTGACCGTGAGGGTTCGGGCTGGATCGTGGTGGATGAGGCCGGGGTGCTGGAGGGGTGGTCGGGCGAGGCCGTCACGGATGCCGACCGGCTGGCTGTGCTGCGGCCGTCGCACCCGGCGTATGTGATCTACACCTCCGGGTCCACCGGGCGGCCCAAGGGTGTGGTGGTTCCGCATGCGGGCGTGGTGAACCTGCTGGGCTGGATGCAGGACCGCTATGGGCTGGATGCCACGGACCGGGTGCTGCAGAAGACGCCGGTGGTGTTTGATCCGTCGGTGTGGGAGTTGTTCTGGCCGTTGACGCGGGGTGCGGTGCTGGTGGTGGCGCGGCCGGGTGGTCATCGTGATCCGGAGTATCTGGCGGGGTTGATCGCTGCTGAGCGGGTGACCATTGCCCATTTCGTTCCCTCGATGCTGTCGGTTTTCGTCGATGCTGAGGGTGTGGGGGCTGCTTGTGCGAGCCTGCGTATGGTGTTCTGCGGCGGGGAGGCGTTGACGTCGCGGTTGCGTGATCGTTTTGCCTCGGTGCTGAGTGTGCCGCTGCACAATCATTATGGTCCGAGCGAGACGACCATCGATGTGGCGGCGTGGTTGTGTGATGCGGCTGTGGATGGCGGTTCGGTGCCGGTTGGGCGGCCGTTGTACAACACGCGTGTGTTCGTGCTGGATGGCGGGCTTCAGCCGGTGGCGCCTGGGGTGGCGGGTGAGTTGTATGTGGCGGGTGTTCAGCTGGCGCGGGGTTATCTGGGGCGTGCGGATCTGTCGGCGGAGCGGTTCGTGGCGTGTCCGTTCGGGACTCCGGGTGAGCGGATGTACCGCACGGGTGATGTGGTGCGCTGGACGGAAGACGGTGTCCTGGAGTTTGTGGGGCGTGCCGATGACCAGGTGAAGATCCGCGGATTCCGGATCGAGCTGGGTGAGGTCGAGTCGGCGGTTGCCGGGTGCCAGGGCGTCGCTCAGGCCGCGATTCTGGTTCGCGAGGACACCCCGGGCGACCTGCGGTTGGTCGCGTACGTTGTCGCGGACAACGTTACCGGTGCGCAGGTCGGCGCTGATGTGGCCGGGTCGGTGCGGGAGTATGTCGGCTCTCGTCTGCCGGAGTACATGGTGCCGTCGGCGGTGGTGGTGTTGGAGTCGTTGCCGTTGACGGTGAACGGCAAGCTGGACCGCAAGGCTCTTCCTGCACCCGAGTACGGCTCGGGTGCCGGCAGGGGTCCGGCGACTGTGCGCGAGGAGATTTTGTGCGCGGTGTTCGCCGAGGTGCTGGGGTTGGACCGGGTCGGGGTGGAGGACGACTTCTTCCAGCTCGGTGGGCATTCGCTGTTGGCGGTGACGTTGGTGGAGCGGTTGCGGGCTCGTGGTGTGTCGGTGGATGTCCGCACGCTGTTCTCCGCGCCGACCGTGGAGCGGCTGGCCGCGGCGGCGGGACGCACAGAGGTGCGGGTTCCGCCGTCGTCCATACCGGTGGGTGCCGAGGCGGTGCTGCCGGAGATGGTGCCGTTGGCGGGGTTGACGGTGGCGGAGCTGGCGCGGGTGGTGGAGTCGGTTCCGGGTGGCGCGGCCAACGTGGCGGACGTCTACCCATTGGCCCCGCTTCAGGAGGGCTTGTTCTTCCATCACCGGCTCGCTGCCGGTGCCGGTGTGGAGCAGGAGCAGGACCCGTATGTGCTGAGGCAGGTGTGGGAGTTCGAGTCGCGGGTGCGGCTGGATGAGTTCGTGGCGGCGTGGCAGCGGGTGATCGACCGACACGATGTCCTGCGGTCGGCTGTGGTGTGGGAGGGGCTGTCGCATCCGGTGCAGGTGGTCCACCGCATGGCGCAGCTGCCCGTGACGGAGGTGGAGATCGACCGGGCTCAGGACGTTGTTGAAAGCATCCTGTCTGTCGCGGACGCGCCGATGGATCTGCGGCGTGCGCCGTTGCTTCAGGCGTTTGTGGCGGCGTTGCCGGACGGCTCGGGCCGGTGGCTGCTGGTACTGCGGTCGCATCACATGGTTTCTGACCATACGACGCTTGATGTGGTGATGGATGAGGTGCGGGCGGTGCTGGCGGGTGAGGAGGGTCGTCTGCCGGCGCCGATGCCCTATCGGGAGTTCGTGGGGCAGGCGTTGTTGGGGGTTTCGCGGGAGGAGCATGAGGAGTACTTCGCGTCCGCGCTGGGTGATGTGACGGAGCCGACTGCCGCGTTCGGTGTGGTGGATGTGCTCGGCGACGGCAGCGTCGTCGAGGAGTCGCGGGTCCTGGTGCCGGAGGGTCTGGCCGGGCGGGTGCGTGAGGTGGCTCGTGGGTGTGGGGTGAGTCCGGCGACGGTGTTCCATGTGGTGTGGTCGCGGGTGCTGGCGGCGGTGTCGGGCCGTGATGATGTGGTGTTCGGCACGCTGGTGTTCGGTCGGGTGCAGGCGGGCGCGGGTTCGGACCGGGTGCCGGGGTTGTTCATCAATACCCTGCCGGTACGGGTACGGACCTCGGGTGTGGGCGTCGGGGACGCGGTGCGCGGGATGCAGGGCCAGTTGGCCGAGCTGATGGTGCACGAGCACGCGCCGCTTGCTGTGGTGCAGCGGGTCAGCGGGATCCCGGCACCGGCCCCGCTGTTCACCACCCTGTTCAACTACCGGCACGGTGACGTCGCTCAGGAGACGGGAGGCCCACTGGAGGGTGTGACGGCGCTGGGTGGTCGCGAGCGGACGAATTATCCGCTGACGGTCTCGGTGGACGATTTCGGCACCGTAGGGGGTTTCGGTTTCTCGGTGCAGGCGGTGGAGTCGATCGATCCCGCGCTGGTGACCGGGCTGATGCTGGCGGCGACCGAAGGTGTCGTAGAGGCGCTGGAACACGATCCGCACACCGTCCTGGGCACCGTTCCCGTTCTGAGTGAGGCGGAGCGGGATCGGGTGCTGGTGGAGTGGAACGACACGGCGCGGGAGGTTGAGCCGGCGACGTTGCCGGGGTTGTTCGCGCAGCAGGTGGCGCGGACGCCGGACGCGGTCGCGGTGGTGTTCGGGGATGTGTGTGTCTCCTACCGAGAGCTTGATGAGTGGTCGAACCGGTTGGCGCGGGTGCTGATCAGTCGTGGGGTGGGGCCGGAGTCGTTGGTGGGTGTGGTGATGGACCGGTCGGTAGACCTGGTCGTGGCCCTGCTTGCCGTACTGAAGGCGGGGGGTGCGTATGTGCCCGTGGACCCGGAATATCCGGCCGGGCGTATCGCCTCGGTGGTGGCGGATGCCGACGTGAGTGTGGTGCTCGCTGACGGCGCGTCGGCCGGTGTGATGGCAGACGCCGGTGTGGGAGCGCCCGTGGTCGTGGTGGATGGGGCCGGGGTGCTGGAGGGGTGGTCGGGTGAGGCCGTCACGGATGCGGACCGGCTGGCTGTGTTGCGGCCGTCGCATCCGGCGTATGTGATCTACACGTCTGGTTCGACCGGGCGGCCCAAGGGTGTGGTGGTTCCGCATGCGGGCGTGGTGAACCTGCTGGGCTGGATGCAGGACCGGTATGGGCTGGATGTCTCGGACCGGGTGCTGCAGAAGTCGCCGTTCGTCTTCGATGTGTCGGTGTGGGAGTTGTTCTGGCCCCTGGTGCGGGGTGCGGTGCTCGTGGTGGCGCGGCCGGGTGGTCATCGTGATCCGGAGTATCTGGCCGGGTTGATCGCTGCTGAGCGGGTGACGGTGGTGCAGTTTGTGCCGTCGATGCTGCCGGCATTTCTGGCGGTGCCGGGTGTGGCGCAGTGCGGGAGTCTGCGGGCGGTGTTCTGCGCGGGTGAGGCGTTGCCGTCCCACATGCGGGATGCGTTCCAGGGGGTGTTGCCCGGTGTGCTGCTGGAGAACCAGTACGGGCCGACTGAGGCGACGGTCCTGACGACGGTGTGGGAGTGCATGGAGGAGGACAGCGGACCGGTCGTTCCGATCGGGCAGCCGGTGGGCAACGTCCGTACCTTCGTGCTGGATGGTGGCCTTCAGCCGGTGGCACCCGGAGCACTGGGTGAGTTGTATGTGGCGGGCGCTCAGCTGGCGCGGGGTTATCTGGGGCGTGCGGGGCTGTCGGCGGAGCGGTTCGTGGCGTGTCCGTTCGGTGAGCCGGGTGAGCGGATGTACCGCACGGGCGACGTCGTGCGCTGGACCGAGGACGGCGTGCTGGAGTTCGTCGGACGCGCCGATGATCAGGTGAAGATTCGTGGGTTCCGGATCGAGCCGGGTGAGGTCGAGGCCGTGGTCGCCGCCTGCGAGGGCGTGGCGCAGGCTGCGGTACTGGTCCGAGAGGACGCCCCCGGCGACACGCGCCTCGTCGCCTACGTCGTGCCGGCCTCGGGGACGGTCGGGGTGACGGCTGGGTCGGTGCGGGAGTTTGTCGGCTCTCGTCTGCCGGAGTACATGGTGCCGTCGGCGGTGGTGGTGTTGGAGTCGTTGCCGTTGACGGTGAACGGCAAGTTGGACCGCAAGGCGTTGCCGGCTCCGGAGTACGGCTCGGGGACGGGCCGGGGTCCTGCGACTGTGCGCGAGGAGATCTTGTGTGCGGTGTTCGCCGAGGTGCTGGGGTTGGATCGGGTGGGGGTGGAGGACGACTTCTTCCAGCTTGGTGGGCATTCGCTGCTGGCGGTGACGTTGGTGGAGCGGTTGCGGGCTCGTGGTGTGTCGGTGGATGTGCGGACGTTGTTCTCGGCGCCGACGGTGGAGCGGCTGGCCGCGGTGGCGGGACGCACAGAGGTGCGGGTTCCGCCGTCGTCCATTCCGGTGGGTGCCGAGGTGGTGTTGCCGGAGATGGTGCCGTTGGCGGGGTTGACGGTGGCGGAGCTGGCGCGGGTGGTGGAGTCGGTTCCGGGTGGCGCGGCCAACGTGGCGGACGTGTATCCGCTGGCTCCGTTGCAGGAGGGCTTGTTCTTCCATCACCGGCTCGCTGCCGGTGCCGGTGTGGAGCAGGAGCAGGACCCGTATGTGCTGAGGCAGGTGTGGGAGTTCGAGTCGCGGGTGCGGCTGGATGAGTTCGTGGCGGCGTGGCAGCGCGTGATCGATCGCCACGATGTCCTGAGGACGGCTGTGGTGTGGGAGGGGTTGTCGCATCCGGTGCAGGTGGTCCACCGCACGGCGCAGCTGCCGGTGATTGAGGTGGAGATCGACCGGAGCGGAGATCCGGTACAGGCGCTTCTGTCGGTTTCTGATGGCCCGATGGAGTTGCGACGTGCGCCGTTGTCCGACGCGTATGCGGCGGCGTTGCCGGACGGCTCGGGCCGGTGGCTGCTGATGTTGCGGTCCCATCACATGGCTTTCGACCACATGACGCTTGATGTGGTGATGGATGAGGTGCGGGCGGTGCTGGCGGGTGAGGAGGGTCGTCTGCCGGCGCCGATGCCGTATCGGGAGTTCGTGGGGCAGGCGTTGTTGGGGGTTTCGCGGGAGGAGCATGAGGAGTACTTCGCGTCCGTGCTGGGCGACGTGACGGAGCCGACCGCCGCGTTCGGTGTGGTGGATGTGCTCGGCGACGGCAGTGTTGTCGAGGAGTCGCGGGTCCTGGTGCCGGAGGGTCTGGCCGGCCGGGTGCGTGAGGTGGCTCGCGGGTGTGGTGTGAGTCCGGCGACGGTGTTCCATGTGGTGTGGTCGCGGGTGCTGGCGGCTGTGTCGGGCCGTGACGACGTGGTCTTCGGCACCCTGGTGTTCGGCCGGGTGCAGGCGGGTGCCGGTTCGGACCGCGTGCCGGGGTTGTTCATCAACACCCTTCCGGTACGGGTACGGACTGCGGGTGTGGGCGTCGGGGACGCGGTGCGCGGGATGCAGGGCCAGCTGGCCGAGCTGATGGTGCACGAGCACGCGCCGCTTGCTGTGGTCCAGCGGGTCAGCGGGATCCCGGCACCGGCCCCGCTGCTCACCACCCTGTTCAACTACCGGCACACCGGTGAGAGCGCACGTCAGGCCAACGGGCTGGCCGAGGGCGCGCGGGCTGTGTGGGGGCAGGAACGGACGAACTATCCCCTCACCGTGTCCGTCGATGACCTGGGTGGGATCGACGGTTTCGGCTTCGTGGTGCAGGCGGTGGAGTCGATCGATCCCGCGCTGGTTGCCGGGCTGATGCTGGCGGCGACCGAAGGCGTCGTAGAGGCGCTGGAACAGGATTCGCACACCGTCCTGGGCACCGTCCCTGTTCTGGGGGAGGTGGAGCGGGAGCGGGTGTTGGTGGGGTGGAACGACTCGGCTCGGGGGGTTGAGCCGGCGACGTTGCCGGGGTTGTTCGC
>NZ_JBVIJO010000037.1:0-14675 GCF_055581365.1 Streptomyces sp. NPDC031445
GGTGCCGTTGTCGTTCGCTCAGCAGCGGTTGTGGTTCCTTGCGCAGTTGGAGGGGCCGAGCGCGACGTACAACGTTCCGGTGGCGTTGCGGCTGAGGGGCGGGGTGGATGTTGCGGCGTTGAGGGTGGCGTTGGGGGATGTGCTGGAGCGGCATGAGGTGCTGCGAACGGTGTATCCGGTGGTCGATGGTCAGCCGTGGCAGCGGGTACTGCCGGCCGGGGGGACCGGCTTCGACCTCCAGATCGTCCATGCCGGTGAGGAAGAGTGGCGGGAGCTGGTCGAGCGCGCTGCGTCCTACACCTTCGACCTGTCGGCTGAGATACCGGTACGAGCCACTGTGATCCAGACGGATGCCGAGACGGCGGAAGGTCCGGGGAATGCAGGGGACGAGTGCATCCTGGTGCTGACGGCGCACCATATTGCGACGGACGGCTGGTCGATGGGCTCCCTGTGGCGAGATCTGTCGGTGGCGTATGAGGCGCGGTGTGCGGGCCAGGGACCGGCTTGGGGGCCGTTGCCGGTGCAGTATGCGGACTATGCGTTGTGGCAGCGTGGGCTTCTGGGTGAGCTGGAGGACCCGGACAGTGTGCTGGCGCGTCAGGTGAGCTACTGGGGCGAGGTGTTGGCAGACGTACCGGAGGAGCTGATTCTGCCGTTTGACCGGCCTCGGCCGGCGGTGGCCACATATGCGGGTGCGGCGGTGGAGATCGATGTTTCCGCAGGCGCGCATGCGGGATTGGTGCGGTTGGCGCGTGAGCAGGGCGTGACGATGTTCATGGTCCTGCAAGCGGCGGTCGCGGTACTGCTGTCGCGGTTGGGCGCGGGCGAGGACATCCCGCTGGGGACTGCCGTGGCGGGTCGCTCGGACGAGGCTCTGGACGACCTCGTCGGCTTCTTCGTCAACACGCTGGTACTGCGGACAGATCTGTCGGGTGATCCGTCGTTCGCCGATGTGCTGGGCCGGGTGCGTGAACGCGGCATGGAGGCCTTCGCGCATCAGGACGTGCCGTTCGAGCGCCTGGTGGAGGAACTGGCACCGGACCGCTCGATGAGTCGCCATCCTCTGTTCCAGGTCATGATCAGTCTGCGGAATGCCGACGGCGGGGAGAGGGAGCTGCCTGGATTGGCAGTGGAAACGTTCCCGGGAGGACAGCCACCCGCGAAGTTCGATTTGGACTTCGACTTCGCTGAGCGTTTCGGTTCTGCGGGCGAGCCGGCGGGCATCTGCGGCGGTCTGGTCTTCGCCACGGACTTGTTCGATCAGGGCACGGCGGAGCGTTTGGTGGAGCGTCTGGGGCGGGTGCTGGAGGCGGTCGCCGCCGATCCCGCCGTGCCGGTGCGCACTGTTCCTGTTCTGGGTGAGGTGGAGCGGGATCGGGTGTTGGTGGAGTGGAATGACACGGCTCGTGACGTTCCGTCGGCGACGTTGCCGGGGTTGTTCGCGGAGCAGGTGGCGCGGACGCCGGATGCGGTTGCGGTGGTGTCCGGGGACGTTGAGGTGTCGTATGCGGAGTTGGACGAGCGGTCGGACCGGTTGGCGCGGTTGTTGATCGGTCGTGGTGTGGGGCCGGAGTCGTTGGTGGGTGTGGTGATGGATCGGTCGGTGGAGTTGGTGGTGGCTTTGCTGGCTGTGGTGAAGGCGGGGGGTGCGTATGTGCCGGTGGATGCGGGGTTGCCGGTGGAGCGGATGCGGGTGGTGTTCGAGCAGGCGCGGGTGAGCGTGCTGCTGGTGGATGAACGGACGGAGGGTCTTGCGTTCGTCGAGGAGTTCGCCGCCGTCGGTGGTGGTGAGGCCGGTGGTGGGGGTGTGGTGGTGCGGGCTGATGTCGAGGCTGGCGTTGAGGGGATGGCTGCTGGCGTGTTGCCGGTGGGGTGTGTGCCGGGGCAGTTGGTGTATGTGATGTTCACGTCGGGGTCGACGGGGGTCCCGAAGGGGGTGGGGGTGTCGCACGGGGATGTGGCTGGTCTGGTGCGGGATGCGTGCTGGGCGTTTGACGGGGTGGTGCGGGGGTTGATGCGGGCGCCGCATTCGTTTGATGCGTCGACGTATGAGGTGTGGGTGCCGTTGTTGTCGGGTGGGTCGGTGGTGCTGGCGCCGGAGGGCGGTTTTGATGGTGGGGTGTTGCGTGGGCTGGTTGAGCGGTATGGCCTGACGCATGTGCATGTGACGGCGGGGTTGTTCCGGGTGATTGCGGAGGAGGATCCGGGGGCGTTCGCGGGGTTGTGTGAGGTGAGCACGGGTGGGGATGTGGTGCCGGCGGGTGCGGTGCGGGGGGTGTTGGGTGCGGTGCCTGGTGTGGTGGTGCGTAATACGTACGGGCCGACGGAGATGACGTTGTGCGCGACGCAGGTCGCGGTGCGTGATCCGCAGGCGGTGGGTGAGGTGATGCCGATCGGGCGTCCGATGGACAACACGCGTGCGTTCGTGCTGGATGGTGGTCTTCAGCCGGTGGCGCCCGGGGTGCCGGGTGAGTTGTATCTGGCGGGTGCGGGTCTGGCGCGGGGTTATCTGGGGCGTGCGGGACTGTCGGCCGAGCGCTTCGTGGCCTGCCCGTTCGGGGGGCCGGGTGAGCGGATGTACCGCACGGGTGATGTGGTGCGCTGGACCGAGGACGGTCTGCTGGAGTTCGTGGGGCGCGTCGATGATCAGGTGAAGATCCGTGGTTATCGGGTCGAGCCGGGTGAGGTCGAGTCGGTGGTTGCCGGGTGCGAGGGCGTGGCTCAGGTGGCGGTACTGGTTCGCGAGGACGTCCCGGGTGACAAGCGGCTGGTTGCTTACGTCGTCGCGGATAAGGCTGCCGGTCCGCAGGCCGGCACTGATGTGGCCGGGTCTGTGCGAGAGTTCGTTGCCTCCCGTCTGCCGGAGTACATGGTGCTGTCGGCGGTGGTGGTGTTGGAGTCGTTGCCGTTGACGGTGAACGGCAAGCTGGACCGCAAGGCCCTGCCGGCGCCGGAGTACGGCTCGGGGACGGGCCGGGGTCCTGCGACGGTGCGTGAGGAGATCTTGTGCGCGGTGTTCGCTGAGGTGCTGGGGTTGGATCGGGTGAGCGTCGACGATGACTTCTTCCAGCTTGGTGGGCATTCGCTGCTGGCGACGCGGCTGGTGAGCCGTATCCGCACGGTGTTCGGTGCGGAGGTGCCGCTGCGTGTGGTGTTCGAGGCGCGGACGGTTGCGGGTGTGGCGGCCCGGCTGGAGGCGGCCGGTATGGCGCGTCCGGCGGTGGCGGTGGCTGAGCGTCCGGAGTTGGTGCCGTTGTCGTTCGCTCAGCAGCGGTTGTGGTTCCTGGCCCAGTTGGAGGGGCCGAGCGCGACGTACAACGTTCCGGTGGCGTTGCGACTGAAGGGCGGAGTCGATGTTGCCGCTTTGAGGGTGGCGTTGGGGGATGTGCTGGCGCGGCACGAGGTGCTGCGGACGGTGTACCCGGTGGTCGACGGCCAGCCCTGGCAGCGGGTACTGCCGGCCGGGGAGACCGGCTTCGACCTCCAGATCGTCCATGCCGGTGAGGAAGAGTGGCGGGAGCTGGTCGAGCGCACGGCGTCCTACGCCTTCGACCTGTCGGCCGAGATCCCGATGCGGGCCACTGTGATCAGGACAGGTGCCGAGACGGCGGAAGGTGCTGGGGGAGCGGAGGACGAGTGTGTCCTGGTGCTGACCGTGCATCACATCGCCACGGACGGCTGGTCGATGGGTCCCCTGTGGCGGGATTTGTCGGTGGCGTATGAGGCGCGGTGTGCGGGCCGGGAGCCGGCATGGTCGGAGCTTGGCGTGCAGTACGTGGACTATGCGTTGTGGCAGCGTGGGCTTCTGGGCGAGACGGAGGACCCGGACAGTGTGCTGACGCGTCAGGTGAGCTACTGGAGTGAGGTGCTGGAGGGGGCGCCACAGGAGCTGGTTCTGCCGTTTGACCGGTCTCGGCCGGCGATGTCCACGTATGCAGGTGTGGCGGCGGGCATAGCTGTTCCTGCAGACGTGCATGCGGGGTTGGTGCGGTTGGCGCGTGAGCAGGGCGTGACGATGTTCATGGTCCTGCAGGCGGCCGTGGCTGTGCTGTTGTCGCGGTTGGGTGCGGGTGAGGACATCCCGCTGGGTACTCCGGTGGCGGGTCGCACGGATGAGGCCCTGGATGATCTGGTCGGCTTCTTCGTCAACACGCTGGTACTGCGCACGGATCTGTCGGGTGATCCGTCGTTCGCCGACGTGCTGGGCCGGGTGCGTGAGCGGAGTCTGGAGGCGTTCGCGCACCAGGATGTGCCGTTCGAGCGCCTGGTGGAGGAGCTGGCACCGGAACGCTCGATGAGCCGCCATCCCCTGTTCCAGGTGATGGTCGGTTTGCAGAACGTGGGTGATGGCGGGGTTGAGGGCCTGCCGGGGGTGGAGAGCGAGCCGTTCGGTACGGGCCTGGTCCAGGCGAAGTTCGATTTGGATTTTGGCTTCGCCGAGGTGCTCGGTGCGGATGGGCAGCCGGAGGGGTTGGCTGGTCGCCTGCTGGTGGCGGTGGATCTGTTCGATCAGGGCACCGCGGAGCGTTTGGTGGAGCGTCTGGGTCGGGTGCTGGAGGCGGTCGCCGCTGATCCCGCCCTGCCGGTGCGCGCTGTTCCCGTTCTGGGTGAGGCGGAGCGGGATCGGGTGCTGGTGGAGTGGAATGACACAGCGCGGGAGGTTGAGCCGGCGACGTTGCCGGGGTTGTTCGCGCAGCAGGTGGCGCGGACGCCGGACGCGGTGGCGCTGGTGTTCGAGGGTGCCGAGGTGTCGTATGCGGAACTGGACGAGCGGTCGAACCGGCTGGCGCGGTTGCTGATCGGTGGTGGGGTGGGGCCGGAGTCGTTGGTGGGTGTGGTGATGGACCGGTCGGTGGACCTGGTCGTGGCCTTGCTCGCCGTGCTGAAGGCGGGGGGTGCGTATGTGCCGGTGGACCCGGAGTACCCGGCCGAGCGCATCGCCTCGGTGGTGGCGGATGCCGGCGTGAGCATGGTGCTCGCTGACGGCGCGTTGGCCGGTGTCGTGGCAGACGCCGGTGTGGGAGCGCCCGTGGTCGTGGTGGATGAGGCCGGGGTGCTGGAGGGCTGGTCGGGCGAGGCCGTCACGGATGTGGACCGGCTGGCTGTGCTGCGGCCGTCGCATCCCGCATACGTGATCTACACGTCCGGGTCCACCGGGCGGCCCAAGGGCGTGGTGGTTCCGCACGCGGGCGTGGTTAACCTGCTGGGCTGGATGCAGGACCGCTATGGGCTGGATGCCACGGACCGGGTGCTGCAGGCTACGCCGTATGTGTTCGATCCCTCGGTATCACAGATCTTCGGGACGCTGACGCGGGGCGCTACGCTCGTGGCGGTCAGGCCTGGTGGTCATCGCGATCCGAAGTACCTGGCGGCCTTGATCGCCAGCGAACAAGTCACCATTGCCAACTTCGTCCCCTCCATGTTGTCCGCTTTCCTCGAGGGCGCGGATGCGGCCGAATGCACCACGTTGCGTGCGGTGCTCTGTGGGGGCGAGCCCTGGTCGGCTGCCCTGCGCGACAGGTTCAGCGCTGTTTCAAGTGCCTCTTTGCACAACCACTACGGACCTACGGAGACGTCGATTGACGTCGTCGTGTGGTGTTGTGAGGCCGATCACGACGGCCGATCCCTGCCGATCGGGCGTCCGATGGGCAATGTCCGGGCCTTCGTGCTGGATGGCGGGCTTCAGCCGGTGGCGCCCGGAGTGGCGGGCGAGTTGTATGTCGCGGGTGTTCAGCTGGCCCGCGGCTATCTGGGGCGTGCGGATCTGTCGGCGGAGCGGTTCGTGGCGTGTCCGTTCGGGACTCCGGGTGAGCGGATGTACCGCACGGGTGATGTGGTGCGCTGGACGGAAGACGGTGTCCTGGAGTTCGTGGGGCGCGCCGATGATCAGGTGAAGATCCGTGGTTTCCGGATCGAGCTGGGTGAGGTCGAGGCCGTGGTCGCCGCCTGCGAGGGCGTGACGCAGGCCGCGGTACTGGTCCGCGAGGACACCCCGGGTGACCAGCGCCTCGTCGCCTACGTCGTCCCGACCTCGGCGGAGACTGAAGTGCTGACGGCTGCTGGTGTGCGGGAGTTTGTAGGCTCGCGGTTGCCGGAGTACATGGTGCCGTCGGCGGTGGTGGTGTTGGAGTCGTTGCCGTTGACGGTGAACGGCAAGTTGGACCGCAAGGCGTTGCCGGCGCCGGAGTACGGCTCGGGGACGGGCCGGGGTCCTGCGACTGTGCGCGAGGAGATCTTGTGCGCGGTGTTCGCTGAGGTGCTCGGGTTGGATCGGGTGAGCGTCGACGATGACTTCTTCCAGCTTGGTGGGCATTCGCTGCTGGCGGTGACGTTGGTGGAGCGGTTGCGGGCTCGCGGTGTTTCGGTGGATGTCCGCACGCTGTTCTCCGCGCCGACGGTGGAGCGGCTGGCCGCGGCCGCCGGGCGGGACGGCGTGGCGGTTCCGCCGTCGTCCATTCCGGTGGATGCGGGGGTGGTGTTGCCGGAGATGGTGCCGTTGGCGGGGTTGACGGTGGCGGAGCTGGCGCGGGTGGTGGAGTCGGTTCCGGGGGGTGCGGGGAACGTGGCGGATGTGTATCCGTTGGCTCCGTTGCAGGAGGGTTTGTTCTTCCATTACCGGCTTGCTGTGGATGAGGGACGCGATCCTTATGTGACGAGGCAGGTGTGGGAGTTCGAGTCGCGGGTGCGGCTGGATGAGTTCGTGGCGGCGTGGCAGCGCGTGATCGATCGCCACGATGTCCTGAGGACGGCTGTGGTGTGGGAGGGGTTGTCACATCCGGTGCAGGTGGTCCACCGCACGGCGCAGCTGCCCGTGACGGAGGTGGAGATCGACCGGGCTCAGGACGTTGTTGAAAGCATCCTGTCTGTCGCGGACGCGCCGATGGATCTGCGGCGTGCGCCGTTGCTTCAGGCATTTGTGGCGGCGTTGCCGGACAGTTCGGGGCGGTGGCTGCTGGTACTGCGGTCGCATCACATGGTTTCTGACCACACGACGCTTGATGTGGTGATGGATGAGGTGCGGGCTGTGCTGGCGGGTGAGGAGGGTCGTCTGCCGGCGCCGATGCCCTATCGGGAGTTCGTCGGTCAGGCGTTGTTGGGCGCTTCGACCGAGGAGCATGAGGAGTACTTCGCGTCCGTGGTGGCTGACGTGACGGAGCCGACCGCCGCGTTCGGTGTGGTGGATGTGCTCGGCGACGGCAGCGTCGTGGAGGAGTCGCGGGTTCTGGTGCCGGAGGGTCTGGCCGGGCGGGTGCGTGAGGTGGCTCGTGGGTGTGGGGTGAGTCCGGCGACGGTGTTCCATGTGGTGTGGTCGCGGGTGCTGGCGGCGGTGTCGGGCCGTGATGATGTGGTGTTCGGCACGCTGGTGTTCGGCCGGGTGCAGGCGGGTGCGGGGTCGGACCGCGTGCCGGGGCTGTTCATCAACACGCTGCCGGTACGGGTACGGACCTCGGATACGGCCGTCGGGGACGCGGTGCGCGGGATGCAGGGCCAGCTGGCCGAGCTGATGGTGCACGAGCACGCCTCGCTCGCTGTGGTGCAGCGGGTCAGCGGGATCCCGGCACCGGCCCCGCTGTTCACCACCCTGTTCAACTACCGGCACGGTACGGACCTTGGCCGGCACGAGGAAACCGATGCCCAGACTGTCCGGGGAGGCATGCGAGACCTGGGAGGACAGGAGCGGACGAACTATCCGCTGGCGGTGTCGGTGGACGATTTCGGCGCCGTGGGAGGTTTCGGTTTCTCGGTGCAGGCGGTGGAGTCGATCGATCCCGCGCTGGTGACCGGGCTGATGCTGGCGGCGACCGAAGGTGTCGTAGAGGCGCTGGAACGGGACTCGCGCACCGTCCTGGGCACCGTCCCCGTTCTGGGGGAGGTGGAGCGGGAGCGGGTGCTGGTGGAGTGGAACGACACGGCTCTTGAGGTTCCGGCCGGAACGCTGCCGGGGTTGTTCGCGCAGCAGGTGGCGCGGACGCCGGACGCGGTCGCGGTGGTGTTCGAGGGTGCCGGGGTGTCGTATGCGGAGTTGGACGAGCGGTCGAACCGGTTGGCGCGGTTGTTGATCGGTGGTGGGGTGGGGCCGGAGTCGTTGGTGGGTGTGGTGATGGACCGGTCGGTGGAGCTGGTCGTGGCCCTGCTTGCCGTGCTGAAGGCGGGGGGTGCGTATGTGCCGGTGGATCCGGAGTACCCGGCTGAGCGGATTGACGGGGTCCTGGCGGATGCTGGGCCTGTGGTGGTGCTGACCTCGCGGGCGGCTGACCGTGAGGGTTCGGGCTGGATCGTGGTGGACGAGGCCGGGGTGCTGGAGGGCTGGTCGGGCGAGGCCGTCACGGATGCCGACCGGCTGGCTGTGCTGCGGCCTTCGCACCCGGCGTATGTGATCTACACCTCCGGGTCCACCGGGCGGCCCAAGGGTGTGGTGGTTACGCATGCGGGCGTGGTGAACCTGCTGGCCTGGATGCAGGACCGCTATGGGCTGGATGCCACGGACCGGGTGCTGCAGAAGTCGCCCTTCGTATTCGACGGATCGATCTTCGAGCTGTTCTGGCCCCTGGTGCGGGGTGCGGTGATGGTTCTCGCTGCTCCGGGTGGTCATCGCGATCCCGACTACCTCGCCGCTTTGATAGCGCGGGAGCAGGTCACCGTCATTAACTTCGTACCCTCCATGCTGTCACTTTTCTGCGACGCGGCGGGCATAGACGCTTGCACCAGCTTGCGCAGAGTCTTCGCTGGTGGAGAAGCATTGTCCTCTGCGCTGTGTGACCGGTTCCATGCGGTCCTGCCGGGCGTGACGCTGGAGAATCAGTACGGGCCCACCGAAGGCACGCAGATCACGACTGTGTGGGAGTGCGTTCCTGGCCGCCAGGATGGTGCCGCGGTGCCGATCGGGCAGCCGATGGGCAATATCCGTGTGTTCGTGCTGGATGGTGGGCTTCAGCCGGTGGCGCCTGGGGTGCCGGGTGAGTTGTATGTCGCTGGTGCGGGTCTGGCCCGTGCTTATCTGGGGCGTGCGGATCTGTCGGCGGAGCGGTTCGTGGCGTGTCCGTTCGGTGAGCCGGGTGAGCGGATGTATCGCACGGGTGATGTCGTGCGCTGGACTGACGCCGGTGTCCTGGAGTTTGTGGGGCGTGCTGACGACCAGGTGAAGATCCGTGGTTTCCGGATCGAGCTGGGTGAGGTCGAGGCCGTGGTCGCAGCCTGTGAGGGTGTGGCGCAGGCGGCCGTACTGGTCCGGGAGGACATCCCCGGTGACAAGCGGCTGGTCGCTTATGTGGTGCCGGCTTCCGAGTCGACTGGGGTGACGGCCGGGTCGGTGCGGGAGCAGGTCGGCTCCCGGTTGCCGGAGTACATGGTGCCGTCGGCGGTGGTGGTGTTGGAGTCGTTGCCGTTGACGGTGAACGGCAAGTTGGACCGCAAGGCGTTGCCGGCGCCGGAGTACGGCTCGGGGACGGGCCGGGGTCCTGCGACGGTGCGCGAGGAGATCTTGTGCGCGGTGTTCGCCGAGGTGCTGGGGTTGGATCGGGTGGGGGTGGAGGACGACTTCTTCCAGCTTGGTGGGCATTCGCTGCTGGCGGTGACGTTGGTGGAGCGGTTGCGGGCTCGTGGTGTGTCGGTGGATGTCCGCACGCTGTTCTCCGCACCCACCGTGGAGCGGCTGGCCGCGGCCGCCGGGCGGGACGGTGTGCGGGTTCCGCCGTCATCCATACCGGTGGATGCCGAGGCGGTGTTGCCGGAGATGGTGCCGTTGGCGGGGTTGACGGCCGCGGAGCTGGCGCGGGTGGTGGAGTCGGTTCCGGGTGGTGCAGGCAACGTGGCGGACGTCTACCCATTGGCCCCGCTTCAGGAGGGCTTGTTCTTCCATCACCGGCTCACTGCCGGTACCGGTGTGGAGCAGGACCCCTATCTGCTGAGGCAGGTGTGGGAGTTCGAGTCGCGGGCGCGGCTGGACGAGTTCCTGGCGGCGTGGCAGCGCGTGATCGACCGGCATGACGTGTTGCGGTCGGCTGTGGTGTGGGAGGGGCTGTCGCATCCGGTGCAGGTGGTCCACCGCACGGCGCCGCTGCCGGTGGTAGAGGTGGAGATCGATCGGAGCGGAGAGCCGATACAGGAGATTTTGTCGGTATCCGACGCGCCGATGGATCTGTGGCGTGCGCCGTTGTCCGACGCGTATGCGGCGTCGCTGCCGGACGGCTCGGGCCGGTGGCTGCTGGTACTGCGGTCGCATCACATCATGCAGGACCACACCACGCTGGAGATCGTCCACGACGAGGTGCGGGCGGTGCTGGCGGGTGAGGAGGATCGTCTGCCGGCGCCGATGCCGTACCGGGAGTTCGTCGGTCAGGCGTTGTTGGGCGCTTCGACCGAGGAGCATGAGGAGTACTTCGCGTCCGTGGTGGCTGACGTGACGGAGCCGACTGCCGCGTTCGGTGTGGTGGATGTGCTCGGCGACGGCAGTGTTGTCGAGGAGTCGCGGGTTCTGGTGCCGGAGGGTCTGGCCGGGCGGGTGCGTGAGGTGGCTCGTGGGTGTGGGGTGAGTCCGGCGACGGTGTTCCATGTGGTGTGGTCGCGGGTGCTGGCGGCGGTGTCGGGCCGTGATGATGTGGTGTTCGGCACGCTGGTGTTCGGCCGGGTGCAGGCGGGTGCGGGGTCGGACCGTGTGCCGGGGCTGTTCATCAACACGCTCCCGGTACGGGTACGGACCTCGGGTGTGGACGTCGCGGACGCGGTGCGCGGGATGCAGGGCCAGCTGGCCGAGCTGATGGTGCACGAGCACGCCTCGCTCGCCGCAGCGCAGCGGGTCAGCGGGATCCCGGCACCGGCCCCGCTGTTCACCACCCTGTTCAACTACCGGCATATCGGTGAGAGCGTTCGTCAGGCCGGCGGGCTGGCCGAGGGCGCGCGGGCTGTGTGGGGGCAGGAGCGGACGAACTATCCCCTCACTGTGGCCGTCGATGACCTGGGCGAGGTGTTCTCGTTCGCGGTGCAGGCGGTGAAGTCGATCGATCCTGCGTTGGTTGCCGAGTTGATGCTGGCGGCGACCGAGGGAGTGGTGGAGGCGCTGGAGCGCGAGCCGCACACCGTCCTGGGCACCGTTCCCGTTCTGGGTGAGGTGGAGCGGGAGCGGGTGTTGGTGGGGTGGAATGACACGGCTCGGGACGTTCCGCCGGCGACGTTGCCGGGGTTGTTCGCGCAGCAGGTGGCGCGGACGCCGGATGCGGTCGCTTTGGTGTCCGACGGTGTTGAGGTCTCGTATGCGGAGTTGGACGAGCGGTCGGACCGGCTCGCGCGCGTGCTGATTGGTTGTGGTGTGGGGCCGGAGTCGTTGGTGGGTGTGGTGATGGATCGGTCGGTGGAGTTGGTGGTGGCTTTGCTGGCTGTGGTGAAGGCGGGGGGTGCGTATGTGCCGGTGGATGCGGGGTTGCCGGTGGAGCGGATGCGGGTGGTGTTCGAGCAGGCGCGGGTGAGCGTGCTGCTGGTGGATGAACGGACGCAGGGTCTTGCGTTCGTCGAGGAGTTCGCCGCCGCCGCAGGGGGTGTGGCCGGTGGTGTGGTGGTGCGGGCTGATGCCGGTGCTGGCGTTGAGGGGATGGCTGCTGGCGTGTTGCCGGTGGGGTGTGTGCCGGGGCAGTTGGTGTATGTGATGTTCACGTCGGGGTCGACGGGGGTGCCGAAGGGGGTGGGGGTGACGCACGGGGATGTGGCTGATCTCGTGCGGGATGCGTGCTGGGCGTTTGACGGGGTGGTGCGGGGGTTGATGCGGGCGCCGCATTCGTTTGATGCGTCGACGTATGAGGTGTGGGTGCCGTTGTTGTCGGGTGGGTCGGTGGTGCTGGCGCCGGAGGGCGGTTTCGACGGTGGGGTGTTGCGTGGGCTGGTTGAGCGGTATGGCCTGACGCATGTGCATGTGACGGCGGGGTTGTTCCGGGTGATTGCGGAGGAGGATCCGGGGGCGTTCGCGGGGTTGTGTGAGGTGAGCACGGGTGGGGATGTGGTGCCGGCGGGTGCGGTGCGTGGGGTGTTGGGTGCGGTGCCTGGTGTGGTGGTGCGTAATACGTACGGGCCGACGGAGATGACGTTGTGCGCGACGCAGGTCGCGGTGCGTGATCCGCAGGCGGTGGGTGAGGTGATGCCGATCGGGCGTCCGATGGACAACACGCGTGCGTTCGTGCTGGACGGGGGGCTTCAGCCGGTGGCGCCCGGGGTGCCGGGTGAGTTGTATCTCGCGGGCGCCGGCCTGGCCCGCGGCTATCGGGGGCGCGCGGGACTGTCGGCGGAACGCTTCGTGGCGTGCCCGTTCGGGACCCGGGGTGAGCGGATGTACCGCACGGGTGATGTCGTGCGCTGGACCGAGGACGGTCTGCTGGAGTTCGTCGGACGTGCCGATGATCAGGTGAAGATCCGTGGTTATCGCATCGAGCCGGGTGAGGTCGAGGCCGTGGTTGCCGGGTGCGAGGGCGTGGCGCAGGTGGCGGTTCTGGTCCGCGAGGACGTTCCGGGTGACAAGCGGCTGGTCGCTTACGTCGTCGCGGACAACGCTGCCGGTCCGCAGGCCGGCACTGATGTGGCCGGGTCTGTGCGAGAGTTCGTTGCCTCCCGTCTGCCGGAGTACATGGTGCCGTCGGCGGTGGTGGTGCTGGAGTCGTTGCCGTTGACGGTGAACGGCAAACTCGACCGCAGGGCCCTCCCTGCGCCCGACTACGCTGCCACTGGAACCCGGCGGAAACCGACCACGCCCCGCGAAGAGAAGCTCTGCGCGGTATTCGCGGACGTACTGAACGTGGACGAGGTCGGTGTCGACGACAGCTTCTTCGACCTCGGCGGGCACTCCCTGCTCGTCACCCGGTTGGTGAGCCGAATCCGTACCGATTTCGGTGCCGAGATCCCGCTGCAGGTGGTATTCGAAGCGCCCACGGTGGCCGAGATCGCCGCCCATCTGGACACCGCCGCACCCGCCCGCCCCTCACTTCGCCCCATGCGACGTCCCAAGGAGCTTTCATGATCCCCGCATCGTTCGCCCAGCAGCGGTTGTGGTTCCTGGAGCAGATGGAGGGACCGAGCGCGACCTACAACGTTCCGGTGGCGTTGCGGCTGAGGGGTGTTGTCCACGCTGTCGCGTTGAGGTCGGCGTTGGAGGACGTGCTGGCGCGGCATGAGGTGCTGCGCACGGTGTATCCGATGATGGAGGGCCGGCCGTGGCAGCGGGTGCTGCCGGCTGGGGAGACCGGCTTCGACCTCCAGGTCGTCCAGGCCGGGGAGGAGGAGTGGGGGGAGCTGGCCGAGCGGGCGGCGTCGTACGCGTTCGACCTCTCGGCTGAGATCCCGCTACGGGCTACGTTGGTGAGCCTGCCTGAGCAGACGGAGCATGTCTTTGTCTTGACGGTTCACCATATAGCGACGGACGGCTGGTCGATGGGGCCGTTGTGGCGGGATCTGTCGGTGGCGTATGAGGCGCGGTGCGCGGGCCGGGAACCGGGCTGGGAGCCGTTGCCGGTGCAGTACGCGGACTACACGCTGTGGCAGCGTGAGCTTTTGGGTGAGCTGGAGGACCCGAGCAGTGTGATGGCACGTCAGCTGAGCTACTGGCGTGACAGATTGCAGGGCGCACCCGGCGAACTCGCGCTTCCGACCGATCGACCGCGACCTGTTGTGGCTAGCCATGTGGGTGGAGTGACACATATCAAGGTCGTCGCCGAGGTGCATGCGGGGTTGGTGCGGTTGGCGCGTGAGCAGGGCGTGACGATGTTCATGGTCCTGCAGGCGGCCGTCGCGGTGTTGCTGTCGCGGTTGGGTGCGGGTGAGGACATCTCACTGGGTAGCCCGGTGGCGGGTCGCACGGACGAGGCATTGGATGATCTGGTCGGGTTCTTCGTCAACACGCTGGTGTTGCGTACGGATCTGTCGGGTGACCCGTCGTTCGCCGACGTGCTGGGGCAGGTTCGGAAACGGTGGTCCGAGGCGTTCGGGCATCAGGACGTGCCGTTCGAGCGCCTGGTGGAGGAATTGGCACCGGAACGCTCGACGAGTCGGCACCCCTTCTTCCAGGTCATGATCAGTCTGCAGAGCGCCGGTGACGGAACAGCGACGGGACTCCCCGGAACGCAGGCAGAACCCTTCTGGACTGGTCTGCCCCCGGCAAACTTCGATCTTGACTTGACTTTCTTCGAGGGGCTCGGTGGTGACGGGCAGCCGACGGGATTGACCGGGCGTCTCGTGTTTGCGGTGGATCTGTTCAACCAGAGCACTGCGGAGAGTCTGATGGATCGTCTGGGGCGAGTGCTGGAAGCGGTTGCTGCCGATCCCGCCCTGCCGGTGCGCCGCATCCCCGTTCTCAGTGGGGTGGAGCGGGAGCGGGTGTTGGTGGGGTGGAATGACACGGCGCGGGACGTTCCGCCGGCGACGTTGCCGGGGTTGTTCGCGGAGCAGGTGGCGCGGACGCCGGACGCGGTCGCGGTGGTGTCCGACGGTGTTGAGGTCTCGTATGCGGAGTTGGACGAGCGGTCGGACCGGCTCGCGCGGGTGCTGGTGAGTGAGGGTGTCGGTCCGGAGTCGTTGGTGGGTGTGGTGATGGACCGGTCGGTGGAGCTGGTGGTGGCTTTGCTGGCTGTGGTGAAGGCGGGGGGCGCTTATGTACCGGTGGATGCCGGGTTGCCGGTGGAGCGGATGCGGGTGGTGTTCGA
>NZ_JBVIJO010000038.1:0-12656 GCF_055581365.1 Streptomyces sp. NPDC031445
ACTGAATAGGCGGCAAAGGCGGCCGGCCGGGATCACGCGGCGGCCGGCAACCCGGACGGCTCGTCGGGCGAAGGCCCCCGGCCGCCCAGGCGCCAGACGCCGAGGCCGTCGCGGAAGAGCCGGCGGGTCTCGGCGGTGGCCTCCTCGACGTCCCGTCCGCCGCGCAGGGCGTGTTCCCGGGCGGTGCGGGCCCTGCGGAGGGCGCTCTCCCGGGCGGCCGCGGCGTCGGCCGCCTCCGGCACGACGTAGAAGTGCTGAACCAGTCGGCCCTGGTCGGAGCGGAACGCGAACCCTACGAGCCAGACAGTCCTGGTGACCATGAGAAACGCCCTTCGGGCAATACGTGAGGGCCACGATGAGCCGTTCGGCGCGGCCTTGTATTGCGGCTTGGTCGACGATGGCCGGGTCATTGACTCCCTAAGTGTTCACAGGACACGCCGGTCCCGGCATGCGTCACATGACTGTCGTCGTGACGTGCGTCGCGGTCATACGTGCCGACCTGTGCCGAGTGTGTCCGTCTCCAGCCGTGGACAGCGTGGTGGCTCGCTCCCGCCTCTTGCTTTAATGACCATTCCAGAACTGGGGGTGGGGATGGACAAGGCGGAGTTCGGCCGGCTGCTGCGTGCGGCGCGGCAGCGTGCGCTGCTGACGCTGGAGAGCCTGGCCGAGGCGTCCGGCGTGAGTGTGCGGGCCATCAGCGACATGGAACGGGGGCAGAGCCTGCCACGGCAGGCGACGCTCAGCGAGCTGATGGACGCCCTGGAACTCGACGAGGACGAGCGGCGGCGCTTCGTCGAGGCGGCGACGCGGCGTACGGAGAAGATCCCGCGGCAGTTGCCGCCGGACCTCGCGACGTTCCGCGGCCGGACGGAGGCGCTCACGGCCGTCCAGCGGCTCAGCACACACGTCGCCGGGCGCGGGGGAGCACATGTCGTCATCTCCGCGATCGGCGGCATGGCTGGGGTCGGCAAGACGACGCTCGCGGTGCACTGGGCCCACCAGGTGGCGGACCGCTTCCCGGACGGCCAGCTGTACGTGAACCTGCGCGGCTTCGAGGACTCGGGACAACCCCTGGACCCCGGCACGGCCCTCGCCGGGTTCCTCGACGTGCTCGGCGTGCCCAGCTCCTCGGTGCCGCGCGGCACCGAGGAGCGGGCGGCGTTGTTCCGCGAGCGGGCGGCGTCCCGGCGGCTGATCGTCGTACTCGACAACGCGCGCGACGAGGAGCAGGTCAGGCCGCTGTTGCCGGCGTCGCCGGGGTGCCTGACGATCATCACCTCGCGCAGTCAGCTGTCCGGCCTGGCCGTGACCGAGGGCGCCACGCTGGTCGGTCTGGACGTGTGGTCGCGCGAGGAGGCGCTGGCCGCGCTGGCGGCCAGGATCGGCGAGGAGCGCTGCCGGGCCGAGCCCCGCGCGGCGGCGGAGCTGGTGGAACTGTGCGGGCACCTGCCGCTGGCGGTGGCGATCGTGGGCGCGCAGGTGAGCGCGTCGCCGCAGGTTCCGCTGGGAGCGTTGGTGCGCGAACTGAGGGAGTCCCGGCCACGGCTGGACGCCCTGTCCAGCGGTGACCGGCGCGTCGACGTCCGTGCCGTGTTCTCGTGGTCGTACCGGGCTCTGACGCCCGGGACCGCGCGGTTCTTCCGGTACCTGGCGCTGTGCCCGGGACCGTCGGTGTCGGCGGAGGCCGCCGCCTCGCTCGCGGGCGTCGGTACGGCGGCGGCCCGGCGGCACCTGCGGGAGCTGATCTCGGCGAACCTGCTGTCGCGGGACGCCGAGGGACTGTACGTGCTCCACGACCTGGTGCGGGCCTACGGCGCGGAACTCGTGGAACGGGAAGGGGACGACCGGCTCGGCGCCGAGACCCGGCTGCTGGACTACCTGCGCTACAACGCCCACTGGGCCAACCGGCTGCTGGGGCGCGCCGCCTCCACGTCGATCGGCCCGCCGGCCGAAGGGGCGGTGCGCGTCCTTCTCGACACCCGCGAGGAGGCGCTGGTCTGGTTCCGTCAGGAGGAGTCGACGGTCGCGGCGGCGCTGCGTTCCCTGGAGGATCCACGGTTGCTGCGGTTCCGCATGAACCTCACGCAGGACTGGGTGAGCTACTACTCCGTCACGGGCCGCTGGACGGCGGAGATCGAGACCAAGCGCATCGGCCTGGACGCCGCCGTGCGGCTGGACGAGCCGGCCGCCATCGCGCGGAACTCCGCGGATCTCGCCCGCGCGCTGGCGGAGACGGGCCAGGCCGACGAGGCCGACCGGCAGGTCGAGTTGCTGCTCGGGCTGCTGGACCGGCTGGACCCGGTGGACCGCGCGGCCATCGAGCGGAGCATCGGCTGGGTGCGGGGCCGGCAGAAGCGCCACACCGAGGCCCTGCACCATGCCCGCAGGGCGCTGGAGATCTACCGCTCCCTGGGGGACGAGGGCACCGTGGCCCGCGAGATGAACGCGGTCGGCTGGTATCTCGCCCTGCTCGGCCGGTACGAGGAGACGATCGCCCTGTGCGCGGAGGCGGTGCCGCTGCTGCGGCGGCACGGCAACGTCCGTATCGAGGCCGCCGCCCGGGACACCATGGGCTACGCCCGGCAGCGCCTCGGCGATCTCGACGCCGCCATGGCGGACTACCGGGAGTCGCTGCGGCTGTACGGTGAGGGCTTCGACGGCTACAACCAGGCCGAGGTGCTCGACCACCTCGCGACCGCGCAACAGGAGGCCGGTGACCGTGCGGGCGCCCGGGAGAGCTGGCTGCGGGCGGCCGACCTGCTGAGCGCGATCCACAGTCCGCGCGCGGAGCGGATGCGCGCCAACGCGGATGCCGTGGAGACGCCCGAGACCTGACCGGGCCGGCACCGCGGGCGGCCGGCGGGGTGTGACGCGGGGGCGGTACGTGCGCGAGCCGGGCAGCGCCGACGCGGATGCCGTGGAGGCGCCCGACCCGCCCACCTGGCCGACCTGACCGGGCCGGTACCGCCGGCGGCGGGCGGGGTTTGATGCGAGAGCGGTACGTGCGGGAGCCGGGGAGCGCCGACGCGGATGCCTTGGAGGGCGCCCGAGCCGACCACCGCGCCCACGTGGCCGACCTGACCGGGCCGGTACCGCCGGTGGCACACGGCGGGCGGGGTGTGACGCGGGAGCGGTACGTGCGCGAGCCGGGCCGTGCCGACGCGGATGCCTGGGGAGCATCCGTCCGCCCACCGCGCCCACCGGCCGACCTGACCGGGCCGGTACCGCCGGCGGCACACGGCGGGCGGGGTTTGCCGCGGGGGCGGTACGTGCGGGAGCCGGGCCGTGCCGACGCGGATGCCTGGGGAGCATCCGTCCGCCCACCGCGCCCACCGGCCGACCTGACCGGGCCGGTACCGCCGGTGGCACACGGCGGGCGGGGTTTGACGCGGGAGCGGTACGTGCGGGAGCCGGGCAGCGCCTACGCGGGCCGCCCCCGTACGTCGTAGCACTCGGGTCCCCGCCGGCCGAAGGGACGCCGCCGCACGCCCGCTGTCCGGGGGGACCGTCCCCCGGCGGGGCAAGCTGCATGCCAACTGCCTGGTTCCGCGGCCTGCGCTCCAGTGGGATGGGAGCAGGCACGAGAGCGCTCCGTGGACGGGCGGGAGCGCTCGCACGGAACAGGGGGCACGATGAACGCGCAGACCAGGCTCTCCCCTCTCATCACGGTCGAAGAGGCACAGCCCGCGCTGTCACTCGTCACCCCCCGGCGCGGGGCGCTGTCGGACGGCCCGCGGCTCGTCGGCCGCGACCCGGAACTGCGGGCGCTGGAGGGCTTCCTGCGCGAGGCGAGGGCCCACGGGGCGGCGCGGGTGGTGTGGGGGCACGCCGGTGCCGGCAAATCGGCACTGCTGGAGGCCACCGTCCAGGCGGCGGCGGCCACCGGCATGCGCGTCCTGCGCTGCACCGGCATCCGGGGCGGCAACCCGCCCGACCTGTCGGGCCTGCTCCAGATCCTCTGGCCGGTCCTGGCGGACCCGCACGGGTCGCCGGCCGCCGGGCCGCTCGATGCCCTGGAGAGGGTCCTGGTCGACGGCGCCCCGGCGCCGGGCGGGCCGTCGTGGCTGCCCTTCGCCGTCCTCCGGGTTCTGGAATCGGTCAGCCGTGCCGGGCAGCCCCTGCTGGTCGCCGTCGACGACTGGGACGCGCTGGACTCCCCCAGCGGGGACGTGCTGGCCTTCGTCGCCCGGCGGACCGTCGGCCATCCACTGGCGCTGCTGATGACCTCCCGCCCGCACCGCACGCTTCCGGCCGATCTGGCCGGCCTGCCCCGGCTGCCGCTCGGTCCGCTCGGCCCGGCCGAGTCCGCACGGCTGCTGGCGGCGCGGCGTCCGGGCCTGGACGCGCAGGCCGTGCGCGAGCTGCTGGCGACCGCGGCCGGCAACCCCCTGGCGCTGCTGGAACTCCCGGCCGGCGCCGAGGACTCGACCCCTTGCGTGCCCGCCTCGTCCGACCGGCTGGCCTCCGCCCTGGCGCCGGGCGCCGCGCGTCTGCCCTCCGGGACGCGGGACCTGTTGCTGGTCGCGGCGCTGTACCCGGCGGGAGACCTCCCGCTGCTGCTGTCGGCGGCGTCGCTGACCGGGGGCGCGGAGCTGGACTTCACCGCGCTGGAGCCCGCGGAACGGGCGGGCCTCCTGACGTTCGACGGCATGCGGCTGCACTTCGGCCACCCCGCGACGCCGGGTGCGGTGGTCCACGGCACCGACCCGCGGCGCTGCCGTGCCGCGCACGCGGCCCTGGCGGCCGTCCTCGCGCCCGGCTCGGTGCAGATGCTGTGGCACCGGTCGCAGGCGGTCCAGGAGTGCGACCCGGAGCTGGCCGGCCGTCTGGAGGCGGTGCACGCCCAGGCGCTGGAGCAGTGCGAGCCCCTCATGGCCGTCCGGCTGTTGCGGCGGGCGTCCGACCTGCACCCGCTGCCCGCCGACCGGGGCCGCCTCGCGCTCAGGGCCGCCCAGCTCGCCCACGTCCTCGGCCTGGAGCGCATGACGCGGACGATGGCGCACCGGGCGCTTCGCCACCCGCTGGGCCCCCTGGGCAGGCTGTGCGCCGAGGCCCTGGCCTGGACCGGGAACGGCGGGCAGCGGCCGGCCGACCCCGCCGCCTGGCCCGTGCCGGCCGGTGCCGACGAGCAGGAGAACGCGCTGGAGCTGGCCCGGATCACGGCGCCCTCGGTCGCGGGCGACGACGCGCGCGCCGAGGCGCTGCTGGCCTTCCTCGACGGGATGCCGGACGCCTCGGACGACCCCCGGCTGCTGCAGGCCATGGCCACGGCCGGCCCGGTGCGCCGTGCCGCGACCGTCCTCGCGGGCGTGTCCGCCGTCCGGCGCCTGGCGGACGTGCCCGTACGCGACCTCGAACGCCTGGGTGAGGCCGCGCTGCTGGCGGGCGACCCGCTGCGGGCGCTGGACCTGTACCGGCAGGCGGAGCGCCGGCACCGCTTCCACGACCTGTCCGACCAGCTGCCCCGGGTGCTGCTGCGGCAGGGGCTGGCGCACCTGGCCATGGGCGACCGGGGGCAGGGCGGCCACGCCTTCCGGCGGTGCGCGGAACTCGCCGAGGCGAACGGCCAGCACCACCACGCGGCGGCCGCCCGCCTCCTGGAGGACCTCGTACGAGGTCTGCGCACCGGTGGCACGGTACGTCCGGGCGGTGCCGCGGACCTGGAGGCGGCCCGGCGCTCGGTGCGTTCGATCGACGCGGTGCTCGCGGTCGGCACGGCCTGCGCCCTGGTGGAGGCGGGCGAGTACGGGGCCGCCTGGCCAACGTTGTCATCCCTCCTGACGGACCCGCGCAGCCGCCCGGCGGCCCTGTCCGCCCTGGTCCCCTTCGCGGAGGCCGCCGAGGCCGAGAACGCCTCCGCGGAGGCGCGCGCGACCCTCGACCGGATCGAGGCGGAGCTGGGCGCCGAGTGCCCCCCGGTGATCGCCCTCCGGCTCGCGGTGGCCCGCGCCGTGCTCGCGGACGACCAGGACGACCCGGGCGGCCAGTACCTTCATGACGCCCAGGACGCCCCGGCGCCGTCCGGGCGAGCCTTCGCCGAGGACCTGTCCCGCTGGCCGTGCCTCCAGGCGCCGCTGCGGCTGGCCCAGGGCAGGCGGCTGCGGCGCCGGCGGCAGTTCGCCGACTCCCGCGCGGCCCTGCGCCAGGCGGCGGCCGGGTACACCATGCTGGGTGCCGAGGCGCGCCTCGCGCGGATCGCCGGGGAGCTGCGGGCTTCCGGGGAGCGGGCGGACGGCGCCGCCCCGGGCGCGTCCCGGCCGGTCGCGGCCCGCGATCTGCTCACCCCGCAGGAGCTGCGGATCGCCGAACTCGCCGGCCGCGGACTGTCCAACCGTGAGGTCGGCGAACAGCTCGGCCTCGCGCCGCGGACCATCGGCGCGTACCTCTACCGCATCTTCCCCCGGCTGGGCGTGACGGCACGGGCCCAGCTCACCGACGTGCTGCGGGACCTCCACGCGGCCTGATGGCGGCCGGGGCCGCCCGTCAGCCGGAGCCGATCCTCGCTGCGAGCTGGGCGCGGGAGGAGACGCCCAGCTTGGGGAAGATCTGGTACAGGTGCGAGGCGACCGTACGGGGCGACAGGCGCAGCTGCTCCCCGATGGCCCGGTTGGTCAGGCCCCGGGCGGCCAGGCGGGCGATGGTGAGCTGCTGCGGCGACAGCACGCGGGCGATGTCGTCCGTGGGGGAGTGCCCGTCCGCGGCCCGGCCGGTCGCCCTCAGCTCGGACGCCGCCTGCTCCGCGCGGGCCTGGGCGCCCAGGGTCCGCAGGACGGACTCGGCGGTGGCCAGGGGCGTGCGGGATTCGGTCACCCGGCGCCGGCGCCGGAGCCAGGCTCCGTAGCCGAACTGGGTCATGCCGTGCAGCAGGGGCCAGGCGCCGGCTCCCGGCCGCAGCGCCCGGCGGTAGCGGTCCTCCGCCTCGTCGTCCGGGGCGAGGACCGCGCCGGCGTACGCCAGGATCCCTTGCGACAGGGGCGCGCGCCCCGCCTCGGTCAGGGCCGTGATCTCCTCGACGACGCCCCTGGCGTCGGCCTGCTCCCCGGCAGGCAGCGCCGCCTCGGCCAGGAAGGCGAGCCCCCAGACCTGCTCGAAGGCGTACGGCGTCGCCGGGTCGGTGAACAGGGAGCGCAGCCTGGCGTAGGCCTCGACGTACCGGCCCGTGCCGGAGGCGACGAGGGCGCGGGCGAGCGCGGCCAGGTTCAGTTGCCGGTTCTGACCGAGGCGCAGGGACGCCTCCTCGACCTCCGCGGCGTACTCCAGTGCCTTGTCGTGCTGCCCCCGCAGGGCCGCGATGATGCCCAGCGTGCCGGTTGCCCTCGCCACCCAGTCGGGCTGCCCCGTCCGGCCGGCGATCATCCGGCCTTCCTCGGCCAGCGCCTGCGCGGTGTGCCACTGGGTGCCGAGCCAGATCTGGCCCATCGCCCGCGGTACGAGGAGCTGCGGCAGCCGCCCGTACCGGCCGCCGGCGCGAAAGACGGCCTCCGCCCCCTCCAGCAGCGGCGCCGCCCGGTCGAGGTCGGAAACGAGCTGAGCGACCTGTCCGGCCAGATGCTGCTCGTCACCCTGGGCCGGTGCCGGGGCGGGGTGCGGCGGCCGCACACGCAGCGGTGAGAGGGGGGCGGTCAGCGCCATGACGGCGATGTCCCGTGTGTCCCGGGGCCCGGAGCGCAGCTCCTCGAACGCCCGCAGGACCAAGCGGCGTTCGCCCGGACCTGCCTGCTGCCACCAGCACCTGCGTGCCGCCGCGTACAGCAGTTTCTGCGCGAGCGCGGAATCCTGGGGTGCTACGGCGCGTGCCGCCTCGCACAGTTCGGCGATCCGCTCCCGGCCGACCGCGCTGTTGCCCGGCAGCAGATCGTGCACCCACAGCAGCAGGGCACGTCCGTACGTCCCCAGCTCACTCGGGTCGATCTGGCGGGCGTGCCGGAGCGCCTGGTCCGTCAGACCGTGGTCGCAGGCGAGTTCGGCGGCGCGCAGCAGCCGGGCCGCCCTGCGTTCCGGGTCCGGGGAGAGACGGGCGGCGCGTTCGAGGGCGGCCAGGGCCACGAGGACGCCGGTGCCCGGACGGGCGCCGGCCGCCAGCGCCTCCAGCCGCCGCGCGAGTTCCTCGTCGGGGCCGGGCACGCACTGGGCCGTGTGCCAGGCCGCGTGGGGAGGGCTGGCGAGGCCGCGTCCGAGCGCGTGGTGAGCGGCCAGGCGCCGGGCCGCCGACTCCAGGTGCAGCACGGCCGGACGGAGCAGCGGCTCGGGGAAGGACAGCCGCCGGTTCTCCTCGGCGTCCTCCTCCTCGAGGTCCAGGGCCCCGGCGGCTCCGGCCGACTCGGCGACGAGTCCGCGGGCGAGCGTCTCGGCGAACCCGGCACGGGCCGCCTGGCCGCTGCCCAGCAGCAGGGTGCTCGCGCGCAGGACGTCCCGGGTGACCGGTGAGGCGCTCAGCGCGGCGGTGAGCAGCGCGGTGCGGGCCGGTGCCGACAGCCCCTCCACGTCCGCCGCGTACGCCTCGGCCAGTCGGGGGGTCGCCGGGAGCATGCCGAAGCCCGCCGCGTCGCCCAGATGGCCGCCGTCCAGGGAGAGCTCCGTCAGGGCGAGCGGATTGCCCCGCGCCACGGCCAGGACGAGCTGCTCCTCGGCGTACCCGGTGGCCCGGCCGGCGCGGGTGACGAGCGCGCGGGCCAGGGGAGGGGGAAGGCTCCCGAGCCTCATCGTGACCGTATGGGGAACCGGCCCGGCGTCGTGGGCCGCCCGCTCGGCGACGATCAGGCCCACCGGTGTGCCGCCGCAGAGCCGGGCCAGAGCGCGCAGGGTGTCGCGGCTGGCGTCGTCGAGCCGGTCGAGGTCGTCCACGCACAGCAGCACCGGCGTCGGTGCCACGGTCAGCAGGAGCATCACCGCTGCGGCCAGCTGGGAGGGGGCCGCAGCGGCCGGTTCGGGGGCGCCCGGCGCATCCGGTACCCCGGTACCCGGCGCGGCCACGCCACCGCCGAACGCGGCGTCCAAGACGGCTCGTTCGCGGGCCGGCAGGCCGGTGATCCCGGCCAGGGCGGGGCGCAGGAGGCGGTGCAGCGCGGCGTGCGGCAGTCCGCGTTCGGCGGGTGCCCACGCCGTCGACAGCACACGTATGCCCTGGCGGTCGGCCGCCGCCGCGGCGAAGCGGAGGACGGCGGACTTGCCGGTGCCCGGAGCGCCGCTCAGGTGGAGCACCCGCCCCTCGCCGCGGGGCAGGGCCGTCAGCAGCGCGGCCACCATGTCCCGTTCCCGCTCCCGGCCGAGCAGGCCGGTGCCGTCCGGCCCGACGTCGTCCGAGCCGATGTGCGCGCTCATCCCGTGCCTCCCAGAATCCCCCGGTGCGCCGCGGGTGTGTCCGCGGCCGTCCTTCCCCGCGCGTGCCCACCTCCCGCACGCGCGTTCACCGCCCCTCCGCACGGCTGTCCGTTCACGCTCTCACCCGCATCACGCACGTGTGCCGGAACCGGGACGGCGTGCTCACTCACACGTCCACTCGTCCGGGAACGTGCTTTCCGCGCCCGCCGCCGTGTACAGGTCGCGGATACTGACGTCGGTTCCGAACTCCAGACGGCCGAAGACCCAGTCGATCGGGCGGCACTCCCGTGCGTCGGGCAGCTCCACGACGATGGGGACGGCCTCGGGGCGGGTGGCCGCCGGGGCGTGCCGCCAGGCTCCGCCGTTGTGACGCGTCAGGATCTCGCCGACGTAGCAGCCGAAGGCGACGAGGGATTCCGCCATGTCCTCGCCGGTCACTCCTTCGGCCCGGAAACCGTCGACGATGTCCTCCACCACGCAGATGCTCTCCGGACTGTAGTCCAGCTCGGCACCGCTGATGTCGGCCGCGGCCGCGACGATGGCTGCGGCGTGCCGGGGCGCGTCGGCAGGCTCCAGTGGGGGGTTCAGGTGCAGCTGCATGTCGGTCCTCGGGCCGTTTGCCGTCAATGGCTCCGAGGCTAACCGCACAGCACCCGGCGGAACATGTCCCTGCCCGGATCGATATGGAACGTCGGAGTCCAGGCGTGCGGACGGAGGTGCCCCGCGTGTCACGTATGCAGTCGATCGACTGGTGCTGCGGGTGGCCGCACCTGTCAGGGTCGGTGCCGAGGCAACCGACGAAAGGATCTCGGTGTGGCACGTCCCCGTGGATTCGACACCGACGCGGCAGTGGAACAGGCCATGACCCTGTTCTGGAGGCAGGGCTACCGCGCCACGCCGATGCCACGGCTGACAGAGCTGCTGGGTATCGGCAGCGGCAGCCTGTACGCCGCCTTCGGTTCGAAGGACGGCCTGTACGCCCAGGCGTTACGGCGTTACTGCGACGATCTGGTGGCGGCGCTGGACCGGGAGGTGCGGGCGGAGGGCGACATCCGCACGGCCTTGCGGCGGCTGCTGCTCGCGCTGGTGACGGCCGACGCCGCCGAACCGGAACGCGGCTGTCTGCTGGTCAACGCGATCGTCGAACGCGCGGCGCACGACGGCACCGTGGAGCAGGCCGGCACGGCCATCACCGCCATCGAAGCCGTGCTGACCGGGGCGCTCGAACGCGCCCGGGTGCGCGGGGAGCTGTCCGGTGAGCGCAGTCCGGTGGAAGTGGCCCGCTTCCTCACCACGTTCATCCAGGGCCTGCGCGTCATGAGCCAGGCGCGCGCCGACCGGGCGTTTCTGGAGCCGGCCGTGGCCGTGGCGCTGCGGGTCCTCGACTGAGTCTTCGCGCCCGTCGGTCTTGTGGCCGCGGCCGGTCCCTTCGGTCCCCCGGACCGGCTTGCGCGGCCGTTCCCGGGTTGCCGTCGTCGCCGGGCGGCAGTCAAACGACTGATCCCCGGCAGGCCCGTGGCCTCGACAATCACAGGAGACCGGTGACCGCGAGGAAAGGGACCGCACACCCATGACGATCATCGACAGCCCACTGCCGGACGAGGAGCGCGAGATCGCGGGGCGCGCGCTTCAGGCGACCCTGGTCGACCTGCTCGACCTGTCCCTGGTGGCCAAGCAGGCGCACTGGAACCTGTACGGGCCGCGCTTCCGTTCCATCCACCTCCAGCTCGACGAGGTGGTCACCACCGCACGCGACCACGCCGACGTGGTGGCCGAACGCGCCGCCGCGCTGGGCGTCAGCCCGGACGGCCGGGCCGCCACCATCACCGCCACCAGCGGGGTGCCCGCCTTCGCGCCGGGCTGGACAAAGGACGTCGACGCGATCGAGGCCCTGGTGCGGGCGTTCGCCGCCGTCATCGGACGGGTGCGGGAGCGCATCGAGGAGACCGGCCCGGCGGACGCGGTGACCCAGGACCTGCTCATCGGCCTGACCGCCGACCTGGAGAAGCAGAGCTGGATGTTCCAGGCCGAGAACCGGGGCTGAGGAGGCACGGGGACGGTCCCCCGCGCGGGGCCGTCCCGCAGCACACGTGTGCGCGCCTGCCCCGGGCGCGGGACCGTCACTGCCGGCGGCGCGCCCGCAGGGCGGCCGCCTTGACGCGGTTTCCGCAGGTCCACATCGCACACCATTCCCTCCGGCGGCCCCGGGAGCGGTCGAGGTAGATCTGTGTGCACTCGGGGCGCCCGCACTCGCGCAGCAGCGCGGCGTCCCGGCCCGCGACGATCTCGACCGCCTCGCGCGCCAGGTCGGTCAGGGCCTGGGCGGCCGTGCCGCGGCGGCTCGTGCCGCCGGGCCCCAGCCACAGGGCCACCGGCACTCCGGCCGCCCGCCGGTTCACCGCGGTGACCGCGCCGGCGGGAAGGGCGTCGCCGTCGAGCCGCGCCCGCACCAGCAGGTAGATCGCCTCCCGCAGTTCCAGGGCCGCACGCAGGTCCACGTGGTCGGAGGCGGGCCGCTCGTCGAGCAGCCCGGACTCCACGAACCAGGAGTCGAGCAGCCCGGGTGCGCCGATCCGCTCGATCGGAACCGTCGCACGCCGCTCCTGCAGGGTGCCCACGAAGTCGAGGGTGAGCGTTCCGCACGGAAACACATGTCTCACATGGTCCTCCTGACACAGGGAAGTGGACACCCTTCCAGAGTAACCACCTTGACAGGTGACGAGCACCCGTGGGAATCTCTCGTCACCGGTCAGACCAGTTACTTCCCAGTGAGGACACCCCATGGCAGTCGTACGGTTCCATCTCGTCTCCACGCTCAGCCCCAAGGACGTGCTGCACGTACTGACCGACTTCGGACCGTCCCGGGCCCAGGCCTGGCCCACGATCGACGCCGGACACTTCGAGGTCCACGGCCTCGGCGACACCTGGGCCGAGGTCACCGAAGGCACCGCCGCCGCCTGGGAGCGCGCACGCTACGAGTGGGAGCCGGACGGCGACACGGTCACCATCACCACCCTCGACTCCAAGCTCTTCGGAGCCGGCGGCGGCTGGGTCTTCCGGATGACTCCCGAGGGCGACGGCACCCGGGTCGACGTCGAGCTGACACGGCAGCCGAGCACCTTCAAGGGCAAGATGCTCGCCTCGCTCCTCCCCCTCGCCGCCCCGTCGTCCCTGCGCAAGTCCTTCTCGGGCCCCCTGCGGGCGCAGTGAGCCGCCTGCGGGCCCCGGAAAGACCCGGAGGGAACGGCGGTCCGCATGCCGAAGGGGCCGACAGCACGCGCTGTCGGCCCCTTCGGCATGTGAACCGGCCCCGGTTCAGTCGGTGGTGGTGTGGG
>NZ_JBVIJO010000039.1:0-12310 GCF_055581365.1 Streptomyces sp. NPDC031445
CCCGCGTCCGGCGTGATCGTCGCCCAGACCGTCGCCGGGACGGCCGTGGTCCTGGGCCTCATGCGGTGCGGGCGGATCTGGCTCTGCCCCGTCTGCGCCGCCACCATCCGGCACAAGCGGGCCGAGGAGATCACCACGGCGGTGGTCGAGTGGATCCGCCAGGGCGGGACCGCCTACCTCGTCACCTTCACCGCCCGGCACGGCCACGCCGATCGCCTCGCGGACCTCATGGACGCCCTCCAGGGCACCCGCAAGACGCCGGACAGCCCCCGGCGGCCCGGTGCCTATCAGCGGCTCATCACGGGCGGCACGTGGGCGGGACGGCGGGCCACAGACGGCGACCGACACACCGACCGCGACGGTATCCGGGACCGGATCGGCTACGTGGGCATGATCCGCGCAACCGAGGTGACCGTGGGTCAGGCCCATGGCTGGCACCCCCACATCCACGCGATCGTGCTCGTCGGTGGCCGGACCGAGGGCGAGCGGGCCGACAAGCGCGTCGTCGCCACCTTCACCCCCGGCGACTCCGCCCTGCGGGAGTGGGAGGACCACTGGCGGGCGGTGTGGACGCGGACCCTGCGCGGGGTGAACCCCGCCTTTACCCCGGACCAGAAGCACGGCGTCGACTTCAAGCGGCTGAAGACCGAGCGCGACGCCAACGACCTCGCCGAGTACATCGCCAAGACGCAGGACGGGAAGTCGCCCGCGCTGGAGCTGGCTCGCGCAGACCTGAAGACGGCGGCCGGCGGGAACATGGCGCCCTTCGAGCTGCTCGGCCGGATCGGGGACCTGACGGGTGGAGTGCCCGAGGACGAAGCCGCGGGGCAGGGCTCGCTGGAGTGGTGCCTGTCCCGTTGGCACGAGTACGAGCGGGCCACCAAGGGCCGCCGGGCCATCGAGTGGACCCGCTACCTGCGCGCCCTGCTCGGCATCGACGGCGGCGACACCGAGGCCGACGACCTCGACCTGCTCCTGGCGGCCGACGCCGAAGGCGGCGAACTGCGGGCGGGAGTCGCGGTCACCGAGGAGGGCTGGACGGCGGTCACCCGCCGCGCGCTCGACCTCGCGGCCACGGAGGCCGCCGAGGGCACCGACGGCAACACCGACCCGGACGCCGTGGGCGAGCGCGTCCGCGAGGTCCTGGCCCTGGCCGACGTCGCCGACACCGTGGTCGTCCTCACCGCCGGCGAAGTCGCCGAGGCCTACGCCGGAATGCTCGAAGCGCTCGCCCTCCGCCGAGAAGAGGCTCTCGCCCGACGCCGCCGCGAGGCCGCCGACGAGGAACAGGACGATGACCAGGGCAAAGACGCCGGACTCGTCAGGCAACGTGCCAACCGGCACATCGCTCGCTTCCAAGGAACGCCTACTGACTAAACGCTGGGAAACCCTCTGTGTAGGGAAAACGGCACCCAAGGGCGGCTTCTATGAGGTGCAAAACCCTCCTGTGTAGGGAAAACAGCGTACGCGGAGCGCACTTTCCCTCTCAGAGCGGTTTTCGTAGCACTTCCTCGGTGTGCACTGGGGTCTAGCTGACACGGCTTTGGAATGGTCTCGCTCAGCTTCTGAGGTCCCCTCTGGGGGTGGCTCCCCCATTGTGACCTCGCGTTTCGCCAAGGCGGCCGCACCCATGGGTGCGGCCGCCTTTGTGCTGTCCTGACGCCCAGATTGATCAAGTCACCAACACTTCAGGGTTGGTTGAACCGCCAACCTTGCTCTGATTAGCCGAGGTTGGTGAGGAATTCCCTCTGGGCGGAGTGAAGTTGGAGGTCCGTCACCCGGGTGGCGTATTCTGCCCAGAACCGGTTCGACCCCTCGCCAGGGTTCGTAGGTAGCCGGTCATGCGCAAGAGGCCATTCCAAGATCGCGGTCGGGCTGTGCTTCCTCCCAAGGGTGGCGGTGCGGCTCGACCGCCATACCCTTCGAGGTGTCGTGTCTGAAGGAGTTCTCGCGGCTGTTCTGATTGTCGCGATCGTGGTCGGGGCGGCTTGTTACGCCATCCGCCACCTCAACAAGACGGCTGGCCGCATCGCGGTCGTCATCAGTGCACTGGCGGCTCTCGTGGCCGCCCTCGTGCCGGTCGTCAAGATCCTCGTCGAGCAGCCGGCCCCGGTGTCCACCCAGGTCGTCGCTCCCTCTGTTCCCGCCAGCTCTCAGCAGGCTGGTGCTGGTCTCGGAGGTGGCACTCGATGACCGAGATCGTGGACGTTCACGAACCTGTCGTGCCCAGGATCCGGCCCCCCTGGGGGGCCGAGCCTGTGACGGCGTACTTGAAGTCGTTGGGCCTGCCCGCGTACGCGATCGACGTTGTGCTGAGCAGGGCACGTGTCGAGGTTCGCCAGCGAGCGGACGTCGTGGCGTACGGCCGGGAGTGGATCCACATCATCGTCCAGGGCGTCATCAAGGAGACCACCCCTCACGGAACCACGCGGCTCTGGGGACGAGGGGCCATCCTCGGGGACATCAGTCGCGTCATGCTCAGGAGGGGGCCGACAGACAAGTCACAATCCACGGACTCCGGACCCCACATCACCTTCCTCTCTCCCGGCATAAGCCTCAGCTTCACCACCCGCACCCTCGCGAACCTGGTCGAGAGGGAGCCTGTGCTTGCGCTCCTCCTCGCGCAGCTGACCAACGACCGCGCCCAGAACGTTGAGTCGGTCTACGCGGTCTCCAAGGCGGACCCCGCGGTTCGTGTTGCCCGCCTCCTGCGGTACCTCGCCTCTCCCCCCAGGCGGAACGGGGTCTATCGGTGGACTCGAACCGGAGTGCATGAGGTGCCCGATGACGCCTTCACGCTCATGGGTCCTAGCCAGGCCGACATCTCCGACGCACTCGGCCTCGGCCGGACCACCGTCGAAAAGGCCATCGCGAACCTCCGCACCGACGGGATCCTCGCCGCGTTGCCCCCAGGAACCCGGTCAAACCGGTACTACGAAATCAGGGACTACGTCCGGCTGACGTCTCTGGCCCGTTCATAGACAAGCCGCCCTGCCGTCCGACCGTCCCCGGTCGCGCCCCGGTCGTCCACCGGCCGGGGCGTTACTGGGGTCAGTGACCCACAACTCGCTGTCGCCGGTTACTGCCCCCGGTCGCCCAGCTTCCGGCGGCCGGGGACCGGTCCGCCGGCGCTTCGCGCGCGGGGGCCGTCGTGCTCCTGGTCCTCGATGTCGGCGGCCCACTCGACGGGCAGCAGCCGCGGGGCCGTGTCCGGCATCGTGCTCCTGGTCGTTGCTGTCTGATCACCTCGACTGGCCCCCGTCTTCACCGGCGGGGGCCTTTTTCGTGTCTGGGTCCTGTCCGATCCGGGGCGAGCCCCGCGAAGGGGTGGAGCAGCCCTTGTGTGGCTAACCCCCAGTTCTCGCAAGGTCGCTCCCCCTCCGTCCTGCCTGTCCGGGACGGGAGGACCTTTTCCGAGATCTGGAGGATCAGTGAGCACCGAGCAGCACGAGCAGCAGTCGCCCCAGGCGCCGACGCTCCAGCCGCGGGACCCTCGCCGCGAGTTCGTGAAGAAGGGCGTCCTGGCCGCGATCGGCGGTGCGGCCTCCGCCCTCGTCCGCGAGGCCGTGAGGGCGGCGATTGGCGCCGATGTCTTCGGCGACGGCTCCTGACACGACAGGGGACCTGTATCGCGCGATACGGGTCCCCTGATGTGCCGCGTCACAAGACGTGCGGCATACGGTCGGTGCCGGCGGGCCGAGCGGAGGCCGGAGAGCGGGGCGGAGACAGGAGCGGTCCGGCCTCCGGGCGGGCCGCGCCGACCGCGTCAGCGGGCGGCCTTGAACCAGTAGAGAAAGTTGTAACGCGCCCGGTTGCCGTGCCGGGAGACGAGCCGCGTACGGTCGTGCGGCATGAAGACGGAGCAACCGAGAGACGCGGACGGGAATCCGCTGTGTGCCTGGTGCGGCGGACCGGTCCCACCGAGCCTGGGAACGAAGCCGCGGGTCTACTGCAAGGACGGCTGTAAGACGCGGGCCTGGGAGGCGCGGAGGTTGGAGAAGCAGCTCCAGGCCGTCCGCGAGGAGGAGGCGGAGAGGCGAGCCCCGATGCTGTTCAAGGCGTATGCCAAGGGCCGCCGCGAAGAGGCCGAACTGCGCTCCGGAACGTCACGTGACGTTGGGCGGAGCGGTGTTGGAACGTCACGTGACTTTGCTGGGAGCGATGAAGGAAAGTCACGTGACGTTCTTCCAAAGCAGCAGGTCACACCGCCCAGTGAGGCGGAAGAGTGCCCTTACTGCCGTCATGACGTCGTCGGCTTGGTGGTCCACCTGAGGCAGTGCCCGGAGGGACCGAGTGCGGCGGGCATGATCGGTTCATGACGAGACGTGCACTCGGCTCCGGGCCGACTCCTCGCCCCGCCGGAGACCCTGCGCCCCGGCCGCTGCTCGCCGCTGAGCGGGCGGCTGTGGTGGATCCGCCGGCGCCTCCCGCCCCGACCCGTTCCGGAGGCCGCCGCGCGTTGGGGACTGGCCGTCTCCCCGTGGACGGTGAAGACCAGGAGCAGCCGGACGCTCAGCCGTGACGGCGGGGTGCTTAGCGGAGCGCCCGTGACGGGCTCAGCCACATCGCGGCAGCAGCCAGCTCCCCAGCAACCCCGTGGCGGCCCGTCAGTGCCCTGGACTGCGCTCAGCACGCCGACGGCGGGGGAACGGCGCTCAGCCCCGAATCCGGCCCGCCAGACGGCCACAGAGCGCCACGGAGCCCCCCTCCCCTCCCGGCTGCCTGTCCGGGACGCGCACAACCACGAGACCGGCAGGCGGGCGACGGCTGGCCACGTAAACCCCGGCGAGTAGCCGCCTGGAGACATGAGGAAGGCCCGCACCGGGCAGTGCGGGCCTTGGCTCTGGGGTGCGGGAGGAGGTCACTCGCTGAGGGGGACCCGTGAGCCCGGGGCGTAGACGTCCTCCCAGTACCCCAAGGCCTGGTCGTCGTCGTGGAAGGTCACGGTTGTGACGAGGACGGCCACGGCCGAGTGGGGTGGCGCGTCGATCTCCAGGGCGGCCAACTCGTCCTGAGTCGCCTGCCGGGCGTGAGCGGTGCGGTGGCCCTTCACGACTTCGCGGCCGGTCCGCTCGGTGTAGAGCTTGTCGAACTGCGTCACCATGCGGACGTCTTCGGCCAGCTCCGGAACGGCGGCAACGGTGTGGGGCGGGTAGACGGAGATGCCGACCGAGGTCGGCTTGTCGTGCTGACGGAACACCCTGATACGGATCACGGCTTCGTCGCCGGGCTCCAGGTTGAGCGCTGTGCAGACCTCGGGGTCGTAGACCGACCGAGCCATGACGCGGTGACCGGAGGAGGTCTCGCCGGGGGCGTAGCGGAGCCCGTTCTTCTCCATCCGTTCCAGCCGGTCCGCACCTGTGATGACGATGGGGGAGGTCTCCACGACCGTCCCCAGCGCACCGCGAGAGGTGACCAGGCCTTCGCTCTTGAGCACGGCCAGGGCCCGGCTCACGGTCTTGGCCGCCACGCCGAACTGTTCGCGGATCTCAGGGACCGACGGCAGGGAGTCCCCTGGGGCCAGCTCCCCGCTCTTGATCAGCGTGCGGAAGTGGGCGGCCACGTCGGCGTACCCCTTCCCCTCCGGTGCCTTGTATGGCATGGCTTCTCCCTGTTTGTCGGAGCGCGGTACACCCCCGAAGGTACATCAATGACCCCCCCAAGGTACATGCTTGCCCGTGATCGGTCTTTCATGTACCTTCATGGCGTCGGCAAGGTACATTAAGCACCTTGCAGAGGACGGATGTGTACCTTCGGCATGAAAGGTGCTGTCGTGGCCACGAGGAATGCCTCGCCCCAGACGGGCGCGAACGGCAAGAGCAACAAGTTCAAGTCCGCTGCTGGTGCGGCTGGTGCGGCGGCCGGCGGATTCGTCGGCGCGATGGGGCAGAGCTTCGTCCCGCCCGTGAACATCACGATCAACCGGACGCAGAACGTGGGTGGCGGTGGGTCCGTGCCGCAGCAGGGCGGACGGGCCTCGCATTTCATCCTCGGGGAGCCGTCGTTCAACACGACCGACGACGTCCGGAACTACTGCAACGGTCTGCGGGCCGTGATGATCCAGGCGGCCATCGAGCTGGCTATGGCCGCCAAGATCCTGGAGGCCCGTCTCGGGCAGTCCCTGCCGCTGCCGGGCGAGAACAAGATCCAGACCAAGATGCGCGCCAAGAAGGTGGCCTGGAAGCTCAAGCGGTCCGCCGACGGCGCCACGGCTGCGGCGAAGAACGCGGTGGCCACCTACGCGGCCTTCCAGCGCGAGTACGCCGACCTGATGCGTCCGCGTCCCCAGCAGGCCGTCACCACCAACCCGTTCCGGTTCTGAGAGGGGGACCCACGATGAGCAAGGATCTTCAGCAGCAGAACGAGGACCGCCTGAACTCCGGCGGGTCGACCGGCATGGGCGCCTGGCTGTGGCACCGGGCCAAGCCCTACACGCCGCCGTGGATCGTCGTGGGTGGGGTCGGCCTGGCCGGTGCTGGCGCGAACCTCCAGTGGGGTGGCTCCCCGTGGGCGGGCGTCGGCCTCACCCTCGCCTCCACCGCTCTCACGGCCGCGACCTGGTGGGCGGGCAAGTCCACCGGCCCCCAGCGCCGTCTGCACTCCGCCATCACCGTGGCGGCCGGGTCGGCCTGGCTCACGTCCGCCGCCCTGTCCGGCCCGCTCACCGGTCCGCTCCCCGACCTGTACCTGATGGGCGGGGCAACCCTCGCCCTGTCCTGGAACATCCGCCACGTCATGCGTGCGGCCGGCGGGGAGACCTCCGGGTCCGACTCCGACAAGGGGCTGCTGGAGAAGGTCGGGCTCGCCCGCACCAAGCTCAAGCAGATCAAGGTCGAGCCGAACCGCGTCACGGTCCCCTACGAGCTGCCCGCTGGGGAGCTGACCAACGAGGACGTCGCCAAGGCGCTCCCCCGGATCGCTTCCGCCCTCGACGTCCCGACCACCGCCATCCGTGTCCAGCACGACCCCGACTCCGCCAGGAAGGGCCAGTTCGTCATCGTGCCCGAGGACATGCTCAAGACGCCGACCCTGTACCCGGGCCCGTTCGCTCCCGGCCAGTCCATCGCCGTGCCCCTGCGGATCGGCGTGTACGACGACGGCAGCGACCTGGTGCTGCCGCTCCTGGACGCCATCCACATGCTCGTCATGGGGATGACCGGCAGCGGCAAGACGGAGGGCGCCCTGGACCTGTTCTTCGAGCTGCTGACCCGCCGCGACGTTGCCGTGTGGCTGTCCGACGCGGCCAAGGGTGGGCAGGACTTCCTGCCACTCGTCCCGGCGCTCGACTGGGCCGCGCTGGACACCGTGTCGGCCGCCGCGATGGTCTCCACCGTCCAGGCCGTCATCCCTGCCCGTGCCGCCTGGCTGCGGGACCACAGCTACCGCGCGTGGGAGCCCGCGGCTGCCGGGAAGCAGACCGACCCGGCGCACTCCTGCGCTGCGGCCGGCGCCTGCGGCTGCGACGGGATGCCGTACCTGGTGGCCTGGTTCGAGGAGGCGGCCAAGCTGCTGCGCGAGCTGGGTGACGACGTGTTCACCGGTATTGCCCAGGAGGCCCGGTCCGCTGGTGTCTCCCTGGTCATCTCCATGCAGCGCGCTTCCGGCTACCAGCTCTCGACCGACACTCGCGCGAGCCTCCCGGCGGCGATGTGCTTCGGAGTCCGGGGGGACGACGCCTCGTTCGCGCTCCCGGAGGAGGTCCTGGAGGCGGGCGCCAACCCGGCCGCCTGGGGCAACAAGCGCAAGGGCTACGTCTACATGGTCAGCGCCGGGGTGGACGAGGACCTGTACGCCAACCCCGCCCGGACGTTCTGGACCGGCCCCAGCGGCGAGTACGAGAAGGCCGCCGCCTGGATCGTGGCCCAGTTCGCTGGGATCCGGCCCCAGGGCACCGGCGCGGTGACCGAGGCCGTGGCCGCCAAGGTCGCGGGCGAGCTGTTCACCAACCGCCGTGCACGGGCGGGCACTCCGGCCCCGGCCCCGGCCGCAGCCCCGGCCCTGTCCGACGCGCAGGAGTCCGCCCAGGCGGTCGCCGCGCTCGTCGACGCGGAGGACGCCGACCTGGACGCGACCGTCGACCTTCCGCCGGCCGAAGGCGCCAACGCCCTTCCGGAGGGCAAGCCGTCGCCGGAGGAGGCTCGGGAGCTGCTGGACGAACTCGTGGAGATGCTGGCCCAGGTCGGCCCCGGCACCGTCGCGGTCCGGGACCTGTACCCGTACCTGGAGCAGATCGGCCGGGACCGCTCCTGGGTCTCCAAGCAGATGAAGAAGCTCGCCGAGGACGGGCGCCTGGCCCCCATGGGCGAGGAGGGCGTGTACCGGCTCGTGCCCGCCCTCGCCGGGGTCTGAGGGCGGGCCGCACACCCGCACACCCCCGCACAGCCGCACAGCGCGAATCCCCACGTCGCACGGCGTGTGAAGAGGGCCGCACACCGGCCCGCACACCGCCGCACAGCGCGACCCGCACACCCCCCGCACACCGAACGACGACGGACCGCCCCGATGCAGCCGGGGCGGCCCGCCTGATGACCACGGAGGCATCCCGTGACCACCGATCCGCAGTATCCCCTCACCGAGACCGAGGCGTCCGCCGAGGCCGCCCGCCTGATCCGCGAGGCGTACCGGCCGGAGCCCGCCCCGCAGCCCGTGACCAGCTTCCGGGACACCACCCCGGTCCCCGCCTACGGCCCCACCCCGCCCGTCCCCCAGCCCGACCACCGGATCGTCCCCCAGTGGGCCGCCGGGGTGGCCGTCGCCTCCATCGGCGTCGGCGCCGGCGTCACCGGACTCGGCTGCGGCGCCTGGCTCGTGCTCCAGGGCCTGTCCTCGGTCACCCTGCTCGGAGTCCTCGCCATCGCCGTGCCCTTCGCCGGAGTCGCGGCCGTGGCCACGGCCGTTGGCGCTGCCGTCTCCCGGGCCCGCAGGGCGTCGACCACGAACGTCTACCAGGGGCAGGTCATCCAGCGGACCGAGATCACATCGACCGCCCGCGGCATGCTCTCCCGCTCCCAGGTCGGGCGGTGACCGGCATGAAGCTCGACACCCAGCAGCAAGTCGACGCCGCCGAGCGGATCCTGCGCCTGTCGTGGGTCATCGTCGCTGGGGCCGTCCTGTACTCCGTCCTGACCGTCACCCCACTCGTGCAGCGGGTCACCCCGGACGGTTGGGACCTGACCGCGCCCATCCTCCCGATCGTGGTCGACGCGGCCGTCGTGATCGTCGTACGGGTCGACGCGATCGTCGCCCGGCTCGACGGACGGCCCGGCGGGTGGCCGGCGCTCCTGCGCTGGCTCACCGGCCTGATGACCCTCGCGCTCAACATCGGCGACTCCGCGCTCAAGGGCGACCTGGTCGGCGTCGGCGTGCACGCGGTCGCCCCGATCCTGCTCATCGTCACCGCCGAAGCGGGCCTGTCGTGGCGCCGCGCCATCACCGTGGCGGTGGAGCGGATCGAGCGTGAGCAGGAGGCCGAGCGTCGGGCGGAGCGTGAGCGCCGGGAAGAGACTGCCCGGGCCGAGCGTGAGCGGCAGGAGCAGATCGACCGTGAGCGCCGTGAGCAGGAGGCCGCCGAACGCCGGGCCGAGCGTGAGCACGCCGCCCAGCTCGCCCGCGAGGAGCGCGAGCACGCCGCCGCCCTGGAGCGGGAGCGCCTGGACCGCGAGGAGCGGGCACGGCGCGAGGAGCAGGAGCGCCTCGACCGCCAGCGCCGCGAGGAGCAGGAACGGCAGGAGCGCGGGCGCCGCGAGGAGGAGGCCGCGCGCAAGGCCAAGGAGCGGGCACAGCAGGCGGAGCGGGACCGGAAGGTAGCCGAGGCCCGTCGGACCGCCCCCGCGCCTGTGAGCGCCGCCGTGAGCACCCCTCGCCCGGCCGTGAGCGCCATTGCGACCACCGCCGCTCACGAGGCCGCTCACGACGCCAAGCCCGTCGAGAAGATGAGCGAGGAGGACGCCCGTGCCGAGGTCGCCAAGGCAGTGCGCGAGGGCCGCTCACAGCGGCAGGTCGCCGCGCTCACCGGTTGGTCCACCGGGTGGGTCGCCAACCGCTTCAAGGAGCTGGAAGGGGCGGCAGCATGAGCACCACCGACCAGCACCTGACCGCTCAGCACGCCGAGGTGAAGGCCGAGATTTCCCGTACCGACGCCAAGGCCGGACTCTTACTGGCCTTCGTCGGCGCGGCCTTGGCCGGCGCCTGGACCCTCGCCCACGACCTGCCCATGAACGTTGCCGCGTACGTCGTCGGCGGCATCGGCCTCGCCGTCCTGGTCGCCGCGGCCGGGCTCCTGCTCCGCTCCGTCCGCCCGAACCTCAACGGCGGCCACGGCTTCACCCTGTGGGCCACCCTCACCCCGCAGCAGATCACCGCCACCGCCGACACCCGGGACCTGGCCGCCGACATCGCGGGCCTGTCCCGGCTGGCCATCGCCAAGTTCACTGTCCTGCGCCACGCGATCGACCTGATGTACGCGGGCGGGACCCTGCTGATCCTGTCCGCGCTGATCGCGCTGGGAGGCTCCCTGTGACCCGCAAGCCGCAGATCACCGACCCCGAGCCCCACGTCATCGTCAGCCACGGCGCCGACTTCTTCGGCGAGGACCGCCACCCCCTCAAGGCCCTGGCCTCGCTCGCCGGGTACGCCGAGGGCTGCCTGCCTTCCGCCGAACGCGGTCCGCTCGTGCAGCTGCTCAAGGACCCGGGCCAGGGCGGCGCCATCCCGGCCGAGCAGGCGGCCGAGGTCTCCGGTCTCCTGCTCCAGCTCGCCCGCCACCGGTTCGTGAAGGGTCCCGCCGCAGCCATCGCCCGCGCCCTGGCCGCCGCCGCCACCCGGGCCGCCGCCGATGACGAGCCCTGGGAGTGGTGCGTCGACATCGCTGCCTGACCCACCGAGCCCCGCCGGCCTTTCGCTGGCGGGGCTTCTTCCGGCCCTCCAAGTCACACCAGCCCCTCGGGGGTTTCTGGACTTTCTGGACCCCCCTTCGCGCGTACGCGTACGCGCGTGACCTGCGCAACTAGCGCAACAACCCGGCGATACAGCCCGCTTCACCCCGATTGGAGCACCCGGCAATGGAGCGCACCGCCACCGATCCCCGCGGGGATAACGCGCCCGTTCTTCCGTCCGGCGAAGGCGCGGGTTCTCCCCGCGGAAGTCGGATCTTCCGCCCGGCTATCGAGCCCCTGACCAGCGATACGTTCCGGTATCGGGGGGGTGCGGAGGAGACTCCCGCGCGTGATCACACACCCCAACGTCGTCCCGCTTCGACCCGGTTCGCCCGGGCCAGGCGTAACGGATCTCCGCCGCAGACGTACGGCAAGGCAGGGGTGTTCGCCGCGAGACCTACTCTCGCGCCCCCTGACCAGCGAAGAGGTACGCAGATGGAACTCGTGAGACCGTCCTACGCGCGCGCGGGGGTCGCATGTAATGGATCAGCGACTCACCCCGTCTATCGAAGCGTGAGCCACCTCCAGCCGACTTCCGACTTCCCCGGCCTCTGGATCGCCGCGGCCCCCATGCCGCGCGCGGCCTTCGCCTGCGCCTGCGGCCACACCGAGACTGCCGCCGGCCGTGCCGACGTCCACCAGCTCGTGGCCCGGCACCGGGACCACGTCGACCGGTGCATGCGGGGCGAAGCACCGTCAGGCGCGCCGGGGGGAACGTCCGTTGCCCGAAGTGGCAGGATCAGCCCGAGAAAAGCGAAACGGCCCGGGGGTCTAATCCCGAGCCGCTTCTGACGTCCACCCGGCTACCAACCAAGGGACTCGTCTGTGTCCAGCGTACGTGACGCTTCGGCGTCTGCAACACCCCTCCCGGCTCCGCGCGCCGCCAAGGTTGCGCCGCTTACCCCCTTGGGTGAGCGCAGTGGCCCCATGACAGCCACCGGCCCCCGCTGCCACTGCGGGACCAAGATCACCCATACGCCCGGCAAGGTGCCCAAGGTCTACTGCTCGGACCGGTGCCGGAAGGCCGCGAAGCGCGCCATCGAGCGCGGGAAGGCGATCTCCGGGGGCAACCCCGGACACCTTGGGAAAGAAACAACAGAGTTTCCCGCACCCCTCCGACCTGCGGAAACGCGGCGCGAGGCAACCCCGGACACGGACCGGGAAGCCGCCCGGAGCGACGCGGCCCGACTGAGGAAGGCGGCCCGGTACTCGCGTCGCCGGACGCTGTGGCGGATCACCGGAGACGCAGCGTGCAAGGGCTGCGGCCGGGCCCTGATGGACCCCGCGTCCGGCGTGATCGTCGCCCAGACCGTCGCCGGGACGGCCGTGGTCCTGGGCCTCATGCGGTGCGGGCGGATCTGGCTCTGCCCCGTCTG
>NZ_JBVIJO010000040.1:0-11203 GCF_055581365.1 Streptomyces sp. NPDC031445
GCGATCTCCCACAGCCCGTCCGGAACAATCCAACTCCACGTACCCCGCCCCATACGCAGCCCAACGAGCGATCACCACATAGGACACCGTCTTAGGCTGCAAATTATGGAGTCGTTGATCGCTGCCGTCCGTGAGCAGGGAGAAGCTGCCCGTTTCCTCGCTTGGCCGGGTGACTTCGACCTGGAGCGAGGCGATCATGTCGAGGAAGTGCACCTCGCCTCGGGCGCCGCGCTTGAGGGGTTCGCTGGCGACGGTGCTGGGGGCACGTACTTCTTCTGCGGTGAAGGCGGCGAGGAACGTCCCATCCTCTATGCCGACTCCGAAGGCGGTGCAGCTCTGATCGCCATTGGCCTGCACGAGCTGGTGCGGCTTTTGCTGGTCGTCCCGTGGTGGCGCGGCTGCCAGGCGTTCATGGAAGAGGAGAGTCGCGAGCTTGAGGCTGAGTATCTAAAGGACATGCCGGACCTCGTGCCCCGGAGGGATCGCGCTGCCGCAGCCCTTGGCATCGACCTGCCGGGCCAGGCCGAGGTCCTGGCTCGCTTGAGGGAAGTAGCCACTCGGCTGGGGAAAGACTTCGTTTTGATCTTCACGCCGGAGGGACCCCCCTACGAGCCGCTCTTCACAGTCTGAGGATCAGGCCGCGGCGAGATGCCGCCGGGGAGGTTGAGCCTCGAAGGTCCGCTGATCGCGTATGAGGGCCCACAGGACGTCGAGTCGTCGCCGACCGAGGGCGAGGATCGCCTGTTTGTGGCTCTTGCCCTCGGCTCGTTCGCGGTCGTAGAAGGCCTTCGAGGTGGGACAGAAGCGGGCGGCGATCTGGGTGGATAGGTAGAAGACGCGCAGCGTGCACGAGACCACAGGTCGCGAACGGTCCGTCGCGCAACCGCAGTCGATAATGCCGGCGGCGCGGACGGTCTTCCGGGATCCTGGGCGCCATGGATGAGGTCCAGGTCGTCGTCGCTCATGCCCAGCGCGCGACCCTGCGTGTCGGCGACGTGTTCTTGAAGGTGGATGCCGATCAAGCACGCCTCGACGTCGAGGTCGAAGCGATGGCCTTGGCGCCGGTCCCGACCCCGCAGGTCCTGTGGTGCAAGCCGCCCGTGCTCGCGATCAGTGCGGTCCCGGGGACGGCGCTCGGCCGTCTCGGCGAGCCGTCGGCCGCGTCGCGGGCGGCGTGGGCCTCGGCGGGTTCCGCCATCCGGGCCCTGCACGACGCGCCGTTGCCGCCCTGGCCCGGCCGGGGCCTTGACGAGTTGACGGCGGAACTCGACGGCGAGTGCGAGTGGCTTGTGGCCAACGGCGTGCTGCCCGTCGGCCTGGTTACCCGCAACCGCCGGATCGCCGAGACCGCGCTGCGGCCATGGACTGGTCTGCCGCACGATCGGGTGACATCTGAACTGGCTTGCCCTGTGGGGCGGGTGGGAAGGATGTCGCTGTGCCCAAGCCTTATCCCGAAGAGTTCCGCCAGGACGTCGTGCGGGTCGCGAGGAACCGCGGTCCGGGTGTGACGGTCGAGCAGGTGGCCACCGACTTCGGCGTCCATCCGATGACGTTGTGGAAGTGGATGCGCCGGGCGGACATCGATGACGGGACCAAGCCCGGAGTGACCAGCCAGGACAACGCGGAGCTGCGGAAGGCTCGGCGGCGGATCAAGCTGTTGGAGCAGGAGAACGAGGTCCTGCGCCGGGCAGCGGCCTATCTGTCGCAGGCCCATCTGCCGGGAAAAGGATCTACCCGCTCGTGAAAGAGCTGGCCGCGGACGGGACGCCCGTCGCGGTCACGTGCCGGATCCTGAAGCTCGCCAGACAGCCTTACTACCGCTGGCTCGACAAGCCGGTGGCCGACACCGTGCTGGAGGAGGCATACCGCGCGAAAGCGCTCTTCGACGCCCACCGCGACGACCCGGGATTCGGCTACCGCTTCCCCTGCCGGTCATTGAGGGCACCGTCATCCGTCTCCAAGTCGAGTGCCTGCCCAGCGGCGCGACTCCGAAGCCGGTCTGGCTGTGGTGGTCAGGCACCGATGCCGGCGAAACCGACGTCGACCTGCTCTGGCAGGCATTCCTGCGACGCTTCGACATCGAGCACACCTTCCGGCTCTTCAAACAGACCCTGGGCTGGACCTGCCCGAAGATCCGCACCCCCGAAGCCGCAGACCGCTGGACCTGGCTGATCCTCGCCGTCTTCACCCAGCTCCGACTCGCCCGTCCGTTGGCGGCAGACCTCCGCAGACCGTGGGAGAAACCGGCCCCGCCCGACAGACTCACCCCAGCACGCGTCCGCCGCGACTTCCGGCACCTCCGCCCAAAGGCCGCCTGCCCGGCCAGAGCACCGAAATCCTCTCGGCCGGGCCCAGGACGGCCACCAGGCCGCAGGAACAACCAGCCCACCACACGCTATGACGTGCACACAGTCAGCAAACCAGGCCCCGCGAAACAACGGACGAAGAAGGAAACGACCCCTCGTCCACGCCGCACAGGTTAAAGATCAAGCTAAGGGCTGTCCCGTAAATGATCTACGACATGCCGATCGAACAGCGGCGCTGTGCCTCATCCGGCGAGGGTGAGGTTGTGCAGGCGGGCGATGCCGAGCATGGCGTCGCCATCGTCTTTGAGGCGGCAGTCGCGCAGGATCTTCCACGTCTTCATACGTGCGAAGGCGTGCTCGACGCGGGCACGGACCTTGCGATGGGAGGCGTTGTGCTCTTCTTTCCAGGCCGGTAGTCCTGTCTGGCCGCGTTCCCGGCGGTGCGGAATGACCAGACCGGTGCCCCGGTAGCCGCCGTCCGCGAGCACAGTTGTTCTGCCGACGGCTGCCTTCACGCCGGACAGCCCCCACGCCTTGCAGTCGTTGCGGTTGCCGGGGAGCGGCCGGCCGACAGCGACGACGAGCCGGGTGTCGGCGTAGATGACGACCTGGTGGTTCGTGGAGTACCGGTAGTTCTTCAACGCTCGGCGATGCTGTGGTCGCGGGTGGGAACCAAGGTGCCGTTCACGATCAGCACGGCATCCTTGCGGAACCGCCGGCGCTGGCGCAGAGCGAGGGACGGCCCGAGATGGGCGATGATGCGATCGGCCGCCGACTTTGAGATCCCGAACAGCGGAGCAAGCTGCCGCAGCGTCAGGTTGGTTCGCCAGTACGCGATGACGAGGAGCACTCGGTCCTCCAGCGGCAGGCCCCATGGTCGCCCCTTGCGTACCGGGGTCGATTCTTCCTTCCGCAGAGCGGTGATGAGCATGCCGAACTGCCGCGGACTCAGCCCGGTGAACGGGCTTATCCAGTGAGGCTCCGATGCCGTGATCACACCAGTCACAGCGAGATCATCTCCCGAGCCCAAAAAGCCGTGTGGAGCTACGGGATCTCGGGGTACTGGGGGTACTTCCGCTTGAGCTTGGCCAGGTCGCTCAGATCGATGCCAGTGGCCTTGGCGTACTGCCTGGACCAGTCGGCGACAGCGTGCCGGAAGAGGTAATCGGGGCGACGAGCCACCGGTTCCTCGCCGCGGTTTCGCAGCTTGTCGACAGCCGCGCGCTCCAGGTCCTGATCACCGCACTGGCGAGCCAGAAGGATGGCCTTCGCAAGTCGTGCTGGCTCGTTGTTGGTCGGCGTGAAGGACCAGACCCCGCCCCGGTGGACAGAGGAGTCCGCTAGAAGTAGCAGTCCGAGGTTGGGAGTCGCGGACGAATCCCAGGGAAGGCGGCGCGTAGTAAGTAACGTCGAGGGTGACCTCGGAGGCGAGCGGGGCGCTACCCGCTGGCCAGGGATAGCACGCGGCGGGAGGGACGTCAGACGGACCTACGTCGCCGGACGGCGAGGGGTGGTCGATCCGTATGCCCACTCCACCGAAGCCGTCCATCCGGTCACGGAGACCGGCGTGGTCCGTGTGGACCATCCAGCCGAAGGTTGATCGGTCATGGCGGTCCTTCCAGATCGAAAGCGTGGTGTACAGGCTTCGTCGGGCGAACGTCAGCGTGCCGCCATCGATGCCAGCAGGAGCCGTTCCGAGCAGCTTAACAAACTGATCGGCCATCCTTCGTACCGTCCAGGGGCGCGTCACGAAGGCATGGTAGGCGCCCCTCACGGCGCGCTGATGACAAGGGCCAGAGCGCCAGGGCACCTCTCAGACCGCTCTCCACCTCAAGATCGATTACGGGACAGCCCTTAGGCGGTCGCTGCCGTCAGATCGTCGAACTGCGGAGCGGAATCATCGTCCCGCATTGGAGAGAGGGTTTCTCTTCTTCCCTGTGTCCTGGGTCCTACGACGACCACCCAGTCCCAGCGCCGGAATTGCTCCCCATGCACGAAGGTCGCCGCTACGTGGTCGTCATGCTTCCCGGCTCGGGCCCGGCGGACGTGTGGCTCCCGGGCAAGACCAGAGGCGAACAGCGCCGCTTCATCGGCCGCTTCCTGCCCATCACACACGGCCTCAGGTGGAACGAGAAGCGGGGATGCTGGAGTGTGCCTACCCGTCACTTCCTCGAGCTGGCTCGGCACACGACGGGAGGGGTCTCCACCACGCGGAGAACGGCGGCATCGGGTCCCGTTGCGGCACCTGTGTGAGCGGCGGCTGCCCGGGGTGGCGAGCAGGCCTGGCCGCGCTGCACAGCGTCACGGTCTTCGGGTCCAAGACGCCGACCAGGCGTCTTGTCCGGGCCCATATGTGACGTACCCCACGCGCCGGTGCCGGAACCGGGCGGCGGTCTCGTCACGGCCCGGCAGGTCCGCAGCCCGCCGCTTCCGCCGGCCTGGTCACCGTCCGCGGAGGGCGGCGCCCCGGGAGACCAGACCCCGTGCCCGCTGCGGGAGACTGGCGGCCTCCAGGGCGCTGTATCTGCCGCTCGCCATGAGTTGGAACTTGACACCCTCTCGGCCTTCGGGGTGGTCGTAGCCGTCGGGGAGGTAGCGCCGGTAGTGCTCGCTGGCGCGTGCGAAGAACCGCGGGCGCTCGGAGCGGGAGAGACATCCCTCGAGGTTGAGCAGGAAGAGATAGTGGCGAATCATGCGGGTGAAGAGAGCGGGAGCCACCACGTCCAGGGCGCCGCGCTCGCCGAGCAGGCCGAAGCTCTCTTCGTACCGGCCGAAGACGTCGAAGTGGGTGCCGTCGGGTGAGCCTGCGGGGTGCTGGGTGTGCCGGCGGCGGATCTGCACGCAGTTCCATTTCAGGACGGCGATCCGGTCGGCGGCGAGCATGGCCCGGTGGACGACTGTGACCTCCTCGTGGAGACCGTCGGGGAAGGCGAGTTGCTGCCCGGTCCACAGCTCGCGGCGGACGAGACGGTCCCAGGAGTAGGCGGGAGCACCGAAGAACTCGGGCCGGTCGAGCGGGGCGAAGGGTTCACTTCCCTGCTGGGCCAGCAGGCCGGCCGCGGCACCGGGCCACGAGCGGCCGCGGTGGAGGCGGGTGTGCCCGAAGAGAAGAACATCCGGCTCGGCCGCCGCTCGCAGCCGGTCGGCCATCGCCTGCATCGTTTCGCCCCGGACGATGTGATCGCTGTCCAGAAACAGCAGGTAGTCACCGGCGGCGCGCTCGGCCCCCGCGTTGCGTATCCGGCCGATGCCGGCGACACCCGTCAGCCGTACGACCGAGAGCCGCCCATCGCGCCGGGCATAGTCGTCCACCAAGTCCGCGGGGCAGTGGGCAGACTGGTCCAGGACCGCGACGACCTCCACGTCCTGGAAGGACTGGTCCAGGATCGATTTCAGGCAGACCCCAAGTTGTCCCTGGAGGTCGTGCGCGGCGACTATGACGCTGATCAGCGGGGATGCGAGCACGGTGACCGAACATAATTGGACAGCTGACGGTGTGACAAGTCTCGTGATCACCCAGTCCACAGCACCATGAAAAGTCCCGCGTATGCTCACACCGCCTTCGCATAGCGGGCGTCCGGTCATCGCTCCGCCGCACACACCTCGCCACTGCGGCTCGCGCCGCTTGTACGGACATCGCGGGGCCGGCGGCACCCGACGACTGTGGGGCACCACCGGCTACCGGAGGGGGCAGGGGCCGTCAGCCGTTGGGATCGAAGGGGATGCCCGACGGCATGGAATGCGCCAGCGCGTACTCGAAGTCGCCGTCCTTGATCTTGATGGTCGCCTCCCCGAAGTCGGCGCTCAGCAGCTTGTCGCGGTAACCGGCCGGGTAGCCGTTCCAGCCCACCAGCCGGGGGAAGAACCAGCCGCCGGTCACGTTCTCTGGAGGCTCGTCGTTGCTGTTGGCGAACCGGAAGTCGTGGGTGGACAGTCCGTCCTTGTGGTAGACGATCTTCGGGTGTGTGCCGTCGAAGCGGACGGTGGTGCGGTCGGCCACCTGGTAGCCGGAGTGCTGGGACACCGAGACGTACTGGACCTCGTTGTTGTTGATCCACACCACGACGTGCTCCCAGTCGTGCCTGTGCCCGATGGCCGCCGGGCCGAGCGTCGCCTGGTCCTTCTCGAAGTAGCTGGCGTACATCACCGCGCACCAGCCGTTGTTGCACTTCTCGCGTGAGTAGGTGTTGGCGTTGGCCAGTTGGGCGTAGTCGTGGCAGTGCCCGTTGACGTCGCCGCCGAGCGGCAGGCCGGGGTTGATGGTGCCGTCGGCTCCGATGGCGGCGGTGGCGTAGCACCCGTCACCGTCGTAGTCGTAGGCGGGCGAGAAGGTCTGCTCCAGACCGTCGGCGTTCTGCGGCAGCAACTGCAGGACGTCGGCGTGGGCGCTCGCCGGGACGGCGACGACGAGCGTCATCGCGCCGAGGGCGCCGAGGAGGAACGTGCTCCAGGACTTGAGCCGTTTGGTGGGCGAGCATGCACGGCTGGGCGTCGGCATGGTGGAGTTCCCTCCTTGGTCGAGGGGTGAGGGGGGCGGGCTCGCCGCCGTCCTGCGGGTGGCGGGCAGGAGGGCGGAGAGAACGGCTGCGGGGCGGGGTCGGGCCATGGCGGGCGTGGTTTTTCGCGAGGGGTTGCGCCCCGGGCGGGACTCACCTCGGGAGCGATGAGTGGGACGCGCGGGGGTGTGGTCGACTCCTGAACCTCGGGCGTCCATTACTTTCGAGGCGCGGACCACTTTCGTCAAGACCTAAAGTAAGTAAGCTGATGCGCACACGAGTCAGCTACGCCACATCACTGCAGGAAGCTGTCGACGGGTGCCACGTGGTATTCCGTCGCGCCCACGGTGGTGATGCCGCCGGCTGAACCGGGCAGCCGCAGAGCGCCGGCACCGCTCACGTACAGGTCGGCCGTTCCGTCACCGTCCGTGTCGCGCAGCCGTACCAGGCCGCCGAACTGCTCGTCGGCCGTCAACGCACCCGGGACTCCTCGGGTGTTGCGGGCGAACCACTGTGAGCCGGCACCGGACAGGCCGCCCGCCCGCCCCTTGAAGATGTGCACGCCGCCCGCGTACTCGTGGTCATCGATCTCCTCGCCCGGCACGCCGACTGCGAGATCCGCGTAGCCGTCGCCGTTGACGTCACCCGCCGAAATGGATGAGCCGAATTCGTCCCGGTTCTCGGGAGATCCGGTGACGCCACTGGTCGACTGGGTGAGGCGGGTGCTCCGGGAGGGACCGGCAGACGAGCCGTACCAGACGCTGACTCGGCCTTTGTGCTTCGAGTAGAGGGGTGTGCCGACGGCGATGTCGCCGTAGCCGTCCTTGTTGAAGTCGGCGATGACACCGTCGCCGCCGCGTTCGGAGCTGCCGCCGTTGCCGGATTCCGACTCCAGGCGGAGGCTTTTGCCCGGGGTGAGTGAGCTCGCGCCTCCCTTGATGAACCAGACGTCGGACGCGATGTAGTCGGGGCTGACCACGTCACCGATGATCGTGAGGTCGGTTTTCTTGTCGCCGTTGACCTTGCCGGAGATCAGCGCGGTGGCGTAGAAGGACGACGTCTTGTCGAATTTGGTCACGGTGCCGGTGGTACCGGTGCGCTTGAAGGGACCGCGGTAGACGTAGGTCATGGACTCGTTGATGACGGCCAGGTCCTGCTTGCCGTCCCCGTTGAAGTCGCCGGTCGCCAGGTCCTTGCCCATGTAGTTGTTGCGACCCGGGTTCTTGTTCGGCAGGGACGTACCCGTGGACAGGCCGGAGGGGGACCCCCACAGGATCGTCACGGCGCCCTGAAAATGGTTCTCGCCGGTCGCTGCCACCGCGAGGTCGCCGTAACCGTCGCCGTCGAAATCCGCGGCGGCCCGCACCTCGCCGAACATGTCGTCGGCCTCGTCGGATCCGGGCACGCCAGGGCTCGCCTGAGTGATGCGCTGCTGCCTGGGGCCGGGCCCGGTGGCAGTGCCGAAGACCACGGTGACACCGCCGCCCCCTCTTGCGCTGAAGCTCGAGTACGCGTAGTCGCGGTACCCGTCGCCGTTGAAGTCGTCGCCGTGCCGCGCGGGCGCGGCGCTCGCTGCCGCGGTGGGCAGAGCGAGGGGGATGAGGCCCGCTACCACGAAGGTGGCGAGCGTAGCCGTTGTGCGGACGGGCATGAGTGTCGGGGCTCCTTGTGATCGTGCAGGCAGGGGCTCAATCGGCAGGCGCACGGGGTGCGCGGCCGCTGGTTCTCCGGGGCCCACGTCGTTCGCTGAAAGTCTCCCGAGTGACGCGTGGGGTCCACCGAACAGGAGACCAGTAGGGGGGCCGAAAGGTTGCACGTTGACGCAGAAGAACCTTCATAAGTGCTCGTTCAGCCGGGCCAGTTGGTTGCGGCACACGAGAACGGGGTGTGACTCAACTCTCGTGGCCCGTGCGCGCTTAGCGCAGCCGTCTCGGAGCACTGGCCGGCGCGCACGATCGTGTCCCGGAGAGCGCAGGACTCCCGGATCACCCACCGGCGGTGCAAGCTAGCCCGCAGAGATGAAACGCATGAGCAGTGCCTGTGCCATGACGTGACCGTAGTATTCAGCGAGCTGCAGGGGAGTCTGCCCGTCGTCAGCGGGCAGTTGAGGATCTGCGCTGTACGCCAGCAGAACGGCTGTGGCCGCCGTGTTCCACGGGTATCCCGTCTGCAGGTGACTGTCGCCCTCGACATCGAGCGCGTGGGTGATCAACGTGTGCCCGAAACACCTTTCGTTAGGATCCGTCCCCGACGCAAGAAGAACGGTGAGCGCCTCGTAGTCGCTGGTCTCCACGGCCTTGTGCGCAGGCGTCCACTGTGATTCGTCAGACGTGTCAGTGTCGGTCATCTGAGGAAGACTACGAGTCGGCTCCGGCGCTTCCACCACAGGTCTTGGGTCCAACTCCGATCAGGGTACGGACGGACGGTGGCGACAGGAACGGCGGGCACCCGAGTCGGCAGCCGACGGAGGCCGACGTAGCGGCCGGGCCGCGGCGGCCAGTACACCTCGCCCCACACGTCCAGAACCCTCTCCTGGAAGGCGCCGAGCCGGACACCCATCAGACGCTCGGCGATCCCCGCGCCCCGGGCCCGGTGCCAGCCGCCCGGCCGCCTCAGCTGCCCGCGCAGGACCTCGCCTGACACAGCCGGACCTCAGCGCCGACGCCGCTCATCCCCGCCTCGCTGGCGGAGAGGGCCGCAGGCCGGGCGGAAGACATGCGCGGTATGGAAGCGGGTTGCGCGGGCCCGCCAGCCGGGACGCGCCCGGCAGCATCCCCAGCCGGTGCCGGGCGGTCCCGGACGGCGACCGGCCCGTCGCCCGGCGCCGCGACCGGAACCCCGGGGCAGGCCGAAGCCAGGACGGAGCCAGGGCCGGGGCGGGCGGCGGCCCGACGTGGGGCCCAGGAGCACGGCACAGCCTCGCCGCACAGACCCATCGCAGCAACGCGGGCGGGCCGGGCGGGCGGAGGCTCCGGGCACCAAGCGCAGGTCGTCGACTCCCAGTCCGTCAAGGGCGCGGAGACTGTTTCAAAAGCGACACGCGGCTACGACGCAAATAAACACATAAAAGGGAGGAAACGGCATCTCCTGGTCGATCAGGACGGTCTGCTCGTCGACCTCCTCGTCACACCTGCCGATGTCCGGGACCGGGACGCGGCCCGCACCCTTCTCGCCCGCCTCCACACCGAACACCCCGAGATCGTTCTGGTCTGGGCGGACAAAGATTACAGGGGCGAGGAGTTCGCCACCTGGGCTCAGGAAACCCTCGGCATCACGATCAAGGTCGTAGCCCGGCCCAAGGACGCCAAGGGCTTCGTCTTGCTTCCCAAACGCTGGGTGGTTGAACGGTCAAATTCGTGGACGATGCAGGCCCGGCACAACGCGAGGGACTACGAGCGCCTCATGTCTCACGCCGAAGCCCACATCCAGTGGGCGTTCATCACCCTCATGTCCCGGCGCCTGGCTCGGTCGCACCGCCGAGCTGAGGCGGCTCCGGCTCCACTCGCAGCGGCTGCCTAAAAGCGATCGTTGTATCGCGCTTGGCGAAAGCCGCCGTGCAGAAGCAGTCGCACCAGTACGTTCGGACGTCCCGGATCGTCATTTCGCCGAAGCGGAGGAACAGTGCTGAAGGGCAAGACTGCTGTCGTCACGGGTGGGTCCCGAGGCATCGGCCGGGCGATTGTTGAACGCTTGTGCCGTGATGGGGCGGAAGTGGTCTTCAACTACGCCACCAGTGAGGAAGCTGCCGACCAGGTCGTCAGCGTCGTACAGGCCGGCGGCGGCAAGGCGCGAGCGCTGCGCCTGGACCTGAAGGATCCGGATGGGCCAGAGCAGCTGATGGAGGCCGCCGAAGCACATCTCGGTGGCCTGGACATCCTGGTGAACAACGCCGCGATGTCCTTCACTCCGGCCCCGCTGGCCAAGACCGACGCGGAGGTGTTCGACAATGTGATGGCGGTCAACGCCAGGTCCGTCTTCCTGACGATGCGTTACGCGGCCAGGCAGATGCGCGACGGCGGTCGGATCGTGAACATCTCCACCATAAACACCGCGCGGCCAGCTGCAGGCATTGGCCCCTATGCCGCCAGCAAGGGCGCGGTCGAGCAGTTGACCGCAGTCGCTGCCCGGGAACTCGGGACACGCGGCATCACCGTCAACACCGTATCTCCTGGCGCAACCGACACGGAGCTACTGCGCGGAACCAATCCCCCGCAGGCTCTCCAAGCGGTCATCGGCATGACACCGCTTGGCCGGCTGGGACAGCCGTCCGACGTGGCTGATGTCGTCGCGTTTCTCGCCGGCCCGGGGTGAACCCGCCCCGCGAGCGGCCCAGGCCCTCACCTCCTGCACCACCTCCACCAGGCGGGCGACGAGGCTCTGCCACGGCGTTTCGCCCTGGTG
>NZ_JBVIJO010000041.1:0-6661 GCF_055581365.1 Streptomyces sp. NPDC031445
ACGGACCTCGCCTTCCGGGCGAACTTCGCGCAGGAACGGTCGATCTACGACAAGGAGACGCTGGTGGCCCTCGCGGTGGAGGCGGGCCTGGACGAGACCTCGGCCCGCAAGGTGCTCGACGATCCGACCGCGTTCGCCGAGGACGTGCGGGCCGACGAGCGACTGGCCGCCGAGATGGGAGCCGGCGGTGTGCCCTTCTTCGTGCTGAACCGGCGCTACGGAGTCAGCGGCGTCCAGTCGCCCGAGGCGTTCACGCAGGCCCTCGAGCAGGCCTGGGCGGACCGGGCCGCCGCATGAGGCGCGGCCCCCGGGGGCCGCGCCGGGAAGAGTCCGGCAGCCGGCGGGACCGGCCGGCCCACCCGGGCCGTGCGTCGTCCGCCCGCCGCCGGTCGGGCGCACGACGCACACGCGCGTGCGTCAAGGACGAACGAGGGACCGAGCCGCCCGGGCGGCACGGTCCCTGTTCGCGCGGCGGTGATCAGATGATCAGTTGCCGCCGTCCTCCCAGTGCTGCGTCACAGGGGTCGCGGTGACGGCGTTCTCGTAGACCAGCGCCACGCGGTGGCCGTACTGGATCGTGTACATCCTCTTGCCGCCGAGGACGACCGTTCCGCTGCTCTTGTCGTAGTCGTCCGTCACGGCCGGGGCCTGGGTGGCGACGTACGCCTGGCCGGCGGGGACGGTGTACACCGTGAGCGGGGCCTGCGTCGAGGGCGAGATGCCCGCCGGGTACTCCGAGGCGTCCGGGTAGCTGCGGCCGTAGACGGCCACCGAGGCGGAGCCGGCCGGACGGATCGTCTTCACGCCGTAGGCGATCTTGGCGTTCTCGCCGCCGGGGTTGTAGAACCACACCTTCGCGCCGCTGAACCAGATCGCGGTCCAGTCGCCGCTCACATCGGCGACGACGAACTGCTGCCCCGACTGGGCCGTGCTGCCCCAGTCGCTGATCTCGTCCGTACCCGCGCCGGTGCCATGGAGCGCCTGGTCGCCGAAGAGCGGGGCGGACGCGTCCGGGGCGGTACGCACGTAGACGAAGTTCGACGCCTGCTGCCTCACCGTGCAGGTGGTCGTGGGATCGGTCGGGTCGTCACCGGGACAGACACGTACGGTCTGCACGGTGTCGGCGAACGGCGGATCGATGGTCACGACCGAACCCACGGCCGGCACGCTGTGCGTTCCGCTGTAGGGGCGGCCGAGGAGCGTCATGAAGTGGTCCCAGTCCCAGCCGTTGCCCGGGTCCCAGTGCATCCCGGCGGCGTGGGCGTCGTCCGGGCTGTCGACGTTGTCATGACCGATGACGTGCTGACGGTCCAGGGGTATGCCGAACCGCGCCGCGAGGTACGTGACCAGGTCGGCCGTGGCCTCGTACTGCGCCTCCGTGTACCACGTGGCGCCCTGCGCGGCGTACCCCTCGTGCTCGATGCCGATGGAGTGCAGGTTCATGGAGTAGTTGCCGGCGTGGAAGGCGATGTCCTTGGTGGGCACCATCTGCGTCACCGCGCCGTCGGACGAGCGCATCACGTAGTGCGTCGCGGCGCTGTTGGTCTGGGCGGACAGGCCCTTCACACCGGCGTCGTAGGTGGTCTCCAGGTCGTGGATGACGATGGTGTCGATCCGGATACCGTTCGCGGGCCGCTTGGACACCTGCACACCCGCGGCCGAGCCGGGGACGAACGTGCATGCCACAGCCGGCGGGCACTCGGTGTCCGCGGTGGCCGACGCCGTCAGGTGCAGCCGGTCGACCTGCGCCGTCGCGGGGCGGACCGAGGGGACCGCGGTGAGGCGGACGCGCTGGCCGTCGTGCGTCTCGGCGAAGGCGCCCTTGCGGATGGTGCCGAAGACACGGTCGGCGAAGGCCACCGCCCCCTGACGGTCCGTCGACTGGCTGTAGCGGGCCACGGCTCCGAACCACAGGGCCGGGTCCGCCGGCGTCCCGCCGGCCACCTTCTTCTCGTACGACGCCAGAAGCGCCGCACCACCACGGATGTTGGCGGCGGGGTCCTCACGCAGGGTGTCCGGCGACATCCCGGTCAGCTTCGCGGCGGCCCGCAGCGTGTGCAGGGCCGGCTTCGCCGCCAGAGAGGCGAGGTCCTTCCGGCCGGCACCGCCCATCGCTCCACCGGCCATCATCGCCGGGGTGACGTCGGTGAGGTGCATGGGACCGAAGCCGCCGTCGGTGCTGTGCTGCGCCCCGTGGGCGTCCCACGCGGACTCCTCGTAGGCGACGCCGAGCAGCACGCTCACCGGGACGTGGTACTCCGCGGCGGCCGAGGCGAAGTCCTGCTGCCGGGAGGCGACGGTGGAATCCGTCGCGGCGAGTGCGGTGAACCGCGTCGCGGTCAGGCCGCCCACGGCCAGCGCACCCGCCGCGATCAAAACAGGGAGACGCAGCCGTCTCTTCCTCTGGTGCAAGATGACGTTCCTTACGCGAGGTGGGATGAGCGGTCATCAGGTGTGAGCCGCCACCGGACGGGCCGATCCTGGGTCACTGAGGTGAACTGCGGTCGCACACCTGGCCGCAGCGGGTGACACCTCCACAGTCGGTTCCCCGTTCACACGTACCTTACGGGAGCACCAGCCGGAGCCCGGACCCGCCCCCTTCGGTGATACGCCGCTCCCAGCGGTTCCCGGACACCGCGTCGAGGGAAGGGCGGACTCCTGCGGCGGAGCGTCGAAACTCCCGCGGGTGAGCGGAGTTTCGGCGGCCGGGGCCCGGCACTCCTCCAGCCTCCTGCCGGGGACCCCCGGCGCACGCACCGGACGCCGCGCGGGGCGCATTCCGGGCGGACGGGTGAGCTCGACGGCAGGGCCCGGCCCCGGGCGGGCGTGTGATGTCACGGGCGGGTGCAGCCCACGTTTCTCCCCCTGAAGGAGCCGGCAGCACCGTCGGACGTGTCGCCGGATCCGCGTGCGCGCGGATCGTGCGCGCCGGCCCGCGTGCCGAGCGGTCCGCCGCTCCGTTCAGGCCCGCCCCAGCCGGTAGTCCGTCATCCGGACGCGACCGGTCCGCCGGCGGAAGGCGATCGTGGTGTCGGGCCACAGCACGGTGTTGCGGCCCGACCGGGGATCCTGGTACCAGCTGCGGCAGCCCCCCGTCTGCCAGACGGTGCCGGCCATGCGCCCGTCCACCCAGTCGTTGAAGGCCCGCTGGACATCGGCGCGTACCTCGACGGAGTCCGCTCCGCGGCGGCGCACGCGGCGCAGGAGGGCGGTGACGTGGCGGGCCTGCGCCTCGATCATCGCGATCTGCGAGTTGTGACCGAGCCCCGTGTTCGGCCCCGCCATCAGGAACATGTTGGGGAAGCCGGCGACGGTGGTGCCGAGGTAGGCCTGGTTGCCGTCGGCCCAGGCCTCGGCGAGGGTGACGCCGCCCCGTCCGGTGATGTCGATGCGGAGAGTGTTCTGCGTGTCGAAGCCGGTCCCGTAGACGAGGACGTCGGCGGCGACCTCGACCCCGTCCTCGCCGACCAGGGTGCCGGGCCGGACCGTCGCCACCCCGCCCCGCCGCAGCCGGACATGGGGCCGGGACAGCGCCGGATACCAGTCGCTGGAGATCAGCAGCCGTTTGCACCCGAGGGCGTAGTCGGGGGTGACGGCCGCCCGCAGCCCGGGGTCGGACACCTGCTTCTCCACGAGCCGGCGCGCCAGCGCCTCGGTGGCGGCCAGGGCCCCCGGATCGCTGACGAACCCGGCGGCGCGCCCCTCGTGGATCCGGAACAGGCGTTCGCGTGTCCACCAGCGGTAGGGCGGGCACCAGCGGGCCAGACGACGGTGACGTTCGTCGAAGAGCCGGTCGGTCTTCGGCAGGATCCAGGGCGGTGTGCGCTGGAAGACGGTGAGGGCCGAGACCTGGTCGACGATCGCCGGGACGAACTGGACGGCACTGGCGCCGGTGCCGATGACCGCGACCCGTTTGCCGGTCAGGTCGACGTCGTGCCGCCAGGCCGCCGAGTGGAACACCGCGCCGCCGAAGGACTCGACACCGGGCAGGTCGGGGTGGGCGGGATGGTGCAGCGGTCCGACTGCGCAGACCAGGAACCGGGAGCGATGGCACTCGCCGGCCGACGTCACCACCTCCCAGCACGCCTCCTCCTCGTCCCACCGGGCGCCGCGGACCTCCTGGCCGAACCGCACGTGCTCGACGAGACCGCGCCGGCGGGCCACCTCCCGCAGGTAGTCCAGGATCTCCGGCTGGCGCGCGAACAGCCGGCTCCAGTCGGGCTTCTGGTGGAAGGAGTACGAGTACAGGGGTGACGGGATGTCGCAGGCGCAGCCCGGATAGGTGTTGTCGCGCCAGGTGCCGCCGAGGTCGTCGGCGGCCTCCAGGATCCGCAGCGAGCGGATGCCCGCCTTGCGGAGCATGGCGGCGAGACCGAGTCCGCTGAAGCCGGCGCCCACGATCAGGACGTCGACGGGCGCGGGCGGCGCGGCCGTGCCGGCGGCGGGATCAGCGGGGGAGATCATCGGTGTCCTCGGCGGGAGACGACGGCCGTGTCCGGCCGGTGCCGCTGTCGCGGGCGGTGGGGATGCCGGCGAGCCGGTACTTGAGCACCTTGCCGGACGGGTTGCGGGGCAGTTCCTCGACGAAGAGGTACTCGGAGGGGAGCTTGTAGTCGGCCAGACGGGAGGCGGCGTAGGAGCGCAAGGACTCCACGCCGGGTGCACGGCCGCGGCGTGGTACGACGACCGCGCGCACCCGCTCGTCGAAGACCGGGTCGGGCACACCGACGACGGCGACGTCGGCGATGTCCGGGTGGCCGGACAGAACGCTCTCGACCTCGGCGCTGTAGATGTTCTCGCCCCCGCGGATGATCATGTCCTTGAGGCGGTCGAGGACCCTGACGAACCCGTCGGCGCCGACGCTGCCCACGTCCCCCGTGCGCAGCCAGCCGTCCACGAAGGTGGCGCCGGTGGCCTCCGGGTTGTTCCAGTAGCCCGCGGCCACCACGGGGCCGCGCACGCACAGTTCGCCGACGGTGTCCCGCAGGTCCCGGGGCGGCGCCCCGCCCACGGAGACGGCGACGTCGAGCCCCGCCACGGGCCTGCCCACCGAGCCGGCGTGGGCGAGGTACTCGTCGCCCTCGGTGTAGGTCACGATCGAGGTCCCCTCGGTCAGCCCCCACACGTTGCCGAGCCTCAGCCCGGGTACACGGCGGACGACCTCGGCGGGGAAGCTCTCGGGGACCGGTGAACCGCCCATGACGAACAGGCGCAGTGCGGACAGGTCGGAGGCGGTGTCCTCGGCCTTGAGCAGGATCAGCCGGAGCATGGCCGCGACGCCGGCGAAGAACGTGATCCGCTCCCGGACCATCAGCTGGACGACGGTCTCCGCCCGGAACTCGGGGGTGAGCACGCAGCACGCACCGGCGGTGAGGAAGCCGATGAACTGCGAGACCACACCGGTCGCGTGGAACATCGGGGCCGCGATCAGGGTCCGTTCTGCCGGGCCGGCGCCGAGGCGCTCGCGCACGGTGCGGGCGTTGAACAGCAGGTTGGCGTGGGTGTGCATCGCGCCCTTGGGCCTGCCGGTGGTGCCCGAGGTGTAGAGCAGGTGTGCCACGTCGCCGGGGGTGCGGTCCGCTCCGGGCAGTGCGCCGGCGCCGGGAACGACCGAGTCCGGCGCCGGTGGGGCGAGGAGGACGGAGGCGGGGACGACGCGCTCGGTGAACGCGGTCGGCACGCGTCCGCCGAGGGGTCCCTCGACGGCGTCGGTGAGGATCACCCGCGCACCGCTGTCGGTGAGGACGTGGTCGAGCTCCGGACCGGTCAGCCGGGTGTTCACCAGGACGACGACGGCGCCGGCGAGCTGGGCCCCGAGGTAACCGACCGCGTACTGCCAGCAGTTGGGGAGCAGGATGGCGACCCGGTCGCCCGGGGCGACTCCGCGGTCCCGCAGCCGGAGCGCGACGCCCACCGCCCGGCGCAGTGTTTCGGCGTGGCTGAGCCGGACGGAACCGTCCACCAGGGCCTCACGCTCGGCGTGTTCCGTCGCGACACGGATGAACGCGCGGGGGAGTGTTTCCGCTTGCATCTCGGTTCCTGACTCGGCGCCACGACGGACGTCCCGCCGTCAGGCCCAAGCGTAAACATACTCCTTGTCAGGTGAAGTACATATATCGAGCCAACTTACGGCCACGTATCCCCGTCACCTACTTGACCGGTGACGAAAGTGCGGTAAGAATCCAACGAGTCGAGAAACATAACCGCTTGGGCAAGTAATGCGTCAAGGAGTTGTCATGGGTATCACCGAAGACGCCGGCCGCCTCGCCACCGGTCGTCGCAGGTTCCTCGGCCTGGCCGCGGGCGCCGCGGGTGTCGTGGCCGGCGCCCAGCTCGGTCTTTCCGGCCAGGCGCAGGCCGCGTCCGGTGGGCCGGAAGCCGTGGGCTCCGCAGCGGCGGCCGGCGCCCGCCCCGGTTCGCCCCGCCCGGTCCCCGGGGTCCGGCCCTTCCGTATCAGGGTCCCGCAGCGGGAGATCGGTGAGCTGCGGCGGCGGGTGCGGGCGACGCGCTGGCCGGACCGGGAGACCGTCGGCGACCGCTCCCAGGGCGCCCAGCTGGGGAAGGTTCGCCCGCTGGTGGAGTACTGGGGTACCCGTTACGACTGGCGCAAGGTCGAGGCGAGGCTGAACGCGCTGCCCCAGTTCATCACCGAGATCGACGG
>NZ_JBVIJO010000042.1:0-6421 GCF_055581365.1 Streptomyces sp. NPDC031445
GACCTGCACTTCTCCTACGAGTCGCTGCAACCGCCCGGCGACGACAACCAGACCCTGTGCGTCTACCTCCCCGAGCCCGGCTCCGCCACGGCCGAGTCCCTGCGCATCCTCAGCAGCTGGACCACCAGCCAGATGTGAGAAGACGGTCTGCAGCCGGGCGGACAAGCGTAGCCGCAGGCCCGTTCCTCCTCGGCGATCCAGCGGTCGATGAGCCCAAGCTGCCGGACGGCCTGCTGCTCGAGGACGCGCCGGGCGAAGCGCGGCGCATCCAGAAGCGCAGTACAGCCTGGTTGCCGGGCAGAAGCAGGGCGGCAGGCGGCGCGAATGGGACCGGGCCCGAGGCGAAACACGCGACCGTCCGGGAGCCGGGGCGGTCGCGAGGGACCCGCTTCGCATGACCGGCGCCGACCGCTGCACCTGATGCTCGAATCCGGCGACCGGCCGGTGCAGCACGGCTGGTGGCACCGCGAGGAGGTGGCGCGGGACAAGTTCCGCCGCTTGATCGGCGCATAGGCATACCCGACGCTCACATCAGCCTCTGCGACGAGGATGTCACAGAAGCGCCGGCGACCTGGCCCGCCGACCGGTAGAGGGCCGTGCCGGCTATCCGGCCGGCGGATCCTCGTGAGCGTGCCGTACGGCCTTCTTCACGGCCTGCTCCAGCTCATACCGGTTGCTCTCGGTGGCTTCGGCGTGTGCCGTGAGAGCGGCCTGCACCTTCTCGGACGCCTCGCGCCAGCGGCGCCACTGGGCGTCGTGATCGTCACCCGTCAGACTGGCGAGCTTCGCGCTCCTCCTCGGCGGCCAGTGACACACAACCCCCGGCCCGCACCCTTCTGGACCTGGGCCGACACGGCTGACGACCGCGCTGGGCAGCACGCTGGACGCCGATGCGGGCCTGCGCAGGTGTGCCGGATCATGGTGCCGCAGCTCGCCGACTGGCGCGCCGTGGACCTGCTGGAGGGCGATGATCAGCCCCGCCGGATGTGCGTCACCCGCCGGGACCCGCATCTGCTGCCGCCGGGGCTGGGCCGCCTGCCGTCGCTGACCGATGACACCCCAGGCCCGCTGGCCCGGGTCCTGCGCGGCGCCGGCCCCCTGCTGATCAACCATCCCGGCAGTCCCGGTCGGCGGGCACAGGGCGGGGCGGCTGGTACGTGGTGCCCGCGCTGGAGGCGTCGTCGATGGTGCGGGCGCCGCTGCGGGCGCGGCGTCGGGTCATGGGTGCGATCACCCTGGCCCGCACCGGCGGCGAGCGGCCCTCCGCCGAGGACGACCTCGCACTGGTGGAGGACCTGGCCCACCGCGTCGCCCTGCACGCGGACAACGCCCGTCTGCACACCGAGGTGCAGGCCACCGCGGAGCATCTGCAGCGCGCGCTGCTGTCCGACCTGCCCCACGTGGGCCACCTCGAGCTCGCCGCCCGCTACGCCCGGCCCGCAGCGAGACGGCGGAGGTCGGCGGTGACTGGTACGACAGCTTCACTCCGCCCACCGGCGACACCACCTTGATCATCGGCGACGTCACCGGGCACGGCGTACGCGCCGCGGTCACCATGAGCCAGATCCGCGACATGCTCCGCGGCATCGCCTGCGACCGCCAGGAACCGCCCAACGTCATCCTGCGCCGTCTCGGCCCGGCCCGGCACACCCTGCTGGCCACCACCGCCACCTGCATGTACGCCATCGTCCGCGGCCCCGAGGGCGGCCCGTGCGAACTGAACTACTCCAACGCCGGCCATCTGCCCCCACTGCTGATCACCCACCAGGGCGACACCCGCTACCTCGACGACTGCCACGACCTGCTCCTGGGTGTCGCCCCCCACCACCCCCGCCGCCAGGCCACCGTGGACCTGCCTGCCCGCTCCATCCTCCTGCTCTACACCGACGGGGTGATCGAACGCCGCGGCGAGAGCCTGGAGGCCGGATCGACCCGGCTGCGCCGGCACGCCGCCGCCCTCGCCCGCGAACCCCTGCCCGTGCTGTGCGACGAACTCCTCGCCGGCCTCCTCGCCGAGCGCTGTCCCGGCGACGTTGCCCTGCTCGCCCTTCGGCTGCCCCGAGCCCGGCACTAGCCAGGGGGTGGTGAGATCAGGCGGTCGTCTGTGCGGCCGCCAGCATGTCGATGGAGACCTGCCAGAGAAGGGCCGCCCGCTCGGGGTCCACGGCGTGGGCCGCTACGCCACGGCGGATACCGGGCTGGTGCGGGGCGGCCTCGTTGCAGTCCTCGAAGTACCGACCACTGACCCCTTCGACCAGCGGGGAGGCTGCGAGCAGCACGGATGTGGCGGCTCCCTGCGGGATGTCCTTCCAGGACACGTCGGTGCTGCTGGCCTCGAACGTGGCCGGGCTGTTGGAGATGTCGCCAATGTGGCGGCCGAGTCGGGTGGTGGTGATGCGGCCGGGGTTGAGGGCGTTGACCGCGATCAGGTCCGACGCCCAACGGCGGCTCGCCTCGACGGCGAACAGGACGTTAGCGGTCTTGGACTGGCTATAGGCCGCCCACGGGTCGTAGGGGTGCCGGTCGAAGTTGATGTCGTCGAACAGGACGTCGCCGTTGACATGCCCCACCGAACTGACGGCGACGACGCGGGATCCGCGGGCCGAAGCGAGGGCGTCGTGCAGGCCGGTGGCGAGCGCGAAGTGGCCGAGGTGGTTCGTGGCGAACTGCAGCTCCCACCCCTCCTTCGTCCGCTCCAGCGGTGAAGCCATGACGCCGGCGTTGAGGACCAGCATGTGCAGCGGCCCCTGCCACGCCTCGACGAAGGAGCGCACCGAGGCCTGGTCGGTGAGGTCGAGCAGCGTGGCATGGACGCTTCCCGGACCGCTCCGCGGGGTGATCTCCTGTGCGACGTCCGCCCCCGCGGTGAGGTCACGGACGCCGATGACGACCTCGGCGCCGGCCGCGGCCAGCACACGAGCGGTTTCACGTCCGATTCCGGAGGCCGCGCCGGTGACGACAGCGCGCCGGCCGGTGAGGTCGACTCCGGTGACCACCTCGGCGGCGGTGGTCTGAGCCCCGAAGGGGGTAGTGATCAGGTGGTCGGTCACGAGCTGCTCCAAGAAGGCGGTCATGCGGGGCGGCGTGCGCGCGGGCGAGTGGCGCGCGGGCAGGGTGCCGCCGTAGTCTCGTATCCGGAACTGGTTCCGGTTCGCTGATGACAGTAAGCGGAACCGGTTCCGCTTGCAAGTGGCGGCGGTACGACGGGAGTGCGGAGTGACCGGCAACGGCGGGAGCGAGGCGCGGCGCCCCAGGTCGTTGCGCGCCGACGCGCAGCGCAACGAGGACCGGCTGCTGGAGGCAGCGGCAGCCGCGTTCGCTCGCGACGGAGCGGGCGCCTCGGTCAAGGACATCGCCCGCGCAGCCGGCGTCGGCGTCGGCACGCTGTACCGCCGCTTTCCCTCCAAGGAACTCCTGATCGAGGCGATCTACCGGCACGAAGTGCGGCGGCTGTGCGACTCGGCGCCGCACCTCGCCGCCACACGACCACCCGTGGACGCCCTGCGGACGTGGATGGAAGCCTTCATCGACTTCATGACCGCCAAGGACGGCATGGCCGACGCGCTGCGCGTGGTGCTGACCGACGACGGCGAGAAGATGCACACCCGCGCCCTGCTCGCCGACGCCATCGCTCACTTGCTCGCCGCCGGGCAGGAGCGGTCCCCGGCCCGCTCCGAGGCCGACGCCCAGGACGTGCTCATGGCCCTGGGCGGCATCAGCCTCATGGCCTCCAGCGAGGGGCGTCGCGACCTGGCCACCCGGCTCATCGACCTGCTTCTGCACGGCATTGTGAAGAGCTGACACGCACCCGAGCCGGCTGGTGGGAGACTCGGTCACCTCGTGCCGCCGGCGACCGCCGCGGCCGTTGCACCGGCCTCGTCAAGAGCGTCCCGGACCCCGAGGGCGGCATGGCCCGCAAGTCCCGCTAGGGCGCGCGGGACGCCGGCATGCTCGACGGGGGACAGGACCTCATCACTCGGCGCTTGAAGAGGGCGGCCGAGGGCCCGCACCGGCTGGTGGCGATGTACGGCACCGGCCGCCCGGCCCGCGTCAGAAGGAGGCGGCGACGTGGGAGGCGTCCGCGCCGCGGATCAGCTGTCCGCCAGGAGTAGTCCTTCGTCGATCAGGGTGAGTTGGGCGGCGAAGAGCCCGGCACCGCCCTGAGCCGGATGACGTACGGCAATCGCCTCCACGCCGTTGCGGGCGAGCGCTCCCTGCGCCTTGCGGCCGACCGCGACGATCGCGCTGATCCGGAAGGCTGCCGCCAGTGCGAGGGCGATGAGCGTGCCCCGGCTGATCGCACTGGGGCGCGGGGGGCGGGTCGGTGCCGGGCCGGCCGGGTTGGTGCGGGTGGTTCGGGTAGATCGGCCAGAACATCGGCACCGGCCCCCGGAGGGCCGTCACCGTAGGCCACACCACGGCCGATGAGTTCTCCCACAAGGCCGGCGGGCCGGTGGGCATCTCGAAACCGTCACCGTCCGGGTCGTCGGTGATCAATCCTGGTCTGGCGCCCGACGGCCCAGCATCCTCGTACGCGCACCTGGCGGGAGCCGCGCGAAGCGGATGGCGGACGCCACGAGCCGCCGCGCGCCCGCCCGGTCCGGCGCACGGGGGAACCGCGCGGACTGCGCTCACCGCTGTCGCCCGCCCGGGGCCGGGACCGGAGAACGGCGCGAGGCGGTCGGAGCAGTCCACGGCGCCGTGCGGGACAGCGGCACCTCCATGGCGACGCCGCACGCCGCTTACCGCCCAGCAGCACAACGGCGGTCGGGGCACCGGAGGCTGAACACGCTCCCGGCACCCGGTGCCCGCGGCCGGGCTCCTCCCTCGTGCCAGGGGGCCGGCGCGCGTCAGCGGCGGCGCAGACGCTTGTCGGTGACGGCCGGGGTCGGGTCGATGTAAAAGTCGTCGGGGTTGAGGTCGACACCCGGAGGGACGATCTCGTCGATACGATCGAGAAGATCGGCGTCGAGCTCGACGCCGGCACCGGCGAGGAGATCGGCCAGCTGCTCCGGGCGGCGCGGACCGATGAGCACCGCGCAGACCGCCGGGTGCGCGAGGACGAAGGCGACGGCCAGGTGCGACAACGGCAGGCCGGCCTCCGCGGCCAGGGCCGTCAGCTTGCGCACCGCCTCGGCCTTGGCCCGTACCCCGGGCAGGGACAGATCGAACATCTTCGCCCCGGCACCGGCGCTGCGGTGACCGGTGGTGGGGTCCGGGCGGCCGGACAGCCACCCGGAGTTGAGCGGCCCGAAGGTCAGCACGCCCATGCCGTGGCGCTGCGCGGTGGGCAGGACCCGGTTCTCGACACCGCGGGTCAGTATCGAGTACGGCGGCTGCTCGGTGCGCAAGCGGTGGTGGCCGCGGCGTTCGGCGGTCCACTGGGCCGCGACGATCTCCTCCGGCGCGAAGAACGAGCCGCCGATGGCGCGAATCTTCCCCGCGCGGATCAGGTCCGACAGGGCGCCGAGGGTTTCGTCGATGTCGGTGTGCGGGTCCGGACGGTGCATCTGGTACAGGTCGATGTGGTCCGTGTCCAGGCGGCGCAGGCTGTCCTCCACGGCACGGCGGATCCAAAGCGCCGACCCACCGCGCTGGTTGGGGTCGTCGCCCATGGGGAGTCCGAACTTGGTCGCCAGGACGACATCGTCGCGACGGCCCTTGATCGCCTTGCCGACGATCACCTCCGACTCGCCGCCGGAGTACACGTCGGCGGTGTCGATGAGATTGATCCCCGCCCCCAGCGCGGTGTGGATCATACGCACCGACTCGTCGTGGTCGGTGTTGCCCATCGCGCCGAACATCATCGCGCCGAGCGCGTACTCGCTCACCGACATGCCGGTGCCGCCGAGGATCCTGCGTTTCATGGGGGTGCCTCCTGTTCCCGATGGCTTCTCCCGCAGCCAAGCACCACCGGCGACAGGGGTGGGAGACCCGTCCGGTCCGGGGGTCCAGCAGACCCCCTCACGCGCGTCCGCGCCCACGACGTCCTGCCCTACCGTGGGGATGTGGATCAGGAACCCAACATCGAGCTGCGGAACTTCCTGCGCTCGCGCCGCGCGAAGATCACCCCCGAGGAGGCGGGCCTGAGGCCCCACCCCGGTACCCGCCGCGTCCCGGGCCTGCGGCGTGAGGAGGTCGCCCAGTTGGCCGGCGTCAGCGTCGACTACTACGTCCGGCTGGAGCGGGGCCGCCACCTGAACGTGTCCGTTTCCGTACTGGACGCCCTCGCCCGCGCGCTGCGGCTGAACGATCTGGAACGCTCCCACCTGTTCCGGATCGCCAAGCCGACCCGCACCCGTCCGCGTCCGCTGCCGCCGCAGCGTGTGCGCCCCGGGCTGCGGCTGCTGCTGGACAGCCTGACCGACGTCCCGGCCCTCGTGTACGGCCGGCGCTTCGACGTCCTGGCGTCCAACCGCCT
>NZ_JBVIJO010000043.1:0-4758 GCF_055581365.1 Streptomyces sp. NPDC031445
CCACACCCCCGCACCCGCCAAACCACCCACACCCGACACACCACCAGGCCCCACCGCACCCCGCGTCACCACCACCAACCGCGACGACACCCACCTCTCATCCGCCAACCACCCCCGCACCAAAGACAGGGTGTGCTCCAGGAGTTCCTGGGTGGCTTCCGGTGGTTCGGGTTCTCCGGCGCGGCCGGGCGCCGGCGGCACGGCCTGCCAGAGCACGACCTGGGGGTCGGGTGCGGTCCGGCCGGTGTCCGCGAGGGCGTCGAGGTCGGCCACCCGCCGCAGGGTGCCGCCCTGGCCCATGGAGCCGAGGCGCAGGGGGTCGGCTCCGAGCAGCGCCCAGCCGGAGAGGTCGTGTCCGGATCCGGGCGCGGCGAGCGGCTGCCAGTCCACGTCGAACAGCGGCAGCCGGCGCTCCGTGGCGGGCCGGCCGCTCCCCGCTGTCTCGCGCAGCACGAGGGACTCGACGGAGGCGACCGGCGCGCCGAGCGCGTCGGCGATCTCGATGGACGCCGCGTCACCGGTGGCGGGACTCAGCCGGACCCGGAGCACCGCGGCACCGACGGCGTGCACGGACACGCCCGACCAGGAGAACGGCAGCGCCCCCGGCCGCGGCTCTCCCAGTTCGCCCATGGCCAGCGGGTGCAGGGCGGCGTCCAGCAGGGCCGGGTGGACGGCGAAGCGCTCCGCCTCGCGCTGCCCCTCCGGCGTCAGCCGTACCTCGGCGAACAGGTCGTCGCCCTGCCGCCACAGCCGGTGCAGGCACTGGAAGGACGCGCCGTACTCGTAGCCGAGTGCCCGCAGCCGCCCGTAGGCGTCCGTGAGGTCGACCGGGGTCGCGCCGGGTGGCGGCCAGGCGCCCGCGAGGGCGCCCGACGGCTGCGGCGCGCCGTCCGTGCGGTCCAGGGCGCCGGTGGCGTGCAGGGTCCACTCCGCGTCGGCGTCGGCGTCGGCGGAGTCCGGGCGTGCGTACACCGTGACGGCACGGCGTCCCGCGTCGTCCGCTTCGGACACGGCCACCTGCACCGCGACTCCTCCGGTCTCGGGCAGGAGGAGCGGGGCGACCAGCGTGAGGTCGTCGACCCGGTCGGCTCCGGTGGCCTCGCCGGCCCGGACCAGCATCTCCAGGAAGGCGGTGCCGGGGAGGAGCACGGTGCCGGACACGCCGTGGTCGGCCAGCCACGGGTGGGTGTGCAGGGCGATCCTGCCGGTCAGCAGCATGCCGCTGCCGTCGCCGAGCGGGACGACCGCGCCCAGCAGCGGATGGTCGGCCGTGTCCAGGCCGGCGGCCGTCACATCGGCCGTCCCGGCGGGGGCGTCCAGCCAGAAGCGTTCCCGTTGGAAGGGGTAGGTCGGCAGGTCGAAGGTGCTGCGGCCGCCCTTCGGCAGGGTGCGGGACCAGTCGACGGGCAGGCCGCCCACGAAGGCTTCGGCGAGACAGAGCAGGAAGCGGTCGGGGCCGCCCTCGCCGCGTCGCAGTGTCGACAGGACCGGAGCGTCCGCGGCCTGCGGGCCGAGGCCGGCCAGGGTCTCCTCGACGCCGACCGTCAGCACCGGGTGCGGGCTGGACTCCACGAAGTGGCTGAAGCCGGCGTCGGCCAGGGCACGGACGGCCTCCTCCATGCGTACCGTCCGCCGCAGGTTGGTGTACCAGTACTCGGCGTCGAGCCCGGAGGTGTCCTTGAAGGCGCAGTCGACCGTCGAGAAGAACGGCACCCGCGCTGCCCTCGGCCGGATCGGCGCGAGGATCTCGAGCAGTTCCTCGCGGAGTTCCTCGACATGGGCGGAGTGCGAGGCGTAGTCGACCGGGATGCGGCGGGCGCGTACCCCGTCGGCGTCGAGTTCGGCCGTCAGGGCGTCGAGCGCGGCGACGTCCCCGGCCACGACGACGGACGTCGGTCCGTTGACGGCCGCGACCGAGACGGCTCCGGAACGGCTCTCCAGCCGCCGCTCCAGTTCCGCCGCCGGAAGGGACACGGAGACCATGCCGCCGGTACCGGCCAGCCGCAACAACGCACGACTGCGCAACGCCACCACACGCGCCGCGTCCTCCAGGGACAACGCACCCGCCACACACGCCGCCGCGATCTCACCCTGCGAATGCCCCACCACCGCCGCCGGCTCCACACCGTACGACCGCCACACCTGAGCCAGCGACACCATCACCGCGAACAACACCGGCTGCACCACATCGACACGCTCCAACGACGGCGCACCCTCCACACCCCGCACCACATCCAGCAACGACCACTCCACATGAGGCGCCAGAGCCCGCCCGCACTCCGCCATCCGGTCCGCGAACACCGGCGAAGCACCCAGCAACTCCACCGCCATCCCCGCCCACTGCGACCCCTGCCCCGGGAACACGAACACCGGACGCACATCCCCGGCAGTGACGGAGCCCTGCGCACCGCGTTCGGTCAAGGTCCCCGCGGCAAGGTCGTCGAGCAGTCCGGCGAACTCGGCCGGGTCGTCGGCCAGCAGGACGGCGCGGTGCTGGAAGCGAGCACGGGTGATCAGTGCCCGGGCGACGGCGGCGGGGTCGGCCGCGTCGCCTGCGGCGCGTACCGCCTTGGCGAGGTTGGCGGCCTGTTCGCGCAGGGCGGCTGCGGAACGGGCCGACAGCACCCACGGCACCCTGCCGGGGGCCGGCTGCTCGTCGTCCTCCCGCACGGCCGTCTCCTGCTCGGCCGGCGGCTGCTCCAGTACCACGTGGGCGTTGGTGCCGGAGATGCCGAACGCCGAGACCGCGGCCCGGCGCGGACGCTCCAGCCGCGGCCAGGGCGTGTGCTCCGTGAGGAGTTCGACGCCCGCGCCGTCCCAGTCGACGTGCTCGCTGGGCGCGTCCACGTGCAGCGACGCCGGCAGCAGCCCGTGCTCGATCGCCTTCACCATCTTGATCACACCGGCCACGCCGGCCGCCGCCTGCGTGTGCCCGATGTTCGACTTCACCGACCCCAGCCGCAACGGCCACTCCGGATCACGGCTGCGGCCGTAGGCGGCGATCAACGCATGGGCCTCGATCGGATCACCGAGCCGGGTGCCCGTGCCGTGCGCCTCCACGACGTCCACATCGGCCGGCCCCAGCCCCGCGTCCGCCAGCGCCGAAGCGATCACCCGCTCCTGCGCCGGCCCGTTCGGAGCGGTCAGACCATTGCTCGCACCGTCCTGGTTGACCGCCGAGCCCTTCACCACCGCCAGCACCCGGTGCCCCTTGCGCCGGGCGTCCGAGAGCCGCTCCACGAGCAGCAGGCCCGCACCCTCACTCCACCCGGTACCGTCCGCCGCCCGCGCGAACGGCTTGCACCGCCCATCAGGGGCCAGCCCCCGCTGACGGCTGAACTCGATGAAGGTGTTCGGCGTCGACATGATCGCGACACCCCCGGCGAGGGCCAGGTCGCACTCTCCCCGGCGCAGGGACTGGACGGCCATGTGCAGGGCCACCAGCGACGACGAGCACGCGGTGTCCACGGTGACCGCGGGTCCCTGCAGACCCAGCTGGTACGCCACCCGGCCCGAGGCGACACTCGCCGAGTTGCCCGCGAGGAGGAATCCCTCGAGTTCCGCCGGGGCCTGGCGCAGGCGGGAGCTGTAGTCGTTGTACATCACGCCGGTGAACACACCGGTCTGACTGCCGCGCAGGCCGCCCGGATCGATCCCGGCCCGCTCCACCGCCTCCCACGCCAGCTCCAGCAACAACCGCTGCTGCGGATCCGTCGCCAACGCCTCCCGCGGACTGATCTCGAAGAACTCCGCATCGAAGTCCGCCGCGTCGTACAAGAACCCGCCCTGCCGCGCATACGACTTGCCCCGCACCTCAGGATCAGGATCGAACAGACCCTCCAGATCCCAGCCACGATCCGCGGGAAACGCACCCATCGCGTCCGTCCCGTCGGCCACCAGCCGCCACAACTCCTCAGGCGAACGCACACCACCCGGGAACCGGCAACTCATCCCCACGATCGCGACCGGCTCGTCCACACCCACCGACGCCACCGGCACCACCGCCACCGGCTCCCCGCGGCCCACCAGCTCCTCACGCAGCCAGGCCGCCAACGCCACCGGACTGGGATGGTCGAACACCACCGTCGCGGGCAGCCGGACCCCGGCCACCGCCTGGAGCCGGTTACGCAACTCCACCGCCGTCAACGAATCGAACCCCAGATCCTTGAAGGACCTCCCCTGATCCACCCGGGACGCCTCGGAGTGCCCCAGCACCACGGCCACCTGACCGGCCACCAGCTCCAGCAACAGCCCCTCCTGCTCCGCCACCGCCAACCCCGACAGACGACCGGCGAGGGGGGAACCGGAGCCGACGGCCGCCGCGGCACTCGTCGCACGGCGCAGCGCGGGCCGGACGAGACCGGCGAGGAGCGGGGAGAGCGGCGAGCCGTTCTGCGCGGAGGCTCCCTGATCGGTGCGGGAGGTGAGCAGGGCCGTGTTGAGCGGGCTGAGCACCAGGTGCGCGCGGTCGAGTTCCATCGCGGTGTCGAAGAGGGTGAGACCGACCTCGGTGGAGAGGGGCAAGGTGCCGGCGCGGGCCATGCGGGCGCGGTCCGCGTCCCCCAGATGCCCCGTCATACCACCGGCCTGCTCCCACAACCCCCAGGCCAACGACGTACCCGACAACCCCCGACCACGCCGCCAGGACACCAACGCATCCAAAAACACATTCGCCGCCGCGTAATTACCCTGCCCCGCCGTCCCCAACGTCCCCGCCACCGACGAGAACACCACGAACACCGGCACATCCCCCGCCAC
>NZ_JBVIJO010000044.1:0-4496 GCF_055581365.1 Streptomyces sp. NPDC031445
AACACCCGGCCCGCCTCCATCACCACCGCCCCCTGACGAGCACACAGCGGGACCCGCAGGTCCTGGACCCGGCGCGGCCCCTGGTCAAATGGCCAGGGGCCGCCGCCGTACGGCCGGGAACCCTGAGCTTCGTCGGCCGCCGGACGTGTTGACCGCGCCGCCGCTCCACAGGTCGTCTTCACGGGCCCCGAGGTGGCGTCCGCGGGCCGGCGTCGGGCACTTCTGTGCTCGGCGACCGTCGCGGCCGCGGCCGAGGTGACCCGTGCGCGGTCTGGCTCAGGCTGTTGGAAACCCACCGCACCGCAGGAACGCGGGACCCGCGCCGAGCGCCGCCCCTGCCCGGGTGGCGGGCGTTCTCGCCGGAGGTGCCACGCGAACTGGCCGCACGGCACATGGCCGGCCGGGGTCGCTCCCCTCCTCCGTGGAGCGACCCCGGCCGGTGGCGGTCACCGCCGCCTCCGCTCGTGGACGACGATGACCGGGATGTCGCCGGCCGAAGCCGGCGAGGTCCTCAGCTGGCGCGCAGCGGCGCGAGGGCCTTGGCCCACGCCACGACCTGGTCCAGCGTGGTGACGAGCGCGTCGCGCTGGATGTCGGCCGGCTTGAACACGGAGAAGTTCTCGAAGTCCGTGAACAGGGAGAGACCCACCTGCGCACGGACGTCGGCCAGCTGCAGCTCGCCGGCGATGCCACGCAGGTGTTCCACGGCGCGGGCGCCGCCGAGCGAGCCGTAGCTGACGAAGCCGACGGACTTGTTGTTCCACTCGGCATAGAGGAAGTCGATCGCGTTCTTCAGCGCGCCCGGCACGGAGCGGTTGTACTCCGGCGTGACGATGACGAACCCGTCGAGGGAGGCGATCTTCTCGGCCCAGGCCTGGGTGTGCGGCTGGGTGTAGTTGCCCAGGGAGGCCGGGTACGCCTCGTCCAGCACGGGGAGCTTGTAGTCCAGCAGATCGACCAGCTCGAACTGGGCGTCGGCGCGCTCGGAGGCGACCTCGTGCACCCAGCGAGCGACGGCTTCACCGTTACGGCCCGGCCGGGTGCTGCCGATGATGATACCGATCTTGGTCATGAGGACGCCCTTTCATGGCTCGGCCGCGCCTGAGGTCGGTTCAGGCCCAGCCGCACATACTTGTCGAAGCAAGTAGAACATGTGTTACTTGACGCGTCAAGAAATCCCCTGATGTGAAGCCGTGCCGCACCTCACACCCGGGTTCGGCCCGGCGTCGATGTGGCAGCGGAGTTCGTGGTGTTGTCCGGGTCGTCCTCGGCCCCGGACGACCTAGCGCAGGATGACGCCGAAGACGAGGCGGAAGAACGCCTCGACCGGGGCGGCGGACTTGTCGGCCCTGGCCGCGATGAGCGCGCCTTCCCAGGCGCTCAGGATGAAGAGGGCGGTGTCCGCCACATCGAGGGCGCCGGCGAGGTCGCCGGCCTCCTTGGCCTCGGTGAGCACCCCCTGGATGTGCCCGGCCCAGCGGCCGAATCCGCGCTGGACGGCCGAGCGGATCTGCTCGTTGTGGTCCGCCATCTCCGCGCCGAAGTTGCCGGCCAGGCAGCCGCCGGCGAAGCCGTTGTCGAGGGTGCCCCTGCCGAGGTACTCGAAGTGCGCCCGCAGCCGCTCCAGCGGAGGCCGTCCCGGCGTGGTGAGCATGTCGAACCGCAAGCCGGCGGCATACCGGTTCAGCGCCTCCAGGGCGCTCTCCTCCTTGCTGGAGAAGTGGTTGTAGAACGACCCCTTGGGCACTCCGGCGGCGGTGGTGATGTCGTTGACGCCCGTGGCGTTGAAGCCCCTCGCCTGGAACTCCCGCAGGGCGGCCTGCGCGATCTCCTCACGCTTGGACGCACGTCCCATTCTCGATCACCTCAGGTTCAATATGGGCGGTCGCCTCACCGGAGTCAAACCCCGGGGCGCACCGGCCCCTGGCGCCTTAGGGCGCAGGACGCGGGACCCATCGCCGCACCTCGGCTAGACTCCGTTTAAGTAGACCGGTCATTTTTTGATCGGTACCTTGTTCCGGCCCCGTCTTGGCCGACGACACACACCCAGGAGCAGCATGTCCACGTACCGCGCCTTCGAGGCGACCGGCGTCCACAACCTCCGGCTGGTCGAGCGTGAGCTGGTCGACCCCCAGCCCGGACACGTCCGACTGCGGGTGGAGGCCTGCGGTGTCTGTCACACCGACGTACTGGCCGTCGAAGGCCTGCGCGCGGACCCCTCGCAGCCCGTCGTCCCGGGACACGAGGTCGTCGGTGTCGTCGACGCCGTCGGCGCCGGCGTCACCGCCTGGCAGCCCGGCGACCGGGTCGGCGTCGGCTTCCTGAACGGGCACTGCGGAGAGTGCGAGCCCTGCCGTCGCGGTGACTTCGTCAACTGCCTGAACCAGCCGCAGACCGGCACGACCACCGACGGCGGCTACGCGGAGGTGGTCTACGCGCGGGCCAGCGGACTCGTGCGCATTCCCGACGGCCTCTCCGCCATCGACGCGGCGCCGCTGCTGTGCGCAGGGCTGACCACCTTCACCGCGCTGCGGCAGGGGCACGCCCGGGCCGGTTCGCTGGTGGCCGTGCAGGGCATCGGCGGCCTCGGCCACCTGGCCCTGCAGTACGCCCGCAGCCTCGGCCACCGGGTCGCCGCGGTGGCGCGGGGCGAGGAGAAGGAGGCGCTCGCCCGGAAGCTGGGCGCGGACGAGTACATCGACAGCACCGCCGTCGACCCCGGCGAGGCGCTGCGCGACCTGGGCGGCGCCTCGGTCATCGTCGCCACCGCGACCAGCGGTGCGTCCATGAGCCCGCTGGTGCGGGGCCTGGCCCCGAACGGCACGCTGGTCGTCGTCGGCGCCGCGCCCGACCCGCTGACGGTCTCGACCCCCGACCTGATCTTCGGCACGCACGCCATCGTCGGCAGTCTGACCGGTTCCGCCGTCGAGAACGAGGACAACCTGGCCTTCAGCCTGGCCCACGGCATCCGGCCCAGCGTCGAGGTCGTGCCCTTCGCCCGGGCCATGGAGGGGTACGAGCGGATGCTCTCGGGCAAGGCCCGGTTCCGCGTCGTACTGGACACCGCGGCCTGAGTCACCCCGCCGCCCGCGAGGAGTGCGGCCCTCGCGGGCGGCGGGCCGTGCGGGAGGAGTCCGAGGACCCCGCCCGCACGGGTGTCCCGCCCCGCCCCCCGCCGCCCGGCATCCCCTCCCCACCCGCCCCGGCGGATCTCCTCAGGACCTCGTGTGAAGAACGTCAGAGAGAACACCCCCGCGGACGGACACACGGTCCGCGCGGCCCGTATCGGCCTGCTGTCCGTCTCGCTCGGCACCGCCGGCCTCGGCGGCGCCTGGCAGTCGGCGGCGGCCGTCCGGCAGGGAGCCCTGCCGGTCAGCGACCTGCTGTACACGGTCAGCGGCCTGGTCTGGGTCGTACTGCTGGCACAGTATCTGCGTCACGGCGGAGCCAGGTGGCGCAGCCTCCGCCACGACCTGCGTCATCCCGCCCAGGGCTTCGCCCTCGCCTACGTGCCCATCATCGGGATGCTGATCACCGGTCACTTCTCCCGCTTCGGGCTCGGCGGCGCCCGATGGGCGTACGCGGTCTTCGCCCTTCTCGCCGCCCTGGTCGCCGCCCGGTTGCTCGCCCACTGGCTCACCGGTTCGCTCAGCGCCACCGTCCTGCACCCGGGCTATCTGCTGCCCGTCTCCTCGGCCCCGTTCATCGCCAGCGCCGTCGCCTCGTCGCTCAGACTGCCCGGTGTGGCCGACGCGGCGTTCGCGGTCGGGCTGCTGTACTGGCTGACCTTCGGTACCGTCGTGCTGGGCGGACTCGTCACCGCCGGACCGTTGCCGCTGCCGGCGCGACCCGCACTCGCCGTTCTGACCATTCCCCCGGCCACCGGCGGCATAGCCTGGACCGCGGCCCACAAGGGAGCCTTCGGCCCGGTCGGTTACGGCTTCGCGGGGACCTTGTTCTTCACGGTCCTCCTCGTCGCCTTCCTCCTGCCGGACCTGCGTCAGCGCGCGTTCCACCCCGGGCTGTGGGTCTTCAGCTTCCCCGTGACGGCGAGCACGAACTTCACCATCAGGCTGCTCACGGCGACCGGCGTCCGGACCGGACCGGCTCTCACCTGGGCGCTCCTGGCCGCGGCCACCGCCGCGCTCGTCCTGCTCTCGGCCGCGACCGCCGGGTACGCGCTCCGCGCCGCGCGGAGCGCGCCCGGTCACAGCTGACCGGCGAGCCGTTCGAGGGCACGGCTGACGCTCTCGGCCCTCGCCTCCCGGTAGCCCGTGCCGGCCCACAGGTGGATGAGCCGGGTGTCGCCCGCGGCGGTGGCCGCCTTGCGCAACGGGGCGGTGAGATGGTGCAGGGCCGGGTAACCCACCGGGGCGACCGCGTCGTACCGCTCGATGAACCCGTTGCGCAGGCCGCGCGCGGGGCGTCCGGTGAACGCACGGGTCAGCACGGTCTGCGTGAAGGCCGGGTCCGCCAGCGCGGCCTTGTGCGCAGCG
>NZ_JBVIJO010000045.1:0-2526 GCF_055581365.1 Streptomyces sp. NPDC031445
GTAAGGCTCCCAGTAGACGACTGGGTTGATAGGCCAGATATGGAAGCCTGGTAACGGGTGGAGTTGACTGGTACTAATAGGCCGAGGGCTTGTCCATTGATGCTCGCGTCCACTGTGTATGTTCTGAGGCAACGAACGGTTGCCGGTTCAGAGCCGAACTGTGAACACAAGTGAAAAGTGTGCTTGTTCGCTCGAAACCATTAGGGTTTCGGTGGTCATAGCGTGAGGGAAACGCCCGGTTACATTTCGAACCCGGAAGCTAAGCCTCACAGCGCCGATGGTACTGCAGGGGGGACCCTGTGGGAGAGTAGGACGCCGCCGAACAATCTTTGGAGGACCCCTGGTCACCAGCGTTCAGCTGGGACCAGGGGTCCTTTTGTTTTTACAATGCTTGTGGTACCGAAGACAGGAGTCACCATGTCCACCAACTCTCCCGACGACCGACCGGAGCGCGACCAGCGGCGACGGGACAGTGGTGACCGGGGTGACGACCGCCGTGGTGGCGGCTTCCGCCGCGACAACGACCGCCGCGACAACGACCGGCGTGGTGGTGACCGTGGTGGCTACGGCCGCCGTGACGATCGCCGCGATGACCGCCGTGACGATCGCCGCGATGACCGCCGTGACGACCGGCGTGATGATCGCCGTGGCGGTGGCGGGTTCCGCCGTGAGGGCGACCGGGGCACGCGTCCGGGATTCCAGCGCGACGACCGCGATCGGGGTGACCGTGGCGGGTTCCGTCGCGACGACCGGCGCGACGACCGTGGGGACCGCCCCGCGTTCCGCCGTGACGACCGCGGTGACCGCGGGGACCGCCCTTCCTTCCGCCGTGACGACGACCGCGGCGGCTACGGCCGGCGCGACGACAACCGCGGTGGCTACGGTCGCCGTGACGACCGTCGCGATGACCGCAGGGACGACCGCGACCGTGGTGAGCGCGGCGGCTTCCGGCGCGATGACCGGCGTGACGACCGCAGGGACGACAGCCGTGGCGGCGGTTACCGCCGTGAGGGCGACCGGGGTGCGCGCCCGGCCTTCCGTCGCGACGACCGGCGCGACGACCGCAGGGACGACCGCGGCTTCCGCCGTGACGACCGCGGTGACCGGGGGGACCGCCCCTCCTTCCGCCGCGACGACCGGCGTGACGACCGGCGTGACGACCGGCGTGACGACGACCGCGGCGGCTTCCGGCGTGACGACGACCGCGGCGGCTTCCGTCGCGACGACCGGCGTGACGACCACCGAGGTGGCTTCCGGCGCGACGACCGCAGGGACGACCGCCGTGACGACCGTCGCGACGACCGCGACCGTGGCGACCGCGGCGGCTTCCGGCGGGACGACAGCCGTGGTGAGCGTGGCGGGTTCCGGCGCGACGACCGGCGCGACGACCGTGGGGGCCGCGGGCCCCGCAGGGACGACCGTGGTGACCGCGGTGGCCGTCCCGGTGGGTTCCGGGGCCGTGACGGCCGTGACGGCCGGGACGACCGTCGTGGCGGGGGCCGGTTCCGTGACGACCGGGACCGGGACCGGGAGCCGATCAAGCGGCTGCCGATCCCGGAGGACGTCACCGGCGACGAGATCGACAGGGATGTCCGGCAGGAGCTGCAGAGCCTGCCCAAGACGCTCGCGGAGGACGTCGCCAAGAACCTGGTGATGGTGGCCCGGCTCATCGACGAGGACCCCGAGGGCGCCTACGGCTACTCCAAGGTGGCCCTGCGCCTGGCGTCCCGCGTGGCCGCCGTGCGCGAGGCCGCGGGCTTCGCCGCGTACGCGAACCAGAAGTACGGCGAGGCGCTCGCCGAGTTCCGGGCCGCCCGGCGGATGACCGGCACCGTGGACCTGTGGCCGGTGATGGCCGACTGCGAGCGCGGGCTCGGCCGGCCGGAGAAGGCGCTGGACATGGCCGGTGCCCCGGAGGTGCACAAGCTGGACAAGGCCGGCCAGGTCGAGATGCGGCTCGTCGCCGCCGGTGCCCGGCGTGACATGGGCCAGCTGGACGCGGCCATCGTGACCCTGCAGAGCCCGGAGCTGGCGTCCAACTCGGTGCAGCCGTGGACCGCTCGCCTGCGCTACGCGTACGCGGACGCCCTGCTGGCCGCCGGCCGGGAGCGCGAGGCGCGGGAGTGGTTCGCGAAGGCCGTCGAGGCCGACCGGGACGGCAGCACGGACGCCTCCGACCGGCTCGCCGAGCTGGACGGCGTGGAGTTCGTCGACGCCCTGTCCGAGGAGGACGAGGACGGCCGGGACGTCGAGGACGGCCAGGACGTCAAGGACGGCGAGGACGCCGCTGGCGAGTCCGCCGACGCTTTCCCGGAGGACGGCGACAAGGACTGACGACGGTCACACGGAAGAGGGCGGGCTCCTGATGGAGCCCGCCCTCTTGCGTGTTCCGGCGGGCCGTGCGCCGACGGCCGCCGTCGGCTCAGATCTCCAGGGCCCGCAGGACGAGTCCGGAGGCCGGTTTGGGGCCGAAGGACGTTGACTTGCGGGGCATGGTCACGCCCTGGCGGGCCAGGTCGCGTACGA
>NZ_JBVIJO010000046.1:0-1965 GCF_055581365.1 Streptomyces sp. NPDC031445
CCTCGTGCACCCAGCGAGCGACGGCTTCACCGTTACGGCCCGGCCGGGTGCTGCCGATGATGATACCGATCTTGGTCATGAGGACGCCCTTTCATCGCTCGGCCGCGCCTGAGGTCGGTTCAGGCCCAGCCGCACATACTTGTCGAAGCAAGTAGAGCACGAGTTAATTGACGCGTCAATAAACCACCTGTTCCGGAGCCGTGCCGCACCTCACACCCGGGCCAGGCCGTGAGCCCGTTCCAGCTTCAGGCGGCAGCCGATCAGCGCCGAGTCACGGACGCCTGGTAGGCCCTTGCCATGACGTTCTTGGGGGTGGTGGAAGGTGATGCGGCCGGCTGACGCATCGACGGGGATGCGCTGATCGACGCGATCCGTGCCCGATGGTCTGAGGTCGAGATCGAGGTCGAGATCGACTCGACCCGCCGCAGCGAAGTACGCAGCCTCATATGGCAGTTGGATACGGAGAGCGGTCCAGGTGAGGCCCATGTCGCAGGTTGATCTCCGTCCGTCGCTGCGAGCTGGAGGACCAGGACGGCTTGGACGAGGCTCGTGATCCGCATCCAGGATCACGTAGCCAGGGGCTTCGTCCGTCTGTCATCCCAACCTTCCGGGTTGGCAACGAAGGTTGAAGAGAGTTCCATGTCTCCCCAACTCCCGCAGGGATCAAGGGCTCCAGTGACCTTCCGTGTGCGCGCCCGCCACGGCTAAGTCGGCCTCCTGCCCGGCACCCGCGCCACCAGCGGCGACGACGCGGCCATGGTCCAGGCTCGGGACCGCTTCCTGGCCGCCGGCAGGTACGCGCCCATCCGCCGGGCCGTGGCCCGCCTGGCGGCCCGCTCCGCGCCGGAACCGGGCACGGTCGTCGATGTCGGGTGCGGCACGGGCTACTACCTGGCCGGCGTTCTCGACCAGCTGCCCGGCGCCGAGGTCTGGGCCTGGACACGTCGGTGCGCGCGCTGCGCTCGGCAGCCCGATGCCACGACCGAGCATCTGCGGCGACCTGGGACGTCTTCCGTCCCTTCCCGCTGGCCGACGTGGTGGCCGACGCGGTGCTGGACGTGTTCGCCCCGCGCAATCCAGCCGAGTTCCATCGAGTGCTCCGTCCAGCCGGACGGCTGATCGTGGCCCGTCCCACCGGGCTGCACCTGGCGGAGCTACGGGACCGGGTGCCTGCGATGGTCAGCGTCGACCCGGCCGAGGAACAACGCCTGCACCGGGCGATGGACCCCTACTTCGAGGCCGTCGACACCGAGCAGGTGGAGTACCCCATCGCCCTGACCGGGTCGGAGGCCCTGGACCTGGTGAGGATGACGGCCAGCGCACGCCACGTGAGCTGGGCGGACCTGAACGACGACGGCCTGCTGCCTGACCGGGTCACCGTCTCCGTGCTGGCCACCGTCTACCGGTCTCGGTGACAACGAGCGGGCCGCATGCGCCAGCAGACCGGCGAACAGTGGGCACGCCGGGCGCCGCCGCGTCATCGACGGGATCGCGCCACGCATACGACCCGGCCGGACAGGGACGTCGGCGCTGCCGCCCGCCGCAACGGGAGCGCAGCTCCTGTGATCGCAGGCGAGCCAGCGGGCTATGCGATGGGCGGGGCCCGCGGGGGTCTGACGACCGAGATCCGTCGCCTGTCGACAGGACGCGTCAGTCGAGCCTGGTCACCTGGTAGTGGGAGATGTACCAGCGGTCGGCCACCTGCTTGAGCGCGATGCTGAGCGTGACGTGGATGTCCGGCCGGTCGGTGAACCCGAAGTCGACGTCGAGGTAGCCGAGCAGGACGTCGTCCGCGAGGCTCCGCGTCTCGAGCACCCGGTACTCGGCGGTCAGCCCGATCGGCTGGGAGTCGTAGTACGCGGCGACCCCCGGACGGCCGACGCTGTAGGGGCGGAGCCCCTGGAAAATGGCGTCCTCGGTGAAGAGCGCCGCGACCTTCTCCGGCTCGTGCGCGTCGACCGCGCT
>NZ_JBVIJO010000047.1:0-1935 GCF_055581365.1 Streptomyces sp. NPDC031445
CGCGAGCCGGTCCGACCGCTCGTCCAACTCCGCATACGAGACCTCAACACCGTCGGACACCACCGCGACCGCGTCCGGCGTCCGCGCCACCTGCTGCGCGAACAACCCCGGCAACGTCGCCGGCTCAACCTCCCGAGCCGTGTCGTTCCACTCCACCAACACCCGCTCCCGCTCCACCTCTCCCAGAACGGGAACGGTGCCCAGGACGGTGTGCGGCTCGCGCTCCAGCGCCTCCACCACTCCCTCGGTCGCCGCCAGCATCAACTCGGCAACCAGCGCGGGATCGATCGACTCCACCGCCTGCACCGCGAAACCGAAACCGTCGATCTCGCCCAGGTCATCGACAGCCATGATGAGGGGATAGTTCGTCCGCTCCTGCCCCCACACAGCCCGCGTACCCTCGGCCAGCCCGCCGGCCTGACGAACCCTCTCACCGATATGCCGGTAGTTGAACAAGGTGCTGAACAGCGGGGCCGGCGCCGGGATCCCACTGACCCGCTGCACCACAGCAAGCGGCGCGTGCTCGTGCACCATCAACTCGGCCAACTGGCCCTGCATCCCACGCACCGCGTCCCCGACGGCCACACCCGCAGTCCGTACCCGTACCGGCAGCGTATTGATGAACAACCCCGGCACACGGTCCGAACCAGCACCCGCCTGCACCCGGCCGAACACCAGCGTGCCGAACACCACATCATCACGGCCCGACACCGCCGCCAGCACCCGCGACCACACCACATGGAACACCGTCGCCGGACTCACCCCACACCCACGAGCCACCTCACGCACCCGGCGGGCCAGGTCCTGCGGCACCAGCGCCTGTGTCTCACCGACGACGCTTCCGTCGCCGAGCACATCCGTGACGCCGAACGCGGCGGTGGGTTCCGTCACGTCGCCCAGCACGGACGCGAAGTGCTGCTCGTGCTCCTCCGGGGAGACCCCCAGCAGTGCCTGACCGACGAACTCCCGGTACGGCATCGGCGCCGGCAGACGATCCTCCTCACCCGCCAGCACCGCCCGCACCTCATCACGGACGATCTCCAGCGTGGTGTGATCCTGAACGATGTGATGCGACCGCAGCACCAGCAGCCACCGCCCCGAGCCGTCCGGCAACGCCGCCACACAGGCCTGCGACAACGGCGCACGCCGCAGATCCATCGGGCCATCAGAAACCGACAGGAGAGCCTGTACCGGATCTCCGCTCCGGTCGATCTCCACCTCCACCACCGGCAGCTGCGCCGTGTGGTGGACCACCTGCACCGGATGCGACAACCCCTCCCACACCACAGCCGACCGCAGGACATCGTGGCGGTCGATCACCCGCTGCCACGCCGCCACGAACTCATCCAGCCGCACCCGCGACTCGAACTCCCACACCTGCCTCGTCACATACGGATCACGTCCCTCATCCACAGCAAGCCGGTAATGGAAGAACAAACCCTCCTGCAACGGAGCCAGCGGATACACGTCCGCCACGTTGCCCGCACCACCCGGAACCGACTCCACCACCCGCGCCAACTCCGCGGCCGTCAACCCCGCCAACGGCACCATCTCCGGCAACACCACCTCGGCATCCACCGGAATGGACGACGGCGGAACCGCCACGCCGTCCCGCCCGGCGGCCGCGGCCAGCCGCTCCACGGTCGGCGCGGAGAACAGCGTGCGGACATCCACCGAAACACCGCGAGCTCGCAACCGCTCCACCAACGTCACCGCCAGCAGCGAATGCCCACCGAGCTGGAAGAAGTCATCGTCGACGCTCACCCGATCCAACCCCAGCACCTCAGCGAACACCGCGCACAAGATCTCCTCACGCACGGTCGCAGGACCCCGGCCCGTCCCCGAGTCGTACTCCGGCGCCGGCAACGCCTTGCGGTCGAGCTTGCCGTTCACCGTCAACGGCAACGACTCCAGCACCACCACCGCCGACGGCAC
>NZ_JBVIJO010000048.1:0-1646 GCF_055581365.1 Streptomyces sp. NPDC031445
GCCCAGATCGGCTTCCAGCAGTCGTACACGTACTTCACCTGGCGCACCACCAAGCAGGAGCTGACCGAGTACCTCACGGAGCTGTCGGGTGAGGCGGCGGCCTGGATGCGGCCCAACTTCTTCGCCAACACCCCCGACATCCTGCACGCCTACCTCCAGCACGGCGGACGCCCCGCCTTCGAGGTCCGCGCCGTGCTCGCCGCCACCCTCTCCCCGGCCTGGGGCATCTACTCCGGCTACGAACTGTGCGAGAACACCCCGCTCAGGGACGGCGGCGAGGAGTACCTGGACTCCGAGAAGTACCAGCTCCGGCCCCGCGACTGGGAAGCCGCCGCACGCGAGGGACGCACCATCGCCCCCCTCATCACCCGGCTCAACACCATCCGGCGGCAGCAGCCGGCCCTGCGACAGCTGCGCGATCTGCACTTCCACCACGCCGACCAGGACGCGGTGATCGCCTACTCGAAACGGAGCGGATCGAACACGGTTCTGGTGGTCGTGAACCTCGACCCGCACCACACCCAGGAGGCCACGGTCTCGTTGGACATGCCGCAACTCGGCCTGGACTGGCACGAGTCCGTGCCGGTGCGCGACGAGCTCACCGGCGAGACCTACTACTGGGGCAGGGCCAACTATGTGCGCCTCGAGCCGGGTCACAGGCCCGCGCACGTCTTCACCGTCCTGCGACCGTCCACCCCGCAGACCGGAGGGTCACCCACAACATGATCGTCAATGAGCCCGTTCCGGACACCTTCGAAGACACCCCCGCCAAGGACCGGGACCCGGAGTGGTTCAAACGCGCCGTCTTCTACGAGGTCCTGGTCCGCTCCTTCCAGGACAGCAACGGCGACGGCGTCGGCGACCTGAAGGGCCTGACCGCCAAGCTCGACTACCTGCAGTGGCTCGGCGTGGACTGTCTGTGGCTGCCGCCGTTCTTCAAGTCCCCCCTGCGGGACGGTGGTTACGACGTCTCGGACTACACCGCCGTGCTGCCGGAGTTCGGCGACCTCGCCGACTTCGTGGAGTTCGTGGACGCCGCGCACCAGCGCGGCATGCGCGTGATCATCGACTTCGTCATGAACCACACCAGCGACCAGCACCCGTGGTTCCAGGAGTCGAGGCGGGATCCGGACGGTCCGTACGGGGACTACTACGTCTGGGCCGACGACGACAAGCAGTACCAGGACGCCCGGATCATCTTCGTCGACACCGAGGTCTCCAACTGGACGTACGACCCGGTGCGCAAGCAGTACTACTGGCACCGCTTCTTCTCGCACCAGCCGGACCTGAACTACGAGAACCCGGCCGTGCAGGAGGAGATGATCTCCGCGCTGAAGTTCTGGCTGGACCTCGGCATCGACGGGCTCCGGCTGGACGCGGTGCCCTACCTGTACCAGCAGGAGGGCACCAACTGCGAGAACCTGCCCGCGACCCACGAGTTCCTGAAGCGGGTGCGCAAGGAGATCGACGCCCAGTACGCCGACAAGGTGCTCCTCGCCGAGGCGAACCAGTGGCCCGAGGACGTCGTCGACTACTTCGGTGACTACCAGGCCGGCGGCGACGAGTGCCACATGGCGTTCCACTTCCCCGTCATGCCGCGCATCTTCATGGCCGTACGGCGCGAGTCCCGCTACCCGGTCTCCGAG
>NZ_JBVIJO010000050.1:0-1408 GCF_055581365.1 Streptomyces sp. NPDC031445
CTAGTAGTGCTTCGTTACGTCGTGTGATCTTTCCTGGTGGTGGGCATCTTCTCCGATATGAGGCTGGGGGAGGTGGAACGGCTCCGGGGTGAGTTATCGGAGTTCGTTGCCGATGTGTTCGCGTCGCTGCCACGGCGGGATCAGCGGCGGTGGGGCGCTTGTTATCTGCGGGGACTGATGCTGGACGGCCGTCGTAAGTCGATCCAGCCGATGGCCGAGCGGCTGCCGGACGGGAACATGCAGGCCCTGCAGCAGTTCGTGAACCAGTCGCCGTGGGATCCGCTTCCGGTGCGGCGGCGGATCGCCGAGCGGTTGTGCGAGGCGATCCGCCCCGAGGTGTGGGTCGTCGATGATGTGTCGTTTCCCAAGTGCGGCACTGCCTCGGTCGGGGTGGCCCGGCAGTACTGCGGAGCGTTGGGTAAGCGGGCGAACTGCCAGGTCGCGGTCAGTGTGCACGCCGCCACCGACGCGGCGTCGTGCCCGTTGGAGTGGGAGCTGTTCCTGCCCGAGGAATGGGTGCACGACGACCGGCGGCGGCAGCGGGCCGGGATACCCGAAGAGGTCGGGCATGCCTCCAAGACCCGGCTGGCTCTGGGGCTGCTGGACCGGCTGGCCTCGCAGGGCCTGAAGGTGCCCGTGATCGTGGCCGATGCCGGCTACGGACGCAGCGTCTCCTTCCGGCTCGCGCTGGAAGAGCGCGGCTGGTCCTATGTCATGGCCGTCGACCCGAAGGAGGTCGCACGGCCTGCCGGCGCCGAGCCGTATCAGCCGGCCTACGGCGGCCTGGGGCCGCCGACCCTGGCCCGATACCGCGAGGCGCCCCGCCCGCTGCCGGGCCTCCTGGAGGGGGCTGTGTTCGAACAGGTCACCTGGCGGCAGGGCAGCAAAGGCACGATGACCTCGCACTTCGCCGCGATCCAGGTACGGCCCTCGGGCAAGGAAGCCTCCCGCACCGCCCAGGAACAGGCAGGCGGACGCAACCGCTGGGACGGCGTGCTGCCCGTGAGGACGCTGCTGGTCGAACAGCCCGAAGAAGCCGACGAGCCGACCGGTTACTGGATGAGCAACCTGCCCGCCACCACCCCGGTCGCCGACCTGGTGCGGTGGGCGAAGATGCGCTGGCGGATCGAGCACGACTACCGCGAGCTCAAACACGGCCTGGGCCTGGACCACTTCGAAGGCCGCACCTGGCGCGGCTGGCACCACCACGTCACCCTCGTCACCGCCGCCCAGGCCTTCCTCACCCTGCGACGGCTCGACCCAAAAGCCCCAATGCCGGCCTGACTCTCTACCAGGTCCTGGACGCCCTCCAGGACCTGCTGAGGTGCTGGACCGGCACCTGCACCACCTGCGGCCAACCCCTCACCACCAACAGAACCAGACCCAGAACCTAACGAAGCACTACTAG
>NZ_JBVIJO010000051.1:0-1155 GCF_055581365.1 Streptomyces sp. NPDC031445
AACTGCTTCAGCTGCGAGGAGACGTTGCCGAAGCGGGTCGGCGTGCCGAAGACCACCGCGTCGGCCCACTCGATGTCCTCCGGGGTGGCCTCGGGGATGTCGGCGATGGCGGCGTGGTTGGCGGCCCAGGCCGGATTGGAGTCGATGGCGGCCCGCGGGGCCAGCTCGGCCACCTTCAGCAGACGCACCTCGGCGCCCGCCTTCACACCGGCGTCGCGCAGCTCCTTGGCGATCTCCGTGATCGTGCCGGTGGACGAGTAGAAGACGATCGCGAGCTTCACGGTGGCCATGAGCGGCGTTCTCCGTTTCGTTGTCGAGGGTTCGGCGAGAGAGTCGGCCGGACCTCTACAAGACGACCGGTCGCCTATTCGAAGCTAGACGACGGGTCGACAGGTGTCAAAGGCCGACCCGCCCCGGAGTCTCGGCCGATCCAACCCGCTCCCGTTTATAGACGATCGGTCGTATACTTACCTCATGGGCCGGACAAGCGACGCCAGGAGGAAGATCCTCGACACTGCGCAGTCACTCATCGAGCTGCGCGGCTACTCGGCGCTCGGCGTCGCCGAGATCTGCAAGGCGGCCGAGGTACCCAAGGGGAGCTTCTACTACTTCTTCGAGTCCAAGGAAGCCCTCGCACTCACCGTGCTCGACGAGCACTGGGCCGCCGAACGACGCGGCTGGACCAGCCTCCTGGCGGACGACACGGAACCGCCCCTCCAGCGTCTGCGCCGGCTCTTCGAGGCGACCGAGGCGGAGTACCGGGCCGGCCGGGAGGTCCGCGGAACGATCGCGGGCTGCATGCTCGGCAACCTCTCCCTGGAGATGTGCAACCAGAGCGAGACCGTCCGCGACCGGCTCAAAGAGATCTTCGAGGACCAGGTCGACATGATCGAAGCAGTGGTCACCGAGGCCGAGGGCCGGGGGGAGATCACCGTCCACCGACACCCGCGAATCAGCCCGGGCCGTGGTCGCGCAACTGGAGGGCCAGGTGCTGTTCGCCAAGCTCTACAACACCACCTCACCGCTCGGCGCACTGTGGGCCAACTGCCTGGCGCTGCTGAACACCCGGCCCGCCTCCATCACCACCGCCCCCTGACGAGCACACAGCGGGACCCGCAGGTCCTGGACCCGGCGCGGCCCCTGGTCAAATGGCCA